>NZ_PPTH01000001.1 GCF_002954225.1 Arthrobacter ruber
CACCAACAACGAAACCTGCACCACCAGTCGCTGCACCCAAACCTTCCAAGGTGGCACCCTCACCTGGACACCCACCAACGGCACCACCATCCGCTACAACTAGACCCTGGAGATCTTCGTGAAACCCATGAGAGTCAGGACGGCAGCAGCGCTCATTGCCTTGAGCACCGCAATCATCCTTAACCCCAGCGTGGCGGCCGCGCAGACACAGCCGAACTTCCCCGCGACCACGCAGGATTCCGGGGCGACATCAGATGCCCAGGATGTCACGAAGCAAGCTCTTTCTACGCCGTCGGCATCTGTGATTGCCCCGCTGACGACGAGCAGTGGCGAAGCCCTCACCGCCGAGCAGATGCTTGCCAATTCAAGGGCACTGGCTACCGAGATGGACGCGGACGGCGCGTCCCTCGGTCAAGGAGTCCGACGACTCTCCCGCACGGGTGATGCCCAAGTGCCGGCGCCCGAGGAAAGTACGAGCAACACCGCGCCAGAAGGGCAGGAAGGGCTCGCGGCTGTCAACTACTGGAAGCCGGGCGGGGTACTCGGAGTCGATGTCAGCAGCCATCAAGGTACTGTCAACTGGCAGTCTGCTTGGAATCAGGGAGCGCGTTTTGCCTATACGAAAGCAACCGAGTCCACCAACTACCGGAACCCGTTCTTCGACGCCCAGTACAACGGCTCGTCCAATGTAGGAATGCTTCGTGGCGCCTACCACTTTGCTATCCCCAGCGTCAGCTCAGGAAGTCAGCAGGCAAACTACTTCATCAATAATGGAGGCGGTTGGTCATCAGACGGACGGACGCTTCCACCCTTGCTCGACGTCGAGTACAACCCATATCCGTCCCTCGGTAACGCCTGCTACAATATGTCCCCGGCACAAATGGTGACCTGGATCCGAGACTTCTCCAACACGGTCCTCGCTCGTACCGGTCGCGTGCCCATGATCTACACGACAACGGACTGGTGGGATACCTGCACCGGCCGGTCGACCGCTTTCGGGAACCACCCCTTGCACCTGGCGAGTTACAGCAACGCCGGACCGGGCAGGATGCCAGCAGGATGGTCGGGATACGACTTGTGGCAGTACACCAGCGAGGGACCGGTCATCGGGGACTGGAACCAGTGGCCGGGGAGCATGGCCACCCTCCAGTCCTTTGCGCGCAACGGGCAGTCGGGGGCGGGGTCGGCGATCGGTGCTGTGGCGGCGCGTACTCCTGAGCTCGGTGCCGCGACCTCGGGAGTGGTGTGCGGTCTCGTCGCGGGCGGCTGCTACCAGAACTTCCAGGGCGGAGCGGTCACCTGGACCGCTGGCTCCGGAGCCCACGCGACCATCAACGGC
>NZ_PPTH01000002.1 GCF_002954225.1 Arthrobacter ruber
ACCAGCCACCACACGAGGTGCGGCAACCAGCAAATTCAACCAATCAAAAAACAATCGGTATCAACAAACTTGGCACACTATTGAGTTCTCAAACAACAGAAACATTCGATTACTTGCAGGACCAGCGCTTTCACGCTTTCTCGGCCCACTTTCCTTCGCCGTTGTGTTCACAGCTTATTTCATCTTCTTTTTCCTTGTCAAATCCTCCGCTTTGGCTTAGTGCCTGCATATGAGTATTCAACCGGACAATCCCGTGCCAAATGACGGTCATTTTCGTTCTCACTTGAGAGCGCACGAAGTGACCGCTAATTTCGAAGGGGTTGGTTGCCCTCTCGGGGCAACTCGATAAACAATACAGGGCGGACGACCGGCGGGCAAACCGGCCGGCCGTTACGTCCGTCACCCGCAATCAACTCCCCCTGGGTCCCCGATGTCAGGCCTTCCAACACTGTTGGCCCCGGGCAACAGCGCCTCCAACTGGTAGTGCCTCCAGCTCGCCCGAGACGTTGTGCGTCTCACCTGGAGGATGACGCGCCCTCCTCGCGTTGGCACAACAATCGACGCCCGCTTCAGAGCTCCCCAGGAAGAGCAGCTCTGACCGCGCCCGTCGACCAAAGAGGTCAACATGTGTTGACAACAGAGGGAGGGAGCCGACAATAATGGACCGAGCGGCCCCATGGATGAACCTTGGCGAACACTAGAAGGTGGAGGGGTCGCACTCACCAGGACAGTCACTACCGGCATGGCGACAGGAGAGTTGCGGTGAACAGTGGATGGACCGGGCACGCCGACCTTGTGCGTGCCGCGACCGGGGCAGTCCGATCGCCAGTGGCAGCTGTCGCTGTGGTCACCCCTGACGGTGATATGACAGCGACGAGGGGCACGGACCGTCACTCCTCTTTCGAGATCGGGTCGATCTCGAAGGTGCTCACCGGCATGGTGTACGGCGATGCCCTGGACCGCGGCCTCATCTCGCAGAAGACTGTGCTCGGCGATCTCCTCCCGCTGGACCCCGCTGGCGAGGTGGGTGCGGTTCCTCTGAGTTCCCTGGCTATCCACCGCTCAGGGCTTCCCCGTCTAGCGCCCGGGATGCATCCGCTGCGGCGCACCCTGAAACTGTGGGTCCATGGTGAGAACCCATACGGCGATTCGTTGACCGACCTCCTGAAACAGACGCGCGACGTGCATCTCGGGACTCGGCGATTCAGATACTCGAATCTAGGATTCCAGCTACTGGGTCATGCAGTGGCGAAGGCGGCCGGCAGTAGTTATGGGGAACTCGTTCAGGACGTTCTGGGCTCCGACTTCTCCGCGCCCACGTGCGTGGCGGACCTTGGTCCGACGGACGTGAGGGGAGTCAATCGCCTCGGGCGCAGCATGCAGGCATGGGTCGGTGAAGCCGTGGCGCCCGCAGGGGGCGTCCGCGCGTCGGTCAGCACGATGGTCAGCTTTCTTCGTTCAGTGCTTGACGGGACAGCTCGGGGCCTGTCCGCGCTCGAACCGTCCGCGGATTGCGTTCCCGGTGTGGGCATCGGTGCGGGATGGCTCGTCGTCGACCACCGGGGACGCAAAGTCACCTGGCACAACGGCAGCACCGGCGGATTCAGCAGTTGGATCGGACTCGATCGGGAGGCCTGCGTCGGAGTGGTTGTTCTTGTAGCCACCCACGGTTCTGTCGACAGGTCGGGATTCCGGCTCCTCACCGAATTCACCACGACCGGGACGATGCCTGGCCGACGTGGGATCGACGGCCGGCCAGCAGCGTGATTCTCCGCTGAACGTCCGCTTGGTTGGTCACCCTGCGCCCGTACTGATCCGGGAACGCCGTCGCGCTGCCTTGAGGTCAGCGCTGGATCACGGTGGAATGCACAGACCCGCCGGTTTCACCGAGAAGCAGTGACGGCGGAGCACGGCGGTCGACCCGTCGGCGTCCGCAGGGCCGTGCGCATGATTGCTGCCCCTACTGCAGTGTGCGTGGACGCACGACACCAGGACTGCTGGGCGATGCCCTCGTGACTGAAGTTCCGCAGCGCCTGACCCAGGACGGCGAGAAGCCGCCTCAGGTTCCGTTCTCCCTCTTCTTCGACAGTGTGAATATGCCATAGCGCATCGCACCTGTGCGGTAGGCCAGGATCAGGCGGGGAAGGGTCAGAAGAAACACGCGGTTGCGGCCGCCGATGGCGAGGCGACGGGCCTCACGGTCGAGGAGCAGGGCCCTCACAGCACGACGGGCGCAGATGGTCCATGTCCGGGCGACCTGGCGGCTGACATCCTCGTAGCCGACAATCTCGAAGCCCGCGGCGATTGCCATCGCCTCATATTCCTCGCGAGTGCCCATCGAGGGCAGGCGCCCTTCGCGGCAGATCGGCTCGAGGAGATGGCGAACCTTCCACTTGCTGCTATCGCTCTCCGCAAGCCAGGCGCAGACGACAAAACGACCGCCAGGCGACAGCACTCGATAAGCCTCGGCGAAAAACGCCGGCTTGTCGACCATGTGCTCGCTCGACTCGATCGCCCACGCGGCACTGACAGACGCGTCACTCATCCCATTGACGAGCCAGTCACGCAGGTGGATTTCCACGTCGGCCGCGGGCTGCCTGGCAGCGTAGTGAGCCTGCTCAGCGGAAAGCGTGAAGCCGATAACACGGACCCCGTGTGTCCTCGCGAGCTGCCTTGCCGTGGAGCCATAGCCACAGCCGATGTCGACGCAGGCTTCACCGGGCACGAGGTGCAGCCGATCGGCGACACTGCTGCTCAGCGCCTCGACGGCCTCGGAGGGCGTTTCGCGCCCCGTCACCCACAGCCCGTGGTGGACATGCTCGCCCCACACCCGACGGTAGATCGGATCGAGCTCGTCATAGTGATCCGCGACTGCCACGGCGCTCTGGGCGATGTTGGGGACGATCACGCCATCACAATACAACTGCGATCCATGCCGTCGGAAGGTCTCACCTCAGGGCTCCATCTTCTCCGGTGCGTGGTAACGGCACTCCCCTGAGCTGACGTAACCACCTCGAGCCACATCGGATCGAGCAATGCACACGCCACCAGCAGTGCTCTCAACCCGGATGACTCGATCCGCCAGCCCAAACCAGCGTTCCGGCGGGTTCGGTGGCGGGTGTTATGGCTGCCGACCGGTGCTTGATGGGTGTCAGCTCCGTCGGGTGTGGTGAGTCCCGGGGGTGCGGTCCTGGGGGTGGCGATGGGTCCTGGGAGGGGGGCTCAGGCAGGCGGTTCCGGGGGTGATGGTGGTGTGGTCGGGTGCCGCGAGTACGGTTCCGGGGGTGGTGTCGGCGGCCGGCGGTGCTGTGTCGGTATGCCGTGTCGGTGTGCCGTGTCGGTGTGGCAGTGCCTCCGGGCACTAACGCGGCGCCGCGCCCGAGATGCCCGATGTGGCTGTGAGGTGCGGGTGGGGTGGGTGTGCGAGGTGCGGGTGTGGGGTGTGCCCGTGTGCCCGTGCCGGCACCGTGCCTGTGCCTGTGCCTGTGCCTGTGGGGGTGGGTTTGGTGGTTAACGGGGGAAGAGGCCCCACCGTGGGGTGGGGCCTCTTGCCTGTAATGGTTGTCCGGCGGTGTCCTACTCTCCCACACTCTCTCG
The DNA here is from genome assembly GCF_002954225.1 of Arthrobacter ruber. Taxonomy (GTDB): domain Bacteria; phylum Actinomycetota; class Actinomycetes; order Actinomycetales; family Micrococcaceae; genus Arthrobacter_D; species Arthrobacter_D ruber. Next base: position 3,598 of record NZ_PPTH01000002.1, read on the forward strand.
GGTGCAGTACCATCGGCG
>NZ_PPTH01000003.1 GCF_002954225.1 Arthrobacter ruber
CCGGGGTGCTCGTGTGGAGTGTCCCTGGTGTCCCTGGTGGGGGTGGGTGGTAAGTCTGGTGGGTTACATCAATCGTGCTGGATGTAACAGTATTCAGTTGTGGTTCCTGTTGTTGGTTGGGAACCGCATAGTGGACGCGTAGCATTCGATCTTCACCCTCCCCGTGTGTCACCGAGGGGTGGTGGGTTGGAGTGTCCGTGAGGAGGGTTTCACCCGGTTGCCCGGTGTGTTCCTCTTCGTGGTCCTCGTTCCCGTCCCTGGTGGGGGTGGGTGTGTGGTGTAAGTTATCGGCTTATTAGTACCGGTCAGCTTCACAGGTCTTTAGTCCCTGCTTCCACGTCCGGCCTATCAACCCAGTGGTCTGGCTGGGGGCCTCTCACACTCTAGGTGTATGGAAATCTCATCTTGAAGCAGGCTTCCCGCTTAGATGCTTTCAGCGGTTATCCCATCCGAACGTAGCTAATCAGCGGTGCACTTGGCAGTACAACTGACACACCAGAGGTTCGTCCGTCCCGGTCCTCTCGTACTAAGGACAGCCCTTCTCAAATTTCCTGCGCGCGCAGCGGATAGGGACCGAACTGTCTCACGACGTTCTAAACCCAGCTCGCGTACCGCTTTAATGGGCGAACAGCCCAACCCTTGGGACCTACTCCAGCCCCAGGATGCGACGAGCCGACATCGAGGTGCCAAACCATGCCGTCGATATGGACTCTTGGGCAAGATCAGCCTGTTATCCCCGAGGTACCTTTTATCCGTTGAGCGACGGCCATTCCACAATGTGCCGCCGGATCACTAGTCCCGACTTTCGTCCCTGCTTGAGATGTCTCTCTCACAGTCAAGCTCCCTTGTGCACTTACACTCGCCACCTGATTGCCAACCAGGCTGAGGGAACCTTTGGGCGCCTCCGTTACTTTTTAGGAGGCAACCGCCCCAGTTAAACTACCCATCAGGCACTGTCCCTGACCCGGATTACGGGCCGAAGTTAGATATCCAGAGTGACCAGAGTGGTATTTCAACGATGACTCCACGTGAACTGGCGTCCACGCTTCACAGTCTCCCACCTATCCTACACAAGCCACACCGAACACCAATACCAAACTATAGTGAAGGTCTCGGGGTCTTTCCGTCCTGCTGCGCGTAACGAGCATCTTTACTCGTACTGCAATTTCGCCGAGTTTATGGTTGAGACAGCGGGGAAGTCGTTACTCCATTCGTGCAGGTCGGAACTTACCCGACAAGGAATTTCGCTACCTTAGGATGGTTATAGTTACCACCGCCGTTTACTGGGGCTTAAATTCCCAGCTTCGTCCCACGCAAGCGTGAAACTAACCGGTCCTCTTAACCTTCCAGCACCGGGCAGGAGTCAGTCCGTATACATCGTCTTGCGACTTCGCACGGACCTGTGTTTTTAGTAAACAGTCGCTTCCCCCTGGTCTCTGCGGCCCCGATCCGCTCCGGCGAGCTAGTCGCCATCACAGTTGGGGCCCCCCTTCTCCCGAAGTTACGGGGGCATTTTGCCGAGTTCCTTAACCATAATTCTCTCGATCGCCTTAGTATTCTCTACCTGATCACCTGTGTCGGTTTGGGGTACGGGCGGCTGGAACCTCGCGCCGATGCTTTTCTCGGCAGCATAGGATCACCAAATTCCCCCTTGCGGGGGTCCCATCAGATCTCAGGCCTGTGACTGAACACGAGGACGCGGATTTGCCTACGCCCTGCCCTACATCCTTAGACCGGGACTACCATCGCCCGGCTTGGCTACCTTCCTGCGTCACACCTGTTAATACGCTTACCTCCCGAGATCAGGTCCCGCGATCGGCAAAAAACCACGTCACCACAAGGGTGGGCGGTCATGCTTCTGGCGGTTAGTGTCCCTCGATCAGTATTGGCGGTTCTTCGCCGGTACGGGAATATCAACCCGTTGTCCATCGACTACGCCTGTCGGCCTCGCCTTAGGTCCCGACTTACCCAGGGCAGATTAGCTTGACCCTGGAACCCTTGATCATTCGGCGGACGGGTTTCTCACCCGTCTTTCGCTACTCATGCCTGCATTCTCACTCGTGTAGGCTCCACCGCTGGTTTCCACCGCGACTTCACTGCCCACACGACGCTCCCCTACCCATCCACATCCTTGAACCAAGAGAGCAAGTCTCCGGCTTGGGATCTATGTGAATGCCACAACTTCGGCGGTGTACTTGAGCCCCGCTACATTGTCGGCGCGGAATCACTTGACCAGTGAGCTATTACGCACTCTTTCAAGGGTGGCTGCTTCTAAGCCAACCTCCTGGTTGTCTGGGCAACTCCACATCCTTTCCCACTTAGCACACGCTTAGGGGCCTTAGTTGGTGGTCTGGGCTGTTTCCCTCTCGACTATGAAGCTTATCCCCCACAGTCTCACTGCTGCGCTCTCACTTACCGGCATTCGGAGTTTGGCTGACGTCAGTAACCTTGTAGGGCCCATTAGCCATCCAGTAGCTCTACCTCCGGTAAGAAACACGCAACGCTGCACCTAAATGCATTTCGGGGAGAACCAGCTATCACGAAGTTTGATTGGCCTTTCACCCCTACCCACAGCTCATCCCCTCCATTTTCAACTGAAGTGGGTTCGGTCCTCCACGACGTCTTACCGTCGCTTCAACCTGGCCATGGGTAGATCACTTCGCTTCGGGTCTAGATCACGCCACTTTGTCCGCCCTATTCAGACTCGCTTTCGCTACGGCTTCCCCACACGGGTTAACCTCGCGACGTAACACTAACTCGCAGGCTCATTCTTCAAAAGGCACGCCGTCACAGATACAAGTCTGCTCCGACGGTTTGTAGGCACACGGTTTCAGGTACTATTTCACTCCCCTCCCGGGGTACTTTTCACCTTTCCCTCACGGTACTGGTCCGCTATCGGTCATCAGGGAGTATTTAGGCTTACCAGGTGGTCCTGGCAGATTCGCACGGGATTTCTCGGGCCCCGTGCTACTTGGGATCCTCTCCAAACGGCGTCACGCATTACGGTTACGGGACTAACACCCTCTCCGGCCGGGCTTTCAAACCCGTTCACCTATACGCACGCACTCATTTCACCAGTCCGGCAGAACTGGAACGGAAAGTCCCACAACCCCAGTGATGCAACGCCCGCCGGCTATCACACACCACTGGTTTAGCCTGATCCGCGTTCGCTCGCCACTACTGACGGAATCACTATTGTTTTCTCTTCCTGTGGGTACTGAGATGTTTCACTTCCCCACGTTCCCTCCACGTACCCTATGTGTTCAGATACGGGTCACCCGGTCACTCGCGCGCCGGGCGGGGTTTCCCCATTCGGACATCCTGGGATCAAAGTTCGGTTATCAACTCCCCCAGGCTTATCGCAGATTCCCACGTCCTTCTTCGGCTCCTGATGCCAAGGCATCCACCGTGTGCCCTTAAAAACTTGACCACTAAGATCAAAAACATATCGAGAAAACCAGGCCCGAACATGACGTCCGAAACCAGATTTATCTTAGAAATTGCTTCTTTTTAAGATGCTCGCGTCCACTATGCAGTTCTCAACCAACAACCCCGTCACACCCCCACCCACCCCACCAACGGGACAAGCAGGACCTGCACGGGAAACCAGAAACAACCGGATCCCACCCACCGAACCCCGCACGAACACCGGAGAACGACAAATAAGAGCCCTGTTATCTCAGGACCCAACAGTGTGCCAAACGATCACCACCACCACGCACCAACCAACCCTTTCCAACCCCACCATGACCCCCGGCCACCCCCACCAACAGGAAGGGACAGCACCAGGAACCACGACCAGGCGTACTCGAGCCGGCCAACACCAGCAGCGAAACCTATTCATTGATATTCCACCCATGAGCACCCACCGCGGAACAAACGCCCGCGCTATGGGCTGACTCCTGCAGACCACACACCCGACACTTGGGACGGGCACATGAACCTGAGGCGCTCCTTAGAAAGGAGGTGATCCAGCCGCACCTTCCGGTACGGCTACCTTGTTACGACTTAGTCCCAATCGCCGGTCCCACCTTCGACGGCTCCCTCCCACAAGGGGTTAGGCCACCGGCTTCGGGTGTTACCAACTTTCGTGACTTGACGGGCGGTGTGTACAAGGCCCGGGAACGTATTCACCGCAGCGTTGCTGATCTGCGATTACTAGCGACTCCAACTTCATGAGGTCGAGTTGCAGACCTCAATCCGAACTGAGACCGGCTTTTTGGGATTAGCTCCACCTCACAGTATCGCAACCCTTTGTACCGGCCATTGTAGCATGCGTGAAGCCCAAGACATAAGGGGCATGATGATTTGACGTCGTCCCCACCTTCCTCCGAGTTGACCCCGGCAGTCTCCCATGAGTCCCCGGCATAACCCGCTGGCAACATGGAACGAGGGTTGCGCTCGTTGCGGGACTTAACCCAACATCTCACGACACGAGCTGACGACAACCATGCACCACCTGTAAACCGGCCACAAGTGGCTGACACATCTCTGCATCATTCCGGTTCATGTCAAGCCTTGGTAAGGTTCTTCGCGTTGCATCGAATTAATCCGCATGCTCCGCCGCTTGTGCGGGCCCCCGTCAATTCCTTTGAGTTTTAGCCTTGCGGCCGTACTCCCCAGGCGGGGCACTTAATGCGTTAGCTACGGCGCGGAAAACGTGGAATGTCCCCCACACCTAGTGCCCAACGTTTACGGCATGGACTACCAGGGTATCTAATCCTGTTCGCTCCCCATGCTTTCGCTCCTCAGCGTCAGTTACAGCCCAGAGACCTGCCTTCGCCATCGGTGTTCCTCCTGATATCTGCGCATTTCACCGCTACACCAGGAATTCCAGTCTCCCCTACTGCACTCTAGTCTGCCCGTACCCACCGCAGATCCGGAGTTAAGCCCCGGACTTTCACGGCAGACGCGACAAACCGCCTACGAGCTCTTTACGCCCAATAATTCCGGATAACGCTTGCGCCCTACGTATTACCGCGGCTGCTGGCACGTAGTTAGCCGGCGCTTCTTCTGCAGGTACCGTCACCACCCCCAAAAAGGAGCGGCTTCTTCCCTACTGAAAGAGGTTTACAACCCGAAGGCCTTCATCCCTCACGCGGCGTCGCTGCATCAGGCTTGCGCCCATTGTGCAATATTCCCCACTGCTGCCTCCCGTAGGAGTCTGGGCCGTGTCTCAGTCCCAGTGTGGCCGGTCACCCTCTCAGGCCGGCTACCCGTCGTCGCCTTGGTAGGCCATTACCCCACCAACAAGCTGATAGGCCGCGAGTCCATCCAAAACCACAAAAGCTTTCCACCAACATGGCATGCGCCAGAAGGTCGTATCCAGTATTAGACCCGGTTTCCCAGGCTTATCCCAGAGTCAAGGGCAGGTTACTCACGTGTTACTCACCCGTTCGCCACTAATCCCCC
>NZ_PPTH01000004.1 GCF_002954225.1 Arthrobacter ruber
CCCGGAAGCTAAGACCCACAGCGCCGATGGTACTGCACCCGAGAGAGTGTGGGAGAGTAGGACACCGCCGGACAACCATTACAGGCAAGAGGCCCCACCACGGTGGGGCCTCTTCCCCGTTAACCACCAAACCCCACACATCAGGCGCGGCGCCGCGTTGGTCCCAGGACTGGTTGTGGAGGCATGAATCACATCGGGCAGTACACGCCATCACGATGAAGTGGAGCCCGATGCTTCGTGGTTCCATAGATCAGTAGCACCCACAGCAGAATAGAGACCCGTCGGCGAGATGTGCCGGCACCTGATGAGAGGACCGCGCTGCCATGGCTGAGCAGGAGCACACCACTGGACGAGACGGGGACCCCCGCCAGTCGGGAGGCGCGTCGGACCGAGGTCAGGGAGGGTCCGGACAAACGGAGCGTCGCCACTCGTGGGGCTCGAAGTCTGGCGGCCAAGGGTCCCGGCCACCGGCATCCCGTGGAAGTGACAACCGCTCCAAGGACCGTAACGAGGCGGGAACGGATCGGCCCTACCGCGGGAGTCGCTCGCAGGAGAGCGCAGGAGGGCAGCGGTCGGCGGCCGGCGGTGATCGCCGTGGCGCCCGCACCGAGGGTGGTTTCCGTGGGTCGAGCAGCGGCGGACCCTCCTCAGGCGGCAGACCCGTATGGAAAGGGCAGTCGGAGGCGCGCGGTGCCGACCGCGCCGGTGGCAGCTACGGTCGCGACGGTCAGGACAAGCAGCGGGAGCGCCCGGGTTACTCCCGCGACGGACGGCCGGGACAGGACCGGCAGGCTTCCGGTCAACGCTGGGGCGATCGCACGGGGCAGAACTCCGGCCGGCCGGCGCCGCGTTCCTCGGACCGTCCGCGGGGTGGCACCGAGGACGGCAGAGGCGCGCAGCTGCGCGGTTCGGCCTCCCGTGGCGCATCGGCCTCCGGATCGGCCGCCGACAGGCAGTCCGGCCATGCAGGAAGAGGCGGCGCGCCGGGCACCAGGTCCGGTGAGGGCCGCGAGCGTCCCTGGCAGTCCCGGTCGTCGGCGGACGGTCAGGGCGATCAGCGTCGGTCGTCCGACCGCAGCACATCCTTCCGCCGTCCTGCGGATCGCCAGGACCGGGGTCCCAGCGTCGAACGCCGGAACGACGATCGACGGGGCAACCGCTCGGGAGGTGGCACGCCTGAAGCGCCGCGGACACACAATGCGCGGGACCTGCGGAGTGCGAACCGGCCCGATCGCGAACGTTCACCCGAGATCGACGAGGACGTCAAGGGGGACGAGCTCGACCGGGTGACCCGCGCGCAGGTTCGCAACCTCGAGGAGCGCAGCGCTCTCTGGGTGGCGAAGCACCTCGTGATGGCGGGTCGACTGATCGACATCGACCCCGAGCTGGCGTTCCAGCATGCCCTTGCCGCGAGTCGGCGCGGCGGACGACTGGCGGCGGTCCGCGAGGCCGTCGGCCTGACGGCCTACGCGGCCGGCCACTACGGGGAAGCGCTCCGGGAGTTCAGGACGTTCCGCCGGATCAGCGGATCCAATGTGCACCTTCCCGTGATGGCGGATTGCGAGCGGGGCCTGGGTCGCCCTGACCGCGCCCTGGATCTCGCGCGCAGTGAGGAAGCCGAATCACTCGATACGGCGGGTAAGGCCGAACTCGCCATGGTGGTGTCCGGTGCGCGAGGCGATCTGGGTCAGCTCGATGCCGCAGTGGCCGCGCTGGAGATCCCGCAGCTCGACCTGCACCGTGCCTTCTCCTTCAGCCCGCGCCTGTTCCGCGCCTATGCCGCCGCACTCGATGCCGCCGGTCGCTCGAGCGAGTCCGACACGTGGCGCCGCCAGGCCGGGGTGGCGGAGAAAGCGCTCGGGCTCGATGACGATCTGGAACCCGACATCATCGATCTGGGTGAGGACGACGACCCGGCTCCGCTGCCCGTACCGAAGGTCTCGGAAGTCCTCGGTACGAACACCCCGGACGCGCCCACCGGTCCGGCCGACGACGACGCGACCGAGGTCACCGTCGAAGTCCCGACGGACGGGCAGGCTCAGCCCGGGAACGGCGTGACGACTGGTGATGCCGAGTGTGCGCCGACAGCTGCTGACGACGCCGGCGACGGTGCGGATGACATGGACACCGGCGAGGGTGCGATCGACATCGATGCAAGCGACGCCCCAGGCGAGATCTCCGTGGTCGCAGGATCTGACCCAGCGGGGGGCCCGAAGCCGAACCCGGTGGGGGACATGTCCCTGGATCTCGAAGCCGATCTGGACGCTCAGGGTGAGGATCGACCTGCTGCCGGGACGCTCGACATGACGTTCTCCGACGCGGACACGGCCGACGCAACGGACTCCGAGACGCCCACGGCCACCGATGACCCCGACGAGCCCGTAGCAGTCCCCGTGGACGCAGTGCCCGCCGGTGAGACGTCGGCGCCGGTCGAGGCCCTTCAGACGGAGATGCTGTTCAGCATGGACGGCTCGGGTACAGCCGATCTCCCTGCGACCGATGAGGTGGGGCGAGGCGAGGAGTCGGGCGAGCCGACCGGATCGGGTTCGGAGGACCAGGCCGGCGCAGCGCCTGACAGCGGGGCACTCCCGGACGAGGCGACGTCGCCGAAGCGCAAGCGCCCCAGCAGGGCCAAGGCGAGTCAGGAGGACGTCGTCGATGACTGAGCGCCTGATCGACGGCTTCGACGGCGTGCTCGCAGACCTCGACGGCGTGGTCTACGCCGGTCCCCGGGCGATCGCCGGGGCGACGGACGCCCTGCAGCGACTGGCGGACGAGGACAAGAGCCTGGCCTACGTGACCAACAATGCATCGCGATCCTCGGAGGAGGTCGCCGCCCATCTGCGGGAACTCGGTGCGCCCGCCACCGCGCACCAGGTGTTCGGCTCCGCCCTGGCCGGCGCCGAGCTGCTCGCCGGCCAGGTGGCCGGTGGATCCTCGGTGCTCGTCGTGGGCAGCGAGACCCTCGCGGACGCGGTCCGTGCGCAGGGCCTCGTGGTCGTCGCCTCGGCGCAGGACCGGCCCGACGCCGTCATCCAGGGGTTCTCGCCCGCGTTGGGTTGGAAGGACCTGGCGGAGGCCGCTTACGCCGTCGCCGCCGGCGCCACCTGGGTGGCCACGAACACGGACATGTCCATCCCGCAGGAGCGGGGCATCGCACCGGGCAACGGGACGCTCGTCGCGGCCGTCGCCGCGGCCACCGGGAAGTCGCCGTCGATCGCGGGCAAGCCCGGAGCTGCCCTGTTCGAGACCGCGGCACGCCACTCCGGCGTCGCGCGCGCCCTCGTGGTGGGGGACCGGCTCGACACGGACATCCTCGGTGGCAACCGCGCAGGCATGGCGACCGCCCTGGTCCTGACAGGGGTGGACACCGTCCGCACGGCCCTCGCCGCGGACGTCGGGGAGCGTCCGGACTACCTGCTCGCGTCACTCGCCGAGCTCTACGAGGAATACCCGGCGATCACGGCCGACGACGATGCCTTCACCTGCGGCGCAGCGGTGGCCCGGGTCCAGGCCTCGACGGTGCACGTCAGCGGTCGCGAGGACGACGTCGACAGCTGGCGCGCGGCGTGCGCCGCCTGGTGGTCCGCGCACCCGCACACGGTGCCGGGCGCCGCGCCGTCCGTCGAGTTCACGAGTGCCGCCCGGCCGGGAGCACGGCGATGACCGGGCCCGGGCAGGAGCGGACGGCGCAGGAGGCCCACGAGGCAACCCGGGATACGCCCCGCGGGACGGGCCAGGAGCCAGACCGAGGCACGCAGGAGGCACTCGGCCCCGGGTCCGACGCCGACCCGGGCGACGCGCAGGTCGGCCGGGTCCTGGCCCAGCTCGACGTCCTGGCCGACCTTCCCGTGGCGGAGCACGCCGCGGTGTTCCTCGACGTCCACGACCGCCTGAGCGGGCAGCTCAACCCGGAGCAGCAGCTCCGCCGGGCAGGAGCCGATGGCTCGCCTTGACCAGGAGCTCGTGGCGCGCGGCCTCGCGCGGTCACGGTCCCACGCCGCACAACTGATCAGCGCGGGACGCGTGTACCGCGAGGGCGTCGTGGCGCGCAAACCCTCCGCGCCGATCCTCCCGGCCGACACCCTGCTGGTCGAGGACCGCGGCGAGGACTACGTCAGTCGTGCCGGCACCAAGCTCGACGGCGCACTGCGCGCCTTCCCTGCGGTGGACCCCTCGGGCAAACGGTGCCTCGACGCCGGTGCCTCGACCGGAGGTTTCACCGACGTCCTGCTGAGGCGTGGCGCGCGCGAGGTCGCCGCCGTCGACGTCGGGCACGGTCAGCTCGTCCAGCAACTCCGCGACGACCCCCGCGTGCACGTCTTCGAGGGGATGAACGTCCGCCACCTGGACCCTGCGGACATCGGCGGCCGGGCGGACCTCACCGTCGCCGACCTCTCCTTCATCTCGCTTCGGCTCGTCATGCCCGCACTGACCGGCGCCACCGGGAACGGCGGGGACCTCCTCCTGATGGTGAAACCCCAGTTCGAGGTCGGCCGCAGCGGGCTCAACCGGCTCGGCATCGTCACCTCCGGTGACGCCAGGCGCCGCGCCGTGGCCGGGGTGGTGCGCAGTGCCCTGGAATGCGGATCCGAGATCGCGGGACTCGCGCAGAGCCAACTGCCCGGACAGGACGGCAATCTCGAGTACTTCGTGTGGACAAAGGTGCCGCCGGCGGGATTGATGCCTAGGATCGAGGGGGAGCTGGACCGGCTGACCGACCAGGCACTGAATGCGCTCTTCCCACCGCCCGGCACGGCTCGACCCATAGATCAGACGGAGCTTGATGAGTAGACGAATCCTGGTGCTCGCCCATACCGGCCGCAGGAACGCGATAGTCGCGGCGCAGGAAGCGTGCACACGCCTCAACGACCTGGGGCTCCAGCCGGTCATGCGACCCGAGGAACTCGCCGACATCCAGGCCGAGTACGGAGCCCTCGCCGCTCCGGCCGAAGCGCTCGGTGACGGCGTCGACTTCGGCGACGTGGAGCTCGTGATGGTCCTCGGCGGTGACGGCACCATCCTGCGCGCCGCCGAACTCGTCCGGGAGGCCGACATCCCGCTCCTGGGCGTCAACCTCGGGCACGTGGGATTCCTCGCCGAGAGCGAGCGAGCCGACCTCGCGGAGACGGTGCGATGGGTGGCGGACCGCAGCTACACCGTGGAGGAGCGGACCACCATCGAGGTCGAGGTCTGGCACGGCGGCACGCTGCTCGGACGCAGCTGGGCGCTCAACGAGGTGGCCGTCGAGAAGGCCGACCGTGAGCGCATGATCGAGGTGGTCATGGAGGTGGACGGCCTCCCCGTCAGCTCCTTCGGGTGCGACGGCGTGGTCATGGCCACTCCGACCGGCTCCACCGCCTACGCCTTCTCCGCCGGCGGACCCATCGTCTGGCCGGAGGTCGCGGCGCTGCTCATGGTGCCCATCAGTGCCCACGCCCTCTTCGCGAAGCCGCTCGTGGTCGCGCCCACCTCGGTCCTCGCGGTCGAGCTCCTCACCCGCACCGACGCCGCAGGCGTCCTCTGGTGCGACGGGCGGCGCAGCATCGACCTGCCCCCTGGCGCCCGCGTCGAGGTGCGCCGCTCGGAGCGGCCCGTGCGGCTCGCCCGTACCCGGCAGACACCGTTCTCGGAGCGGCTCGTGCACAAGTTCGAACTCCCCATCCAGGGCTGGCGCGGCCCCGTGAGACACCAGGACGGATCAGCCCAATGATCGAGGAGATGCGTATCCGCGACCTCGGCGTCATCACCGACGCGACCCTCAGCCTGGGCCCGGGGCTGACGGTGGTGACCGGTGAGACCGGCGCGGGCAAGACCATGGTCATCACCGCGCTGGGCCTGCTGCGGGGGGCGCGGTCCGACGCCGGCGCGGTGCGGCTCAACGCCAAGTCGGCCTCGGCGGAGGCCGTGCTGCGCCTCGATCCGCGCAGCCCCGCCGCCATGAGGGCCGCCGAGGCAGGAGCCGCCCTGGAGGAGTACGACGGCGTCGCCGAGCTGATCCTCGCCCGCACCGTCACGAGCGAGGGCCGCAGCCGGGCGTATGTCGGCGGCCGGGCCGCCCCCGTCGGTGTCCTCGCCGAGCTGGGCGACGAGCTCGTCGTCGTCCACGGGCAATCCGACCAGCTGCGGCTCAAGGGTGCGCCCGCGCAGCGGCAGGCCCTCGACAAGTTCGGCGGGACCACCCTCGAGGACGCCCTGCAGGCCTACGGGGACGCGTTCCGGAGGTGGCGCGATGCCCTCGCCGAACGCGACCGCCTGAGGAGCGAGGCACGCGAGCGCCTGCGGGAGGCCGAGAGCCTGGAAGCGGCCCTGACCGAGATCGGCGACCTCGAGCCGCAGCCGGGGGAGGACGCCGCGCTGAAGGCTGAGTCCATGCGCCTCGGGAATCTCGAGGAGCTGCGCACGGCGGCCCTCGTGGCCCACCAGGCGCTCGTGTCCGAGGACATCGGCGCGAGTGCCGACGCCGTGTCGCTGGTCGACGAGGCCAGACGCCAGCTCGAGGCGGTCAGCGGGCACGACGCCGACCTCGGCAAGCTGGCAGAGCGGCTCGCCGAGGTGGGCTACCTCCTCGCGGACATCTCCGCGGAACTCGCCGGTTATGGGACGGCCCTGGACGGCGAGGGTGCGGGCAGGCTCGAGGAGGTCGAGTCGCGCCGCGCGGCGCTCTCGGTGCTGGTCCGGAAGTACGCGCCCACGATCGACGAGGTGCTGGCCTGGCAGGAGGACGCCGTGAAGCGACTGCTCGAGCTCAGCGGCGACTCGTCCCGGGTGGAGGAGCTCGACGATGTCATCGTCGAGCTCGACCGGCAGGTCCACGAGCTCGCCGATACGGTGTCCTCGCTGCGGCGGGAGGCGGCGGAAAGCCTCGCGGCGAAGGTCAGCGACGAACTCACGGCCCTCGCGATGCCGGACGCCCAGCTGCTGATCGAGGTGACGCCGGCCGAAGCGCTGACCGTCCACGGGGCCGACGACATCACGTTCAACCTGCAACCGCATCCCGGCTCGGCCCCGCGCGCCCTGGGCAAGGGGGCCTCGGGCGGTGAGCTGTCGCGCGTGATGCTGGCCATCGAGGTCGTCCTGGCGGCCGTCGACCCCGTTCCGACCTTCGTCTTCGACGAGGTCGACGCGGGCGTGGGCGGCAAGGCCGCCGTCGAGATCGGACGCCGACTCGCGATGCTCGCCGAACACGTCCAGGTCATCGTGGTGACCCATCTGCCCCAGGTGGCCGCCTTCGCCGCCCGCCACATCCGCGTGACGAAGAACGTCTCCCGGGACGGCGAAGGGGGAGGCGTGACCGCCAGCGACGTGGAGGTACTGCCCGACGACGAACGCGTGCGCGAACTCGCGCGCATGCTCGCCGGCCAGGAGGACTCGGCGTCGGCGCGTGCCCACGCCGAGGAGCTCCTCGCCGATGCCGCCCGTACAACTGCTCGGTGATAGGCTTGAACTCCGTGGCGCAGCAAATAAACTCCCGGTTCCTGAAATCCGCAACGACCAAGCACATCTTCGTGACTGGCGGCGTGGCCTCCTCACTCGGCAAGGGACTGACGGCATCCAGCCTGGGTCACCTCCTGAGGGCGCGCGGCCTCTCCGTGACCATGCAGAAGCTCGATCCCTATCTCAACGTGGATCCCGGCACGATGAACCCGTTCCAGCACGGCGAGGTCTTCGTGACCGACGACGGCGCCGAGACGGACCTCGACATCGGCCACTACGAGCGGTTCCTCGACGAGAACCTCGACGGGTCGGCGAACGTCACGACCGGTCAGGTGTACTCGACCGTCATCGCCAAGGAACGCCGGGGCGAGTACCTCGGTGACACCGTGCAGGTCATCCCGCACATCACCGACGAGATCAAGCGCCGCATGCGCCTGCCTGCCGAGGCCGCTCCCGGCAAGAAGGCACCCGACGTCATCATCACCGAGATCGGCGGCACGGTCGGCGACATCGAGTCGCAGCCCTTCCTCGAATCGGCCCGCCAGGTCCGCCAGGACGTGGGCCGGAACAACGTCTTCTTCCTCCACGTGTCACTGGTGCCGTACATCGGTCCCTCGCAGGAGCTGAAGACCAAGCCCACGCAGCACTCCGTGGCCATGCTGCGCTCCATCGGTATCCAGCCCGACGCCATCGTCATCCGGTCGGACCGCGAGGTACCCGCCGCCATGCGCGAGAAGATCGGCCGCATGTGCGACGTGGACATCGACGCCGTCGTGAACGCGGCCGATGCACCGAGCATCTACGACATCCCCAAGACCCTCCATGCCCAGGGCCTCGACGCGTACATCGTGCAGGCGCTCGACCTGAAGTTCAAGGACGTCAACTGGACCAAGTGGAACAAGCTGCTCGAAGCCGTCCACAATCCCAAGCACCACCTCGAGGTAGCGCTGGTCGGCAAGTACATCGACCTCCCCGACGCGTACCTGTCGGTGACCGAGGCGCTGCGCGCCGGCGGGTTCGCCAACAAGGCCAAGGTCACGATCAAGTGGGTCCCGTCCGACGAGTGCCAGACACCGGAGGGTGCGAAGAAGGCTCTCGAGGGCGTCGACGCCGTCTGCATCCCCGGCGGTTTCGGCATCCGGGGCCTCGAGGGCAAGCTCGGGGCGCTCACCTACACCCGCGAGAACGGGATCCCGACGCTCGGGCTGTGCCTGGGGCTCCAGTGCATGGTCATCGAGTACGCCCGGAACGTCGTGGGCCTCGAGGGCGCGTCCTCGAGCGAGTTCGAGCCGGACACCAAGTACCCGGTCATCGCCACCATGGCCGAGCAGCTCCACATCGTGGCCGGTGAGGGCGACATGGGCGGCACGATGCGCCTGGGTCGCTGGGAGGCGAAGCTCCAGGAGGGCTCCGTGATCGCGGGGACCTACGGCAGGACCACGGTCTTCGAACGCCATCGCCACCGCTACGAGGTCAACAACGAGTTCCGCGAGCAGATCGCCGACGCGGGCCTCGTGTTCTCCGGGACGACCACGGACGGCAAGCTCGTCGAGTTCGCCGAGCTGCCGAAGGACGTTCACCCCTACTACGTCGCCACGCAGGCCCACCCCGAGCTGAGCTCGCGCCCCACACGGCCGCACCCGCTGTTCGCCGGACTCGTCAAGGCGGCCCTGGAACGCCGCGGCGCGAAGGTCTGATTATGGGGCAGCCCGAATCGCAGACCGCCACGTTCGGTGACGAGCAGAGCCCGCGCCGGCTCGTGGGGACCACGACGGTCTACGAGGGGCGTGTGTGGGACGTCGTCAGCGAGCAGTTCACCCTGACCCGGGACGGCGAGACGATTACCCGGGACTTCATCCGGCATCCCGGCGCGGTCGCCGTGCTGGTGCTGGACGACGACGGCCGGATCCTCCTGCTGCGCCAGTACCGCCACCCGGTCCGCATGGCGCTCTGGGAGATCCCGGCGGGGCTCCTCGACGAGGACGGCGAGGACTTCGTGGACGCCGCCGCCCGCGAGCTCGCGGAGGAGGCCGACCTCACCGCGCGACAGTGGCACGTCCTCGTGGACCTCTTCCTGTCCCCGGGCTCCTCCTCGGAGGCCCTGCGCGTCTACCTGGCGCGCGGCATCGGAGACGTCCCCGAGGCGGACCGCCACACCCGCACGCACGAGGAGGCGGAGATCGAGCTCATGTGGGTGGATCTCGACGCCGCCGTGGACGCCGTCCTCGCGGGGCGCATCCACAACCCGTCGGCCACGGCGGCCATCCTCGCCGCCCGCGTGGCGCGCGAGAACGATTTCGTCGATCTGCGCCCCGCCATGACGCCCTGGCCCGAGCACCCGAGCCAGCACCCCACATGGCCGCGCGGCGCCGTGCTCGAGGGCTGAGTCCCGTGCCGGCACCGGCACCCGCCGACGGGGACGGCCCGTTGTCCGTCCTCGTCCGGGACTACCTGCAGCACATGTCCGTGGAGCGCGGGTTGTCGGCCAACACGCTGGCCGCCTACCGGCGCGATCTCAGGCGCTACGAGGCGTTCCTCGCCGCGCGGGGCGTCCAGGATCCCCCGACGATCACACGGCACGACGTGTCGGCCTTCGCGCAGGCCGTCGCCTCCGGGGACGACGGCTTCTCCCCGCTCAGTCCCCGATCGGCAGCCCGCACGGTCGTCGCGGTCCGCGGCCTCCACCGGTTCTGGGCGCTCGAGGGGATCACCGAGGGCGACCCCGCCCGGGACGTGCACCCCCCGATCACCGGGCAGCGACTCCCGAAGGCCATCCCGGTCGCCGACGTGGTGCGCATCCTCGAATCGGTCGACACCGGCACGCCGTCGGGGCAACGCGATCGCGCGCTGCTCGAGTTCCTGTACTCCACGGGCGCGAGGATCAGCGAGGCCGTGGGGCTCGACGTCGACGACGTCTCCGTGAGCGACGCCCTAAACGGTCCCGCAGTGGTGCGCCTGACGGGCAAGGGCTCGAAGGAGCGACTGGTGCCCGTGGGCTCGTACGCCGCCCGGGCCGTCGACGCCTACCTCGTCCAGGGACGCCCTGCCCTGGCGGCGAAGGGCAAGGGCAGCCCCGCCCTGTTCCTCAACGCACGCGGCGGACGCCTGAGCCGACAGAGCGCCTGGACCATCCTGAAGACCGCCACGGAACGTGCGCAGGTGCAGCGGGACGTCTCCCCGCACACCCTCCGCCATTCCTTCGCCACCCACCTGCTCGAGGGCGGCGCGGATGTCCGCGTGGTGCAGGAACTCCTCGGGCACGCCTCGGTCACGACCACGCAGGTCTACACCCTCGTCACGGCCGACACCCTGCGCGAGATCTACGCGGCGGCCCACCCGCGGGCCCATGCCTGAGCCGGGGCGCCCAGGACCCGGCCTTGCGGGGCTCGGCACCGACGGGGGAGTGCACGCCGAACCGGAACGGCCGGGCGAGTGGCTCACCGTGGACGGCGTGGCCTACCGCTGCGTGGCCCTGTGCTTCCTGTTCCGTCCCGGTGACGCTCACGAGGATGCCCGGACCGGCGCTCCGCACGACTGCAGCGCCCCGAGGGAGGTTCTCCTCGGACTGAAGCGCACCGGGTTCGGCGCCGGTCGCGTGGTGGCACTCGGAGGGAAGATCGATGGACGCGAGTCGGCCCTGGAGGCGGTCGTCCGCGAGGTCGCCGAGGAGAGCGGCATCGCACTGGATCTCTCCGCGGTGCGCGAGGCCGGCCGCATCGCGTGGTCGTTCCCGGCGCGGCCGGCCTGGAACATGGCGGCCTTCCTCTTCACGGCCGATGCCGGGACGGCCACGCCGGTGCCGAGCGAGGAGATCGAGCCCCGCTGGTACCCCGTGGACGCCATCCCGTGGCACAGCATGTGGCAGGACGGCCCGCACTGGATCCCGCTCCTCCTCGAGGGGCGGAGGGTCGATGCCGCCATCGTGATGGACACCGACAACGAGGGCGTGGCGAGCGCCGTCCTGCGCTGACCGCCCGTCCGCCGAGGGCCGGAAGGGCTCGGTCAGCCCACGTGCCGCTCGTCGGGTCCGTCGTAGAGGCTCAGGGGCCGGATGAGCGAGTTCGACGCCGCCTGCTCCATGATGTGAGCCGTCCAGCCCGTGATGCGGGCGGCGATGAACAGCGGCGTGAACATCTCGGTATTGAAGCCCATGAGGTGGTAGGTGGGTCCGGCGGGGTAGTCGAGGTTGGGTTTGATGCCCTTCGCCTCGTCCATCGCGGTCTCGAGTCCGGAGTACAGGCCGAGGATCTCGTCGCGCCCGTAGTACTCGATCATGGCGTCCAGCGCGGACTTCATGGTGGGGACCCGGGAGTCGCCGTGCTTGTACACGCGGTGGCCGAAGCCCATGACCTTCTTCTTCGCGGCGAGGGCGTCCTGCATCCACGCCTTCGCGCGGACGGCGGCGTCCTCGTGGCTCTCGTCCTGGCGGATACCGATCTCCTCGAACGTGTGCATCACGGCCTCGTTCGCGCCGCCGTGCAGTGCTCCCTTGAGCGCGCCGATGGCACCGGTGACGGCCGAGTGCAGGTCCGAGAGCGTCGAGGTGATCACGCGCGCGGTGAAGGTGGAGGCGTTGAAGGAGTGCTCCGCGTAGAGGACCATCGACACGTCGAACGCGTGGACCACCTCCGCGGGGGCCTCCTCGCCGAAGGTCATCCACAGGAAGTTCGCCGAGTAGCCGAGGTCCTCGCGGGGCTCCACGCGCGCCTGGCCGCGACGGCGCCGCTGGTCGTAAGCGACGACGGCGGGGAACACGGCGAAGAGCGCGGCGGCCTTCTCCCTGTCCGCCTCCGGTGTGTTGTCGCCCGCGCGCGGGTGGCTCGCGCCGAGGACCGACACCGCGGTCCGTGCGACGTCCATGGGATGCGCTGTCAGGGGCAGGAGGTCGATCGCCGCGACGACGTTCTCCGGCAGGCTCCGGTGCGCGCGTTCGAACGCGTCGAAGGACGCTCGCTCGCCGGCGTCGGGCAGGTCGCCGTTCCACAGCAGGTAGGCGACGTCCTCGAAGTCGCGGTGGCCGGCGAGCTCCTGCACCGGATAGCCCCGGTACAGCAGCGAGTTGGTGTCGGGGTTGACCTTCGAGATCGCGGTGGTGTCCACCACGACCCCTGCGAGCCCCTTGTGGATCTCCGGTTCTGTCACGACTGCTCCTTCTCCCCATTCGGTCTCTCGGATCCGGGTGCGCCCGCCCGGTGGCCGCGCGGCACCTCGAAATTGAACACCGAGGAGTCGAAGCGGTTGTACCCCTCGTAGTCCACCAGTTCGTACAGCCGGCTGCGCGTCTGCATCTGGTCCACGGCGGCGTCCTGCGTGCCGTGGGCCCTGATCGAGTCCAGCGTACGCTCGGCGGCGCCCATTGCACTGCGCAGCAGCGTGACCGGGTAGATCACCATGGTGACGCCCACCTCCTGCAGCTGCTCGGCGGTGAACAGCTCGCTCTTGCCGAACTCCGTCATGTTGGCCAGGATCGGCACATCCACGGCGTCGCGGATGGCCTGGAACTCCGCCAGGCTGCGCAGGGCCTCGGGGAAGATGGCGTCCGCGCCCGCCCCGACGAGCGCGCGGGACCGCTCCTGGGTCGCCGCGAGGGTGTCGGTCCCACGGATGTCCGTGCGCGCCATGACGAGGAAGTTCGGATCGCGCCGGGCGTCGGCGGCAGCGCGGACACGCTTCACGGCCGTGTCGAGGTCGACGACGTTCTTCCCGTCGAGGTGGCCGCACCGCTTCGGGTTGAACTGGTCCTCGATGTGGCACCCGGCGAGACCGGCGTTCTCGAGTTCCTGCACGCTGCGGGCCACGTTCATCGGCTCGCCGAAGCCCGTGTCGGCGTCGACGATGCACGGCAGGTCCGTCATGCGGGCGATCTGCCCCGCGCGCTGCGCGACCTCCGTGAGGGTCGTCAGGCCGATGTCCGGGAGGCCGAGATCGGCCGCGATCACGGCGCCGGAGATGTAGACGCCGTCGAAGCCCTTGTCGCCGATGAGACGGGCCGACAGGGGGTTGAACGCTCCGGGGAACTGCTGGATCCGTCCGGAGGCGAGCCCGTCCCTGAAGGCGCGGCGCTTCTGCTCGGGGGTGATGCTCGAGTACAGCACGGCGGCCCCCTACAGGAGTCCCTGCGGCGCGCCGGCCGCGTCGAGGAGGCCGGGGCGGGCCACGATGTTCAGCCGGCCGAGGGACCCGGCGGGCAGGTCCGGCAGCTGCTCGACGGCGGCGAGGAAGCGATCGAGCTCCGCGTCCTCCACGATGCCTGCTGCCAGCATGCGCAGCTTGGCGACGTAATCCGCGCGGGCGAACGGCCGGGCGCCGAGCGGGTGCGCGTCCGCGACCGCGATCTCGTCGGTGATGACCCTGCCGTCCGTGAGGGTGATCTCGACCCTCCCGCCGAACGCCTTCTCCGCGATGTCCAGGGAGTGGTAGCGCCGGGTCCACTCCGGGTCCTCGAGCGTGGTGACCTTACGCCACAGCGCCACCGTGTCCGGGCGCGCTGCACGGGCCGGTGCGTAGGAGTCCTCGTGGTGCCAGCGGCCGTCCTGCAGTGCCACGGTGAAGATGTACGGGATGGAGTGGTCGAGGGTCTCCCGCGACGCGGTGGGGTCGTACTTCTGCGGGTCGTTGGCGCCGGAGCCGATCACGAAGTGCGTGTGGTGCGAGGTGGAGATGACCACGGAGGCGACGTTCCCGGGGTCCGTCACCTCCGGGTGGGCGCCGTGGAGCCGTCGCGCGAGGTCGATCCAAGCCTGTGCCTGGTACTCGGCGGAGTGCTCCTTCGTGTAGGTGTCGAGGATGGCGCGCTTGGGTTCGCCCTGCGCGGGAAGGGGCACCTCGTAGGAGGCATCCGGTCCGTCGAGGAGCCAGGCGATCACGCCGTCCTCGCCCTCGTAGATGGGCGTGGGCGAGGTCTGCCCGCGCATCGCCCGGTCCACCGCCTCCACCGCCATCTTGCCCGCGAAGGCCGGCGCGTGCGCCTTCCACGTCGAGATCTCTCCCTTGCGCGACTGGCGGGTCGCCGTGGTCGTGTGCAGCGCCTGACCGACGGCGTGGAAGATGACGTCTGCATCGAGGTCCAGCAGGGTGCCGATGCCCGCTGCGGCGGACGGGCCCAGATGCGCCACGTGGTCGATCTTGTGCTCGTGGAGGCAGATGGCCTTCACGAGGTCCACCTGGATCTCGTACCCGGTGGCGAGCGCGCGCACGAGGTCCCTGCCCGAGGCGCCCGTGTGCTGGGCCGCGGCGAGGATGGGCGGGATGTTGTCACCCGGGTGCGAGTAGTCGGCGGCGAGGAAGGTGTCGTGGTAATCGAGTTCGCGCACCGCGACGCCGTTGGCCCAGGCAGCCCATTCTGCCGAGACCGGGCCGTCGACCCCGAACACGGCCGCTCCCGCGCCGTGCGCGGACACCGGGTGGCTCAGCGCCTGGGCGCGGGCGGCGACGACGGGCGCCCGGGTCAGCGACGCGACGGCCACGGAGGCGTTGTCGATGATGCGGTTGATCACCATGTCCGTGACCTCGGGCGCGACCTCCACCGGGTCGGTGGCGACCTCGGCGATCTTCCAGGCGAGCTGCCCGGTCCGGGGGAGGTTCTCCTCGCTGCGGTGGACGCGGACGGGATGGAGTTCGACCATGGTGTTCCTCTCGGTGGGGCTGGGTGGTGCGGTGTCGGTGGAGCGGAGTCAGTGGCGCGGTGTCAGTGATGCGGTGTCAGCCTGGCCGCGCCCGTGGCGTCTCGGAGTCCCGCGGCGAGGCGAGCAGGTGCTGCAGGCTGTGGTGGAGATGCACCCGCATGGACGCCTCGGCGAGGTCGGCGTTGCCGGCGGCGAGCGCGAGGGCGATCTGCTCGTGCTCGCGCGCGGAGGCCAGGAGTCGCGGCGGGTTGTCGCGTGCGAGTCTCCGCACCCTGGCGAGGTGGGTGCGGATCGGCTTCTGCGCCTGCAGGAGGAAGCGGTTCGCGGCGGCGTCGTCGATGCACTGGTCCAGCCGCGCGACGAGGGCGTAGTACGCGTCCTGGCCCCCGTCGTCGTCCTCGATGAGCCGGCCGGCCCGGGCGAACTCCCCGGCGAGAGCCGCGAAGACGTCCCGGTCTCCCCGTGAGGCCGCCCGCCCGACGGCGGCGCACTCGAGCGGCAGGCGGACCTCGAACAGGTCGGTGACGGCCTCGAGGGAGATGGCGGAGACGACGACGCCGCGGCCGGCATGGGGAGCGGCGAGCCCTTCGGCGACGAGCCGGGCGAGCGCCTCGCGCAGGGGAGTCCGGGAGACGCCGAGGCGGGCCGACTGCTCGACCTCGGCCAGCAGGTCGCCGGGTGAGAGCCGCCACTCGACGATGTCCGAACGGAGCAGGGAGTAGGCGCGATCACCGGCCCGCATGCTGTGCCTTCCCGTCGCCCTGTCAGCGGCCCGAGCGGGCGCGCGCATCGCCTCAATGTATACACAGGACGGGGTGGACACAAGACTTTTCAGCATCCACGCAGAGAGCAGGCGCGTTCGTGTATACAGGACGCCGGGGCCTATCGCTCGGACACCGTCCGCGCCCAGCTGTACTCGAACTCGGGGCGCCCCCGCGTCCCGTAGCGGGGCGTGCGCAGG
Organism: Arthrobacter ruber; assembly: GCF_002954225.1. GTDB lineage: Bacteria > Actinomycetota > Actinomycetes > Actinomycetales > Micrococcaceae > Arthrobacter_D > Arthrobacter_D ruber. The sequence continues at coordinate 16,024 of NZ_PPTH01000004.1, forward strand.
GCCGACTGCTGGTCGGCCAGGTACTCGAGGTAGCGCCGCGCGGTGACCCGTGACATGGACAGGGCCTCCGAGACCTCGATGGCCGACGTCGGCGCGGAGAGCTCCCTCAGGAGCCGGGACACCGCGCGCAGCGTCTCCGCCGAGAGTCCCTTGGGCAGCGTGGCCGTCATGGCCGGGCGGAGCGAGGCGAAGGCGGAGTCGACCTCTGCCTGCGTGGTGCTGGACGCCTGCTCCACCAGGTTCCGCCGGAACTCCCGGTAGGCGCCGAGCTTCTCGCTGAACGCGGAGAAGGTGAACGGCTTGATGAGGTACTGGACGATCCCGGAGGAGATGGCGGACCGCACCACCTGCAGGTCCCGCACGGCCGTGATGGCGATGATGTCCAGGGGCAGGCCGAGCCCGCGCACCCGGCGGATGATGTCCAGACCGTGGGCGTCCGGCAGGTTCATGTCCAGCAGCATGAGGTCCACGGCGATGCGGGTCCGGCCAGGCTCCTCGCCGGCCGGATGCAGGAAGCCCGCGAGGTCGGCCCCGCTCCGGGCGATGCCCACGAGTTCGAAGCCGGGGAGCCGCCGGACGTACTCCGCGTGGGCGTCCGCCGCCACGGGGTCGTCCTCGACGACCAGGACGCGGATGGCGCTCACGCCCGGTCCCGGTTCCGCGCACCCTGCGGCATCGCCGCACCGTCGTGCGCGCGGGCGGCCGGAGGCCCGGTGGCGATCAGGTGGCCGGAGTCTCCGGGCCGGCCGGGGTCGCCAGGGTGGCCGGGGTCGCCTGGTCCCGGCCCGGCGCCGTCCGGAGCGGCCACGGGCAGGGGGAGGCGCACCGAGAAGCGCGCCCCGCCGTCGTCGGTGTCCATGACCTCGACCGATCCCCCGAAGCGCCGCACCGCCTGCCGGACGAGGGCCAGCCCGAGGCCGCGCCCGGCGGCCTTGGACGCGTCCGCAGCCTTCGTGCTGTACCCGAACTCGAAGATCTTCGCCTTCTCGGAGTCCGGCAGCCCGTTGCCGCTGTCCTCGACGACGACCTCCAGCACCGGCGCCCCGTCGTCGTAGGTCGCGCGCCTCACCGTGAGGGCCACGCGCGGCTCCTCGGACACCGCCGCCTCGTCGAAGGCGTTGTCGAGCAGGTTGCCGATGATCGTGACGAGGTCCACGGGATCGAGCGAGCCGGCCTGCGCGTCGGGGGCGATGTCGGTGGTCAGCTCGATCCCGCGCTCGTGCGCCTGGGCCGCCTTGCCCACCAGGAGGGCCGCGAGGAAGGGCTCGTCGATCGCCCGGACCACCTCGTCGGTGAGTCGCTGCGACTGCTGCAGGTCGCGGGTCGCGAAGTCGAGCGCCTCGGAGTTCCGGCCGAGCTCCACCAGCGAGACGATGGTGTGCAGGCGGTTGGCGTGCTCGTGGGTCTGCGAGCGCAGGGCATCCGTCAGCGTCTGCATGGTCTCGACCTGCCCGGTGAGCGCCTCGACCTCGGTGTGGTCGCGCAGCGTGGTCACCGTGCCCAGGGCCGCACGGGGATGCCCGCCGCGTCCGGGAGGCGCGGGCGGGACGGCCGGTTGCTGGTCGACGACCAGGACGCGACTGTCGGTCAGGTGCACCTCGTCGTGCGCGCTGCGGCCCGAGGCGAGGAGGGCGCGCAGCGACGGCGGGACCGCGAGGCGCGACGCCTGCACGGGCTCCTGCGTCCCGTCCAGTCCCAGCAGGCGTGCCGCCTGGTCGTTGTAGAGCACGAGGCGCCCCGCGGCATCGGTCAGCAGCAGCCCCTCCCGCACCGAGTGCAGGACGGCGTCGTAGAAGACGAAGGTGCGCGAGAGCTCCGCGGGCCCCATGCCCAGCGTCGCCTCTCGCAGGCGCCGGCTGAGCAGGAACGAGGCCAGCGAACCGAGCGCCAGGGCGCCGAGTGCGATGAGCGCGACGAGGGGCAGCTGCGCGTTGCGGGCGATGGCGGCGCGGTCCACGGTGATACCCGCCGAGACCATCGCGCGCACCGTCCCGTCGTCGTCGACCACCGGCACGATCGAACGGATCGACGGGCCGAGCGTTCCCGCGTAGGTCTCGGTGTACGTCCGTCCGGCCAGGGCGTCGTCGACGGAGCCGATGTACGGCTTGCCGATCTCCCCGGCGTTGCGGTGGGTGAACCGGGTGCGGTCGGTGCCCATGATGGTGATGAAGTCCACGCCCAGGCGGTCCATCACCTCGACGGCGTAGGGCTGGAGGGAGGCGGTGGGGTCCGGTCCCCGGACGGCGGCCAGGACGGCCGGATCCAGTGCGATGGCCGTCGAGACCGCCATCATCCGCTCGGCTGCGGCATCATTGACGCCCTGCTCGGCATCGGCGTACAGGATCACGGACAGCGATGCCGAGAGGACGAGGACGAACACGAGCTGGGCCAGGAAGACCTGCCGGGCGAGGCTCCATCGACGCACTCCGCGATCCTGCTCCTTCCGGTTTCCGCCCGGGCCGGATCGGCACGCAGGCCATGCCGGTCCACGACCAGTATGAACTCAATTGTGACCCCTATCACGCTGACTGCCATGATCGAAGGGGACCAATTCAATCTACGCCTCCCGAGAAGACCCCTGCGACGAAGACCGTTCTTCGTCGTGGGCGCCGCGGGGCGGCAGACATCAAGGGAGATCACCATGGCCATCGCATCGTCGCGGTCCGAGAGTGGACCGGCGCAACCCCGCAAGAAGGTCGACAAGACCCATTTCCTCTACATCGCGGTCATCGTGGCCGTCGTCCTCGGCGCGATCCTCGGACTCGCGGCCCCGGAGTTCGCCAAGGCCCTCAAGCCGCTCGGCACCGGCTTCATCAATCTCATCAAGATGATGATCGCCCCCATCATCTTCTGCACCATCGTCCTCGGCATCGGCTCCATCGCCAAGGCCGCGACGGTCGGCAAGGTGGGAGGCCTCGCGCTCGGCTACTTCATGCTGATGTCGACCTTCGCGCTCGCGATCGGCCTCGTGGTCGGCAACCTCATCCAGCCGGGTGAGGGCCTCGACATCTCGTCGTCGAGCTACGACCTGCCCGAGCCCGAGGAAGGCGCGTCGAGCGGCACCGTGGGCTTCCTCCTCGGCGTCATCCCCACCACGCTGCTCTCCGCCCTGACGGGTCCGAGCATCCTGCAGACCCTCTTCGTGGCGCTGCTCGTGGGCTTCGCACTGCAGAAGATGGGCGACGCCGGCAAGCCCGTCCTCCGCGGGATCGGTCACATCCAGGCGCTCGTGTTCCGCATCCTCGTGATGATCATGTGGCTGGCCCCGATCGGTGCCTTCGGTGCCATCGCCGCCGTCGTCGGTGAGACAGGCGTCCAGGCGATCATCAGCATGGCGACCCTCATGGTCGCGTTCTACATCACCTGCATCCTCTTCATCGTCGTCATCCTCGGCGGCCTGCTGAAGATCGTCACCGGCGTGAACATCCTCAAGCTGATGAAGTACCTGGGCCGCGAGTACCTGCTGATCTTCAGCACCTCCTCTTCCGAGGCCGCCCTCCCGCGCCTCATCGCGAAGATGGAGCACCTCGGCGTCTCCAAGCCCGTCGTCGGCGTCACCGTCCCGACCGGCTACTCCTTCAACCTCGACGGCACGGCCATCTACCTGACCATGGCCGCGCTGTTCGTCGCCGAGGCCATGGGCACGCCGCTGGCCCTCGGTGAGCAGATCTCCCTGCTGGTCTTCATGATCATCGCCTCCAAGGGCGCCGCCGGCGTCACCGGTGCGGGCCTCGCCACCCTGGCGGGTGGCCTGCAGTCGCACCGTCCCGACCTCGTGGACGGCGTCGGCCTGATCGTGGGGATCGACCGCTTCATGTCCGAGGCCCGCGCGCTCACGAACTTCACCGGGAACGCCGTCGCCACGGTGCTCATCGGCAAGTGGACGGGTGAACTCGACCGCCCCCGCGTGGACCAGGTCCTCGAGGGGCACCTGCCCTTCGACGAGAGCACCATGAGCACCGACCACCGCTTCGAGAACGGCGCCTCGAGCGACGACGTCGAGGACGGGGCCGCGGCGAGGACCGAGGCCGCGGTGCGCGGCACCACCACCCGCTGATCCGCGGGCACGCCGGGCCCTGACAGGTCCGGCACACGACGGCGGCGGCGGCCCGGAGCACATCCGGGCCGCCGCCGCCGTATGCCGGGGACCGCTGCGGGGACGCCGCCGCCTCCGGTCACCGGTCCGATCGCCGGTGCAGCTTCGACCTCAGGTTGAGGATCAAGGCTCGGGGTCGCTCGGGGTCAGGCTTCGCGGCCGCCGGTGCGGGCGTTGTACCGTTGACTAGAAGAGAAGCCACTCGGCTGCCGATCGTCGACCGGCCCGCACCGATTCTGATGGAAGCGTGGAGAAATACGTGAGTAGTGAACAGGGTTCCACAACTCTGCCCAGCGCAGTGGACGCGGGATTCGGCCCCACCGGCCGCCCTGTGACGGAGTTCCCTGAACCCAGGATCCTCGACTCGCACGGCCCGGCCAGGGTCATCGCGATGGTCAACCAGAAGGGCGGGGTCGGCAAGACGACGTCGACCATCAACCTCGGTGCCGCGCTCGCCGAGGCCGGCCGCAAGGTGCTGCTCGTCGACTTCGACCCGCAGGGCGCGCTCTCCGCGGGCCTCGGCACCAATCCGCACGAGCTCGACGTGACGGTGTACAACGTGCTGATGGACCGCAAGGTCTCCATCCAGGACGCCATCCAGCACACCGCGATCGAGAACATCGACCTGCTGCCCGCCAATATCGACCTGTCCGCGGCCGAGGTGCAGCTGGTCAACGAGGTGGCGCGCGAGCAGGTCCTCGACCGCGCGCTGCGCAAGGTCTCGGACGACTACGACGTCATCCTCATCGACTGCCAGCCCTCCCTCGGTCTCCTCACTGTGAACGCCCTCACGGCCGCGCACGGTGTTATCATCCCGCTCATCTGCGAGTTCTTCGCCCTGCGCGCGGTGGCGCTCCTGGTCGAGACCATCGAGAAGGTCCAGGACCGGCTCAACCCGCGCCTGCAGATCGACGGCGTTCTCGCCACGATGTACGACGCACGGACCCTGCACAGCCGCGAGGTGATCGCGCGCCTCGTCGAGGCATTCGGGGACAAGGTCTTCGAGACCGTCATCAAGCGCACCATCAAGTTCGCGGACGCCACCGTGGCCGCCGAGCCCATCACCTCCTATGCGGCGAACCACTCGGGCGCCGATGCCTACCGCAGTCTCGCGAAGGAGCTCATCAGCAGGGGCGGAGCACCCTAGTGCCGGCACCCTCCGGGTCCGCCCGGGTCCCGTAGGTGGCCGACCAGACGGTGTTCGAGGTGCAGCTGACCAACTTCAGCGGCCCGTTCGACCTGCTGCTGAACCTCATCTCTCGGCGCGAGCTCGACATCACGGAGATCGCGCTGGCGCAGGTCACCGACGAGTTCATCGCGCACATCCGCCGTATCCAGGCCGCCGAGGGCGAATGGAGGCTCGACGAGGCGAGCGAGTTCCTCGTCGTCGCCGCCACGCTCCTCGACCTGAAGGCCGCCCGGCTCCTGCCCGTCGGGGCCGTCGAGGACGAGGAGGACATCGCGCTCCTCGAGGCCCGGGACCTGCTGTTCGCCCGGCTCCTGCAGTACCGGGCGTTCAAGGAGATGGCCCGCCAGCTCGCGGCACGACTGGAGGAGGAGGACGCCCGCCACGCACGCCTGGTGCCCCTCGAGCCCTCCTTCACCCGCCTGCTGCCGGAGCTGATCTGGAAGCACTCGCCGCAGGACTTCGCCGCGCTCGCCGCGAAGGTCCTCGCCCCGCGGCAGGAGCCGTCGGCCGAGGTCGGCCTCACGCACCTGCATGCGCCGCCCGTCAGTGTCCGCGACCAGGCGCAGATCCTGCAGGACCAGCTGCGCACCAGGGGCCCGCTGACCTTCCGGCAGCTCACCGAGGACGCCGGATCGCGCATGGTGCTCGTGGTCCGGTTCCTCGCCCTGCTGGAGCTGTTCCGCGACGGGGCCGTGTCGTTCGAGCAGGCGGCGCCGCTGTCGGAGCTGCTGGTGGGGTGGAGCGCGAAGGACGGCGTGTGGACCGCCGACCTGCCGGCGGAGGACTTCGAGGACGGCCCGGACCTCGTGCACGGGAGAGGAGCGGACCATGGATGAACCGGACGGGACGGACGACGTGCGGGAGGACGGACAGGACCTGCCGGTCGAGGAGCTGCCCGGAGGACTGCGCGGCGCCGTCGAGGCCGTCCTCATGGTGGCCGACCGGCCGGTCGCCGAGGGTCAGCTCGCGGCAGTGCTCGATCGCCCGGTCGAGCAGGTGCACGCCGTCCTCGTGGGACTGCAGCGCGAGTACGACGGCTATACTGGGCCAGGCCCCCGAAGCACCGACGCTCCATCGCCACGCGGTTTCGAGCTGCGGACCATCGCCGGCGGGTGGCGCATCTTCTCCCGGAAGCACTTCGCGTCCGTCGTCGCCGACTTCGTGCTCGACGGCCAGTCAGCCCGGCTGTCGCAGGCGGCGCTCGAGACCCTGGCGGTCATCGCGTACCGCCAGCCCGTATCCCGCGCCCGGGTCTCCGCGATCCGTGGCGTCACCGTGGATTCCGTGGTCCGTACCCTGCTCCAGCGCGGGCTGGTTGTCGAGATGGAGACCGATCCGGAGACCGGAGCGGTGCTTTATGGGACCACTCCGCTCTTTCTGGAAAGATTGGGGCTGGGCAGCGTCGACGAATTGCCCCGGATCGCTCCCCACCTGCCGGGCCTCGAGAGCCTTGGGGAGTATGACGAGACGACGTACTGAGCACTACCTACACGAAGGATTTTCTCCATGACACAGCCGCCAGGATCCGGTTCCGGACGCAACACGCCGCGCCGCGGCGGATCGGCCGGACGCCCCGACGGTGCCCGCGGCAGGGGCGCATCCCCCCGCAACGGCTCCGGGCAGGGCGGCGCAGGACGGACCGGCGAGGGCAGGCCCTTCTCCGAGCGCGGGGAGCGCACCGGCGGTCGTCCCGGTGAGGGCCGCTCGTTCCCCGACCGCGGTGAGCGCCGCGGCGGTCGTCCGGCGGCCCCGCGTTCCGCCGCCGATCGCGGCCGGGAGGGCGGCCGGTCGTCC
>NZ_PPTH01000006.1 GCF_002954225.1 Arthrobacter ruber
CACCAACAACGAAACCTGCACCACCAGTCGCTGCACCCAAACCTTCCAAGGTGGCACCCTCACCTGGACACCCACCAACGGCACCACCATCCGCTACAAGTAAGTGCTCGGGGGATGCTACGGCGTAAGCCGTAGCATCCCCCGAGCAGCCTCAAGCAAAGAAGAGCACCCCTGACCTTTCGGGTCAGGGGTGCTCTTCATTCATCTCCCGGGTTCCCGGCTGTCGTGGACGACCCAGCCCGCTTCAGCGCCAGGGTCTTTGTCCATCGGCACAAGCCTCGACGAGTGACAAATCGCTCAACGAGTCGGCTGTGACCGTGGAGCCAGCGGACCGCTAGCGGCGCACCTGCGCCTGTCGATCGGCCGGCAGGGTCCCGACCAGTGTGCCGATCGACTCTTCCCGTGGCGTTCGGAAGACAGCTTCGAAAACGCCCTTGGCGACCGATTTCGCCCACAGGGTCTTATCGGCAGCGTGAGAACCCTGTTTCAAGGCGTGGACGACGTAGAACGTGGAATCGAAGATCTTCCTCGGCAACGACAGTTCCGGATTGGCCTTGATTACCCAAATCTGATTGCGAAGATGGTAAAAGAGGCGCCCCTTCATGTCCTTCGAGCCACCCGCGTTCATCGGGTGCTTGATCCTGCTCCTGCTCACCATCACGGCAGGAGCCAGCCTCGAAAGGCGAAGGGTGTATTCCATGTCGTCGATCCAGATGAAGTAGTCGCGCTGCGGCAAGTGGGTGGTCCGCGCGATGGCGACATTGACGAGCACGCCCACGAAAGTGGCAGCGCGGACTGCGATCGTGCCAATCTCCTGCGCCTTCAACTGATGCTTCATGTCGCTGCTGAGCACGGGCAAGTTGCCGGCGTTGGGCGAGCCGTCCTCATGGGTTGTCACCATGGAGGCAGCGAACGACAGTTGAACGTCGCTCGACTCGACCGCGCCCATCAGCTCTTCGAAGGAATCGAGGTCCGGCTCGCCGTCGTCATCCATGAGCCATACGTAGTCGTGACCGCGTACCGCGGCGAGTTCGACGCCCCACGCGAACCCCCCTGCTCCACCCAGATTGGCTCCCGTCTCGAACAGGAACACCTGAGGAAACAGTTCGCGAACCATATCCGGTCCCCCATCGGTGGAGCCATTGTCCACCACGATGACTTCGTCCAGGGGCCGCGTCTGCTGAGTCAGCGCGAATAGGCATTTCTCAAGCAGTTCCCTCCGGTTGTAGGAAACAACAACTGCTGCATTCGACATGATTTCCTTCACTTCTTCCCTTGCATCAACGCCTCGAGACTGTCGGGCACAGGTTCCCGACAGCTCCGGGCTGAGGGATTGCTCGTACTGCTGTTCTCGGATGCCGTCCTACTGCTCGAGCAGTCCCATCAGGTACCGGCCGTAACCACTCTTGATGAGCGGCCTGGCACGCTCCTCGAGGTCGTTGTCCGAGAGGTTACCGAGCCGCCAACTAATCTCCTCCGGGCACCCGATCGACAGCCCTTGACGCTTCTGAACCGTCCGGATGAACTCGGACGCCTCATTGAGGGAGTCGAAGGTGCCCGTGTCCAGCCAGGCCGTGCCCCTGGGCAGGATCTCGACTCGCAGTTTCCCGCGTTCGAGGTACACCCGGTTGACGTCGGTGATTTCGAGTTCGCCTCGTGGCGATGGCCGGAGGTTCGCAGCGATGTCGATGACGTCGTTGTCGTAGAAATACAGGCCCGGCACCGCGTAATGGCTCTTTGGCTGCTCCGGCTTTTCCTCGAGCGACACGGCCCGCCCGTCGCCGTCGAACTCCACGACGCCGTACGCGGTCGGATCTGCTACCCAGTAGCCGAAGACGGCTCCCCCGTCGATGTCTGCGAAGCGGCGCAGCTGCGTCCCCATCCCCTGGCCGTAGAAGATGTTGTCACCCAGCACGAGGGCGACGGGACCGGACCCGATGTGATCGGCACCGAGGATGAAGGCCTGCGCCAGCCCATCCGGCGAAGGCTGTTGCGCATAGGTGAGACTGACCCCGAAGCGGCTTCCGTCGCCCAGCAGACGCTTGAACTGCTCGGCGTCGTGCGGGGTGGTGATGATCAGGATGTCCTTGATGCCCGCGAGGATCAGCGTCGACAACGGATAGTAGATCATCGGCTTGTCGTAGACAGGGACGAGCTGCTTGCTGACGCCAAGGGTGATCGGGTGGAGTCTGGACCCGGTCCCGCCGGCAAGGATTATTCCGCGCATGATCGCCATCATCTCGGTCTTCCGCTCGGAACAGCAAGTTCGGCGCGCGCTAGCAGCAGAAGTCCGTCGCGCGCTAGCAGCAGAAGTCTGTCGCCCGTCATTCATGCACTGCTGCAGGAGACGGTCCGGCAGCCGGGGAACGGGCGGCCGTTGCAGAGCCTCCAGACGCCAGGCAGCCGGGCGAGCGCAAGCAATATGGGATACTGAGGCAGTGAATCGCACCTGGGTCGTCATACCGATGTACAACGAAGCAACCGTCGTCGGCTCGGTCATCCAGAGCCTTCGCACTGTGTTTCCGCAGGTGGTATGTGTCGATGACGGCAGTTCCGACGGCTCACAGGACATCGCCCGGACAGCTGGGGCGGTCGTCGTGCAGCACCCCATCAACCTCGGCCAGGGGGCGGCCCTTCAGACCGGCATCGAGTTCGCGCTACAGGATCCCGGGATGCGCAATGTCGTGACGTTCGACGCCGATGGGCAGCACCGCATCGTCGACGCGGCAGCGATGGTGGCGCGACTGGACGCGGGAGAAGCGGACATCGTCCTCGGGTCCAGATTCCTCGACGATAGGACGCAGATCGGGCCCATGAAGCGGCTCGTGCTCAAGACCGCCGCCGTGCAGTCCCGCATGGCGACGGGACTCGATCTGACCGACGCCCACAACGGCCTGCGAGCCATGAACCGTGAGGTCGCCTCGAAGCTCCACCTGACCCAGAACCGCATGGCCCATGCCTCAGAACTGGTCCACCAGATCGCGGAGATGAAACTGCGGTGGGTGGAGCACCCTGTCGAGATCATCTACACCGATTACTCCAAGTCCAAGGGGCAGTCGCTGCTGAACTCCGTCAACATCCTCGCCGAACTCTTCTTTAGGTGATCCCGTGCTGCTGATAGTCCAAATCGTCCTAGTTCTCGCCGTCATCCTGGTGTCGTTCGTGCTGATGCGCGGCGGAGCCAACGCCCGTCACCTGGCGATCCGCCGGATCATGCTCATGATCTTCGCCGTGGCAGCCGTCGCCTCGATCTTCTTCCCCCATGTCCTGACGTCCTTGGCGTCCTTCCTGGGGGTCGGCCGGGGCACCGATCTGGTGCTCTACGCGACGATCGTCAGCTTCTTCGTCTTCATGGCGACGACGTACCAGCGCTTCCGGCACGCCGAGAACGCCCTGACGGCACTGTCCCGGCGGATCGCGCTGGACGAGGCTCCGAAGCCCTGGGCAGACGACCGCCGCTGATCCCGCACCCCACGACGTCCCGCCCGCGTCCATCCCGCCGAGCGCGGCTCCTAGCTGTCCTGACTCAGTACGCCTAGCGGACGACGTGCCGCGTGAGGCTCGAGATCGACGCCTTGCGCCCCTTGAACAATGACGTTGCGAGCAGAGCCGCCGCGTTCAGGCGCGATGTGATGTGCAGCGACGCCGCTCGGGCTGCCTTGGGCCAGCCGAGGGCCGCGAATCGCTCGGCCTCGATCTCGAAGAACCGGCGTTCCTCGTCGAACCGTCGGCCGTCGAGCGCCCGCACGGAGGAGTCCGATCCCGAGTGGCGGCGGTACAGGAAGGCCAGCTCAGGCTGCAGCACCATCGTGCCACCGTCGGCGGCGATGTCGAGCAGGAGGGCAAGATCCTGCACGACGTCGAACTCCGGGCGGAAGCCGATCCGGGTGATCGTCCCGGAGCGCCACGCCAGGGACGGGAAGTAGTGCCAGCCGGCATGCAGCAGGCTCGTGGCGAGGCGCTCGCCCTGCAGCACGGTCGGCGTCGGAGCGCCCGGCATCGCGACGCTCTTCACCCGGTCCACGAGCGGCGCTACGGCGGTGCCGTTCTCGTCGATGACCTGCACACCCGGCTGCACGACGTCGGCGGCAGGGAATGCGGCGAAGGTGTCGACGACAGTCTGCAGGTAGTTCGGCAGCATCAGGTCGTCGGCGCCCATGATGACGGTCAAGGGCGCCTCCACCAGCTCGAGTGCGCGCCTGTAGTTCGCGTTCGCCCCGAGGTTCGACGCATTGCGCTGGTAGGAGACCCGTTCGTCGTCGAGCTCACCGAACCAGCGGGCGGGCTCCGGGTCGGGGTACCCGTCGTCCACCACGACCAGCCGCCAGTCTTGGAACTGCTGACTCAGAACGCTGCGTGCAGCCTTCTTCATGAGTTCGACATCCCCGTAGTAGGGGAACAGGACGTCAACGGAGGCCATGGAGAACTTTCTGCAGGAGAACGGACGGGACAGATACATCCCGAACAACAGTTCAACTATAGGGATGGAGATTGTATGAAGTGAAAAAGCACGTTGGGTAGACTCGACCGGGATCATCAACGGCTAGGACAGGATGGGCATGGGAGCGGGCCAACACTCCGACGAGGAGAGCAGCGTTCGCGCCAGCGTATGCATGGCGTCCTACAACGGATCGGCTCATGTGGTCGAACAGCTGGAATCGATCCTGGCCCAGCTGGGACCGGAGGACGAGGTCGTCGTGGTCGACGACGCCTCCACGGACGCCTCGGCCGACGTCATCGCGGCTCTTCAGGACGGACGCATCCGTCTCATCCGCTCCCCCGCGAACCGCGGCTACGTGAGGACCTTCGAAGCCGCGCTGACCGCGAGCCGGGGTCGGTACATCTTCCTCTCGGACCAGGACGACATCTGGCTGCCCGGACGCCTCGACCTCATGCTCGACGCACTAACCGTGTCGCCCGTCGTCGCCAGCAATTTCTCCTTCTTCGGCCAGGCCCCCCGCGCCATCGAGTCGCTCCGCCTCAAGGCGGCGGACAGCACGAGGAGGTGGACGAACCTGCTGCTGCTCTGGATCGGGGTGCGCCCCTACTACGGGTGCGCCATGGCGTTCCGTCGCGACATGGCCCCCTTGATACTGCCGTTTCCCGTTTTCCTTCAAGAGACCCATGACCAGTGGATCGCCATGGTCGGCAATCTTGCCGGTGGCATTCGGCACCTCGAACAGGACACGCTGTCGCGCAGGCTGCATGATACGAACACGACGCCGAAGACGGTCCGGTCGCCGCTGCTGATTCTTCGCTCCAGGATCATGCTCGCCCGGGCGTTCCTCGTCGCGGTGCAGCGTGTCCGGCGGTACCGGAGGCAGGAGACACCCCGTGGATGATTTCTCCGGGAGCTTCGGGATCGTGGCGCTCGCCGCCTATCGGCCACCCGAGCGGCTCTTCGCACGCCAGCTGCTGTCCATCCAGGCTCAGACGCACAGGGATTTCCGGTGCCTGATCTCCGTCGACGGGGACCACGAACAGGTCGCGAGGACCGTCGAACGGATCTGCGGCGGGGACGAGCGCTTCGAGGTGATCGGCTTCGACGACCGACAGGGCTTCTACGGCAACTTCGAGCGCGTGCTCCGGGCGGTTCCACCGACGGCGCGGTGGATTGCCCTCAGCGACCAGGACGACTACTGGTATCCCGAGAAACTGGCGGCACTGCTGCCCCACCTCGCGGAGAACTCGCTGGTGTCCGGGCAGGCGCGCGTGGTGGGCGACGACGGACGCGTGCTCACCACCTCCACCGGGCGGCGGCGGGTGCAACTCGTCGATCTCTTCACGGAGAACCAGGTCACCGGTTCGCTCAGCGTCCTTCGCGCCGACCTCCTATCCGTCGCTCTCCCCTTCCCACGGCTCAACACCCCAGCGCAGTACCACGACCACTGGCTGGGTGTCTGCGCCGGTGCCGCCCGGGGCTTCACCGTGGTCGACGCCCTCGTGCAGGACTACATCCAGCACGAGGACAACGTCGTGGGCGAGAATCGCACAGGCGTCACGCATCTCGTGTCCCGGGTCCAGGAATTGGGGCGCCGGTTCGAGGGATCGGCGTCGCCTGCGGCGCTCGCCCGGTTCCTCGCCGCGGCCGGAATCGGTTGGCGGTCCCTGATGGCCGACACGCTCGCGGCGAGGACACCGGTGAGGACTGCGGAGCTCGGCACGGCGGTGGCCGCCTACTCGTCCGGCGCACGCCGCGGCGCCGCAGCCCTCGCTGTCGCTCGCGGCGTTCGGCGGGGGACGGTACCGCTGCGGCGCGCCGCCGAACTCGCGGCGAGCCTCGCCGCTGCCGCCGTCGTCGGCCGGCGTGTCGGAGGAAGGCCGTGAGCGGCCCGGTCGTCGTCGCGGTGATCAGCAGCTTCCGCCCGTCCGAAGCCGTCCTCGTACGGTATGGGGCCCTGGTCGGCCAGGTCTCCGCCGTCGTGGTCGCGGACGACGGCTCCGGGCCGGCCGCCGAAGGAGTCCTCGGGAGCCTGGAGGCGTTGGGAGCCGACGTCGTCCGACGGGACACCAATGACGGGATCGCCGTCACCCTGAATGCCGGGATCGCCCGGGCACGCTCCCACCACGGCGCCGAGTGGATCCTCACGCTCGACCAGGACACGAGCCTGGCTCCCCACTACGTCGAGCAACTGCTGGCGACTGCCCGCGCGGCGCTCGGGGCGGGCCTGCCCGTGGGCAGCGTCTCCTACGCCGAGCAGAACGGGCGCCCGGTGGCCCGGCTCGGGACCGAGCACGGCTACGACCTAGCCTACGACCCCATGCAGTCGGGTCTCCTCCTGCCGGTCTCCACTCTCGACACCGTCGGCGGGCTCCGCGAGGACCTCTTTATCGACTGGGTGGACACCGAGTTCAACGAACGGGTGCGTGCAGCCGGCCTCTTGACGATCGTCGCCCCCGGTACCGATCTGGACCATTCACTTGGCTCAATGCGGCCCCTGACAATCCTGGGGCGCCCTGTGACGCGCCATGGGAAGCAGCTGTCGGTCGCCTATCATCCGCCCTTCAGGACCTATTACATGAGCCGCAACGCCGTGCTGGTCACCCGGCGTTCGTTCTCCCGCCATCCGCGCTGGACCGCATCACGGCTCGCCCACGACCTGATCGGGCACGCCGCAAGAGTCGTCGTCGGGCCGCAGCGCCGGGGCCACCTGCTGGCCATTGCGGCAGGCGCGCTCCACGGCCTGCGCGGTCGATCCGGCAAGATCCCGGCACCACTCCTCCAACACCTGTCCTGACCGGTCCGCGAGCCTGATGGCCCGCGTCCGACCGGTACCGCCTCCCTGAGACCCGTTAGGCACCATGTGAGACCGTTGATGGCGCGACTCGGCACGTACACAGCGGCCGTCGCTATCACCAGCATCGTCGGACTACTGGCGATTCCCGTCGTCGTCACCCAGGCCGGGGATGTGGCGTGGGGCGTCATCGCCGTCGCGCAGACCCTTGCCGGGCTGCTGGGAGTCCTCGTGTCATTCGGTTGGGGCACGACGGGACCTGCGATGGTCGCCGGCATGCCGGCCGAGGATCGACCGCAGATGTTCATGGAGTCCCTCGCATCGAGACTGTACCTCGCCGCCGTCGCTGTACCGTTCGCGATCCTGATCCCCTTCCTGCTCACCACCCCCGAGTACCGGGGGATGATGATCGCTGCCTGCTGCGCGTACCTGATCCCCTTTCTCGGCGGAGCGTGGTACTTCGTGGGTGAAGCGCGACCTCGGCGGCTGATCCTCTTCGATTCGCTGCCGATCAGCATGGGGACGCTGGCGGGGGTGGCAGGCATCCTGCTCACCCAGAACATCTACGTCTTCATCGCCTGCCAGGGCGTTTTCAACATTGTCGCCGTCGTCGGTACGGCCTTCGTAATCCGGCGGTCCGCCGGCAGGACGGCCCGCGCCGATCCCTCACCGCGCGCCGCCTTCGGCCGCTTGCCGCGCCAACTCCACGGGGTCATCACGGCCGCCACCTCGTCGCTGTATGTCGGCGCACCGCTGATCATGGTGTCCGCCTTCCTCCCCGCCTTCAGGGAGGTGTATGCGATGGCCGACCGATTCATCAGGTACGGCCAGATCGCCCTCGGACCCGTCGTCCAGGTGCTGCAGGGATCCATTGCATCGACGGACAAGGCGGTCGAACGCCACCGCATCGGGCGGACTACTCTGATGGCCCCACTGCTCGGCGTGCTCGGCGGCGCGGGCATCGCACTGGTCCTTCCCTGGGGAAGCATGCTCCTGTCGAACGGCAGGATCAGCGTGGGGCTCGGGCTCGCTCTTCCTATCGGCGTCGTGTTCGCCGGGGTCGCCGTGTCGTCCGTCGTCGGGCTCGCGTGCCTGATCCCCCTCGGTCAAGGGAGGGCGCTCGCCGCTTCGACCGTGCTCGGCGCAGCGGTCGGCGTACCGTTGATCGTCCTCGCTGCGGCCTTCGTCGGACCGGCATCGGTCGCGTGGGCAGTCGCCCTGTCCGAGCTCACTGTCGCCGGCTACCAGGTGGCAGTAGTCCGGCGGGTCCTGCGGCACGGCAGGCACTGAACCGCCGGCTGACCGGAGCGGCCGTGCGCCGCCGATCGTGGCATCCCGCCGGTACTACAGTCCGCACGATTCGATCTTGTAGACAGCGGCACCGTCGTCGCTGCTATCGACCAGGGAGAGATCCTCCGGGGCTAGCCCTGCCGCGGTCAGCCCTTCCATGTTCTTTCGGTGGATGATGTCCGGCAGGTAGCGTCCGTCGTCGTCGTAAAAGTAGGAGACGTTGTACTGCCGAATCAGTTCGCAGACGCGAGGATCGCTGTCCAGACGGTCGAAATTACGGCCGAGATACTCAGCATCCCGATCCCAGGCGCCCATCATGGTCGGAAAGACAGCATCGCGGCCGGCAAGCGAGTACACGAGGGCCGCACCCGACGTCGGGTCGCCGAGCACCACCGCATCCTCCGGCAGTTCCTCGTCGAGCCGTTCGATCATCCGCAGCTCGGACAGGCTCGCGATGCCACCACTCCATTCGAGGTGTCGCCAGTAGTCCGCGGCCAGCCGTTCGGACCGCGCATCCGCGCGCAGCTCCCCGGTGTGGGGGTACAGGACCGCGGCCAGTCCCACCACCAGTGCGAGTGTCGCGGCGCCTGCCGCCGGCGGGCGGGCGAGGACCGGAAGTCGGGCGGCGGTCACCGTGATGGTGGATTCCACCACCCGGGTGACGCAGAACGCCGCCAGGAGTGATGTGAACAGCGGCACCAGCCCCCCGAGGCGGACGGGATCGGAGTACCACAGCCCGACCACCGGGCGCAGGAACGTCTGTTCGCCCGCCGCAACGACGTACAGCAGAATGGCGATCATCCAGCTCACGGACACCCACCGGCCCTCCCTCACGGCGATCGTCAGGATGAATCCGCCGATGGCGAGGAGGCCGCCGACCCAAAACGGCTCCGTATTGCCGTGTGCGAGCGGGGCGAGCATTGTGTCGAACACCGCGGCACCGAGGGCATTGGTTGCCGGCCCGACGGGAGTGGTCTGGAAGTAGAACACCGAGCGGACGCTCGGAACGGTGATGACCGCGGCGAGGAAGAGCACGACGGCGAGCACGGGCACCACGACCAGTGCGGCCGCGAGGAGTTTCCGTCCACGGCCGAGAGCCACCCGGACGACCCCCGCGTAGCGGTGGAGCAGGAACGGCAGTCCCAGGTAGCCGGCGGCGATGGTGGCGGTGGGATGGCACAGCGTTGCTCCGGCGAGCGCGATGAGCAGCAGTAGCAGGAGCCGGACCCTGGCGGCGGGGGTGGTCCGTGTCGAGGTGACGAGGAGCAGCAGGGCGAGCAGTGCGGGCAGGATGGCCGTGCCCATCGCGGCGGGCCACACCGTGCCGTAGGACATCATCCGGGCCGGGAAGGCGATGAAGCCTGCGGCGATAACCGGGGCCAGCAACGGCATCCATGCCAGGCGCGGGAAGGCGACACGCGCGAGGTAGGCCACGGACAGGGGCCAGATGACGCAGGCCATGACCAGCGCCGCGACGTTGATGCTCACGCTGATGGGCAGGGTTCCGACCGTGAGGCTGACCAGGTCGTGCCAAGCGCCGGGGTAGAACCGGGCTGCCTTGTCGTTCGACGCGACGGCCCCTAGGCTCAGGCTCGACCCGTTCCCGGTCTCGATGATGTACCGCACCGAGCTGTGGTGGTGGACGGAGTCCCAGGTGAGGGCAGGGTAATCCGGCCACCGTATGCCGTCCTTCAACGGTGTGAAACTTACGACGGCGGCTACGACGACCCCCACCAGGGGTGCGATGCTGCCCGTTACCACCTGCCGCCAGGACCGGGTGCGCGTTTCGGCGGGGACCGCCGTCGACCCACCTGCACGCGCGGTGGCTCGTCTCCCGGGGAGGGACGCCAGCACCCGGGCGAGGACGAGGACGGCGACCGCTACCACCGCCGTGAAGCCCAGGTAGCTCCACAGAGTCCAGGTGATGCCCGTGAGGGCCAGCAGCACGGCTCCGACGCCGGCCAGTCCGAGGGACAAGGCCGGCGCGAGGGCGAAGGTGGCGAGGCTGCGGATACCCGCGGCCAGAGCCACCAGCATGCCCGGGAGGAAGAAGCAGGCCAGCGTCGCGAGCGCAACCGGGAGTGCGTCCGTCCAGGTCATCCCCATGTCCCCGTGCATGGGTCCGTGCCTGTGCTAATGACGACTCCTGAGTGTGGAGACGGCATCGTCCACGGTCGAATCGAGTACGACGCGCCCGTGTTCGAGAAGCACACCCCGCTCGCAGACCTGCGAGATGAGGTCGAGGTCGTGGCTCACGACGACCAGTGTCTTGCCCGCTGCGGCCAGCTCCTTGATCTTGGAGAGGCACTTCTTCTGGAAGGGCTCGTCACCGACGGCGAGGATCTCGTCGACGAGGAAGATCTCCGGGTCGGTGTGCACCGCCACCGAGAAGGCGAGCCGCAGGTACATGCCGGAGGAGTAGAACTTGACCTCCGTGTCGATGAACTGCCCGATCTCGGAGAACTCCAGGATGCTTTCGAAGCGCTCCTCAATCTGCTCCTCGCTCATGCCCAGGATGGCCCCGTTCAGGTACACGTTGTCCCGCCCCGACAGGTCCGGGTGGAAACCTGCACCGACCTCGATCAGCCCGGCCACCCTTCCCCTGGTCCGCACGGTCCCCGTGTCCGGCAGCATCACCCCGGAGATGTGCTTCAGGAGCGTCGACTTGCCTGAACCGTTCAGCCCGAGCAGGGCGACGGTCTCACCCTGCTCGATCGTCAGGCTGATGTCGTCGAGGGCATGGAATTTCTTGGACAGGTCACCCTTGCGTCCCTTCACGATCCACACGAACGCCTCCTTAATGGAGCGGGTGTGCCGCAGGACGAATTCCTTCGAGATACCGCGGACTTCGATCGCTGTCGTCATGTCACAGCTCCTGTGCGAAGCGGCCCTCGAGCCGTCTGAAGGTGAACTGTCCAGCCAGAATCACGAACACCGAGATCGCCACCCCGATCGGCATCCACAGGTCGAGGAGATTCGCCGGGACAGCAGCTAGCTGGTCCGTCACGCCGATCGTCGTCGTCGGCATCCAGAACGCGAAGTGGAAGAGCTCGACGGCGATGGTCAGTGGGTTGACCTGGTAGATCGTGTGCAGCACCTGTCCGGCACCAGCACCGAAAGCGTCGAACAGTCCGTCCCGCACCATGGTCCAGGAGTAGAGCACCGGCGAGGCCCAGGTGGCGATCATCAGCAGCATGTCGACGAAGTTCTCCGAATCACGGAAGTACACGTTGACGGCACCGAAAAACAGCCCCAGCCCGATCGCCAGCAGCGCAACGATCAGGAAGCCGATGAGGCCCGCCGCGATCTGCGCGAACCCGGGCTTCCACCCTGCGATGAAGCACGCGATGAGCAGGACGAGGAGCTGCGGTACGAAGTGGATCGCCGACACCCAGACGGATGCCACCGGGAAGAGCTCACGCGGCAGGTAGATCTTCTTGATTAGCCCGCCGTTCCCGACGATCGACCGTGACGCGTTGCCCAGCGCCTCACTGAAGAAGTTAATGAGCACGATTCCGGAGAACAGGTAGATCGGGTAGTTCTCGGTGTTGCGGTTCATCCCGAGGAAGATGCCCAGGGCGAACCAGAACACGACGAACTGGACGCCCGGCTTGACGTAGGACCACAGCAGGCCGAGGATGGAGCCGCGGTAGCGGACCTTCAGCTCCTTCTGCACGAGCAACTTCAGGAGGTACCTCGAACGCAGCACGTCCCTGAGGCCACCCCCGAGGCCGGGGGTGGTCAGGTTGATGGTGCTCAACTTACTTGCCCTCCCCTGAGTGCTGGTCGAATGTTTTCTTCCAGGACTCGAAGGACGTGATGTCGTCGAGCGCCGCCTTGTACTGCTCACTGAGCTGCGGCCACCTGCGGAGGATCTCGGCGTTGAGCCGGCCGGCCTCCGACAGGAGGGCGCGGAGCTGCTGGGGATCCCGGCGGTACCAGGACGCACCAGTACCCTCGGCGTTGGAGACGATGGCGCTGTCGTACTGCGACATCCGCCACCACTTGTTGTCCTGGTGGGCGACGAAGGCCTGCGGCCGCTCCTTGCTGGACGGCGCGACGGGCCTGCTCAGCTGCCGGGCGACGGTCTTCAGCGCCCATGGGACGAGTGTGGTGTAGGACGGTGCCCTGAACCCCTGTCCGTGCCGCGGGGGCTTGTCCATCTTGGGCGTCGGGAAGTCGTCGGGGTCCGGTTTCAGCTGGGCGTCCGAGTGGCCCTCGCTGAGCGCCCGGATCTCCGGGAGCTTCGTCGCCAGGATCGAGTGCAGCTGGTTCGGACCCTGCAGGACGTCGCGCATGGCCATCACTCGTCCACGGGCTGTGTAGTACTGCATGGACACGAGGTGCTTGATGTCGGAATATCCTGATTCGCGGACGACTCGTCCTCCGCGTTCGTACGGACTGTGAATCAGGGCCGCGATCATGCGGTTACGCGTGTGGAAGTAGGCCTGCCAGCCGACCATGTCGTCCTTGTCGATCCAGGAGACATGCCAGACGGCGGCCCCCGGCATCGAGACCGTCGGATAGCCGGCCTTCTTGGCACGCAGGCCGTACTCGGCGTCATCCCATTTGATGAATACGGGCAGCGACAGACCGATCTCGCGGATGACCCGCGTCGGGATCAGGCACATCCACCACCCGTTGTAGTCCACGTCGATACGGCGGTGAAGCCACGGCGTATGGCGTAGGTTGGAGCGCATGAAGTCGTGCCCCAGCGTCTGCTCGGCCACGGGCTGGTCCGGCTGGAAGCGGTAGGGATTCACAATCTCACCGAAGGTGTGCAGCACCGTACGGTTGTAGAGATCGAACATGTGGCCACCGACGATGGTCGGGGTCCTGCAGTGATCGGCGAACGTCAGCAGCCTGATGATGCTCTCGGGTTCCATGACGACGTCGTCGTCGAGGAGCAGGGCATAGTCGCTGCCGTTTTCGACAGCCTCGTACATTCCACGAGCGAAACCTCCGGACCCTCCGAGGTTGCCCTGGTCGATGATGCGCAGCTTGCCCTTGAGCGCGTCGCGGATGGCCGGGAACGAGGGCTCGTCAGCCACCTTCTTCGTGCCCTGGTCCACGATCAGGACTTCCTTCACGTTCTCCAGCACGTCCGGGTTCTCGCCCAGGATGGAGAGGTTGTTCGCGCAGAAGTCGGGCTTGTTCAGCGTCGTGATCTCGAGGGTGATCTGTCCAGGCTCGGGAGCCTCGCCCGGTGCCTGCCACTCGGCCTTGTTCAGGATTAGGGGCGCTGAACCGGCCACGAGGTCGAACCAGTACCAGCCTCCGTCACCGAACGGCTGCAGCGAGAGGTCGAACACGCTCGTGGCCGCACCGGTGACCCGCTTGGTCTCCACATGCTGGAGGGAGCCGCGGGCATTTGATTTGTAGACGCTGATGCCGCCGGCGCCGGAGGTCCCGACGGACAGCCGGACGTTCCGGACGTCCGTCCAGCGACGCCAGTAACTCGCGGGGAAGGCGTTGAAGTAGGTGCCGAACGACACCCGCTCACCAGGACGGACGGACGTGGACCGCCGGGAGCGGAAGTCCTCTACGTGGAGCTCCTGCCCCGGCGACGCGAGGCCGCTGCTGTCGGAGGTGCTGCCGTCGTTCGTGTTCACCCTGACGCCGACCGCACTGCCCGTGTCGACGTAGAGGGCCGCAGTGTCCATCTGGCTCTGGTTCGGAAGGACGACACGTTGGATGGTGTGCCAGGTATCGGTTCCCTCGGCCCTGTCGGCGACCGGGCGGGCCAGCGTCGCCTCGCTCACGCGTCCACTCCGCCGCTCTCGAGCTTCTGGCCACTGGTGAAGTGGGGGGCGATCTTGTTGTCGAACATGGAGAGCGCCGACCCGATGGCCATGTGCATGTCGAGGTACTTGTACGTGCCGAGCCGCCCGCCGAAGAGCACCGACTTCTCGCCCTTCGCGAGATCGCGGTAGGCCAGCAGCTTCGCCCGGTCGTCGGACGTGTTGATCGGGTAGTACGGCTCGTCGTTCTTCTCGGCGAAGCGCGAGTACTCCCGCATGATGACCGTCGCATCCTTGGTGTAGTCCCGCTCGGGGTGGAAGTGGCGGAACTCGTGGATGCGCGTGAAGGCTGCGTCCTCGTCCGGGTAGTTCATGACCGAGCAGCCCTGGAAGTCCTCCATCGGGAGCACTTCCTCCTGGAGGTCGATGGTCCGCCAGGAGAGGTCACCCTCGGCGAAGTCGAAGTACCGGTCCACGGGGCCCGTGTATATGACGGGTACCTGTCCGAGCGTCGACGACCGCGAGTACTCCTGGCCCTCGTCAAAGAAGTCCGTGTTCAGGTGCACGTCGATGTTGGGGTGATCAGCCATCCGCTCGATCCAGGCGGTGTAGCCGTTGACCGGCAGTCCTTCGTACTTGTCGTTGAAGTACCGGTTGTCGTAGTTGTAGCGCACGGGCAGGCGCGAGATGATCTCGGCCGGCAGGTCCTTCGGATCGGTCTGCCACTGCTTGCCCGTGTAGTACTTGATGAACGCCTCGTAGAGCGGGCGCCCGATCAGCTGGATGCCCTTGTCGTTCAGGTTCTGCGGATCCGTCCCGGCGAGCTCGCCGGCCTGCTCCTGGATGAGGGCGCGGGCCTCGGCGGGACCGAGGGCGGCGCGGAAGAACTGGTTGATCGTGCCGAGGTTGATCGGCATCGAGTACACCTCGCCCTTGTGGCGGGTGTAGACCTTGTGGACGTAGTTCGTGAACTCCGTGAAGTTGTGGACGTAGTCCCAGACTCGCTCGTTCGAGGTGTGGAACAGGTGCGCGCCGTAGCGGTGCACCTCGATGCCGGTCCGGGCCTCGTTCTCGCTGTACGCGTTGCCACCGATGTGGTGGCGACGGTCGAGCACCGCGACCTTCAGGCCGAGCTGGGCCGCTGCCCTTTCTGCGATCGTGAGTCCGAAAAATCCGGAACCGACGACG
Source organism: Arthrobacter ruber (assembly GCF_002954225.1). Taxonomy (GTDB): domain Bacteria; phylum Actinomycetota; class Actinomycetes; order Actinomycetales; family Micrococcaceae; genus Arthrobacter_D; species Arthrobacter_D ruber. Next base: position 15,455 of record NZ_PPTH01000006.1, read on the forward strand.
ACGAGATCAACGTTCACAAAGTCTCCTGGGTTGTTTTGGGCAGACACCAGCGACGGCGACCTGCGGCTTAAGGCTACCCGACGTTCCTCGGTGCCCTTTCTACCGACAGGCCACTGCCACGAAACGCCGGGCGGATTCGGGGAGACGCGTGCTCGCCCGCATCGTCCTGGCCCGCCGTCTTGAGACGGCGTCGTGAACCGGGGTCAGGTGGGCACATCGCACCAGGCGTAGGTCTGCCGCTGCCCGAGTGGGACCGTCGGGGTGATCAGGAGAACCGTCCGGAGGACCGGCGCGACGATGCCCGGGCTTCAGCCTGTGACGAGGAGGGGTTCAGGACCCGCCACCTATCCCGTCCCTGTAGTCCCCCGGTTCCTGCGGGAAGTTCGCCGGTGGTGACGCGCGATGGTTCGTTGCTCCTATGGTCGCGCCTTCCGTGCCGTAACGCTCCGTGAGGTCACCGCTTCCCACTGTCGTCCGAACTCTCGTGTCAGCGTTTCAAGGTAGGTTCTCGTCAGATGATTCGTGTCCAAGTACACGTAGACGTTGCCGATCACGGCGGGACACGTGTCCGGGAGACAGATGGAATCGCTGAGGTCGAGGACCGCCATGCCCGGAACCAACCGCTTCAACTCGTCCGTCTTGACGGGCGCGGGCAAGTGCAGAGCCCGGTCCCTGTTGCATTCGGCAGCATGCACCCCCTCCTTCTCGACGCATTCTCTCGGGCTGAAGTCGAAACGGGGATTGTCCCGGACGGCAACGACGTCGATCCCCGCTCCCTCCATCGCCCGGGCCGCCTCGGGAAATCCGGGGAGCACGTCTTCCATGCCCGCCGCGTTCACTGCAGTTCCCACCGCCACGACGTAGTCGGGGTCCTGCTCCTCTATGTATTCCTTGGCGAGCTCGTTCCACTCATCACACTCGGGGATGCGCCCGTAGCCCTGTTCGCCGAACGAGCAGCCTCCTTTGAAGATGAGGCTCACCACCGCACCCTCGTCCTCCGCGATGTGGCGCAGAGGCACACCCCATTGCTGTGAATGGGAGTCACCCACGACGATGATTTTCTTGTTCCCCGTACCCTTGGGCCGGATTTCTCCACAGCCACTCGCCAACAGATCGCTGGCCGGCCTGTTGTCCTCCGAACAGGGTCCGTCAAGTTTCACGGCCTCATCCTCGAAGCGGGCGACGGCAGGGATGACGGGCGCGTCGTCATCCGACCGGTCCACGAATCCCGGCTCGAGGGCGATCGCTCCCGGATTGTTGCGCAACGCGTTCGCGGCGATGCGCTCAGCCTCGACGCGGAGGCTCTGCTGCCACCCGGTCAGCGGGGCCGCAACCAGACCTAGGCACACGGCGAGGACGATGACAGCACGACGGCGACGCCGGTCCGCCCAGGTGAGTGCTCGCAGCGGCCGTTCGACGAAGCGCATCGTGAGATAGGCGAGACCGAGCGAGAGGGCGATGACGACGAGTCCGCCGAAGACACCCGGCGCCGGCGCGTCGCGCCAGATCAGGAAGAGCACAAGCACCGGCCAATGCCACAGGTACAGGGCATATGAGAGGTCCCCCACCCTGACGAGCGGTTTGGAGGACAGTAACCGGTCCGCCCCCACAGGGCTGCCGGTCTGCCCGGCAACGATGATCAATGCGGCGGCGATCAGGGGCCACAACGCGACGTAGCCGGGGAACTCGCCCTGGACGTCCAAGAGGAATCCGCCGCTCACCATCGCTGCCAGGCCCACCCAGCCCGCGACGATGCGCAGGAGGCGCGGCAACCGGATATAAGGGAGCGCGAGCGCCAGAAGAGTGCCGAAGGAGAATTCCCACAGGCGGGCTCGGGTATCGAAGTAGGCATAGGCCTGGTTCGTGTACGTTTCCCAAATCGAGAAGCCGAGCGACGCACCGAAGAGGACACCGAAGACCAGCAGAACGACGCCACGAACGCGGAGCCGGTAGCGGCGAGCGAGAAGGGAACTCGTGAGAAACAGGAGCGGCCACAGGATGAACACCTGACCCTGCACGGAGAGGGACCAGAAGTGCTGGAGAGGGCTGACCAGACTGTGATCATCCGCGTAGTAGTCCACAGCGTTGGACGCGAGGACCCAATTCTGAACGTAGAAAAGGGACGCCCACGACTGCTCGATGATGTCCGTCCATCTAGACTTCGGAACGAACAGGTAGGTGGCTCCCAGCGTCACGAGGATCACGACGACGACTGCGGGCAGCAGGCGTTTGAACTGGTGCAGCCAGTGCCGGGCGAGATCCAACGGTTTGCCAGAATCCACCTTGCGCAGGAACGACAGCGCCAGCAGGAATGCTGATATCAGCAGGAAGACATCCACTCCGCCGGACACCCGACCGAACCAGATGTGGTAGGAGACCACCATCAGTACAGCAAGTGCCCGGAGGCCCTGGACTTCGGGCCGGAACCGAGGATTTGCACCCTCAGCAATTACGCGTGGAGCCGCTGGACGACTAGCTTCAGCGACGGGCATGAGGGACTTCCGGGGTAGACACGATGATCAAGTGTAGCGGGAACACCTGCATGCACCCGTGATACCGGACCCCTCGGCGACGTGCTCGTGCAGGTCCCGCGCGCAGGGCCAGGCAACCTTTCTCCACAACGCCGCACTCCCCAACCCGATGACACCCGTTCCGCTTTAGTCTCGGAGCCAACCATCGTCCGAGGAGGCCGCCGTGGATCTGCACGTCACGCTCGCGAGCGCTCCCCCGTCCGGCTTTGCCTCCCGGGAGATCGTCGTCGACACCACCCGACTGCCCACCGGGGCCGCACTCGCGGAACGGCTGGAAGCCGCCGGATATCAGGGGCCCTTCTCGATCGACGACACCCCGCTGGAGACGGCGACGGCGCACGCAGGAGCCCTGACGGACGGGGCCATCATCGTCTGCGGACCACGCCCGGCTCCCGCGGATCCGTCCCGCCTGCCGCATCTGCTCTTCGTCGTCCATTCCGGCCCGGACGCGGGACAGGTGATCCCTCTCACACGTGGCGCGTACATCCTCGGACGATCGGCCGGCGGTATCGCCATCGCCGACCCCGGGCTGTCACGGCGTCATGCCCTGCTCACGGTGACCGGGGACGCCATCATCCTCGAGGACCTCGGGTCGGCGAACGGCACGTTCGTCGACGGCGAGCGCATCGACGCCACGGAGATCACGGTGTCCGCGGATCTTCGATTCGGCACGAGCCGGTGTCGCATCGAACTGCTCGACGACGACGGCTGGCGACACGTCTCCCCCGCAGAGGTCCTCGAGGCCCTGCCCGTCGGACCGGATCCACCCAAGCGGCCGTCCCGCCTCCTGATCCTCACCGCCTTGCTGCCGCTCGTCCTCGGTGTCGCCCTGGTCCTGACGACCGGCATGTGGTTCCTCCTCGCCTTCAGCGCCCTCTCGGCGGCCACCGGGGTCGTCCCCCTGCTCACCTACCGGAAGGAAGCACGAGTCTTCGGGGAGGCGGTCCGGGGCGCTGCGGGGCGGGACCGGGAGCGTCGGATGGCATCCGTCCCCGACCCCGGGCAGACGGCGCTCGACGTCCTGCGTGCCCGCCGGGACGCCACTGCAGGACCGACAGTGGGAGCACCGTCCTCACCGGTGATCCTGCTGAGACTGGGCACCGCGGATCAGGCGGCGAACCTCCGCATCGGACGCGACGACGGGTCGCTCGCCCTCCCGATCCTCCCGGACCTGCCACTGGTGCTGCCGTGGCTGCCGGACACCGCGACCTCGAGCGTCGCCGGCACCTCGGGCAGGACTTTCACCATCACGGGTGAGACCGCACCGGTGCTGGGTCTTCTGCGCGCCATGCTGCTTCAGGTGGCGCATCCTGGCCAGGTATCGATCCCCGTCGTGTGCTGGGGATCGGTCCGGCATCTCCCGATCCACGCCCGCTTCCTCCCGAACGTGCGACTCACGCAGGACCCGCTCGTCCTGGCCCTGATCCTCGAGCAGACCGATGCGCTGCTCCTCCTCCACGTGTCGGGGGAGCTTCCCGAGGTCGCCCGACGACGGACCGTCCTCATCGTCCGCTTCCTGATGGAGCAGGCCGGTTCCGCCGGGACCGCCGTACCGGACGACGGGATGACGATCACCGCCGACGGGGCCCTGGCGCGCGTGAAGGGGCGGGAGTACCGCGTCGTTCCGGATGGCGTCTCGGCCTCGTCGTTCGAACGGACGGCGAGGCTGCTCGGCCGCGTGGCCGGTGCCCGCCCGGCGCCCCAGGCAATCCGCCCCGGTGCAGGGGGGCGCCCCGGCGGAGCCCTTCCGCCGTCCGTCTCCCTGTGGTCGGAACACTTCAGGCCGGACACCCTCGCGACGTCGATCCCCGGGCGATGGGCTTCGGCCGATGCGGGGCGCCCGACCGTGTTCATCGGACTCTCGACGACCGGCGCCGTCTCGATCGACCTCGTGAGGGACGGGCCGCACCTGCTGGTCGCCGGCACGACGGGGTCCGGCAAGTCCGAGTTCCTGAGGACCCTCGTGCTCGGGCTGGCCCTCGATCAGCCTCCCTGGCACCTCACCGCGCTCCTCGTCGACTACAAGGGCGGATCAGGGCTCGGCGCACTCGCGTCCCTCCCTCACTGCGTGGGATGCCTGACGGATCTGAGCCCGGAATCGACGGCACGCGCCCTGACCTCACTGCGCGCGGAGCTGCGGCGCCGAGAACAGCTCTGCGCGGATCATGGCGCCCGGGATCTCGACGAGCTGCGCACCGCCTCGCCGTCGTCGTGTCCTCCCCGGCTGGTCGTCGTGATCGACGAATTCCGGATCCTGGGCGACGACGTGCCGAGCGCGGTGCCGGACCTGATGAAGATCGCCGCTCTCGGCCGGTCCCTGGGCATCCACCTGATCCTTGCGACGCAGAGGGCGCAGGGGGCGGTGACCCCAGACCTCCGTGCGAACATCACCTCGTCGGTCCTCCTGCGGGTCCAGACGCCGATGGATTCGCACGACATCCTCGGGTCCGGGGTGGCCGCCGACATCCCCGTGGATGCTCGGGGCAGGGCCTTCCTCCGGCGCGGGACGGAACCACCCGTGGGCCTACAGGTCGCGGCTGCCTCACACCTGCCGACGACGGACGGGTCCCCGGGCTGGCAGGACGTCGCCGACTACCTGGGTGAAGACACGGGCAACAGGCACCGGCACACGGCCGAAGGGGACCCGGCAGGTTCCGAGCGGGACCTCCTCGAGCGGGCGGTGGCCGGTCTCGTCGCCGCACACGAGGTAGCCGGTGGATCACGCAGCGGAGCAGCCGGCCGGGCTGACGGCCGACAGCCGTCCCGCCCGGTACTGCCCCCACTTCCGACACAGATCTCGGCCGCGGGATGCGCCGCTTTCGAGCCCGCCGACGCGGATGTCGAAGATCGTCCTGTCCCCTCCTCCGAGACCCGCGTACCGTTCGGAGTCGCCGATTTCCCCGAACGCCAGGCCCAGCGGCTCCTGTGCTGGCGCCCCTCGGCCCACTCCCACCTGGCCCTCGTCGGCCTGCCCGGCAGCGGGGCGGCCGAAGCCCTCGCAGCGGTCGCCTCCTCACTCCCGGCCTGCGACCCCGACATACATCTGTACGTGCTCGACGGCGACGGCACTCTGGGGCGGTGGTCCGCGCTCCCGCAGGTGGGCGCATATGTCCCGTCCCACGAGACGAAGCGGGCTTGTCGCGTGCTCGAACGGCTGGCGGCCGTGCCGGACACCGCCCAGGGCGGCGCTGCATCCATCGTCCTGGTGCTCACCGGTTGGGGCCGGTGGAGCAGTCGGTTCCGCGACGGACGCCTCGCACGGGCGGAGGATGCCCTGCATGCCATCGTGCGGGACGGTGTGCACAGCGGCGTCGCCGTCCTCATCGCGGGAGACCGCGAGCTGACCGCCTCACGCTTCTTCGCACTCCTGCCCAATCGCGTATACCTTCCTCTCGGCGCTCACCAGGAGACCACGCTGACGTGGCCCAAACTGCCGCAGATCAACGCTGTCCCCGGTCGCGGCTTCGCCCAGGGACGCATCACCGGCGCCTGGGGGGACGGCACGTGCCAGCTGCTCGCGGCCACGGGGTCCGGCACGCCGCCGGCCCGGCCTCCCGCTCGTTCCCCGTTCCCGGTGCATCCCCTGCCCCACGAGGTGCAGCTGAGGGACATCGTTCCCGCCGACACGTCCCCGGCACTGGATGATCTCCTGCTCGGGGTGCACGACGACGACTTGCGGCCCTTCACCGTCACCGTTCGTCCGGGTGAGGTCTACCTCGTGCTGGGACATCCGGGGAGCGGGCGTACGAACGCACTGCGGGTGCTCCGGGCCTCGGCGGAACACGTGAATCCCGGGCGCACCATCCTCGCCCCACCCGCGGGCGAGGCGGGGTCGGCGGCGTCCGCCTACTGGCGGGGCCTGGGCGAGCGCAGCGCGGGACGGGGTTCGGCGGATGACTGCCTCCTGCTGGTCGACGACGCGGACCGGCTGTCCGCGGACGTCCACCAGGTGCTGTCGGGCCTCGTCGCTCGGGGCGCCGCCGCGGCACTCTCCGCCGTCCCCGGTCCTGCGCTCACGGTGCGCGTGCCGCTCGCCCTCCAGGCCCGCGCGGCGGGCCGTGGGCTCGTCCTCGCGCCGAGGACCGCGGGCGACGGCGATGTCTTCGGTGTACGCCTCGACCTGGACGGGTCGCCGATTGCCGGCCGTGGCTACGCGTGCGAACCAGGCGTAGTCCTCGAGGTGCAGGTTGCCCGTGCGTCGGGTGATCGGCCCTGATGGGGCTCCGGTTCATACAGCCGGCCGTCGGGCTCCCAGGGGGATCCGGGGGAGCCTACAGAGCCTTGCCCGTTCTACCCGTCCGCACGGTGTACCGCACGACGGGTGCGGAGAACAGCGTGACGATGACGGCGGCGGCAGGTACCAGCAGTGCCAGTCCGATGAGCGGCGAACCCAAGGAGAAATAGGGGAATGCGAGGATCACCAGGAACAGCTGCACGACGAGCGAGGGTGACCGCGGCCAGCGGAAGCCCGCCATCAGTTGGCGTGCCATCGCAGCGAGGCCCGCTCCGACCAACAGCAACAGGACCGCCATGAAGACCGACCCTCCGACGGAGAGTGCGTCGGCGCTGAAGATCGTGACCACGAATCCGACCGCGATCACGAGCAGCGTGATCGCCTCCAGGACCAGGACAGCTGCGATCAGGAGGACGCCCCGGGGCCTGCCCGCACGGGGAGGAGCTTGATCTGGAACCACCCTCGAACCCTACCCGAAGCACCGCACGCGCCCAGGGCCATCGTGGAACGGCATCGCTGTGACTAACCCCTCACGTGTCGGATCAATCGGACGCGTAAAACCCTTGTTTACCCGTTGGTAACGTGACAGCCTTAAAGAAGTGGAAACCCGGGGGGCCCAAAGTCGGCCCCCTTTACTATGAGCCCCCTCGTGAATATTTTCACAAACGATGAGGAAGGCTGAAGGAGAATGTGATCACATGGATTGGCGTAGTCGCGCGGCCTGTCTGGACAAGGACCCGGAACTGTTCTTCCCGGTCGGCAATACCGGACCAGCGCTCCTCCAGATCGAGGAAGCGAAAAGCGTCTGCCGCCGCTGCCCGGTCCAGGACACCTGCCTGCAGTGGGCCATCGAGTCCGGGCAGGATGCCGGAGTGTGGGGTGGACTGAGTGAGGACGAGCGCCGTGCGCTCAAGCGTCGGGCTGCACGGGCCCGCCGCGCCTCCTGATCGACGCCGGGCGTGAGCCCGGCCCCGATCCGGCAGAACGAGAAGAGGCCGCCCGTCGGGCGGCCTCTTCTCATTCCCGGGAACGCCCCAGCGGCAGGATCCCCGTCGACGGACACCCGGCGGCGGCCGCCGAATCGGGGGTGCTCCCCTGGTCAGGCGTGGTCAACTCCCCTGGTTCAGGCGCAGACCGAGCTCGATCGTGACCGACGTCCCGCCACCACCACGCGTGCGCCACTCGATGGTCCCGCCCAGCTCGCTCGTGACCAGGGTCCGGACGATCTGCAGCCCGAGCCCCTCCGCGTGCCCGCCCGCGGGCAGGCCGACGCCGTCGTCCGCGATGGTGACCCTGAGGATCTCCTCCCCGCCGGCCTCCATGCGCCGGTTGGCCATCAGCCAGACGGTCCCTGCACGCCCGGACAGGCCGTGCTCGACGGCGTTCGTGACGAGCTCGTTGATCACGAGGGCCAGCGGGGTGGCGAGATCGCTCGGAAGCTCGCCGAAATCGCCGCTACGCTCGGTGCGCACGGCCTGCGACGGTGATGCGACCTCCGCGGAGAGTCGGAACTGCCGCGAGATGAGCTCGTCGAAGTCCACGCTCTGTGCCAGGCCCTGGGAGAGCGTCTCGTGCACCAGGGCGATCGTCGACACGCGCCGCATGGCCTGCTCGAGTCCGAGCTTTCCCTCCTCGCTGACCATCCTGCGGGACTGCATCCTCAGCAACGCGGCCACGGTCTGCAGGTTGTTCTTGACCCGGTGATGGATCTCCCGGATGGTCGCGTCCTTCGACACGAGCTCCATCTCCCGCCGCCTGAGCTCCGAGACGTCACGGCAGAGCACCAGGGCCCCGAACCGCTCCTTCTCGTCGCGCAGGGGGATGGCCCGCAGGGAGAGGCTCACGCCGCGCGAACCGATCTCGGTGCGCCACGGCATGCGACCGGTGACCACCAGCGGGAGCGTCTCGTCGACCATCCTGCGGTCCTTGAGGAGCGCCGTCGTGATCTCCGCGAGCGGGCGCCCCTCGAGGGTCTCGACGTCGCCCAGGCGGCGGAACGCCGACACACCATTCGGGCTCGCGTACTGCACGATCCCGTCGACGTCGAGCCGGATGAGCCCGTCCCCCACGCGGGGGGCGCCGCGCCGCGACCCGGTGGGCGTCGCGAAATCGGGCCACAGGCCCAGCGTGCCCATCCGCAGGAGGTCGTACGCGCACTGCCGGTAGGTCAGTTCGAGCCGCGACGGCATCCTCGAACTGGACAGGTCCATGTGGGTCGTCACGACGGCGAGCGTGCGGCCGTTGCGCACCATGGGCACGGCCTCGACGCGCATGGCCATCTCGGTGGTCCAGTTCGTCTCGCCCGAGCGCTCGATCTTCTGGGACTCCCAGGCGACGTCGACGAGCGGTTGCAGATCGGCCCGGATCCGCTCGCCCACGAAGTCGCTGTGGAAGACGGTGTGCGACGTCGAGGGACGGGCGTGCGCCAGCGCTACGTACCCGCCGCCGTCGAGCGGGAACCACAGGGCCAGATCCGCGAACGCGAGGTCGGCCACCATCTGCCAGTCCCCCACCAGAAGGTGCAGCCACTCGGCGTCGCCGGGCTCGAACCCGGTGTACTCGCGGATGGGGTCAGTGAAGATTGCCATGGGATCTCTCTGTTGCTCGGGTCGAACGCGGCATCACGGTCCGGTGCCGCCGCCAGGACGGACCGGACCTGCGGCATCCAGTACCGCAGGTCCAGTCTGTCACTCACGGGCGACGGCGACGGAACAGGCCGCGCCCTACCGGACGATGGACCGCAGGAGCCGCAGCGCCACGGACAGCGATGAGATGTCGTCCCGTTCCAGCTGGTTGACCTCGGCGAACATGTTGCTGGCGCGCTGCAGCTGGTCGGCGTTCTGATCCTGCCAGGTCTGCAGCCTCTCCCCCGCATCGCCTGCCTGCATCTCGGGTGTCGCGCGCAGGACGGCCACGGTGATGTCGGCGACCGTCGAGTAGAGGTCGTCGCGCAGGGCGGCCCGGGCGAGGGACTGCCAGCGGTCCGTCCGCGGGAGCTTGGTGATCCGCTCGAGCAGGTTGTCGACCTCGAAGCGGTCGTACACCGCGTAGTACACCTGGGCGATGTTCTCGACCGGCTCCTCGACCCTGCGGGTGCTGTAGGCGATATCCAGCAGCGCGAAGGACTCGAACTGCTCCGCCCAGTGCCGGCCGAGCTCCTCGGGAAGGTGCCAGGCCGTCGCCGTCGCCGTCGCCTCCCGCGCCCGCTCGAGGTCGCAGCCGCGCAGGTACTCGGACAGGCGCGTCCGGATCGGTGCGACGAGGGGCTTGAAGGCGTCGATGTCCTGGTTCACCGTCGTGCCCTGCTCGACGTGGTTCACGAACCAGCGGACGGCCCGGTCGAGGAGCCGGCGCAGGTCCAGGTGCAGCGTGGTCCAGTGGTCCGTGGGGAAGTCCGCGGGCAGGGCCGCGAGCGCGTCGACGGTCTCGCCGAGGGAGTAGATCTCGCGCAGGGCCACGAAGGCCCGGGCGATCACCGGCTCGGCTACCGAGGTCTCCTCCATGACGCGGAACGCGAAGGTGATCCCGCCGAGGTTTATCATGTCGTTGGCGATGACGGTGGAGATGATCTCGCGGCGCAGCGGGTGCGTGTCGAGCTCGTCGTCGAAGCGCTCCACGAGCTGCTGCGGGAAGTAACGCCGCAGCGTCCCCCTGAAGTAGGGGTCGTCGGCGAGGTCGCTGGCGGACAGGACCCTCGTCAGCTCGATCTTCGCGTAGGCGGCGAGCACGGACAGCTCGGGCGAGGTGAGTCCCTGCCCGGCGTCGATCCTCCGGCGCAGCTGCGCCGTCGTCGGCAGGGCTTCGAGGGTCCTGTCGAGGTCCACCTTCTTCTCGAGCCAGTCCATCATCCGCTCGTAGCTCGGGCTCGCCTCGATGATCCTCTGGCGGTCGTTGAGCAGCAGCACGTTCTGGTCGATGTTGTCCTGCAGCACGAGCCGGCCGACCTCGTCGGTCATGGAGTGCAGGAACTCGGCGCGCTCCTCGGGCAGCAGGCGCCCGGCGCGTACCATCCGGTCCACGAAGATCTTGATGTTGACCTCGTGGTCGGAGCAGTCGACGCCGGCGCTGTTGTCGATGGCGTCGGTGTTGAGGATGACCCCGGCGAGGGCCGCCTCAATCCGGCCGCGCTGCGTCATGCCGAGGTTGCCGCCCTCGCCGACCACCCGGGCACGCAGCTCGCTGCCATTGACCCGGATGGCGTCGTTGGCGCGGTCGCCGACCTCGCCGTGCGTCTCGTCGGTGGCCTTGACGTAGGTGCCGATGCCGCCGTTGTAGAGCAGGTCCGCCGGGGCGCGCAGGATGGCCTTGAGCACCTCGGGAGGGCTCAGCTTCGTGACCGACGCGTCCAGCCCCAACGCCTCACGCACCTCCGGGGAGATGGGGACGGACTTGGCCTGCCGCGGGTAGACACCGCCGCCGCGACTGATGAGGGTGGCGTCGTAGTCCTCCCAGCTCGACCTCGGGAGGTCGAACAGCCGCCGGCGCTCGGCGAAGGAGGTGGCCGCGTCGGGGTTCGGGTCGAGGAAGATGTGGCGGTGGTCGAACGCGGCCAGGAGGCGGATGTGCTCGGACAGGAGCATGCCGTTGCCGAAGACGTCGCCGCTCATGTCGCCCACGCCCACCACGGTGAAGTCGTCGGTCTGCGTGTCGACGTCGAACTCGCTGAAGTGCCGCTTCACGGACTCCCACGCGCCCCGGGCCGTGATGCCCATGGCCTTGTGGTCGTAGCCGACCGATCCGCCGGAGGCGAAGGCGTCACCGAGCCAGAAGTCGTACTCGGCCGAGAGGGCGTTGGCGATGTCGGAGAACGCCGCGGTGCCCTTGTCGGCCGCCACCACGAGGTAGGTGTCGTCGTCGTCGTGCCGGACCACACGGGCGGGAGGCACCACCGACTCCGTGGCGCCGTCGGTGGCCACGTTGTCCGTGATGTCGAGCAGCCCCCGGATGAACGTACGGTAGCTCGCCTGGCCCTCGGCGAGCCACGCCTGCCGGTCGGCGGTGGCGTCGGGAAGCTGCTTGGCGAAGAAGCCGCCCTTCGCGCCGGTCGGCACGATCACGGCGTTCTTCACGGTCTGCGCCTTCACCAGGCCCAGCACCTCGGTGCGGAAGTCCTCACGTCGGTCGGACCAGCGCAGGCCGCCGCGGGCCACCTTGCCAAACCGGAGGTGCACGCCCTCGACCTGCGGCGAGTAGACCCAGATCTCGAACTTCGGGCGCGGGAACGGTGCACCGTCGATCCGTGAGGTGTCGAACTTGATGCTGACGTGCCGCTTGTCCTGGAAGTAGTTGGTGCGCAGGCTCGCCTCGATGAGGTTCGCGAACGTGCGCAGGACCCGGTCGGCGTCGAGGGTCGGGACGTTCTCCAGTCCCTCGTCGAGCGCCGTCCGTGCCGCATCGGAGGCGACGGTGCGATCGCCCTCGAGGTCGGGGTCGAAGCGGGCGGTGAACAGGGCCACGAGCGCACGGCTGACCACGCCGTTGCGCAGCAGCGTGTCTGCCACGAAGCCGTACGAATTGGTGTTGCCCATCTGCCGCATGTACTTGGCGTAGGCGCGGAGGATCAGCACCTGGCGCCACCCGAGCTCCTCGCTCAGCACGAGCCGGTCGAAGGCGTCGGACTCGCTGGACCCCGTGACGGCCGCACCGAACGCGTCCTGCAGCAGGGCCGCAGTGCCGAGCGGCGAGAGGCCGGCGGGGTACTTCAGACCGAGGTCGTACAGGAAGAAGGCGCGCCCGTCCGATCGCGTGATCTCGAACGGTCGCTCGTCCAGCACCTCGAGGCCCAGGTTGTGGAAGTACGGGAGGATCTGAGTGAGGCTCTTGGCCTCCATCAGGTACAGCTTGAGGCGGGCGTCCTCCGCGTGGGCGGAGTCCGGTCCGTGCTGCGGCACGTACACGTGCACCTGCGGCGCCCCGGTGCCCGAGGCGGCGAGCTCCTCGAACCGGGCGATGTCCTCCAGTGCGTCCTCGACCTCGTAGTCCACGCGGTAGCCGGCCGGGAAGGACTCCGCCCAGAGTGCGGCGAGCCGGTGCGCGGTGTCCTGCTCGAATCTCTGCTGGGCGACCTCGATGATGCCCTCGGGCCATGAGCGGGCTGCGCGGACGAGGCGGTCCTCGAGCTCGGCGGCGTCGACGGCGGGGATCTCCGCGCCGCGCTGGAGCCGGATGCGGAAGAACAGGCGAGCGAGGGCGGACTCGCTCATCCGGGCCTCGAAGTCGATGGAGTCGGCGTCGAGCGCGGCTCGCAGCTCCTCCTCGATCCGGAGGCGGACGCTCGTCGTGTAGCGGTCGCGCGGCAGGTAGACGAGGGCGGACATGAAGCGGCCGTAGACGTCCGGCCGCAGGAACAGCCGTGTGCGGCGACGCTCCTGCAGGCGCAGGATGCCGAGTGCGGTGGCCACGAGGTCGGCCACCTCGATCTGGAACAGCTCGTCACGCGGGTAGGTCTCGAGGATCGAGAGGAGGTCCTTGCCCGAGTGGGAGTCGGACGGGAAGCCGCAGCGGCGCAGCACCTCGTCGACCTTGTCGCGCACCAGGGGCACGTTACGGACCGAGCCGGTGTAGGCGCTGGTCGCGAACAGGCCGATGAAGCGCCGCTCCCCGTTGACGTTGCCCTGGGCGTCGAAGCTCTTGATGCCGATGTAGTCGAGGTACGCCGCGCGGTGGACGGTGGACCGGGAGTTGGCCTTCGTGATCACGAGGGCCTGGCGCTCCCGCGCCTTCGCGCGCCCGGCCTCGGTGAGCTGCTGCACCTGCCCCACCCCGCTGCCGTGCCGCAGCAGTCCGAGACCGCTGCCGTCCCGCACCCGGAGGGCGTCGGCGCCCGCCTCGTCGGTCACGAGCTCGTATTCCTTGTAGCCCAGGAAGGTGAAGTTGCCGCCGTCGAGCCATTGCAGCAGTTCCTGTGCCTGCCGCAGGTCGGGGATGGCGTCCGCGCCGGCGATCGAGTCCAGCGAGGCCTCGGCGGAGCGGACCATGTCGCGCATCGCCGGCCAGTCCTCGACGGCGGAGCGGACGTCGCCCAGCACCCTGTGGAGGCCGTCGATGACCGACGCCTTGGCCGCGGCGCCGGTCAGCCTCGAGACCTCGACCGAGATCCATGACTCGATGTGGGTGGTGCGTCCGTCCAGTCCGGCGAACTCGGCCACGTTGGGCAGCGCAGCGGTGTCGCCGCTCGAGGCACCCGCCGTCGACGGCACGCGCCGGAGCGCCGCGAGGGCGTGGGATCCGTCCTCGCGGACCGCGAGGAACGTGGGGTGGACCACGAGCTGGATGGCCGCTTCCTGCCGCACCAGCTCGGCCGTGACGGAGTCGACGAGGAAGGGCATGTCGTCGGTGACGATCATGACGACGCTGGAGTTGCCCTGGTCCATGATGCCGACAGCGGCGGTCCCCGGCTCGCGGGCCTCGGCGAGGTCCCGGTGGGCGAAGGCCCGTTGCCGGAGGTCGGTGGGACGGTACCCGACGGCGTCCTCGCGTGCGAGATGCTCGAAGTAGTGCTCTACGAAATCCTCCCGCGACGTGTCCGAGCTTGACTGATCCGTTGTCCTGGATCCAGACGACATGGGGAGGGCCTCCGTAACGAAATTAAAGGCCGCGTCATTGCGACCTCTTACCGTGGAAGCCTATCGGTGTTGCCAGAAAATCTCACGTCGCCCAGGCGCCGTCCCGGCGCGCGGCCACGCCCTCCTCGGACGGGTACCCCGGCGAGTTCGGCGATGGCCAGCCGCAGCGACGATCCGGGCGCCGTCTCCAGCAGTGCCGTGCCCGCCAGTAGGGCCCGGTCGGCGGCAGCGGGGTCGGCGGGCAGGAAGGCGGAGATGGGCGTCGACGGCCCGAAGCGCTCCCACGCCTCGCGCAGCTGCGCCTCGGGGGTGTGGCCCACGGCCGCTGCGCGCACCCTGTTGAACACCACGCGCGGCGCGGCCGTCGGGACCGCGTCGGCGAGCTCTGCCAGTGCCTTCACCAGACGCGGGACGCCGATCGTGTCCGCACCCCCGACGGCGATCACCGCGTCGGCCGCCTCGAGGCATCGCAGCGTCGCACCGTTGCGGCGCGGCGCGAGAGTGTCGAAGCTCAGTTCCTCGTCCGCCTCGAGGCAGAAGCCGCAGTCGACGACGGTGACGTCCACGAAGGAGCGCGCAGCATCCAGCACCCGGCCCAGGGCTACTGGACGCAGCTCGGGCCAGCGGTCCGGCCGGGTGATACCGGTCAGGACCCGCAGTCGGCCGCCCTTGATGGCCACGCTCACCGCCACCCGCCCCAGCGCACGGGTGGAGAAGCCGCCCTGGTCGGCGATCCTGCAGGCCTGGGCGAGCCCGGCGGACTCGTCGAGCAGGCCGAGCGACGCGCCGATGCTCGCCCCGTAGGTGTCGGCATCGATCAGCAGGACCGAACTCCCGGCTGCGGCCAGCTCAGCGGCCAGGTTGATCGCGACGGTGGTGCGACCAGGACTGCCCGATGGTCCCCACACGGCCATGATCCGCCCGTCGCCCGGACCGTCGGGCACCTCCACCGGGGGCGGCGCAGCGGCCACCGGCAACTGCAGCGGGCCGGCACCGGCGCGCGACCGGGCGGCGTCGTCGTCGAACCGATCGACGGCCCGGGAGACCGCCTCGGCGAGCACGGCGGGCTCGACCGTGGACGCGACGTACTCGAGCCCCTCGAGCGTCTCCCCGGCGGGGGCACCGTCGGTCAGCGCGATCACGGCGACGCCGACGGACCTCAACCGGTCCACCAGGGAGGCGGTCAGGTCCGTGGTCCCGGGGCCGAGGATGGCAGCCCGTGCGAGGCCCGTCTGGCACGCAGCGACGAGCTCGGGCAGGTCCTCGCAGCGGCGCACCACCGTCACGGGCCCGCGCAGCCGTTCCAGGCCCGGGACGTAGGCGCTTGCCACCGGTCCGAGCGTGATGACCGGGATGCTCACGAACCGGCGCCGGGATTGAGGACGACGGCGATGCGCGCATCGTTGGAGAGGGCGTTCAGCAGGTCGGGCATCGAGGCGTCGTCGACGAGCACCTGCACGCGCGTCGCCGCGCTCGCACCCAGGGCCGACTCCCCCACGGTCAGTTCGGCCACCTCGGCGGCCTCGAGCAGGAGCCGGGGCTCCTCGTACGTATTGGTATCCGTCCGGAGGGACACCCAGACGTCGACGCGGTCGCCTGCCGCCGTTCCGCTGGGCAGCGGGTCCTCGACCGAGAGACCCACCGGCTTCCGGTCCAGCGCGTCGGCGCTCCCGAGGACGGAGGAGGGGACGAGCTCGCCCTGCGGCACGAGGCGCGTGGCGACGGAGCCCTCGGGGATCCCCTCGGAGACCGGCAGGTATGCTCCGGACGAGGCCCCGAGGCGGACCGGGACGGCCACGAGATCCTCGGAGGTCACGGAGGAGCCCACCGCGATGTCCCCGCGGGCCGCGAACACCTCGGTGGTGGTGTTCTGGCTGTCCAGGAGTGTTATGACACCCACCGTGGAGGCCAGGACCAGGAGCAGCCCGACGAGGAGCCGCGGGTCCTTCCAGGACGGCTTCTTCAGGCGCGGAGCATCGGCTGGCAGCTGTGTGGCGCGTGTGTCGGTAGTCACCTGTTGTCCCCCGTACCACCGGCGCCTCCCCTCTCGGGCGGCGTTTACCGGCAATTCTTGTCCACGAGGGGACCGAAAGGAACCGACGCGGCCCGAATCCGTCCAAAGTGTGGATATCACCCTCGGGCATCACGGGCGGTGGCAGACTTGTCGTACACCGAACAACCAGGAAAGGCGGACCCGTGACCGAGCGGCGTTTCCTCACCCTCGCCGATGTGGGCGAGGTGCTGAACATCAGTTCGTCCCAGACCTATGCCCTCGTCCGGTCCGGTGAGCTGCCCGCCATCCAGGTGGGCGGACGCGGCCAGTGGCGCGTGGAGACGCGGATCCTCGAGGAGTACATCGCGAAGGCCTACGAGAAGACTGCCTCTGCCGTGAGGACCGACGCCGAGAGCACGCCCATCCTCTGAGCCGGTCCCCCGCTCATCCGGCCGGTCCGGCCGCCTCGAGCGAGTCGACGGCGTCGAAGGGCACCGTGAGCACGTCGCGGATATTCGCCGCGCGCCTCTCCTCCCCGGGGACCACGAGCGCCACCTCGAAGAAGTCCGCACCGACCCGGTCGATCACGCCGTCGTAGCGCGACGGCGACGTCAGCCACAGCGACACATGGGCCCGGTCCCGTGACAGCGCCCGGAGAGCGGTCCCGAGCCCCAGCTTCGCCCGAACGCCCGCCGGCGCCGGCGCCACTCCGCGTCCCAGCCCGCGGAGGGACTGCAGCGACGAGAACGGCACGATGACCGACCTTCCCTCCACCGTCAGCGAGATCCACCGCGAACCGACGTGGGCCAGGGTGCCGGAGAGGAAGCGCCCGGCCCTGGTGGAGACCTCGACCGGCAGGCCCACCGAACCGAGGAGTCTCTGCACGAGCGTCAGGCGGGACTGCTCGACACGCGTCCGATCCCGGATCTCGCTCTCCTGCCCGGCCTCGACAGCCGCCTGCAGTTGCGACTCCAGGTCGTCGAAGAGGGCATCCCAGCGCATTCCCCCAACCTAGGACGCACTCACTGGTCGGTCAACAGACCCAGTAGGAGCCCAGTGAAAGCAAGTATGGACAAATCTCCTCAAATGGCATCAAACTCATGCCAGAAGGGAGAATGACCATGAGGAGCAACGAGGCCGTACCGGCCGGACTGGCGCTGGCCTGCGGAGTGGTCCTGGCGGTGGCAGGACAGGCCCTGACACACGGGCATCGGCCGGTGGATGCCATCGGCATCGAAGGTGTCGTGGGACTGGCACTCTCGGCGCTCGGGGTCGCGACCATCGTCCTCTGGGTCCTGTCGCTCACGGTCGCCGTCCTGGCCGAGGTGCTGCAGCGGCACGGCCCCTCGACGGTCGCGACGCTGGCGGCGCGCTGCACGCCCGCCTTCATGAGGCGACTCGCGGTCGCCCTCCTCGGTCTGAACCTGCTCGCGGTGCCCGCCCTGGCCCAGGCAGTGCCGGGCGCACCGGCGGGCGATGGACCCATGCCACCTGCCGCCGGGGCGCTCGTCCCGGGGACCACGGGACCCCCGGAAACCGGCGAAGGTACGACGTCCGACGCCGCCGAGCCGACGCCGCCGCCTGGATCACCCTATTGGTCTCCGATGGACCTCAGCGGGACCGACGGGGAGGCCCGTTCCCCCGGCCCGGCCGCCACCCCAGCACCCGCCGGGGGTGTGCCTCCGGTGCCGTCGGCATGGACACCCGCCCCCATGCCTGCCGACGGAGGGCTCCTGATACGGGCGGAGGCCCGGCCGGCGGCGGGTGGGGCGGAGGTCGTGGTGGCACCGGGCGACTCCCTCTGGTCGATCGTCGCCGGCCGGCTCGGGCCGCTCGCCACCGCCGCCGAGGTCGCGGAGGCCTGGCCCGCCTGGTACCACGCGAACCGGACGACCATCGGCGGGGACCCGTCGCTCCTGCTGCCGGGGCAGATCCTGACGAGTCCGCCCTAGGCCCGACCCCCGGGGTGGCGCCCGGCGTGCTCGACATCCACCTCCCGACATGCGCCGCGTGCGACGGGCCCGCCCCCGGCCGGCGCCGGCGGAGGAACCGGCGGCGCACCCGAACACGACACCTGAACAAGGCACCCGGACGGCGCGAGGACGCACCGGGCGACACACCAGGCTCACCGCCTCGGCGACCGGTTCACCCGCACCGGAATCCTGCACAGCACCCTGGAGAGGACATCTCATGCATGCCGTAACGCAGCTCCACCGCACCGCCACCGAGCAGCTCGCCGAGGTTAGCGGATCCCCGCGTCCTCTCCTCGCCGCGCCACCGCGAGGGGCGGCTACCGGGCCGGCTCCCGTCATCGACCTCCACCCGGCCGCCGACCCGTACGGGCCGTCCAGCCGTGAGGAGGCGCCAGAAGCCGGGGCGGCAGGCGTACCCGGCGGGCATGCACCGGACGGACGCCAAGCCGCCGCGGACCAGGAGTCCGTCCGACGGATCTCGGCCATCGCCCGGTCCGTGACGCAGGGCGCCCTCGAGGTCCTGGGCGGTTCACGGCCCCTGCAGCAGCTGTCGCGCTGGCTGGATCCCGAGAACTACGAGCGGCTGCAGCTACGGGCCAACCTCGTCCGGTGCATCGCCGACACGCCCTCCGGCCGGGCCGCCACGACGGCGAGTGCGCACCGCCGCGTCGTGGTGCGCTCCGCCAGGGTGTGCCCCGTCAGCCACGGTATCTACGAGGCGTCGGTCGTCGCCTACGACCAGAAACGGGTCCGCGCCGTCGCCCTACGGATAGAGCAACGGCGCGGAGCGTGGCGGGTGACCGCCCTGGAGATCGGCTGACTACTTCCGCTTCGCCTTCTTGCCGCCCGTCGGCGCGGCCTGTTCCCTGTTGCGCTCGACGTGCACCTCGGCCTCGCCCTGCGCATTGGGTGCGATGAAGTTGAGCGTGGCGGGCTTCGCAGGGGCGTCGAGTCCGGCTGCTTTGATGGTCGGCGTCTGGACGACACTGCGTCCGTCGGTGACGCCCGGGAGCCCGGTCTGCGCGGGGGCCGTGGTCTCGACCTCGAGGTTGAACAGGTAGCCGATGCTCTCCTCGCGGATCGATTCCATCATCGCCTGGAAGAGGATGAACCCCTCACGCTGGTACTCGACGAGCGGATCCCTCTGGGCCATCGCACGCAGCCCGATGCCCTCCTTCAGGTAATCCATCTCGTAGAGGTGCTCCTGCCACTTCCGGCCGATGACCGAGAGCACGACGCGGCGCTCCAGCTCCCGCATCGCCTGCTCACCGAGCGCCTCCTCGCGTGCCTGGTAGGCGAGCTTCGCGTCCGAGAGGATCTCCCCGTGCAGGAAGTCGCGGGTCAGCTTCGACTTCCCGCCGGCCTCCTCGATGACCTCGTCGGCGGTGAGCGTGATCGGGTACAGCGTCTTCAGGTTCGTCCACAGCAGCTCGTAGTCCCAGTCGTCCCCGTGGCCCTGCTCCGTGGCCTCGTCGACCATCGCGGTGATGACGTCCTCGAGGAAGTACTGCACCTTCTCGTGCAGGTCGCCGCCCTCGAGGATCCTCCGGCGGTCGCCGTAGATGGCTTCGCGCTGGCGATTGAGGACGTCGTCGTACTTCAGGACGTTCTTGCGCTGCTCGGCGTTCCGACCCTCGACCTGGCCCTGCGCACTCTCGATCGCCTTCGACACCAGCTTGGACTCGAGGGCGACGTCGTCCGGCATGGTGGCGCCGTTCATGATGCGCTCGGCTCCCCCGGAGTTGAACAGCCGCATGAGGTCGTCCGTGAGCGACAGGTAGAAGCGTGAGCGGCCCGGATCGCCCTGGCGCCCGGACCGGCCGCGCAGCTGGTTGTCGATGCGCCGGGACTCGTGGCGCTCGGTCCCGAGCACGTACAGGCCCCCGAGGTCGCGGACCTCGTCCTGCTCGGCCTTGACCGCTTCCTTCGCGGCCTCGAGGGCATCGGGCCACTTGGCCTCGTACTCCTCGGGGTTGTCCGCAGGATCGAGCCCCTGCTTCTCCAGTGCCGCGACGGCGTTGAACTCGGCGTTGCCGCCGAGCATGATGTCGGTGCCTCGACCGGCCATGTTGGTGGCGACGGTGACCGCTCCCTTGCGGCCGGCCTGCGCGATGATGGCCGCCTCCCGCGCGTGGTTCTTCGCGTTCAGGACCTCGTGCCGGACCCCCGCCTTCGCGAGCTGCTTGGAGAGGTACTCGCTCTTCTCGACGCTGGTGGTGCCGACGAGCACCGGCTGGCCGGTCTCGTGGCGCTCCACGATGTCCTTGACCACGGCGTCGAACTTGGCGACCTCGTTCTTGTAGATGAGGTCGGAGAGGTCCTTGCGGGCCATCTCCCTGTTGGTGGGGATGGGCACGACGCCGAGCTTGTAGGTCGACATGAACTCGGCCGCCTCGGTCTCGGCGGTACCCGTCATGCCCGAGAGCTTGTCGTAGAGGCGGAAGTAGTTCTGGAGCGTCACGGTGGCGAGGGTCTGGTTCTCCGCCTTGATCTCCACGCCCTCCTTCGCCTCGATGGCCTGGTGCATGCCCTCGTTGTAGCGCCGGCCTGCGAGGATGCGGCCGGTGTGCTCGTCGACGATCATGACCTCGCCGTTGAGGACCACGTAGTCCTTGTCACGCTTGAACAGCTCCTTGGCCTTGATGGCGTTGTTCAGGAAACCGATCAGGGGGGTGTTGGCGGACTCGTACAGATTGGAGATGCCGAGGTAGTCCTCGACCTTCTCGATCCCGTCCTCGAGCACGCCCACGGTGCGCTTCTTCTCGTCCACCTCGTAGTCGGCGTCCACGGAGAGCTTCTGGACGACCTTGGCGAACTCGTTGTACCACCGGTTGACGTCGCCCGACGCCTGGCCGCTGATGATGAGGGGTGTGCGGGCCTCGTCGATGAGGATCGAGTCGACCTCGTCCACGATCGCGAAGTTGTGACCGCGCTGCACGAGTTCGGCGGCGCTCCACGCCATGTTGTCGCGCAGGTAGTCGAAGCCGAACTCGTTGTTGGTGCCGTAGGTGATGTCCGCCGCGTACTGCTCGCGGCGCATCGCGGGATCCTGCTTGGAGAGGATGCAGCCGCTCGTCAGGCCGAGGAAGCGGTAGACGCGGCCCATGAGGTCCGACTGGTACTCGGCGAGGTAGTCGTTGACCGTGACGACGTGGACGCCCTTGCCGCTCAGCGCGTTCAGGTAGGCGGGGGCGGTCGCGACGAGGGTCTTGCCCTCGCCCGTCTTCATCTCGGCGATGTTGCCCAGGTGGAGGGCCGCGCCGCCCATCAGCTGGACGTCGAAGTGTCGGAGGCCGAGCGTGCGGCTGGACGCCTCGCGCACGGCGGCGAAGGCTTCCGGCAGCAGGTCGTCCAGCGTGGCGCCGTCGGCGTAGCGCTTCTTCAGACGGTCCGTCTCTCCACGCAGCTCTGCGTCGGACATCTCGCGGAATTCGTCCTCGAGGACGTTGATCGCGTCAGCGTAGTTCCGGAGTCGCTTCAGTGTCTTCTTATCGCCGGTGCGTAGAACTCGTTCAAGAAGTGATGGCACTGGTATCTGCTCCCAATCTGATGCTGCCCAAAGATGGCGTGTCTAGTCTACGTGAGTGACGTCCGGTCCCCCGCTTTGGTTCCCCGGTCCGCTGCCGCGGCGCGGCACCGCGCCGCGGTACCCCGTGTCCGCTCAGAGTAGCGTGCGGACCTGCACGGCGAGCGCGGACGCGAGGTTCCCCCGAGCCTCGACGACCACGTCGTCCAGGCGCAGCCACCGCGCCAGCAGGGACAGCTCGTCGGCGAGTTCGGCCGCGGTGTCCGAGGGCGCCCCGGGTTCCGCATGCGCGGCACGCACCAGCAGCCGGTTCGCGGCACGGTCCGCCTTGAGGTCGACGCGACCCACGACGGCGTCGCGCAGGAGGAAGGGCAGCACGTAGTAGCCGTGGACGCGCCGCTCGGCGGGGGTGTAGATCTCGATGCGGTAGTGGACGTCGAAGAGCCTGTGCAGGCGGTCGCGTTCGAAGACGAGGGAGTCGAAGGGGCTGAGCAGGGCCCTCCCGCGTGCCTGCCGGGGCAGGACCGCCGCGGGATCGAGGAACCACGGCTCCGGGCCGCCGTCGACGGTCACGACGTGCAGGGCACCCGCGACCACGAGGGCGTCGAGGACCGCGCGTGTCTCGCGTACCGGCGTGCGGAAGTAGTCGGCCACGGAGCGGGCGGGAGCGACGCCGAGGGCGCGGGCGGCCCGGCCTGCCAGCACGGTCAGTGCCTCGGTCCTGTCCACCTCGACGGCGGCGAGCGCGGGGTCCGGGAGCACCGCCGCGATCGGCGCGTAGAGGCGCTCGAACTGCGCCGTCCTGCCGGCCGACCCCACCTCACCCCGCGCGAACAGGTCCTCCAGGACCCGCTTGGCCGCTGTCCACCGCCACCCCCAGCCGTCG
The DNA here is from genome assembly GCF_002954225.1 of Arthrobacter ruber. Lineage (GTDB taxonomy): Bacteria > Actinomycetota > Actinomycetes > Actinomycetales > Micrococcaceae > Arthrobacter_D > Arthrobacter_D ruber. The sequence goes on from NZ_PPTH01000006.1 coordinate 38,163, forward strand.
TCCGGCCGCGAGGCGTCCCCGCCGAGCAGCCGCTGGACGGCGACCGCGGTGAGGGGCGTGCCGCGGGCGAGGAGGCCGAGGATCTCCGTCTCGAGGCTGCGGCGCAGCGCCCCCGGGACGCTTGCGGCCCCCATCCAGGTCCGGCGCTGCCATACGCGCAGGTGCGGGAACAGCTCGGGCGGGACGAGGCTCGCCTCGTGCGCCCAGTATTCGACAAGTCGGCGCGGCCTCCTGGAGTGCAGGGCGTCGAGGTCGGCAGGGTCGTAGGCCCCGAGGCGCGAGAACAGCGGCAGGTAGTGGGACCTGGCGAGGACGTTCACGGAGTCGATCTGGAGCACCTGCAGGCGCTGCGCCGCGGTGTTGACGGCGCGCCGTGACGTCGGGGCATCCACGCGCGGACGGTGCAGCCCCTGGGCGGCGAGGAGGATGCGCCGCGCCTGGGCGGTGGTGAGGTTCGACATGATCTCCTGCACGGGACTGCCTCCGCGCTCGGGCGCGGAGGCAGTCCTCGATCGGTTCGGGAGACGCGGTGGCGCTCCCGGGCAGTGGGCGTCTAGACGGACGCTGCTGCGTTGGCGCGGTAGGCCAGGAGTTCCTCGTGCGGCTCCTCGGTCCCCTCGGCGCACTTCGAGTCGAGGGTGATGACGCCGTAGGTCCACCCCTGGCGCCGGTAGACCGCCGAGGGCGCGCCCGTGGCGGCGTCGACGAAGAGGTAGAAGTCGTGGCCCACGAGCTCCATGTTGTCGACGGCGTCGTCCACGGTCATCGGGACCCCGGAGAAGACCTTCCGGCGGATCAGCACGGGCGAGTCACCCGCCGGGACGTCGTCCGGGGAGGAGTAGGCGTCGGTGTCCTCCGGCTGGACCGGGGCTTCGGCCGCCGTGGCGTCGACGGTCGGTTCGATCACCGGTGTCTCGAGGTAGAGGGGCTGGGCGGGATCGGCCGGCTCGAGATCGGCCGTGGCGACCCGGACGGCCACGGGGGTGTGGCGGCCATGGTGGACCTTCCGCCGGTCACGGGCACGGCGCAGGCGCTCGAGGAGCTTCCCGTAGGCGAGGTCGAAGGCTGCGAACTTGTCGGCCGCGGTAGCCTCGGCCCGGACGACAGGGCCCCTGCAGAGGACGGTCAGCTCGACCGTGAGCGAGGTCTCGGCCGCGCGCGCACTGGGCTCCTTGGTGATCTTCGCGTCGATGCGCTGCACCTTGTCGCCGAGCTGCTCTATCTTGTCGATCTTCTCCGTCGCATACTCACGGAAACGGTCGGATATCGCCAGGTTTCGGCCATTGATCACAAATTCCATGGTGCCCTCCACATCGCTAGATGACGCGGCGACGGCCGAGGCATGGAGCAGAGCCGCCACCGACGGGTACCGATACCTGCCCGGTACCCGTCCCTTCACCGTAGTTCACCCCTGCCCTTTATTCACCCAGCCGCGCTCCGGAACTTGCGGTGGCGTGGGGCCCGCTCGGTGGGGCACGCCTGCGGAACGACGGTCGGCACCCGACGGCCGGGCGCACGGTGCATCCGCCGCACGCCCGGAACCGCCTCCTGCGGGCGGGGACGTGGCCGCGACGACGACGGCGCCGAGTACCCGCGCCCCCTGTGCGGTGAGGACGCGGTGCACCTCGCCGATCGTCGCACCCGTGGTGAGGACGTCGTCGACGATGATGCACTCCCTGCCGGCCAGGGCGCCCCGCGTGCGTCCGACTGCGCCCATGGAGTTCATCACGTTGGTCCGCCGGCGCCGGCGGCCGAGGCCCTTCTGGCCTCCCCGGACGCCGGTCAGCGCCGCCGGCAGGGCCGTCCGGAGCAGTGCGGGCAGCCCGCCCCGCGCGAGGGCTCCCCGCAACCGGGTGATCACCGGAAGGTGCCGCACCGCGGGGGCCAGCACGGTACCTGCGGGCAACCGCCCGCCGCGGTCCAGGCGTGAGAGGAGCAGCATCAGGGGGTCGTAGCCCCGCCGACGCCGGGACGACGCCCGCGTAGGGACGGGCACCAGCAGGACAGGCGGCGACCGGACGGGCGGCGACCGGACGGGCGGCGACCGGACGGGCGGCGACAGGACAGGCACCGGAGACGGCGGTGCCGCCCTGAACTCGGACACGGCGGCGTGGAGCGCTCCGCCCAGGGCCGCGGCGACGGGTGCCAGCACGTCGACGTGACCGTGGTTCTTGAAAGCCAGCAGCACCGCGGCTTCCGTGCGCCCGTACCGCCCCGCGGCGAGGACGGGCAGCGGACCGAACGCCGCACCCGGACGCTCGGCAGGACCTGCGGGGAGATCGACGTCCGGCAGCGACTCCGCGCCGGCTTCAGCGCGGTACGGCCGCACCGTCGCGGTGCGGAACCTCCCGAGGCAGTCCGGGCAGAGGGAGGTGTCCCACCGGCCGCAGACCACGCACGAGGAGGGCAGCAGGAGTGCGGCGAAGGCGCAGAGGGCCCCGGCGAGGCGCCGATAGGCCCGGCCGAAGACCACGCCGTCGAGCAGGGGTGCGAGAGCGGTGAGACGCATGCAGCCATCGCATCGTGCCGGATCGCCATCTCGCCGTCGGGTGGCGGGTATGTGGACATCCCTAGCCGGGGAAGGCGGGGTCCCGGACGTCGAGCTCCTCGTCCACCCAGCTGTTGCCGATGCGCCGGTAGAGCGTCGCACCGGCCTGGGCGTAGAGCGTGTCCTCCGCGTCGGACCCCGCGCTGATGCCGAGGACGCCGGGAAGATCGGCCATGCTCTCCTGGTCGCCGTCCAGCTGCAGGATCACCGGAGCGGCCTCCTCGTCGGCGCCGAGGGAGGAGACGGCGATCATGCTCTGGCCGGCCCACACCGCGGTGTCGACGGAGGCGTCCACGGGAAGGGTGAGCGGAGTCGTGAGCGCCTGCGGCGTGCCCTCCGTGGTCCGCCTGATCCCGGCCAGCAGCAGCTCGCTGGTCCCGCTGCGGTCGGCCACGATCAGCGCGCGCGAGCCGTCCCGCGAGACGCGCAGCTCCTCCACCCGGCGGTCGCCGAGCCAGCCCGCCTCCAGGACTGCCGCCTCCGCCGCTGTCCCGCCCGGCGGGACGGCGAGGATCTCGCTGCGCCCTCCGGCGTCCCTGCTGGTCCACACCCAGTTCTCCGGGTCGAAGGAGGGCCGGGTCAGCGCGCTGCCCTTCACGATCTCCCGGGCCTCGCTCCCGGGCGCGGTCATGTAGAGTGCGCCGGCGTCCGCGTTCAGGAAGGCGTAGGCACTACCCGAGAGCGAGGCCGCCGGTTTCCTCGGCCTCAGCGCGGCGACGCTCGGCACACCCTCGATGGACACGGTGGCGCCGTTGCGGAGTCGGACCAGCTCACCTCCGGCGACGGCCACCTGGTCCCCTCCCACATCGGGCGTCAGCTCGGGCACCACCAGGTCCTGGGCCGGGGCACCGAGCTCGATGGGCTGGCCGCTCGTCATCTCCACGGAGGTGACGTCGTTCAGGCCGAGCAGGTTGACCTCCAGCTGCTGGTTCATCTGCTGCAGGCCGAGGCTCGTGGCGTTCTCCAGGACCTCGGCAGAGAACTCGACGGAGGCGTTCCCCGACGTGATGGGTACGGAGTCGCGGGCCAGCGTGACCCCTTCCGGGAAGGCGCTGGTCACCGCGCCCTGGAGGTAGGGTGCCGGACCCGCCAGCATGGCACTGACGATCCTGGCGGTCACCCCGGTCCGCCGGACGAACCAGCGCGCATCGGGCACCCAGTAGCGGTAGTTGCTGCTGTAGTAGTAGAGGTTGTGCGAGATCAGGAGGTCCTGCGCACTGCTCTGCGCCAGCATGATGCCGTCGGGGATCTCGTCGATCCTCCACTCGCCCGCCTCCTGCACCATCCGCACGCCCAGCGTCTCGGAGGCGGGGACCGCGCTGTTGGTCCGCAGCCCCCGCGAATCGACGATGCCCGTGGTCTCCAGCTGGATCTGGTAGATCCCCTCCGTCTCCCGCTTCTCCACCCGCGGGTCGGACCGGAAGAGGACGATCCGCTCCTCGGGCTTCCACGTCTTCGCCAGCTCCGTGGTCAGGAACTGGCGAGCCACGCTGTAGCCGTCGCCGGCCCCGGTCCCGGCGATGATGAAGTCGAGCAGGATCCGCTCGGGAGTGGCTCCCGCGGACGGACCCTCCGGATCGAAGGCCGGCGCGACGGCGTCGGTCTCGGCCTCCGCTGCCGGGATCACGCCCACGGGACCCCTGGTCGGGATGGCGGAGCAGGCCGTGAGGGCCAGGAAGCAGGCCACCAGCACCGCGGCGACGAGGGCCGTGGGCAGCCTGCGTGCAGTGCGGCGTCGGACGGTCCCGCCGCGTGGCGTCGTGTTACTGCGTCGCATTGCTCTCCCTCGCTGAGCTCCCGGCGTCGCCGCTCGCCTCGTACCCTGCATCCCGTGCCTCCCGGCGAGCGTCCTCCCGGGACGGCTCGGTCGACGGCTCCTGGGCTCCCTGGACTGCAGGGTGCGGGCCCGTCGCCGGCGGCAGCGCCAGGGGCGACGACGTCAGCACGGTCCCCTGGCGCCGCGGAAGCGTCAGGCGGAAGCACGCCCCCGAGCCCGGCATCCCCCAGGCCTCGAGCCATGCCCCGTGCAGTCGGGCGTCCTCCATGGCGATGGAGAGCCCGAGTCCGCTGCCTCCCGTGGTCCGGGCTCGTGCCGGGTCGGCCCGCCAGAAGCGGTCGAAGACGCGCGAGGCCTCCAGCGGCGTCATCCCGATCCCGTGGTCGCGCACGGCGACCGCCACGGCGTCGGGGCTGCAGGCGATGTGGACCTCCACCGGCCTCCCCTCGCCGTGCTCGAGCGCGTTGACGATCAGGTTGCGGAGGATCCTGTCGATGCGGCGACCATCGGCGTCGACGATGCAGCTGAACTCGGAGGACACGATGCGCAGATCGGTGTCCAGCCGCTCGGCGAGCGGCCGCGCGCCGTCGATGGCGTGCTGGACGAGCTGGACGATGTCCGCCGACTCCGCTTCGAGGGTCGCCGCACCGGCGTCGAACCGCGAGATCTCGAGCAGGTCGGCGAGCAGCGCCTGGAAGCGCTCCACCTGATCGAAGAGGATCTCCGCCGACCGCTTGTTCACCGGGTTGAAGTCCTCGCGGGCGTCGTGCAGGACCTCGGCCGCCATGCGCACCGTGGTCAGGGGCGTCCGGAGCTCGTGCGAGACGTCGGAGACGAAGCGCTGCTGCATCTGCGACAGCTGCGCGAGCTGCGTGATCTGGTCCTGCAGGCTCGCCGCCATGCGGTTGAACGAAGCACCGAGACGGGCCACCTCGTCCTCCCCGGTGACCTCCATGCGTTCCTGCAGCTGCCCGGAGGCGAGCTTCTCCGACACCGACGCCGCGTAACCGACCGGCAGCACGACGCTGCGGGTGACGTACCAGGTGATCGCGCCGATGACGAGCAGCAGCACCACGCCCACCAGCCACAGGACACCGTGGATGTCCTCGAGCGTGGACTGCATAGAGGAGAGGTCGTAGTACACGTACAGGGCGTAGGGGGTGCGCTCCGGAGGCAACTGCACCTGCGTCCCGAAGACCAGTCCCGGGGCGTCCGGCTCACCGTCCTGCGTCACCGGGATGGTGATCGGCGCCCAGTAGACGTCCTGCCCCCCGGTCACGGCCCGCTGCAGGTCATCCGGCAGCATGCCCGCCGTCGCCCCGTCCTGGCTCACCGTGGTGGGGACGAACAGGTCCTCGCCGCCGGCGATGGGCACCAGCATGGCCTGCCGTGGCGCGTTCGTCTTGCTGCCGACGATGGCGTTGACGGAGTCGAGCACCAGCCGGCTCGTGGTGTTCCGGTCCGTCGCCGAGGAGTCCCTGAAGACGGCCTTGGTGGACGTCAGGGCGGAGCTGGCCTCCGCGCTGAACTGGTCGAAACGCTCCTCGTAGAGCGCGCTCGCGATCTGGTTGGACAGGAATCCCCCGACGGCCACGAAGGACACGGAGGTGAGCAGCATCGTCGCGACGACGGTCCGGAACTGCAGCGATCGGCGCCAGCTGCTCGCGATGGCACGCAGCAGGACGCGCACCCGGGATGCACCGCCCCTCAGCCGGGCGGCCGCGGACCGCGGACCAGTGGCGTCGACGGCGCCCACCCGATCGGGCGGGCCGGAGGGGAGGCCGGACCCGCGTCCGGGATCGGGATCGGTCATCGTGAGCTGCTCGTGGACGGGAGCGTCGTCGGCCTCGGGAGCGCGGCCGTCCGCCCCCTCCGTGTCAGCCCTGTCCGGCCTTGTAGCCGACACCACGCACCGTCAGGACGATCTCGGGGGCCTCGGGGTCACGCTCGATCTTCGAGCGCAGCCGCTGCACGTGGACGTTGACGAGCCGGGTATCGGCGGCATGGCGGTAGCCCCACACCTGTTCGAGGAGCAGCTCACGGGTGAACACCTGCCACGGCTTCCGGGCGAGGGCGACCAGCAGGTCGAACTCGAGCGGCGTGAGCGAGACACGCTGGCCCGCACGCGTCACCTCGTGGCCGGCCACGTCGATGCCGACGTCGCCGATCCGCAGGGTCTCGGGGGCCTTCGACTCGGCCGGACGCAGCCGGGCGCGCACGCGCGCCACCAGTTCGGCGGGCTTGAAGGGCTTGGGCACGTAGTCGTCGGCACCGGACTCCAGACCGCGGACGACGTCGGACGTGTCCGACTTCGCAGTCAGCATCACGATGGGGAGGTCCGACTCCGCGCGGATCTGGCGGCACACCTCGATGCCGTCGATGCCGGGGAGCATCAGGTCCAGCAGCACGAGATCCGGCTGGGTCGAGCGGAACACGCCGAGTGCGGCGGAGCCGTCGGCGCAGAAGACGGGGTCGAACCCGTCGTTGCGGAGGACGATGCCGATCATCTCGGACAGGGCCTCGTCGTCGTCGATGACCAGTATGCGAGCCTTCATACCCCAATACTGTCCCATCGACGGCACAATGTCCCATCAGCCCCACCGTGCGGCGCCCGGGCGGGCCGGCAGGGCGCACCGCCGGGAAGGGCAGAGCCCGGCCTATGATGCTGGAGGGGATGCTGATCGTACGCCTCCCGGGAGTATCGACCGAGGGGACGCCATGAGCGATCAGGTGAACGGGCAGCCGAACGACGGGCCGTCCGCCAGCCGGCCGGATGGCCAGGGCGAACGGCAGGGCGAGGGCGGGCCAGGCGCCCCCTGGCAGGCGCCCGGCGTCCCTGCCGCCGGGACCGGCGCCCCGGGAGGGCGGCCGTGGCAGCCCCCGACACCGCAGGCCGCCCCCGGCAGCCCCTACGCGGCACAGGC
>NZ_PPTH01000009.1 GCF_002954225.1 Arthrobacter ruber
CGGCGGGACCGCGGCGGCCGCCCTCGCGGGCCTCGCGCAGCTCGGCGCGCGGACCGCCGCCGTGCTGGTCAGGCGCCCCGAGGCGTCGGCCGAGCTGCTGCGCGTCGGGGCGGACCTCGGCCTGGAGGTCGTGATCGGGCCCTGGTCCGGCGCGGGCGAGGCGGTGCGGGCTGCCGACGTCGTCGTCTCCACGCTCCCGCCCCGCGCCGCGGATCCCCTCGCGGCGGACCTCGCCGGGCCCGGATTCCGCACGCACGGCACCCTCCTCGACGTGGCCTACGATCCTTGGCCCAGCGCACTGGCCGCCGCCTGGCAGGGCGCCGGCGGAAGCATCGTGCCGGGCCTCGACATGCTGCTCCACCAGGCCGTCGAGCAGGTGCGCCTGTTCTTCCCCGACGTCACACAGGACCCCGCAGGCGTCCTGGACGTGATGTGCGACGCAGTCGGCGCCGCACGGCGCTGATGCCTGCGCCGCTGCATGGCAGTATGGAAACCATGTTGCGTTGGTTGACGGCAGGAGAATCCCACGGCCCCTCCGTGGTCGGCATCATCGAGGGCATGCCCGCGGGCGTCGCCGTCACGAGTGGCGACATCCAGGAGGCCCTCGCCCGGCGCCGGCTCGGCTACGGGCGCGGCGCCCGCATGAAGTTCGAACAGGACGAGGTGCGCATCCTCGGCGGCGTCCGCCACGGCATCACCCAGGGCGGCCCCGTGGCCATCGAGGTCGCGAACACCGAGTGGCCCAAGTGGGAGAAGATCATGTCCGCGGACCCCCTCGCGGTCGAGGACGCCGCGGAACTCGCCGCATCGGCACGCAACGCCCCGCTCACGCGGCCGCGGCCCGGACATGCCGACTTCACCGGCATGCAGAAGTACGGCTTCGACGAGGCCCGGCCCGTCCTGGAGCGTGCGAGCGCCCGGGAGACCGCCACGCGCGTGGCCCTCGGCACCGTCGCGGCCAGGTTCCTCCAGGGCCTGGGCATCCGCCTCGTCAGCCACACGGTCTCCATCGGTTCCGTGTCGGTCCCCGAGGACGCCCCTCTGCCGGGACCCGGAGACGTGATCGCGCTCGACACCGATCCACTGCGCTGCTTCGACCGCGACACCTCCGAGGCGATGGTGGCCGAGGTCGACGCCGCCCACAAGGAGGGCGAGACGCTCGGCGGCGTCGTCGAGGTGGTCGCCTACGGGCTCCCGCCGGGGCTCGGCAGCTACGTCCACTGGGACCGGCGCCTCGACTCCCGCCTCGCGGCGGCACTCATGGGCATCCAGGCCATCAAGGGCGTCGAGGTGGGTGACGGCTTCGAGACCGCCGCGCGCCGTGGCACAGCGGCCCACGACGAGATCGTCCGCAACGACGACGGCAAGATCGTCCGCGTCACCAACCGCGCCGGCGGCATCGAGGGTGGCATGAGCATCGGCGATGCACTGCGCGTGCGCGCAGCGATGAAGCCCATCGCGACCGTGCCGCGCGCCCTGCGCACCGTCGACATCAGCACCGGGACCGCCGCCCGCGCCCACCACCAGCGCTCGGACGTGTGCGCGGTGCCGGCCGCCGGCGTGGTCGCCGAGGCCATGACCGCGCTCGTGCTGGCCGAGGCCGTCACGGAGAAGTTCGGCGGCGACTCCCTCGCGGAGACCGCCCGGAACATGCGCGGCTACCTCGAGAGCATCCCGGAGTTCCTGGACTCCGCCGGAGCCTGATGGGAGCGGACCACCCCGTGGTGCTCGTCGGTCCGATGGCCGTGGGCAAGTCCGCCGTCGGACGCATGCTCGCCCAGCGCAGGGGTGCGCGGTTCGTCGACACGGACCGCGTGATCGTGAAGCGGCACGGCAGCATCGCCGGCATCTTCGCTCGCGACGGCGAGCAGGCCTTCCGCAGCCTCGAGGCGGAGGTGGTGCGCGACGCCCTCGCCGAGGACGGCGTCGTCGTCTCCCTCGGCGGGGGAGCGGTGCTCCATCCCGGCACGCGGGAACTGCTGGCGGAGGCGACAGTGGTCTTCCTCGACACCGATCTGGCGACCGTCCTCCCACGCATCCGTGCCGACTCCAGCAGGCCGCTGCTCGCCGGCCGGCCCGCCGAACGGTGGCAGGAGCTGTACGACGCGCGGCGTCCGGTCTACGCGGCGGTGGCGTCCGCCGTCGTCGACACCCGCGGCCTGACGGTGCGCGAGGCGACCGAGGCCGTGCTGCACGCCCTGGCCGCCCACCCGAACGACCACCGACACGACGAGAGCGGGAACCCCCATGGCCACTGACGAACCAACCATCATCCCGGTGACCGGGAGCGCCGAGGGCAGCTACGACGTCGTCGTGGGGCACGGGCTGCTGGGCCGGCTGCCCGCGATCCTCGGCGAGCGGGTGCGGCGCGTCCTGGTCATCCACCCCCGGGCCCTGCGCGCCACGGGCGACACGGTCCGGGCCGAACTCGCGGACGCGGGCCTCACCGCCGTCACGGCGGAGATCCCCGACGCCGAGGAGGGCAAGCACATCCAGGTTGCCGCCTTCTGCTGGCAGGTGCTCGGCCAGAACGACTTCACGCGCTCGGACGCCGTCGTGACCGTGGGCGGCGGGGCCGTCACGGACCTCGGTGGCTTCGTCGCCGCCACCTGGCTGCGCGGCGTCCGCGTGGTGCACCTGCCCACGAGCCTCCTGGCCATGGTCGACGCCGCCGTGGGCGGCAAGACGGGCATCAACACCGCCGAGGGCAAGAACCTCGTGGGATCCTTCCACCCGCCCGCCGCCGTCCTGGCCGACCTCGACGCCCTGGCCACGCTGCCGAAGAACGAGCTCGTCACGGGACTGGCCGAGGTGGTCAAGTGCGGGTTCATCGCCGACCCGGCCATCCTGGACCTCATCGAGCAGGATACGACGGCGGCCACCGACGCCACCTCGCCCGTGCTGCGGGACCTCGTGCAGCGTGCCATCCGGGTCAAGGCGGACATCGTCTCCGAGGACCTGCGCGAGTCCGGCCGGCGCGAGTACCTCAACTACGGCCATACGCTCGCACACGCGATCGAACTCGCCGAGCGGTACTCCTGGCGCCACGGGGCCGCCGTCTCGGTGGGCCTGGTGTTCGCCGCCGAACTCTCCCGCATGGTCGGGCGCCTCGGGGACGCCGACGCCGACCGGCACCGGAGCATCCTCGAGTCGCTCGGCCTGCCCGTCACCTACCGGCGGGACCGGTGGGCCTCGCTGCTGGACGGCATGCGCCGCGACAAGAAGTCCCGCGGCGACCTCCTGCGGTTCGTGGTGCTGGACGGCATCGGCCGCCCGGGCATGCTCGAGGTGCCGGACACCTCGCTCCTGTTCGCCGCCTACCAGGAGATCGCTTCCTGACCTGTCCACGCCGCCTGCGGGCCGGGCGTCCCGGCCGGGCCCCGCGCCGCGCAGGGTAGACTGGTCTCTGGACTTTTGGCGCGCTTCCCCGCGCCCGCTGTGCTCCGGCCGGCCCATCCATCCGCGAAACCGACGAAAGTGAATCTGTGGCGACCACGAACGACATCAAGAACGGCACTGTGCTGAAGCTCGAGGGCAACCTCTGGAACGTCCTCGAGTTCCAGCACGTCAAGCCCGGCAAGGGTGGCGCCTTCGTCCGCACCAAGCTTCGCAACATCCTCTCCGGCAAGGTGGTCGACAAGACCTTCAACGCGGGCCTGAAGATCGAGACGGCCACCGTGGACCGTCGCGACTACCAGTACCTGTACAAGGACGGCGAGGACTTCGTGTTCATGGACACCACCGACTACGACCAGATCACGGTGTCCGGCAAGACCGTGGGCAACGCCGCGAACTTCATGCTCGAGAGCCAGATGGCCACCATCGCGATGCACGAGGGCTCCCCGCTCTACATCGAGCTGCCCGCGTCGGTGACGCTGGAGATCACCTACACGGAGCCCGGCCTGCAGGGCGACCGCTCCACCGGCGGCACGAAGCCCGCGACCGTCGAGACCGGCCACGAGATCCAGGTCCCGCTGTTCCTCGGCACCGGCACAAAGGTCAAGGTCGACACCCGGACGGGCGAGTACCTGGGACGCGTCAACGAGTGAGCGCACGCAGCAAGGCCCGACGCCGGGCCCTGGACATCCTCTTCGAATCCGAGCAGCGGGACATGCCGGCACTCGAGGTCATCCGTGCCCGTCGTGAGAAGACGGACATGGTCATCGCCGACTACTCGGTGGACGTCGTGGAAGGCGTGCTGGAGCGCCAGGAGCAGATCGACGAGTTCCTGAGCACCTACTCGCAGGGCTGGACCCTCGACCGCATGCCGGCCGTCGACCGCATGATCCTGCGGATCGGCAGCTGGGAGCTGCTCTACAACGACGACGTCCCCGACGGCGTCGCCGTCAGCGAGGCTGTGGAGCTGGCCAAGATGCTCTCCACGGACGAGTCGCCGAAGTTCGTCAACGGCCTCCTCGGCCGGCTCCAGCAGCTCAAGCCGACCCTGCTCGCGTAGTTCCGGGCCCGAGGCCCCCCTGGGACCGCCGAGAGCGGACCACGGGGGCTTCTGGCGTCCCGCGACCGGAAGGGGTGCCTCCGGGCACCCGCACGGCCGCATCCCGTGCTCCGGCGGTCAGAGCACCGCGGATGCCGCCTGGAAGATGCGCGTGCGGCGCTGCGTCGCCTCCTCGAGGAGGGCGCGCTCCTCGGCCGCGTAGTCGGCGTCGCGCCGCCCGCCGAGCAGGCGCTGGCGCGTGTACGCGATGCGGGCGCCCGTGCGGATGAACGCGCGCATGTCCTGCTCGGCGCCGACGGACCGGGCCCAGGCCAGCGCCTGCGACCTCCCGGGCCGCGTGGCGAGCATGTGCACCTCCTCGGGCGTGAACCACCCGGCGTGGGCGTAGTCGCCCAGCCGGGCCTCGGTCAGGCGCCGCTCGGAGCGGCGCAGGAGCACGACGGCGATCACGGCGGCGACGAACAGCGGGACCTGCACCACCAGGTAGAAGAGCAGGAAGTTGTTGAACAGCACGAGGGTGCCGCCGTTCCACAGCATGTGCCCCGCGATGGCGGGGATCAGCCCGAGCACGAACGCACCGAGGATGCGGCCGTTGCCGCCGCCCCGGCTCAGCGCGTAGCCGAGCACGAACCCGAGGAGCGAGGTGAACATGACGTGCGCGAACGGGGAGAACAGGCCCCTCAGGATGAAGACCCCCACGAGGGAGCTGACGTTGCCCGACTCCATGACCGCGGACCCGAAGTACAGGATGTTCTCGGTGAAGGCGAAGCCCGCAGCGACCGTCCCGGCATAGACGATGCCGTCCACGGGACCGTCGAAGTGGCTGCGGCGCGTGTAGACGAGGATGAGCACGCCGACGCCCTTGGCGAACTCCTCGACCAGCGGCGCCTGCAGGACCGGCCCGATCACCTCCGGGGAGGTGGTGCTGAACGCGGTGCCGAGCAACTCCACCACGTAGCTGCCGAGCAGCAGCGTCACGACCACGGAGGTCCCGGCGCCCCAGAGGAACGCGAAGAGCAGGGCGCCGCGCGGTTCGGGATCCCACCGGTCGATCCAGCGCAGGCCGAGCAGGCAGATGCCCAGCGGGACGAGGGCGAGGATGCCGCAGAGCACGAACGCCGACGGCCCCAGGGACAGAGAGAGCAGGAGCAGGACGCCCGCCACCACGAGGGCCGCCACGATCACGAGTATGACGTTCAACACGCCGCGGCGGCGGGGCGGTGGCTGGTTCCACACGGGCTGGAACGGCCGGCCGTGCGTCCGGGCGGGTGCCGGATGATGGTGGCGGTGCGTCGTCGTGCCCCACCAGCCCTGGTGCTGGATGCTCTGGTGGGTGTCCTGCGGTTGCCGCGCGAAGTCCTGCGTGCCGTGCCGGCCGGGACCGCCGGGCGCCCCTCCGGGGTTGTTCATAGCCATGGTGCAACCCTAGGTGCAAGCGGCGCTGTGGTAGTTTGGGCACCGCAACCAGCCTTTAAATTCCGTCCGGTGAGGCGGGGAAGGAGGAAGCGTGTTATGACCGTGCCTGCCTCGGAATCCGGCATCCACAAGCGCGTCGTTCTCGCAGAAGCCGACATAGACCGCGCACTCACGCGTATCGCCCACGAGATCCTCGAGGCGAACAAGGGTTCCCGCGATCTCGTCCTCCTCGGCATCCCGCGCAGGGGTTTCCCGCTCGCGCAGCGGCTCGCCCAGAAGATCGCGGCCGTGGACCCCACCGTCGACCCCGACCTCATCGCCGGCCAGCTCGACGTCACGATGTACCGCGACGACCTGCGGCGCCATCCCACCCGCTCGCCGCTGGCCACCCAGCTGCCGCCGTCGGGCATCGACGACAAGGTGGTGGTGCTCGTCGACGACGTGCTCTACTCGGGCCGCACCATCCGCGCCGCGCTCGACGCCCTCGCCGACCTCGGGCGCCCCCGCGCGGTCCGCCTCGCGGTGCTCGTGGACCGCGGGCACCGCGAGCTGCCCATCCGAGCGGACCACGTGGGCAAGAACCTGCCGACCTCGTCCCGCGAACGCGTCCGGGTCCACCTGGCGGAGACCGACCTCATCGGCGGGTCGGCGGTCAACGAGGTCGTCATCGAGGACCGCGTGTGAAGCACCTGCTCAGCACGCACGACCTCTCCGCGAGGAATGCGCTGCGCCTGCTGGATGTCGCCGAGGAGATGGCGGCGGTGGGGGATCGGGAGATCAAGAAACTGCCTGCCCTGCGCGGACGTACCGTGGTGAACCTGTTCTTCGAGGACTCCACGCGCACTCGCATCTCCTTCGAGGCCGCGGCGAAACGGCTCTCCGCGGACGTCATCAACTTCGCGGCGAAGGGCTCCTCGGTCTCCAAGGGCGAGTCGCTGAAGGACACCGCGCAGACCCTCGAGGCCATGAGCGCGGACGCCGTCGTCATCCGCCACCCCGCCTCCGGCGCGCCCGCACGCCTGGCGGCGTCCGGCTGGATCGACGCCGCCGTGGTCAACGCCGGCGACGGGACCCACGAGCACCCCACGCAGGCCCTGCTCGACGCCTTCACGCTGCGCCGGCACTGGGCACGGGTGGGCGGCACCCCGTCCGCCGGCACCGACCTCACGGGGATGAAGGTCCTCATCGTGGGCGACGTCCTCCACTCGCGCGTGGCCCGCTCCAACGTGTGGCTCCTGACCACCCTCGGCGCGGAGGTCCTGCTCGCGGGTCCGCCCACGCTGCTGCCGATCGGCGTCGGGGCCTGGCCCTGCACCGTCCACTACGACCTCGACGACGCCCTCGCCCAGCGGCCCGACGCCGTCATGATGCTCCGCCTGCAGGCCGAGCGCATGAACGCCGCCTTCTTCCCCTCCACCCGCGAGTACTCGCGGCGGTGGGGGTTCGACGACGGACGCCTGGCGCTGCTCGACGCCCTGGGCCTCGACGACACCGTGGTCATGCACCCCGGTCCCATGAACCGGGGTCTGGAGATCTCCTCCGCCGCCGCCGACTCCCCACGCTCCACCGTCCTCGCGCAGGTCCGCAACGGCGTCTCCGTGCGCATGGCGGCGCTGTACCTGCTGCTCGCCGGGGACCCGCACGACGACGTCCCCGAGCAGCACGACCTGCCCGCCCTCATCCCGGAAGGCCGTACCCCGTGACGACCACCACCAGCACCCGAACCAGCGCCCGGACCGGCACCGCGTACCTCATCCGGGGCGGCTCCCTCCTCGGGCGCGGGGTCGAGGACCTCCTGGTCCGCGACGGCCGGATCGCCGCCGTCGGGTCCGCGGCGGCGTCCGGGGCACCGCAGGACGCGGTGACCATCGACGCCGACGGGCTCGTGGTGCTGCCCGGCATGGTGGACCTCCACACCCACCTCCGCGAACCCGGCCGGGAGGACGCCGAGACGGTCGAGACCGGCTCCCGCGCCGCGGCGCTCGGCGGGTTCACCGCCGTGCACGCCATGGCCAACAGCTCTCCCGTGGCCGACACCGCGGGCGTCGTGGAGCAGGTGTACCGGCTGGGCCTCGCCTCCGGCTGGGTCGAGGTGCGGCCCGTCGGCGCCGTGACCGTGGGCCTGGGCGGAGAACGCCTCGCCGAGCTCGGCGCCATGGCCGAATCGCGGGCCGGGGTGCGCGTGTTCTCCGACGACGGCATCTGCGTCTCCGATCCGGTGCTCATGCGTCGGGCCCTCGAGTACGTGAAGGCGTTCGACGGCGTGATCGCCCAGCACGCCCAGGAGCCGCGCCTGACCGAGGGCGCCCAGATGAACGAGGGTGACGTCTCCGCGGTCCTCGGACTGGCCGGGTGGCCGGCCGTCGCGGAGGAGAGCATCATCGCCCGCGACGTCCTGCTCGCCCAGCACGTCGGCTCGCGCCTGCACGTCTGCCACGTCTCCACGGCCGGGTCGGTGGAGATCATCCGCTGGGCCAAGGCCCGCGGCATCGACGTCACCGCCGAGGTGACCCCCCACCACCTGCTCCTGACCGACGAACTGGTCCGCAGCTACGACCCCGTCTACAAGGTCAATCCGCCGCTGCGCACGCCCGACGACGTCACCGCCCTGCGCGCGGCCCTCGCCGACGGCACGATCGACGCCGTGGGGACCGACCACGCACCCCACCCGAGCGAGCACAAGGAGTGCGAGTGGGCGCAGGCCGCCATGGGCATGACGGGCCTGGAGACCGCCCTGTCCGTGGTGCAGCACGCCATGGTGGACACGGGCCTGCTCGACTGGGAGGGCTTCGCGCGCGTCACCTCGGTGACGCCCGCGCGCATCGGCCGGCTCGGGCACCAGGGCCGCCCGCTGGCCGCCGGCGAGCCCGCGAACCTGATCCTCGTGGATCCTGCCGCGCGCTGGACGGTCGACCCCACGACGATGGCCACGAAGGGCCGCAACAGCCCGTTCCGCGGGCTCCAACTGCCCGGCAGCGTGCGCGCCACCTTCTACGCCGGCCACGCGACGGTCCTCGACGGGCGCCTCGCGACACCGCGGCCCGTCCCGGCGGCGGACGAGGAGGCCCCGGCGTGGAATCTCTAGGCTGGGTGGCCCTGACCCTGGGCATCATCGCGGTCCTGGTCGCTCTCATGGCCCTCGGCTGGCGCAACCGGCTCCGCCGCCAGTCCGACGTCCCCGCACCGCCCGAGGTGCCCGGAGACCTCGGACCCGTCCTCTACGAGGCCGAGGGCCAGTACGTCGCGACGACGACGGCGGGGGACTGGCTGGACCGCATCGCGGTCCACGGGCTGGGCCTGCGCGGCAACGCCGTCGCCTCCGTCCACGCCGACGGTGTCCTGGTCACCCGCACCGGGGCGCGCACGGTCTTCGTGCCGCGCGCCGACCTCGTCTCCGTGCAGCTCGCCGGCGGCATGGCCGGCAAGTTCGTCGAGAAGGAAGGCCTCGTCGTCGTGACCTGGCGACTCGGCGAGGGGCGGGTCGACACCGGCTTCCGCACCCGCCACGCCGCGCACAAGGCCCAGCTCGTCGCCGCGATCGCGGCGCTCGTCCCCTCCGATCCACCCCAGAACCGAACTCCACCGACCCCCGAAGGCAGGGAACAGCTGTGAGCAGCGCTCCACCCAAGGCCCACGCTCCATCGACGGCACCGGCCGGCACGAAGGCACCCGCGGTGCTCGTCCTCGAGGACGGACGGACCTTCCGCGGCCGCGCGTACGGCGCCGAGGGCACCGCACTCGGCGAGGCGGTCTTCGCCACCGGCATGACCGGCTACCAGGAGACCATCACCGATCCGTCCTACGCCCGCCAGCTCGTGGTCCAGACCGCACCGCACATCGGCAACACCGGCGTGAACGCCGACGACGCCGAGTCCCGCCGCATCTGGGTGGCCGGCTACATCATCCGCGACGCGGCCCGCCGCCCCTCGAACTGGCGCTCCGAGCAGAGCCTGGACGAGCAGCTGCGCGAGCAGGGCGTGGTGGGCATCGAGGGCGTGGACACGCGCGCCATCACCCGCCACCTGCGCGAGCGCGGCGCCATGCGGGCCGGGATCTTCTCCGGTGCGGACGCCGCGGCCGGCGAGGAACGGCTCGTGGAGCAGGTCCTCGCC
This sequence comes from Arthrobacter ruber, assembly GCF_002954225.1. Classification (GTDB taxonomy): domain Bacteria; phylum Actinomycetota; class Actinomycetes; order Actinomycetales; family Micrococcaceae; genus Arthrobacter_D; species Arthrobacter_D ruber. The sequence continues at coordinate 9,985 of NZ_PPTH01000009.1, forward strand.
CAGCCGTCCATGGCCGGAGCGCGCCTCGCCGAGGAGGTCAGCATCGACGAGGCGTACGTCGTCGACCCCGCCGACCACGGCTGGACCGGCGGGACCGTCGCGACCATCGCGGCCCTCGACCTCGGCATCAAGGCCATGACGCCCAAGCACTTCGCCCAGCGCGGCGTGCGCACCGTGGTCCTGCCCGCCGGGGCCACGTACGAGGACATCGCCGCCGTGCAGCCCGACGGCGTGTTCATGTCCAACGGTCCGGGCGACCCCTCGACCGCCGACGACCAGGTGGCCCTGCTGCGCCGCGTGCTCGACGAGCGCATCCCCTTCTTCGGCATCTGCTTCGGCAACCAGATCCTCGGCCGGGCGCTGGGCTTCGGCACCTACAAGCTGCGTTACGGCCACCGCGGCATCAACCAGCCCGTGCTGGACCGCCGGACCGGCAAGGTGGAGATCACCTCGCACAACCACGGGTTCGCCGTCGACGCACCGCTCGCCGGCCCGGTCGAGGCGCCCGCGGGCTCCTACGGCCGCGTCGAGGTGAGCCACGTGAACCTCAACGACGACGTCGTCGAGGGCCTCGCATGCCTGGACCTGCCCGCGTTCTCGGTGCAGTACCACCCCGAGGCCGCCGCCGGCCCGCACGACTCCGCCTACCTCTTCGACCGGTTCATCGACCTCATGCACGCCGAGAAGGCCAGGCCCGGCTCGGGGGACGCCGTCCTCGCCTCGCAGCTCGACGCACCCTCGGAGGCGGAGGCCCTCGCGGGCGCCGCCGCCGCGGAGCTCGGCACGCACGGCTCCAAGGTGACGGGCACGCAGCCCCGCCACGCGACAGCACACGACAGCGCACACCCCAGCGAACCGCAGGAAGAGAACTGATGCCCCGCAGAACCGACCTCAAGAGCGTCCTGGTGATCGGCTCCGGCCCGATCGTCATCGGCCAGGCCGCCGAATTCGACTACTCGGGCACCCAGGCGCTGCGCGTGCTGCGCGAGGAGGGCCTGCGCGTCATCCTCGTGAACTCGAACCCCGCCACGATCATGACCGATCCCGAGTTCGCCGACGCCACCTACGTCGAGCCGATCACCCCCGACGTCGTCGCCAAGATCATCGCGAAGGAACGCCCCGACGCCCTGCTGCCCACCCTCGGGGGCCAGACGGCGCTCAACACGGCGATCGCGCTCGACAAGAACGGCGTCCTCGAGGAGTTCGGCGTGGAGCTCATCGGCGCGAACATCGCCGCCATCGAGCTCGGCGAGGACCGGGAGAAGTTCAAGGGCGTCGTCGAGCGCTGCGGCGCCGAGTCCGCCCGCTCCGCCATCATCCACACCATCGACGAGGCGCTGGTGGCCGCCGACGACCTCGGCTACCCGATGGTGGTCCGGCCCTCCTTCACCATGGGCGGCCTCGGCTCCGGCCTCGCGTACACCGAGCAGGACCTGCGCCGCATCGTGGGCCAGGGCCTGCAGTACAGCCCCACGAGCGAGGTGCTGCTCGAGGAGAGCATCCTCGGGTGGAAGGAGTACGAGCTCGAGATGATGCGCGACAAGAACGACAACGTCGTGGTCGTGTGCTCCATCGAGAACTTCGACCCCGTGGGCGTCCACACGGGCGACTCCATCACCGTGGCCCCCGCCCTGACCCTGACGGACCGCGAGTACCAGCGCCTGCGCGACATCTCGATCGCCGTCATCCGCGAGGTCGGGGTGGACACGGGCGGCTGCAACATCCAGTTCGCCGTCGAACCGGGCACCGGCCGCGTGGTCGTGATCGAGATGAACCCGCGCGTGTCCCGCTCCTCGGCCCTGGCGTCGAAGGCCACCGGCTTCGCGATCGCGAAGATCGCCACCAAGCTCTCCCTCGGCTACACGCTCGACGAGATCCCCAACGACATCACGCTGAAGACCCCGGCGTCCTTCGAGCCGACGCTCGACTACGTGGTGGTGAAGGTCCCGCGCTTCGCGTTCGAGAAGTTCCCCGCCGCCGACCCCACGCTCACCACCACCATGAAGTCGGTCGGCGAGGCCATGGCGATGGGCCGCAACTTCACCGAGGCCCTGCAGAAGGCCCTGCGCTCGCTCGAGCAGAAGGGCTCCCAGCTCTCGTTCGCGCCCGTCGGCGCCGACGAGGTGGACGCCTTGGTGGAGGCTGCGAGGCGCCCCACCACCGAGCGCCTCGCCCAGGTGCAGCGTGCCCTGCTGGGCGGCGCGAGCGTGGAGCGGCTGTACGAGGCCACGGGCATCGACCCGTGGTTCCTCGACCAGCTCGTGCTGCTCAACGAGGTGGCCGAGGAGGTGCGCACCGCGCCCAACCTCAGCGAGGACGTCCTGCGGCTCGCCAAGCGCCACGGCTTCTCGGACGAGCAGATCGGCGCGCTGACCCACACGCCCGACGCCGTCGTGCGCGGCGTCCGGCACGCCCTCGGCATCCGGCCGGTCTTCAAGACCGTGGACACCTGCGCCGCGGAGTTCGCCGCCTACACGCCGTACCACTACTCCTCCTACGACGAGGAGGACGAGGTGGAGGTGCACGAGAAGCCCTCCGTCGTCATCCTGGGCTCCGGGCCCAACCGGATCGGGCAGGGCATCGAGTTCGACTACTCCTGCGTCCACGCCACGATGGCGCTGCGCGAGGCCGGCTACGAGACGGTCATGATCAACTGCAACCCGGAGACGGTCTCCACGGACTACGACATCTCCACGCGCCTGTACTTCGAGCCGCTGACCCTCGAGGACGTCCTCGAGGTCCTCGCCGCGGAGGAGCGAACGGGCGGCGTACTCGGCGTGTTCGTGCAGCTCGGCGGGCAGACCCCGCTGAAGCTCGCGCAGGAACTCGCGGACGCCGGCATCCCCATCCTCGGCACGTCCCCGGAGGCCATCGACCTCGCCGAGCACCGCGGCGCCTTCAGCCGCGTGCTCGACGCCGGCGGGCTGATCGCCCCGAAGAACGGCACCGCGGTGTCCTTCGAGGACGCCAAGCGGATCGCCGACGCCATCGGCTACCCCGTGCTCGTACGGCCCTCCTACGTGCTCGGCGGCCGGGGCATGGAGATCGTCTACGACGAGGCGAACCTCTCGCGCTACATCGCCAATGCCACGGAGATCACCGAGGCGCACCCGGTGCTGATCGACCGCTTCCTCGAGGACGCCATCGAGATCGACGTCGACGCCCTGTTCGACGGTTCGGAGATGTACCTGGGCGGCATCATGGAGCACATCGAGGAGGCCGGTATCCACTCCGGCGACTCCGCCTGCGTGCTGCCGCCCATCACACTGGGCGCGGACGTGCTGCAGCGCGTCCGCGAGGCGACGCTCGCGATCGCGCAGGGGGTCGGGGTGCGCGGCCTCATCAACATCCAGTTCGCGCTGGCCTCGGACGTGCTCTACGTCCTCGAGGCGAACCCGCGGGCCTCGCGGACCGTCCCCTTCGTCTCCAAGGCCACGGGCGTGCAGCTGGCCAAGGGCGCGGCACTCATCGGCACCGGGGTCACCGTCGCCGAACTGCGGAAGCGCGGACTGCTGCCGGCGCAGGGCGACGGCGGGTCCCTCCCGCTGGACGCCCCCGTCTCCGTCAAGGAGGCCGTGCTGCCCTTCAGCCGCTTCCGGACGCCCGAGGGCACCGTGGTGGACTCGCTGCTCGGCCCCGAGATGCGCTCCACGGGCGAGGTCATGGGCATCGACAAGTACTTCGACACGGCCTTCGCCAAGAGCCAGGCGGCCGCGAACGCGGCCCTGCCCGTCGAGGGCAAGGTCTTCGTGTCCGTCGCCAACCGGGACAAGCGGGCCATCGTCATGCCGGTGAAGCGCCTCGTGGACCTCGGCTTCGAGATCGTGTCGACGGGTGGCACCGCCGACGTGCTGCGCCGCAACGGCATCCAGGCGACGACGGTGCGCAAGGTCGCCGAGGGTGCCGGCGCCGCGGGGGAGGGGACGGTCGTCGACCTCATCACCGAGGGCGGGATCGACATGATCATCAACACACCCTCGGGCGGCCAGGCCCGCGGGGATGGCTACGAGATCCGCGCAGCGGCGACGTCCTACGGGTTGCCGGTCATCACCACCATCCCCGAGGTGGGCGCGGCCGTGCAGGCCATCGAGGCCATGCGCTCCTACGAGTGGTCCGTGACGAGCCTGCAGGAGCACGCCGCCAACCTGCGCGCGTCGGCCGAGGCCCGCAGTGCCTCCTGAGGCCGGGGCCGCTTCGCGCGCCCCCTTCGGGGTGCGGCTCGCGGCTGCACGGGCGGAGCGCGGGAGCCTGTGCGTCGGCATCGACCCGCATCCCGCGCTCCTGACGGCGTGGGGGCTCGAGGACACGCCGGCCGGGCTCGAACGGTTCACGCTCACAGTGCTCGACGCCGTCGGGCCCGTGGCCGCGGCCCTCAAACCGCAGGTGGCGCTGTACGAACGGCACGGCGCGCGCGGCCTGGCCGTCCTGGAGACGCTGCTGACCCGGGCCGCCGAGGCGGACGTCCTGACCATCGCCGACGCCAAGCGCGGCGACATCGGTTCCACCATGCAGGCCTACGCCGACGCGTGGCTGGGAGAGGGCCGCCCCCTCGCGGCCGACGCCGTCACGCTCAACCCGTACCTCGGCTTCGAGTCCCTCCGGCCGGCCCTCGACCTGGCAGCCGCCACCGGGCGGGGCGTGTTCGTCCTCGCCCTCACCTCCAATCCCGAGGGCCGCTCGGTTCAGCACGTGGGCGGGGACGCGTCGGTGGCGCGGTCCATCGCGCGCGCGGCCGCCGCCGAGAACGCCGCCGGTCGGGCAGGAGCGGGTGCGGCGGCGACGGGTTCCGTCGGGCTCGTGGTCGGGGCGACCGTCGGGGACGCGGCCGGTCGACTCGGCCTGGACCTCGCCTCGCTCGACGGCCCCATCCTCGCCCCCGGTGTGGGGGCGCAGGGAGCGGGCCCGCGCGAGCTGGAGGCCGCCTTCGGCGAGGCCCTGCCGTTCGTGCTCCCGACGTCGAGCCGCGCCATCCTGGCCGCAGGACCGGACGCCGCCGCCGTGCGGCAGGCCGCCGAGCGGACGCGCGACGAGCTCGCCTGAGGGATGCGCCCCGGCGGGGGTGCATTGATTTCGGAGCCGTGCGCCCGGTAGGTTCGGTTCCAGCCCGATCCCCGTCCGGGGAGACCTTTCACCGATCCATACGACGAGCGGTCGCCGCCATCCGTGGTGCCGTCCAGCGCAGGGAGCACCCGTGAACCTGAAGCCCTTGACGGACGACGAACGAACACTGGCACGAGAGAAGGCGACGGCGGCGCGGGCGGTGCGGGCGGACATCAAGTCCCGGCTGAAGACCGGTAAGCTTTCCGTGGCGGAAGTCATCGACAACCCGGACGGCGACGACGCCGTGGGCCGCCTCAAGGTCCTGGACCTCCTCAAGGCACTGCCGGGCGTCGGCGACGTGCGGGCAGCCGCGATCATGGCCGAGGTCGGCATCGCGGCGACGCGGCGCGTGCGCGGACTCGGCGTGCACCAGCGCAGGGACCTCGTCAGCTACCTCGACCAACATCACGCCGGCCCGGCCGGCAAGTAAGGAACCATTCGTGTCACAGCCCCGGCTGACAGTCCTCGCCGGCCCGACCGCGGTCGGCAAGGGAACCGTCTCCACCTACATCCGGGACAACTACCCCGAGGTGTGGCTGTCCGTCTCCGCGACCACGCGCCCGCCGCGCCCCGGCGAGGTGGACGGCGTGCACTACTTCTTCGTCTCCCCCGAGGAGTTCGACGGGCTCGTCGCCGACGGGCAGCTGCTCGAATGGGCGGTGGTGCACGGACGCAACCGGTACGGCACGCTCCGGCGCACGGTCCAGGCAGCCATGGACGAGGGCCGCGCCGTCCTGCTGGAGATCGACCTGCAGGGTGCACGCCAGGTCAAGGAGAGCATGCCGGAGGCCAATTTCGTCTTCCTCGCCCCTCCCACCTGGGACGAGATGGTGCGGCGCCTGGTGGGGCGCGGCACCGAAACACCGGAGGAACAGCAGCAGCGGCTGGAAACCGCTAAACTGGAACTTGCCGCCGAGCCGGAATTCAACCACACCGTCGTCAACGACACCGTGGAGCATGCGGCAGACGAGCTCGTATCACTGATGGGACTGCGTCCGCTGCAGCGCTGAGAGGCCCCGCACCAGCCGTTCCGCCTTATTTTTTGGAGAATTTGTGTCAACTCAGCCCGAAGGCATCATCAACCCGCCGATCGACTCTCTGCTGGAGGCCTCGGACTCGAAGTACGCCCTCGTGATCTACGGTGCCAAGCGCGCCCGCCAGATCAACGCGTACTACTCCCAGCTCCACGAGGGCCTGTTCGAGTACGTCGGCCCGCTCGTCGACACCAAGCTGAACGAGAAGCCGCTCTCCATCGCCCTGCGCGAGATCAACGAGGGCATGCTCGTCTCCTCACCCATGGAACAGTCCGAATAACCGGACCGGGCCGGCAGGGGGCATACGACCGGTGCGCATAGTACTTGGTGTCGGAGGAGGGATCGCAGCCTACAAGGCAGCATCCCTCCTCCGTCTTTTTACGGAGTCCGGCCATGACGTCACCGTCATCCCCACCGAGGCGGCCACACGCTTCGTCGGCACCGCGACCTGGGAGGCGCTCTCCGGCAACCCGGTCAGCAACAGCGTCTGGGACGACGTCGACAAGGTGAACCACGTGCGCCTGGGCCACGAGGCGGACCTGATCGTCATCGCACCCGCGACCGCCGACGTCCTCGCCCGCGCCGCGGCCGGCCTCGCCAACGACCTGCTGACCGGGACCCTGCTCATGGCGCGCGGCGCCGTCGTCATGGCGCCCGCGATGCACACCGAGATGTGGCAGCACGCAGCCACCCGGGCGAACGTCCGGACCCTGCGTTCGCGCGGCGTCACGGTGATCGAGCCCGCGTCCGGCCGGCTCACCGGGACCGACTCGGGTCCGGGCAGGCTGCCCGAGCCGGCCGCCATCTACGCCGCGGCCCTGGACGCGGTCCACCCTCCCGCCGGGGACGGCGCCCTGCGCGGGAAGCGCGTCACCATCTCGGTCGGCGGCACCCGCGAGGCCCTCGACCCCGTGCGCTTCCTCGGCAACCGGTCCTCGGGCAAGCAGGGCATGGCGCTGGCCGAGGCGGCCCTCGCCCGGGGCGCGCACGTGACGCTCGTCCTCGCCCACGCGGAGGTCCCGCCCCCGCAGGGGTGCGACGTCGTCCGGGTCGAGTCCGCACTCCAGCTGCGCGACGCGGTCCTGGCCGCGCTGCCCGCCACCGACGTGCTCGTCATGGCCGCCGCCGTGGCGGACTTCCGTCCCGCCGAGGTGGTCGGCACGAAGATCAAGAAGAGCGACGACGGCGCGGGCCCGGTGATCACCCTCGTCCGCAACCCCGACGTGCTGCGCGAAGCCGTCCTCGCCCGCGAGGGGCGCACCGAACCCCTGGTCATCGCGGGCTTCGCCGCCGAGACGGGCGACCCCACGGCCGACCCCTTGACCCACGCCCGCGCCAAGCTGGCACGGAAGGGCTGCGACTTCCTCGTCCTCAACGTCGTGGGTCGGGAGCTCGTGTTCGGCGCGGACTCCAACGAGGTCACCATCCTCGACGCCGACGGCAGCGAAGCGGCAGCGGTGCGCGGCACCAAGCGCGTGGTCGCGGACGCCGTCATGGACCACGCGGCGCACCTGCTGTCCCCCTGAGCCCGGCCCGCGGCCCTCCGAGGGCCCCGACGGGCGGCTCCGGGACGTCCGTCATCGACACGGGACTGTCCTCCCGACCCAGTAGAGTGGGCACGTGAATCCTCCCAGCACCGCTTCCCGCCTGCGGCTTTTCACCTCGGAGTCGGTGACCGAGGGCCATCCCGACAAGATCTGCGACCAGATCAGCGACGCCATCCTCGACGGCCTCCTCGAGCAGGACCCCGACTCCCGCGTCGCTGTGGAGACGCTCGTCACCACCGGCCTCGTGCACGTCGCGGGCGAGGTCACCACCGAGGCCTATGTCGAGATCCCCGACATCGTCCGGAAGACCATCCTGGGTATCGGGTACGACTCCTCGGCCAACGGCTTCGACGGGGCCCGCTGCGGCGTGTCGGTGTCCATCGGTCAGCAGAGCGCGGAGATCGCCTCCGGCGTCTTCACCTCCCTCGAGGCGCGCGAGGGCACCGGCGTGGACCCGTACGACGCCCAGGGCGCGGGGGACCAGGGCATCATGTTCGGGTACGCGAGCGACGAGACCTCGGTCCTGATGCCCACCCCCATCTGGCTGTCCCACCGCCTCTCCGAGCGCCTCACCAGCGTCCGCAAGGACGGCACCCTCCCGTACCTGCGCCCCGACGGCAAGACCCAGGTCACCATCGGCTACGACGGGGACCGCCCCGTCTCCATCGACTCCGTGGTGATCTCCTCGCAGCACGCGGCGGAGGTCCCCCTCGACGAGCTGCGCGCGGACCTGGTGGAGCACGTCATCACCCCGGTCCTGGCCGACTCCGCCCTCGACACCTCGAACGTCCGGCACATCCTGAACCCCGGGGGTGCCTTCGTGATCGGCGGACCCGTGGGGGACGCCGGCCTCACGGGTCGCAAGATCATCGTGGACACCTACGGCGGCATGGCACGCCACGGCGGCGGGGCCTTCAGCGGCAAGGACCCCTCGAAGGTGGACCGGTCGGCCGCCTACGCCATGCGCTGGGTCGCCAAGAACGTCGTCGCCGCCGGCCTCGCGCGCCGGGCGGAGATCCAGATCGCCTACGCGATCGGCATGGCGCAGCCCGTGGGCATCTACGTCGAGACCTTCGGCACCGAGACGGTGGACCCGCAGGCCATCGGGACGGCGATCCGCGAGATCTTCGACCTGCGACCCCTCGGCATCATCAACGCACTCGACCTCAAGCGCCCGGTGTACCAGCGCACCGCGGCGCACGGCCACTTCGGCCGCGAGGAGGACGGTTTCACCTGGGAGCGCACGGACCGTGTGGACAAGCTCCGGGGCTACTTCAACGCCTAGGGCGGGAGGGGACGGCGGACGGCAGGCGCCGTCCGCCGCAGCATCATGACGGAGACGACGCGGCCTGCTGCGAGGCCCGGTGCACGGCCCACGGCCACCGACGGCCAGCTGTCGCTCCTGCACGGCTTCGGACCGGCGAAGCTCCCGCGCGCCGACCCCGAGCGTGCATCCTCCCTCCCCGTGGCGCGGGTCATCCTCGACGCACAGCTGCCCCACCTCGACCGGTACTTCGACTACGCGGTCCCCGCCGAGATGGACGCCGAGGCGCAGCCGGGTGTCCGCGTGAAGGTACGGTTCGCCGGCCGCGAGCAGGCGGGCTTCCTCGCCGAACGGGTCGAGGAGGCCAGCACCACCGCCACGCTCCTGCCGCTCGGGAAGGTCGTGTCGCCGCAGCAGGTGCTCACCCCCGAGATCCTCGCCCTCGCCACAGCCGTCGCCGCTCGGTCCGTCGGCACCGTGAGCGACGTCCTGCGCTCCGCCGTGCCGCCCCGCATGGCGCGTGTCGAGACCGAGTTCCCCGGCATCGCAGCATCCGACGGCGGGACACGAGCGGCCGAGGACGACGGCGGACAGGAGCCGGCGCTCCCCGTCTTCGTGGAACCCCGGTCCTCCGGCAGCTTCGGCCGCTACGTGAACGGGCGCGCCTACCTGGAGCACCTCCGGGTCGGGGAGTCCCCGCGGGCCGTGGTCACGAGCCTCGGCGGGTACGGTGCCACGGCCTGGCCGGAGGAGATCGCCGACGCCGTCGCGGCCACCGCCGCGTCCGGGCGCGGGTCCGTCGTCGTCGTCCCCGACCAGCGGGACCTCGCCCGCGTGGAGGCAGCGCTCGTCGCCCGGCTCGGCGCGCCCTCCGTCGCCCGCCTGACGGGGGAGGACGGTGCGACGCCGCGGTACCGGAACTTCCTGCGCATCCTGCACGGCACGGCGACCGTCGCGGTCGGCACCCGCTCGGCGGCCTACGCGCCCGTGCGGAATCTCGGCCTCGTGTGCCTGTGGGACGACGGCGACGACCAGCACATCGAGCAGCGCGCCCCGTACCAGCACATCCGGGACGTGCTGCTGCTCCGGGCGGAACACGGGGGAGCGGCGATGATGCTGTCCTCCTTCGGCCGGACCACCGAGGCGCAGCGCCTCGTCGACACCGGCTGGGCCCACGCCATCCAGGCCGACCGCACCGAGGTGCGCCGCGCCACCCCCCGCGTCGTCCACGCGGCCGACGCCTACCAGATGGAACGCGACCCGCTCGCTGCGCAGGCCCGCATCCCCCATGCCGCGTGGGCAGCGGCACAGGCAGGCCTGAAGCGCGGGCCGGTGCTGCTGCAGGTCGCGCGCACCGGGTTCTCCCCGGCGCTCGCGTGCGACCAGTGCCGCCACCCCGCCCGGTGCTCGGCCTGCGCGGGTCCGCTCGCGCAGGCCGGCCGCCTCGCGCCCCTCGCGTGCAGGTGGTGCGGCCGCCCCGAGGCGCACTGGTCCTGCGCCGAGTGCGGCGGGACCAGGATCCGCGCGACCGTCGCCGGAGCCACACGGACGGCGGAAGAACTGGGCAGGGCGTTCCCCGGCGCACCGGTGATCTCCTCCGCGGGCGAGCACATCGTCGACAGCGTCCGGGACGTCCCTGCCGTCGTGGTCGCGACGCCGGGCGCCGAGCCCGTGGCGCCCGGCGGATACGCCGCCGTCATCCTGCTCGACGGCAACGCCCTGCTCAGCAGGGAATCGCTGCGTGCCGGCGAGGACGCCCTCCGCCGCTGGTTCGCGGCGGCGGTCCTCGCCCGCCCGTCGGAGGCAGGCGGCACCGTGGTGATCACGGGCGACGACGACGTCGCCGTCGGACATCTCGTCCGCTGGGACCCGTCCGGCGCAGCCTCGCGCGAACTGCTCGAGCGCCAGGAGCTCGGGCTGCCTCCCTCCGTCCGCTACGCCGTCCTGACCGGGACGCGGGAGGCCCTGATGCACTTCCTGGAGGGGGTGCGGACCGACGGCGTTGCGCGCGTGGTCGGACCCGCACCGGTGCCCCCGGATCTCCGGCGGGAGGCCATGCTCGCTGTCCGTGCCGCCGGTCCGGCACGGGGGTCGGACCGGAGCGGCCCGACTCCCGCCGTCGCGCTGGCCGGGCAGGGGAGCCACCGGGTCCTCCTGTTCTTCCCCTACCGGGCGGCGGCGGGCATGACGCGCGAGTTGCGCGCACGGCGCGCTGCCCTTTCCGCCCGGAGGACGGGCGAGCCCGTGCATATCCGCCTCGACGCGCTCGACGTCCTCTGACCCCTGTGCGCCACTGCCCGCACAAACGTGCACGGCGTGCATCTTCGGCCACGCTTCCGGCGGGCTGTCAAGGGGAGAGCGACATCCCCTGTTCCTTCTTTTCAGCCTCCCTGGGGAGGCATAGCGTCGATAACGGGCTCCGGTGGTGGACGGGCGCCCCCAGTCCGACAACGTGCCGAGCGTCCACCGGAGTTGAAGCGAATCCGACCGACGAAAGCGGGAACCATGTTCTTCCACAAGCAGGAGCTTCAGTACAAGTCGACGCCTGATAAGCCTGATGCGGTGTATGCCCGGAAGTTGCAGGAGGTCCTGGGTGGCCAGTACGGGGAGATCACGGTGGCCCTGCAGTACAGCTTCCAGGCGTGGAACGCGCACATCCCGGGGAAGTACCGGGATCTGCTGTTCGGTATCGGGGCGGAGGAGATGGGGCATGTGGAGATGCTCGCGACGATGATCGCGCAGTTGCTGGAGAAGGCGCCGTTGGGCATCACGGAGGACTCGGTCCAGGCCGATCCGGCGGTCGCGGCGGTGATCGGGGGGACGGACATGCAGCAGGCGATCGTGGCCGGTGCCGGTGCGCGGGCGGCGGACAGCAACGGTAATCCGTGGCAGGGCTCCTACATCACGGCCAGCGGTAATCTGCTGGCGGATTTCACGGCGAACGCGAATGCGGAGATGCAGGGCCGGTTGCAGGTGGCCCGGCTGTATCACATGACCGATGACCACGGGGTGCGGGACATGCTGTCGTTCCTGTTGGCGCGGGACACGATGCACCAGAACCAGTGGACGGCGGCGGCCCGGGAGTTGCAGGAGTCGAAGATGGAGCTGATGCCGGTGCCGAGCAACTTCCCGATCAAGAAGGAACTGCGTGAGGTGTCCTACCAGTACCTGAACTTCTCCGACGGCAGGACCGCGTCCGAGGGCAGCTGGGCGTCGGGTCCGACCCCGGATGGCAGGGGCGAGTTCACGTACCACGAGGGTCCCACGACGTCCGCGCCGATGCCGCCGCCCACGCACCCCGATGCGCGGTTCTACGGCACCACGGAGATCCCGAACACCGTGGAGAAGCTCGCCGGCACCGTCCAGGACAAACTGAACCGCGAATAGCACCGCCGGCGGTGATGTCGGCGGTCCGGACCACCGGACCGCCGGCACCGCCCGGGCCGTCGGGTCACTCCTGCGGTTCGTACCCGATGAGCCAGCAGAGGCCGAAACGGTCGACGACCTGGCCGTCGGAGGCCCCCCAGGGCTTCGGGGCCAGGGGATCGAGCACGGATCCGCCGGCCGACAGCTTCTCGAACCATCCGTGCAGGACCGCCGGCGGGGCGGTGCCGAGCAGCGCGAGCTTGAGGCCCTCGACCCGCACGGCCGGTTCTTCCGCGGCCGCGTCCGCCCCCGCCAGTGCGACGACGCCGTCGAGCACGCCGTGCGCCACCGCCGCGGGCGGGCCGTCGGTCCTGCCGAAGTCCTCGTAGGAGTGCAGGGACAGCTCGCCACCGAAGACCTCCGCGTAGAAGCCCAGTGCTGCGCGCGCGGTCCCGGGAAAGCTGATGTAGACGAGGGGGGCGGCCATGGTGACCCTTCCTGACGTGGGGAGCGGGACCGGCGACATCATCCCGCGCTACCTGATGGACGCAGACGGCCCGGCCGAATCATCGCCTCCCGGTGCATCGTCGTCGAGCAGTATCTCAGGACCGAGCCGGCAGCACGCAGAGCTCGTTACCCGAGGGGTCGGTGTAGATGCGCCAGGGCAGGTCGCCCCAGCCGGGATGCAGTTCGCGCCCGCCCCGCCCGACGATGCCCGCCGCGACCTCGTCGGGATCGTCCCCGGCATCGAGCCGGACGTCCAGGTGCACCCGGTTCTTCCCGGTCCCCTTGGACGAGGGCTCGGGGCACAGTTCCAGGAGCGGGCCCAGCAGCGACCGATGGCGCAGCGTGCGGGGGCGTCCCGGCACCGGGACCCAGCCGGTGAGCCACGACCAGAACCGCGCGTCCCGGTCCGCGTCGGAGGAGTCGAGCGGCAGCGCCGCGATCGGCCCGGTACCCGTGTACTCCGCCCGTTCGTGCATCACGCAGCAGGGGTTGCCTTCCGGATCGGCGAGGACCACCCAGGGTACGTCCCCCTGACCTACGTCGAGGTGCCGGGCACCCAGTCCGAGCAACCGGTCGACCTCCACGGCCTGCCGGGAACCGCCCCTGAGGTCCAGGTGGAGCCGGGGCCCGGCATCGGGCGGCTCCGGGACGCGCTGGAAGCACAGGTCCAAAACCGGGCCGCCCTCGATCGTGAGTCGGGTCTCGTACCCGTCGGATGCGTCGGTGAGCGTCTCGCCTCCGATCACCGCCTCCCAGAAGCGACCGAGTCGCTGGGGGTCCACGGCGTCGACGACGAGATTCTCCAGGTACATGGATGCCACCGTAGGCCAATCGGGGGACGATCCTCCAGGACCGCGCCGTCCGGAGGAGGCGCTCCGGATCGGACTGCCCACGGAGGAGTACGGCTCAGCGGCGGTGCCGCCGGCGGATGACGACCTCGGCCACGGCGAGATTGACCACCCAGCCCGCCCCCATCAGCAGCGCCCGGACGGTCACACCCGGTGGACTCGCGAGGAGCTCCGGCAGGATGAGGATCAGGGCCTGCGTCCCGGCGCCCAGCCCGATCGCGTAGGCCCGGGTCATCCAGGCACCGTGGGCGCCGATGTCGCCGCGCATCACGGCCCGGACGCCCAGTACGAGGCTGAGGGCCATGCCGCTGCCGAAGACGAGTCGGAACGCCAGCAGGAGCGGCCCGTCGCTGGGCGGGAGGACGTAGAAGAGCGCCATCCACACGCCGGACCCCGCAGCCACGAGCCCCGCAGGCAGGAGGATCCTGCCCGCGATCCGGTGCCAGCGGCGCCCACGGCGGCGCAGGGACGGCACGAACTGGAACGCGCCGAGCAGCGAGTAGAGGGTGGCCCCGACGATGTGCAGCACCACCGGTACGGGGGAGTCGAAGAACCGGGCGTTCCGTGCCGTGATGTCGGCCCCGCCCGTGAGCTCGGTGAGCCGGGCGGCCCCGGCAAGGACGGGGATGAGGCCCAGCAGGATCAGGCCCGCCGGCACGACCCAGGCCGGGGTCCTGCGGCCGGTCGTGCGCGGGCTGACCGGGGGCCGAGCCTTCTGTCCCGTGGTGTCCATCGGCGTCCTCTTCCTGGTCCCGGTCGGCGGTGCGGAGAACCGTCCGCGAGCCCGCCCCTTGTGTACGGAGTACACGATGCGCTTCACAGTAGGTGTACGGCGTACACTCGTCAAGGGGCGGATCGACGGACAGGGAGAAGCGCATGGAGGATGGAGCGGCGCCGCGCGTGCGCCTCACCCGGGACGCCGTGCTGCACGCAGCCGTCGTCCTGGCCGACGAGCAGGGCGTGGGAGGGCTGAGCATGCGCAGCCTGGCCGAGTCGCTCGGCGTCGTGCCGATGGCGCTCTACCGGCATGTGGCGAACAAGGAGGACCTGCTGGACGGGATGGTCGACGTCCTCGCGGACGAGATCGATCCGCCGATCGACACGCCGGACTGGAGGACCGCGGTCCGTCATCGGGTCCTGTCGGCGAGGAGGGCACTCCAGCGCCACGCCTGGGCCCGCAGGGTCCTCGAGACGCGCACCAGCAGGACACCGGGCGTGCTCGCGTACACCGACTCGTTCATCGGTATGTTCCTCGACCGGGGATTCTCGATCGACCTGACGCATCACGTTCTGCACGCCCTGGGAAGCCGCATGTGGGGCTTCACGCAGGAACTCTTCGACGATCCCGGAGCCGCCCCCGCCGAGCAGGCGACCGCCGTCGACGACGCGGAGGCGCAGGCGGTCCTGCAGCAGATGGCCGCCCGGTACCCGAACGTCCTCCGGATCGCCATGGCCTCGGCGCACGGCGACGACGTCGTGGGCACGGGCTGCGACGACCAGTTCGAGTTCGAGTTCGCGCTCGACCTGCTGCTCGACGGCATCGAGGCACTGCGTGCCGAAGGCTGGACGTCGCCAGGATCGGGCAGGGACCGGTAGCCGCCGCTCCCGTCGTCGGACACGCGGCAGGGCGCGGTCCCGTCAGGGATGGTCGACGAGGTGCCAGCCGCTCGCATCGATCTCGACGGCGACCGGCGCCGGTCCCTGCATGCCCCGCGCCCTCAGCGCCCGCGTCAGTGTCTCGGCGGAGGCCGTGAGGACGAACGTCTCGCCGCGGAAGCGGTCCGCGGTCTCCTCGAGGAAGCCGGCCGCGTCGCGCTCGTCCGGCAGGTCGAACCATGCGGCGACCGGCAGGCGCGCCAGCCAGGCGGGACGGCCGGCGCCCGCCGCAAGGAGCACGGCCGTGGCGGCGCACTGCAGGTCCGTCACGATCCCCTCCGTCCGCCGCGGGCGGCGCTCACGCCGCCCGGTCCTTCCGGCCACCGGGCACCGGGCGTCCGGTGAGGCGTCGCCGTCGGCCGTACTCGAGCACCGCACGCCGGCAGGCCGTGCGCAGCTGCTCTGCGGATGCCGCCCAGGAGTACGTGGCGGCCTGCTCCAGCCCGGCGCGGGATGCCTCGGCCCAGCGGCCGGGCTCCTCGAGGCTGCGGACGGCAGCCGCCACGGCGTCCGGGTCGTCGGGATCGACGAACAGCGCCGCCGTTCCGCCGACCTCGCGGAAGATCGGGATGTCGCTCGCGATCACCGGTGTGCCGGTCGCCATCGCCTCGATGATCGGCAGGCCGTAGCCCTCGGCCCTGGACAACGTGACGAGCGCCGTCGAATCGTCGAGCAGGTCCTCGTACTCCGCGTCGGACACCCCGTCGTGGAAGACCGTGCGGCCGGCGTCGGGTATGAGGTCCGCGAGTTCGGCGCGGCGGGAGGGCGTGATCCTGCTCAGCAGGTGCAGCGTGTGGCCCGGGAGCGACGCCATGGCGCGGACGAGGGTCTCGACGTTCTTGTAGGGCATGAAGGAGCCCATGTAGAGCAGCGATGCGGACCGGGGCGCGCCGGGATCACGCCGCCGTTCCGTCGACTGGGGTGCGTTGCCGACGAGCAGCACGGGCCGGCGCGTGAGGCGGTGGCGTCCGATGAGCCCGGCCGTGGTGGCGGAGATCGTGGCGACGACGTCCGCGCGGTCCAGCAGCAGGCGCTGCGGCCAGTACGCGAGGTGGTAGAGCCGCCAGAGCAGGCGGACGGGCAGCGGGAGGAACGACGGCGGCATCGGGTTCTGGTAGTAGATGAGGTCGTGCAGGGTGAGGACGAGCGGGTACCTGCGCCCCCAGGAGCCCATGGTCTGCATGGGACAGACGACGACGTCCGGCCTCAGGCGGTTGATGCGCCGCGCGACGAACAGTTCGGCGGGGGAGAGCGGGCTGGTGATCCGCACGTGCGGCACCTCCGGCAGGAGCGCGAGCTGCCGCGGGTCGCTGACGAGCATCACGACGTCGTCGGTCGCGGCCAGGGCTGCGATGAGGCTCGCACCGTAGCGGCTGATACCGTCGTGGTGGTCGGTCCGCGTGAACCGCGCGTCGAACAGGATCCTCACACGCGTACCCTCTCCAGGAAGTCCTCGATCAGCAGTGCCGCCTCGCGCGGCTTCTCGTAGTGCACGAGGTGCCCGACATCGGCGAGGACGGCGAGCGTGGCGTCCGGCACGAGGGCGGCGAGCTCGCGCTGGCTCTGCACCGATCCGATGTCGTCCTGCTCGGCGGCGATGAGCAGGACGGGCATCCCCAGCTCGCGGGCGCGGTCCCGGACCGTGCCGGAGATGGAGGCCCGGAACGCCTCGAGCACCACCCGGCGGCTGGCGAACGCGCTGAAGTAGGCATGGTGCTGCCCGTGGATCCAGCGGCGCAGGGTCCTGTCCCTCGTCTTGGCCATGAAGGCGCTCATGCCCCTGACGATCACCGGGTTCGCCAGCAGCGCGCGCCCGGTCCGTTCGGGCAGGCGGTCGGCGGCCACGTAGTACGCCTCCGCCACCCTCGACGCCACCCGGCTGGGCCCTTCGAGGGCGGGCGCACTGATGGGGTTCACGAGTACGAGGGTCCCGGCCAGGTCCGGTGCGAGCGCGGCGGCCTCGGCCGCGACGATCGACCCGAAGGAGTGCCCGAGCAACACCCGCGGCTCCCGAGCGAGGATGCGTGCGGTGTCGCCGATGAAGCGCGCATAGGTGGCGACGTCGTGCGTGCCGGGCAGTTCGCCCCCCTGACCGAATCCGGGCAGGTCGGGCAGGAGGATCCGGTGCCGCGGCAGTTCCTCGACGAGGCGCAGCAGTCCGTGGTGGTCCCCCCGGAACCCGTGCACCATGACGATCGTCGCGCCGGGTCGCCCCTCGGCCTCGAGCGCGGGGAAGTCCCACACCCTCTGCAGCGTGCCCTCCCAGGTGAGGGTCCGCACGGTGGCCTGCCGCATCAGCCCACCCGGTCGGGGTGGGAGCCGAACCGCTGGTCGCGGTCGAGCACGTCGAGGTCCGCGACGTGCGCCTCCTCGAGGGTGAAGCCGAAGACGTCGAGGTTGGAGCTGATGCGCTCGCGGGAGCTGGCCTTCGGGATGGTCAGGATGCCGTGCTGCAGGTGCCATCGGAGGATCACCTGGGCGGGTGTGCAGCCGAGCTCCTCCGAGATGCGCACGATGACCGGATCGTCGAGGACGCGTCCCCGCCCGAGGGGACTCCAGGCCTGGGTGGCGATGCCGTGCAGCGCGTGGAACGCGCGCAGCTCGCGCTGCTGCAGGTACGGGTGCAGTTCGATCTGGTTGATGGCCGGCACCACACCGGTCTCGGTGACCAGCCGCTCGAGGTGCGGGCGCTGGAAGTTGGAGACGCCGATGGACCGCACCCGTCCCTCGGCGCGGAGCCGGTCCAGGGCCCGCCATGACTCCACGTACAGGTCCCGCGGCGCGCAGGGCCAGTGGATGAGGTAGAGGTCCAGCCGGTCGAGGCCGAGGCGGTCCATCGTCGCGTCGAAGGCGCGCAGCGTCGCGTCGAAGCCGTGGTCGTCGTTCCACACCTTCGAGGTGATGAAGAGATCCTGCCGGTCCGCGCCCTCGAGGAACGCCCGCGCCGCGGCGCCCACACCGGTCTCGTTCCCGTACAGCGCCGCCGTGTCGAGCAGCCGGTACCCGGCGGCCAGCGCCGTCGAACAGAGCCCCGCGGTGTCCTCGGGCGGGACCTTGTACACGCCGTACCCGAGGACGTCGATCTCGGTCCCGTCGGCGAGCGCGGTGCGGGGAACGGAGGTGCTCATGGTGGAACTCTACCGAGGCCGGCGATGCCGGCCGTGCGGGGAGCCGGTCAGGTGTGGACGAGACGCCGTGCGGAGCCCTCGTCCAGGATCAGGTCGGTGGCGAGTCCGGCAGCGAGCGCCCCCCGCAGGCCGTGAATCTTCGATTCGCCGGAGACCACGCAGATGCGCCGGCCGACCCTGCGCAGCTCGTCGAGGTCCGGCCCGGTGCTGCGCCCGTTCAGCAGGACGTCCCGGTGCGTGCCGTCCGCCCGGAAGAACATGGTGGCGACGTCGCCCACGACGGCGTCGTTCTCCAGGGCCTCGAGATCCTCGCGGTCGAGGTACCCCCCGCTGTACACATGGCTGGGGATGCCCGAGCCGACCGACCCCACGGAGCCCACCCCGAAGATCGCCATGGTCATGCGGCGCTGCAGGTCGAGGATGCGCCGGACGCTGCGTTCCTCCCACATGGCGGTCTTCGTCCCGGCATGGTCGAAGAACGCAGGCACGGGGAACTGCTCGACGCGCGCCCCGTACGCCTGGCCGAAGCGGCGCAGGATCTCGCTCGCGTACGTGATGCCGGTGGTCTGGGTGTTGCCCGCCCCGTTGAGCTGCACGATCGTGCTGTCGTGGGTCTGCTTGCGGGTGAGGTGGTGGCTGACGGCGCTGAGCGTCGAGCCCCACGCCACGCCGATGATGGCGTTCGAGTCCACCAGGGGCCCGATGGTGCGGGCGGCCTGGATCGCGACGCGGTCGAGCACGTCCGAGTCGCTGACGGAGTCAGCGACCGGGACCACGTGCGCCTCGACGCCGAACCGGCGGCGGATGTGCTGCTCCAGTGCCGGTGCCCGTTCCGAGGGGTTGTTGACCTGGATCTGCACCAGCCCCGTCTCGCGCGCCATGGCCAGCAGCCGGGACACCGTGGAGCGTGACGTGCGGAGCTCCCGGGCGATCGCGTTCATGGTCAGGTCCTGCAGGTAGTACATCTGCGCGGCCCGCAGGGCGTCACCGGAGCGGCTGCCCTCCACGGGACCCGAGGGCGGGCCGTCCAGGGCTGAGCTACTCCTCGTCGTGGCCACTCCGCCAGTCTGGACCTCTTCTGCACGTTTGTGCAATCCGGTTGACTGGTATTCCCACGGCTCGAAGAATGAGGAGTGCAGGAGCCCTTCCAGACATAGACGTTACGGAGTAGTACCTTGAGCATTGCAGCCGACCGGATCAACGGTGAAGGCACGACAACTTCTACCCGCACCGTGGTGCAGGAGCTCAGGGACAAGCCCCGGGCGTCCGTGCTCATCATCGGTGGCGGCATCAACGGGGTCGGCACGTTCCGCGACCTCTCGCTGCAGGGCATCGACGTCGCACTCGTGGAGCGTGGCGACTACTGCCAGGGCGCCTCGGGTGCGTCCTCGCACATGATCCACGGTGGCATCCGCTACCTCGAGAACGGCGAGTTCCGGCTCGTCCGGGAGTCCGTCATCGAGCGCAACGCCCTCATGAAGATCGCCCCCCACTACGTGAAGCCGCTGCAGACCACCATCCCGATCTACACGACCTTCTCCGGCATCCTCTCCGCCCCCATGCGCTTCCTGACCCACCGCCAGGGCAAGCAGGTGGAGCGCGGTGCCGTGCTCATCAAGGCCGGCCTGACCATGTACGACTTCTTCTCGCGCGACGGCGGCAACGTCCCCCGGCACTCCTTCGTGGGCCGCAAGAAGGCCCTCGCGGCCATGCCCGACGTCCGCAAGGACATCAAGTGGGCGGCGACCTACTACGACGCCTCGGTGCACAACCCCGAGCGTCTCACCCTGGACGTCCTCCGCGACGGCCAGATCATCAACCCCGCCGCCCGCGCCGCCAACTACGTCAGCGCCATCGGCGCGGGCGAGGACGGCGTGCTGCTGCGCGACGAGCTCACGGGGGAGACCTTCACCTTCCAGGCCGACGTCGTCGTGAACGCGACGGGCGCCTGGACGGACGGCACCAACGCCGCCCTCGGCACCGAGACCCGTTTCATGGGCGGCACCAAGGGCTCGCACATCGTGCTGGACCACCCGGAGCTGCTCAAGGCCTGCAACGGCACGGAGATCTTCTTCGAGCACATCGACGGCCGGATCGTGCTGATCTACCCCATGGGGGACCGCGTCCTGGTCGGCACCACGGACATCGACGTCGACATCAACGAGCAGGCCGTCTGCACCGACGAGGAGATCGACTACTTCTTCGAGCTGATCGGTCATGTGTTCCCCGACATCAGGGTCGCGCAGGAGCACATCGTGTACAGCTTCTCGGGCGTCCGGCCGCTGCCGCGCCACGACGACACGCAGCCGGGCTTCGTCTCGCGCGACTACCGCATCGAGAAGCGCGAGGAGAAGCTGGGCGGGCGCTCGGTCACCACGCTGAGCCTCGTCGGCGGCAAGTGGACCACGTTCCGTGCCCTGGCCGAACACCTCACCAACGACACGCTCGCCGCCCTCGGGGCGCCGCGCAAGGCGTCGACGGCGGGCGTCGCGATCGGCGGAGGCCAGGACTTCCCGACCGACGACGCCGCGGAGCGAGCGTGGATCCGGCAGGCCGTCCGCCCCGGCGTCGACGAGGCGCGGGTGCAGGTCCTGCTCACCCGGTACGGGACCCGCGCGACGGATGTCATCGGATACCTTGCCGAAGGTCCCGACAGGCTGTTCAATTCCACGAAGGAGCTGAGCACGCGCGAACTCGCCTACATGGTGGAGCACGAGCAGATCGGCCACCTGGTCGACGTCCTGATCCGCCGCACGTCCCTCGCCTTCCGCGGACTCGTGACCGGGGAGCTGCTCGCCGAACTCGCCACCACGCTGGCGCCCCTGCTGGGGTGGGACGCCGCCCGGTCCGCGGCAGAGGTCGAGCTCGCCGAGACGGTCCTCGCCGAGGCCCACAGGGTGCACGTCAAAAGCCTGATCGCGTAGCGGCGCCCGCCGCCCACGAGGTCGAACCGCTGCCACGCGCAGCGGTGCAGTGCCAACGGCAGTGGTTGCCGGGGGGGAATGAACGGGTGCCGTCGAGGCGGCGGCACCCGTCGATAAATGAATAGAATGAGGAGTCAAAGATGTCTCTGGAAGTATTTGTTGCCGAAGCCTTCGGCACAATGCTGCTGCTATTGCTCGGAACGGGTGTCGTCGCGAATGTCGCGCTCGCCAGGACCAAGGGCAATAACGGTGGCTTTCTCATGGTCAACTTCGGGTGGGGCCTCGCCGTCTTCGCCGGCGTCTACGTCGCAGCCCTGTCGGGAGCGCACCTCAACTTCGCCGTGACCGTCGGTCTCTGGGCCAACGGCGACACCGCCGAGTTCGCCCCGGGCGTGGACAAGAACGTGATCAACGCGCTGGCGTACTTCGCGGCCCAGATGATCGGTTCCATCCTCGGTGCCGTCCTCTGCTGGCTCTCCTACAAGCAGCACTTCGACGAGGAGCCCGATCCCGCCAACAAGCTGGGGGTGTTCGCCACCGGCCCAGCCATCCGTTCGTACGGCTGGAACCTCGTGACCGAGATCATCGGCACGTTCGTGCTCGTGTTCGTCATCATCTCCTTCGGCAACACGCCCTCCGGCCTGGGCCCCCTCGCCGTCGCACTGCTCGTCGTCGGCATCGGCGCCTCGCTCGGCGGACCCACCGGCTACGCCATCAACCCGAACCGCGACCTGGGCCCCCGTATCGCCCACGCCATCCTGCCCATCCGGGGCAAGGGCGGCAGCGACTGGGGCTACGCGTGGGTACCGATCGTCGGACCGATCATCGGTGGCATCCTCGCCGGCATCGTCATCCAGTTCGTCTCGTTCCCCGCTCCTCCAGCCTAGGAGCCGTGCCGCGGCCGCGCGCAGCCGCCACTCAACGACACATCCAATGAAGGAGTAAGACATGTCGCAGCAGTACGTCATCGCCATCGATCAGGGCACCACCTCCAGCAGGGCCATCGTCTTCGACCACAAGGGCGACATCGTGTCCTCCGGTCAGAAGGAGCACGAGCAGATCTTCCCGAAGGCCGGCTGGGTGGAGCACGATCCCGCCGAGATCTGGAACAACACCCGCGAGGTCATCGGCAACGCGCTGGCCAAGGCCAACCTCACCCGCCACGACATCGCCGCCGTGGGCATCACCAACCAGCGTGAGACGGCCGTGGTCTGGGACAGGACCACCGGCAAGGCCGTGTACAACGCCATCGTCTGGCAGGACACGCGGACGCAGAACATCGTCGACGACCTCGCGAAGGACGGCGGCGTGGAGCGTTACAAGGGGAAGGTGGGGCTCCCCCTGGCGACCTACTTCTCCGGCACGAAGATCAAGTGGATCCTCGACAACGTCGACGGGGCCCGCGAGAAGGCCGAGGCGGGCGACCTCCTGTTCGGCAACACCGATTCCTGGGTCACCTGGAATCTGACGGGCGGCACGGACGGCGGGGTACACATCACGGACGTCACCAACGCCTCCCGCACGCTGTTCATGGACCTCGAGACGCTGTCCTGGGACGAGTCGATCCTTGCCGACTTCGGCGTCCCGGTCTCGATGATGCCGGAGATCAAGTCCTCCTCCGAGGTCTACGGGACCGTGCACACCTCGCAGCTCCTCCGCGAGGTGCCGGTGGCCGGCATCCTCGGCGACCAGCAGGCCGCGACCTTCGGCCAGGCCGCGTTCGACAAGGGCGGTGCCAAGAACACCTACGGCACCGGCAACTTCATGATCGTGAACACCGGCGAGGAGATCGTCCACTCCAAGAACGGGCTGCTCACCACGGTCTGCTACAAGCTCGGCGACGCGAAGCCCGTGTACGCGCTCGAAGGGTCGATCGCCGTCACCGGTTCACTCGTGCAGTGGCTCCGGGACAACCTCGGCATCATCAGGAGCGCGCCCGAGGTGGAGCAGCTGGCCACGACGGTCGAGGACAACGGCGGCGTCTACATCGTCCCCGCTTTTTCCGGCCTGTTCGCGCCGTACTGGCGTTCGGACGCCCGCGGGGCGATCGTCGGCCTGACCCGCTTCGTGAACAAGGGACACATCGCACGGGCAGCGCTGGAGGCCACGGCCTTCCAGACCCGCGAGGTCCTGGACGCGGCGAACGCCGACTCCGGTGTCAACATGGAGGACCTCAGGGTCGACGGCGGCATGGTCGCCAACGACGCCCTGATGCAGTTCCAGGCGGACATCCTCGGGATCCCGGTCATCCGCCCGAAGGTCACCGAGACCACGGCGCTCGGTGCCGCCTACGCTGCGGGACTGGCCGTCGGTTTCTGGAAGGACACCGACGACCTCGCGACGAACTGGGCCGAGGACAAGCGCTGGAACCCGTCCATGGACGACGCCGAGCGCGAGCGCCAGCTCCGCCTGTGGAAGAAGGCCGTCACGAAGACCTTCGACTGGGTCGACGAGGACGTCAGCTAGCCCCTGCCGGACGCGCAGGGCACCACCCGAAGGGCACCCCGGGCCGTCGCACGACGGCCCGGGGTGCCCTTCGGTCCGTCCCGGGCCGCGGCCGGGCAGGCCGTTGGTGCACGCTGGTAAAGTGAAGCCATGCGTCGCGCCCTCCTCCTTACGTAGCCGCACGGTATCCACCGTGCGGCGGCCCCTCCCTGTGAGGGGCTTTTGCATGTCCGGGGCAGGACGGCACCGAGGCGCCGTCCGCCCCCGGCATCGGACGAGGCAGTACCGCAGCAGGATTTTCGCTCCACCGACAGGACAGGTCAACATACCGTGAGCATCAACCCCGAGGCCGCCCAGCCGGACGAGGACACCTACGATTTCTCCGCCATCGAGGCGAAGTGGCCCGCGGTGTGGGACAGGCTCCAGGCATTCGCCCCGGCCGACGACGGCTCACGTGAGCGCCGCTACGTCCTCGACATGTTCCCCTACCCCTCGGGTGACCTCCACATGGGCCACGCCGAGGCATTCGCCATGGGTGACGTCGCCGCGCGCTTCTACCGCCAGAAGGGCTTCGACGTCCTGCACCCCATCGGCTGGGACTCCTTCGGCCTGCCCGCGGAGAACGCGGCGATCAAGCGCAACGCGCATCCCGCGGAGTGGACGTACGCGAACATCGAGACGCAGGCGCACTCGTTCAGGCGCTACGCGATCAGCGCCGACTGGAGCCGGCGCCTGCACACCTCGGATCCCGAGTACTACCGCTGGACGCAGTGGCTGTTCGTACGGTTCTTCCAGCAGGGACTGGCGTACCGGCGGAACTCGCCCGTGAACTGGTGCCCGAAGGACCAGACCGTGCTGGCCAACGAGCAGGTCATCAACGGGGCCTGCGACCGGTGCGGCACCATGGTCACCAAGAAGAACCTCAACCAGTGGTACTTCCGGATCACCGACTACGCCGACCGCCTGCTGGACGACATGGAGCAGCTCAAGGGGCACTGGCCCGAGCGCGTGCTCGCGATGCAGCGCAACTGGATCGGCCGCTCGGAGGGAGCGCACGTCAGGTTCCGCATCGAGGCCACCGATGGCCGGCCGGACGCCGACGTCACCGTCTTCACCACACGCCCCGACACCCTGTACGGTGCCACGTTCTTCGTCGTCGCCGCGGATGCGGACCTGGCGCTGGAGCTCGTGACCGCCGACCACCGCGCTGAGCTCGAGGCGTACCGCGAGCAGGTCCGGGGACTGTCCGAGATCGAACGGCAGGCCACCGAGCGCGAGAAGACGGGCGTGTTCACCGGCCGCTACGCCGTCAACCCGCTCACCGGGGAGAAGCTGCCCGTCTGGGCCGCCGACTACGTCCTGGCCGACTACGGCACGGGCGCCATCATGGCCGTCCCGGCGCACGACCAGCGTGACCTCGACTTCGCCCGCACCTTCGACCTGCCGGTGCGCACCGTCGTCGACACCGGCGCCGAGGACGCGGCCGTCACGGGCATCGCGACCACCGGCGAGGGGACCCTCGTGAACTCCGGCGAGCTGAGCGGACTGGACAAGGCGGCGGCCATCGCCCGCGCCGTCGAGCTGATCGAGGAGCAGGGGACGGGCACGCACACCGTCAACTACCGCCTGCGTGACTGGCTGCTGTCCCGCCAGCGGTTCTGGGGGACGCCCATCCCGATCATCCACTGCCCGTCCTGCGGCGAGGTGCCGGTGCCGGACGAACAGCTGCCCGTCACGCTGCCCGAGGGCCTGCGCGGCGAGGCGCTGGCGCCCAAGGGCACCTCGCCCCTGGCCGCCGTCGAGGAGTGGGTCAACGTGCCCTGCCCCTCGTGCGGCGGTGCGGCGACCCGCGACACCGACACCATGGACACCTTCGTGGACTCGTCCTGGTACTACCTGCGCTTCGTGGACCCGCACTTGGAGACGGCCCCGTTCGACACCGAGGCGGTCAACCGCTGGCTGCCGGTGGGCCAGTACGTGGGCGGCGTCGAACACGCCATCCTGCACCTGCTCTACAGCCGGTTCTTCACCAAGGTGCTCTTCGACCTCGGCATGGTCGGCTTCACGGAGCCGTTCAGTGCCCTGCTGAACCAGGGCCAGGTGCTCAACGGCGGCAAGGCCATGAGCAAGTCCCTCGGCAACGGCGTGGACCTCGGCGAGCAGCTGGACCGCTTCGGGGTCGACGCCGTGCGCCTCACGATGGTGTTCGCGTCGCCACCCGAGGACGACGTCGACTGGGCCGACGTCTCGCCGTCGGGCTCCGCGAAGTTCCTCGCCCGTGCCTGGCGCCTGGGCGGCGACGTCACGAGCGCCGTCGGCACCGACCCGTCGACGGGCGACCGCGCGCTGCGCTCGGTCACCCACCGGACCGTGGCGGACGCCGCGGAGCTGATGGAGGCCAACAAGTTCAACGTGGTCATCGCCAAGCTCATGGAGCTCGTCAATGCCACGCGCAAGGCCATCGACTCCGGTGCGGGGGGAGCGGATCCCGCCGTCCGCGAAGCCGCCGAGGCCGTCGCGATCCTCCTGAGCCTGTTCGCGCCCTATACGGCCGAGGACCTGTGGAGCAGACTCGGCCACGAGGCCACCGTCGCCACCGCGGGCTGGCCGGCCGTGGACCCGGCGCTGCTGACGCAGGAGAGTGTGGTGGCCGTCGTGCAGGTGCAGGGCAAAGTGCGCGACCGCCTGACGGTGTCCCCGGACATCGCCGAGGACGAGCTGCGCGAGCTCGCCCTGGCCAGCGACCAGGTGCAGCGCGTCCTGGACGGTCGCGGCATCCGCACGGTCATCGTGCGGGCGCCGAAACTGGTCAACATCGTCCCGGCCTGATGTGCGGCGTGCCGACGGTCTCGTCCTGCGGGGAGTCGATCCCGTGCGCGTAGCCGTCGTCGCGGATTCGGCCGCCGGGTTCCCTCCTGGCTGGACGGTGCCCGGCGGCCCGGCCGACGGCGTGCACCTGGTCCCCATGCCGGTCCTCGTGGGCAACGACATCCTCACCGGCGAGCACGACGACGTCACCGCACCGCTCATGGTGGCCCTCGCCGCGGGGTCGGACGTACGCACCTCGCGCCCGTCCCCGGGCCAGTTCGACCGCGTCTACGGTCGGCTGGCGGACGAGGGCTACGACGGGATCGTGTCCGTGCACCTGTCGGGCCTGCTGTCGGGCACCCTGGACGCCGCGCGCCTGGCGGCGTCGCGCGCGGCCCTTCCCGTCGAGGTGATCGACACGAGGACGGCGGCGATGGCTCAGGGCCGGGCGGCGCTCGCTGCCCTCGCGGCGGCACGGTCGGGCGACGACCTGCAGGGTGCGGCAGCCGCGGCCGCAATGGCGGCGCGTGCCTCCGCGCTCTACACCTACGTCCCGAGCGTCGAGCAGCTGCGGCGCGGTGGACGGATCACGGCCGCCGCCGGATGGCTGGGCACGCTCCTGTCCGTCCGGGTCATCCTCCAGGTGCAGGGCGGGCGGTTGGTGCCCCTGGAACGGATGCGCTCCGCCGTGCGGGGGGTGGGGCGGCTCCAGGAGCTGGTCGAGGCGGACATCGCAGGTCGTAGCACCGGTGTCCAGCTCACGGTGCACCACTTCGGCAACGAGGACGAGGCCGCGGACCTCGCCGGGCGGCTCACCGCCGTGGCGGGACCGGGGCGCGTGACGACGGCGCCGTGCCCCGCCGTGCTCGCGGCACACGTGGGCCTCGGCGTGGTGGCCGTCGCGATCTGTGCGGACTAGCCGCCCCGGAGGACCCTCAGGGCGCCGTGTGCGGATGTCCACATAGCAGCGATCCTCCTCCGACGCCCGGTTCCCGCCCCCTAGCGTGGCGGGATGGGAAAGCACCGATGGCCGATCAACGGCGACCCCTGGGATCCGCCCCTCGAGGCCCCTGCGGCGTTCCAGCGCGGGGGGAGTACCGACGGGTGGACCGGACGGGTACGGCCCGGGAGGCGGCCCGAAACACGCCTGGATGCCCGGCACGACGAGGTTCCTACCGGCTCGGTGCCCGATCAATTCACGGCGGACATCGGGGTCGGAAGGAACGCTGCGGGGCCCTCGCCCGGTGGCATCGTCGACGGGTGGGACGAGGCACCCGGGCCGGCGGTCACCCCGGTCCTGGAGGAGGCGCGGGACGCGGAACGGCCTCCCGCGCTCCCGCGGATCCAGTGGCGGGTCGCGCGCTCCGCGGCACTGGTGTTCCTCGGGGTGGCGCTGGCGGTCGGGGCCGCACTGTTCCTCGTCCGCAGCTCCGAGCCGTCTGCTGCTGCCGTGTCGGTGCAGCTCGAGAGCGGGGACGGCGAAGGAGCGACCGGGGACACGAAGGACAGTGCATCGGACAGCGGAACGCCGCACGGCCCTCCGGACGAGGAGGCCGCCCCTGGAGGTACCGTCACCGGGGCCGAGGTCGGTGGTTCCCCGGTCAGTACTCCGTCGGCGTCACCGGTCCTCGCTGGGAAGGGCGGCGGTGACGGGCAGACGATCGTCGTCTACGTGACGGGTGCGGTGACGGCACCGGGCGTCGTCACGGTGCCGGCGGGGACGCGGCTCTTCGAGGTCCTCGAGGATGCGGGCGGCCCGCTGCCCGAGGCGGACCTGGAGGGCGTCAATCTCGCTGCCGCCGCCTCGGACGGGCAACACGTCCACCTCCTGGCCGTGGGGGAGGAACCCCGGCCAGGAATCGTGGCGCCGGACGCACCGGCGCCTCCACAGGGAGGGTCGGGCACGGGCCACGGGAGTACGGCCGCTCCGGCCGGGACCGGCGCTCCCGCGGGCCTTCTCGACATCAACACCGCCACCCTCGCCGACATCGAGACCCTGCCGCGCGTCGGGCCGGTCCTGGGGCAGCGCATCATCGACTGGCGCGACGAGCACGGTCCCTTCATCGAGGCGTCCGACCTCGACGCGGTGCCCGGTATCGGTCCCGCCATGCTCGAGGGGATCCTCCCGCTGATCTCGGTGCGGTGACAGCGGCCACGCCGGGGGACGACGCCTCCAGCTCCGGGCCCCGCCCTCCGCAGCAGGAGCCAGCCGGCGCCCGCACCGTGCGCGGCTCGGGGCGGACCGACCTGCGCCTCGTGCCGTCCGCCGCGGCGGCCTGGGTGGCCGCCACCATCGCCGTCCACGGAGGCGCGACCGGGGCGACGGCGGGCGGTCTCGTCGCCGCTGCTGGTGCCCTGGTGTTGGCCTGCCTGGTCCTGCTGGCCCCCGTGGGTGTCGGCCGACGCTGGAGGACGGTGTCGGCGCAGGCCCTGCCGCCGGCGGCCGCGCTGACCCTCGTCCTGCTCGCCGCCGGGGGGAGCCTCACCCGTGCACAAGCCGGGCCGGTCGGGGACGCTGTGGAGGGCGGGATCCCGTTCACCGCGGTGCTCCGGATCTCGGGCGAACCGTCCTCGCTGGCGCCCGGTGCGTTCGGCGGCGGTGACCGGTATCTCGTCGACGCGGACGTGACCGGTGGGGTGCTGCAGGGCGAGACGTTCGCCTCGACGACGCCCGTGGTGGTCCTGGGCCCTGAGCCCTGGGGAGAGGTGGGAACAGGAGACACCGTGCGGGTGCTGGGTACGGCGAAGCCGTCCGATCGGGCAGGCCGGGCCATGGCGGTGTTCCTGCCGGCGAGCAGCCCCTCCGTCGACGAAGCCACGGGGTGGCTCGGGTACACGAAGCACCTGCGGGCCCGGTTCCGGGACCTCTCGTCGCGGGATGAGCGCGACGGCGGGCTGCTGCCGGGCATGGCCCTGGGTGACAGGATCGGCCTCGAGTCCGGGCTGGAGGCCGACATGAAGGCCACAGGCCTGACGCATCTCACCGCCGTGAGCGGCGCGAACTGCTCCTACGTGCTCGCCTTCGCCTTCCTCGGACTGCGGCTGGTGCGCCTGCCGCGCCTGCCGGCCGCCGTCGGCGCCGTTGCTGCGCTGGTGTGCTTCGTGATGCTGGTCCGGCCCGAACCCAGTGTCCTCCGCGCGGCCGTCATGGGCGCGATCGGGGTGGCCGCCGTCCTGTCCGGCCGGGGCAGGGTCTCGCTGGCCCTGCTGATGGTGTCCATCATCGTCCTGCTCGCGGTGGACCCGTGGCTCTCGGTGTCCTACACGTTCGCGCTCTCGGTCGCCGCGACCCTGGGACTCGTCACCGCGGGACCGGCGGTCGTCGAGGCCTTCGAGCGGATCATGCCGCGATCCGCCGCGCAGGTGCTCGCCATCCCCCTGACGGCGCAGCTCTTCTGCACGCCGATCCTCGTCCTGATCCAGCCGGCACTCCCGGTCTACTCCCTGCCCGCGAACGTCCTGGCATCACCCGTCGTCCCCGCCATCACCCTGCTCGGCATGACGGTGGTACTGGCGCTGATGGCCGCCCCGGTCCTGGCCCAACCGCTCGTCGCTGCTGCGCAGTGGGGGACGCGATGGGTGGCGGGGGTCGCGGACATTCTGGCATCCGCACCCGGCGCGTCCCTGCCGTGGCCGCCGGGAGCCCCCGGAGCCGTCGTCGCGGCCCTGGCATCCCTGGCGCTGCTTCTCCTGATCCGACGGGACGCCCTCATCGCCTGGTGGCGACGCGGCGGCAGGGCCGGGGGCCGGATCCGGGGCGGCCGGACCGGGACGGCACCGCGACGGGCAGAGGCCGATCGAGCTGCGGGCATGCTGCTCTCGGCCGTCACGTCCCGGAGTGGACGCACCGGGTGGAACCGTCGGGAGAGGGCAGGTCCCCGCGCGCCGGCACCGGCGCAGTATCGTCACGACCGGCTGAGGGGACGACGAGTGATCGTGGTCGTCGCCCTCGTCATCCTCGGGCTTGCAGCAGCGTACGTCGTCTCCGTTCGGCTGCGGACACCGGCACCCGATCAGTGGATCCTCGCTGTGTGCGACGTCGGGCAGGGAGACGCCGTGGTGGTGAGGACGACGCCGGGCCACGCGCTCGTCGTCGACACGGGACCCGACCCGGAGATGATGGACGACTGCCTCGACACGCTCGACGTCGCGGTGATCGACGCCCTGGTGGTCACGCACCTGCACGAGGACCACTACGGCGGCATCGAGGGCGCGGTCCGCGGCCGGTCGCTGTCCGCCCTGTACTACTCCACGGCCGAGGACCGCCTCCCGCGGGAGGTCACCGCTGCTGCGGCGACGGCCGGCGTCCGCGCGGAGCGACTCACCGACACCACCACGGTTCACCTCGCCCCACTGCACGTCGACGTCCTCTGGCCGAGGGGCGGCACCGCTCCGACAGGCGAGAACAACGCGAGCGCGGTGCTCGAAGTGGTGGTGCCCACACCGGAGCGTCCCGTCTCGGTCCTCCTGACCGGAGACCTGGAGGAGGACGCCGCCGCCGTGCTGCTGTCTGCCGCCCCCTCGCTGCGCGAGGACGGAGTGGACATCCTGAAGATCGCCCATCACGGGGCGAGGAATGGCGGCACGGCGCTGATCGAGGCCGTCCATCCGCGCCTCGCCCTCATCTCGGTGGGGGAGGACAACGACTACGGCCACCCCCATCCGAGCATCCTCGATGCGCTCGACGGGGCGGGCATCGCCGCGGCCCGCACGGACGCACTCGGTTCGTTCCTCGTGGACGTCATCGGGGACACGGTGGAGGTCAGGGTGCTGGGCTGAGCGACGTGCCGTGCAGCCGCGCCACCTGCCGTGGTTCATCACCCACCGCTGCGGCAGGGATGATCAGGCCCGACGGCGTGCTCGCCGCGCTGCTGAGGCCGTGGGGGTCCCGCGGCTTTGAGGCACCGCGGCACCGTGAAACAGTAGGAGTTCATCCGTCGGAAGGAACCCCGCCCCGTGGCACCAAGATCACCGGCCGGCCGCACCAGCGGCCAGGGCCCCGCGCCCGCCTCCTGGCGCGACATCCAGCCGGCGCCGGTCGTCCTCCTGTCGGGTCCCGAGGACTACCTCGCGTCACGGGCTGCCGAATCGATCCGAAGTCAGGTCCGGATCGCGCAGCCCGGAGCGGAACTCGTCCGCTTCGACGCCGGGTCCTACGAGGCGGGCACACTGACGATGCAGGCGAGCCCTTCGCTCTTCGGCGACTGGAAGGTCATCGAGGTCGCGGGACTGGCCCAAATGAACGACGCCTTCCTGGTCGACGCGCTCGCCTACCTCGCCGACCCGGCACCGGACGTGGTCCTGGTGATGCGTCACGCGGGCGGCAACCGGGGCAAGAAGCTGCTCGACGCCGTCAGGGCGGCGGGAGCGACGATCGTGGACTGCCAGCCCCTGAAGAAGGACGGCGAGAAGGCCGAGTTCGTCACCACCGAGTTCCGCCTCGCACGACGGCGCATCGACCCCGAGGCCGTCCGGGCGCTCGTCGCCGCGGTCGGGTCCCAATTGCCGGAGCTCGCGGCCGCCTGCCAGCAGCTGATGGCCGATACGGCCGGTGATGTCTCCGTCGAGACCGTGGAGAAGTACTACGGAGGACGGGTCGAGGCCACGGGGTTCAAGGTCGCCGACGCAGCACTGGCAGGACGGACCGCCCAGGCGCTGTCGATGCTGCGCCACGCCCTCGCCACGGGCGCCGACCCCGTGCCGATCGTCGCGGCGCTCGCCATGAAGGTCCGGGCCGTCGCGAAGGTCCACGGTGTCAGGGGATCCTCCGTGCAGCTCGCCAAGGACCTGGGGATGGCGCCGTGGCAGGTGGACCAGGCACGCCGGGAGGCGCAGCGCTTCAGCTCCGACGCGCTGGCCCGCTGCATCAGGGCGCTCGCGGAGGCGGACGCCCAGGTCAAGGGCGAGTCACGGGACCCGGTCTACGCCGTCGAGCGGGCCGTCACGGTCATCGCGCTGGGCGACGGCTGAATCCGCCCTGTCCCGGATGCCGGCGGGTGGTGAACGACGAAGGACCGGCTCCCCAGGGAGCCGGTCCTTCGTAGAGGGTCCGCAGCTTAGAGCGCGTTGACCTTCTTGGAGATCGCGGACTTGCGGTTCGCTGCGTTGTTCTTGTGCAGCACACCCTTGCTGACGGCCTTGTCGAGCTTGCGGCTGGCTGCCTGCAGAGCCGTTGCCGCAGCGTCCTTGTCAGCGCCCTCGACGGCCGTGTTCACGGCGCGGATGGCGGTCTTGAGCTCGGACTTGACCGAGTTGTTGCGCTGCCTCGCCTTCTCGTTGGTGAGGATGCGCTTCTTCTGGGACTTGATGTTTGCCACGTATGAGAACTTTCTTTGTATTGCGGACTGGTCGTGAGGGTATTTCGGCCGACCAAGACTGAGCGGCGTGGGGATACCGTATGGCGATCGGCCAAAGTGCCCGAAGACCTGCGCGGACACACAGCTATACAGGTTACCAGAAGGCGCCGGGAAACCCGAGCGCTCGGCGCCCTCCGCCCGTCCTCACCGGCAGGGCGTGGGTGCCGGAGAAGGCGGCACCACAGGGCGGTACCACAGGGCGGCGCTAGCCGAGCAGGTGGTCGGGCATGGCCGCGACGACCTGCTCGAAACGCGCGCGCGGCAGGACGGCGCCCTCGCGCCGGATGTCGGCCGGCGCCACCCGCAGGAGGCGATCGACCCTCACCTCGCTCGGTCGTCCCTGAGGGTCCCAGGCACCCGTGCCGATGTCGACGTACCTGTCATCGGCCTCGCGCGCGTTGTTGCGGTCCCGGCTCGTCAGCATCAGGCCCAGGAGGTCTGCGCCGTCGCGGCCGACCAGGAGCACCGGGCGGTCCTTGCCCTGCTGCGGGTCGTCCTCGTAGGGCACCCACGTCCAGACGATCTCGCCGGGATCCGGATTCCCGTCGCTCGAGGGGGAGTAGGCCGGCGACACGGCTCGACGCCGTTGCGGCGACCTCTCGTCGGTCCGGGCGGCGTCGGCGGATCCCCGGCGGGCACGGGTGCGCGCACGCCCCTGGGTCCGGGCGGGCTGCGTGCTCTCCACGGTGCGGATGACGCGGTGCGCCAGGGACAGGAGGGAGCGCAGGGTGATGGCCATGAGGGTGATCCTAGGCGAGTCTCCCGCCGGCGCGGTGGCGGCGCGGTGGCGGCGCGACGTGCCGTGATTGCCGGAGCCCTCCGGCCACGTGGGACACTAGGGGAAGTGAAAACGGCGCGGACCAGCCCCGGCCGCCGGAGTGGACGGCGCGGCTGCCACCTGCAGGCCGCACCCCGTCCCGCAACAGTGAGGAACCCACGTGTCACCCATGGCCCGCACCGCACCGGTGCCCGCCGCGACCGATCCGGCGATCATCAGGAACTTCTGCATCATCGCCCACATCGATCATGGAAAATCCACGTTGGCCGACCGCATGCTCCAGCTCACGGGAGCCGTGGAGCAGCGGGACATGAAGGCGCAGTACCTCGACCGCATGGACATCGAGCGTGAGCGCGGCATCACGATCAAGTCGCAGGCCGTGCGCCTGCCGTGGGAGGTGGACGGCACCGCCTACGCGCTGAACATGATCGACACGCCGGGGCACGTCGACTTCACCTACGAGGTGTCCCGCTCGCTCGCGGCCTGCGAGGGCGCCATCCTGCTCGTCGACGCGGCACAGGGCATCGAGGCGCAGACCCTCGCGAACCTGTACCTCGCGATGGAGAACAACCTCACGATCATCCCCGTGCTGAACAAGATCGACCTGCCGGCCGCCCAGCCCGAGAAGTACGCCGCGGAGCTCGCGAGCCTCATCGGCGGCGAGCCGGAGGACGTGCTGAAGGTGTCCGGCAAGACCGGCATGGGGGTCGAGGCCCTCATGGACAAGATCGTCCGCGACCTGCCCGCCCCCACCGGCAACCCCGACGCACCGGCCCGCGCCATGATCTTCGACTCGGTGTACGACACGTACCGGGGCGTCGTCACGTACGTGCGCGTCGTCGACGGCAAGCTCAGCCCCCGCGAGCGCATCCAGATGATGTCCACCCGGGCCAGCCACGAACTGCTCGAGATCGGCGTCAGCTCGCCCGAGCCGAAGCCGTCCAAGGGCCTCGGCGTGGGCGAGGTGGGCTATCTCATCACCGGCGTGAAGGACGTGCGCCAGTCGAAGGTCGGCGACACCGTCACCAACCTCGCCAAGCCCGCCGCGGAGTCGCTCGGCGGCTACCAGGACCCCAAGCCCATGGTCTTCTCCGGGCTCTACCCCCTCGACGGCACGGACTACCCCGTGCTGCGGGACGCCCTCGCGAAGTTCACCCTGAACGACGCCGCCCTGGTGTACGAGCCGGAGACCTCCGCCGCGCTGGGCTTCGGCTTCCGCGTCGGCTTCCTCGGGCTGCTGCACCTCGAGATCACGCGTGAGCGCCTCGAGCGCGAGTACAACCTGGACCTGATCTCGACGGCGCCGAACGTCGAGTACGAGGTCACGCTCGAGGACAGGCGGACCCTCAAGGTCACCAACCCGAGCGAGTACCCGGTGGGCAAGATCGCCGAGGTGCGCGAGCCCATGGTGTCCGCGACCATCCTCGCGCCGTCCGAGTTCGTGGGGGCGATCATGGAGCTGTGCCAGCAGCGCCGCGGCGTGCTCGGGGGGATGGACTACCTCTCGGAGGACCGCGTCGAGATCCGCTACCGGTTGCCGCTGGCGGAGATCGTCTTCGACTTCTTCGACCTGCTGAAGTCCAAGACGCGCGGTTACGGCTCCCTGGACTGGAAGGCCGACGGCGACCAGGTGTCCGACCTCGTCAAGGTGGACATCCTCCTGCAGGGCGAGCAGGTCGACGCCTTCAGCGCCATCACCCACCGCGAGAAGGCCTACGCCTATGGCGTCATGATGACGGGCAAGCTGCGCGAGCTCATCCCGCGCCAGCAGTTCGAGGTACCCATCCAGGCGGCCATCGGCGCCCGGATCATCGCGCGCGAGAGCATCCGGGCCATCCGCAAGGACGTCCTGGCCAAGTGCTACGGCGGAGACATCACCCGCAAGCGCAAGCTCCTCGAGAAGCAGAAGGAGGGCAAGAAGCGCATGAAGATGGTGGGCCGCGTCGAGGTGCCCCAGGAAGCGTTCATCGCCGCCCTGTCCTCCGACGAGTCGAAGGACAAAGCCAAGAAGTGACCCGGTACGGAACCCACGGGACTGGTCCGCATGCCTAGCGCGCTGCCGCTCGGCCTGCCCGCGCCCGACGACGGCCTCCTGCCGCCCGACGCCGCGGACGGGGCGGACGGACGTGACTTCTGCCTCTACGTCCACATCCCGTTCTGCGCGGTGCGGTGTGGCTACTGCGACTTCAACACCTACACGGCCACGGAACTGGGCGGGGGTGCGTCGCAGGACGCCTACGCCGGATCGGTGCTCGCGGAGATCGGCCTCGGAGCCCGCGTCCTGGAATCCTCCGGGTTGCCGGCCCGGCCGCTGTCCACCGTGTTCTTCGGCGGCGGCACCCCGACCCTTCTCCCCGCGGAGGACCTCGCCTCGATCCTGCGGGCCGCACGCTCGACGTGGGGGTTCGCACCCGACGCGGAGGTCACCACCGAGGCCAATCCCGACTCCGTCACCCCGGAATCGCTGCGCATCCTGCGGGACGCCGGCTTCACCCGCGTGTCCTTCGGCATGCAGTCCGCGGTGCCCCACGTCCTCGCGGTACTCGATCGCACCCACGCTCCCGAGCGCGTCCCGCAGGCCGTGCAGTGGGCGCGGGACGCCGGGCTGAACGTGAGCCTGGACCTGATCTACGGCACCCCGGGGGAGTCGCTGGAGGACTGGCGCACCACCCTGGCCACCGCCCTGTCCTACGGCCCCGACCACATCTCCGCCTACGCACTGATCATCGAGGACGGCACGCGCCTCGCCTCGCGCATCCGGCGCGGCCAGGTACCGCCCATCGACGACGACGACCACGCGGACAAGTACGCCCTCGCCGAGGAGATGCTGACGGCGGACGGCCTGCACTGGTACGAGGTGAGCAACTGGGCCAGGACCCCCGCTGACGCGTGCCGGCACAACCTCGCGTACTGGCGCGGGAGCGACTGGTGGGGTGCCGGCCCCGGCGCGCACTCGCACGTCGGTGGTACGCGCTGGTGGAACGTCAAGCACCCGCGGCCCTACGCCGACGCGCTCGGCGCCGGGCGGTCACCGGCCGCGGGGCGCGAGATCCTCTCGGCGGGGGACCGCTACGTGGAGGACGTGATGCTGCGCGTGCGGCTGCGCGAGGGGCTTCCCACGCAGTCCCTGACATCGACGGGCCGCAGGGCGGTCGCCGGCCTGATCGCCGACGGGCTGGTGGATCCGGCCGCGGCCTTCGCGGGGCGCGTCGTCCTGACGCTCCACGGCAGGCTGCTCGCCGACGCCGTCGTCCGGCGGCTGCTGCCGGACTGAGGGCCTCCGCTCAGCGGATCAGGCGCAGGTTCAGGGCGTACCGGTAGGGCCGCCCACGGTTCACCTGGATTCCCGCGTTGACCGAGAAGACCGTGATCGTGACCCAGATGAGCGCGTTCACGACGGCGAACACGCCGCCGATCTCCGGTACGAGCGACAGGAGCCAGGCGACCAGCGCGAGGAGCGTGGGCGGGAGCGTGAAGTTCAGTGCCTCCTTGGACTCCTGGGCGGTGAAGGGCCCACGGTCCTGGAAGATGAGGTAGATCAGCAGCGACGGGATGAATCCCAGGATCCCGCCGAAGTGCGCCAGCGTGGCGAACTGGCGGTCCTCGGAGGCCGTCAGGGGCAGGGCGTTCGCCGGCGTGCCTTCGAACGCGGACTGGGACGCTCCCCGCCCGTGGTGCTGGTGGTCGGCGGTGTTGGACAACTTCGATTCCTTTGCTGGCTGACGGAGACTCTTCCCCCGGAGCCAGTTCCAAGGATACGTGGCGGCCGGGACGGGATGGTTCAGGCGCGGCGCGGGGGAGCGGTGAGGAAGTCGATGACCTCCTCGACCCGTCCCAGCAGCGAGGGTTCCAGGTCCGCATAGGTGCTGACGCCGGCGAGGATGCGCTTCCACCCGTGGGCGACGGCGGCCTGGTCGTGGTGCGGCCAGCCGAGGCCGGCGAGGATGCCGGTCTTCCAGTCCTGGTGCCGGGGGACCACGGGCCAGGCCTCCAGGCCCAGCGCGGCGGGCTTCACAGCCTGCCAGACGTCGACGTAGGGGTGCCCGACGATCAGGACATGGCTGCGGGCGCCGGGCACGGTCATCGCCTGCTGGGCGATCCGGGACTCCTTGGTCCCGGGCAGCAGGTGGTCGACCAGGATCCCGAGCCTGCGCTCCGGCCCCGGCCCGAATGCACGGATGGCGCCCTCGAGGTCGTTGACGCCGTGCAACGGCTCGACGACGATCCCCTCCAGCCGGAGGTCGTCGCCCCACACCTTCTCCACCAGTTCGGCGTCGTGCTGTCCCTCGACCCAGATCCTGCTCGCACGTGCCGTCCTCGCCCGGGCGCCGTCGACCTTCACGGAACCGGAGGCGGTACGGGTCGACGACGGCGCGGCGCGGACGGCCGGGGCGACGACGTGCACGGGCTCACCGTCGAGGAGGAATCCGTGGCCGAGCCGGAAGGTGCGCGTCTTGCCGCGGCGGTCCTCGAGCACCATCACGTGGAGTCCGCCGGACTTCTCGACGCGGACCACCGCTCCGACGAAGCCGCTCTGGACGTCCTCGAGGACCATGTCCTTCTGCACCGGCACGTCGGGCAGGTCGACCCGCTTCGGAGCCGCGATGTCCTGTGCTCCCCAGCCGTACTCCATGCCAGCGCGTCCTTCCCGCAAGGGCTGCGGCGGTCTGCCGCGGCCCGGGATCCCAATGCTAACAATCGCCTCG
Source organism: Arthrobacter ruber (assembly GCF_002954225.1). Classification (GTDB taxonomy): domain Bacteria; phylum Actinomycetota; class Actinomycetes; order Actinomycetales; family Micrococcaceae; genus Arthrobacter_D; species Arthrobacter_D ruber. The sequence goes on from NZ_PPTH01000009.1 coordinate 48,452, forward strand.
GACGTACTAGACTTGGCACTTGGGTGTGTCGAGTGCTAACCGCGCCGGGCCACCCCCCGAGCCGTGCTCGTCAGGAACAGACCCGGAGGTGACACAGGAATGAGTGAACCGCGACGCCTGGAGGTGCTCCGGGCCATCGTCGAGGACTACGTCCACTCCCGGGAGCCGGTCGGCTCCAAGGCCTTGGTGGACCGCCACCAGCTGGGCGTGTCATCCGCCACCATCCGCAACGACATGGCCGTCCTCGAGGAGGAGGGCCTGATCGCCGCTCCCCACACCAGTTCGGGCCGGATCCCCACGGACAAGGGCTACCGCCTGTTCGTCGACCGTATCTCCGAGGTGAAGCCGCTCTCCGCTCCCGAGAAGAAGGCCATCCAGACACTCCTGGAGGGCGCCGACGATCTCGACGACGTCATGGACCGGACCGTCCGGCTGCTCGCGCAGCTCACGAACCAGGTCGCCGTCGTGCAGTTCCCGCGGGTGGGCGGTGCGTCCGTCCGGCACATCGAGTTCGTGCTGCTCGCCCCGCAGCAGATCCTGGTGGTCCTGATCGCCAGCAACGGCACCGTGCAGCAGCGCATCGTCAGGACCGCGGCCGAGATCCAGGAGGCGGAGCTCGCCGAGCTCCGCCAGCGCATCCTGTCCGCGGTGTCCGGCGTGAAGCTGGCGGCGCTGCCGGCCGAGCTCGGGGTCGCGCAGTCGCAACTGCCCGGCGCGCTGAGGGCGCACGGGGGTACGATCGTACGGGCGCTGGAGCAGCTCGCTGGAGTGGGCCGGGACGACCGGATCCTGCTGGCCGGGACCGCCAACCTCGCGCGCTCCACCGGGGACTTCCCGCTGAGCATCGGGCCGATCCTCGAGGCCCTCGAGGAGCAGGTGGTCATGCTGAGGCTGCTGTCCGAGATGGAGTACGACGCCCGGGGCATCTCGGTGCGGATCGGGAGCGAGAATCCCTACGGCGGGCTGTCGGAGGCCTCGGTCGTGGCGACCGGGTACGGTCCGGGTGCCGGGGCGAAGCTCGGGGTCCTCGGGCCCACCCGCATGGACTATCCGACCACGATGGCCGCCGTGCGCGCCGTCGCCCGCTACCTCTCGAGGATCCTCGAGGAGTGAGCGGGAGCGCCTCCGGACGCCGGGGCATGTCGCGCCGGTCCAGCGGGCGAGCAGAAGACAGAGAAGTTTCCAACAGGAAGTGATGTGCACGAGTGAGTAATCACTATGAGGTCCTCGGTGTGGCGCAGGGCGCGACCGCGGAGGAGATCAAGAAGGCGTACCGCAAGCTGGCCCGCAGGCTCCACCCGGACGTGAACACCGGGGAGGACGCCGCCGACGAGTTCAAGCGCGTCACGCACGCCTACGAGGTGCTCTCGGATCCGCAGAAGCGCCGGATCTACGACACGACGGGCAACGAGAACGGCAACGACAACGGGTACGGGGCGGGTTACTCCGGGTCCGGGTTCGCGTTCCAGGACATCTTCGAGACCTTCTTCGGCGGTGGGGGCCAGCAGGCCGGCACCCCCACCAGGACGCGCCGCGGGCAGGACGCCCTCATCAACGTGCGGATCGACCTCAAGGACGCCGTGTTCGGCGCCAACAAGAAGATCGAGGTGGACACCGCGGAGGTGTGCCCCACGTGCGACGGCACCTGCTGCCAGCCCGGGACATCCGTGCGCACCTGCGACATCTGCGGCGGGTCCGGCCAGGTCCAGCGCGCCGTGCGCTCGATCCTCGGCCAGGTCATGACGAGTGCCCCCTGCGGTACCTGCCAGGGCTACGGCACCGTGATCCCGAGCCCCTGCCACGAGTGCAGCGGCGAGGGCCGCATCCGGGCGCGCCGCACCCTGACCATCAAGGTCCCCGCCGGCGTGGGCACCGGCACGCGCATCCAGCTGGCCGGACAGGGCGAGGCCGGCATCGCCGGCGGCCCCCAGGGCGATCTCTACGTGGAGATCCGTGTCAACACCGACTCGACGTTCCTGCGGGACGGCGACGACCTGCACGTGACGCTCAGCGTCCCCATGACGGCTGCCGCGCTCGGCACCAGCGTGCACCTCGACACGTACGACGGCGACCAGGAGCTCGAGATCAAGCCCGGCACGCAGTCCGGCGAGATCCTGACGCTGCGCGGCCTCGGTGTCACCCACCTCCGGAGCCAGGGCAGGGGGGACCTGCGGGTCCACCTCAACGTCGAGACGCCGCGGAACGTCGACCACCAGCAGGAGGAACTCCTGCGCAGGCTCGCGGAGCTGCGCGGCGAGGAGTACACCGACGGCCAGCTCGCCAGCAGCGGGTCCGGGGTGTTCGCGCGCCTCCGGGAGCGCCTCGGGAACCGCTGAGCGTGACGCGTCCCCTCTTCTTCGGCCCCGGTGAGGCCGTCCGTTCGGCCGTACCCGGCAGCGTCTTCGTCCTCGGCGGGGACGAGGGCCGGCACGCGGCCACCGTGCGGCGCCTCACCGCGGGCGAGCGTATCGACGTCTCGGACGGCGCCGGCTACCGGATCGGCGGGGTGATCGCCGCCGTGGGCACCGGGACGGTCGAGCTCGACGTCGAGACCGCGGGCCAGGAGCCGGCGCCGCGGCACCGCCTCGTGCTCGTACAGGCCCTGGCGAAGGGCGGCCGCGACGAGCAGGCCGTCGAGTCGGCCACCGAGCTCGGCGTCGACGCCGTGGTGCCGTGGCACGCCGAGCGGAGCATCGTGCGCTGGCGTGGCGACAAGGCCGAGAAGGGACGGCAGAAGTGGGTCTCGCTCGTCGCTGCGGCGGCGAAGCAGTCCCGCCGGTCGTTCGTCCCCGAGGTGCACGCCGTGATGGACACCACCCGGCTCGCGGCGTGGGCCGCGTCGGTGGACCGCATGCTGGTGCTCCACGAGGACGCGGACGCCTCGCTCGCCGACCGGATGGCGGTACTCCGTGACTCCGGCGCGCTGGAGGTGCCGACGTCGACCGCCGTGCTGGTGGGACCGGAGGGCGGCATCAGTGATGCGGAGCTCGGGAAACTGCGGGCCGTCGGGGCGGGCACGGCGCGCCTCGGACCGCACGTCCTGCGGTCCTCGTCCGCCGGGCCGGCCGCGCTCGTCCTGCTGAACCACCTGCTCGACCGCTGGTAGCCGATGGTGCCCGGGCCGGCACCCGGCACGGGCTAGCGGACGACGACGGTCTTGGAGTCCTGCGCCTCGCCGTCGCCTGCAGGGACGGACACCGTGATCGCGTAGCGGCCGGGAGGCAGTGTCACGGAGAAGGAGTAGGCGCCGTCCCCGGGCATGATGTCCACCGACCCGTCCCGGAACAGCTCGGCGTCTCCCGAGCCGTCGCCCAGGCCGTCCACCTGGCGGTCGATGCGCCAGTCCACCGACTCCTCGGAGGAGGGCCCCACCCCGTGGACGATCAGGCCTGCCGTATCGGCCTCGACGTCCTGCTGGGGATCGATGATCCAGACGGGAGCGAGCGTGGCGGTATCCCGCGTCCATTCACCGGTGAGGTCCACGGAATCGAAGGCGCGGAAGCCGGACGCCCCGTCGACGAGGACGACGACGGAGCTCGATTCGCCGCCGGGGATCAGGCCTGCGTTCGAGGCCGCCGCCGTCGCCGTGTAGACCAGCTGCTGGAGGGCCAGGCGGGCGTCGTCCTCGCCGAGGCTCCCACCGAACGCGTCCGAGGAGATGTCGAGGGTGATCACGTTCTTGGTGGAGATCGCCGAGCGTACGCTCGAGGCGTCCTGCCACGGCGACCGGTAGTCGGGGTCCAGCGGTTCGCCTGCGGACATGAGCCGGACGGCGTCGGCGATCGGGTCGCCCGAGGACTCCTCCGGGGTCGGCAGGAACTCGCGGAACAGACGCCCGGATCCGTCGACGTCCGCGACCCAGTACACCGGCAGCAGCGCCGGCGCGGCAGCGGCCCCGGCCGTGGCGTCCCGCGACTCGATCGTGGCGTCGGACGACGGGTCCGTGGGCGTCCCGGTGGCCGCCGTGAGGGGCCCCGTGATGGACGCCGTCGGCGCGGTGCCCGGCAGCAGCCCCGTGTTCGGGAGGACGAAGACACTACTGGCGACGAGCACGCTGCCCGACGCCAGGAGGATCCCCCGCAGTCCCAGGCGGCTCTTCTTCAGGGGGTCGTGCTCACTCATGCCGGCCCCCTTCCGTTGGGCGCGCGCAGGCGCGTCGATCGCTCGAGTCTCCGCGGCTCGCCACCTCGATCGCTGGATCGGAGCGGGCACGGACGGCCGGCTGCTTCCGCCGGGCCGGATTCAGCTTGGCACAGGGCGGGGGAGCCCAACCCCACGAATCCGCGCACCCGGCAGGACTGAAACCTGATCGATACGAAGCCGTTGCGCATTCGCGATGAAACGTGGGCTCCGTCCCGCGTCCGGGCGGGGTGGCTCCGGAGGGGCCGGGCCGGCGGGAATCAAGGCCCCTGTGTCCGTGTTGACGAAAAGGGGCATGGCGTAGCATGGACATCTCTGCCATTCTCTTGCTGCGGCCCGCTCCAGCGGGGCAGGATCAGTGCCCGGCAGACCACTTGACGCTGGTACGACTACTCGAACGAGGGGCGATCGAAGGCCGGACGGCCGAGCTATGAGCGAATCTTCAACAGGCATCAACGCGGCAGGACTGGACACCAGGACGTTCGTCTTCGACTCGACGGAGCAGATGGTGCAGGCACTCGGCTCGAACGACGAGGCCCTCCGGCTGATCGAGGATTCGTTTCCCGGCATCGGCCTCCAGGCGAGGGGCAACGAGCTGACGATCACCGGTCCGTCGGCGGACGTCCTGCGCACCGAGCGGCTCGTCGGCGAGATCCAGACCATGGCCACCAACAACGCGACCGTCTCACCCCAGGTCCTCGAGCAGTTGGTGACCATGCTCAAGACGCAGAGCGCCGCCAGGCCCTCGGAGGTCCTGTCCGTCAACATCCTCACCTCCCGCGGCAAGACGATCCGCCCCAAGACGCTCAACCAGAGCACCTACGTGGATGCGATCGACCGCAACACCATCGTGTTCGGGATCGGCCCGGCGGGTACCGGCAAGACCTACCTCGCGATGGCGAAGGCGGTGCAGGCGCTGCAGCAGAAGGAGGTCAACCGGATCATCCTCACGCGGCCCGCCGTCGAGGCCGGGGAGCGGCTGGGCTTCCTGCCCGGGACGCTCAACGACAAGATCGACCCCTACCTGCGCCCGCTGTACGACGCCCTGCACGACATGATGGACCCCGACTCCATCCCGCGCCTGATGGCGGCCGGCACCATCGAGGTGGCACCGCTCGCGTACATGCGCGGCCGGACGCTGAACGACGCCTTCATCATCCTCGACGAGGCGCAGAACACGACGCCCGAGCAGATGAAGATGTTCCTCACGCGCCTCGGCTTCGGCTCGAAGATGGTGGTCACCGGCGACATCACCCAGGTGGACCTCCCCGGCGGGACGAGTTCCGGGCTCCGGATCGTCAGCGAGATCCTCCGCGGCGTCGACGACGTCTACTTCAGCGAGCTCGACGCCACCGACGTCGTCCGCCACCGGCTCGTGGGTGACATCGTGTCCGCCTACAGCGCCTGGGACGAGGAGCAGCGCGCCTCGCAGGCGCGCACCGGCCGCCCGGTGGCGACCCGATGAGCGTCGAGATCAACAACGAGTCCGGCTACGACGTCGACGCGGAGTCGCTCGTCCGCCTGGCCAACTTCCTGTTCGAGTCGATGTTCGTGCACCCCGAGGCCGAGCTGTCCATCATCCTGGTGGACACCGCGGCGATGGAGAAGCTGCACGTCGAGTGGATGGACGAGCCGGGCCCCACGGACGTGCTCTCCTTCCCCATGGACGAGCTGCGCCCGGGGACGCCGGGCCGGGTCACGCCCGCCGGGCTCCTCGGCGACATCGTGCTCTGCCCCGAGGTCGCGGCGTCCCAGGGGGCGGCGGCAGGTCACAGCACCGACGACGAACTCCTGCTCCTGACGACCCACGGCGTGCTCCACCTGCTCGGCTACGACCACGCGGAGCCCGACGAGGAGAAGGAGATGTTCGGCCTGCAGCGCCAGCTGCTCTCCGCCTTCCTCGGCGGCACCGCCCCCCAGGAGACACGCGCTTGACCATCTGGCTCCTGGCGCTCATGGGTCTGCTCTTCGCCCTCACCGCCGCCCTCGTCACCGCCGCCGAAGCGGCCTTCAGCTACCTGCCGCGGCAGGAGGGCGAGGCGCTCGTGCAGGAGTCGCGCACCTCGTCGCTGCGACGCATCCTGGACGCGCCGGTCGCCCACATGCATGCCCTGCGCTTCTGGCGGGTGTGGTTCGAGATGGCAGGCGCCGTCGCCGTCGCCATCCTCTTCCAGGACCTGCTGGACAACATCTGGCTCGCGGGGCTGCTCGCGACGGTCGTGATGGCAGGCATCGGCTTCGTGCTCGTGGGCGTCTCGCCCCGCCAGCTCGGGCGGCTGCACGCCCCCGCCGTCGTGCGGGCCACAGCGGGACTCGTGGCGTTCCTGTGCGCGGTGCTCGGTCCGATCCCGCGCCTGCTGGTGCGGATCGGCAGCTCCATCACGCCGGGCGCGAGCCGGGACGAGGCCGCCTTCTTCACGCAGGAGGAGTTCCGCGAGCTCGTCTCCCGCGCCTCCGACGCCGAGATGATCGAGGACAACGAGGCGGAACTGATCCACTCGGTCTTCGAGCTCGGCGACACGAAGGTCCGCTCGGTGATGGTCCCGCGCACCGACATGGTGACGATCGACTCCGGGTCGACGCTGAACCAGGCGATGTCGCTGTTCCTGCGCTCGGGCTACTCGAGGATCCCCGTGATCGGCGAGAGCTCCGACGACATCCGGGGCCTGCTGTACCTGAAGGACGTCGTCGCGAACCTCCACGGACGGGCGCCGTCCAACCTCTCGCGACCAGTGGACTCCGAGTGCCGTCCGGCGCGCTACGTGCCCGAGTCCAAGCCGGTCGGTGACCTGCTGCAGGAGCTGCAGCGCGAGTCCACGCACGTGGCCATCGTCATCGACGAGTACGGCGGCACCGCCGGGCTCGTCACGCTCGAGGACCTCATCGAGGAGATCGTGGGCGAGATCGTCGACGAGTACGACTCCGAGGTCCCCGAGCAGGAACGGCTCGACGACGGCGAGTACAGGGTCAGCGCCCGCATGGGCATCGACGACCTCGGCGAGCTGTTCGGCCTGGACCTCGACGACGAGGAGGTTGACACGGTCGGCGGGCTGCTGGCCAAAGCACTCGGAAGGGTGCCGATCGTCGGTTCGGAGGTCACAATTGACGGTATCGGCCTGCGGGCCGAACGCGTGGAGGGCCGACGCAACAGGGTCTCCCACGTCATCGCCTCCCGCCGACCCCCCGAGCACATCGAGCAGGACGAACGAGAGACGGTAGAGGCCGACAATGACCGACGCTAAGCACAGGGCCGGATTCGTCTCCCTCGTGGGCCGGCCGAACGCAGGCAAGTCCACGCTGACCAATGCACTGGTGGGGCAGAAGGTCGCCATCACCTCGGCGAAGCCGCAGACCACCCGGCACACCATCCGCGGCATCGTGAACCGCGAGGACTCCCAGATCGTCCTCGTGGACACCCCGGGCCTGCACCGGCCGCGGACGCTGCTCGGGCAACGCCTCAACGACCTCGTCGCCGACACGCTGGCGGAGGTCGACGCCGTCGGTTTCTGCCTGCCCGCCAACGAGAAGATCGGCCCCGGCGACCGCTTCATCGCCGAGCAGCTCGCCAGGCTGCAGCGCAAGCCGCTGATCGCCGTGGTCACCAAGACGGACCTCGTGGACCGGCAGGCCCTGACCGAACAGCTCCTCGCCGTCGCCAGGCTGGGCACCGACGTCGCGGGCGCCGACGGCTGGGCCGACATCGTGCCCGTCTCGGCCGCCGACGGCTTCCAGGTGGACACCGTCGCCGAGGTGTTCAGCAGGCACATGCCGGAATCGCCCGTGCTCTACCCCGACGGTGAACTGACGGACGAGCCGGAGGCCGTGATGGTGGCCGAGCTCGTCCGGGAGGCGGCCCTGGAGGGAGTGCGCGACGAACTGCCGCACTCGCTCGCCGTCGTCGTCGAGGAGATGATCCCGCGCGAGGGTCGCAGCGAGGACAACCCGATGCTGGACGTCCACGTGAACCTGTACGTGGAGCGGCCGTCGCAGAAGGCGATCATCATCGGCAAGGGAGGCGCACGGCTCCGGGAGGTCGGGACGAATGCACGCCGCGGGATCGAGGCGCTCCTGGGCACGCGGATCTATCTCGACCTGCACGTCAAGGTGGCCAAGGACTGGCAGCGCGACCCCAAGCAGCTGGTGAAACTGGGCTTCTAGCTGACGGGAGTTCCCGGGTCCGCCCGTTATGATGCGGGAACGGGCCGGCAGTCCTCGCCGGCTGCCGTCGTCCATCCCTGCGCCGCCGCCGGTCACCGGTGGTGGCGCGGCCGTGCCGCTCCCGGTCGGCACGCCTGCGGTCCCCGACCACGACCATCCACCCGAAGGAGCCCGGGCATGACCCGCCGATCGTCCTCCGAGGGCGCACACAGCGCCAGCGACATCCCCGGGGCGGCTCCTGCAGGAGCGCCCGGCGCCACGGACCCCGTGGGACGCCACCTCGGCCGTCGCGGGAGGCACCGCGCCCTGAAGCTGACGGCCATCCTGATGGCCACGGTCCTCGTGGCCGCGGTCGCCTTCGTCGCCGTACAGGTCATCCGCCTGCAGTCCAATGTGCTGACGATGCCGCTGAACCTCGCCGAGAACCAGGAGTCGGCGCTGCCGGTCGACTCGAGCACGGACCCGCTGCAGATCCTCATCCTCGGCTCGGACACCCGGACGGGCAACAGCGGGGAGTTCTTCGGGGACGAGAGCGACTCCTCCGGTGAGGGGAACTCCGACGTCATGATGCTGATGACGCTCTCCGCCGACCGCGAGGACGTCACCGTGGTCTCCTTCCCCCGCGACCTGCTGGTGCCCCTGCCCAGCTGCGTGAATCCCGAGACGGGCGAGCCGTCCGACGCGATGGACCTCGGCCAGCTCAACGGAGCGCTCAAGGAAGGCGGGCCGGGCTGCACCGTCGCGGCGATCAACAATCTCACCGGGCTGTCCATCGATCACTTCATGATGGCCGGGTTCAACGCCGTGAAGGAACTGTCCACCACCGTCGGCGGCGTGGAGGTCTGTGTCCGGGACCCCGTCGAGGACGAGTACTCCGGACTGTCCCTGCCCGCCGGCACCAGCGAGGTCGAGGGGGACCAGGCACTGGCCTTTCTGCGCACGCGCCACAGCTTCGGTGACGGCGGCGACACCGGACGCATCGCGGCCCAGCAGTCGTTCATGGCGTCGCTGGCACGCAAGGTGCTCGCCGAGGGAACGCTGACGAACCTGCCCAAGCTCTACTCGATCGCCGACGTCATCACGCGCAACCTGACGGTGGACGAGGGCCTCTCACAGCCCACCGAGCTGCTCAAGATCGCCGACCGGATGAAGAACGTGGACCTCGGCAACATCGCCTTCGTGACCGTGCCCACCGAGCCCTGGGTCGAGGACCCGAACCGGCTGGTGCTCGACGAGGAGGCGGCCGCCCCGCTGTTCGACGCCCTGCGGGACGATCGCGGGCTCACCGAGCAGGACCCCGACGCCACCGCCCCGGCGGACTCTCCGTCCCCGACAGCCCCCGCCACGCCCGAGGCCCCCGCGGTGGACCCCGCCGCGGTGCCGGTCCTGGTGGTCAACGCGACGACGAAGGCATCGCGCGCCACGGAGCTGCAGCGGTTGCTCCTCGCGGCGGGCTACGAGCAGGCGACGACGTTCCAGGCCGCGCCGGCGGATACCACGCTGGTCGTCGTGGGTCCGGGCTACGAGGCCGCGGCAGCCGAGCTCGCCGCGCGTTTCGGGGTTGCGGAGGCGCAGGTCGTGTCCGATCCGTCCCTGGTGGGCGTGCAGCTGCAGGTGGGCGCCGACCTCGCCACCGGGACCAGGATCGTTGCGCCCCCGCTGGGCAGCGACCTGCAGGGCCAGACGGCCGAGCAGGTCACCTGCCAGGCCTCCTCGGGCCTGTAGGAACACGGCCGGCCCGGGAGCGGTCCGGTACGGGGCGGGCCCCGCGCAGGGCCCGCCCGGGGGTCCTACCAGATCCTGACGCGGTCCTCCGGGTCCAGCCACAGCCGGTCCTCGGCGCCGACAGCGAACGCCGCGTGGAACTCGTCGAGGTTCCTCACCACCTGGTTGCAGCGGAACTCGTTGGGGGAGTGCGGATCGACGGTCAGGCGCCGTCGAGCCTCCTCGGGGCGGATCTTCTGCTGCCAGCACGTGGCCCAGGACAGGAAGAACCGCTGCTCGCCCGTCAGTCCGTCCACCACGGGAGGCTCCTGACCGCCGAGGCTCAGCAGGTAGGCGCGGTAGCTGATGCCGAGGCCGCCGAGGTCGCCGATGTTCTCGCCGAGGGTCAGCTCGCCGTTGACGGCCTGCCCGGGGACCTCGGAGGGCTCGAGCGCGGCGTACTGGGCCACGAGCCGCCCGGTGAGGGCGTCGAAGGACGTCCTGTCCTCCTCGCTCCACCAGTTGGCGAGCCGGCCGGTGCCGTCGAACTGGGAGCCCTTGTCGTCGAAGCCGTGACCGATCTCGTGCCCGATCACCGCGCCGATGGCGCCGTAGTTGACGGCGTCGTCGGCCTCGATGTCGAAGAAGGGCGGCTGGAGGATCGCGGCCGGGAAGACGATCTCGTTCATGGTCGGCATGTAGTACGCGTTGACGGTCTGCGGCGTCATGAGCCACAGGCCGCGGTCGATCGGCTGCCCGAGCTTGTCGAGCTGCCGGCGGTGCTCGAACTCGGCGGCCCGCAGGACGTTGCCGTAGAGGTCCGAGGGCCGCACCTCGAGCGGCCCGTAGTCGATCCACTGCTCCGGGTAGCCGATCTTCGTGGTGAACAGGGCGAGCTTCTCGAGTGCCCGCGCTCGCGTCTCGTCGGTCATCCAGGTCAGCGCCGTGATGCTCGACTCGTAGGCCGCGATCAGATTGCCGACCAGTTCGAGCATCGCGGCCTTGTGGGTCGCCGGGAAGTGCCGCTCCACGTAGCGCCGGCCGATCGCCTCACCCATGGCCCCCTCGACCAGCGCGACGCCGCGCTTCCACCGGTCCTTCAGCCGGGGCGTGCCGGCGAGGTGCGTGCCGTAGAAGGCGAAGGCGGCATCCACGAAGCGCTCGTCGAGGTAGTCCGAGGCGTGCAGCAGCACCCGGCTCACCAGCCACTCGCGCCAGGTGCCGAGGTCCTCCTCGCGCAGCGCGGCGTCCAGCCCCTGCATGAACGCAGGCTGGTTGACCACGACTTCCGCCGCCTGGTGCGGCGCGTCCGACACGATCCGCAGCCACGGCACGAGGTGGGTGGAGAGGCCGGCGACGCCGTCGTGCTGGACCAGGTTGTAGGTCTTCTGGGGGTCCCTGCGCTCCACGCTGCCCATCGACGACGCCGCCAGACGGGTCTCGAGCGCGAGCACGCGGGCCGCCGCGCCCGCCGGGTCACCGGTGCCGACGAGCCCGAAGAGGGTCGCGAGCAGCTCTGCGTACTTCCCGCGGGTCTCCTCGAACCCCTCCTCCCGGTAGTACGACTCGTCGGGCAGCCCGAGACCGGACTGGTAGAGGTGCAGCAGGTAGCGCTCGGGATTGCCGGCGTCGTTGCTGACGTACGGGGCGGCGATACCCTGCACGCCGGACCGCGTGAGGCCGGCGCTGAGCTCCACCAGTTCCCCGATGGTCGCCACCGCTGCGATGCGCTCGAGCAACGGCAGGATCGGGGCGGCGCCCTCGTCCTCAATGCGGTGCGCGTCCATGAAGTCCGCGTAGAGGGTGCCGAGCTTGGCGTCGATACCGTCCGCCGCACCGCCCTCTGCCTGCCGGGCGGCGTCCTCGATGATGGCGCGGACGGCCAGCTCCGAGGCGTCCCGCAGCGCGGTGAAGGACCCCGCGAGCGGCCGGTCCTCGGGGATCACGGCGGTCCTCAGCCACTCCCCGTTGGCGTGCCGGAAGAGGTCGTCCTGGGGGCGGACCGTCCCGTCGAGACGGGCCGGATCGAAGGTGCTGATCGTCATTGTCGCTTCCGTTTCCTCGTGGTGCGGAACCTGTACGTCCCGGGGCGGATAACCCCGGAAGCCATCCTATGTGCCGTGCTATCGTGACAACGTGCGCGCACAGCTGACCCTTCTTCGGTGCCGCGGCGAGGCCATCTAGGACCTTAGAGCTACTGGCCACCCCTCGCCGCGGAGTCCGTGTCGCCCGGCCGCCAGCCCCCATAGCTCCCACAGACAAGGCCGATCCCCATGCGAAACGCACAGAAGACCTCCGGTATGCCCTTCGGTAAGTACCGCCCCTTCCAGGACCAGATCACCGTCGAACTCCCGGATCGCACATGGCCGGACCGGGTCATCTCGAAGGCACCCCGGTGGTGCGCCGTCGACCTCCGCGACGGCAACCAGGCGCTCATCGACCCGATGAACCCCGAGCGCAAGCACAAGATGTTCGACCTCCTGGTCCGCATGGGCTACAAGGAGATCGAGGTCGGCTTCCCGTCGGCGTCGCAGACGGACTTCGACTTCGTCCGCCAGCTCATCGAGGGCGACCGCATTCCCGACGACGTCACCATCCAGGTGCTGACGCAGTCCCGCGAGCACCTGATCGAGCGGACCTACGCGTCCGTCGAGGGAGCGGACCGCGCGATCGTCCACCTCTACAACTCGACGTCGGTGCTGCAGCGCCGCGTGGTGTTCAACCAGGACCAGGACGGGATCGTCGACATCGCGCTGCAGGGGGCCCGGCTGTGCCGCAAGTTCGAGGAGAACATGGGTGACACGGCGATCACCTACGAGTACTCGCCGGAATCGTTCACCGGGACCGAGCTGGAGTTCGCGGCCCGCATCAGCAACGAGGTCTCGGCGGTGTTCGAGGCGTCCGCTGACCGCCAGATGATCCTCAACCTGCCGGCCACCGTGGAGATGGCCACACCCAACGTCTACGCCGATTCGATCGAGTGGATGACCCGGAACCTGGCCGACCGGGACAGCATCATCCTCTCCCTCCACCCGCACAACGACCGCGGCACGGGCGTCGCCGCCGCCGAACTCGGCTACCTGGCCGGCGCCGACCGCATCGAGGGGTGCCTGTTCGGCAACGGCGAGCGGACCGGCAACGTGGACCTGGTGACGCTCGGCATGAACCTGTTCAGCCAGGGGATCGATCCGCAGATCGATTTCTCGGACATGGACGACATCCGGCGCACCGCGGAGTACTGCAACCAGCTCAGCGTGCCCGAGCGTTCCCCGTACGGCGGCGACCTCGTGTTCACGGCGTTCTCCGGCTCCCACCAGGACGCCATCAAGAAGGGCTTCGAGAGCATGGAACGCGACGCCGCCGAGGCCGGTGTGGGCGTGGGAGACCTCCCCTGGGCGGTCCCGTACCTGCCGATCGACCCCAAGGACATCGGCCGCTCCTACGAGGCCGTCATCCGCGTGAACTCCCAGTCCGGGAAGGGCGGCGTGGCCTACCTGCTCAAGAGCGAGCACAGCCTGGACCTGCCGCGCCGCGCGCAGATCGAGTTCTCCGGCGTCATCCAGCGCCGCACCGAGACCCAGGGCGGCGAGGTCAGCGGCGCCCAGCTGTGGTCCGTCTTCCAGGACGAGTACCTGCCCACCCGGGCCGAGGGCGGCACGGAGGCGTGGGGCCATTACGAACTGACCTCCGTCAACACGGACACCGCAGAGGACGGCTCCTTCAAGCTCGTCGCGACGCTGCTCGTCGACGGGGTCCAGCAGCGCAAGACCGCGCAGGGCACCGGCCCGATCGACGCGCTGCTGACCATCCTCAGCCGTGACGGCGTGGACGTGCGCGTCCTCGACTACACAGAGCACGCCCTGTCCTCGGGCGGCAACGCGCGGGCCGCGGCCTACGTGGAGTGTGCCGTCGGTGAGCGCGTGCTCTGGGGCGTCGGGATCGACGCGAACACCACCATGGCGGCGCTGAAGGCCGTCATCTCGGCCGTGAACCGGGCCATCCGCGACAACGCCTGAGCTCCGCCGCCCCGCCTGCGACCGCGCCCGCCCGCCACCTCCCGCGGGTCGGTCCGGGCGGGGGTGGCGGATGGAAGAATGATCCCGTGCCCTCCTCGTCAGCGTCCCGTACCTACCGCACCGAAGGTGTGGTGCTGCGCACCTACAAGCTCGGGGAGGCGGACCGCATCATCGTGCTCCTGACGCGTGACCAGGGCCAGGTGCGGGCGGTGGCGAAGGGCGTGCGGCGGACCAGCAGCAAGTTCGGTTCGCGCCTGGAGCCCTTCATGTCCGTGGACCTCCTGCTCGCGCACGGGCGCAACCTCGACGTCATCACCCAGGCCCAGACCAAGGGTGCCTACGGGCACGGTATCGCCTCCGACTACGGGCGCTACACCGCGGCCACGGCCATCGCCGAGACCGCCGAACGCCTGACCGACGTCGGGGAGGCCGGGGGCGCGCAGTACGCCCTCGTGGCGGGGGCCTTCTCCGCCCTCAGCCGCGACCTCCACCCGTCGGAGCTCATCCTCGACTCGTACCTGCTGCGCGCGCTCGCGACGGCGGGGTGGGCCCCGAGCTTCACCGACTGCGCGCGGTGCGGAGCAGCCGGACCCCACACCGCGTTCTCGGCGCCGCTCGGCGGAGCGGTGTGCCCCGCGTGCAGGCCGCCCGGAGCCGCCTCGCCGGCGCCCGCCACCATGGACCTGCTCGGAGCCCTGCTCACGGGCGACTGGATCACCGCCGACGCGTCGGACGGCAGCGCGCGTCGCGAGGCCGCCGGGCTCGTGGCCGCATTCCTGCAATGGCACCTCGAACGCGGGGTCGCCTCCCTCAAACACGTGGAGCGTGCATGAACAACCCGTCCCGAACCGTGGCCCCCTGGCCCCACCCGAGCGGCGAGCGGGCTCCGACCATCCCGCGGCAGTTCGTCCCCGCGCACGTCGCGATCGTCATGGACGGCAACGGCCGCTGGGCCAACGAGCGGGGACTGCCCCGCACTGAGGGGCACAAGGCCGGCGAGGCGGCACTCCTCGACGTGATGGCGGGTGCGATAGAGATCGGCGTGCGGCACGTCTCGGTGTACGCCTTCAGCACGGAGAACTGGAAGCGCTCACCCGAGGAGGTGCGCTTCCTCATGGGCTTCAACAAGGACGTGCTGCGGCGCCAGCGCGACCAGCTCGATGCCTGGGGGGTGCGCATCCGCTGGTCGGGGCGCCGGCCGAAACTGTGGCAGTCGGTGATCCGCGAACTGGAGGAGGCGGAGCGTCACACCGTGGACAACACGACGTGCACGCTGACCATGTGCGTCAACTACGGCGGACGCGCCGAGATCGCCGACGCCGCCCGGGCCATCGCCGAGGACGTCGCCGCCGGCACACTGAGGGCGTCGTCGGTGAGTGAGAAGACGGTGCAGCGCTACCTCGACGAACCCGATCTGCCCGACGTCGACCTCTTCCTCCGCACGTCGGGGGAGCAGAGACTGTCCAACTTCATGCTGTGGCAGTCCGCCTATGCGGAGATGGTCTTCATGAACACCCTGTGGCCCGATGTCGACCGCCGTACCCTGTGGCGCGCCATCGAGGAGTACGCCTCACGCGACCGCCGGTACGGCGGGGCCGTGGACCAGGCCGCTGCCACCGGCGCGTCCTCCTAGCCCTCCCGGTCGCCCGACGGCCGGGTCCGCACCCTCGGCGCACCGACCAGGGGCGGGCCGGTCCGTCGCCCGGCGGCCTGTCCTCCGCCGGATCGGGGCGTTCCGGTCCGCGACGGGGACGCCCAGGCGCGCACGGGGGTCCGGGGCGCGGTGGGGCCGACGAGCGCGTCCGCCGCACCCGCGGGGACGTACATGTCCAGCCACGACGCAGCGCTGTCGACCGCGAGCCGGCGCACGTCACCGCGGGACAGGAAGACGTCGTGCAGGGCGCCGGGAAGCCGCCGGATGGTCACCCGCGGGCCCAGTTCCGCCGCACGGCGGACCATCGGCACCACGTCGAGGACGCAGTCCGTCGCGAGCTTCGCACTCTTCCACGCGGCGCCCAGGGTCGACGCCGTCGAGCACAGCACGAGGACCGGGGCGCTCACCGAGATCCCCTTGGCGAGGGTGGCGTGCGCGGCCAGGACCGCGGCGAGCCATCCGGCCGTGATGGGGAAACCGGCCTCGGGACGCCACACCGGGTCGACGGGCCACTCCCGGTGGCCGGAGCGGCCCGCCCTGCGGAGGGAGACTCCTGCCTGCGGCAGACGCAGGCGCAGCTTGGGCCGGCGGCGGGACACCGCGGTCAGCACCCCACGAGCCGTCCTCTTCACCAAGGCCGTGCCCAGCGTGTCGAGCCACGGGCTGTTGAGGACGAGGGCAGCGATCCTGCCCGGATTGCGCGTGGCCCAGAGCGTGGCGATCAACCCGCCGGTCGAGTGGCCGATCAGGACGAGGTCGACCACGGTCGGGGCGCCGCGGCGGGCCGCCACGCGACGAGCGAGCGCGGTGACCGCGGCCTCGAGGTCCGCGTCGTAGTCCTCCAGGGAGGTGGCGTAACCCGGGGTCTGGCCGGGCAGCATGCTCCGCCCGTACTTGTGGAGGTCGAGCGCGAAGAAGGCCCAGCCGTGCGCGTGCAGCGTCCGGGCGAGCTCCTCGTGGAAGAAATAGTCGCTGAACCCGTGGAGGTACAGGACGGCGCGCGCAGGATCCGCAGCTCCCACGTCCTGCCCGGAGTCCTGCCCGGCGTCCCCGTCCGGCTCGTGCCCGGTGTCGTGCCCGGCAACCCCGTCCGGCTCGTAGGCGACGAGCGTCGCGACGCGGGGCCCCTCGTCGTCGGGCTCGAGGGGCAACGTCAGCGCCCGGAATGACGGACCGAGGACGTCCTCGGTCCAGAACTTGTCCATGCGGACACTATCCTCCTGTCGCCGCCCGAGTTGATGCCCGGACATCCACCGTGGAACTCTTGACCCATGCGCTTCTACCCGACCTTCTTCCGGATCGTCTTCTCCGGGATGGATGCCGAAAGGGCCCACAGGATCGGCTTCGCCCTCATCCGGGCCGTCGATCCCACTCCTGCCGGGTGGGCGCTGCGGCGCTTCTGCGCACCGGATCCGAGCCTCGCGACCACGGCCTTCGGCGTGCACTTCCCGTCGCCCTTCGGCCTCGCCGCCGGCTTCGACAAGGCCGGCAAGGGCGTGCTCCCACTCACGGCCCTCGGCTTCGGTCACGTCGAGATCGGCACGATCACCGGCCAGGCGCAGCCGGGTAATCCGACGCCGCGGCTGTTCCGGCTCGTCGAGGACAGGGCCGTCATCAACCGGATGGGCTTCAACAACGACGGCGCGGCCGCGGTGGCGCCCCGTCTCGCCTCCGCCCGCCGGAGGCTTACGCGCCGCTACGCTGCGCGCCCGCGCCCCGTGGTGGGGGCCAACATCGGCAAGACCAAGAAGGTGGACCTCACCGACGCCGTCGGCGACTACCTGGCGAGCGCCGGGCAGCTGGCGCCGGTGGCGGACTACCTCGTGGTCAACGTGTCCTCCCCGAACACGCCCGGGCTCCGGCTGCTGCAGGGCGTCGACTCCCTCCGGCCGCTCCTCGAGTCCGTGCGGCGGACGGCCGACGACGCCGCGGGCCGGCACGTGCCGCTCCTGGTCAAGATAGCCCCCGACCTCACGGACCAGGACCTCGACGACGTGGGCGCCCTCGCGCTGGACCTCGGGCTCGACGGCATCGTGGCCACCAACACCACCATCACCCGCGAGAACCTCTCGACCGACCCGGCCACGGTGATGGCCAAGGGTGTGGGCGGCCTCAGCGGCGCACCCCTGAAGGCGCGCTCCCTCGAGGTCCTGAAGCGGCTCCGCGCCGCGGTGGGGACCGAACTCGCGCTCGTCTCCGTGGGTGGCGTGGAGACCCCCGAGGACGTCGTCGAGCGGCTCGAGGCCGGGGCGACGCTCGTCCAGGGGTACACGGGCTTCCTCTACGAGGGACCCTTCTGGGCGCGGCGGATCAACCGGGGGTTGGTGCGCTCCCGCCGTCGTATCCCGGCCTGACGGCCCGTCCTCGACATGCGAAGAGCCGGGCCCGAGGGCCCGGCTCTTCGCGTTCCCGTCGCCATGCGTGGCGGCGGAGGGGGGTCAGGAGGGGTACTGCCCGCGCTTGACCTGGGGCTTCGGCAGTCGGAGGCGACGCAGTTGAAGCGCCCGGGTCACGCCGTACCAGAGATCGCCCTGGTTGGGGCCGCCGAACTTCTCGGTCAGCTTCTTCTTGAGCTTGCGGCGCAGCAGGACGCAGTCCACGATCACCGCGACGATCAGGACCCAGAACGCCATGAGCACGGCGCTCTGCACCGCGAGGGACTGGAAGAAACTGAGGACCACGAACACGAGCGCGGCGATCATGAGGAATTCGCCGATGTTGACGCGCGCGTCGACGAACTGGCGGATGAAGCGGCGGCTGGGGCCCTTGTCCCGCAGCGGCAGGTAGCGCTCGTCGTCGGTGTCGAGTGCCTGGCGCATCCTCGCGCGGTCGTCACGCACCGACGACCGGCTCCTGTCCCGGGCGGCCTTGCGGTCGGCGGGGACCAGCGGCCGCTTGCGGGCGGCCTGCTGCACGCTGCGCCGGGGCGTCGGGGCGCCCTTGCCCTGCGCGCGCTGCGGCTCGTGGGTGCGTGAAGCGCTGTCGACGACTTCCTGGGCAGAGGGTGCTTCTTTATTTCGTCCGAACACCCCCTCAGGATACCGGCTCCGGGCGGCGACTCCGCCGGGTGGTGTCGGGCAGGTCCGGATGGTCCCCGGCCGCCCCCGGCGAGCCCGCCCACGTCAGGCCGGTCCCGGACGGCCCGCCCGCCGCGTGCGTGTGTAGGGTTCTGGCATGACTTCCATGAGTACCCCCACCGAGCATCCGCACGAGCCCTCCGACGTCGTCGCGCACCTGCGGGCGAGCGTCGACGCGGCGTTCCCCCGGATCGTCGAGGAACTCTCGGCGCTCGTCGCCATCCCGGGCATCGCCTGGGAGGCCTTCGACGCCGCGGACCTCGACCGCAGCGCCGAGGCCGTGGCCGCACTGGTCCGGGACGCCGGTATCGACGACGTCCGCATCCTGCGGGTCGACAACGACGGCACCCCGGGCGGGCCCGCCGTCGTCGCCCGCCGCCGCGCCGTCGGCGACCGACCCACCGTGCTCCTGTACGCACACCACGACGTCCAGCCACCGGGTGACCCCGCGCTCTGGGAGAGCGAGCCGTTCGAGGCCACCGAACGCCACGGCCGGCTCTACGGCCGGGGGGCCGCCGACGACAAGGCCGGCATCATGGCGCACATCGGTGCCTTCCGCGCCCTGTCCGAGGTGCTCGGCGACACCTTCGGTGTGGGGGTGACGCTCTTCATCGAGGGTGAGGAGGAGGCCGGCTCGCCGACCTTCCGCTCCTTCCTCGAGACCTACCGGGACGACCTCGAGGCCGACGTCATCGTGGTCGCCGACTCCAGCAACTGGAAGGTGGGTGTCCCCGCGCTCACCACCAGCCTGCGCGGCCTCGTGGACGGCACCATCGAGGTCCAGGTCCTCGACCATGCCGTGCACTCCGGCATGTTCGGCGGCCCCGTGCTCGACGCCCCGACCCTCCTCGCCCGGCTCATCGCGACCCTGCACGACGACGCGGGCGACGTCGCGATCGCCGGCCTGCAGGGCGGGGACCACGCATCCGTGGACTACGACGAGCAGGACTACCGCTCCGACGCCTCGGTGCTCGACGGCGTGCAGCTCGCCGGGACAGGTTCCATCGCGTCCCGCCTCTGGCACAAGCCCGCCCTGTCCATCATCGGCATGGACATCCCGAGCGTGGCCCTGTCCTCCAACACGCTGCTCCCGCGGGCGCGCGCCAAGTTCAGCCTCCGGCTGGCACCGGGCGAGGATCCGCAAGCCGCGATGGACGCCGTGCGCCGCCATGTGGAGGGCCACGCGCCCTTCGGGGCCCGGGTGACGTTCACGCCGGGGGAGACCGGCAGTCCCTTCCGGACGGACACCACCGAGCCCGCGTCACGCCTGGCCCTCGAAGCCCTGGAGGAGGCGTGGGGCGTGCAGCCCGTCGAGGCGGGCATGGGCGGCTCCATCCCGTTCATCGCGGACCTCACCGAGCTCTTCCCGTCCGCGCAGATCCTGATCACCGGCGTCGAGGACCCCGACTCACGGGCCCACAGCGCGAACGAATCGCTGCACCTCGACGAGTTCCGCAAAGCCGTCCTGGCCGAGGCCATCCTCCTCGCACGGCTCAATGAGGGCGGGCTGCACCGGGAGTAGGGGAGGAGCCGGATGGCAGAGGCCGGAAATGTTTCGGGCCCGCCGTCCGTTATGCAGTCGCTGGGTCCGGCGTACGATTGAAGGAAGCCGTGCGCGCCCAACCGCGGACGGTACGAGCGGGTCCACCGGGGTCCGAACGAGGAGAGACACTTATGAGCACATCGACCACCGAAACAGACTCCCTGCAGGAGTCCACGGATCTCCCTGCGCACGAGGTCGCCCTGTCCGAGGTTGCAGCCGGCAAGGTCCGGAGCCTCCTCGAGCAGGAGGGCCGCACGGACCTCCGTCTGCGCGTGGCCGTCCAGCCCGGCGGCTGTTCGGGCCTGATCTACCAGCTCTACTTCGATGAGCGCGTCCTCGACGGCGACGCCGTCCGGGACTTCGACGGCGTCGAGGTCATCGTGGACAAGATGAGCGTCCCCTACCTGTCCGGCGCGTCCATCGATTTCGAGGACACCATCTCGAAGCAGGGGTTCACCATCGACAACCCGAATGCGGGCGGGTCCTGCGCCTGTGGAGACTCATTCCACTAGCAGTCCGACGACACACGGCGAAGGCCCGGAACGAACCGAAAAGGTGCGTTCCGGGCCTTTTGCATGTCACCGGATCGCAGGTCTTCCGGGTAAGCTCTACAGTGAGTAGTAAAACTGGATGTGCACCCCGGACCGCTTCCCGGGCGGGTGGCAACGCACGTAGAAAAGGAAGGTCCGTCTGTGAGTTCGCAGGACCGAACCGGTAGCAAGCGCGTCAGGATCGCGAAGATCTCCAGCATCTCGCTGGTCGGCGCCCTCCTACTGACCGGCTGTTCGGAGGAGGCCCAGAGGGGCTGGCTCCCGGCAGATCGGGACAACACCAACCACACCGCGGCCATCACCGATCTGTGGGTCAACTCGTGGATCGCGGCCCTGGCCGTCGGTGTCATCACGTGGGGTCTGATCATCTGGTGCATGGTGGCGTACCGCCGTCGCAAGAACGACACCGGCTACCCGCGGCAGATGAGCTACAACCTGCCGCTCGAGATCTTCTACTTGACGATCCCCCTCTTCATGGTGCTGGTGTTCTTCTACTTCACCGAGCGTGACATCGCGACCATCGATGCGCGCGTGGAGGATCCCGACGTCATCGTGGACGTACGCGGCAAGCAGTGGTCCTGGGACTTCAACTACGTCACCGAGGACAGGTACTCCACGGGAGTGCAGGCCCACCTCACCGGTGAGACCGGCCAGGAGGCAGACCTGCCGACGCTCTACCTGCCCGTGAACAGGACCGTCGAGCTCCAGCTCAACGCCCGCGACGTGCAGCACTCCTTCTTCGTCCCCGGCTTCCTGATGAAGCGCGACCTCTACCCGGGCCGCACGAACTACATCAATCTCACGCCCACCAAGGAAGGCACCTTCGACGGGAAGTGCGCCGAACTGTGCGGCCAGTACCACTCGGAGATGCTCTTCAACGTGCAGGTCGTCTCCCAGGCGGAGTTCGATGCGCAGATGAGTCAGCTGGAAGAGGGCCAGCTCGGCGATGAGTATGACCGCGACTCCTACCCGGAGGACGATCCCGATACCGACCCAGCCAGGAGCAGCAGCTGATGTCCACGTTCGAATACACCCTTGAGGAAGCCGGCACCGTAGCCGCTCCCCGCGTGGTCCCGAGATCCAAGGGGCGCATCGTCGTCAACTGGATCACCTCGACCGACCACAAGACCATCGGGTACATGTACCTGATCTCCTCGTTCGTCTTCTTCTGCCTCGCCGGCGTGATGGCCCTCGTCATCCGCGCCGAGCTCTTCGAGCCGGGCATGCAGCTCCTGCAGACGAAGGAGCAGTACAACCAGCTGTTCACGATGCACGGCACCGTGATGCTCCTGATGTTCGCGACCCCGCTGTTCGCGGGCTTCACGAACGTCATCATGCCCCTGCAGATCGGCGCGCCCGACGTCGCCTTCCCGCGACTGAACGCCCTGGCGTTCTGGTTCTTCCTGTTCGGCAGCACCATCGCCGTCTCGGGCTTCGTGACTCCGCAGGGCGCAGCGTCGTTCGGCTGGTTCGCCTACGCACCGCTCTCCAGCACGACCTTCTCCCCGGGTGTCGGTGGCGACCTGTGGGTGTTCGGACTCGCCCTGTCGGGCTTCGGCACCATCCTCGGCGGCGTCAACTTCATCACGACGATCATCTGCATGCGCGCCCCCGGCATGACGATGTGGCGCATGCCCATCTTCACCTGGAACGCCCTGATCACCTCGATCCTCGTGCTCATGGCGTTCCCGCCCCTGGCTGCCGCCCTCTTCGCCCTCGGCGCGGACCGCCGCTTCGGGGCCCACATCTTCGACCCGGAAGCGGGCGGTGCCATCCTGTGGCAGCACCTCTTCTGGTTCTTCGGCCACCCCGAGGTCTACATCATCGCGCTGCCGTTCTTCGGCATCGTCTCCGAGATCTTCCCGGTCTTCAGCCGCAAGCCGATCTTCGGCTACAAGGGCCTCGTCTACGCGACGATCTCCATCGCCGCCCTGTCGGTGACCGTGTGGGCGCACCACATGTACGTCACCGGCGCCGTGCTGCTGCCGTTCTTCGCATTCATGACCATGCTCATCGCGGTGCCCACGGGTGTGAAGTTCTTCAACTGGATCGGTACGCTCTGGCGCGGTTCGCTGACGTTCGAGACGCCCATGCTGTGGAGCCTGGGCTTCCTCGTGACCTTCCTGTTCGGTGGCCTGACCGGGATCATCCTGGCCTCGCCCCCGCTGGACTTCCACGTCTCCGACACCTACTTCGTGGTGGCGCACTTCCACTACGTGGTCTTCGGGACCGTGGTGTTCGCGATGTTCGCCGGCTTCTACTTCTGGTGGCCCAAGTTCACGGGCAAGATGCTCAACGAGCGCCTCGGCAAGATCCACTTCTGGATGCTGTTCCTCGGCTTCCACGCCACGTTCCTGATCCAGCACTGGCTCGGTGTCGAGGGCATGCCCCGCCGCTATGCGGACTACCTGCCCGAGGACGGCTTCACGGCCATGAACCAGTTCTCCACCATCGGCTCGTTCGTCCTGGGCGCCTCCCTGATCCCGTTCTTCTGGAACGTGTACATCACCTGGCGCACCGGCAAGAAGGTCGAGGTGGACGACCCGTGGGGCTTCGGCGCCTCGCTGGAATGGGCCACCTCGTGCCCGCCTCCGCGCCACAACTTCACCTCGCTGCCCCGCATCCGCTCGGAGCGGCCGGCACTGGATCTCCACCACCCCGAACTCCAGCAGACCCACACCCCCGATGACAGCGTGATCGGCCAGGCGCTGGGCTCGGCCGACCGGAAGGACGCGGACGCATGAGGATCGAGAAGAACCTCTTCCTGATCGGTGTGCCGATCTTCGTGCCCATCGCCCTGATCTACGGTTTCCTGACCGAGTGGTCGGAGTGGGTCGGTCTGCTCGGCATCCTGCTCGTCGGCGGACTCGCCGGGATGATCGGCTTCTACCTCGCGTTCACCGGCAAGCGCGTCGGGGAACGCCCTGAGGACCGCCTCGACGCCGAGATCCACGAGGGGTCTGGCGAGCAAGGGCACTTCAGCCCCTGGAGCTGGTGGCCCCTCGTGCTCGGTCTGTCCGCCGCCACCGGGTTCCTCGGCATGGCGATCGGCTTCTGGATCCTCTACATGGGCCTCGGTCTCGCCGTGATCGCCCTCGTCGGCTGGGTCTTCGAGTACAGCCGGGGCGACCACGCCCACTAGCCCCACCGTGCACCACCGAGGGAGCCCGCCATGTGCGGGCTCCCTCGCGTTTAAGCAGGGCGTCTGCGTACAGTCGGTATCGACGCCGTGCGGCGGGACAGCAGAGAGAAGGAGACCGACACATGGCCGTGCTGCCGAGGCCCTTCGACGCGGACCGGCTGGATGACGCCTCCGCCACCCCCAAGCACGTCCAGCTGCGCGAGAGCCTGCGGCGCTACGTTCAGCACTGCGGTGAGCCAGGGGCCGGCATCCCGTCGGAGCGGCAGCTGAGCGACTACTTCGGGGTGGCCCGCATGACCGTCCGCCAGGCCGTCGACGCCCTGGTCGCGGAGGAGGTCCTCGAGCGCGTCGTGGGACTCGGGACCTTCGTGGCGCGGAGCAAGATGGACCTGCACGTGAAGATGACCTCGTACACCGAGGAGATGATCCGGCGCGGCATGGTGCCGGATGCCCGTGTGCTGAGCTTCGAACAGCAGGGAGCCTCGCCGCTCGTTGCGCGAGAGCTGCAGATCGAGATCGGTCAGCCGGTGATCCGGTTCCGGCGGCAGCTGCTGGCCGACGGGGAGCCCATGAGCGTGGATGAGAACTTCATCCCGGCGCACCGCGTGAAGGGGATCCTCGACGGTCCTCCTCCCACCTCGCTGTACAACGTGCTCAGCGAGAAGTACGGGCTCGTCATGGAGTGGGGGGAGGACACGATCGAGGCGACGGCGGCGTCGCCGTCCATCGCGCGCCTGCTCAATGTGGAGATGAATGCGCCGCTGCTCAAGATCCAGCGGCACGCCTACGTGGCGCGGGCGATGATCGACTACTCCGTCTCCTATTACCGTGCCGACCGCTACAAGCTGTGGGTGCCCCTGCAGCGGCCCGGCGTACGCACCCCCCGCGCGTACAGCCCGAAGCCGCCCCGGTGACCTTCGCGGGCCCGTGCTGAAGGGGTACGCCCGCCCCCGGCCTACTGGCCACGGCGACGCCTACGCCCCGTTACTCCCCGATGGTCCCCGATCCGCGCTCGGGACGTGGCACGCGATCGCCCTGGCACCGTTCGAGCCTGCCGTGCCAGGCACCTGCTCGGAGAGATTGCTGCAGGCTCTCGTACCCACCCGTCAAGAACCCCATCCCGCCCGCGACGATCACCGCAGCGACGAGCCCGAGGAGATGTGCAGGAGGACCACTCGGAGGAGTCCTGGACCCGGGTCGCTACCCACCCGAGGGACGTCATCCATCCTCGCGTCCATTCGATCCGGGCGGCAGGCCACCAGTACGACACCTGCCGCGCATCCCGGCTCTGATCATGACCATCGCCGTCGAACACAGCAGCGACCCGGAGGGTGCGCCCCTTCCGGGCGAATCAGCCGTTGGCGCCGACCACCGCGAAGGCGACACCGATCGCCGCACCGAGAGCATAGCCCGCGAGCACCTGCGCCGGCGTGTGCGCCTGCAGGCGGACGCGGGACCACCCCACGGCCGCGGGGACCACCAGGAGGAGGCATGCCCAGCCGCCGAGGAGGACGATGCACCCCGCGACCACGAACACGACGACAGCCGAGTGCGCTGACAGCTTCCACCAGAGGTTGACGACCAGCACCACGACGACGCCTCCCACGGTGCACAGAACGGCCCCGACGAGGACGCGCGGGGCGTCGAGGAGCAGCAGCAGCACCAGACCCACACCGATCGACACGAGGGTCCCGGCGAGCACCGGCGTCCTCTGCCGGCGGTCACTGATGTGGTGGTCGACGAGGTGACCGCGGCGCACGAGGGCGACGACGACCAGCAGGGGGAGCGCCGTGGTGGAACCCACGGCCACGAGGGCGAGCAGGGCACCGCGGGGCCAGGGCGAGGAACCGAGGGCGGTCACTGCCAGGAACACCGACAGGAGGATCGCGGGTGCGAACACCTCGCTCACGGCTACAGCGAGCGACGTGGCAGGGCGCCGTGTGTGGGTGGGCAGGCCTGCGCTCATCGTGGGCGGACGGTCGGTCACGGTGGTTCCTCTTCCGGTGGAGTCGGTGGCGCGGGTGGACCCGGGGATGACGAAGGGCCCGGACGGAGTGTCCGGGCCCTTCGATCGGTCGGTCAGGTGCTAGTGGCTCGCGATCGACTCGCGGTCCTTCGCACCGGCGATCTCGCCATGGTGGTCCCCGTGGGAGGCCGCGAGTTCCTTCGGGGTGACCGGGGCAACCCGGTCCTCGAAGAAGAAGCGCGAGACGCGTCCGTGGACCTTGTCGAGCACGCTGATCTTACCGTCGGCGTCCGGGGTCGGGATCATGACCTCGGGTGAGTCGAAGCTGACGAGCCGGTAGCGTTTGTAGTCGTCGACGGGCTCGTGGACCTCGATGAACTCGCCGTGCGGCAGCCGGACGATCCGACCGGTCTCCCGACCGTGCAGGGCGATCTCGCGGTCCTTGCGCTGCAGGGCCAGGGCGATGCGTCGCGTCACCATGAAGGCGAGGATCGGGCCGAGGATCACGAGGAACCGGAGCCAGTAGGTCACGTCGTTCAGCGACACCAGGAAGTGCGTGGCGATGAGGTCGGAGCTGGCAGCGGCCCAGAGGACGCAGTAGAACACGACGCCTGCGACGCCGATGGCGGTGCGGGTGGGAGCATTGCGCGGGCGGTCCAGCAGGTGGTGCTCACGCTTGTCCTTCGTGACCCAGGCTTCGATCCAGGGCCAGGCGAACATCAGGGTGAAGACGATCATGGCCGGGACGAGCGCGGGGATCAGGACGTTCAGCGACAGCGCGTTGACGCCCCAGGGGAAGGGGATCATGAACTCGAAGTCGAAGTTGTCGCCGATCGTGCCGGGCATCAGGCGCAGGGCGCCGTCCACCCATCCGATGTACCAGTCGGGCTGGGTGCCCGCCGACACGGGGGAGGGATCGTACGGTCCGTAGTTCCAGATCGGGTTGATGGTGAACGCCGCGGCGATCGCTGCGAGGACACCGAACACGATGAAGAAGAAGCCCGCTGCCTTGGCACCGAAGACGGGCCCCACCGGGTAGCCGACCACATTGGTGTTGGTCTTGCCGGGACCGGCGAACTGGGCGTGCTTGTGGAGCACCAGCATGAACATGTGGATGGCGATCAGCAGCAGGATGACCGCGGGGATCAGGAGGATGTGCAGCACGTACAGGCGGCCGATGATCATGGTGCCCGGGAACTCCCCACCGAAGAGGAAGAAGCTCAGGTAGGTACCCACCACGGGGATGGCCTTCATGACGCCGTCGATGATGCGGAGTCCGTTACCGGAGAGCAGGTCGTCGGGGAGCGAGTAGCCCGTGAAGCCGGCGGCCAGGCTCAGGACGAGCAGGACACAGCCGACGACCCAGTTGAACTCGCGCGGGCGGCGGAACGCACCGGTGAAGAACACACGCAGCATGTGCACTGCGACTGCGGCCACGAACAGCAGTGCGGCCCAGTGGTGGATCTGGCGCATGAACAGGCCGCCGCGGATGTCGAAGGAGATGTCCAGTGATGACGCGTAGGCCACCGACATCTCGACGCCGCGCAGGGGCAGGTAACTGCCCTCGTAGTGCGTCTCCGCCATCGACGGGTCGTAGAAGAAGGTGAGGAAGGTGCCCGAGAGCAGCAGGACGACGAAGGAGTACAGCGACACCTCGCCGAACATGAAGGACCAGTGGTCGGGGAAGATCTTCCGCCCGAACACCTTGACCATCCCTGACCCGCCGACGCGGGAGTCGACGTAGTCGGTGACCTTGCCCACGCGCGTCTTCGGCACGTAGGTGTGTGTCGCAGTTGAGCTGCTCATGTCAGCCTCGCTCCCAGAAACTAGGTCCTACGGGTTCTTGGAAATCGCTTGAAGCGACGAGGTAGCCCTCGTCGTCGACTTCGATGGGTAGCTGTGGCAGCGGCCGCGCAGCCGGTCCGAAGATCACCTTGCACTCTTGCTCAAGGTCGAAGGTGGACTGGTGACAGGGGCACAGCAGATGGTGTGTCTGCTGTTCGTAGAGCGCTACCGGGCAGCCGACGTGCGTGCAGATCTTGGAATACGCGACAATTCCGTCGTAGCCCCAGTTCTCCCGGCCGGGAGAGGGGTTGAGTTCCTCGGGGTCGAGGCGCATGAGCAGGACGACCGCTTTGGCCTTCTCCTCGAGCTTGTTCTCGACCTCGTTGAGGCCTTCGGGGATGACATGGAACGCGGACCCGATGGTGACGTCGGACGCGCGGATGGGGGTACCACTGGGGTCGCGGGTCAGGCGGACGCCGGTGTCCCACATGGTCTGCTTCAGGCTGTTCCCGGGCAGGGGGCCGAGGTCGCGGAAGATCGCGATGGCCGGCAGGGGAGCGAGGATCGCCGCTCCGAGGAGCGTGTTGCGGATCAGCGGCCGACGCTTGATCCCGGACTCGTCCAGGATCTGGTTGACGATCTTCTCGGCGTCCTCGCGGTCCTGCTCGGGGCGGATCTCGTAGCGGCTCTCCGTCAGTTCGTGATCCGGCATCAGCGTCTTGGCCCAGTGCACCATCCCTACTCCGATGCCGAGCATCGCGAAGGCGGTACCGAGTCCGAGCAGCAGGTTCTGGAGGCGCAGCCGCTCGACGGTCTCGTTGAGCGGTACGGCGAAGTATCCGACGAAGAAGAGCAGGGTGCCGAGCACCGAGATCATGAACAGAAGCGCGACCTGCCGCTCGGCCCGCTTCTCACCGCGCCGGCTCTTGTCGGCGATACGAGGCCGGTGCGGGGGGAGACCGGGATTCTGGAACGCGTCGAGCTCGCTGCCCGGCGTGGCGACGGTAACCGAGGTCCCGGGAGCGCCGTGACTAGAGTCGGCCATGATCTCTCTCATCCTTCTTCAGGTACTGCATACGAAAGTCTGTCTGTGATTCGTTCACGGTGTGCGCGTGGATGGTCAGGAGGACCTGGAGGTCAGCCACACGGTGAAGGCGATGATGACACCCAACCCGGCGACCCAGATGAAGAGTCCTTCGGAGACCGGGCCGAGTGAACCCAGTTCGGCTCCACCCGGGGAGCCCTGCTCCTCGATGGTCTTGAGGAAGGCGATGATGTCCTGCTTGTCCTCCGGGGAGATGTTGGCGTCGCTGAAGACGGGCATGTTCTGCGGACCCGTGACCATGGCCTCGTAGATGTGCTTCTCGCTGGTGCCGTCGATCGATGGCGCGAACTTGCCCTGGGTGAGGGCGCCGCCGGCGGCCGCAGCGTTGTGGCACATGGCGCAGTTGACGCGGAACAGCTCGCCGCCGTTGGAGGCGTCCCCCTGCGAGGCGTCGAGGATCT
The DNA here is from genome assembly GCF_002954225.1 of Arthrobacter ruber. GTDB lineage: Bacteria > Actinomycetota > Actinomycetes > Actinomycetales > Micrococcaceae > Arthrobacter_D > Arthrobacter_D ruber. Next base: position 77,694 of record NZ_PPTH01000009.1, read on the forward strand.
CCTCGGACGGGATCGCGGGACCGGCGCCGAGGGATGCGACGTAGGCGGCCATCTGCCGGATCTGCTCCTCGGTGAACTGCACGGGCTTCGCCTGGGCCTGCGGGCCGTCCATCTGCATGGGCATGCGTCCCGAGCCCACCTGGAAGTCGACCGATGCGGCACCGACACCGACGAGCGACGGTGCCGCCTGCGATCCCGTGGCGCCCATGCCATGACAGGAGGCGCAGTTGGCCGAGAACAGCTTGCTGCCCTCTTCGACGTCGTCCTGCGTGAATGTGGTGGTCTGCGCCTGCGCTTCATTAGCGGTGCTGGCTGCGGCGTAGAGCCCGCCGGTGACGAGGAGCGCCATCAGGAGCAGCGCGAATGCTGCAAGTGGGTGACGCCGCCTCTGGGAGAGTGCCTTCACGGAGTGGTTCCTGCCTTTTGTGGTACCAGAGCTGCTGGAGTTCTTCATTGAATTCTACCTCTAGTAGAAGAGTTTAGGTGCACCAGTTACTGGAGGAAGTAGATGATGATGAAGAGCCCGATCCAGACGACGTCGACGAAGTGCCAGTAGTACGAGGTCACGATGGCCGAGGTGGCTTCGAAGTGGCCGAACTGGCGGGCGATGAAGGCACGACCGATGATGAAGAGGAAGGCGATGAGCCCGCCGATCACATGGATGCCGTGGAAGCCGGTGGTGATGTAGAAGGCCGAGCCGAAGGCGTTCGAGGACAGTGCGACGCCCTCCGCGACGAGCTCGGCGTACTCATAGGCCTGCACCGAGACGAAGATCGCGCCCATGAGGAACGTGAGCAGGAACCACTCGACCATGCCCCACCGGCTGAAGGCGAACAGGCCGCCGGTGCGGCGGGGCTGCAGGCGCTCTGCGGCGAAGACGCCGAACTGGCAGCTGAAGGAGCTCGACACCAGGATGACGGTGTTGATGAGGGCGAACGGCACGTTCAGCTTCTCGGTCTCCATGGCCCACAACTCGCTGGAGGTGGAGCGCAGGGTGAAGTACATGGCGAAGAGGCCGGCGAAGAACATCAGCTCGCTGGACAGCCACACGACGGTTCCGACGGAGACCATGTTGGGGCGGTTGAGCGCGGGATGCGGGGCAGTGCTGGGGGCTTGGGTCGCAGATGTCACAGAGTCATTATGTCCCCAAGGACAACGCGATCACCAACGCGAAACGGCGCTCCGGAGCGTCGCGCAAACCTGCGGAGAGGCAGAACGCCCGTGTTTCCGCGGAAGTTCCCCGGGATGACTTTCTACAATTCGTAGATAATCTTGGACGGTGAGCGTGACAACCGCCCCCGCGGGGGGCCAACCGACCTGGCCGTCGATCTTCTCGTCCCTCCTGACGGGAGCCGATCTGAGCACCGCGCAGAGCCGGTGGGCGATGGACACGATCATGGCCGGCGAGGCGAGCCACGCCCAGATCGCGGGATTCCTGATAGCCCTCCGGGCCAAGGGCGAGTCGGTCGGGGAACTCGTCGGGCTGGTGGAGGCGATGCTGGGGCGGGCGCACCGCATCGCGGTCGAGGGACCGACCCTCGACATCGTCGGGACCGGGGGCGACGGCCTCAACACGCTCAACATCTCGACGATGTCCTCGCTGGTCGCTGTGGGCGCAGGGGCGAAGGTCGTCAAGCACGGGAACCGGGGTGCGTCCTCGGCCTCCGGGGCCGCCGACGTCATCGAGGAACTGGGCGTCCGGCTCGACCTCGCACCGGCCGATGTCGCCCGCACCGTGGAGCGGGCCGGGATCACGTTCTGCTTCGCGCAGGTCTTCCACCCGTCGATGAAGCACGTCGCGGTGCCGCGCCGCGAGCTCGGCGTCCCGACGGCGTTCAACTTCCTCGGTCCGTTGAGCAATCCCGCCGGTGTGTCGGCGCAGGCGCTCGGGTGTGCCGATGCACGGATGGCCCCCCTCATGGCCGGTGTCCTGGCGGCGCGGGGTATCCGCGCGCTGGTCTTCCGGGGCGACGACGGCCGCGACAAGCTGACGACCAGCGGGTCCTCCACGGTGTGGGAGGTCCGCGACGGGCAGGTGCAGGCGCACCAGGTGCACCCCGGCGACTTCGGTCTCGACGCCGTGCCGGTCGACGCGCTCCGCGGCACCGACGCGGCGGGCAATGCGGCGGTGGTGCGCGCGGTCCTGGCGGGCCGCCCCGGACCGGTCCGCGACGCCGTTGTCCTCAATGCCGCCGCGGGCCTCGTGGCGCTCGACGACGCCTCCGACGGCACACTCGTCGGCAGGATCCGGTCGGCGATGGACCGCGCGCGTGCCTCCCTGGACACCGGCGCCGCCGCGGACGTGCTCGAGCGCTGGGTCGAGGTCAGCCGCTCCTACTGAACCAGATGCGGTCCCGGAGCGCCTGCAGGTCCGTCAGCTGTCGAAGCCGAGGGAGAAGGCGGCGTCGAGGTCGTGCTGCGAGTAGGAGCGGAACGCGATCTGCGTCGTCGTCGACCGCACGCCCTCGACCTTCGACAGCCGGTCCGCGATGACGTCCGCGAGGTCCTCGTGCCGCGTGACACGCGCGATGGCGATGAGGTCCCACTCGCCGGTCACGGAGTAGACCTCGCTGATGCCCTCGATCTCGGAGATCGCCTGCGCGCTCTCGGGGATGCGCGCGGCGTCGGTCTGGATGAGGACGAATGCGGTGATCATGGCGTGCCTTTCGCGGGGGTCGGGAAGCTCGGTCCTACGCTACCGGCAGGCGGCCTGCGGATCGCGCGGGCGACGACTCGCGGGGCCAGCAGGAACACGCCGAGGACGAGGAGCGTGACGACCTGGAAGCTGGGGGCCACCCCGGCGCCGGAGAGGGCGCGCAGTGCCAGTCCGCCCACCACGGTCCCGAGCCACAGGGTGAGACCGGTGGGCCGGAGGGCGGCCGGGGTTCGCCACGCGCGCGCCACGACCGTGGTGACCGCGTAGGCGAACAGGAACGGCCAGGCGGTCTCCAGGACTCCGGCTGCGCTCACGCCGTGCTCGTGCGTGCGGCGTCCGGACGCGGCGAACGCCAGGACGAGGGCGACGTCGGCCGCACACCAGGCGACGGCCGCGCGCGTGGCGCGGGGCTGCCGTGCCGGCGGGCGGACAGGGGGACGGGGGGCCATGGGGCCAGCCTAGTGGCTGTCGGTGTCGGACACGGAGGCCCCCGGTTCTCCTGCACGGAGGCTGTGTCCATCCAGGCCTCGTGGAGCGACCACGCGGAGGTGGACCGATACTGGTCCGCGCCGGCCGGGGGCGGCGAGGAGGTGTGCCGGAGCCCGCCGGAACCGGCACCCCCAGCCTTTCGGCGCCGCCCCGCTCGGGGTGCGGACGGTTCCGCGTTCGCGGGGCGCTGATGCGGAACATCCCTGTCCTCGATGCTCCTGCCGAGGGGTCGAGGGTGCCGGTACGCTCGTCGTCAGTCCGGCAACCGCCCGACGGAGCAGGGCAGTCCTTTCGTCCCGAGGAGCACTCATGACAACCCTCCAGAATCGTCCCCATACGGCCCTGATGGTCATCGACGTGCAGAACGGCGTGGTTGCCGGCGCCCATGCGAGGGACGAGGTGGTCGCCAACATCAACACCCTGGTGGGCAAGGCCCGCGAGGAGTCCGTGCCGGTGGTCTGGGTTCAGCACACGGACGCCGACCTCGAGGCGGGGAGCGAGGCCTGGAAGCTGGTGCCGGAGATCGAGCGGCTCGGGTCCGAACCGCTCGTGCACAAGAACCATGGCGATTCGTTCGAGGGCACCGACCTCGAGGAGGTGCTCGCAGCGGCCGGCGTCGGCCGGCTCGTGGTCACCGGGGCCCAGACGGATGCCTGCATCCGCTCGACCATCCACGGGGCATTCACCCGCGGGTACGACGTCACGCTGGTCGGGGACGCCCACACCACGGAGGATCTGAGCGCCTACGGGGCGCCCACCCCGGACAAGGTCATCGGCCACACCAACATGTACTGGCAGTACCAGTCGGCGCCCGGGCGCACGGCCTGTGTCGCCACGACAGGGGAGATCGACTACGGCGCCTAGGGCCCGGCGGTGCGGACCGCTGCAGAGGAAGCGCCCGCCCACGGCTTCTTCCGACGCCATGTCCAACGATGCAATGCGCCCGCCGCGCACCGGGACGCGCAATCGCGCGCCAGGAGCCTGTACATCGGGCACGGGCTCCACAGACTGGCCCTACAGGACGCGCTTCCCAGCGCGCTTCACCGGCGGTCTCGGAGGAGTTTCCGGAAATGGTCCCACCACGCCAGAGCGCTGCGGCCGACGAACTGTCCGTGCCGACCGGCACCCTGCCGCCGCACCGGTCCCGGCAGAACGCGGCTCCGTCATCGGTGTCCATCCTCTCCTCGGGTGCTGTGTGGTCGTCGATCGCGGCCGAGTTCGGGCTCCTTCCCGGCTCGGCCGTCGACGAACTCCTGGGTCCCGGGAGCCCCCCGGCCGGCTGCCTCGCCGCGGACCGGAGGATCCTCGGCGTCGCGACCCGCGCGGGCCGCGTCCTCTACCCGGGCTTCCAGTTCGATCCCGCCGTGCGTTCCGTGCAGCCGCTCATCGTCGGCGTGGCCCGGATCGGGCGATCCTCCGGCTGCAGGGACCGCAGGATCCTCGCCTGGTTCTGCGTCCCCACCGCGCGTCTGGACGGAAAGCGTCCCGTGGACCGGATGCCGGACGCTGACGCCGTCCTCGCAGCCGCAGCGGCGGACCTCTCCTGGGACCATTGGCGGGGACTGCTCAGCTGAGGCAGGGCGCATGGCTGGCGGACACGGCCGCCCGTTCGACCCGGTGCGACCCCTCGGCGGGTGTCGCGGGAATGACGTTGGCCGGGCGCCTGATCGCGATGCGGCGCCCGTCGGCTGTCGCCAGGACGACGGGAGAGCGCGCAGAATCGGAACGGACGGATCCGAGGCGGCGGGAGGCGGACCTGGTATGGCGGGTGACGTGCCATCGACCGTGCTCCAGGGTCTGACCTTCGTGCCGGGGAGGGACGGCAGGTGGGTCAGCCCGGGCGTCGACGGCCTGTCGCTGTCGTCCCCCGACGGGAGTGATCCGGAGATGACCGTCCGGGCGAAATCGGTCGGCAGCATGACCGTCGCCGCCACGACGCAGACGGCACTCCTGGTGTCGGCGCAGGCCGTGGGCCTGCGCGGGATGACGTACGTGGGATTCGCGGCCCGGGGACGCGCCCTGGCTGTGCCGGCGGGTTCCACCCCCGTCCCGCTCGAACAGGGGGAGGCGCTGATCCTCACCGAGCCGGTCGACCTCGTGGTGGAGAGTTCCGTCCCGACGCGCTGGATCCACCTCCTCGTCCCGTCCTCCCGTCTGATCGAGCGCGGCGTGGAGCTTCGGGCCGGGGAATGCCTCATCCGTCGTGGGGCACTTGCAGGACCGGTGGCGGCCTTCGCCGCGGCGCTCATGGACGCTCAGGACGGCAGGAACGCCGTCAGCGAGGTGGTCGCCGCCCGGGTACTGGAGAACCTGCTCGTCGCCGTCTACGGGGACGGGCTCGGTGACGCCGACCCCCGGGCGGACCAGAGACTGCGCATGCGCCGCACCGCGATCGATCTCATCGACCAGTCCTTCAGCGACCCGCTGCTGACTCCGGCCGCCATCGCCGAGGCGGTGGGGGTGTCGCTCCGGCACCTCCAACGGTCGTTCGAGGGCAGCGGGACCAGCATCGCGGCCGAGATCAGCGAGCGCCGCACGGACAACGCCTGCATGCTTCTCGCCGCGCCGGCGTCGCGGGAACTCACCGTGAACGAGATCGCCCGACGATCGGGCTTCTCGTCCGCCTTCGAGCTCCGGTCGCGGGTGCGCGCGCGATTCGGCGTCTCCCCGTCACAACTGCGGCGCACGACGACAGGCGGCCCGCCCGCATCAGGCGGAGGGCAGCAGGGCCCGTCCCGCCGCCAGCATCCGGTAGCGGGAGGTGGGCATCCCGAAGTGGTCGTCGAAGGCAGCACGTAGCTGGCCGACGGAGCTGAAACCTGCGAGCGCGGCGATACGGCGGTCCGTGCGCTCCGGGCCGCTCGGGGTGTCGATGAGCGCCGCGACGTATTCGATCCGGGCTCGACGGATCTCCAGTGCGATCGTGGTGCCCGAGCCTTCGAAGCTGCGCTGGAGGTGCCGCAGCGAGACATTGAGCTCGAGGGCCACCGAACGGGGCCGCAGGGACGGGTCGGTGAAGCGGTGCCGGACGATCGTGGTGGCACGGGAGCGGAGGACGCCGCGCAACGCCTCGCTGTCCATACCGGGCGCCTCCGCCTCCAGGAGCGCGCCGACGAGCAGTTCCACGAGGCTGCGCTCCGCGGCCCGCCCCGCCTGTTCGGAGAAGGGCGGAGGGGAGCGGTACAGGGCGTAGGCGAACTCGCGGAGGGGGCCGAGGAGGGGTCCTTCCTCAAAGGTCCTGGCGGTCGTGGCGGAGAGGCGTACGCCTCGGTGGGAGAGTGCGTTCAGGGGGAACCTGAGGAGCAGGACCACCGAGGGGTCGCCGACGGCGATGGTCAGGGCACCGGCGCTCGCTGCCCCGCCGCCCCGTCCCACGGGCATGAGGGGTCCGCGGGTTCCGCGCACCGCCACGCATCCCGTGAGCACCACCGCGACCTGGGCGGTGGAGGCCGGTGCAGCGAGTTGCAGGTGATCCGCGGGGAGGACGGGAAGGCAGGCGAGCGTCACGTCGCCCACGACCGTCCGGCGTCCGGTCCTGCCTGCACCGGTCCGCTGCGCCCCGGGTTTCCGGGGAGCCGTCGGCGCGCGGGCGGGGGAGCGTGGTGGCTGCCCGGATCCCCTGGACGGCGGGACGGCCGTTCCTGGCGCTGCTGCCATCGGTGCCCTCCCTCCTCCACGTAGCACCGGCCCGCACCGCGCCGAAGCAGCAGTCGGGGCACGCCCGCCTCTGGCGTGTCCTCAAACGGAACCGACTCCTCCATCCTGCAGGGCGGTGCCTGCGGCAGGATCACCCGGTCCGGGTGATCCTGCCGCAGGCAGGGGCGGTCGCGGTGAGCGCGCGACGTGCGGCACGCTGTCCGGGGCGGGTGTTGCCTGCCGTTCAGGGAAGTCGGGACGGAAGGCGTACGGAGGCGCGGCCCGCTGCGCCCGGATCGAGCGGGACGGGGCTGACGAGAACCGCCGGTCCGCGGGTGAGGTGTCCGCTGTCCAGGGGGCGGCACCGCAGGCCGCCCCTGCCGCGCATCGCCCTGTGAGCGCCGGGGGCGAGCACCCGGTCCATCCAGGCGCAGGGGTGGGCGTGCCGGCCCCCGTGGAATCCCACGCTCCCGTCGGCGGACACGAGGGCGAAGTCCTGTCCGATGAGCGGCGTGAGCTCCGCACCGCGCAGGACCACGTTGCGGCGGGGCAGGAGCGGGTCGAACGGCGCAACGCCGAGCTCCGCGGCAATGGCCTCGAGGGACTCGACGGCGAACACGGTCACGGCGGCGTCCATGTGGGCCGCCTTGCCGAAGAAGCGGTCCCCCACGATCCCCTTCCCGGCCACGACCTCCACGGTCCCGGCGTCCGTGGTGACGACATCCGCCGCGCCGTCGCGTGCACGCCCGAAGTAGGCGTGCGCGGGAGATACGAGCAGGTGCAGGATCTCGACGTCGTACCGGAACTCGTGCGTCATGCGTCCTACGCTAGCCGTTTCCGGTCGTTGCCCCCGCCGCCCCGGTCAGGGGTTCCCGGGTTGTGGCTCGCGCTCCCCGTGCACGGCCCAGTAGCCCAGGGACCGGGCCTTGTAGATGGCGGGGTTGTGCGAGGAGATGGTCCGCGCATTACGCCAGTGCCGATCGAGAGCCCTGCCCGCCGAGGTCGCCGATGCCCCGCCCACCTCGAACAGGTGGGTGGCGGCCCGTAACGCCTGGTCGACGGCGACGAGCTGCGCCTGGCTCACCGCGATGTCGGCGGCGTCGACCGCCGCCCGGGCAGCGCTCGGAGCGCCGCCGCCCGCGGCACCCGGCGGCCCGTCCGGCAGTCCGTCCCGCTCCGTCCGGAGCCGTTCATAGGCGTCATCCAGGCGGTCGGCGGCCGCGAGCACGACGGCGTCCGCCGCGAATGCCTGCCCGGCCAGCTCGCCGAGCACCTGCAGGACCTGCGGGTCCTCGCGCGGGAGCGGCGTGGTCGCGTTGACGTACGACCGCGTCCGCGGCCGGACGAAGGCCGCTGCGTCCTCGGCCGCGGCCCGGGCGATGCCCGCGAGCGACGCGACGAGCACCAGCTGGAAGAAGGCATGCATGTGGCTCGGAGCCTCGGGCGAGAAGGGCCGCACGTTCCGCGGGTCCACCCGCACATCGGTGTAGTGCGTGGTACCGCTGCCGGTGAGCCGTTGGCCGAACCCGTCCCAGTCGTCGATCCGCTCGACGCCGGGGGCCGTGGCCCGGACCGCGTACCCCACGCGCTCGCCGTCGCGCACGGCGCTGCCGGCGATCCAGTCGGCGTACAGGCTGCCGGTGCTGTAGTACTTGGTGCCCGTCAGCGTCAGGGCGCCGTCCGGCGGGCTCGGGGACGTCAGGGCGGTGCGGATGTCGCGCAGCGACGTGCCGGCGAGCTCGCTCGAGGCATTGCCGATCATGGCGCCGGCGGCGACGTCGAACAGCCACCGGTCGCGATGTGCCGACGAGGGCTGGAGCAGCGTCCCCTCGACGTAGGCGAAGTGGCCACGCCAGAGCTGCGCCAGGTTCGAGTCCGCCGCGGCCAGGTCGGTGAGGAGGGTGAAGAGCTGACGTAGGGACACCCCGGAGCCGCCGTACTCGACGGGAACGCGCAGGGCACCGAATCCGGCCTCCTTCAGCGCGGCCACCTCGGCGAAGGGCAGCACGCGGTCCCGTTCCCGGCGCGCCGCACCGTCGGCGACGGCCGTGAAGAGGGGGCGGAACCGTTCCCGGAGCGCCGACGTGGACGGCGGGTGCTCCACCGGCCCGGGCGGGACCGTCCCGTGCGGATGGGTGGGCGAGGACACGGGGGACACTGAATACACGGGGGACACGGGGGCTCCTAGGCGTAGGACGCGGCGACGGCGTCGGGTTCGGTGGCGGCGCCCGGGACCGGGCCGGGTGCCGCGGACCCGCTGCCGAGGTTGGCGCCGTTGCGGTACCGTGCCCCGGGGTGCCGGTCCGGCAGCCTGGCCGAACCCGGACCGAACAGGCGCTCGCGGAGGGTGGACTCCTCGTAGGACCTGCGGTAGCGGCCGCGCTTCTGCAGTTCCGGGACCACGAGTTCGATGAAGTCCTCCGCGGTCCCGGGTGTGAGGAACTGGCGCAGGTTGAATCCGTCGAGGCCGGTCGCCTCGACCCACCGCTCGATCTCGTCGGCCACCTCGGTGGGTGTGCCGATGGCCACGAAGGGCCCCCGGTCGAACCGCGTGATGCGCTCGAGCGCCTCCCCGACGGTGGTCCCCGCCGGGTGGCGCCGGTTGCTCGGCTGCCGGTCCCGGCCGGGCCGGTTCTCGCGGGCCAGGATGTCGTCGATCACCTCGTCCGGCCGGTAGGCGGCAAGATCGATCCCGCCGCCGCCCGCGTGCGCGAGGTAGCCCTCGGCGCTGGAGAGGCGGCGGTACTCGTCCGCCTTCCGCTGGGCCCCCTTGGAGGTCCTGCCGACGATGACGACGGCGCTCGCGAACGCCTTGATGGAATCGGCACCCCGCCCGTTGGCGACGGCGAGCCGGCGGAGGTCCTGCACGTTCTCCCGGTAGGCCGCCGCATCACGCCCACCGACGAAGACACCCTCGGCGTGCCGCGCCGCGAACGCCTTGCCCGCGACGGAGCTGCCGGCCTGGAAGAGCACGGGCGTGCGCTGGAGGGAGGGCGAGCTCAGGTGCGGTCCGGCCACGGAGAAGTGCCGGCCCCGGTGATCGATGGAGCGGACCTTCGACGGGTCGGTGTAGATACGCCGGTCGCGGTCCTCGATCACGGCGTCGTCGTCCCAGGAGCCTTCCCACAGCTTGTAGAGCACCTCGAGGTACTCGTCCGCGATCGCGTACCGCTGGTCGTGCTCCACCTCGTCGGCCAGGCCGAAGTTGCGGGCCGCATTGGGGAGGTAGGAGGTCACGATGTTCCAGCCGAAGCGGCCCTTGGTGAGGTGGTCCAGCGTGGAGGCCCTCCGCGCGAAGGCGAACGGCGGCTCGTAGGTCGTGGAGAAGGTCGCAGCGAAGCCCAGGTGCCTGGTCACCGCGGCCATGGCCGGGATGACCAGCAGGGGATCGTTGCTCGGGATCTGCACCGCCTCGCGCAGGGCCGTCCCGGGGCCGCCCCGGTAGCCGTCGTACGTGCCGATCACGTCCGCGAGGAACACGCTGTCGAAAAGGCCGGCCTCGAGCAGCTTCGCCGTCTCCGTCCAGAAGTCGAGGTCGTTGAAGCGATGGCGGTTGTTCTCGGGATGGACCCAGAGTCCGTGGGAGATGTGGCCCACGCAGTTCATCTCGAAGAGGTTGAAGGCTATCTGGCGGGTCATGGTCGGGTCTGCTCCTTCTGCAGGGCGGGCAGCGCGGGGATGGCGCTGATGAGCTGGCGGGTGTACTCGTGCGCGGGATGGTCGAAGACCTCCCCGACCGGACCGTGGTCGAGCACCACGCCGTCCTTCAGCACGAGCACGTCGTGGCTGACGTGCTGGATGACGCCGAGATCGTGGGAGATGAAGAGGTAGCTGAGGCCGAAGCGCTCCTGCAGGTCGGCGAGGAGGTCCAGGATGCGGGCCTGCACCGAGACGTCCAGCGCGGAGACCGGTTCGTCGCAGATGATGACCTCCGGCTCGGCAGCCAGGGCGCGGGCGATCGCCACGCGCTGCCGCTGGCCGCCGGAGAGCTCGAGGGGACGGCTGCGGGCCTTGTCGGCGGACAGGCCCACGAGGTCGAGCAGTTCGAGGACACGCCCGGACCTCGCCCGCCGGGGCGTACCCGCGACGGCCACCGCCTGACCGATCACCTGCCGCACCGTCTTGCGGGGATCGAAGGAGTGCAGCGGATCCTGGTAGATCATCTGCACGGAGCGCCGCGCCGCGAGATCGCGCGACGCCCGGTGCTCGCCCCAGGTCCGTCCGTGGACGGTGACCGCGCCGGCATCGGCGTCCTCGACCCCGAGGGCGATACGGGCCAGAGTGCTCTTGCCGCTGCCCGATTCGCCCACGACCCCCAGCGTCCGGCCGTGCGGGAGGGCGAGGGACACGCAATCGACCGCCGTGCGCACACCGCCGCCGGGGCCCGGGAACGCCTTGCTGATGCCCTCCAGCGCCAGGACGGGCGACGGCGCGGCGCCCTGCGGGCCCGGGCCCCGCGTCGTCGACCCGAGGGGGGCCGACGCCGCCGCGTGGGCCGGCGCCTCGGGCTCGCCGACCGTCAGAC
>NZ_PPTH01000012.1 GCF_002954225.1 Arthrobacter ruber
GCCCTGCGGGCCCGGGCCCCGCGTCGTCGACCCGAGGGGGGCCGACGCCGCCGCGTGGGCCGGCGCCTCGGGCTCGCCGACCGTCAGACGGCGGCCGCGCGACGAGCGCGAGGGGATCGCCGCCAGCAGGCCCTGCGTGTAGGGGTGGCGGGGGTCCCCGAGGACGGCCTGCATGCTGCCCTCCTCCACGATCACGCCGTCACGCATGACCGCCACCCGATCGGCGAGGCCCGCGACGACGGCCAGGTCATGGCTGACCACGAGCATCGCCGTCCTGGCCCCCTTCAGACCGCCCAGCAGGCGGAGGACCTGCGCGGCGATCGTCGCGTCCAGCGCCGTCGTCGGCTCGTCCGCGATGAGGAAGCCCGGGTCCGCGGCGATCGCGGAGGCGATGAGCGCCCTCTGGCGGAGCCCGCCGGAGAGCTGGTGCGGGTACTGGGCAGCCCGGATCTCGGGATCCGGCACGCCGACCGATGCCAGGAGGTCGACGACGCGCTCGCGGCGTGCTGCACGGCCGAGGTCTCCGTGCAGGCGCAGGACCTCGCCCACCTCGTCACCCACCGTGCGGAGGGAGTCGAGCGATGACAGCGCGTCCTGCAGGATGAATCCGGCCTCGCGGCCGCGGACGCGCGTCCACTGGCGTTCGCCCCACGTGGAGGCGTCCTGGCCGTTGAAGTGCTGCGTACGGGACCGGACGTGCGCACCCGCGCCGGTGAGTCCCACGAGGGTCCGGGCGGTGACGGACTTGCCGGAGCCCGACTCACCGACGAGCGCGAGGCACTCGCCCGGCCGGATGGACAGACTCAGGTCGTGGACGACCTCCCGGCGGTGGATGCCGTGGCCGAACGCGACGGAGAGTCCCTCGAGTTCGACGACGGGCGTGTCGACCGGGATCGGCGGGACGGGGGGAGTCAGGGTCGTGGAGCTCATGCGAGCCTCCCTTCGGCACGGCGGCGGAGCTCGCGCCCGAGGACGGTGATGGACAGGACGGTGGCGACGAGGAAGGCCGCGGGGAACGTGATCATCCAGGGCGCGTTCGAGATGAAGTTGCGCCCGGCGGAGAGCATGGCTCCCCATTCGGGCGCGGGTGGCGGAGTCCCGAGTCCGAGGAAGCTCAGGGACGCGCCCGCTCCGATGGCCGATCCGACGCCGATGGTCGCGAGGACCAGCACGGGCCTGACGACGTTCGGCAGGGTGTGGGTCACCAGGATCCGCCAGGCCGGCAGGCCGAGGGTCCGGGCGGCCTCGACGAAGCCCGACCGCCGGACGAGGTGCGTCTGCGCCCGGGTGATCCGGGCGTAGTACGCGATGCTGCCGGCTCCGATCGCGAGGATGGCGTTCTCCGTGCCGCCGCCGATGATCCCGATGACCACGAGCGCGAGGAGGATCTCGGGGATGGCAAGGGTGACGTCGAGGAACCGCATCACGGAGGCTTCGACGAGCCTCCCGTTGAGGCCTGCGAGGAGGCCGATCGCGGTCCCGCCGACCACGCCGATGGCCGTCGCGCCGATCCCGATGTACAGGGAGGTCGCCGCACCGTGGACGATGCGCGTGTAGTTGTCGGCACCGGAGTCGTCCGTCCCGAACCAGGCGGCGGCGCCCGGCGCCTCGAAGCTCCGGGCCGGATCCACCGCGTAGGGGTCGGCGGGTGCGAGCAGGCCGGGCGCGAGGACCGCAGCTGCGAGCCACAGGAGGAACGCCGAGGAGAGCAGGATGCCGGGACGGAAGCGCCACCGCCGCCGCCGCGCCCTCTCGGGACCCTGAAGGGCGGACGGCTGTGCGGGGAGTGCGGCCAACGGGGCGACGGCCGCCGGGATGGTGCGTGAGGCGATGCTCATGCCGTCACCACTTTCGGGTCGATGAGCGTGTACAGGAGGTCGATCACGAGGTTCACGACGACGTAGACCGCGGCCGAGAGCAGCACGATCCCGATGATGACCGGCAGGTCCTTGTTGTAGACCGAGGCCAGGGTGAGCGAGCCGATGCCCTGCCGGCTGAAGAGGGTCTCGACCACCACCGACCCGCCGAGCAGTGCTGCGACGACGAACCCGGACATCGTCATGACGGGGATGACGGCGTGGCGCAGGGCGTGCCGGATCCGGACCGGGAGGTCGCGCATGCCGCGCGAGCGGGCCGTCAGGATGAACGGCTGTTCCAGGACGTCGTCGAGCTCGTTGCGCAGGACCTGCGAGAGGGTCCCGAAGACCGCCAGGGCGAGGGTGAGCGCCGGGAGGACGAGCGCGGCCGGGCCCTGGTTCCCGCCGATGGGGAACCAGCGCAGCGTGAACGAGAAGACGATGAGCAGCGCGAAGCCGATGATGAACGTCGGCGTCGCGGCGAACACCACCTCGATCCCCGGGACGATGGACCGGACCCAGGAGGTGCGCTGTGCCGACAGGATCGCGACCGCGAACGTGAGCGGCAGGGCGATGACGACGGCGGCGCCCGCGAGGGCCGCCGTCGCGCCGATCTGCTGCCCGATCGCTTCCGTGACGGGCAGTCGCAGCCGGTAGGACTGGCCGAGGTCGCCCTGCAGCAGGTTGCCCAGGTAGCTGCCGTACTGCACGATGAACGGCTGGTCGAGGAGGTAGTCGGCCCGCACCTGCGCCAGCGTCTCGGCGGTGGGCCGGGCGTCGGGACCGCCGAGGATCAGCAGCGCCGTGTCACCCGGGATGAGGTAGACCGCGAGGAACGTCAGTGTCGCGGCTCCCCAGAGGACGCCGATCCCGACGGTCAGGCGCGTGAGGATGCGCCGGAGCACGGCCACCTACTCGGCCTTCCACGCGTAGGTCAGCACGGGTACGGGGTGCGAGGTGTCCACGGCGACGCCCTGGACCGTGGTCGCGTAGGCGAACTGGCTCGGGTTCTCGTAGAGCGGGACGCCGGGAACGATCTCGAGCAGCCGATGCTGGGCCTTCGCGTAGGCCTCCGCGGCCTCGGGCCCGTCGTCGGCCTTCCGGGCCGTCGCGAGCAGCTCGTCGAGTGCGGGGTCGTTCACGTAGGAGGAGTTCTGACCGATCCGCTCACCCGTGATCTCGGAGGAGTGGTAGCGGATGAACAGCACGTCGGTGGTGTTCGTGTGCCACACGCCGGCCAGCGCGTCGTAGTCACCGGCGTAGCGGAGTTCGGTCAGCTGGGCCTGGGGGAGCTGGATGATCTGGAGGTCGAAGCCTGCCTTGCGGGCCTCTCCCTGCAGCTGCACGAGCAGGGGACTCGGCGTCGAACTCTCCACGGTCGGCACCTCGACCACGAGTCGCTTGCCGTCCTTCGTGCGGAAGCCCTCGTCGTCGCGGCCGGTCCAGCCGGCGTCGTCGAGCAGTTCGTTCGCACGCTCGGGGTCGTGGGCGAGGACGCCTTCCACGGTGGGGTCGTAGTACTTGCTCTCCTTCGACAGGAAGCCGTCGATCGGTGTGTAGGTGCCGAAGCCGAGGCTGTCCGTGACGGCCTTCGTGTCCACCGCGGCGGCGAACGCCTGGCGGACCGCGAGGTCGTCGAACGGCGCACGGCCCAGGTTGAAGCTCAGCACGTAGGGGCTGCCGGTCCGGGGGAGGTTCTCGTAGGTGAAGTCGGGATCCGCCTGCACGGCCGCGGCGTTCTGGGGTGCGAGGTTCTCCGTCAGGTCGTACTGGCCGGACGCAAGGGACTGGTGGCGGATCACCGGCTCGCTGACGAGGGTCACCTCGACGCCGTCGAGCAGCGCGGCGCCGTCGCCCTCCAGCCATTCGGGCGCCCAGTCGTAGCCCTCGCGCTTGGTGTAGCTGATGCTCTGGCCCGGCCGGTAGTCGGCGACGGTGAACGGCCCCGTCCCGATGGGCTCCTGGCACAGCGTCTCGGGTGATTCGGTGATGGCCTTGCCCGAGTTCATGCCGAGCCAGGACTGGGCGAGCGTGTAGAGGAAGGGGGTGTAGGGGTAGGCGAGGTGGGCCTCGAAGGTGTACTCGTCGATCACCGTGCCGTCGACGTAGGGGGCGATGTAGGCGGCGGCCAGGGGCGACTTCGTGGCCGGGTCCCTCATGTGCTCGAAGTTCTGGCCGAGGACCTCGGCGTTCCAGGGGGAGCCGTCGCTGAAGGTGACGCCCTGCTTCAGGTGGAACGTGTAGGTCCTGCCGTCCTCGGAGACGTCCCACGACTCGGCGAGGTAGGGGGCGATGTCCCCGTCCTCGTCCAGGGTCACCACGTTGTCGTAGATCAGGCGCCCCAGGAACTGCTGCTGCGTGGCGGAGATGCCGTGGCCGTCGAGGCAGCCCGGCTCGGCAGAGATGGACACGTCGAGGATGCCGCCGGCCACGGGCTCGCCGTTCGCTCCGGCGGACGGGCCGGCCGGGCCGGCGCAGCCGGTGGCCAGGGCCAGCAGGGCGACGGCGGAAAGGGCCGTCAATTCGCGGAATGTGTTTCGATTTCGGGCAGGCGGAATTACGGATGCATTCATGGGAGTTCCTTCGGGCGTTCCGGCGCAGCACAGCGTGCCGGGAAATGGGTGAAGAAGAGAATGGGCGCGACGGGCGCCGGGGATCCTGCTAGGGGAGGGCGGTGCAGTTCACGATGAGTGCCTTTCGAAATGCTCTTGCCCGCACCGGACCGGCGCCGCAGCGCCGAGGAGAAGGCCGCTTCGTCATCCGAACCACCCAGGAACATGGGGTTGGTGCGCGGTCCAGTCGGAGCTTTCCGACCGCGTCTCTTGAAGCTGGAACAACTATAGGCAGACGATTCTCCTATTCGGTCAATGAAAAGAAATATGACGGGTACCACGAATATCCCGGACGCGGGCGATGGTTCCGTGAGAAGGCGGTCGGCGGGGGAGTGCTGACTGCCGCGCGGGCTGCGATATAGAGTGCCGTATGGCTCTGGACCCTGCAGTCGAGATCGAGCGGAAGTTCGACGTCGAGAACGACACCCCGCTCCCGTCCCTGATGGACCTACCCGGCGTCGGGAGCGTGGACCAGCCGGCGGAGCACCACCTCGAGGCCGAGTACTACGACACCGAGGACCTGCGGCTCGCCTCCCACCGGATCACGCTGCGACGGCGAACGGGCGGCGAGGACGCGGGATGGCACCTGAAGCTCCCGGCCGGGCCGGAGGAGCGCCACGAGTACAGGAAGCCGGTGCGCGGGAGCTCGAAGGGCGTGCCCAAGGCCCTCCTCGGGTTGGTCCGCGTGCACATCCGGGGTGCCGCCCTGGTGCCGGTGGCCCGGCTGAGCACGCGGCGGATCGTCCACCGCCTGCGAGGGACCGGCGGTGAGGTCCTCGCCGACCTCATGGACGACCATGTGCAGGCCGAGGCGCTCCACCCCGCATCGTCCGGACGGCAGTGGCGCGAATGGGAGCTCGAGCTGGTGGACGGGTCGAGGGACCTGCTGGACGCCGGCGAGTCCGTGATCGCCGCCGCGGGGGGCACTCCTGCCGCTCACGGCTCCAAGCTCGCACGCGCCCTGGGCGGAGCGGTTCCTGCCGCGGTCGACGGGGTTGCCGCGGTGACGCCGGGCGGCACCGCCGGAGCGGTCCTGCTCGCCTACCTCGACGAGCAGGTGCGGGCGCTGAAGCAGCAGGACCCCCAGGTGCGGCTCGACGCGCAGGACGCGATCCACCGGATGAGGGTCGCGCTGCGCCGGACGCGATCGGTGCTCGCGACCTACCGGAGCCTGCTCGACGACGCCGACGCCGTGCGCCTCCTGCGCGGGGAGCTGAAGTGGCTGGCCGGGGTCCTCGGCACGGCGCGCGACGCACAGGTGATGCACGCACGGCTCAGGGAGATGCTCGCCGGTGAACCGGCCGACCTCCTGCTGGGTCCGGTGGAGCGCACCGTCGAGGTGGAACTGGGAGGCGGCTACAGGAAGGCCCACGCCAAGGTCCTCCGGGCGCTCGACGGACAACGCTACTTCCGCCTGCTGGACGCGCTCGATTCCCTCCTGGCCGCTCCGGCACTTGCTCCGCGAGCGGCCGGACCGGCGGACCGGGTGCTCCCTGCCCTGATCAACCGCGACCTGAAGCGGCTCTGGGCGGTCGTCCACGAGGCGAGGAACCACCCTGCGGGGCTCGGTGACCATCCTGCCCTGCACGAGGCGCGCAAGGTCGCCAAACGGGTGCGCTACGCGGCCGAGGCTGCCACACCGATCGGGCGGAAGAAGGTGGTGCGGATCGCCGAGGCGGCCCAGGGGCTCCAGAAGATCCTCGGCGAGCACCAGGACAGCGTGGTGACCCGGGACCTGCTGCGGCGGCTCGGTGCCTCGGCCACCCAGCAGGGTGGGAACGGCTTCAGCTACGGCCGCCTGCACGCCCTCGAACAGGTGGCGGCCCTGGACGCCGAGGCACGTTTCCGCGCTGAATGGGAGTACTTCCCGACGCCGCTGAAGAAGAAGTAGCGACGCACACCGGCGAACGGGACCGGCGCCGGGGGAGTCGCGGGCGACCCTCGCACCACGCACGAGGCGCCCGCACCGAGTATCAGCTGATGGAGACCGTGCCGTCGTCCAGGACGTGCCAGCCCGGGTTGTGCGCGATCTCCCAGACGATTTTGTTCGGGTCGCGCACGGCGGCATGGAAGATGCCGCCGAAGGCGCTCTCCTGGGGCTCCTTGAGCAGGACGCCGCCGGCACGCGCCATGGCAGCGACGACGTCGTGCACCTCCTCGCGGCTGCCGACGTTGTGGGACAGGGTGACGCCGGACGGCGCGGGCGCCGTCCCGAGTCCGAGGTCCTCGGCGAACTTGTCGGCGCGGAACAGGCCGAGCAGGAGCCCGGGTGCCACCTGGTAGAAGATCACCTCGTCGGGGACGTCCAGCGCCGGCGACCATCCCAGCCCGTCCTGGTAGAAGGACCGCGCGTCGTCGAGGTCGTGCGTGGCAAGCGTGATGAAGTGCAGTTGCTGCTCCATGGCGAGAGCCTACGCGCTGCCCGGATGCGGGTCGATCAGCCGAGGATGGCCAGCGCCTGGCGGACGCTGTCGATCGTGATGTCCGTCCCGGCGGCGACGTCCTTGACCTCGCCGTCGATCTGGTAGGGGAGGGGCTTCAGCGTCGAGAACCGGTACTGGCTGTAGCTCGGCTGGTCGCCCAGGCCCTTCGTGGAGGCACGCAGGGCGGTCAGGAGGATCTTCCACTTGGCCATGTGCGGGAAGGTGATGACCTCGAATTTCCCGTCGGCGGGGTGGTCGTCGGCTTCGCTGAGGGTCGCATACTTCGCCATCTGGGAGATGTTCGCGAACACGAGGCTGTCGAACTTCCGGCGCTTGCCGTCGCTCTGCCGGATCTCGAAGGGCTTGAACTTGCGGAAGGTCCTCACCACGGAGAACATCTCCTTCATGGCACCCTTGCTGCCCTTCTCGAGGTCGATCGCCATGATCGGTGTCAGGCCGAATCCGATGTACGAGTGCGCGTACACGGGATCGGCAGCGGGCACGGCGTCCGTTCCGCCGATGCTGATGCGGAGCAGGTCGATCCTGCGCACGTTGCCCTCCACGATCGCCTCGCCCAGGGGCTTGCGTCCCGTGACGCGACTGTGGTCGTTCGCATTGCCTGCCGCCAGGACGGCGCTCACGACGTCGTCCCGCCCGCTGGCCATGACACCGTTGACCACCTCGTTGTATCCGCCGTCGCCACTGACGGACACCACGAGCGCGTTCCCTGCGGACGCAGCCTCCCGCGCGAGATCGATGGCGTGACCCGCATGCTCGGTGGGCGTCAGCCGCACATCGGTCTCGGGCAGCGCGGGCGCCAGCTCGTTCCGGAGCTCCTCTGCGAGCGTCGGGGCGTCCCCGGTGCTGTTGGGGTTGAAGATGATCGTGATCGCGTCGAACCTGCGGGGTGATTCCATGGCCTGTACCTTCGGTGGTTGCTGACTCTCGTATGAAGCGGCAGCTCCCAGCATAAGTAAGCACGCTTATTATAAGTAGCCCCGGCTCGCCCCAATATTTCTCCCCGGTTCCGACGGAGTGCACCCGGCAGCCGCAGTGGCAGCCGGAATCGTCGCTGCGTCAAGACCCCCGAGCGCCGGTGGGCTTCATGTCCCGGCGGCGTGAACAGCACTACGGTGGGACCATCCGGGGAGGGTGCGCACAGCGCAGGATCCTCCCGGGCCAGCCGGAGGACCCGGCAACCCCTACAGGAAGATCCATCGTGAACGAATCCGCCGCACGCCCGCCCCATGACGAAACCGCCGACGAGGAGCTCTCGACATCCTTGGCGGGTCACAGCACGTTGCCCGACGCCGACGGCGACGGTCCCGCGCCGGCAGATGCGCCACCGGCGGAGGACACCGATGTGCTGGACGAGGATTCTCCCGTTCTGGAGGAGATCGACGACAGTCCTGTCCGGACCGAGAACAGCTGACGAACGGCGGACCGGCAGCGTTTCCAGGACACTGGAGGAGGGGCGGAAACCCGCTACCTGACATAATGTAGATTATCGGCGATTTGCTGCGGCTCCGGAAGGGGCGTCGCGGCGTCCCATACAGGTCCCTCCGACGTGGCACCTGTGGATCGGGAAAAGCGCGTGCTGCGCGATCCCTCCGAGCAGGACCGAGAGCCGACGTCCGCCGGTGGATGTCCCGCCCACCGGCGCCCGCGCCGTGCAGCGCGGGGCGCCGACAGGCGCGGCGCTACGGGGCCACAGTCATACGCCTGGCGGCGCCCGGATGTACCATTCCGCCGGTCTGCTCGGTCGGTTCCAGGGTGGCTGTGGGTCGATGACTACGAACCTCTAGGGCGTTATACAGATTTCGCTATAAGCCCGTATATTTCCCTACATGCACTTGGAACTGAACCCGTACAACCCCGGATCAGGACTGCCGCCGCGCGTCATGGGAGGCCGCCAGAGGGAGATCGACGCGTTCGACCTCATCGTCGCACGCACCCAGCGCGATCTCCCGAACCGGGGCATGGTGCTGTCCGGCCTCCGTGGTGTCGGCAAGACGGTGCTCCTCAACTACCTCCGGGCCCATGCGGACAACCATGGCTGGTTCACCATCTGGCTCGAGGGCAAGCCCGAAGCCCAGGGCTTCACGGAGGTGCGGGAGAAATTCGCGCGGGAACTCACCTCGGCCGCCCGCCGGTACAACGGACCGTCGGGCAAGGACCGCCTCCGGCAGGCCTTCGGGACCATACAGTCGTTCAACGTCGCCCTCGGAGTCCCGGGCATCAAGGCGGAGCTGGACCTGGGCTCCGACCGGGCGAACTCGGGCACCATCGACATCGACCTCGAGGAGCTGGTCGAGGACGTGTCGCTCGCGCTGAAGGCCGACAGGAGCGCGTTCGCGGTCTTCATCGACGAGATGCAGGACCTCGACCACGAACTGCTCACCGCCCTCATCACCGTGCAGCACGCAGCCGGTCAGCGGGGCTGGCCGTTCTACATCATCGGCGCCGGCCTGCCCAATCTCCCCACGACGCTCAGTGAGGCCAGGACCTACGCCGAGAGGTTGTTCACCTACCGCACGATCGGTCCGCTCGACGACGACGATGCCGCCTATGCGCTGACCCGACCGGCCAGGGAGATGGGTGCTGAGTTCTCCGCGAGCGCCCTGGGGACCCTGCTCGACGCCTCCGGGCGGTATCCCTACTTCATCCAGGAGTTCGGGAAGGCGATCTGGGACGCGTCCCCCGGCACGCCGTTCACGGAGGAGGATGCCGAGGTCGCGGTCGCGATCGGTCGGAGCCAGCTCGACGCCGGCTTCTTCTCCTCCCGCTGGGGGCGGGCCACCCGCAGGGAACGCGGCTACCTGAAGGCGATGGCGCACGACGGGGACGCGGGATCGAGCACCAGCCGGATCGCCGAGCGGCTCGGTGTGAAGATGACGGCACTGGGCCCGGCCAGGGCGCAGCTCATCAGCAAGGGCATCATCTACTCCCCCGAATACGGGCGGGTGGCCTTCACCGTGCCGGGAATGGCCGCCTTCATCCTCCGCCAGCACGACGACTAGACGCGGGCGGCCCACCCGGTCCTACCGCGGGCGGGACCCCGAACCGGGACGAGGCGGAGGTGCGGGTCACGCGCCCACGTACTCCGCGAGGTGCCGGCCGGTCAGCGTGGACCGCGACGCCACGAGATCCGCCGGGGTCCCCTCGAAGACGACCTTGCCGCCGTCGTGTCCCGCGCCCGGCCCGATGTCGATGATCCAGTCCGCATGCGCCATGACGGCCTGGTGGTGCTCGATGACGATCACCGACTTGCCGGCGTCCACGAGCCGGTCCAGCAGGCCGAGCAGGTTCTCGACGTCGGCCAGGTGCAGCCCGGCCGTGGGCTCGTCGAGGACAAGGATGCCGCCCTTCTCCCCCATGTGCGTGGCGAGCTTGAGGCGTTGACGCTCGCCGCCGGACAGGGTGGTCAGGGGCTGCCCGAGGCTGAGATACCCGAGTCCGACGTCGGACAGGCGGCCGAGGATCGCGTGGGCGGCCGGCACCCTCGCCTCGCCCGCCCCGAAGAACCCGGTGGCCTCGGTGACGGGCATCGCAAGGACCTCGCTGATGTCCTTGCCGTCGAGCCTGTACTCCAGCACCTCGGCCATGAAGCGCTTGCCGCCGCACACCTCGCAGGTCGTCGCGACGCCCGCCATCATGGCCAGGTCCGTGAAGATGACGCCGGCGCCGTTGCAGGTGGGGCACGCACCCTCCGAGTTGGCGCTGAACAGGGCGGGCTTGACCCCGTTGGCCTTCGCGAACGCCTTGCGGATGGACTCGAGCATCCCGGTGTAGGTCGCCGGGTTGCTGCGCCGGGAGCCCTTGATGGCCGTCTGGTCCACTGCGACCACGCCCTCCCGGGGCGACACGGAGCCGTGGATCAGCGAGCTCTTGCCGGATCCGGCCACGCCCGTGACCACGCACAGGACGCCGAGCGGGATGTCGACGTCGACGTCGCGCACGTTGTGGGAGGTGGCTCCCCTGATCTCCAGCTCCCCCCGGGGCGGGCGCACGGAGGCCTTCAGGGCAGCCCGGTCGTCGAGGTGCCTGCCCGTCAGGGTTCCGCTGCGCCGCAGCCCCTCCACGGTTCCCTCGAAGCACACCGTGCCGCCCCCCGTCCCTGCGCCCGGGCCGAGGTCCACCGCATGGTCGGCGATCGCGATCATCTCGGGCTTGTGCTCCACCACGAGCACCGTGTTGCCCTTGTCCCGCAGGCGCAGCAGCAGGTCGTTCATGCGCTGGATGTCATGCGGGTGCAGCCCGATCGTCGGCTCGTCGAAGACGTAGGTGATGTCCGTCAGGGACGACCCGAGATGACGGATCATCTTGGTCCGCTGGGACTCGCCGCCCGACAGTGTGCCCGACGGGCGGTCGAGGCTGAGATAACCGAGCCCGATCTCCACGAAGGAGTCGAGGGTCTCCCCCAGTGCGGTCAGCAGCGGCGCGACCGACGGCTCACGCAGCCCCCGCACCCAAACCGCGAGGTCGCTGATCTGCAGGGCGCAGGCGTCGGCGATGCTGATCCCGGCGACCTTCGAGGACCGTGCAGCCTCGCTGAGGCGCGTCCCGTCGCAGTCCGGGCAGGTGGTGAAGGTGACCGCCCGGTCCACGAACGCGCGGATGTGCGGCTGCATCGCCTCGCGGTCCTTGGACAGCATAGACTTCTGGATCTTCGGGATGAGGCCCTCGTAGGTGATGTTGATGCCATCCACCTTGATCTTGGTCGGCTCCTTGTAGAGCAGGTCCTGCAGCTCCCGCTTCGTGAAGTCCCGGATGGGCTTGTCGGCGTCGAAGAAGCCCGTGGCGCTGTAGATCCGGCCGTACCAGCCCTCCATGCTGTAGCCGGGGATGGTCAGCGCTCCGGCGTTGAGGGACTTCGTGTCGTCGTAGAGCTGCGTGAGGTCCATGTCCGTCACGGACCCCATGCCCTCGCACCGCGGGCACATGCCACCGGTCACGGTGAAGCTGCGGCGCTCCTTGACGGTGGTGCCGCCGCGTTCGATCGTGACGGCACCGGCCCCGCTGACCGAGGCGACGTTGAAGGAGAAGGCCTGCGGGGGCCCGATCTGCGGCCGGCCCAGGCGCGAGAACACGATCCGCAGCATGGCGTTGACGTCGGTGGCGGTGCCCACGGTGGAGCGCGGGTTGGCGCCCATGCGTTCCTGGTCCACGATGATCGCCGTCGTGAGCCCCTCGAGGACGTCCACCTCGGGCCGGGCGAGTGGCGGCATGAACCCCTGCAGGAAGGCGCTGTACGTCTCGTTGATCATGCGCTGCGACTCGGCGGCGATGGTGTCGAAGACCAGCGAGCTCTTGCCCGACCCCGAGACGCCGGTGAAGACCGACAGTCGGCGCTTCGGGATGTCGATGGTGATGTCCTTGAGGTTGTTCTCCCGTGCGCCCTGGACCCGGATGAGGTCGTGGCTGTCCGCAGCGTGCGCCGCTCCCTCTGCCCCCGCCTGCTGCGCGTCCGTCGTGGCCGTGCTCATGGTGCCTCCATCCTTCGGGGGCCGCCTCAGCGCGCCGCCGGTGTCCGTCTCGGGGAGCCGCGCCGCACAACCGGCCGCGGGCAGCACGTCTGATTCTCCGTCGTCGTGCCGCGACGAGCAATGGGGTGGGCGCCCGTTCCTGTCCGCGATTGTGATTTGCTGGAGGGATGACGTCAGCTGCTCCGGGCAACCACCTCAGTCCCAACCTGCCCCCCGCGGCCCTCGTGGAGCTGGTGGGTGCCGTGCTGGCGCAGGACCTGCCGGCGATCGTACGCGCGGGCGACCCCGTGCTGCGCCGGCCTGCGCAGGACTTCGACGGGCAGCTCGACGACGCCGTCCTGGGGAACCTGATCTCCACGATGCGCCGGGTGATGCACGAGGCCCCGGGCGTGGGCCTCGCCGCACCGCAGATCGGCATCCCCCTGAGGATCGCCGTGCTGGAGGATCAGGGCGTCCAGGACCCGGAGGTCGCCGCGGCACGGGCCCGCACTCCCCTGCCCTTCACGGTGATCATCAACCCCCGCTACGAAGCCGCGGACGGGAGCGTGGCCTCGTTCTACGAGGGCTGCCTCTCCGTTCCCGGCTACCAGGCCGTCGTCGAGCGCCCCGCGAGCATCACCGCCACCTACACACGGCCCGACGGCGTCACCGTCACGGAGGGCTTCGAGGGCTGGCCGGCCCGGATCGTCCAGCACGAGACCGACCACCTGAACGGGCAGCTGTACCTGGACAGGGCGGTCCTGCGGTCCCTCAGTGCCGACCAGGAGCATCCCCGGTGGGCGCAGCCGACCGTCGACGACGCGCGGCGGGGCCTCGGTTTCTGAGCCCCACCACGCCGTGCGCCTACCGGGCGGCGCTGTCAGCCGGGTTGGCGTCGGTGGGCAGGTACCGCGCCCACCAGCGCAGGATGTGCTCGAAGCGCTGCCGGCGGTGCCAGGGAGTGCCCGACCGTGAGAGCTCGTGCGTCTCGCCGGGGAACACGAGCAGCTCGGTCTCGACACCCTGCTTCTTCAGCGCCGTGTAGTACCGCTGTGCCTGCTCGATCGGGCACCGCAGATCCTCCTCGGAGTGGATGACGAACGCCGGGGTCCGCACCTGTCCGATCTGCGCGAACGGGTTCTGCTCCGCCACGTGCGCGGGATCCGTGCCCGTGTACTGCTCCGAGAAGAACCAGCCGATGTCCGATGATCCCACGAACGACGGCGGATCGAGATACCCCCGCTCGACGATCGCCGCCTCGAACCGGTGGTCGTGGGCGATGGTCCATGCCGTCAGGTAGCCCCCGTAGGAGCCGCCCATGACGCCGAGGCGTCCGGTGTCCATGGCATCGAACTCCGCGAGCGCGCCGTCCAGGAAGCCGAGGACGTCGTCGAGGTCCACCGTGCCCATCGCCTCCTTGATGACCCGCCCGTGCTCCTGCCCGTAGCCGGCGGCGCCGCGGGGGTTGCACAGCAGCACCGCATAACCCGCGGCGGCGTACACCTGGGCCTCGTCGAAGTACCCCCACCCGTACTGGGCGAAGGGGCCGCCGTGGATGACGAGCAGCACCGGGTGCGGGCCCTCCCCCTCGGGCAGGACCACCCATCCGTGCACGGGCGTGCCGTCGGGTGCCGGGTAGGAGCGCTCCTGCAGGTCTCCCACGCGCGTCTGCTCGCGCAGCGGGGCGGAGAAGTCCGAGACCGGCCGCAGCGAGGAGCCGTCGACGACGGCGACGTCCCCGGAGGTGGACGGGTCGGTGTAGGACACGACGACGGCGCCGCCCGCCGCAGCGGCCCCGGTCACCACGGTGGGGCCGGTGACGAGCGTGTCGCTCCGCCCCGCCGCCGAGACGCGCAGCAGCTCGCCCGCGCCGCGTGAGCGGTTGACGACGAGGACGGAGTCCGGTCCGTCGGCGACGATCTCCTGGACCTCTCCGAGGTCGACGGTCTCCGGGTCGGTGAGGCGCCGCACGTCCTGCGGGTCCGCCAGCGGCAGGACGTAGAGGGCCGTGTTGCGGGCCACGAAGTCCAGCCCCGACGGGGACAGGTCCGAGGCCAGGAAGAACAGCGACGTGCCGTCGGCGCCGGGCCGGGGTGCGCTGCAGCCGAGCCGGGTGTCCCCGGTCAGGTTCGTCAGCTGCCGGGGGTCGCCGCCGTCGAGGTCCACCGAGTGGATGTCGGACACGAGCGTGGAGTCCGCGTCCGCCGCGAGGGCGGCGGTGAAGAGGATGCGCCGTCCGTCGGTGGAGAAGACCGGTTCGAGGTGATCGGCGTCGGCCGTCGTCACCTGCCGGGCGGCGGGCACCGCGCCCTGCTCCTCCAGGGCGCCCGGTCCGTCGTCGTGCTGCTGCCCGCGCCGGCCGACGGCGGCGACGAACGGTTCGGCATCGAGGTCGGGCACGGCCACGATGAACACCTGCGAGCGCTTGTCCGTCGTGTAGCCCAGGCCGTTCATGCGGTACTTGTACCCGGTGATCAGGCGTGGGTCCTCCTGGCCAGCACCCACGCCGTCCAGGGTGCCGTAGCGTCCGGTCTCCGCCACCCTCGCGGCGAAGACGATCGTCCGCGCGTCGGGTGCGATGTCGAAGTGGGCGACGCCCAGGGGCTGGTCCGTCAGCTGCACGGGCTCGCCGCCGGCGGCGCGCACCGCGAACAGCTGCGGTTTGCCGCCCGGCGCCGCCCGGAGGAACACGAGGAGCTCGCCGTCGCGCGAGTACTGCGGGGCGGTGTCACGGAATCCCCGGGTCAGCCGTCGGCGGCCGCCCTCGAACGTGAGCTCCCACAGCTGGCCCACATAGGAGTCGGCGCGGAGGTCGGGGCGGGTCGCGGCGACCACGAGGCGGGAGCCGTCGGGGTGCAGCGTCGGGGTGCCCGTGGTGGTCAGGAGTTCGATCTGGTGTGGTTTCACCCTTCCGACTAGACCCGAAACGGTGGCCTGAGTCAACGGTAGGGCGGAGAGTCTCTCTAGGATGGGACGGTGCCTCCGCTCCCCCGCGACCTCCTGGTCTGCCCTGTCTGCGCCTCCCCGCTGGAGGAGACGGACCGCACCCTGGCCTGCGCGCAGGGTCACCGGTTCGATGCGGCCCGTCAGGGCTACTTTAACCTGCTGACAGGCAGGGGCTCGCCGTTCGAGGGCGATACCGCCGAGATGGTGGACGCACGGGAGCAGTTCCTGGGCTCGGGCGCCTACGAGCCTCTGCGCCGCGCGGTCGTCGCGGCAGCGCTCGCGCACGCATCGGCACCCGGCGTGGTCCTCGATGCCGGTGCAGGCACGGGGTACTACCTGGACGGGCTCGCGGGCACGGCTCCGGGGGTCTTCCCCGTCGCGCTCGATCTGTCCAAGGCGGCCCTGCGGCGTGCCGCCCGCAGGCTCCCCGGCGGCATCAGCATCGTCTGGGACGTCTGGCGCCCGCTGCCGTTCGCCTCCGGCTCGGTGGACGTCCTCCTGAACGTCTTCGCACCCAGGAACGCCGACGAGTTCGTCCGCGTGCTGGCACCGGGCGGGTGCGTCGTCGTCGTCACGCCGCGGCCGGGCCACCTCGCCGGGCTCGAGGCGGTGGGACCGCTCCTGTCCGTGCCCGCATACAAGGCCGACGACGTCCTCGCCTCCTTCGGGGGCGCGCTGGTGGAGGCCGCCCGCGAGGACCTCGACTACGTGATGTCCCTGCCACAGGACCTGGCGCGCTCGGCGCTGGTCATGGGACCCGCGGCGCGCCATGCACGGGCCGGGCAGGCGGGTCCCGTGGTAGGGCCGGCCGCGCCCCTCGAGGTCGCGGCACGCTTCACGGTCCAGGTGCTGGTCGCGCCGGGGTTCTCGCCCGACCGGGAGGGGCCCATACGGGATCCCGAAGGCACGGAAGGGTAACGACTGCCCCGGGCCGGGGTCCGGAGCCTAGGTTATGTCGGAGGCGTTTGCCAGAATGGGAGGACCGGCAGCTTCCTGCGGCCGGGATACGAGGGGGATGCTCGATGGAGTGGTTGCTCGACAACGGCTGGATCCTGTGGCTGGTGCTGTTCCTGGGACTGGCTGCCGTGGAGACCCTAACCCTCGACCTGTTCTTCCTCATGCTGTCCGTCGGCGCGCTGGCCGCCCTCGTCGCGACGTTCGCCGGCGCGGGGCTCGTCCTGCAGATCGTCGTCTTCGCGGTCGTGTCCCTGCTCATGATCCTGCTCGTCCGGCCCATCGCCGTCCGCCACCTCCGCAAGGGCCCGGCGGACCAGCTGAACAACATCGACCGTCTCGTCGGGGCCTCGGCCCTCGCCCTGGAACCCGTGACGGCCCACTCCGGGACGGTGAAGATCGGCGGCGACACCTGGACCGCCCGCTCGGCCGACGGCGCCGCCCTTCCCGCCGGGACGCGCCTGTCCGTCGCGAGGATCGACGGCGCCACCGCCGTCGTCGAGCCCGCTGCCTCGCGGGACGACCGCCCCGCGCCTCCCGTCGCCGACGCGTAGGCGCCCCACTCTTCCCGCACCCCCGGGCCACACACCGGCCCTGACGGGTGCACCCACCACAACGCAAGGGGATCCATGAACGGCTCCGCCGGAGGAATCGGACTCACCATCGTCCTGATCGTCCTCGTCATCTTCGTCCTGGTCGTACTCGTGAAGTCGGTCAGGATCATTCCGCAGGCACGCGCCGGCGTCGTCGAGCGGCTCGGAAAGTACCAGAGGACGCTGAACCCGGGCCTGACCATCCTGATCCCGTTCGTCGACCGGCTGCTGCCGCTGCTCGACCTGCGCGAGCAGGTGGTCTCCTTCCCTCCGCAGCCCGTGATCACCGAGGACAACCTCGTGGTGTCCATCGACACGGTGGTCTATTTCCAGGTCACGGACCCGCGTGCGGCGACCTACGAGATCGCCAACTACATCCAGGCCGTGGAGCAGCTGACCACCACCACCCTGCGGAACGTGGTCGGCGGGCTGAACCTCGAGGAGGCCCTCACCTCGCGCGACCAGATCAACGGGCAGCTCCGCGGCGTCCTCGACGAGGCCACGGGTAGGTGGGGCATCCGGGTGGGCCGCGTGGAGCTCAAGGCCATCGACCCGCCCCATTCCATCCAGGACTCGATGGAGAAGCAGATGCGTGCCGAGCGCGACCGCCGCGCCGCGATCCTCACGGCGGAGGGCACCAAGCAGTCCGCGATCCTGACCGCCGAGGGCCAGCGTCAGGCCGCCATCCTGGCCGCAGAGGGTGACGCGAAGGCCGCGATCCTCCGCGCCGACGGCGAGGCGCAGGCCATCCACAAGGTGTTCGACGCGATCCACAAGGGCAACCCGACGCAGAAGCTTCTTGCCTACCAGTACCTGCAGACGCTGCCAAAACTGGCCGATGGTTCGGCGAACAAGCTCTGGATCATCCCGAGCGAGGTCGGTGAGGCCCTGAAGGGCATCGGCAACGTGCTGGGGACCACCACGCCGGACTCCCCCGCCGACGGACCGGAGATGGTCTCCCGCGGCTGATCCGCCGCCCGGGCACGAGGGCCGCCACCGCTCCGGCGGTGGCGGCCCTCGTGGTTCCCGGCAGGTGCCGGCAAGTGCCGGCGTGCCGGCGGCGTCACGCGGGCTGACCTGTATACTTAGGTGTTTACCCCTTCGCCTGCGGGAACATCCCCGCACGGCATGGTGTTGTACAGACGGCTTCCCTTCCACCTCCCGGTGGCAGCGGTACCGGGTGTGTCGGTGACACGGCCCGGGGATCTTCGGGAAAGAACAGCGGCAACGGCTTCCGGCGAACGGGGGCCACGGTGAGTAGGAGACAATCATGAGCGATCGCAGCCTGCGCGGCATGCGCCTCGGAGCGCAGTCCATGGAGACGGAATCCGGCGTCGAGCCCGCTCCGCGGCAGCGGGTCGAGTACCGGTGCGAGGACGGCGAGCGGGTCTTCGTGACCTTCTCGTCCGAGGCCGAGATCCCGGCCACCTGGGTCTCGAAGACCGGCAAGGAGGCCCTCCTGGTCGACGGCGAGAAGCCTGACACCTCGAACGACAAGCCCGTGCGCACGCACTGGGACATGCTCCTCGAGCGCCGCTCCGTCGAGGAACTCGAGCAGATCCTGCAGGACCGCCT
The DNA here is from genome assembly GCF_002954225.1 of Arthrobacter ruber. Lineage (GTDB taxonomy): Bacteria > Actinomycetota > Actinomycetes > Actinomycetales > Micrococcaceae > Arthrobacter_D > Arthrobacter_D ruber. The sequence continues at coordinate 18,425 of NZ_PPTH01000012.1, forward strand.
GACCATCCTGCGCGAGCGTCGTGGAGAGCGCCGCTCGGCCTAGCCGATGGACGCGACGCGATCCTGGCGTCGGGCATGCAGAAGGGGCACCCGCGGTGGCGGGTGCCCCTTCTGCGTCCGGGTGGGTGCCGGGGTCAGCCCCGTCCGGTGAGTGTGCGCCAGCGGGCACCGAGTCCCCACCGGGTGACATTGGCGATGGCCTCGAAGACGATGTTGCCGCTCATCTTCGAATCACCGAGCTCACGCTCGACGAACGTGATCGGGACCTCCACGATCGTCAGGCGCTGCCGGGCGACCCGGAAGGTCATATCGACCTGGAAGCCATACCCCACCGATGCCACCGCGGACAGGTCCAGGGCCTCCAGGGTGGAACGGCGGAAGGCCCGGAACCCGGCGGTGATGTCGCGCACGGGCAGGCCCAGCATCAGGCGCGAGTAGGTGCTGCCCGCGCGCGAGAGCAGCTTGCGGTGCGCGGGCCAGTTCACCACACTGCCCCCGGGCACCCAGCGGCTGCCGATCACCAGGTCCGCCCGGTCCACCGCATCCAGCAGCGAGGGCAGTTGTTCGGGTCTGTGGGAGCCATCGGCGTCCATCTCCACCAGCACGTCGTAATCCCGGGCCAGGGCCCACCGGAAACCGGCGATGTACGCCGCGCCCAGGCCCTCCTTGCCCGTGCGGTGCAGCACGTGGACCTGCCCGTCGGCCGCCGCTGCCCGGTCGGCGAGATCACCGGTACCGTCGGGGCTGTTGTCGTCGACGATCAGGACGTCCGACGCCGGGACCGCCGCACGCAGGCGGGCGAGGGTCAACGGGAGCGACTCGATCTCGTTGTAGGTGGGGATGATCGTGACGACTCGCACGCAGCCGGGGCCTTTCCATCAGGGGATGCGCAACGCGCAGGGACCGCTCCGCACACAGCGGAACGAGTCCAAGCATAGGCGACGCGCCCGCCGCATCCGGGTAACCCCCGCCGCCCCCGGACAAGGGCGGGCAGATCCACGCGTCTTCGTACCGGTGCCGGCACGGATGACGCCACCGTTCTCTACCGACCCGTGGACCCGCCCTTGAGTGCCAGCTCCGCCAAGATGGGCAACACGCGCCGTTTCGAAGGCCGATGCATTGCGCTCAGGAGACCAGCCGGGTGCCCTCCGTCAGGAGGTCATCCAACCCGTAACGCAAAAGCTTACGTGCTGTGGAGTGAGAGTCAACAGCGCCCTGACCTGCGGCGATGTGCTTCGTCGCAGGTCAGGAGGGTGCGGGTCCCGGCGACTGATTCCCGCATCGGGGCAGCGTCAGGAGGCGGGGAAACCGTCGGCCGCGAACAGGCGCCGTCCCTCGTGCACGGTCTCGAGGCAGAGCGGCGCGTTCTCCGTGTCCAGGGCCGGCAGCAGAGGTGTGCCCGCCCTGGGATCGGTGCTCCAGGACTGCACGCGGTTGTCCGGTGTCTGCACCATGAGTTCGTCGACTTGCCACACCGCGAAGGACGCCGGGGTCCCTGGGGCGAGCTGGCCCATCATCGGACTGCGGCCCGCGAGCCGCCACCCCGCCCTGCTGTGGCCGATGAACGCGGCGCGGGCGGAGATGTTCTCCGAGCCGTTGCTGTGCTGCAGGCATGCGCGGACCGACGCCCAGGGATCGAGCGGTGTGACGGGGCTGTCCGAGCCGAGCGCCAGGAGGACCCCCGCGGACAGGAGGGACGCGAAACGGTTCATCCCGGCGCTGCGCCCCCCGAGCCGCTGCCCGTACAGGCCGCCGTCGATCCCCCACAGGGCGTCGAAGGCCGGCTGTCCGCTGACGGCGACGCCGTGGTGCACCAGGGCGTCGATGGCGGCGTCGTCGGCGAGTTCTACGTGTTCGAGGCGGTGGCGCGCCCGGCGCACGGCCTCCACGCCCAGCTCCCCCGCCGTCACCTCGAGCCCCCGCAGGACGACGTCGAGCCCGGCATCGCCGATGACGTGGAAGCCGGCCTGGACGGTCTCGGCGGTCGTGGCGAGCAGGTGGGCGGCGACGGCGTCCTCGTCGAGGTAGAGAGTCCCGCGGCTGCCGGGATCGTCGCTGTAGGGCTCCCGCAGCGCCGCGGTGCGCGAGCCGATGGAACCGTCGACGTTCAGGTCCCCGGCCAGGCCCGCGAGCCTGCCGCCGAAGCCCTGCATGAGCTCGCGGACCTCCTCGCGGGACGAGGTGAGCTGCGCCCAGTACGGGATGACCTCCGGCAGGGGGATCTCGCGCTGCGGGCCGTCGAGCGACAGGAGCGTCTCCAGGTCCTCCCGGGGCGCGATATGCGGGGCGGCCATCTCCGTGACCGCGACGTAGCCCCGGCTCGCGGCATGCAGCAGCGCGGCCCGCTGGTAGGTGCTGCGCTGGTCGGGGGTGAGGCTGCGGGTCGCCCGCCGTGCGGCCTCGTGCGCCGCGCGCACCACGAAGCCGTCGTCCCACCCGTCGAGGCCGGCGAGGCCCAGGCCCGCCGCGAGGGCGCCGGACACCACCGCGGAGTGGATGTCGGCCCGTACCAGGTAGACGAGGGCGCCCCCGCCGGCGCGGTCGAGTTCCGCAGCCGTCGGCACGCGCCGCTCCGGCCAGGACGACTCGTCCCAGCCGAAGCCGAGGATCGTCGCGGGTCCGGCCGTGGCCGCGGCGGACACCGCGGCCAGGAGCTCCGCGAGGGAGCGGCAGGCCGTCAGGTCGAGCGATCCGAGGGCGATCCCCGTCTCCGTCGTATGCGTGTGGGCATCGACGAACCCGGGCGTGATCAGGGCACCGTCCAGGTCGACGCTGCGCACGCCGGGCCCCTCGAGGTTCGTCGCAGCGTGTTCGGTCCCCACCCAGGCAACGGTCCCGCCGTCGACGAGCATGGCGGTGGCGAAGGGATCGGCGGGGCTGTAGACGGAGCCGTTGCGGTAGAGGACGGGGGTGGGGCGTGGGCTGGGCATGGGGTTGCGGCGAGGCTTTCTGTGGTCGGTGCGTTCCCGGAACGGGACTATTCACTGATGTTCGAGTATGCCACCACGCCGCGGCGGACCAGCCGGATCGCCCTGACGCACGTCTGCTGCAGGCCCCCCGGGAGGTCCGGCACCTTGGCCAGCTGGTCGAGGAGGTCGATGACCTGCTTCGACCAGCGGACGAAGTCCCCGGCAGCGAGTTCGGTCCCGCTCAGGGCGGCCTGCAGGGACCGGCCCTGCGCCCACTTGAACATCGGCCAGACGAGCGAGAGCTCCGGTTCGCTGGTGACGGGCAGCCGGTGCTGCTCCTCGACGTCGTTGAGCTGTGACCATTGCCGGATGATCGTCTCCACGGAACCCTCGAGGGACACGCTCGGCATGACCGGCCGCATGCCGCGCTCCTCGCGCTTCGCCTGGTACACGAGCACCGTGGTGAGGGCGGCGAGCTCCGCGGCGTCGAGGTCGCTGAAGGCACCCTCCTCGACGCAGAGCGCGATCAGGAGGTCCTTGTCGCCGTAGATGCGGCGCAGCTTCTGGCCCGAGGCGCTCACGGTCACGGCGTCGTCGGTGTACTCGAGGTACCCGTAGTGGCCGAGGACCTCGGAGACGCGGTCGAACGTCTTGGCGATGGTGTTGGTGCGGCCACGGATCTGCCCCGCGAGGTTGTCCGTCTCCCGGCGCAGCTTCCACCAGCGCTCCGCCCATCGCGCGTGCTGCTCCCGTTCGCTGCAGCCGTGGCAGGGGTGCGCCCTGAGCCGGCGCCGCAGGTCCGTGATGGCGCGCTCCTCGGCGGCCGCCGACGCAGAATGGCTCGCCGACACGCGGTCCGCACCGCGCCGGGGCGGCCGGTTCTCGGCCAGCGCGTTGCGCAGCGAGGAGGTCAGGTCACGGCGGTCCTTGGGGCTGCGCACGCTGAAGTGCTTGGGGATGCGGATACGGGAGAGAACCTCGACGGGGCCGTCCAGGTCCTGCACGCCCACCCGGCGGATCTGCGTCTCCAGGGTGAGCACGGTGGGACGGGGCTCGCGGGACGTGTCACCGTCGAGGACGACGGCGTAGCCCTGGCTCCTTCCCCCGGGGACGTCGATCACGTCACCCGGACGAAGGGCCTCGAGTGAGGTCTCGGCCGCCGAGCGCAGGTTCCGGGACCTGTCCCGCGACGCCCTCGACTCGAGGTCGGACAGCTCGCGCCGGAGGTTCGCGTACTCGCGGAAGTCGCCGAGGTGGCACGTCATGGACTTCTCGTAGCCCTTGAGCGATTCCTCGCGGCTGCGCACCTGCTTGGCGAGGCCGACGACGGACCGGTCCGCCTGGAACTGGGCGAAGGACGTCTCGAGGATCTCGCGGGAGCGCTCCTGCCCGAACTGCGCCATGAGGTTGATGCTCATGTTGTACGTCGGCCGGAAGCTCGAGTTCAGCGGATAGGTGCGGCGGGAGGCGAGGCCGGCCACCGCGCCGGGATCGGTGCCCGGCTGCCACAGGACCACGGCGTGGCCCTCGACATCGATCCCGCGCCGTCCAGCCCGCCCGGTGAGCTGCGTGTATTCCCCCGCCGTCACGTCCACGTGGGCCTCGCCGTTGAACTTGTCCAGCTTCTCGAGCACCACGGTCCGGGCTGGCATGTTCACCCCGAGGGCGAGGGTCTCCGTCGCGAACACGGCCTTGACCAGTCCCGCGGCGAACAGCCGCTCCACGATCTCCTTGAAGGTCGGCAGCATCCCGGCATGGTGCGCGGTGAAGCCACGGATGAGGCCCTCCCGCCACGTCCAGAAGCCGAGGATCTCGAGGTCGTCGCGCGGGATGTCCTGTGTGGCCTCGTCGATGGTCTCGCTGATCTCGTCGCGCTCGTCCTCCGTGGTGAGCCACAGCCCGGCGTGCAGGCACTGCGTCACCGCAGCCTCGCACCCCGCCCGGGAGAAGATGAACGTGATGGCGGGCAGGAGATCGGAGCGGTCCAGGGCGCTGATCACCTGCGGACGCGTGGCCCGCCGAACCACCGACATCTGCTGGGGGCCGCCTCGCCCGCTGCGCGACTTCCCGCGGCGGCCTCCCGCACCCCAGTTGGCCCGCTGGTTGAGCCGGATCTCGTTGCTCGCCAGGTCCAGCAGTTCGGGATTGACGTCGTACTGGTCGCGTGCGCCGGTCTCGGCCCCGGCGGGTGCGGCCTCGTCGAAGGCGATGTCCCCGGCGAACAGGTCGATCAGGTTCTGCCCCACCATCACGTGCTGCCACAGCGGGACGGGGCGGTGCTCGGACACGACGACGTCCGTGTCGCCGCGGACGGTGTCCAGCCACGCGCCGAACTCCTCGGCGTTGGACACCGTGGCGCTCAGCGACACGAGCTTGACCTCGGTGGGCAGGTGGATGATGACCTCCTCCCATACCGCTCCCCGGAAGCGGTCGGCGAGGTAGTGCACCTCGTCCATGACCACGTAGCCGAGGTTGTCGAGGGCGTCGGAGTTCGCGTACAGCATGTTCCGCAGCACCTCGGTGGTCATCACGATCACGTCGGCGTCGGCGTTGATGCTCGTGTCCCCCGTCAGCAGTCCCACGCGGTCGCTGCCGTGCACAGCCGCCAGCTCCGAGTACTTCTGATTGCTGAGGGCCTTGATGGGCGTGGTGTAGAAGGCCTTGAGGCCGTGCTGCAGGGCCATGAAGACCGCGAACTCGCCCACCACGGTCTTGCCGGCGCCCGTGGGCGCAGCCACGAGGACACCCCTGCCCGCCTCGAGGGCCGTGCACGCCTCCCGCTGGAACGGATCGAGCTCGAAGTCCAGGGTCTGCTCGAACCGGAACAGCTGGGTCCGTGAACGCTCCGTACGGGCCTTGGCAGCGGCATATCTCTCCGCGGGGGTGGTCATCATTCCACCCTAGACGCTCGGCACCGGCCCGGCATCCGGCGTCTGGGCGGACCATCCCGGCGCGGGGCGTGCTTCCGCCGATGCCGCCGCGGCCGGCCCGCCGGGACGGCCGGCAGGACGTCCGCTGCTAGACGGTGTCCAGGGACGAGGCGGTGTCGGCGGTGGCTTCGACGGCGGCTTCGCGGGCGGCGTTGCGGCGGGCGCGGCGTTTGTCGTTGAGCAGGCAGAGGCCGATGGCGACGAAGAACAGCAGCAGCAGCGGGACGGCGAGGTAGAACATGCTCAGCGCGTCCCCGCCGGGGGCGGCCATCGCGGCGAACAGGCACACGAGGAACACGGTGATCCGCCATGCCTTGAGGATCTGCTTGCCGGAGACCAGGCCCACCATGTTCAGGCCCACCAGGACCACGGGTAGCAGGAACGCGATGCCGAAGGCCAGCATGAGCCGCAGGACGAACGTGAAGTACACCGAGACGCTGATGTAGTTGGAGAAGTCCTCGGGGGTGAATTCGGTCAGGACCCGGACCGCGTTGGGCAGGATCAGCCACGCCAGGGCGATGCCTGCCAGGAACAGGGGGAACGCGACGGCGATGAACGCCAGCGCGATGCGGCGTTCCTTGGTCTTGAGCCCGGGGGTGATGAACGCCCACAGCTGGTACAGCCAGACCGGGCTGGAGATGACCAGGCCCAGGAACACGGAGACCTGGATGAGCAGGTCGAACGGGGAGGCGGCGCTGTCGAAGTTCAGCGACGCCGTCCTGCCGTCCTGGGCGTTGATCGCGATGATGGGCGCCGCCAGCGCCCGCAGGACCGGCTCGTAGATGAAGAATCCGGCGACCGTCGCGAGGAGAACCGCGATCGAGGACTTGAACAGCCGGTTGCGTGCCTCGCGCAGGTGTTCCTTCAGGGCCATGCGCCCCTCGGGGTTGGCCTTGCGCCCGCGCGGGCGGGCCTTTGCTGGTGACACGGGGACGTTCCGGGCCTACTGGCTGGTGGAGGAGGTACTGCCGTGCTGCGGACCGCCCGCGGGGTACTGCCCGTCGGCGCGTCCCTCAGCGTGTCCCTGGTTCCGGGCCTCGCCCGGGTAGGGCGCCTGCCGGCCGGGCTGACCGGGCTGACCGTACGGTTGGCCCTGGGGCTCGCCCTGGTGCTGGCCGGGCTGGTAGGTGGGGGTGTAGGTCTGCGGTGCCGGGTTGGTGACGACACGGCCCTCGACGGGGTCCGTGCCCGGGTCGTTGTTCTCGTCCTTCATCTGCTTCACCTCGGACTTGAAGATCCGCAGGGACTGGCCCACGCTGCGCGCCAGACCAGGCAGCTTCGGAGCGCCGAACAGAACGATCGCAAGAACGATGATGATGACGATGTGCCAGCCTTCGAGCCTCATGCCCAATTCCTCTCGTTGATCCCCCTCCAGTTTAGGTCACAGGTGGGGCATGTCCTGCAGGAGCTGGGGCTGGCCGCGCCCGGCGCGCTTGACGATCCGGCGGCTGCGCCGGTCGTCGATCCGACGGAGCCGTGCGAGATCGCGGGCGGCCCGGACATCCTCGGGCCTCGAGAACACGGCGGGGACGGGGATCCCGGGGACGCCGCGGGTGGGAGGCGCACCGGCGTCGTCAGACGGGACGTTAACCTCGAGGCGGTCCATCGCTTCCCCGAATTCACCGAGAGTTCGCATTCCGCGGCGGAAGACGCGGAAGCCGACCACCACCAGGAAGATCACGCTGACGGCCACCAGCGCAACCCACAGCACGATCCACATCCACCAGAGCATGGCTTCAGTCTAGGCCAGGGCCTGGTGCGCGCGGGCGGCCTCGAGCCAGCGGAGGGTCTCCTCGCGCAGTTCGTCCGGTGCCACGACGGCCGCGGACCCGCCGAGGCCGGCGACGAGGCCGGGGATCCACGCACTCGAGGCGACCTTCAGTCGGGCAGCGAGCCGGTCCTCGCCGAGTTCCTGCACGGCGTCCGCGTTGTACTGGGCTGCGATCCAACGGGCCCGGGGCTCCAGCAGGAGCGTGACGGCCTGATCGGTGGTGCCGGAACGGTAGGGCAGGGCGGTCTGCCGGTCCCGGGCGAGGGACTCCTCGTCCACGAGCGCGGTGGCGGGCTGGTCCGTGAGCGTGGCGGTCTGGATGCGGTCGAGCCGGAAGTTGCGCAGGCCGTCGGAGTCCACGCTCCATGCCTCCAGGTACCAGGTGTCCTGGTGCAGGAAGATCCGGATGGGCTCGACCAGACGGTGCGTGATCTCGTCGCGCGTCGGCACGAAGTAATCGACTGCCACCCGCACCCGGGAGTGCAGGGCTGCCTGCAGCACCTCGAGCGTCGGGTCGATGTCGTCCTCCGTCAGCTTGGTGGCCACGGCGGTGCCGATGCGGGCGGCGTCCCCCGTGGCGGCCGTCAGCTTCGTCTGGGCGCTGACGATCGCCTCGTTGTTCCTCATGCCGGGCAGCTCCCGCAGGGCCTGCAGCCCGACGATCAGGGAGCATGCCTCGTCCATGCTCAGCTTCACGGGCTCCGCGAGGTCGCGCGCGTTCGTCAGGTAGATCCGGCCGTCCTCGATGTTCACGTCCATCAGGCCGTCGGGGTAGTGCCGCGGGCCGCTCACGAACAGCAGGTCCAGGTCCTTGGTCAGCTGGCTCTCACTGATGTCGAACTTGGCCGCCGTCTCCTCCACCTCGGCCCCGGGGTGCGCGAGGAGGTACGGCACGAGGTCGAGCAGGCGCAGCAGGTGGTCCTGCGCGGAGGACTTCCGCCGCGGCGCCTGCCGCACCCCCTTGGGGAACTCGAGCCCGCGCGGTGCCGCCACCGCGGCGTCGTACGCGCCCTCCAGAAGCCGTCCGACCTCCGCTGCCAGCTCCTGCGGATCCTCGACGCGGGCGTTGACCCCCAGTCCGGCCACGGTCGCCGCCATGGGGCTCGACGCCGCGTACGGCACGCGCAGGATGTCCCACTCCTCCCCCGTCTGGAGGACCTCCGTCTCCTTGCGGACCCTGAGGACCTGGCAGGAGCCGGGCCGGACGGCGACGACGGCGACACGGTCGGGCTCCCTGCGGGACAGGGAGGAGAGCGTCTGGTTCATGTCGAAGGACGCAGGTACCTCGAAGGTGCCCTCCAGCACCACGGGCTCGCCGGTCATCCGGGAGAGCCGGAAGAAGCGCTCGGCCTGGCGGGTGGTGTCGTAGCCCACCACGTACCAGTGGCCGAAGCGGGCCCCCATGCCCCACGGGTGCACGGTCCTCAGCTCCTCGCGGCCCGTGCTGGCGGCCCGGTACGGGAAGCGCAGGGGTGCGCGGGAGGTGAGCGCCTGCCAGACGATGTCCCAATAGGGGGCGTCCGTGGTGATCCGGGGCTGGATGAGGGGCGTGAGCTCGATCCCGCCGTCGGTACTCCGCGAGCTCAGCTTCCTCAGGGCACGGGAGGCCGCGGAGTCGAGGGAGCCCTGGTCCCAGACGCCCGCGGCCAGGTTCAGCACGGCGTATTCCTCGGGCTGGAACGTGACGCCGCCCAGACGGTAGTCCTCGGCGCTGATGCGGTACCGCTGCACCGTGTTGTCGTTGTCGAACAGGGTGTCCTCGCTGAAGGACTCCAGCGGGATGCCCTGCTCGCGCAGCGCCGCCTTGTCCCGGTCGAAGAGCTTCTCGCGGGCCGCTGCGGACGTCGCCTCGCGGTACAGGTCGATCTCCTCGAACAACTCCTCCTTCGTGAATCCGCGGCGGCTCGAGAGGAGCATGATCACGAGGGTGAGGAGGCGTTCGGTACGTTTTGCGGACACGGGGAAACCCTACCTTCACTGGAAGCGGCAGGAGGGACGCAGGCCAACCGGGGTTGACCTGCGTCCCTCCTGGACGGTGCTACTGTGCGATCCTGCTCGACGGTGCTGATCGACGATGCTGATCGACGATGCTGCCGGACCGCCGGGTCGAACGCCCGGGCCGCGGCTAGCGGACCGCGAGCAGGTCCACGACGAAGATGAGCGCCTCGTTCGGTCCGATGGCCGACCCGGCACCGCTCGGCCCGTAGGCCAGGTGCGACGGGATCTCGAGGCGGCGTCGCCCGCCGACCTTCATGCCGAGCAGGCCCTGGTCCCAGCCCTGGATGACCTGGCCCACGCCGACGCGGAAATCGAGCGGGGCTCCGCGGTTCCAGGAGGCGTCGAACTCCTCGCCCGTCGAGAATGCGACCCCTACATAGTGCGTGGAGACGGTGTTGCCTGCCTTCGCCTCGTCACCGGTTCCCTCGATGATGTCCTCGATGACGAGGTCGGTGGGTACCGCGTGGTCGGGGAAGTCGATCTCGGGCTTCTGCCGGTCGAAGCTGCGCTGTCCGAAGGACATGGTTTTCCTTTCGTCGGAGGATGGGGATACGGAAGGGAGGGAACGTACGTCTGGGACGGCCCGGACTACTGGGCGGCTTCCTTGCCGGTGATCTCGACGTAGAACACGAGCGTGCCGGAGGGCTGGCCCTGGGTCGCGTTGGGGTAGGCCCACGGCTCGGGGATGACGAGCAGGACCTTGGAGCCGACCTTCTGGCCGGTGAGGCCCTTCGTCCAGCCGGTGATGACGCCGGTCAGAGGGAAGGTCGCGGGCTCGCCGCGGTCGAAGCTCGAGTCGAACTTCTCGCCGTCGTAGGTCCAGCCGGTGTAGTTCGCCGTGATGGTGTCGGCCTCGGCGAGCACCTCGCCGTCGCCCTCCTCGAGCACCTTCACGACGAGGTCGTCGGAGGGCTCGTTCTCGGGGATGGTGACCTCGGGGGCTCCGTTCTCACCGAAGGTGAAGGTGGGCAGCCGGCCCTCGTCGTCGAGCTTCTTGACGTCCTCGGGAGAGAGGACCGCGGGCTCGGGCGGGGGCTGCTCGGAGGAGATGACCTTGAGCACGAGGATCTGCTTCGGGTTCTCGGGTGCACCCTCGGGCGCACCCTCCGGGGCCTCGGGGGCGGGGGCGGCGAAGGCGACCTGCGAGCCGACCTTCGTGCCGATGAGGACCTCGTAGAGTTCGGGGAACTGGCCCTTGAAGCTCTCATCCATGGGGAGCACCTGGGGCTCACCCTGGCTGTACGTGTCCCCGAGGACGGCGCCGTCCTCGGCGTTGAGCGCCACGAGCTGCACGCGGATCTGCTCGCCCTCGTTGATCTCGGCTCCTTCGCCCTCGGCCACCGTCTTGGCGGCGGCGGCGCTGGTGTCCAGCGGCGACTCGAACTCGACCGTCGGTGCTTCCTCGTCGGACCCGCCGCTCACCTTGACCGTGTCGAAGATCTCGGCGGCGCCCGCCGATTTCCCCGTCGAGGTACCGCCGCATGCTGTCAGCAACAGCAGCAGGGGAAGGAGGATCGCTAGTACTTTTCGCACAGAACCACTTTCAGATCGATGTTCAGGTCACGCCGCCCGCGGACCAAAGGCCCCGACCAGCCTAACGGCTCGGGCTGGGCGCTTTCTCCTCCGGACCCGCTGTTGACGGCCGATCACCCGTCGCGGTGCTGCGTGCGCGGCATCACAGTTGCTGCAGGAGTGCCTCGACGCGCTCGTCGACGGAGGTGAACGGGTCCTTGCAGAGGATGGTCTGCTGTGCGCGGTCGTTGAGCTTCAGGTGCACCCAGTCCACCGTGTAGTCGCGGTTGGCCTCCTTCGCCCGGCGGACGAATTCGCCGCGGAGCCTGGCACGCGTGGTCTGCGGCGGCACGTCCACCGCCTCCTTGACGGCGGTGTCGTCCACCACCCGGGCGGTCTCCCCGTGGGACTGGAGCAGGAAGAACAGGCCGCGGGACCGCGAGATGTCGTGATATGTGAGATCGAGCTGGGCCGCCCTGGCGGAGTCGAGGTCCTCCCCCGAGCGCTCCAGGTAGCGGTCTATCAGCTTCTTCTTGATCGCCCAGTCCACCTCCCTGTCGATGCGGCCGGTGTCCCCCGTCTCCACGGCGTCGAGCACCCGCTCCCACAGGTCCAGGATGGTCGGCACGTGCTGATTGTGCGCGCCGTGCCGGTCCACGAACCCCGTCAGGCGGTCCAGGTACTCCCGCTGCATCTCCAGCGCGGTCATGTGCCGGCCGTTCGCGAGCTTCAGCAGGTGCCGGCCCGTGAGGTCGTGGGAGATCTCGCGGATGCTCCGGATGGGGTTCTCCAGCCGGAAGTCGCGCATCATCTCCCCTGCCTCGACCATGCGCAGCAGCAGGTCGACGGAGCCGACCTTGAGCAGCATCGTGGTCTCGGACATGTTCGAGTCGCCGGCGATCACGTGGAGGCGGCGGTAGTGCTCGGCGTCGGCATGCGGTTCGTCGCGCGTGTTGATGATCGGGCGGGAGCGGGTCGTGGCCGAGGAGATACCCTCCCATAGGTGGTCCGCGCGCTGCGAGAACGCGTAGAGGGAACCGGTCTGCGTCTTCAGGACCTTGCCGGCACCGACGAGCAGCTGCCGCGTCACGAGGAACGGGATGAGGATGTCCGCGAGCCGTGCGAACTCCAGCTTGCGCGGGATGAGGTAGTTCTCGTGGCTGCCGTAGGAGTTGCCCGCGGAATCGGTGTTGTTCTTGAAGAGGTAGATCTTGCCGTCGTAACCCTCCTGCGCCAGCTTGCGCTGCGCCTCGGAGACGAGGTCCTCCAGGATCAGTTCGCCGGCGCGGTCGTGGGCGACGAGCTGGGCGAGGTCGTCGCACTCCGCGGTGGCGTACTCGGGGTGGGAGCCGACGTCGAGGTAGAGGCGTGACCCGTTGGTGAGGAAGACGTTGGAGGACCGGCCCCAGCTGACGACCTTGCGGAAGAGGTACCGGGCCACCTCCTCGGGAGACAGCGGACGCGAGTTGGGGCCCGAGTAGGAGATCCCGAACTCGGTCTCGACCCCGAAGATCCGCCGGTCCATCAGGTGTCCTGTCCGTCCTGCGCCAGGAGGGCCTCGAGCTCGGGGCCCCCGATGCGGCGGAAGGCGCGGCGGGTCCCCCGCAGCGTGTCGGGGTCGCGTTCGAGGAAGGCGACCTCGAGGACGGTCGGATCGAGGGGCTGGACTGTGTCCGCCGGTGTGCCGGGCGACGCGGCGTCGTTCCGCAGGGCACGCGCGGCGGCGCGGACGGCGTCGGTGAGGCCGAGATCGGTGGACCAGGCACCGCGCAGGGCCTCGATGACGACGTCGGCGGCACCGCCCATGACCACGAAGCCCGACTCGTCGGCGATCGAGCCGTCGAACGTCAGCCGGTAGAGGTGGTCGGCCTCCTGGGTGCGGCCCACCTCGGCCACCACGAGTTCCACCTCGAAGGGCTTGCTCTCGGCGGTGAACACGGCGCCCAGGCTCTGTGCGTAGACGCTGGCGAGCCCCCGGGCCGTGACGTCCTCCCGGGCGTAGGAGTAGCCGCGCACGTCCGCGTAGCGCACCCCCGCCTGCCGGAGGCTCTCGAACTCGTTGTACTTGCCGACGGCTGCGAAGGCGATGCGATCGTAGATCTCGCCCAGCTTGTGCAGCGAGGGCGAGGGATTCTCGGCAACGAGGGCGATGCCGTCGTAGCAGCTCATCACCACCACCGACCTGCCCCGCCCGATGCCCTTCCGCGCAAAATCCGCGCGGTCCTTCATCAGCTGCTCGGGGGACACGTAGAACTGCTGGGTCACCGCTAGGCCTCCCTGCCGGCCGCGGAGCGGGCATCGATGACCGAGCGCGAGGCGGCCTCGAGGTCGCGCTCCGGGATGCGGCGGGCACCTGCCGCGTCGACGACGTAGACCACGGGCCACAGCGAGCGCACGGCGTCAGGTCCGCCCGTCGCGGAGTCGTCGTCCGCGGCGTCGTAGAGGGCCTCCACGGCGACGCGCACCGCCGACGCCTCGTCCAGGCGCGGGTTCCACAGCTTCTTGAGCGCTCCCCGGGCGAAGACCGACCCGGAGCCGATCGAGTGGTGCTCGTGCTCCTCGTACCGTCCGCCCGTCACGTCGAAGGAGAACAGCCGTCCGGTGTGGCGGTCGGCGTCGAACCCGGCGAAGAGCGGGACGACGGCGAGTCCCTGCATGGCCATCGGGAGGTTCTGCCGGACCATCGCGGCGAGCCGGTTGGCCTTGCCGTCGAGGCTCATCATGGTGGCCTCGATCTTCTCGTAGTGCTCGAGCTCCACCTGGAACAGGCGGGCGAGGTCCACCCCGATCCCGGCGCTGCCGGCGATGCCGAGGACGGAGTAGTGGTCGGCGCGGAAGACTTTCTCGATGTGGCGGCTCGCGATGACGTTGCCCATCGTGGCGCGCCGGTCACCGGCCATGAGGACCCCGCCGGGGAAGCTCAGGGAGACGATCGTGGTGGCGTGAGGGGCCAGGTGGGCGGCGTCCGCCGCCGGGCTCACCGGACCGAGCGTCCGGTTGGACGGCAGCAGTGCGGGGTGGTGCACACCGAGATAGTCGGCGAACGAGGTCGAGGCGGCGCGGGGAACCGTTGCTGCTGCTTCGTCCGGGAGCATCCGCTACTGGCCGCCCTTCTGCACGAATCCACGCACGAACTCCTCCGCGTTGGACTCGAGGACGCCGTCGATCTCATCGAGGAGGTCGTCCACGCCCTGGGTCTGCGTGGAGTCCTGGGCCGCGGGGGCGGCGGGGCCGGGCTCGGGGATCTCCTCCTCCACCTCGGAGGCCGATCCGCTGGTGTTCCTGCGGTCCTGCGTAGCCATTGGGCTCCCCTTCCGTGCATGCGTGATCCGATGTGGGATCAGGTTCCTATGGTGCCACGCGGCGATCGGGGCCGCTCAACAATCGGGCGAGGAAATCCTCTGCGTCGGCTGCTACGTCGAACAATTCGGCCGTCAGCGCCGCCGTTCCCCGCAACGGCTCGCGGGTCTGGACGCGCTGCAGCCTGCGCTCCCCCGCGAGTTCGAAGATCAGCGAGTCCCAGCTCGCGCCCACCACGGCCGCCGGGTACTCGGCGATGCAGCGGCCCCGGAAGTAGGCCCGCGTGTCCCTCGGCGGCTCGACGGCAGCGCGGGCCACGTCGGCGGGTGACACCAGCAGGTCGACGTCGTTGCGGCGTGCGAGGCGCTGGTAGATCCCCTTCTCCGGGCGCAGGTCCGCGTACTGCAGGTCGATCAGGGCCAGGCGGGGATCGGTCCAGGCGAGGCCGTCCCGCGCCCGGTACGCCTCCAGCACCTTCAGCTTGGCGATCCAGTCCACCTGGCGCGCGGCGTCCATCGGATCGCGGCGCAGCGTCGCCAGGAGTGACTGCCAGCGGTCGACGACGTCGCGCGTCTGCTCGTCGGCATCCGTGGGCAGGGCGGCGAGGACCGCCTCGCAGTACAGCTCCTGCAGGTCGAGACCGGTCAGGTCCCGGCCGTCGGTCAGGCGCACCGTGGCCCGCAGCGTCGGGTCATGGCTGATGGTGCGCAGCGCCTCCACCGGGTCCGCGAGGACCGGGACCGGTGCGAGGCCCTGCTCGATCAGCGAGAGCACCAGGGAGGTCGTCCCCACCTTCAGGTAGTTCGACACCTCGTTGAGGTTCGCGTCGCCGATGATGACGTGGAGCCGCCGGTACTTCTCGGCGACGGCATGCGGCTCGTCCCGCGTGTTGATGATGGGACGCCGCACCGTGGTCTCGAGGCCGATCTCGTTCTCGAAGAAGTCCGCCCGCTGGCTCACCTGGAATCCGGGCGCCTGGTTGAGCGGACCGAGGCCCACGCGCCCGGCCCCGCAGATGATCTGGCGGGAGACGAAGAAGGGGATGAGCGCTTCGGCGAGCTTCGTGAAGGGGACGCTGCGGGGTACGAGGTAGTTCTCGTGGGCCCCGTAGGACACGCTCTTGCTGTCGGTGTTGTTCTTGTACAGGATGACGGGCGAGAAGCCGGGCATGGTCCCGATGCGCTGCATGGCGGTGACTGCGACGTGGTCGCCCGCCCGGTCCCACAGGACCGCGTCGAGGGGGTTGGTCACCTCCGGCGAGGAGTACTCGGGGTGGGCATGGTCGACATAAAGCCTCGCCCCGTTGTTGAGCACCAGGTTCATGAGCACGGCGGCGTCGACGGGCTCTCCGCGTTCGAGCGCGATCTGCTCGGCGGTCAGCTCGGCGGACTCGTCGGTCAGCTGGCTCGGGTGCGCGGCGGCGCGATCCATCCGGAAGCCGCGCGCGTCCGTCAGCGGGGTCTCGTCCGTGTAGTCCCACCGCGTCCCGGCGAGATTGCCGAGCCCCTCGCGCAGGGTCGCCGCGTACGCGTTGACCACCTGCGAGGACAGCAGCGTCGGATTCGCGGACGGCAGGGCGGGGGCGATGATCCCGTACTCGGTCTCGGTCCCCATGACCCGGTGGACGGAGATCCCCTCACCCACCCGGGGCAGCGTGTCCTCGGGCCCGGTCCCTCGTCCCCCGGTTCCGATCACAGATACTGGCCCGTATTCGCCGTCGTCTCGATGGACTTGCCGGGTTCCTGGCCGGCCTTGCCCTGCACGATGGTCCTGATGTAGGTGATGCGCTCGCCCTTCTTACCGGAGATGCGCGCCCAGTCGTCGGGGTTCGTGGTGTTCGGCATGTCCTCGTGCTCCCGGAACTCGTCCACCACGGCCCGCATGAGGTGCTCGATGCGCAGGCCCTTGCTGCCGTCGAGGAGGAGGTCCTTGATGGCGTACTTCTTGGCGCGGTCCACCACGTTCTGGATCACGGCGCCGGAGTTGAAGTCCTTGAAGTACAGCATCTCGGTGTCCCCGTTGGCGTAGGTCACCTCGAGGTACTCGTTGGACTTGTCCGTCGAGTACATCTTCTCCACAGTTCGGCGGATCATCTCGGAGATGGTGGTCTGCGGATCATGCCCGTTCTCCGCGAGGTCGTCGGCATGCAGCGGCAGGTCGGCGGTGATGTACTTGGCGAAGATCTCGGCGGCGCCCTCGGCGTCGGGCCGCTGGATCTTGATCTTCACGTCCAGGCGGCCCGGCCGCAGGATCGCCGGATCGATCATGTCCTCGCGGTTCGAGGCGCCGATGACGATCACGTTCTCGAGCTTCTCCACGCCGTCGATCTCGCTCAGGAGCTGGGGCACGATGGTGGTCTCGACGTCGGAGGACACTCCTGTGCCTCGGGTGCGGAACAGCGAGTCCATCTCGTCGAAGAACACCACCACGGGGCTGCCGTCCGAGGCCTTCTCGCGGGCCCTGGCGAAGATGAGCCGGATGTGGCGCTCGGTCTCGCCCACGTACTTGTCCAGCAGTTCCGGGCCCTTGATGTTCAGGAAGTAGCTCCGGATCTGCTCCACGCCGGCCCGCTCCGCGGCGCGCGCCGCGAGGGAGTTGGCGACGGCTTTCGCGATGAGGGTCTTGCCGCACCCGGGAGGCCCGTAGAGCAGGATCCCCTTGGGCGGCTTGAGGCCGTGCTCCCGGTAGAGGTCCGGGTGCAGGAAGGGCAGCTCGACCGCGTCGCGGATCTGCTCGATCTGGGGGCCGAGCCCGCCGATGTCGCCGTAGGCGATGTCCGGGACCTCCTCGAGCACGAGGTTCTCCACCTCGCTGCGCGGCACCTTCTCGAGACCGTAGCCGGACTTCGTGTCGACGGCGAGCGCGTCTCCCACCCGGATCTGCTCGGCCCGCAACGGCCCGCTGAGCCTGATGACGCGTTCGTCGTCGGTGCGGCCCACCACGAGGGCACGATCGGCGCCCAGGAGCTCCTTGACCGTGACGATCTCTCCGGCTCGCTCGTAGCCGAGCGCCGCGACGACGGTGAGGGACTCGTTGAGCAGCACCTCCTGGCCCGGGGCGAGCTGGCGGACGTTGATCAGGGGGCTGACGGTGACGCGGAGCTTCCGCCCCGACTGCAGGATGTCCGCCGTGTCCTGCACGGTCGCCTCGGTGGTGGTCCCCGGTTCCGAGGGCCGCTTCGGGTTCACCTGCATCACGGTGGCGAAGCTGAAGGGTGCCGCGCCCTCCTTCTCGAGGGCGGCCTTGAGCCGTACGATCTCCGTGCGGGCGGACTCGAGGGCCGAGACGAGCCTGCCGTTGTTCTGCGTGGCCGCGGCCAGCTGGCGGTCGATCGACCGCAGCTTGTCCCGCACCACGTTCAGCTGGCGCTGGGCGACGGAGTGCTCGGCGGAGGGGCCGGCCGCAGGCGGGAGGGGCCCCCGCTGGTCAGCGCCGGGAGGGTAGTCGTCGGGTTCCGCCATGTCGGTTCGCCACCTCACGTTCGAACTTTCAGCTGTCTTTCGACCTTAGCGCAGAGCCGCCTCCGCAGTGCGGCCTGTTCTGTCCGGTGTGGACCGCACGGGCTTGATGTGCAGTCGACACCGCTGGGTCAACGTGCGGCCCCGCCCACACGATCCACCGGCGGCGCCACCTACTCGACGGAGCCGCCGTCGGCGATCGCGTCGCGCCGGGCCTGGGCCTCCTCCGGGGGGAGGGAGCCGCGCTGGATGGTCGACGCCGCATCGCGTGCGACCCGTCGGAGGCGCTTGTCGGACACGTCGCGCTCCCCCACGGCCTGGGGGGTCCAGGCGTTGAGGTCCTCCTCGCTGAACCCGGTCTTGGACGGCCGGCGCTTGGGCGTGAAACCCGTGGCGCCGGGGGCCAGTCGACGGGTGGTGATGAGGAACCCGGTGTGGGCGACCATGCGGTGGTCGGGCCGGACGGCGAGGCCCTCGAGGTGCCAGCCGCGCACCATGGACTCCCAGCCCTCCGGCTCGGTGAAGCGCCCGTCGGCCCGGATGGCCTCGGCGGTGCGGGAGAGCTGGGTGACGGTGGCGACGTAGCTGATCCATACGCCGCCGGGGGCGAGGACCGTGGCGACGGCGTCCAGGCACTCCCACGGAGCGAGCATGTCGAGCACCACGCGGTCCACCGCGCCGGGTTCCTCCTGCTCCAGCACCTGCTCCTGGAAGTCGCCGAGCGTGATCTGCCATGCAGGGTGGGGGCCGCCGAAGATCGTCTCCACGTTGCCGCGCGCGATGTCGGCGAACTCCTCGCGCCGCTCGAACGAGTGGAGGGAACCGGCGTCGCCGACGGCCCGCAGGAGCGAGATGGACAGGGCGCCCGAGCCGACGCCGGCCTCGACCACGCGCGCCCCGGGGAAGATGTCCGCCATCGTCACGATCTGGCCCGCGTCCTTGGGGTAAACCACGGCGGCACCGCGGGGCATCGAGAGCACGAAGTCCGACAGGAGGGGCCGCAGCGCCTGGTAGAGCTGCCCTGTGGTGTTCTCGAGGATGGTCCCCTCGGTGGCGCCGATCAGGGCGTCGTGCTGCAGGAAGCCCTTGTGGGTGTGGAAGGCGCCGCCGGGTGTCAGGGTGATGGTGTTCATGCGGCCCTTCTCGTCGGTCAGCTGCACCCGCTCCCCGGCTCGGAAGGGCCCGCGCCGCGCGTGCGCGCCATGCGGGGTCGGGGAGGCGTGGGGCTGTGGAGGGGTGCTCATGGGAGTCCTTCGGCGTGGGCCGGCGGAACCGGCGTGGGTGAACGGGTGCTGGCGGTGGACGGGAGATGGAAGGAGCGGACGGGGCGGACCGGTGGGCCCGCGCCGGTCAGGGGCCGGGAGTGCCCTTGCCCGTGATGGCGTGCACGACGGTCCGCTGGTGGAGCACTCCGGTCACCGCGCCCTGGCGGTTGATCACGGCGTACTCGCTGCCCTCGAGGCGTGCGAGGAACTGGACCAGTTCCTGCCCCTCCGCCCACTCGGGGACGTAGGCGCCGGCCGCGAGGCGCCGGGCGGCGGCGTCGACCGGCGTCGTTCCCGCCGCCTCGTCGGGGACGGCGAGCAGGGCGGCCTCGTCGACCACCGCTTCCGGGGTCCCGGAGGGAGCTGTGACGACGACGGCGACACCGGGGTTCTCGCGCAGCATGCGGCGCGCGACGGCGATGCTCGTGCCCGCCGGCAGGCCGAGGGCGCGCTGCTGGAGCCTGCCGGCACTGATCTCCGGAAGGCGCTGGCGCATCCGGGCGTTCTCGATGGCGGCGCTCGCGCCCATCCACAGGAAGGCGCCCATCACGACGGTGATGACGATCAGGGTCAGGTCCGGCTGCTGCCCGCGGACCAGTGGAAGGCCCACCACGACGCCGAGGAAGAGGATGACGATGATGCGTCCGGCCCAGCCCGCGGCGACGGTGCCCCTCTCCTGGCTTCCGGTCGCCTTCCACACCGCGCTCTCGACGAGGCGGCCGCCGTCCAGCGGGAGGCCGGGCAGGACGTTGAAGAGGGCCACGAGCAGATTGGCCCAGACGAGGATGGTGGTCAGCAGGTAGGAGACGGACCCCGGCGTCATGGCCTGCAGGAGGGCCCAGCCGAGGCCCGCGAGGACGAAGTTCGCGGCCGGCCCGGCGAGGGCCACGAGGAGCGAGCGCCCGGGTGAGGCGTTGAAGCTCGCGAACTGGGTGTGGCCGCCCCACAGGTTGAGCACGATCCGGGTGGTGGGCCAGCCGAAGGCGCGCGCCGTGAGGGCGTGCGCGAGTTCGTGCAGGAGCACCGAGGCGGCGAGGAGCAGCGCGTAGCCGAGGGCGACGCCGTACGCGCCCGCTCCGAGCCCCGGGAAATTGGCCGCCACGCGCGGGCCGAACACCAGCACGATGAAGGCCGTGATGACGAACCAGGACCAGGCCAGGACCACGGGGATCCCGGCGATGCGGCCCAGGGACAGGCCGGGGCTCGGCTCGGGCCTGGCCGCCTGCTGGCCGCTGCTCATGCGTCCTCACGAACCCCGCGGGCATCACCGTTTCCGGCGTCCCGGGGCAGGAGTGCCGCGAGATCGGCCGGGGTCCGCCCGGCGAGCGTCTCCCAGTCGGTGCGGCGGTCGTCGGCCGGGAGCGGCACGAAGTGCGGGACGGCGAGCGTGACCAGGCCGGCCGCCAGCGCGGAGGTCACACCGGGCAGGGAGTCCTCGACGGCCACGACGCGGTCCTTGCGCAGGCCCGGGTGGTCCGCCGCGAGCAGGTCGAAGCCCAGCTGGTAGGCCTCCGGGTCGGGCTTGCCGGCGCTCACGCGGTCCCCCGTCACCAGGTGGCTGAAGGTGCCCTCCGGCAGCCGGGCCGCCACCGCGCTCGCGAGGAGCGTCTCGGACATGGTGACCATCGCGCAGGGGACCCCCTCCTCGCGCAGCGCGGCGAGCAGCTCCCGCGCCCCGGGCCGCCAGGGGACCGCTGCCCGGACCTCGGCTGCGACCCGCTCCGTCAGGTGCCCGATGATCTCCCGGATCCCGAGCTCCACACCCGCCTGCTGGAGCTGTCCGGCGGAGTACTCGAGCGCCTGGCCCACGAGGGCCGTGGCCTGCTCGGTGGTCCAGGTGCCGCCGAAGGACTCGACCAGTTCCTTCTCGGCCCTGATCCAGTACGGCTCCGTGTCGACGATCGTCCCGTCCATGTCCCAGAGGACCGCCTGCAGGCCGCGGAGGGTCCCGCTGCCTGCCTCGTGGAGGTCGTCGGATCGGGTGCCGGACAGCGTCTGGACGGTGCCTGTGGGGTGGTTGGCCATGCCTCCAAGTCTACGGTGGGGCCCCGGCGGACCCGCACGTCAGCTCTGCGCGTAGTGCCGGAAGCACGCCTGACATGGCTGCGCGCCGGGGTTTAGGGTGAGAGCGTGGACAGCTTCGAAGAGAATCAGCCGAACGGCATACAGGACCTTTTCCAGGATGCCGGCGAGCCCGAGCGACGGACCACGATCCTGCTCGCGGCCTTCGAGGGCTGGAACGACGCCGGGGAGGCGGCGAGCGACGCCCTGAAGTACATGGGGCGGTTCTTCGGCAGCGAACGGATCTCCACCATCGACGCCGACGAGTTCTACGACTTCCAGTTCACGCGCCCGATGATCAAGCGGAACTCCTCGGGGCAGCGCCGCATCAAGTGGCCCAACACCCGGATCAGCAAGACGGTGGTGCCGGACTCGAACGTGGACCTGATCCTCGTCAACGGCGTCGAGCCCTCCTACAAGTGGCGTGCCTACACGGCAGAGCTGGTCGCGCTGGCCAAGGAGCTCAGCGTCGACTGCATCGTGCTGGTCGGGGCGCTGCTGGCCGACGTCCCCCACTCGCGTCCCATCCCCGTGACCGTCACCTCGGACGACGACCTCGTGCGCGAGAGCCTGGACGTGGAGCCGTCCACCTACGAGGGGCCGATCGGGATCGTGGGCGTGCTGGCGGAGATGGGACTGCTCGCGGATATCCCCACCCTGTCGCTGTGGGCCGCCGTACCGCACTATGTGGGCCAGTCACCGTCCCCGAAGGCTCAGCTCGCCCTGCTGAACAAGCTCGAGGAGATCCTGCAGGTCACGGTGGACACGCACATGCTGACGGAGGAGTCGGAGGCCTGGGAGCGCGGCGTGGACGAACTGGCCACGGAGGATCCGGAGGTCGCGGCCTACGTGCGGCAGCTCGAGGAGGCCAAGGACACGGTGGACCTGCCCGAGGCGAGCGGCGAATCGATAGCCCGCGAGTTCGAGCGCTACCTCAAGAAGCGGCGCCGCGAGCAGTAGCCGGGAGGTACCCCCAGTAGGTGCGGGCACCGGGTGGCGCTGCGGGCAGACCGGAGGAGCGCCGCACCGACGTGCGGGAACGGGGCCGGGACGGCTAGAGCCGGACGCCGAGCAGGGCGTCGAGGACGTCGGACAGCGCCTGCCGGCCGGCGGCGTCCCCGGCACCGCCCCTGAGGCCCGCTGCCCACGCGTCCACGGCCGCCACGGCCGACGGCGCGTCGAGGTCGTCCGCCAGGCGTTCACGGATCCGCTCACGCACGACGTCGACATCGGCCCGCGTGGCATCGTCGGCGGCCTCCCGCCATGCGGCGAGGCGGCCCACGGCCTCCTCCAGCACCCGGTCCGTCCAGGACCAGTCCGCTCGGTAGTGGTGGGCCAGGAGGGCCAGACGGATCGCCGCGGGATCGACGCCGTCCCGGCGCAGCCGGGACACCAGGACCAGGTTCCCCCGGGACTTGCTCATCTTCTCGCCCTCGAACCCGACCATGCCGGCGTGGGCGTAGTGGCGGGCGAGGGGCGTGCCGCCGGCGGCCCACGCGTGCGATGCGCTCATCTCGTGGTGCGGGAACACGAGATCCGAGCCGCCGCCCTGCACGGTGAAGGGTGAGGGCAGGAAGCGCCGGGCGATCACGGCGCACTCGATGTGCCAGCCGGGCCTTCCCTCGCCCAGCGACCCGCCGGGCCAGCGCGGCTCGCCCGCCCGCGCGCTGCGCCACAGCAGCGGATCGAGCGCGTTGCGCTTGCCCGGGCGCGCCGGGTCCCCGCCACGCTCCGCGGACAGCGCGAGCATGGTCCCGGCGTCGAGGTGGGAGACCTGCCCCAGGAACCAGCGGGCGTCGTCGTCCTCCCCGAGCGCGGCGCACGCGTCGAGGTCGAAGTAGATGTCACCGTCGGGCTCGCCCTCGCTCCCGTGGACGGCGTAGGCGAGGCCGCGCCCCACCAGGTCCTCGACGACGGGCACGATCCAGTCGATCGACTCGACGGCGCCGATGTACCGGTCGGGCGGCAGCACGTTGAGGGCTTCCATGTCCTCCCGGAACAGGGCGATCTGCCCGGCCGCGAGGTCCTGCCAGTCCACGCCTGTCGCGGTCGCGCGCTCGAGGAGGGGATCGTCGACGTCGGTCACGTTCTGTACGTAGGACACCGTGGATCCGGCGTCCCGCCACGTCCGGTTCAGCAGGTCGAAGGCCACGTAGGTGGCCGCGTGCCCGAGGTGGGTGGCGTCGTAGGGGGTGATGCCGCAGACGTAGAGGCTACGCTCGGGCTCGGCCGCGAGCGGTGCCGGCTCCTGGAGGGCGGTGTCGAACAGGGTGATGTCCGACTGGGTGCCGTCGAGTTCTGGGACAGGAGTCGAGTTCCACGCAATCACACGTTCTACCTTACGGCCCGGCGTCAGGCGCTGATGACACCGAGGCCGAGCAGCACGTACAGCGCGAGACCGAGCAGGATCCGGTACCAGACGAAGAGTCCGTAGCCGCGCGTCGTGACGAACTTCAGGAACCAGCCGATGATCGCGAAGCCCACGACGAAGGCCACCACGGTGGCCAGCGCCGTCTCCGGGAGGGCGTACGGGCCGGTCTCGTCGTAGCTCTTCACGAGCTGGAACACGCCGCTGCCGAAGACGGCCGGGATCGCGAGGAGGAAAGAGTAGCGGGCCGCGGCCTCGCGTGTGTAGCCCATGAGCAGGCCCGCCGTGATGGTCCCGCCCGAGCGCGACACGCCCGGGACGAGGGCCAGAGCCTGCGCCAGTCCGTACAGGATGCCGTGCCGGTACGTCAGGCTCGAGAGGTCGCGCGTCTGCCGTCCCACGTGGTCGGCGACGGCCAGGATCAGCCCGAAGACGATCAGCATAGTGGCCACGATCCACATGCTGCGGAACGTGCTCTCGATCTGGTCCTGGAACAGGAGGCCGAGCACCACGATCGGGACGCTGCCGAGGATGACGAGCCAGCCCATGCGCACATCCGGGTCGTTCCGCGGAACCGTGCCCCGCAGGGCGCCGAACCACGACCTGACGATCCGGACGATGTCCCGCCAGAAGAACACGACGACGGCGGTCTCCGTGCCGAGCTGCGTGATCGCTGTGAATGCCGCCCCCGGGTCCTGCGCGTTCGGCAGGAGCTCGCCCACGATGCGCAGGTGTGCGCTCGAGGAGATGGGCAGGAATTCGGTGAGGCCCTGGACGAATCCCAGGATGACTGCTTCTATCCAATGCACCCTTACGACCCTAAGCCATGCGGCGAGGGCCAGGCTTTAGGCTAGGCCTCATGCAACGGCGAAACGTGGGAGCGAGCGGCCTGACCGTCTCTGCGCTGGGACTGGGCACCATGAACTGGGGCCAGGAGGTGACCGAGGAGGCGGCCCGCGAGCAGCTCCGGCTGTTCACCGACGCCGGGGGCACCCTCGTCGAGACCGCGGCCCGCTACGGCGAGGGCCAGGCCGAGGCGATGCTCGGGTCCTTCATCGGCGATACCGTGGCACGCTCGGAGCTCGTCCTCGTGGTGCAGGGCGGTACCACCCGCTCGGGCAGCCGGCGCCTCGACAGTTCCAGGCGCGGCCTGCTCGACTCCCTGGATGCGTCCCTGTCACTGCTCGGCACGGACCACGTGGACGTGTGGCTCGCGCCCTCCCCCGATCCCGCGGTTCCACTGCAGGAGACCCTGAGCGCGCTCGGCGTGGCCTACTCGAGCGGCCGCGCTCGCTATGTGGGGGTCTCCAACTACTCCGGCTGGGAGTTCGCGCGGGCCGCGTCGACGGCGTCCTTCCCCCTCCTGGTCAACGACGTCGAGTACTCGCTCGTGAGCCGGGGCGCCGAACGCGAGGTCTTCCCGGCGGCCGAGGCCTGCGGCGCGGCGGTCCTGGCTTGGGGCCCCCTCGGCCGTGGGGTCCTCACCGGCAAGTACCGCGGCAGGATCCCCGCGGAGTCACGCGCCGCGTCCGAGGTGTGGTCGCCCTACGTCGAGCCCTACCTCTCCGGGAAACCCCAGCGGGTCACGGAGGCTCTGTGCACCGCGTCCCGGGGCCTTGACCTGCAGCCGCACGAGCTCGCGCTGCGCTGGCTCCTGCACCGGCCCGGCGTCGCCGCGGCGATCATCGGCGCGCGGACCCCGCAGCAGCTCAAGGAGATCCTGGAGACCAGCGGCGCACCCGTCGCCGGGCCCATCGCGGAGGTGCTGGACGAGGTCTCGGCCCTGTCCTGATCCGTCGTGTCCCGACCGGCCCTCCCATGATCGGTCCGTCGCCTCAGGGCCGCCCGCCCGTCGGTGCCGGACAGGGGAACCGGCCGCTCCGTGGTCAGTGCTCTATCTCGGCCTCGACGCGGTCCGACGCGAAGCCGGTACCGTCACCGCCATCCTCGGCGTCGTCGGCATCGTCGTCGGCGATGTCGTCGACAACCTCGAGGTCGTCGTCCTCGAGGTCGTCGTCGTCGTCGTCCGCGAGGTCGGGATCGTCGTCGTCCGATTCCTCGTAGATCTCGAAGGGCGTCAGCTCGCCGAAGGCGTCGTAGAGGGCTTCCTCGTACACCTCGAACGCGTCCACGATGCCGAGGTACGCCGCTGCGACCGCGGGGTCCGTCTCGCGCCGGCGTGACGCCGACGCAGCGAGGTGTTCCTCGAGGGCCGTCACGAGCGACTGGAGCGCGACACGCGGATCTATGCTCATGGCTAGACGTTATCGGTAAAGTGATCCGAACTGGAGGGATATGCGAGAACATTTTCTGAACGCCACGGCCGTCCGGCAACGCGATTACGGGCGGCAATACGAGTATCTCGTCCTCACCGTCAACGCCGGTGAGCCCCTGCCCGCGGCACGGAAGCTGCTGACCGAACACGCCGAGTACGGGAAGTGGGAACTGGAGCGCAGCTGCATCTACATGGGTGGCAGCAGGCGGTACTGGCTGCGACGCAAGGTGCTGCGGGTCGAGCGCACCGCCTAGCGACCGACGGGCGCCTGTCTCAGGTGGACGGCGGACCGAGCAGGGCCGTGGCCACGGTGGCGCGCGCCGACTCCTCCGTCGATGGGTGGAACTGACCGGCAAGGGCGTCGCGGTGCAGACGCGCCACCTCGGACGACGCCGAGAAGCCCGAGCCACCGCCCACGTGCAGAGCCGCACCGGTCGCGGCGACCGCCGCGTCGACTGCGTGGGTCTTCAGCGTCACGAGCCGCGCGAACCACTGCGATCCGACGTCGGTCCGGGCGTCGAGGTCCTGCGTCACGCTGCGGAGCTCGGCCTCGGCCCCGGTCCGCCGCATGGCCGCGCCGGCCAGGAGGTTCCGGAGCACAGGGTCGTCGGCGAGCGGGCGGTCCGCGACGTGGCTCCGCCGCCGGGCCAGTGCAAGGGCTGCGAGGTCGAGCGCCCGATCCGCGATCCCGAGATAGACCGAGGCGATGAGGCTCTCGAAGGCGGCGAAGATCCCGAACACGAGGAGGTCCGCGTTCGGGCCGGCCGGGATGCGCCGGAATACGGCGCCGGCGGGCACGCGCACGTCGGACAGGCGGGTCGTGTGGGACTGCGTGGCGCGCATCCCGAGCGGGTTCCAGTCCTCGACGATCTCCACGCCGGGCGTCCCGCGCGGCACGAACGCGTGGAGGATAACGTCCTCGCCGTTCTGCCCCTCGAGCTTGCCGAAGATCCCGAGCCGGGTCCACACGGGCGAGAGGCTCGTGAAGACCTTCGTACCGGTGAAGCCGAAGCCGCCGTCGGGCAGGGACTCGACGCGCGTCAGCGAGTCGAACAGCACGGCGTCGTTGCCCGGTTCGGAGACGCCGAACGCGAAGATCTCGCCCTGCGCGGCGTCGTCGAGGACGAACCGCAGCGACGCGTCCCCCCGGTCGGCGAGGAGTCCCGCGACGGCCGTCCACACCAGGTGCATGTTGACCCCGAGGGCGGTCGCGGGAGCGGCAGAGGCCAGCCGCCGCTGTGCAGCTGCCGCCCCTCCCATCCCACCCGCATCGCCCGGCGGGGTGTCCACCAGCATCCGGAGGTACCCGGCGGACTCGAGTTCGGCGAAGTCCTCCGTGAAGAAGGTGTTGGCGTCGTCGTAACCGGCAGCCCGGGCGCGGAAGCGCTCGAGCAGCTCCGCGGTCAGGAGCGGGTCCGGGGTCGACGCCGTCACGGACGGTCCTCTCAGTAGGTGGTGAGGAGGCGGGAGAGCACCTTGGCGCCGAAACGCAGCGAGTCCGTCGGGACGCGCTCGTCGACGCCGTGGAACATGCCCGTGAAATCGAGCTCGTCGGGCAGCTGCAGGGGCGCGAAGCCGTAGCCGGTGATGCCGAGGCGGCTCAGCGACTTGTTGTCCGTGCCGCCCGAGAGCGTGTAGGGCAGGACCTTCGCCCCGGGATCCTCGGCGTGCAGTGCGTCGATCATCGAGTCCACCAGGTTGCCCGCGAAGGGGACCTCGAGGGAGGTGTCCTTGTGCTCGTAGCTCACGTCTACACCCTCGCCCGCGAGGCCGCGGATGATCTCCAGGACCTGGTCCTGCTGGCCCGGCAGCGTCCGCACGTCGATGAGCGCCTCGGCGGTGCCGGGGATGACGTTGTGCTTGTACCCGCCCTTCAGGACCGTGGGGTTGGCGGTGTTCTGCAGGGTCGCCCCGACGAAGCGCGCCACCGTACCCAGCTCCTTGAGGATGATGTCGGGGTTGTCGGGGTCGAACTCGACGCCCGTCAGCTCGGTGACGCCGTCGAGGAACTGGCGGGTGGTGGGGGTGAGTTCGATGGGCCAGGCGTGGTCGCCGATCCGGGTGACGGCGCGGGCCAGGGCGGTCACGGCGTTGTCGGTGTTGATCTGCGAACCGTGGCCCGCGCGGCCGTGCGCCACGAGCCGCAACCAGGAGATGCCCTTCTCCGCCGTCTGCAGGAGGTAGGTGCGCTGGCCGCCGATCGTGGCCGAGAAGCCTCCCACCTCGGAGATGGCTTCCGTGGCTCCCTCGAAGACCTCAGGCTTGTTGTCCACGAGCCAGGAGGCGCCGTAGGCACCACCGGCTTCCTCGTCGGCGAAGAAGCCGAAGATCAGGTCGCGCTGCGGCCGGACGCCGTCGCGCTGCATGGAGCGCAGGACGGACAGGATCATGGCGTCCATGTCCTTCATGTCCACCGCACCGCGGCCCCAGATCAGGCCGTCCTTCTCCTCGCCGCCGAAGGGATCGACGGTCCAGTCCTCCTTCTGCGCCGGCACGACGTCGAGGTGTCCGTGCACCACGAGGGCGGGGAGGGAGGAGTTCGTGCCCTCCATGCGGGCGACGACGGAGGTGCGGCCCGGCGCCGATTCGAAGAGCTGCGTGGACAGGCCCACCTCCTCGATGAGTCCCGCCGTGTACTCCGCGGCCTGCCGCTCCCCCGGCCCCACGTTGTCCCCGAAGTTCGAGGTGTCGATTCGGATCAGGTCCTGGCAGATCCTGACGACTTCATCTTCGGGTGGCATGCCCACGGGGTCCTCCTCGGTAGTGGTTGCCCTCCAGCCTACCGAGAGCCGGTGGACCGGAGGGTGCACACCGGGTCCCGGCGGGCGCGTCCTGTACGCCGGACCGTGCCCGGTGAGGACCCGCCCTTCCGGCCCCTAGGGTCCCTCGGTGAACTCCTCGGTGATCTCACCGATGTACTGGATGGTGAGGACCGGCGAGTCCATCTCGTCGGTGCCGGCGACCAGCGCGACGTACAGGTGTTCGTCCTCGAAGCCCGAGGCCACGTAGTCGAAGCTCTTCCATGTCGGGTGCTCGGCGGCACCGTGCCAGGCGGGGTGCAGCAGCAGGTCCTCCCATTCGGACTCCGCCGGCAGGCCCTCCAGTCCGAGCGCCGCGACGACGGTGTGCTCCACGGCCACGGGGCAGAGGAAGTACCGGGCGGAGGCGTACGGGCTGATGTCGACCAGGGTGCCTTCGGCCAGTGCCTTCTGGCGCGCCGGGCCGGGGTGCTTCTCCGGGATCTCGTGGGTGAGCTGGTGTTCGAGCAGATCGACCTGCTCGGTGCTGGGCATCCCCTCCGGGTAGAGGTAGGGGTTCACGCGGGAGGCAGGGTCGTACGGCACGAACCAGGCAGGCTCCTCCGGCTGCCTGCCCTCCGGGGCCGGCTGGTAGGCGTCCTCCAGCACGGTGGTCTCCTCGAGCAGTCCGACCACCAGGCGGTCGAGGTTCACGGCACCGAGGTTCGCGCCGTACTCGGTATCGGCGTTCCGTACGCCCTTCTTGGCGAAGCAGTAGGCGGCGAGCTCGTGCGCGAAGGTGCGCGGGTCCTCCCAGCCGAGCTCGAAGTCCGATGCCACCTCGGCCGCGACGACGGCGAAGCGCTGCATGAACCCGGCGGTGTAGTAGCGCCGGTACGCCGGGGGCAGGATGTCGACGACCCGCGCTCCCGCGGAGGTGATATACGCCTGCGGGTCGCCGCCGGCGGCCTCGATCGTGCGCAGCGCGAAGATGTCGTCGAAGATCCCGCCCAGCACGATCGGGATGGACTGCCGCAGTGCGCCACGGAGCAGCTGCGCGAGCACCAGGTCCTTGAGCCGGGCTTCCGGGGAGTCGTAGTTGGACGCCGGGAGCTGACCCTCCTCGTCGAGCTGCATCCGTCCGATGCACGCGCCCTGCAGTTCCGGGCCGCCGAAGTAGCCGAGCAGGGTCAGGTGGACACCCTCGAGCTTCCGGCCCTCGTTGATCAGGTCGATCTGCCGGGGCGTGAGGTCATGCGGGTCGATCTCCGGTGCCACGCCACTCCTCGCTCGACGGTGGCGCCAGACTAGCAGCCTGGAGCCGCACACGCTGGGCGATTCGAGCTCATCTGTGCGCCGGGGATAGCAGATGGTTCGTCGTCGGTCGCTTCTCCGTCCCCACAGACTTCACCATGAGTACCATCACTCCCATTGAGGCACTCCGATCACTTCTGTTTCTGCCCGCCGAAGGATATGCTATGCGCCGGGCGTCGGGCCCACAGACCGAGGGAACCTCATGAGCAAGCCACTGAACCGGACGATGTCCGCTGCCGCCGTCGTCCTGATCGGAGGGCTAGCCCTCGGTATCCCTGCGGCGTCGGCCGAGGAGCCCACCTCTGATCCTTCGGCCCCCCCGTCGACAGTCACTTCCCCGTCGACAGTCACTTCCCCGTCGACAGTCACTTCCCCGCCGACGTCCGAGCAGGTAGTGCCCACCACTCCCGCCCCGACCACACCTGGCGTGGTTACGGATCCGCCGGTGGAGACACCTGGCCCGTCTGCTCCAGCCCCGACCCAACCCCCGGCTCCGACTCCGACTCCGACTCCTGAAGCTCCTCCCGCCCCGGAGACCGCTGTCCCCGTCCCAGCGCCGGTGGAGACGCGGGCGCCCGATCCGGCCCCGAACCAGTTCCACGAGTGGCAGCCCATCCAGCAGGTCGGGCCGTCGATCCTGCCTCCCGGGGCCCCGCTGCCGGAACCGATCTTCGAGGAGGTGCCTCCCGTGGCCGAGGTCGCGCCCGTGGAGGAGGCGCCTGCCGAAGCCGCTCCGGTGGCCAAGCCGACGGTACCGGCCGAACCCGCACCAACAGCGACGTCGTCCGCGTCCGCGTCCGCGTCCGCGCCCGCGAGCGCGGAACCGATCGCGATCGAGCGGGCCGACTCCCCTCGGGGGTTCGAGGTTCCGCTGCTGGCGGGTCTGTCCGTCGTGATCCTCGGCTGCATCGCCGGGCTGGTGAAGATCTTCGGCTTCCCCCGGCGCCACGCAGCCTAGCTTCACAGGCACTTCGCCAGGGCGCAGGGTGCCGTGCACGAATCCCCCTGCCGTCCCAGCGCACCCTGGACGGTCGCCGGTGTGGGGTCCTTACAGAACCACCCTCGTTCTTCGGGACGTCGACCACGGCATCTCCTTGCACTCACCGGGAGTCCGCTCCTGACTCATGGAGGGCTGCAGTCTGCTGATCTGCCTGCCTGAGGGGATGTCCCACCCGGACAGGGCGGCAACCGGCACGGTCATGCGTCCTGAGATGCTGCGTCCTTGGGCCTCAGGTCTGGTGTCCGTTGCGGACCCGCATCCTACTGCTTGAGGCAACCACCACCCCATCAGGAACTTCCGTCGATACCAGTCCATGCCGAGGCAGTCTCCCCGCTGCACATCGTAGGGGATGCGCAGCACAGCGGCTTCGGCACTCGCATGGTCGCAACTACTCCTCGCGTGGTCGAGGCACAAAAAAACCCCCGGCGAACCGGGGGTTTTTCCTGTGCGCGGAGGGGGACTTGAACCCCCACCCTCAATAAGAGGACTAGCACCTCAAGCTAGCGCGTCTGCCATTCCGCCACCCGCGCGGGTGGTATTTCGCGGTCGAAACCGGCGAAAGCAACGAGTAAGACATTACCACGGGTACGCCGGTGTTGTTGCATCGGCGGCTGTGGCGCGGCGGCGGAAGCCGCCGATCGTGCCCTGCTACATCGACGACATCCGGCCCACCGCGCCGCAGCGCGTCGAAGAAGCGTTCGCGTGGGATCGCCGCCTACGCCTGCGGTGCCTGGGACCGACGCGTACCCATAAGTCATCCGTCAGGAGCATGGACAACGTTATGGATCTGAGTATCTTCGGTGCCATGAGCACCCCCATCCAGGTCCGCGGTCTCGTGAAACGTTTCGGTCGCGCGCTCGCTCTCGACAGCCTCGATCTCGAGGTCGCATCGGGAGAGGTGCACGGTTTCCTCGGCCCGAACGGTGCCGGGAAGTCGACGACCATCCGCATCCTCCTGGGGCTCGCACGGGCGTCCGCCGGTGAGGTGACCGTGTTCGGCCGGGACCCGTGGAAGGAGGCATCCGCTCTGCATCGACTGATCGCGTACGTGCCGGGAGATGTCAGCATCTGGCCGAATCTCACGGGCGGCGAGGCGGTCGACCTGCTGGGCCGGCTCCGCGGGAGCCCGGACGACAAGGCCGGTTATCGGGGACGCCGCGACCGTCTGGTCGAGGCGTTCCAGTTCGACCCGCGCAAGAAGGGCCGCGCGTACTCGAAGGGCAACCGGCAGAAGGTCGCGCTCATCGCAGCATTCGCGACGCCCGCCGACCTGTACATCATGGACGAACCGACGAGTGGCCTCGACCCGCTGATGGAGGTCGTCTTCGATCGGGAGGTGGCCCGCGTCGCCGCCGAGGGCGCAACGGTCCTGCTGTCGAGTCACATCCTCTCGGAGGTCGAGGAGCTCTGCGATCGGGTCAGCATCATCCGCGCCGGCCGGACCGTCGAATCCGGCACGCTCGCCGAGCTCCGCCACCTCACACGCACCCAGATCACCTTCTCTGCCGAGGGACAAGTGGATATGGCGGGCGACGCGCTGAAGGGCGCCGCCGCACCCGGCTCGTTGAAGGGCATCCCCGACGTGCACGACGTCATCGTGGACCACGGCAGACTGACCTTCACGATCGACAGCGACCGGGTGGCCGCCGTGCTTCCCGAACTCGCCCGCCGGAACGTGCAGGGACTCACCGTGGCGCCGCCGTCGCTCGAGGAGCTGTTCCTGCGTCACTACGGCGACGAGATAGTCCCCGGTAGGACATCCGAGCGGGCCGTCGCCGCCGCGCGGGTCTGATGTCCGCCCTGGGCTTGCTGCTCGGTCTGCGCCTGCGCCGCGACCGGGTGCAGCTCGCGCTGTGGATCATCGGTACTGCCGCGCTCGCGCTGTTCGCGACCGTCTCGCTCGCCGACACGTTCGGGAGCGCCGACGAACGCCGTACCCTGTTGGCGCTTGCCATTGCGACACCGGCTGTCCTCGTGTTCCGTGGCACGCCGAACGGGGCCGGACTCGACGAGGTGACGTTCTTCGCGATCTTCGCGTTCCTGGCACTGCTCGCCGGGCTGATGAGTACCTTCCTCGCGGTCCGGCACACCCGTGGCGATGAGGAGCAGGGGCGCGCGGAGATGGTCTCCGCGACATCGGCCGGGCGGATGACGCCGGTGCTCGCCACACTGGTGCATGGGATCGGGGCGAATGCCGTCCTCGGCGCCGCGGTGGCCGTGGCCTTCGTCGCGGGCGGCCTCGACGCGACCGGTTCAGGAGTCGCGGGTGCGGCGGTCGCGGCATGCGGGGTCGCGTTCCTCGCCTTCGGGCTCTTCGCCGCCCAGGTTCTGCGCACCTCACGCGGCGCGAACGGTCTCTCCGTCGCCTTCGTGGTGGGCGCGTACGTCCTGCGCGGCCTCGGCGACGCCGCCGGTACCGCATCCCCGGACCTGCTGTCCGTCACGCCCGCCTGGCCGAGCCGGCTGTCGCCGATCGGCTGGGCGCAGCGCACCGGGGCCTGGAACCAGAACGACCTCATGCCGCTCCTGCTCGATCTCGTGTTCGCTGCAGTGCTCGTCGCCGTCGTCCTCGCGCTGCAGTCGGTCCGGGACACCGGCGCGAGCCTTCTCGCTCCGCGTGCCGGCCGGGCGACGGCGCCTGCGGCACTCTCGGGGTCCTTCGGACTCGCCTGGCGACTCACGCGCGCAGGCGTACTCGCCTGGGCCGTCGGCGCGTTCGTCGCCGGCGTGCTCGCGACGACGCTGACCACCCTCGTCGGCCGGATCGGTGAACAGGCACCGGAGGTCGCGGCGACACTCGGACGCCTCTCCCGGGCCGGATCCACACTGGAGCAGGCGCTCGTGGCGACGATCTTCTCGCTTGTCGGCATGCTCGCTGCTGCCTGCGCCATCCAGGTGATGATCAGGGCGCGTCAGGAGGAGACGAGCGGCACCGCCGAACTACTCCTCGGGTCGAGTCCGGTGGGGCGGTTGCGCTGGGCGGCGACGTACGTCGGCGCAGGGGCTGTCGGCATCGCCATCGTGCTGCTGGCGGCATTCCTCGGCGCGGTGCTCGGAGCGGCGGGTGGCGGCGAGACGTCCGCCGCGATCGGCGACGCTGCCCAGGCCGCCGTCGGGCAGGTGCCGGTAGCGCTCGTGTTCCTCGGCGTCGCGCTCGTCGTCTTCGTCCTCCTGCCCGCGCTGACGGTCCCCCTCACCTGGTCGCTGCTCGGCCTCGCGACGATCCTCGGCATCTTCGGAGGACTCATCGGGCTCCCGGAGTGGATCGTCGACCTGTCTCCGTTCGCCAACTCCCCGGTGCCCGCCGGGGACAGCGTCGACTGGACCGGCGGCGTCTGGATGCTCGTGATCGCTGCCGCGGCGATCACGGGTGGAACAGTGATCGCGGGCCGCCGTGAACTGCGGACGGGAGGCTGAGTCCTGCGGAGGCCGGGCGAAGGGCAGTCGCGCAGAGGGCGGTCGGGCAGTCGGACGCCGTACCCGTCGCCGCAGACTCCCCCCGCTAGCGGCCTCCGCTGAACGGGGGGTTCGTCCCCCCGCTGACGCCGTCGACGACAGCGGGGAACCGCGGACTCCAGGCGAGTTCGCGTCGGGCGCGGGCGTTCGCCACCCGCATGGAGATCCCGGAGAAGAGCGACGTCCCGTACGGGGCGGCGGCGGCGAGGACCCACGCGGGGACGGTCAGCGGGCGCGGGAGACCGCGGGCATCGGCCATGGCGTCCGCATACTCCCTGAAGGTCGCCGGGGTGTCATCCACCACGTTGTACACGCGCCCCGGGCTGCCCTGCCCGAGTGCGGCAACCGTGGCGGCCGCGGCGTCGTCGTGATGCACGAAGGGGATCTCGCCCCCGTGCCGCACGATCGGAAGGGCCCGCCTGCGCAGCATCGCTGCGATCGTCTCCGCGTCGGCGCCGTACAGCAGGCCGTACCGCAGGACGACGCCCTCGATGCCGGCAGCGGTCAGGGTCTGCCGTTCCGCGGACACCATCGCCTCGAGGTGCTCGTCGAAGGCGTTGCCGGCGGGGACGCCGAACGGGGATTCCTCCGTGAGGGGCTCGCTGCCGTGGTCGCGATATCCGTACCCGAACACGATCGACTGCGTGAGGAACCTGCGGGCACCCGTCTCGTGGGCGGCTTCGAGGAGATGGGTGGTGCCGAGATCGCGCAACCGGTTCGTCGCCCGCATGTCGCGATGCCTCAGCGGGGCCTTGCTCAGCGATGTCAGCTCGTGGATGACGGCGTCGAACCGGCGCCCGCGCACCGCCCTCAGGAACGTGTCGCGTGCCAGCACGTCGAGGATCAGTGCGGAACCGCCGGCCGCCTCGATGCGTCCGGCACCGGCGCTCGATCGGCTCGTCCCGCACACGTCATGGCCTGCCGCGAGAAGCCGTCGGAGCAGGGGGATGCCGAGGGCGCCGGAGGCCCCCGCAAGAAGCACACGCATTGTCCGCACCCTTCCTCCTGGACATCTGCAGGGTATGGCGCGGACGACGTCCCGTCTAGGGTGAACCCCGGCCGCTCGACCTCGGGCGAGCAGCGTTCCCGCCGCGAGGACCGGCGTATGCACGGGCGCCACCCCGAGGCCAGGACTCCCGTCACCGCCGGGCGTGCGTATGCTGGCCTGGAGAGCGACCCGCACCACGGGTCATGCCGCGAGTGGCCCGAACGCATGGAATGGATGGCGTGGACGAGACGACCCCCGACCAGGACCAGTACGCCCTGACGTTCGATGCCATGCAGCGCGCCAACATCTCGACCGGCGAGCTCTGGCTCCACTACTTCAGCATGGGCGGTGGCATCGACGAGTACGAGGTCAACGCCTACCTGCACGGGCTGATCGACCTGCCCGACCACGAGCGGGACTGCATCGCGCAGGCCGTCAACGAACTGTTCGACGACCTGTGCCGGCAGCAGGGCGCTCCCTACAGCTCCGGCCGCACACGGCGCTGCGGCTGATCCCTGACGCCCGTTCAGCCCAGAGCGGGCCCGGCGATGAGCGCCAGCGGTCCGACGGACACGGCGAGCGCGGTCCCGATGACCAGCGCGAAGGACGCGAGCCACACCGGTGACGGGACGCGCGTGGCACCCTGCAGCAGGAAGGCGTCCGAGGAGGCGAGGTCCCGCTGCCGTACGTGGACGCGCACCACCTTGACCCAGTCCCGGCACGACCCCACCAGCAGGGCGATACCGAGGACCAGGCAGACATAGCCGGCCGGCGCCCCTCCCCCGAACCACACAAGCGCCAGCGACGCGGCGGCGCTGCTGCCCAGGATGAGGACTCCCTGCCCGTTACGGATGAGGACGAGCGCGGCCACGAGGACCAGCGCACCCACGGAGAGCGCTGCGGCGGCCCAGCCGTGGGCGGCACTCCAGACGAGGACCGCACCCACGACGGCGGGCACCGGATACCCCCAGAAGGTCGTGAAGGCTGCGCGCCAGCCGCGGCGCCCCCTGCTCGTGGTGGTCCCGGAATGGTCGAGGCGCAGCGTGATCCCGGTGACGCGCTGCAGGGTCAGCAGCGCGGCCACCGCATGACCGAGCTCGTGCACCACGGTGACGAAGAGGCCGAAGAACCGCCACGAGCGACGCGGCACCGACAGGACGACGGCCACCACCACGATCGCGGTGAGACCGGCGACGCCGATCTCCGGCGGGAGCGCGCGGGCGAACCCGCCGGTGATCCGTTCCCAGAGCAGGGCCGGGTCGAAGGGCGTCACGCTCAGGCGCTGCCGCCCGCAACGGGACCGCCCGAGGTCGCGAGGCGGGCGGCGATAGCCTCGACCGCCACCGCGACCTCGGAGAAGGAGGTTGACAGCGGCGAGAGTCCCAGCCGGATCCCGCCCGGGTTGCGGAAGTCGGGGATGACACCCTCCTGCCACAGCTCGGGCACCATGCCGGCGAAGGCGGGGTGGTCGATGGTGATGTGGCTCCCCCGCTCGGACGCCGTGCGCGGCGAGGCGAGCACGACGCCGAACGGGGCCAGCATTTCGTCCACCGCGTCCACCGCGAAGGCGGTCAGGAGCTCGGACTTGCGCCGGACCGCCGGCATGCCGACGTCCCCGATGAGATCCAGCATCTCGCGCATGGCCAGCATGCCGATGATGGGTGGGGTGCCGGAGACGAGCCGCCGGATCCCCTCCGCCGGCTGGTAGGCGGCACCCATGGTGAAGGGGTCGGCGCTGCCCAGCCAGCCGAGGATCGGCTGGTCCAGGGTGGGCAGGTGGCGTTCGGCCACGTAGGCCCAGGCCGGAGCGCCGGGGCCGCCGTTGAGGTACTTGTAGCTGCAGCCCGCCGCGTAGTCGACGTCCCAGGCGTCCAGCTCCGCGGGCACGGACCCCACGGAGTGGCTGAGGTCCCACAGCACCAGGGCTCCCGCGTCGTGGGCGATCGCCGTGATGGCGGGGACGTCGGCGATGTACCCGGAACGGTAGGCCACGTGGCTGAGCAGGACCAGCGCGGTTCGCGGTCCGACGGCGGCGGCGACGTCCGCGGGGGTGGCTCCGCCGTCGTACGCCACGTCGATCCAGCGCAGCGTGAGTCCGCGCTCGCGGGCGATGCCCTCGACGATGAAGCGGTCCGTGGGGAAGTTGTCGCGGTCGACGACGATCTCGGTGCGGTCCGGGCGTGCGGCGACTGCGGCGCGGGCGAGTTTGTAGAGCAGGACGCTCGTGGAGTCGGCGACCACGCACTGCCCGGGCGCCGCGCCGAGCGTCACGCGGCCCAGCTGGTCGCCGATGCGCTGGGGCAGCTCGAGCCAGCCCTCGTCCCAGCCCCGGATCAGGCGCCCGCCCCACTGGGTCTCCACGAACGAGCCTAGGCTGTCGAGCGTGGTGGCCAGCGGGCGGCCGAGGGAGTTGCCGTCGAGGTAGGACCGCACGGCGCCGTCGTCGGAGCCGAGGAAGAGCTTGCGGTGGTGGGCGAGCGGGTCGGCGGTGTCGAGGTCCGCCGCGCGGAGGGCGAGGGTGGGGCCGGTCATGGCCCCAGTCTAGGTGGACCCGCCCGGGCGGTCAGGGTCACGGCGGCGCGGGTGGCCGCAGACGGCGGAAGGACGGCCCCGTTGGGGGGACCGTCCTCCCACCGATCGATCAGTGCGCGTGCCCGCGGGCTACCGGGAGGCCGCGGTGGAGTACGCCGACTGGATGGAGCGGCCGAAGTACGGCCCGTACATCACGTTCGCCTGCGTGTTGTACCCGAAGCTGTTGACCGAGTTCTGCGTGCCGGACGCGCCGGACCCGACGAACCAGGGGCCGCCCGACGAGCCGCCGGTCATGTCGCACGGGATGCCCTGCGACTGCGTGCCGCCGATCCGGTCCGCGGAGGCCGTCCCGTAGCAGCTGTAGAGACGCTCGCCGGTGAACGGCGTCGCCGCGGGGTAGCCGTAGGCGGTGTACGTGAGGTTGCGCGCCATATTGAAGCCGATGCTGGACGCGCCGACGGTCGCCGCGAGGGTCCTGCCGTTGAGGGTGTTCACGACGGCGAATGCGCCGTCGTAGCTGATGTCGCCGCGCGAGACCCACTCGCTGGCCGCGTGGAGCGAGCGGGCCGTCCACTTGCCGTAGGGCGCCGCGCCGTTGCTGTACGCGGGGACGAAGACGAAATTGGTGGCCCAGCCCGTGGCGAGGTCGTGCGTGCAGTGGCCGGCGGTGGCGACCGTGCTCTGGTTTCCGCTCTGCACCGAGTTGGCGGAGCAGACGTAGTTCTGGCCGCCCTGGGTGAAGAACACCTTGCCGATGCGGGAGACGGGTGACTGCGCGGTGGCGCGCGGCTCGACGACGGGCTCCTTGGGTGCCTTCGTCACCGCCTCCTGGCCCGCTTTCGGCAGGACCGACCGGCCCTCGGCGGCCCAGCCTGAGTTGATGGTGTTCGCAGGCCTCGCGTTCTTCATGCGGTCGGCGGTCCAGTAGGCGTCGAGCGCCGCCTGGCTCTGGTCCTGTTGGTGGGACTGCGTGCCGGCGACGACGGCGTCGATGGGCGGTACTGCCGGTGCTGCCTGGGCGGGACCTGCTGTCATCAGCGCTGATGCCATCAGGGCCGACGCAGCGATCATGCCGGCTTTGAGACCTCGAGAGTTCACGTGACTCCTCTTTCCATACAGTGGGGCAGCCTGCGCGGGCTGCTTCCTGGAGTGTGCCCCGGGCCCCGGGGCCCTGCCAGTGCGAACGGCTGTTTCGGAGGAAGTGCCCCCGAAATTCATGCGGGCTCTGGACAGGGCCGCGGCGGCATGGAACTATTCGGCGCGTACCCATCCCGTGAAGTGCGGCCGCCGGCGCTCGGCCGACCAGCCCATCACCTCGACGAGCCCTCCGCCGACGCCGGCCCCGCGGTCCTGCTGCTCACGCGTGAACGAGGTCGTCACGGTCCCGGGGAGCAGGACCGGCGTGGTGAAGTCGATCCGCCAGTCCAGCGCCCCGGACGGCGCCGGTACGGCCTCGTCCACCATGCGGGCGGCGAGGTACATGCCGTGGGCGATGGCCCGCTTCATGCCCAGCGCCCTGGCGGACGTCGCGCTCAGGTGGATGGGATTCCAGTCCCCGGACACCGCGGCGTACTGCCGGCCCGTCCCGGCGTCGAGCCGCCAGAGACCCGTCGGCACGGGCGCCGCGAACGGCGGGCGATCCTCGTCACCCCGGGGCTCCGCGGTCCCGCCGTCGAACCGCACGCCGCGGGCGAGGTAGACCGAGCGGCCGGTCCAGACACGCTCGCCGTCCACGCTCGTCTCCACGACGACGTCCACCTGCGTGCCGGCCGGGTGGGGACGCAGGTCCTCCGCCCGGGCCATGACGTCGAGGTGCTCGAACGCCCCGACCTGCCGGTCCTGGTGCACCTCGTTGCTGAGGTGGACCATGCCCAGCAGGGGCAGCGGGAAGTCCGCCCGCGCGAGGACGCTCATGGCCACGGGGAAGGCGAGGGTGTGGAGGTACGCCGACGG
This sequence comes from Arthrobacter ruber, assembly GCF_002954225.1. Lineage (GTDB taxonomy): Bacteria > Actinomycetota > Actinomycetes > Actinomycetales > Micrococcaceae > Arthrobacter_D > Arthrobacter_D ruber. The sequence continues at coordinate 58,253 of NZ_PPTH01000012.1, forward strand.
CAGGCGGTCCCGCGCCGTGGAACCGATCAGGTGCTGGAACCGCGTCAGGGCGCCGAGGTCCACGGCGACGCCGTCGGCGCGGTGCCGCACGGCCGGCAGGACGGTGGGCAGGGCCTCCCTCCGGATCCTGCGCCGCACGGTGAGCGCCAGCGCCTGACGGTAGAGCTGCGGGAGGTTCGGCACACCGTCGAGGGGAACGTCCTCCGTCAGCGCCCCGCTCACGCGCCCACCAGGTTCTGCCCGCACACCCGGACCACCTGCCCGTTGATGCCCGCTGCCGCGTCGGAGGCCAGGAAGGCGATGGTCTCGGCGACGTCGACGGGGAGCCCGCCCTGCTGCAGGCTGCTCAGGCGCCGCGCCACCTGACGGGTGAGCGGCGGGATCTTCGCCGTCATCTCCGTCTCGATGAAGCCCGGCGCCACGGCGTTGATGGTGCGGCCGGCGCCGTCGAAGGCCACGGCCTGTGCGCGGACCATGCCCATCACCCCTGCCTTGGAGGCGGCGTAGTTGCTCTGCCCTCGGTTGCCCGCGATGCCGCTCGTCGAGGCGAGGCTGATGATCCGCCCCGTGTCCGAGAACACGGGCGAGGCGAGGAGCTGCTCGTTCATCGCCAACTGGGATGCGATGTTCACGGCGATGACCGAGTCCCAGAGGGACGCGTCCATGTTGGCGAGCAGCTTGTCCCTCGTGATGCCCGCGTTGTGCACCACGATGTCCAGCGTCCCGAAGCGCCGGCCCACGTGGTCGAGGATGCGGGCGGCTGCATCGGGGGCGGTGATGTCCACCTGCAGGGCGGTGCCGCCCACGTCGTTGGCCACCCTGGCGAGCTGCTCGCCCGCCGCGGGGACGTCGACGGCGACCACGCGGGCGCCGTCGCGGGCGAGGACCTCGGCGATCTTCGCGCCGATGCCGCGCGCGGCGCCGGTCACCACGGCGGTCCTGCCCGCGAGGGGCTGGTCGGGGACGCCCTCCCACTCCGACATCGAGCGGTTCGCCGCGGCGAGGTCCGCGACCCCCTCGGCGGGAGCGGAGGTCACCTCGATGAACTGGCCGTCCACGTAGGCGCTCCGGCCGGACAGGAAGAACCGCAGGGCACCGAGGGCGGTGGGGTCGGTCGTCGGGGTGGTGCCGCGCAGCACGATCCCGTTGGCCGTCGCGCCACCGCGCAGCTCGTGCGCCACGGACCGGAGGGCGCCGTCGATCCCCTGGCGGGCCGCGGCCTCCGCGGGATCAGTGGTGTCGGCGGCGGATCGGAGGAACCCGACGACGCGCCCGCCCGGCACGAGCAGCCTCACGGCCTGCCCGAGTTCGAGCATCGGGGCCGCGAGGTCGGCCGGGGTGCCCGCGCGGTCGAGGACGACGACGGCGGCGCTCAGCTTCTCGCCGGGCAGCACGTGCCGCCGGACCTCGACGTCCCAGCCCAGCAGGGCATCGGCGAGCGCGTCGGCTCCGGCGCCAGCTCCGGTCACGAGGACGGGTTGCGGGGCGAGGACCTCCACCGGGAAGTAGCGCCGCAGTACCGAGGGCCGCGGCAGGCCGAGGGCCTTGGCGATCCTGCCGGGCAACGGCGTGTTGACGAGGTCCAGGTAGGCGTCGGCCATCAGTTCCTGCCCTCGAGGATCGCGACGACGCCCTGGCCGCCCGCGGCGCAGACGGAGATCAGCCCGCGGCCGCCCCGCTCGGAGAGCATCTTGGCGAGGGACGCGACGATGCGCCCGCCGGTCGCGGCGAAGGGGTGCCCGGCCGCGAGGGAGGAGCCGTTGACGTTGAGCTTGGAGCGGTCGATGCTGCCGAGGGCGCCGTCGAGCCCGAGGACGCGCTTGCAGTAGTCGGCGTCCTCCCAGGCCGCGAGCGAGCTGAGGACCGTCCCGGCGAAGGCCTCGTGGATCTCGAAGAAGTCGAAGTCCTCGAAGGTGAGGCCGTTGCGCTCGAGCAGGCGGGGCAGTGCGTGCACCGGGGCCATGAGCAGTCCCTCGCCCCCGTGGACGAAGTCCACGGCCGCCGCCTCGGCGTCGACGACGTTCGCGAGCATGGGCAGGTTGTTGGCCGTCGCGTACTCCTCGCTGCCGAGCAGGACGACGGCCGCGCCGTCGGTGAGCGGGGTCGAGTTGCCCGCCGTCATGGTCGCCGGCGTCCCCAGGGACGTGCCGAAGACGGGCTTGAGGCTCGCCAGCTTCTCGAGCGAGGTGTCCGCGCGGAGGTTGGCGTCCCGGGTCACCCCGCGGTACGGGGTCATGAGGTCGGAGAAGAAGCCGCGGTCGTAGGCGGCCGCGAGGTTCCGGTGGCTGCGGAAGGCGAGCTCGTCCTGCGCCTCGCGGGTGATCTCCCAGGCCGCCGTCGTGAGGGCCTGGTGCTCGCCCATGGACAGGCCCGTGCGGGGCTCGCCCGTGCTGGGGGCATTGGGTGCGAGGTCCTTCGGGCGGAGCTTGGCGAGGGTGGTGAGCTTCTGCTGCGTCGTCCTGGCGCGCGAGAGGTCGAGCAGCACGCGCCGCAGTCCCTCGCTCACGGCGATGGGGGCGTCGGAGGCGGAGTCGACGCCGCCGGCGATGCCCGACTCGATCTGGCCGAGCCTGATCTTGTTGGAGAGCCCCACCACCGTCTCGAGCCCCGTGGCACAGGCCTGCTGCAGGTCGTAGGCGGGGGTCTCGGGCGAGAGTGCGGAGCCGAGCACGGCTTCCCGGGTCAGGTTGAAGTCGCGCGAGTGCTTGAGCACGGCGCCTGCGGCGACCTCGCCGATGCGCTCGCCCTGGAGGCCGAAGCGGGCGACCAGTCCGTCGAGGGCCGCGATGAGCATGTCCTTGTTGGACGAGTAGGCGTACGCCCCGCCCGAGCGGGCGAAGGGGATGCGGTTGCCGCCGATGACGACTGCCGTGCGGGGTGTGGGGGCAGCGTTGCGCGCCCCGTGCTGATCTGCCATGGAGTGCTCCTGGTGCGAGAGGGTGGATTACCGATACCTAGCGTACCTGATACGCTAGGTATCATGAAGCTGCGCACTGCCCTCAAGAGTGCCTCCACGGTGCCCGACGGGCAGACGGCCCCCGACGGACGCTCCAGCCGCTGGGAGAAGCACCGTGCCGAGCGGCGACGGCAGCTCATCAAGACCGCGCGGCGCGCCGTCAGCTCCCTCGGCCCGAAGGCGTCGATGGAGGACATCGCCGCCGCCGCCGACACCTCCAAGTCGGTCTACTACCGCTACTTCGGCGACAAGACCGGTCTGCAGCGGGCCATGGCGGAGGTGGTCATCGGGCAGATGCAGCAGAAGGTGATCGACGCCGCGAAGGCCGCAGCCACGCCCCGCGAGGGCCTCCATTCGATGGTGCTCGCCTACCTGCAGATGGCCCAGACCTCGCCCAACGTCTACGCCTTCGTGACGCGGGTGGGGATCGCCGAATCCGCGGCGGCCGACGACGGCGACCAGGACACCCTCGCCCATTTCCTCGCCGCCATCACCGAGATGGTCGCGCGGCCCATGCGCGCCTACCTGCTCTCCCCGGACCGGGCGGCCGGCCCCGACGACGCCGCGCCCCGGTACTGGCCCGCGGCGGCGATCGGCATGGTCCGCGCCGCCGGCGAGCACTGGCTCTGCACGCCCGACGGACCCGACAAACCGAGCGAGGAGCAGATGGCCCGCCACATCACGGACTGGCTCTTCGACGGCATCAGCCGCTACGAGGACCTCGTAGCGCCGGCCGCCCGGCACTCCCCTGCCGCCCCCTCCCGGACCTCCCCCGCAATCCGCCGACCAGCGAAGGACACGCCATGACCGACACCATCTCCAGGCCGCAGCAGATCCCCGCGACGGCCGACATCAGGGACGACGACCAGGCCACCGTCGACGTCGCGGAGCTCGGGGAGCTGCTCCTCGGCCGCTGGGCCCATGTCCGCCGGATCGCCCGGGAACTCGCCGGACGCCCGGAGCTGCACAAGATCGAGGGCCTCACGCACACCGAGCACCGCCTGCGCTGCTTCGACCAGCTCCACTACCTCGTGGGACAGAAGGCCGTCCACCGCGCCTTCCCGAAGGCTTTCGGCGGCGACGGCGACAACGGCGGGAACATCGCCGGGTTCGAGGAGCTCGTGGTCGCCGACCCCTCGCTGCAGATCAAGGCGGGCGTCCAGTGGGGCCTCTTCGGCTCCGCCGTGCTGCACCTCGGCACCGAACGGCACCATGAGGCGTGGCTGCCGGGCATCATGGACATGGAGATCCCGGGCTGCTTCGCCATGACCGAGACCGGCCACGGCAGCGACGTCGCGAGCATCGCCACCACCGCCACGTTCGACCCTGCCACCGACGAGTTCGTCATCGACACCCCCTTCCGCGCCGCCTGGAAGGACTACATCGGCAACGCCGCTGTGGACGGTCGCGCCGCCGTGGTCTTCGCACAGCTCATCACCAACGGCGTGAACCACGGCGTGCACGGCCTCTACGTGGAGCTGCGCGACGCGGACGGCACCTTCAAGCCCGGTGTGGGCGGCGAGGACGACGGCGTCAAGGGCGGCCTCAACGGCATCGACAACGGGCGGCTGCACTTCACCGGCGTCCGGGTCCCGCGGACCAACCTGCTCAACCGCTACGGCGACGTCGCCGAGGACGGCACGTACAGCTCGCCCATCGCCTCGCCGGGGCGCCGCTTCTTCACGATGCTCGGCACCCTCGTGCAGGGCCGGGTCTCGCTCGACGGCGCCGCCGTCGCCGCCAGCAAGCTGGCCCTGACCGCGGCCATCACCTACGCCACGCAACGCCGCCAGTTCAACGCGTCGTCGAACCTGAAGGAGGAGGTGCTGATGGACTACCAGCGGCACCAGCGCAGGCTCCTGCCCCGCCTCGCCGCGACGTACGCGGCGTCCTTCGCGCACGAGGAACTCCTCGAGAAGTTCGACGGCGTCTTCTCCGGCGAGCACGACACCGACGAGGACCGCCAGGACCTCGAGACCCTCGCCGCAGCCCTGAAGCCGCTCAGCACGTGGCTGGCACTCGACACGCTGCAGGAGTGCCGCGAGGCGACGGGCGGGCAGGGGTTCCTCATCGAGAACCGCTTCGCCTCGCTCCGCGCGGACCTCGACGTGTACGTGACCTTCGAGGGCGACAACACCGTCCTGCTGCAGCTGGTTGCCAAGCGCCTGCTGACGGACTACGCCCGCGAGTTCAAGGGCGTGGACTTCGGGGTGCTCGCCCGGTATGTCGTCACCCAGGCTGCGGGCAGGACCCTGCACCGCTCGGGGCTCCGGCGGGTCGCCCAGACCGTCGCCGACTCCGGCTCGGAGAAGAAGTCCGCGATCGCCCTGCGCGACGAGGACACGCAGCGCGAACTGCTGACGGACCGCGTGCAGGCCCGCGTGGCCGAGCTCGCCGCCGTCCTGCGCGGAGCGAAGGGCATGTCGCAGGAGAAGGCTGCCGCACTGTTCAACGAGCACCAGGACGAGCTCATCGAGGTGGCCCACGCGCACGCCGAACTGCTGCAGTGGGAGGCCTTCACGCGCGGACTGAAGAAGCTCGAGGACCCGGGCACGCGGGAGGTCCTCACGCGACTGCGCGACCTGTTCGGCCTGTGCCTGATCCAGAAGGACCTCGCCTGGTTCCTGATGAACGGCCGGTTGTCCTCGCAGCGCGCCCGGACGCTGGACGGTTACATCAACCGCCTGCTGGTGAAGATCCGCCCGCACGCCCTGGATCTCGTCGAGGCGTTCGGCTACGGCCCGGAGCACCTGCGCTCCGCCGTCGCCGGTGGCGCCGAGCAGGAGCGCCAGGAGGAAGCGGCCGAGTACCTGCGACGCCACCGCGCCAGCGGTGACGCCCCGATCGACGAGAAGACGCTCCTGGCCCGCGAGGCCAAGGAGAAGAAGGCCAGGAAGGCCAGGAAGGCCACGAAGACCGCGAAGGTACGCGCGCCGCGCTGACCGAAGGGTCGGGTGGAGGAGCCGGGATCGGCAGCCCGGCTCCGTCGGGTCGCTCCCGGCACGAGGAAGGCCCGGGACGTCACGTCCCGGGCCTTCCTCGTGTCGTGGGCTTTCCTGCCCCGGCGAGACGGCCGCGTCAGAGGACGCTGCGGTACACCCCGAGCGTCGTCTCCGCGATGGAGTCCCAGCCGAAGTGCTGCTCCGCCCGCTGCCGCCCGGCCTCGCCCATGGCGCTGGCCCGGGCCGGATCGGCGACGAGGGCGTTCAGGGCCGCCGCGAAGTCGGTCACGAACCTCTCGGGATCGAGCGGGGTGCCCGTGCCGTCCTGCACCTGCTCCAGGGGCACGAGGGTGCCGGTCACTCCGTCGTCGATGACCTCGGGGATCCCGCCGGTCGCGGAGGCGACGACGGCGGCGCCGCAGGCCATCGCCTCGAGGTTCACGATGCCCAGGGGTTCGTAGATGGACGGGCAGGCGAAGACCGTGGCGTGGCTGAGGATCTGGATGACCTCGCGCCGCGGCAGCATCTGCTCGATGAGGACCACGGAGCCCCGCCGCTCCCGCAGGTCCGAGATGAGCACCTCGGTCTCGGCTGCCAGCTCGGGGGTGTCCGCGGCGCCCAGGCAGAGGACCAGTTGGACGTCGGCGGGCAGGTGCGCGGCCGCCCGCAGGAGGTAGGGCACACCCTTCTGGCGGGTGTTGCGCCCTACGAAGATCACGCTGGGCCGGTCGGGGTCGATGCCGTGGGCGCGCAGGGCGTCGTCGTCCTCGTCGCGCGCCCACAGGGAGACGTCGATGCCGTTGTGGACCACGTGTACCTTGCCGGGGTCGACGTCGGGGTAGCTGCGCAGGATGTCCGCCCGCATGCCGGCGGAGACGGCGATCACGGCGGCCGCCGCCTCGTAGGAGGTCTTCTCCACCCAGGACGAGAGCGCGTAGCCTCCGCCGAGCTGCTCGGCCTTCCAGGGGCGCAGCGGCTCGAGGCTGTGGGCGCTGAGCACATGCGGGATGCCGTGCAGGAGCGAGGCCAGGTGGCCCGCCATGTTGGCGTACCAGGTATGCGAGTGCACCAGGTCCGCGCCCGCCACCCCGCCGAGGATCTGCAGGTCTGTGCCCAGGGTCTGCACGGCCGCGTTGGCGCCCGTCAGGCCTTCCGGGACTCCGTAGGAGAGCACCGTGGCGCCGTGGTAGTCCTCCGGGCGTGGCGCGCCGAACGCGTGGACCCGCAGGTCCACCTGCGGCGCGAGGACCCGGCTCAGCTCGGCGACGTGCACCCCCGCTCCACCGTAGATCTCGGGCGGGAACTCCTTGGTCACAATGTCTATTCGCACCACCCCAACGTAGTGCAGTGCGTCGGAGTCCTCTAGTGTGAGGAGACCGGAAGGCTTCCGGAGGCATGGACCGGCCCCTGGCCGGCCGCCGCCCGGGCACGCAGAACACTCGAGGAAGAGCGGGGGGTCAGAAGTGGCACCGAAGAAAGTACTAGCCGTCGTGTTGGCGGGCGGGGAGGGCAAGCGGCTGATGCCGCTGACCGCGGACAGGGCCAAGCCGGCCGTGCCGTTCGCGGGGAGTTACCGGCTCATCGACTTCGCGCTGTCGAACCTCGTCAACTCCGGCTACCTGCAGATCGTGGTGCTGACCCAGTACAAGTCCCACAGCCTCGACCGGCACATCTCCGAGACGTGGAGGATGTCCACGCAGCTGCAGAACTACATCGCCTCCGTGCCGGCGCAGCAGCGCCGGGGCAAGAGCTGGTTCCTCGGCAGCGCGAATGCGATCTACCAGTCGCTGAATCTGATCCACGACGCCCAGCCGGACATCGTCGTCGTGATCGGCGCGGACCACGTGTACCGCATGGACTTCGAGCAGATGGTGGACGCCCACGTGAAGAGCGGCGCGTCCGTCAGCGTCGCCGCCGTGCGCCAGCCCATGAACCTCGTGGACCAGTTCGGCGTGATCGAGACGGCGCAGGACGATCCCGGCCGGATCGCCGCGTTCGTCGAGAAGCCGGCGACGACGCCCGGCCTGCCCGACGACCCCGACAGCTTCCTCGCGTCCATGGGTAACTACGTGTTCACGACGGAGGCCCTCGTGAAGGCCCTCGAGGACGACGCCGCGCGGCTCGACACCAAGCACGACATGGGAGGGGACATCATCCCCTACTTCGTGGAGCGCAACGACGCCGCGGTGTACGACTTCACGACGAACGACATCCCCGGGGCCACCGACCGCGACCGCCAGTACTGGCGTGACGTCGGCACCATGGACTCGTACTACGACGCGAACATGGATCTCATCTCGCCCCTGCCGCTGTTCAACCTCTACAACCTGCAGTGGCCCATCTACACACGGCAGAGCGTCTCACCACCGGCGAAGTTCGTCCGTAGCTCCTCGGGGCGGTCGGGCGAGGCCCACGACTCGATCGTGTCCGCGGGCGTCGTGGTCTCCGGCGGCGCTGTCCAGAGTTCCATCCTCGCGACGGACGTGTTCATCGACGAGGCGGCCGAGGTGACCGGCAGCGTCCTCCTGGACAAGGTCACCGTGGGCTCCGGTGCGGTGGTGCGCCGGGCCATCGTCGACAAGAACGTGCGGATCCCGGCAGGTGTGCAGATCGGCGTGGACGCCGAGCTCGACCGCCGGCGCGGCTTTTCGGTGACCGAGTCCGGGTTGACGATCGTGAGCAAGGGCCAACTGGTCACGCCGGCCTGACCGGGGCGATCCCGCTCCATACAAGAGGAAGGCCCGGCGATTCGCCGGGCCTTTCTCATATATGCAGGCAGGGCCCTAGGCGACCCGCGTGATCGCCACCGTCACGTTGAGGGTGGAGCCTCCACCGCCGGACAGGATGCCCTTGAGCGGGGAGACGTCCCGGTAGTCCCGCCCGCGGGCCACGGAGACGTGGAAATCGCTCACCGGTCCGCTGTTGGTCGGATCCCAGCCCCGCCACTCGCCGTCGTACCACTCCACCCAGGCGTGCGACTGGCCGGCGACGGTCTCGCCGATGCCGGCGCTCCGCCTCGGGTGCAGGTAGCCGGAGATGTACCGGGCGGGGATGCCGAGGCTCCGCAGGGCTCCGATCGCCACGTGCGCGAGGTCCTGGCAGACGCCCTTCCGTTCCTCCCAGGCGTCCCGCGCATTGGTCTGCACACCGGTGGCCCCCTGCACGTAGTCCATCTGCGTCCGCAGCCAGTCGAAGACGGCGCGAGCGGCCTCGTGGGGGTTGAGGCCCTTCACGGCGTCGGCGACGAGTTCCCGGACCTCCTCCCCGGGCTCGCTGAGGGCGGTCTGGCTCAGCCAGTCCGCGAACCCGTCCGTGAGCGCCGGCGAGGCCAGATCCTGCCAGGACATGATCTCGTCCTCGCCGGGCACGCGCTCGGTCCGGCTCACCTCGACGGTGGAGACGGCCGTCACCTCCAGGTGCTCGTGCGGCACGTGGACGTCGAAGGACGTCACGCGGGTGCCCCAGTAGTCGCGGTAGGTCGCGACGGCCGCGCTCGAGGGGCTGACCTTCAGCGTGGATTCCAGGACCACCTGCTGCGGATCGGTGAGCGGCGTCATCCGGGCCTCGTTGTACGACAGGGAGACGCGCCGAAGGTAGTCGTAGCCGGTGCGGTGCTCGATCAGCAGGCGTGTCATGACACCTCTCCGACCCAGGCCAGCTCGTCGGCCTGGGAGAAGTACGTACGGGAGACCGCGTCCGAGGCACGGGCGCAGGCCTTCTGGATGCGGTCCATGTGCTCGGGCAGTTCGGACATCAGGTCCCGTGTCTGGTGGAACTCGAGGAACGTCCTGGCCTGGCCGACGATCCGGCTCGCGTCGTTGATGAAGCCGACGCGCTGGTAGGCCGGGTTGAGCTGGGTAAGGCACGTCTCGGCGTCGCTGAGGGCATAGACGATCGAACGCGGGAACAGACGGTCCAGCAGCAGGAACTCGGCCGCCTGCTGGTCGCCGAAGGAGGCCCTGCGCGTGCGCAGGAACGACTCGTACGCGCCCGCACACCGCAGCATGTTGACCCAGGAGAGACCCGCGGCGTGCACGTCATGGGTGGAGAGCATCCGGGCCGTCATGTCGGCGCGCTCCAGGCTGCGCCCGAGGACGAGGAACTGCCACGACTCGTCGTGGCTCATGGTGGTGTCCGAGAGCCCGCGCACCATCGCGGTGCGCTCCACCACCCAGTGGCAGAACCGGTACGTCCCGACGACGTCCTTGCGGTGCTGGGTCAGGCCGTACCAGGTGGTGTTCAGGGACTCCCAGACGCTGCTGGAGACCGTCTCGCGGGCGCGTCGGGCGTTCTCGCGCGCCGCACCGAGGGCACCGGCGATCGACGTCGCGCTGGAGCGGTCGTAGGCCAGGGCCTGCAGGAGGTCGGAGAGGTCGGTGTCCTCCTTCTCGGGCCTGCTGCCCATGACGCCGAGCAGCTGCCGGGACGTCTCGCGCTGCTGCGGCAGGGGCATCTGGTTGAGCCGTTCGAGGTGCACGTCGAGGATACGCGCCGTGCCGTCGGCCCGCTCGACGTAGCGGCCGATCCAGAACAGCGATTCAGCGATGCGGCTGAGCATGGGTTCCGCCTTTCGGGAGGTCTGTGGTGGGGGTCGTCACTGCTGCTGCTGCTCGGACTGCTTGTCCTGCCAGTTCGTCTCGATGGGCCACACACTCGTGCGCTCGCGCACCGCGGCGGGGCGTTCGTCCTGGAGGGCGCCCCGCGCCGGCCCGCGGACCTCGCCGTCGACCACCCACGTGTCCTTGGATCCGCCGCCCTGGCTGGAGTTCACGATCAGCGAGCCCTCCTTCATGGCGACGCGCGTCAGGCCGCCGGGCAGCACCCACACGTCCTCGCCGTCGTTCACGGCGAAGGGGCGCAGGTCCACATGCCGGGGGCTGAACTGGCCGCCGGACATCGTTGGGACGGTGGAGAGCTGGAGGACGGGCTGCGCGATCCAGCCGCGCGGGTCCTCGAGGATCTTCGCCCGCAGGGTGGCGAGTTCTGCCTTCGTGGCGTCCGGGCCGATCACGAGGCCCTTGCCGCCGGAGCCGTCCACGGGTTTCACGACCAGCTCGTCGAGGCGGTCGAGGACCTCCTCGCGGGCGGGGGCGTCCTCGAGCCGGTAGGTGTCCACGTTCGCGATGATCGGGTCCTCGCCGAGGTAGTAGCGGATGAGGTCGGGCACGTACGTGTAGACGAGCTTGTCGTCGGCGACGCCGTTGCCCACGGCGTTGGCGATGGTGACCATGCCGGCGCGTGCCGCGTTGACGATCCCAGGGCACCCGAGCACCGAGTCCGCACGGAACTGCAGCGGGTCGAGGAACTCGTCGTCGATGCGCTTGTAGATGACGTCGACGCGCTGCTCCCCCGCCGTGGTGCGCATGTAGACGCGGTTGCCGCGGACGATCAGGTCCCGGCCCTCGACGAGTTCGACGCCCATCAGGCCGGCGAGCAGGGTGTGCTCGAAGTACGCGGAGTTGAACACGCCGGGCGTCAGAACCACGACCGTGGGATCCTCGACGCCGGGGGGTGCGGTCTTCCGCAGTGCGGCCAGCAGGCGGCGGGGGTACTCCTCGACGGGGCGGATGTGCTGCTGGCCGAAGGCCTCGGGCAGGCCCTTGGCCATGGCGCGGCGGTTCTCGAGGACGTAGCTGACGCCGCTGGGGACGCGGACGTTGTCCTCGAGGACCCGGAACGTCCCCTGCTGGTCCCGGACGACGTCGATCCCGGAGATGTGCACCCGCACGCCGCCCGCGGGCGTGAAGCCGGCGACCTCACGGTGGAAGTGCGCACTGGAGGTGATCAGGCGGCGCGGGATGACGCCGTCGGCCACGACGGTCATCCTGTCGTAGACGTCGTTGAGGAACGCCTCGAGGGCCTTCACGCGCTGGGCCACCCCACGTTCGAGCGTGTCCCAGTCGCTGCCGGCGATCACGCGGGGGACGATGTCCAGCGGGAACGGGCGCTCCTCCCCCGCGAAGTCGAACGTGACGCCGCGGTCGAGGAAGGTGCGGGCCATGGAGTCGGCGCGGGCGGTCACGTCGGCGAGGTTCAGGGCATCCAGCGCGGACGCCACCTGGCCGTACTCGGTGCGTGGCAACTGGCCGGCGTCGAACATCTCGTCGAAGGCGGGCGTCTTGCGTGCGGCGGCTGCATAGTCAGCGAAGAGCTCGGACATGGGGACTACAGTGCCATGGATCACCCCTCGGTACACATCAGCACACACCGGTACACGCGCTGTTAACACGCCGGAAACGGCACGCCCGAATGGTTGAATGGCCGGATGAAGAACGAGAACCTCTCGCGGGACGAGGCAGCCACCCGATCGGCCCTGCTGGAGACCGAGAGCTACGCCGTCGAGCTGGATCTGAGCGACGCGAAGGACCCCGCGGCGCGCACCTACCGCAGCACCACCACCGTGGTGTTCTCCTGCCGGGAGCCGGGCGGCTCGGTGTTCCTCGACTTCATCGGCGACGTCACGGCGCTGGAGCTGAACGGGCGGACACTCGACCCCGCCACCGCGAGCGACGGCGCCCGCGTCACGCTGCACGGCCTCGCCGCCCGCAACACCGTGACGGTGGAGGGACGGGCGCGCTTCAGTTCCAGCGGTGAGGGTCTGCACCGGTTCGAGGACCCCGCGGACGGGGAGACCTACCTCTACACGCAGTACGAGCCGGCCGACGCCCGCCGTGTCTTCGCCTGCTTCGAACAGCCGGACCTGAAGGCGTCGTTCTCCTTCGGCGTCCTCGCACCCGCGGACTGGACCGTGGCCTCCAACGGCGCCGAGGTGGCGGCGGCTCCGGTCGAGGGTGCGGACGGCGGGACCCGCCGGTGGACCTTCGCGCCGACGCAGCGCATCTCGACGTACATCACCACGGTGCTGGCCGGCCCCTACCACCGGGAGACCGGTTCCTGGACGGGCCGGGACGGGACGGCGGCCGAGGGACTCGAGATCCCGCTCGCGCTGTACTGCCGGCGCTCCCTGGCGCCGTCCTTCGACGCCCCGGAGATTTTCGACACCACGCGGCGCGGTCTGGACTTCTTCCATGACCTCTTCGACTACCCCTACCCCTTCGGCAAGTACGACCAGGCGTTCGTGCCCGAGTACAACCTCGGCGCCATGGAGAACCCCGGCCTCGTGACCTTCACCGAGAGCTACGTGTTCCGGTCCGCCGCCACCGAGGCGCAGCGCGAGGCACGCGCCAACACGATCCTGCACGAGATGGCGCACATGTGGTTCGGCGATCTCGTGACGATGTCCTGGTGGGACGACCTCTGGCTCAAGGAGTCCTTCGCCGACTACATGGGCGCCCTCGCGGTCGCCGAGGCCACCCGCTGGGAGACCTCGTGGGTCAGCTTCGCGAACCGCCGGAAGTCCTGGGCCTACGTGCAGGACCAGCTCCCGACGACGCACCCGATCGTCGCCGACATCCCGGACCTCGAGGCCGCGAAGCAGAACTTCGACGGGATCACCTACGCCAAGGGCGCCTCGGTGCTGAAGCAGCTCGTGGCCTTCGTGGGCCGCGACGCATTCACCGCCGCCACGCGGCAGTACTTCCGGAAGCACGCGTACGGGAACACGACGCTCACCGACCTCCTCGACGTGCTCGCCGCCGCGACCGGTCAGGACCTCGCCGGGTGGTCACGATCATGGCTGGAGACCTCGGGCGTACCGTCGCTGCGCGCGGAGGTGACCGCCAAGGACGGTGTCCTCGCGGAGGTGACGATCGTCCAGGAGGCCGTCGATCCCGTCACGGGTAGGGACGAGCCCCGGCCCCATACGATCCGCGTGGGCCTGTACAGCTTCGACGACGCCGGGTGGCTGGTCCGCACGGCGTCCGAAGCGGTGACCGTCGAGGGCGGGCGGACGTCGGTGCCCGCACTCTCCGGGGTGGCGCAGCCGGACCTCCTGCTGGTCAACGACGACGACCTCACCTACGCGAAGCTCTCCTTCGACGAGCATTCCCTGTCGACGCTCCTGACCTCGGTCCACCGCCTCCAGGACCCCCTGGCGCGGGCCACGTGCCTCACGGCGCTGTGGTCCGGTACCCGGGACGCAGTGCTGCCGGTGGACTCCTACCTCGACGCCGTGATGCTCGCCGCACCGGCCGAGACGGGTGTGGGTGTGCTGCAGGTCCTGCTCGGCAATGCGCGCACCGCCGTCGAGAGTCTCGCACCCGCGGAGCGGCGGGGCGCGCTGCGCGACCGTCTGAGCGGTTTCCTGGCCGACGGACTTCGGGCGGCCGGGGCCGGGTCCGATCTGCAGCTCGCGTGGGCGCGGGCCCTCGCGTCGGCCGCCCGCACCTCGACCGGCGCGGCCGGCGTCGTACGGTCGGTGCTCGACGGCGACGAGGAGATCGCGGGCCTGCGCCTCGACGCCGAGCTGCGCTGGTTCTTCCTGCAGGGGCTCGCCGCGCAGCAGTGCGTGCGCCCCGGGGAACTGGAGGCCGAGCGGACCACGGACGCGACGGCGTCAGGCCGCGTGGGCTTCACGCTGGCATCGGCCGCGATCCCCGACGCCACCATCAAGGAGGCCACCTGGCAGGAGGCGGTCCACGGCGAGAGGCTGTCCAACGAACTGCTCGGCGCCGCCATCGAGGGGTTCATGATCGGTCCCCGCCAGCTGCTGGGGCGGTACGAGGAGCCCTACTTCGAGGCGATCCGCGGGGTGTGGGCGACGCGCGGGATCGAGATGGCCGGCAGGATCGTCCGGGGGCTCTATCCGGGTCACCAGGACCTCGACGGCTCACCCGACGGGGATCCCGCCCGGCACGCCGTCGTCGTGCGGACGGACCGGTGGCTCGCTGCGCATGCCGATGCCCCGGCCGCGCTGCGCCGGATCATCGTCGAGGAGCGCGATCACCTGCTGCGGTCGCTGCGGTCGCAGGCTCAGGGCACGCGGTAGAGCCAGTCCTCCGTGCCGAACTTGCGCTCCACGAGCTCCTCGGCGCGGCGTAGTTCGTCGTCGCTCAGGGTGGCGTCCACCGCACCGTAGCGCCGGCGGAACGTGGAGATCAGGACTTCGATGATCTCCTCGCGTGTCCTGCCCGTCTGGCGGCGCAGCGGGTCGACGCGCTTCTTCGCGCTCCTCGTGCCCTTGTCGGACATCTTCTCCTTGCCGATGCGCAGCACCTCGAGCATCTTGTCGGCGTCGATGTCGTAGCTCATGGTCACGTGGTGGAGCATGCCGCCGTTGGCCAGCCGCTTCTGTGCAGCCCCGCCGATCTTGCCCAGGTCGGTGGCGATGTCGTTGAGCGGCTGGTACCAGGCCGTGATGCCGAGCTCCTGCAGTGCCTCCATGACCCAGGCGTCGAGGAACGGGTAGGAGTCCGCGAAGCTCATCCCGTCCACGAGGGACTGCGGGACGTAGAGGGAATAGGTGATGGCGTTGCCGTGCTCCATGAACATGGCGCCCCCGCCGCTGATCCTGCGCACCACGGTGACACCGTGCCGGGCGGCGCCCTCGGGGTCCACCTCGTTGCGCATGGACTGGAAGCTGCCGATCACCACGGAGGGTGACTGCCACTCCCAGAAGCGGAGGGTGGGGTTGCGGGCGCCGGTGCCGACGTCGTGCGTGAGGACCTCGTCCATCGCCACGTGCATCGCGGTGGACAGCGGGGTGGGCGGGATGATCTCCCACTGGTGGTCGGCGAAGCCCGTGGCCCTGCCGAGGGCCCGGCGGACCGCCGTGGCGATCGCCTCCGGTGAGAACCCGAACAGGACGGCCGACGGGTCGAGGCGCGCCGTCACGGCCGCGGCGAGTTCCCCGGGTGCCGTGTCGGCGGGGAGTCCCTCGAGCGCCGCGTTGATGTCGAGCAGCGCCTCGTCCGGTTCGAGGAAGAAGTCACCGTTGACCGAGACGTCGGCGAGGCGGCCGTCGCTGACCGTGAGGTCGACGGCGGTGAGCTTGCCGCCGGGGGTCTTGAACTCGCCGTGCAGGCGCCCCGTGTACGATGCCTGTGCCATTCCTGGACCTCCGGTTCCGCCCGCTGCCGGGCACTGGTGTGGTGGATCGCGGTTCGTGCCGTCTTAAGCGGGAAAAGCCACGCCGTGGCGGCGTGGCTTTTCCTCGGAAGGATACGGACTCTCGCCCGGGCGTCCAGTCCGGAGCTGGACTACTTCTTGCCGCCAAAGCCCTTGAAGCGGGCGTTGAAGCGCTCGACGCGGCCGGCGGAGTCCATGATGCGCTGCTTGCCCGTGTAGAACGGGTGCGACTCCGAGGAGATCTCGACCTCGATGAGGGGGTAGGTGTTGCCGTCTTCCCACTCGATGGTCTTGGGCGAGCCGACCGTGGACTTGGTCAGGAACGCCTTGTCGGAGGCCAGGTCGCGGAACACGACCGACTGGTACTTGGGGTGGATATCAGACTTCACGGGACTACCTTCTCTGGTGGCCTGGATTTTGCCAGGCACGGAAAATTGAAAGTGTGGCGACAGCGCCAGCTGTCCATACTACCGCAGGAGCCGTGCCGCCGCTAAACGACGGCGTCCACCACCGCTGCTGCGGCGTCCTCGTACCGGCACTCCCAGAACGCGACCGCGGCCGCCGCTGCGACGTTCAGCGAGTCCACGCCCCCGTGCATGGGGATGGTCAGGGCGACGTCGGCCCCGGCGAGCGCGGCGTCGCTCAGGCCGTCACCCTCGGTGCCGAGCAGCAGGGCGAGCCGTTCCTGCTCCCGCCCGGGGAACGTCCCGAGCGCGACGGCGCCGGGTACCAGGGCCAGGGCTGCGACGGTGAACCCGGCGTCACGGACGGTGGCGAGATCCGCCGGCCACGACCCCAGCCGTACCCACGGCACCTGGAAGACGCTGCCCATGCTGACGCGGACCGCCCGCCGGTAGAGCGGATCGGCGCTACGGGGGCTGAGAAGGACGGCGTCGATCCCGAGGGCGGCCGCGGAGCGGAACACGGCCCCCAGATTGGTATGGTCCACCATGTCCTCGATCACCGCGACACGCCGGGCACCGGCGAGGACGTCCTCCAGCGGGAGCGGCGCGGGCCGGTGCATCGCGGCGAGCGCTCCGCGGTGGAGGTGGAAGCCCGTGATCGCCTCGAGGGTGCTCTCGGGCGCCACGAACGCAGGGACGGTCGGGAACCGGGCGAGGACGTCCTCGAGGTCCGGCAGCCATTTGGGTGCAAGTAGAAAGGACCGCGGTGTATGGCCCGCATCGAGCGCGCGGCGCAGCACCTTGGAGCTCTCGGCGATGTAGAGGCCCTCGGCCGGCTCCCGCGCGAGGCGCAGCTGCACGTCCGTGAGATTCCGGTAGTCGCCCAGCCGGTGATCGTCCACGGTGTCAAGGTCGATGACCGGCATCAGCGGACGCTCGCCACCGCGGGATGCGCACTGGAGACGGAGCGAGCGGCAGGGCTGCCGGCCGGGCTCTCGGCAGGGCTCACGCGGCGACCGCGCTGTACCGGCCGTTCTCCTCGGTGACCTTCAGTGCGACGTCGAAGGCGGCGCTCAGGTTCTCCTCGGTCAGGACGCCCTCGATCGGACCGGCGGCGACGACGGCCCCGTCGCGCAGGAGCAGCGCATGCGTGAAGCCCGGCGGGACCTCCTCGAGGTGGTGCGTGACGAGCACCATGGCCGGGGCTGCCTCGTCACGGGCCAGGTCCGTCAGCCGCTTCACGAGGTCCTCGCGGCCGGCGAGGTCGAGACCGGCGGCGGGTTCGTCCAGGAGCAGCAGCTCGGGGTCGGCCATGAGGGCACGGGCGATCTGCACGCGCTTGCGCTCCCCCTCGCTGAGGGTGCCGAACGGCCGGTTCATGAAGCGGGACATGCCCCAGGTGTCGAGCAGGCGGAAGGCGCGGCGCTCGTCGAGCCGCTCGTACTGCTCCCGCCACCGCCCGGTCACGCCGTAGGACGCCGTGACGACGACGTTCAGCACGGTCTCGTGGTCCGGGACCTGGGAGGCCAGGGCCGCAGAGGCGAGCCCGATCCGCGGGCGCAGCTCGAACACGTCGACAGCGCCCATGACCTCGTCGAGGATCCCGACAACGCCGCGGGTGGGATGCAGCCGCGCTCCCGCGAGCTGGAGGAGGGTTGTCTTGCCCGCCCCGTTGGGGCCCATGACCACCCAGCGCTCACCCTCGCCGACCTGCCAGTTGATGTCATCGAGGAGTGTCTTGCCGCCCCTGACGAGGCTCACTCCCGCCAGCTCCAGAACGTTCCACATGGTCCTAGACACTAGGCTAAGGAGCGGCCCCGTGGCGAAACCGCCCGGCCGTGCGGGCCGGGCCGTCGTCGCCCTCGGGCCGGCCGTCGCGCAGACTCCCTCGGCCGGCGTCCAGGGACGAGCCGGCGGGGACGAGTGGACGAGGACGAGCCGACGCGTCCCCCGGGGCGGGCGGAGTGGACAGGAGCGCAGGACACATGCCGGACAACGCCAGGGTGGTCGCTTATGCGCAGCACCTCGACGACGGACACCGCGAAGCCCTCGCTGCCGCCCTGCAGGGCCTGGGCGCCGACGTGGTGGCGGCCTCCTCCGCGGCGTCCGCGACCTATGACGTCCTGACGCTCGATATCCGCCTCCGGTCCGATGCGGCGCAGGTCCGGGCGGGCCTCGGGCGGTGGACCGCGGAGAGCGGCCTCGGCGCGGCCCTGGTCCCGGAGGCCGTGTACGCACCCGGCCCGAAGCTGCTCGTCATGGACGTCGACTCGACGCTCATCAAGCAGGAGGTCATCGAACTGCTCGCCGCCCACGCCGGCCGCGAGGCCGAGGTGGCGGCCGTGACGGAGGCCGCGATGCGCGGCGACCTCGACTTCGCGCAGTCCCTGCACCACCGCGTCCGTGCGCTGGGCGGACTGCCGGTGGCGGTGATCGACGACGTCGTCGCGCGGATCGAGCTGAGCGACGGCGCGGAGCAGCTCGTCGCCGCGTACCTCGACGCGGGACACCGGGTCGGTGTGGTGTCGGGCGGCTTCTCCCAGGTCCTGGCGCCCCTGGCCGAGCGCCTGTGCCTCAGCTTCGCCAGGGCGAACGATCTCGGCGTGGAGGCCGGGGTGCTCACCGGGAAGGTGACGGGCGCCGTCGTCGACCGCCGCGAGAAGGAACGGGTGCTCCGGGCGGAGGCCGGCCGCGCGGGCGTGCCACTCGCGGCGACGGTCGCCGTCGGCGACGGCGCGAACGACCTCGACATGCTCGCGGCTGCAGGACTCGGGGTCGCCTTCCGGGCGAAACCGGCCGTCCGTGCGGCCGCCGATGCCGCGCTCGACCTCCCCGACCTGGACGTCGTCCGGCATTTCGCCTGCCTGTGACGGACCCCGGTGCGTCCGGTCCGCTCGACGTGCCCGATGCCGTCCGGCCTTTCGCCGGCGCACGCCGGGAGCGGGGAGCCCGCCCTCCGCCACCACACCTGGCCTCCCGTGCCCAGAGGAATCTCGGCCCTCGCGTGCCCGCCTCCCGGTGACACGATGGCAGTCCACGGAGGGCGGTGCCGCTGCCGGGTGCCCCACGTGCCCGGGCGTCGCCGGTAGACCACACAGCGGTGCCGGAGCGGCGCCAGGCGGTCGGTCAGGCGGAAGGGCGGGCATGAGCGAGGAACGCAAGCGGCAACTGGGCGAGACCGACGCCCCGGTCGAGGACGAGCTGAAGCAGTCCTTCGACAGGACGACCGGCGAGGGCGCGGAGCGCCTGCACAGGACCCTGAGGACGGTCCTGGTGACGGGGGTCTTCGGTGGCTTCGAGGTGGGCCTGGGCATCATGGCGTACCTGGCCGTGCTGCACGCGACCGGCGACCACCTGCTCGCGGGTCTCGCCTTCAGCGTGGGACTGGTGGCCCTCATGCTGGCCCACAGCGAACTGTTCACCGAGAACTTCCTGATGCCGGTGGCCGCCGTCGTCGCCAAGCAGGGCAGCGTGGCACAGCTCGCGAAACTCTGGGGAGGGACCCTGCTCGCCAATCTCGCCGGCGGGTGGGTGTTCATGTGGATCGTCATGCAGGCGTTCCCGCAGTGGTCCGCGACGGTCAGCACGAGCGCTCACCATTTCGTCGATGCCCCCTTCTCGCTGCAGGTCGTCGCCCTCGCGGTGCTCGGCGGCAGCACGATCACCCTCATGAGCAGGATGCAGCAGGGCACGGAGAACGACGTCGCCCGGATCGTCGCGACCGTCATCGGCGGCTTCCTCCTGGCCGGCCTGCAGCTGTTCCACTCCATCCTGGACTCGCTGCTGATCTTCGCGGCGATCCATTCGGGCGCGGACATCGGCTACGGGCAGTGGCTCGGCTGGTTCGGCTACACGACCCTGTTCAACGTGCTCGGGGGGATCGTCCTGGTGACCCTGCTGCGCCTGGTGCGCACGAAGGAACTCCTGGAGCAGAGCCGGGCCCAGGCGCCGGCGGACCCGGACGCACCCCGTACCTGAGCACCAGGTCCGCCGCCCGGCGGATCAGCTCTTGGCGAGGAAGTCCTCCGCACCGCCCACGTACTCCGTGTGGCCGGTGGGCACGTCGGCCGTCGCCATCCTCACGATCTCGGCGGCGAACTCCGCCACCGAGTAGAGGCGCCCGGCCTCCTGGCGTCGGGCCTCGATGGCGCCGGGGGTCGCGCGATCCAGCAGCGTCGCGGTGACGGTGCCCTCGATCATGTCGCCCGAGACGACCACGAGGGTGATGCCCTTCTCCTCGAGCTGCGGGATGAGGGCGCGGAGCGCGTCCTCGCCGGCGCGCTTGCTGCGGGCCACGGGCTCGTAGGCGTCCATCGTCTCCACCTTCTCGATGAAGTGTGCCTGGTGGCTGGTGATGAACACCACGCGCGACCCGGCCGGCATGACCTCCGCCGCGGCCGTGAGCATGGCCACCTGCGCGTCGCGGTTGAGCCGGAGGGCGTAGTCCTCCCCCATCGAGGTCTCCATGCCGCCGGAGGCGTTGAGCACCAGCAGGTCCAGCCCGCCGAAGCCGGACACGGCGGCGTCGATCAGGGCTGCCGGCCCTTCCGGAGTGGTCAGGTCAGCTCCCACGGCCACGGCCCTGCCTCCGGCCGCCTCGATGCCGGCGACCACCTTGTTGGCGCGGGGTGCCTTCTGCCGGTAGTTGACCACGACGGCGGCGCCCTGCGCGGCGAGCAGCTGCGCGACGTCGGCGCCGATGCCGCGGGACGACCCGGTGACGATTGCTGTGGTTCCCTCGAGGGTGGCCATGGTGCTCCTTCTGCTCAGAATCAGGGATGGTGCCGGCGGCGCCGGCGGTACTGCTCGTGGTGGGGAGGCGTCAGTGGCCCATGCCGAGGCCGCCGTCGACCGGGATGACCGCGCCCGAGATGTACGCGGCAGCGTCGCCGGCCAGCCAGGAGACGACGCCGGCCACCTCGTCGGGGGATGCGAAGCGCCCGGCCGGGATGGTGGCGAGGTAGTTCTTGCGGGTCTCCTCGGGCAGTTCGGCCGTCATGTCCGTGTCGATGAAGCCGGGCGCCACCACGTTGGCCGTGATCCCCCGGGAGCCGAGCTCACGCGTCAGGGATCGGGCGATGCCGACGAGTCCAGCCTTGGAGGCCGAGTAGTTGATCTGGCCCGGCGCGCCGTAGAGGCCCGTCACGCTCGAGATCAGGATGACGCGGCCTCGCCGGAGGCGGATCATCCCGCGGGATGCCCGCTTGACCACCCGGAACGCACCGGTGAGGTTGGTGTCGATCACATCCGTGAAGTCGCTCTCGGTCATGCGCAGGAGCAGGACGTCCCGGGTGATGCCGGCGTTCGCGACGAGCACCTCCACCGGTCCGTGCTCGGCCTCGACCTGTGTGAACGCCGCATCGACCTGCTCCTCGCTCGTCACGTCGGCCCGGACGCCGAGCATTCCCTCGGGCACCTCGCCGCTTCGGTAGGTGATGGCAACCTTGTCGCCGTTGGCTACGAATACCTTTGCGATGGCAAGGCCGATGCCCCGGTTGCCCCCGGTGATCAGGACGCTCCGACCGGATCCTGTGGTCTTGCTGTCTGCACCAGGTGCCAAGGGGAAACTCCTCTGTCGGTGGGCCGGCGACGACCCGCGTTGTTCGTTGTCCATCGTTCGTTGTCGACGGTCGCGGAAGCGGTCCGGAGCGCCCATCGGGTGACCGTGGGCGACGTCGGACCGTCCCGCGGCTCCCCGTCAAACTATCCCGACGATCCTATCGGCGCATCCCTCGACTTCGGGAACGGGACCCGGAGTGAGACAATTGAGGGAGTCTTCATGGAGTGTGATGAGCAAGCAATCGAAGCACAACACAGACGTCCACAGCATCTCCGACGCTCGGGAATCCCACACGGACGAGATGCGGTCGCGCATGATCCGGTACACGGTGTCGATGAGCATCCGCCTCGTCTGCTTCGTCCTGATCTTCGTGGTCCCCTACGTGTGGCTGCAGTGGGTCATGATCGCCGGGGCGGTGTTCCTGCCCTACTTCGCCGTGATCGTTGCGAACGGCGGCAGTGACACGAGCAACATCCGGCACAGCGACGCGCTGATCGATCGCGCCCCGGTCCGCGAGATCGAGGCGAAGGTCCTCGACGCCGGCCCGGACGACACCGACACCGTCCTGAGCGGCGAGATCATCGATGATTCCGCGCGGCCCACGCCGCACGGCTCGTCCGCGGCCGGTTCCGGCAGGGCGACGGGTACCGATGGCTGACGACCTCCCGCCGCTCGGAGGACCCGCGGTCGCCCGGACGGCGGGTCCCTCCTTGTTCCCGCCTGCGGAGCAGCCGGCGGGTGAGGGGCCCGTGTGCTCGCGCAAGGGCTGCCGCAGGACCGCCGACCGGCAACTGCTGTGGAACAATCCACGCATCCACACGCCCGAGCGCCGCAAGGCCTGGGCGTCGTGTCCGGACCATGTCGCGTGGTTCGAGGAGTACCTCCGCGACCGCGGCCTGTGGAAGGAGACGCTCCCCCTCACCGCCGACCGACCGATGGAGACCCGCTAGGTGTACCGCTTCCTCTTCTCCAGCCGCTGGCTCGGCTGGCTCGCGATGGTGATCGTGCTCGCCGCCGGCTGCGTGGCGCTCGGCCGCTGGCAGCTGGACCGCCGCGAGGCCGTCGTCGAGAACATCCAGCGCATCGAGGCGAACTACGACGCCGCGCCGCAACGCTACGTGCCCGGGGTGAACGGGTTCGACAGCTACGAGCCCGGCCGCGAGTGGACGCCGGTCACCTTCGTCGGGACGTACGACGCCGACCACCAGGTGGTGGTGCGCAACAGGCCGCTGAACGGGCAGCCCGGGTACGAGGTCCTGACGCCCCTGAAGCTCGACGACGGCACGGCCGTGGTGATCGATCGCGGCTGGCTCCCGATCGGCAACGCCGAGGCGGGACGTCCGGACGAGATCCCCGCCCCGCCGTCGGGCCAGGTGGAGGTGACCGCGAGGATGAAGCCGGGCGAACCGGCGGTGAACCGCGGCGCGCCCGAGGGCCAGGTCGCGTCGATCCACCTCCCGGCGCTCGCGGAGCGGGTGGACTACCCGCTGCAGGACGCCGCGTACGGGCTCCTCGCCCTGGAACGGCCGGCGGCCGCGCAGACCCCCCTCGCCGCTCCGAAACCCTCGATCGACGAGGGACCGCACCTGTCCTACTCGATGCAGTGGTTCGCCTTCGGCGTGCTGGCCTTCGTGGGCCTGGGCTACGCGGCCCGGCAGCAGCGCAGGAGCGACGCGGAGCAGGACGGGACGGCACCGCAGCGCCCGACCCGGCAGCGCCGTCGACCCTCTGCCGAGGAGGAGGAGGACGCCATCCTCGACGCCCAGGAGATCCGCTAGTCCTGTACGCCTGTCAGGGTCCGGGTTCGGGATGCGGCGTGCCGGACGGCCAGCCCAGTGCGGTACGGTCCGCTGCGGGCAGGGACGCGACCACGAGGTCGTAGGAGTCCTCGATCATGTCGCGCACGGTGGCCGCGGGCAGGTCGCCGTCGAGCCGGACGCCGTTCCAGTGCTTCTTGTTAAGGTGCCAGGCGCCCGTGATCTCCGGGTGGGCCGCGCGGAGCTGCACGGCGAGGGCGGGATCGCACTTCAGGGAGATCGACGGCGGGACGGCCTCGACGCCGCTGAGGGCGAAGATCTTCCCGGGCGTCGGCGTCCGCCCCCGCTGCCGGACCCGGACGCGGAACACCGCCGTCCCGGGGCCGAAGGGGTAGTCCTCGTAGGCACCGGGGAACGCCAGGCACGAGGTCCTGAGCCAGTCGAAGTCCACGCGACCACCCTAGCGGCTCCTCTCCCGGTGCAGACCGTCGCCCAACCTCGTGGGGGGCCGTCCCCGATCAGCGCAGCCCGTCCTCAGCGCGCCAGGACTGCCTCGGCCGTGGCGATGACCGCGTCGAACAGCGGAGCGGTGGGAGGCATCACCTGGGTCATCAGGACGATCGCCGTGTCCTCCTGCGGCCAGCTGTACCAGAGCGTCCCCAGCCCGCCGCCCCAGCCGTACCGTCGGCCGAGATCCCCCTCGTCCACTCCCACGCCGTAGCCCCAGCCGCCGCCGTTCAAGAAGGCGCGGGCCGAGGGGCCAGACCGTTGCTCGGGGGTGAGCCGGTCGGAGGTCATCGCCTCCGTCAGCGCCGGGGACAGCAGCCCTCCTCCGCCGTCGAGCAGCATCCGGGCGAACCGCAGGAGATCGCCCGCCGTCGACACGAGTCCGCCCCTGGCATCCGGGAACACCGGCGGTGCCGACCACCGGCTCTGCGGGGCCCCGTCGAAGAGTGCCAGGCCGTCCCCGGTCCGAACGAACGACGGGACGAGGCCGTGCGGTGGGGCCACGAACCCGGTGTCCTGCATCGCCAGCGGTCCGAACAGGCGCTCGCGCATCAGGTCGTCGAGGGAGCAGCCGGCCGCGCGGGCGAGGACCACCCCGAGCAGCGCGTAGGCCAGCTCGTAGCGCCATACCGTGCCCGGCTGCTCGAGCAGCGGCAATGCCGCGAGGCGCGCCACCCAGTCGTCCGATGCAGGCATTCCGGCAGGGTCGGGAGGTCCGAACCCCAGGCCCGCTGCCGCGGCTGCCTCGGCGGCCGGGCACTCGCCCTCGACCACGAACCCGAAGCCCATGCGCATCGTCAGCAGGTCCTCGACGGTGACGGGGCGTCGTGCCGGCACGGTGTCGTCGAGCGGACCATCGAGCCGGTGGAGGACGCGCCGCCCGGTCAGTTCCGGGACGTACTCCTCGACGGCGTCGTCGAGTGCCAGGACCCCCTCCTCGACGAGGAGGAGCGTGACGGCCGCGACCATCGGCTTCGTGTTGGAACTGATGCGCATCACCGCGTCCACCGGCATGGCGCCGGTGCCGTCGGGCTCGGTGGTCCCTACGGCGCCCAGGGACACGTCCGTGCCCTGCAGGACGCCGACGACGGCACCGGGGACCTCGTCCCCCACCCATGGTCGGATGGTCCGGATCAGCTGCTCGGCATCCACGGACGAAGCGTAGCAGTGGCCATGCGGGCGCGGCGGGCCCCGCTGAGCGGCGGCGCGGCAGCGGCGGAGGTCAGGCCAGGGTGACGAGCTCCAGGTAGTCGGAGTTCCACAGGTCCTCGACGCCGTCGGGCAGCAGGACCACGCGCTCGGGGTCGAGGGCGTCCACGGCTCCCTCGTCGTGGCTGACCATGACCACCGCGCCGCTGTAGTTCTTGAGGGCGCCCAGGATCTCCGCACGGCTCGCCGGGTCCAGGTTGTTCGTCGGCTCGTCGAGGAGCAGCACGTTCGCCGAGGACGCGACGATCGTAGCGAGCGCCAAGCGGGTCTTCTCGCCGCCGGACAGGACCCCGGCGGGCTTGTCGACGTCGTCGCCCGAGAACAGGAACGATCCGAGGATGCCGCGTACCTCGGCGTCCTGCATGTCGGGTGCGGACGACTTCATGTTCTCCAGCACCGAGCGTTCCGTGTCCAGCGTCTCGTGCTCCTGCGCGTAGTACCCGACCTTCAGCCCGTGGCCGGCGATGACCTTGCCCGTGTCGGGCTTGTCCACGCCGGCGAGCATGCGCAGCAGCGTGGTCTTGCCCGCACCGTTGAGGCCGAGGATCACCACCTTGGAGCCGCGGTCGATCGCGAGGTCCACGTCGGTGAAGATCTCCAGCGACCCGTAGGACTTGCTGAGGCCCTCCGCCGTCATGGGCGTCTTGCCGCACGGCGAGGGTTCGGGGAAGCGCAGGGCCGCCACGCGGTCGGAGGCGCGCACGGCGTCGAGGCCGCCGAGCAGGCGCTCGGCCCGCTTGGCCATGTTCTGGGCGGCGACTGCCTTGGAGGCCTTGGCGCGCATCTTGTTGGCCTGGTCCATGAGGACCTGCGCCTTCTTCTCCGCGTTGGCGCGTTCGCGCTTGCGGGCGCGCTCATCGGTCTCACGCTGGAGCTGGTAGCGCTTCCAGCCCATGTTGTAGATGTCGATCGTGGCGCGGTTGGCGTCGAGCTGGAACACCTTGTTGACGGTCGCCTCGAGCAGTTCGACGTCGTGGCTGATGACGATCAGGCCACCCTGGTGGTTCTTCAGGAAGTCGCGCAGCCAGGCGATGGAGTCGGCGTCGAGGTGGTTGGTGGGCTCGTCGAGGAGCATGGTCTCGGCGCCGGAGAACAGGATGCGGGCCAGCTCCACGCGGCGGCGCTGGCCTCCGGAGAGCGTCTTCAGGGGCTGGTTCAGGATGCGCTCGGGCAGCGCGAGGTTCGAGGAGATGGACGCTGCCTCGGCCTCCGCCGCGTAGCCGCCGCCGGCGAGGAACGCGGACTCGATGCGGTCGTAGCGGGCCATCGCCTTGTTGCGCACCGAGGTCTTCTCGCTGGCCATGTCCTCGTGCGCCTGGCGCAGCTCACCGACGACGGCGTCGAGGTTGCGGGCGGAGAGGATGCGGTCGCGGGCGAGCTGCTCCATGTTCGGGGTGCGCGGGTCCTGGGGCAGGTAGCCGATCTCGCCGGAGCGGGAGACCGTGCCGCCGGCCGGCAGCGACTCGCCGGCCAGCACCTTCGTGAGGGTCGTCTTGCCGGCGCCGTTGCGGCCCACGAGCCCGATCTTGTCGCCCTTGTCCACCCTGAAGGACACCTGATCCATGAGCAGGCGGGCTCCGGCGCGGAGCTCCAGGTTCGAGACGCTGATCATGGTGGGGCCTTTCGATGGTGCCGGACACGGCGTTTGTTGTAGGAATCCCACAAGGGAGTCCCTGATGACCGGCGCTAGTCTCGGTACAGAAGCAGTTGCGGCTGGAGGAAATCGACACATCACCGGAATAGCCGGTGCGACTCCCGCCGCCTGAAGGAGGATGTGCCATGCAGCCAGCTGCGAGAACCGCTGCCGGACCGACCGGCTCGGGCCGACCGACGTCCCGCCGGCGGTGGGACACCACCGATCTCTCGCTGGTCGCTGTCTTCGCCGCCCTCATCGCCGCCCTGGCAATCCTACCCGGTATCCCGGTCGGCCCGCTCGGGGTGCCCATCACCCTGCAGACGCTCGGGGTCATGCTCGCCGGGATCGTCCTCGGACCTGCGCGCGGAACGGCGGCCGTCCTGCTCTACCTCGCCGCCGGGCTGATCGGCCTGCCGGTGTTCAGCGGGTTCACCGGAGGATTCGGCGTGCTCGCCGGCCCGTCGGCCGGGTACCTCGTGGCGTTCCCGCTCGCCGCCCTCGTCGCGGGCCTCCTGGCCGTCGCGGTCCTCCGCAGGACGCGACGCTTCCGCACGGCGCTGCTGTTCCTCGCGTGCCTGACCGCCAGCCTCCTGACGGTCCACCCGATCGGCATTGCGGGACTGGTCGTCAACGCGGGCCTGCCCCTGCGGGATGCGATCCTCGTCGACGCCGCCTACCTTCCCGGGGACGTCCTCAAGAACCTGCTCGCCGCGGTGCTCGCCGTGTCCGTCCACCGCGCCTTCCCGCGCCTGCTCGCCGGGAGGCGCAGGAACGCGTGATCGAGTTCGACGGCGCGAGCGTCCGCACCGACGACGGCCGTACGCTGCTCCATCCGCTCACGCTGTCGCTCTCCGAGCGCCGGATCTCGGTGATCGGCGCCAACGGCTCCGGCAAGTCGACCCTCCTGCGCCTCGTCAACGGCCTCCTCGTCCCGTCCGCCGGATCGGTCGCGGTCTTCGGCCGCGACACCCGGACCGAGGGGCACGCCGTCCGCCGCAGCGTCGGTTTCGTGTTCACCGATCCCCTCTCCCAGCTCGTCATGCCGACGGGGCGTGAGGACGTGGAACTGTCCCTGCGGTCCCGGAAGCTGACGGCGGCGGACCGTCGGCGTCAGGGCGAGGCCGTCCTGCGGCGGTTCGGGGTGGACCACCTCGCGGACCGCAGCATCTACGACCTCTCGGGCGGTGAACGGCAGATCCTCGCCCTCGCCGTCGTCCTCGCCGTGGAGCCACGCGTGCTGGTCGCCGACGAGCCGACGACGCTGCTGGATCTCCGCAACGACGCCCGGGTGCGCTCGCTCATCGGCGGCCTCGACCAGCAGGTGGTGTTCACGACGCACAATCTCGACTTCGCGCTCGAGAGCGACCGCACGCTCGTGATCGACGACGGCAGGATCGTGTTCGACGGGCCCCCGCCCGAGGCCGTCGCCAGGTATCGGGAGATCGCCGCGGCCGGGATCGGCGGGACATGAGGGGTTTCGGCAGCACGCTCGGGCTCTACCAGCCCGGTTCCGGTTTCCTGTACCGGACGCCGCTGTCGGTGAAGGCCATCGTGTCCCTGGCGTGCGCCGTCGTCGTGGTCACCTGGCGGTCACCGGCGACCAGCGCCGTCGCGCTCGTGCTCTCCGTGGGTGCCCTGCTGATCGGCGCCCACCGCACATTCGTGCGCGTCCTGCGGATGCTGCTGCCCGCGGCACCGGTGCTCGTCATCCTCGCGCTCTACCAGGGCCTGTCCCAGGGGTGGCTGCAGGCGTTCGCGGTGGTGGGCGGCATCACGGCCTGCCTGCTCGCGGCGCGGGCCGTGACACTCACGACACCCCTGCAGGACCTGCTCGACGGCGCGGCGCAACTGGCACGGCCGTTCCGCGTCGTGGGCGCCCATCCGGAGCGCTTCGCCCTGGCGCTGTCCATCATGCTGCGGAGCATCCCCTACCTCGCGGGACTGTTCGTCGACGTCCGCGACGCGGCCCGGGCGCGCGGACTCGACCGGAATCCACGCGTCGCGGTCACGCCGCTCGTCGTCGGTGCCGTGGCCTACGCGCATCGCACGGGTGAGGCCCTCGCGGCGCGAGGCCTGGGCGACGATGCCGCCGACGATGCCGCCGACGATGCCGCCGACGATGCCTCGGACCGGTCGGACCCCCACGCCGACTGAGCGGGCGCCGGGACTTGACCAGCGTCCGGATGGCCCACGTGGTGGTCGGACGCATCGCCACCCCGTACTCCGCCTACGTCTCCTCGGCGCCCCAACGGCCGAGCGCGACGATCGCCTCGCGCAGAGCGAGCCCGCGATCGGTCAGTGCTTATGCCCGGGTGTTGGGCCGGAGGGGCAGGCGGGCCAGTACGCCGGCCGCTTCAACTTCCTGCAGGCGGATCGCGAGCATGTTCGTCGGCACTCCGAGGTCGCGCTGCAGAGCACCGTAGCGCCGCGGCCCGGCCGGTTCCCAGCGGGAAGGGTGGGCACGGCTCACCGCTCGAACCAGCATCAAGGCAGGCTGTTCGACATCGACCTGCGGGGCGAGGGGTAGAAGGGTAGAACATACGTATGACACCGACTCCCCTGGTCCTGGGCCCCATACTGCGGTACGTCGACGAGACCTCGGCGAGTATCTGGGTGGAGGCCGGCACCGCCGCACGCGTCGTCGTCCGGGCCGCCCAGCGAGCCTGGGAAGCACGCACGTTCGGGGTCCACGGGCACCATTACGCGCTCGTCGAGGTGGACGGGCTCGAGCCGGGAAGCGTCACCCCGTACACGGTGGAGATCGACGGACACCAGGTCTGGCCGGACCCGGGACCGGTCCCCGAGTTCCCGCCGTCGAGCATTGCGACACGCACCCCGGGAAGGCCCCTGCGGCTGGTCTTCGGGTCCTGCCGCACGAGCGTCCCCCACACCAGGGAGGGCAACCGGACCCACGGCGTCGATGCCTTGCGTGCGTACGCGATCAACCGTATGAAGGACGACGGTTCACCGCGGCCGGACCTGATCCTCTTCCTCGGCGACCAGGTGTACGCCGATTCCACCAGTGAGGAGATGCAGCAGTTCATCCGCGGGCGGAGGGACATCGAGGAGGAGCCGGGCGCCGAGCTGAAGGACTACGAGGAGTACGCCCACCTCTACAACCTGGCCTGGTCCGACAGTGCCAACCGCTGGTTGCTGTCCACCCTTCCCAGTGCCATGATCTTCGACGACCACGACATCCGCGACGACTGGAACGCCTCCGCCTCCTGGAAGCGGGAGATGGAGGCCACCTCCTGGTGGCAGGACCGGATCGTCGCGGGTCTGGCGTCGTACTGGGTGTACCAGCACCTCGGCAACCTGTCACCGGACCAGCGCGCCGAGGACCGCTTGTGGCAACGGATCGTCGACCATCACGGCGCCGCCGAGCTCGACCTCAGCGAGGAACTCGACGCCTTCGCCGACCGGGCGGACAAGGACCCGGCCAGCTACCGCTGGAGCTACTGCCGCGACTTCGACGACACGCGCCTGATCGTGGTCGACTCCCGCGTATCCCGCGTGCTGACACCCGATGCGCGGGCCCTGCTCAGCAGGGAGGAGACGGCGTGGCTGGATTCCAGGATGGTGGGCGGATTCCGGCACCTGCTGGTGGGCACCTCGCTGCCGTTCCTCCTGCCGCTGGGACTGCACCACATCGAGTCGTGGGACGAGGCCCTCGCACAGGGTGCGTGGGGTGCGCGGAGCGCCCGGCTGGGTGAGAAGCTGCGGCAGGGCATGGATCTCGAACACTGGGCCGCCTTCCAGACCAGCTTCCGCGCCGTGGCCCTCATGGCGACGGACGTGGCGGACGGCAACCGGGGGGCGGCACCGGAGACGGTGACGTTCCTGTCGGGAGACGTGCACTTCTCGTACGTCGCGGAGGTGGACAGGACGTCCGGCAGCCGTATCCTGCAGGTGGTCTGCTCCCCCATCCGCAATCCGCTGCCGCGGCTCCTGCGCTCCTCCACCGCCATCCTCTCCTACGCCGTGGCCGCACCTTTCGGGGCCCTCCTGGCGCACTCCGGGAGAGTTCCCGATCCACCGTTCCGCTGGCGGAACATCAGGGGACCGTGGTTCGACAACAACCTCGCGTCGCTCGAGGACACCGCGGACGGGCTCACGCTGTCGTGGCAGTCGGGAGCGGTGGACGGTGACCAATATCTCCACCCCCGGCTCAGGGAGGTTGCCGCCATGACGGTGCCGAGGCGGAGGTCCAGCGATGTGCCGGGAGGGGAAGCTGTGCCCGAGGCAGCGCTCGCGACATCCGAGGGCATTCGGGCACGGAGAGGACGGCGGCAGTAAGAAACGCCTCCAGCGCCGTGTCCCCGGTTCCCGCAACCGGGGATGAATGTGTCAGCTGCGGGTAGGCAGGTCGTCTGCCCGGACCAGTGCCTGTAGCGTCTCGGCGTTCCGCACCGCGTTGCCGCCGCCGTCGTTGTTGAAGTAGACATACGCGTCCCGGCCGGCGCCGTGCCATTCCAGGATCCGGTCCGCCCACCAGCGCAGGTCCGCGTCCGAGTACGAGCCCGCGTAGAGATGTTCGTGGTCCGGTCCGTGCAGCCGCACGTACACGAACGGCGCCGTCGCCCTCAGGATGCACGGCAGCCCGGCGCCGCTCATCACGCAGTAGGCGGCCCCGTGTCGCCCGAGCAGGCTGTAGACGGTGTCGTCGTCCCAGCTCGGATGGCGGAACTCCACCGCTACACGGATCCACCCCGGCACGCACGACAGGAAGTACTCGAGGCGGGCGTCGTCCCGCTCCATCGCCGGCGGGAGTTGGACGAGCAGGACGGCTCGTCGGTCGCCCAGCTCATGCCAACAGTGCGCGATCCGCTCGATCCAGACCTCCGGCGCGTACAGCTTCTTGCCGTGGGTCAGCCCGCGCGGCGCCTTCACGGACAGCGCGAATCCGGAGGGAAGGCGGCGCTGCCACCCGGCGAAGGTCGTATCGCGCGGCCAGCGGTAGAAACTGGCGTTCAGCTCCACCGTGTCGAAGCGTGCCGCGTAATGGTCCAGTCGCTTCGCCGGTGCGATTCCCTGCGGGTAACAGACGCCGTGCCAGTGGTCATAACTCCATCCGGAGGTGCCGATGCGGATTTCGCTCACCCTTGCCACACTACTCATGCGTCCCTTACTCCCAGCATCAGGTGCTCGGACGACGTGGCACGATCAGCTGGTCCGGCCGTAGCCGATCGGAGGCGTCACGGACCGCCTCATGGGCTCATACCCGGCAGGGCGGCCCCGGCACATGCCGGAACCGCCCTCAACCGTGGCCCGTCCTCAGATGTTGAACCCGAGGGCGCGCATCTGGTCGCGACCGTCCTCGGTGATCCGCTCGGGACCCCACGGCGGCATCCACACCCAGTTGAGGCGCCACTCGTCCACGACACCGTCCAGTGCCTGGCCCACCTGCTCCTCGAGCACGTCGGTCAGGGGGCAGGCGGCGGTGGTGAGGGTCATGTCGATCAGGAGGGCGCCGTCCTCCGCGTAGTTCAGGCCGTACAGGAGCCCGAGGTCGACGATGTTGACGCCGAGCTCCGGGTCGATCACGTCCCGCAGCGCCTCTTCGATGTCATCCAGGGCGGTCTGCGCCTGCTGCACATCACTCATCCGACTGTTCCTTTCAGGCGATGTATCCGCGATATTCGGGTGCCCGGCACGCGCGCGTGCCGGGCGGGGAGGAAGTCCTAGGCTTCGACCGCGGCCTGGGCCGTAAACCGATCGTAGCCCTCTTCCTCGAGGCGGTCCGCGAGTTCCGGTCCGCCCTCCTCGGCGATGCGGCCGGCGACGAACACGTGCACGAAGTCCGGCTTGATGTAGCGCAGGATGCGCGTGTAGTGCGTGATGAGCAGCGTGCCCATCTCGCCCTTGGAGTGCTCGCGGTTGACGCCCTCCGAGACGACCTTCAGGGCGTCGACGTCGAGGCCGGAGTCGGTCTCGTCGAGGATGGCGAACTTGGGGCGGAACAGCTCGAGCTGAAGGATCTCCACGCGCTTCTTCTCGCCGCCGGAGAAGCCCTCGTTGACGTTGCGCTGGGCGAAGTCCGCGTCGATGCGCAGCTGGGCCATGGCGGTCTTGACGTCCTTGGTCCAGTGGCGGAGGCTGGGCGCCTCGCCGTCGAGCGCGGTCTTCGCCGTGCGCAGGAAGTTCGTCATCGTCACGCCGGGTACCTCGACCGGGTACTGCATCGCGAGGAAAAGCCCCGCACGGGCACGCTCGTCGACGCTCATGGACAGGACGTCCTCGCCATCGAGGGTGATGGAGCCGCTGTCGACCTTGTAGCGGGGGTGGCCGGCGATGGTCGACGCGAGGGTCGACTTGCCGGAGCCGTTGGGTCCCATGATCGCGTGGGTCTCGCCGGTGTTGATGGTCAGCGTGACGCCGCGGAGGATGGGGACGTTGCCCTGCTCCGTGTCGATGCTGACGTGCAGGTCCTTGATCTCAAGGGTGGACATGTGTTCTCCTTCGCCTGCTGTGCAGGAAGTGTGCGGGAAGTGGAGGGTCGGCCTCAGCCGAACTGCGGGGCGGGTGCTCCGTTGGTGACCGTCGCGACGTCCACGTAGACGTGACCGTCGTGGATCTCGAGGGCGAACACCGGCACGGGGTCGTACGCCGGCAGCTGCAGCGGGGCGCCGCTGCGCAGGTCGAACTGGGAGCCGTGGCCCCAGCACTCGATGGCGCACCCCTCGACGTCGCCCTCGGAGAGGGAGATGTCCGCGTGGGAGCACGTGTCGCCCAGCGCGTGGATCTCGCCGTCGGAGTCACGGACGACCACCACGGGGTAGTCGTCGATCAGCACGCGCAGCGCCTGCCTGACCTGGATGTCGTCGACGTCGCAGATCAGCTCGCCGCGGGGTGCATCCGCCATCAGAGGTTGCCTGCCGCGAGCTCGCGCTCGACCGAGGCGGACAGGCGCTCCTCGAGGGCGGGGACCTTGATCTGCTGGATGACCTCCGTGAGGAAGCCGCGGACCACGAGGCGGCGTGCTGCCTTCTCGGGGATACCGCGGGCCATCAGGTAGAACAGGTGCTCGTCGTCGAACCGGCCCGTGGCGCTGGCATGGCCGGCGCCCTCGATCAGGCCCGTCTCGATCTCGAGGTTCGGCACCGAGTCCGAGCGCGCGCCGTCCGTGAGGATCAGGTTGCGGTTGGTCTCGTAGGTGTCGGTACCCTCGGCCGCCTTGCGGATCAGGACGTCGCCCACCCACACGGTGTGCGCGTCCTGGCCCTGCAGCGCACCCTTGTAGGTGACGCGGGACTTGCAGTTGGGGACGGCGTGGTCCACGAGGAGGCGCTGTTCCAGGTGCTGTCCGGCATCCGCGAAGTACAGCCCGTACATCTCGACCTCCGCGCCGGTCGCGGTGAAGATCGACGACGGCGTGAGGCGCACGAGGTCGCCGCCGAGGCTGACGACGACGTGCTTGTAGCGTGCGTCGCGTCCCACCTTCGCCTGCTGCGAGGACACGTGCACGGCGTCGTCGTCCCACTCCTGGACGCTGACGACCGTCAGTTCCGCGCCGTCGCCGACGGCGATCTCGATGTTCTGGGCGAGCGTGGCGGAACCCGAGTGGTCCAGCACGACGACGGCCTTCGAGAACGGCTCCGCGCTGATGAGGAGGTGCTGCGCCGCGGCGTCGGACGACGACCCCGTGACGCTGACCATGACCTCGCCGTCGGCGACCGTCTCCCGGGGGATGGTGATGACGGTGGCCTCGGCGAAGGCGTTCCAGGCCGCGGCGGAGACGCGGTCCTCGGGCGTCGCGGTCGAGCCGAGGCGGGCATCGCCGCGGCCGACGGTCTCCACGGTCACGTTGCCGGCGCCGCCGACCGTGACGGCGGGGGCCGTACCGGTGAGCGCGTCGGTGTGCAGGCCGCGGAGGCGCTCGAGCGGTGTGAACCGCCAGTCCTCCTCGAGACCGGTCAGCGCCGGGAAGTCGGCGAGGTCGAAGGACCGGCGACGCTCCCCGCGGGAGGCCTCGGGGACCACCGGCGCGTTGCCGTGGCTGTGCTTCTTGAAGCCGAGCTGCTCGACCCCGTCGTCACCCCCGGGCAGGCTCTCGCCCTCCTCGGTGAAACCGTCGATGACGGCGCGGGTGTCCACGGCGCCGGAGGGAGCGCCTATGCGTGCCTTGTCGGCAGAACGTCCGAGTTCGGTCCGCTCTCCGTCGGAGGTGGTATCGGGTGAGATCTGGGTGGTATCAGCCATCGCTAGCCCACGGCCCCTTCCATCTGCAGTTCGATCAGCCGGTTCAGCTCGAGCGCGTACTCCATGGGCAGTTCCCGGGCGATCGGCTCGATGAAGCCGCGCACGATCATGGCCATGGCCTCGTCCTCGGGCAGTCCGCGGGACATCAGGTAGAACAGCTGCTCCTCGCTCACGCGGGAGACCGTGGCCTCGTGGCCCATGGTGACGTCGTCCTCGCGGATGTCCACGTAGGGGTACGTGTCGGAGCGCGAGATCGTGTCCACCAGGAGGGCATCGCAGCGCACCGTGTTCGCGGAGTGCGTGGCACCGTCGCGGACCTGGACGAGGCCGCGGTAGGCCGCCCGCCCGCCGCCACGCGCCACGGACTTCGAGATGATCGAGGACTTGGTGTTC
Source organism: Arthrobacter ruber (assembly GCF_002954225.1). GTDB lineage: Bacteria > Actinomycetota > Actinomycetes > Actinomycetales > Micrococcaceae > Arthrobacter_D > Arthrobacter_D ruber. The sequence continues at coordinate 93,782 of NZ_PPTH01000012.1, forward strand.
GGCGCGATGTGCACCATCTTCGAGCCGGTGTCCTGGTGCTGTCCCTCACCCGCGAAGGCGATGGAGAGGGTCTCGCCCTTGGCGTGCTCGCCGACAAGGTAGACAGCCGGGTACTTCATGGTGACCTTCGAGCCGATGTTGCCGTCGATCCACTCCATGGTGGCGCCCTCGTGCGCGATCGCACGCTTGGTGACGAGGTTGTACACGTTGTTCGACCAATTCTGGATGGTGGTGTACCGGACGCGCGCGCCCTTCTTCACCACGATCTCCACGACGGCCGAGTGCAGGGAGTCCGAGGTGTAGATCGGGGCGGTGCAGCCCTCGATGTAGTGCACGTAGGAGTCCTCGTCCGCGATGATCAGTGTGCGCTCGAACTGGCCCATGTTCTCGGTGTTGATGCGGAAGTAGGCCTGCAGGGGGATCTCCACGTGGACGCCCTTCGGGACGTAGACGAAGGACCCGCCGGACCAGACGGCCGTGTTCAGCGAGGCGAACTTGTTGTCGCCGACCGGGATGATCGTGCCGAAGTACTCCTTGAAGATCTCCGGGTGCTCGCGGAGCGCGGTGTCGGTGTCGAGGAAGATGACGCCCTGGCGCTCGAGGTCCTCGCGGAGCTGGTGGTACACCACCTCGGACTCGTACTGGGCCGCGACGCCGGACACGAGGCGTGCGCGCTCGGCCTCGGGGATGCCGAGCTTCTCGTACGTGTTGCGGATGTCCTCGGGGAGGTCCTCCCACGTGTTGGCCTGCTTCTCCGTGGAGCGCACGAAGTACTTGATGTTGTCGAAGTCGATCCCGGAGAGGTCGGCACCCCAGGCGGGCATGGGCTTCCGGTCGAAGTACTTCAGGCCCTTGAGGCGGAGGTCGAGCATCCACTCGGGCTCGTTCTTCTTGGCGGAGATGTCGCGGACGACCTCCTCGCTCAGGCCGCGGCGCGCATTGTCGCTCGCCTCGTTCTTGTCGGCCCAGCCGTACTGGTAGGTACCGATGCCCTCGAGCTCCGGGTTCTTCTCCAGGATGTCGCTGATCACCGACTCCGGCACTGCCGACGCGACTGGCTTGCGGTCTACTTGATCCGTCATCATGACCTTTCTTGCTGATGGATGGATAGCGTTGCTGGGCTGCTGGGCGACGCCGCTGCGCGGTCCACCGCGGTGGAGCCTGCGGCGTCGGGGGCACCCGGTGCGGGCACCGCCGTCGTCCGTCCCAGGGGAATGTGGGTGGTGCAGACGTGTCCGCCCGCGGCGAGCGTGGACAGGCGTCGCACGTCGACGTCGAGCAGACGCGCGAAGACGCCGGTCTCCTGCTCGCAGAAGGCGGGGAACGCCGAGGCGAGCCCCTGGATCGGGCAGTGGCCCTGGCACAGCTGCACACTGAGCATGACCGGGCGTCCGGCGGGACCGCCCCGTGTGCCGCGAACCTGCGGCAGGCCCACGGTCTTGGTGGACCCGACGAAGCCGTCGGCGGTCAGGGCGCCGGCGAGGGCGCGGGCGCGGGCCTCGAGATCGGGACCGGCAGCCTCGACGATGGGGCGGTAGCGCTCCTCCATGCCGGAGAACCGCGTCCGTGCGAATTCCTCGATGGCCTCGGGACCCGCCGCGGCTCCGAGCTGCGCCAGGGCGGCGGTCGCGATGTCAAGGTAGTCGTTGCCCATCTTGGCCTGGCCGCGCTGGCTGAGGACGTACCGCCGGGCGGGCCGCCCGGCGCCGGAGGCGGAGGTGCGGGCGCGCTTGACCTCGATCAGGCCGTCCTGGGCCAGGGCATCGAGGTGGCGGCGCATGGCGGCGGGCGTGAAGCCGAGTCCGTCACCGAGTTCGGCGGCGCTCACGGGGCCGCGTTCCAGCACGGCGGACAGGACCCGGTCGCGCGTGCGCTCGTCGGGATCGGGCGACACGATCTGTGCCGTGCGGTCGGTCGGGTACGGCACTGTCACAGTCCATTCCTCCCGTCGGCGTCAAAATACACAACATAAGCATGACCTAATGTATTCCGCTCCACCACTTAGGCGAGGCTACCCATCGGCAGCCCCTCGGCCACTACTACCTGCCGTAGAATAAGGGGGTGCCGACACCTCTCCCCGCCCTGACGATCGACGGCCTGATCAAGGATTTCGGTCCCGTCGGCGCCCTTGACGGGCGGATGGTGCGCGTGCTCGAGGGGGTAAGCCTCCAGGCCATCCACGGCGCCGTGACGGTCCTGCTCGGCGCCAACGGCGCCGGCAAGACGACGACGCTCGAATGCGCCCAGGGACTGCAGCGTGCCGACGGAGGCGTGGTGCGCCTCCTCGGCCAGGATCCGTCCCGGGCGACACCGGAGCTCCGCGCGCGGGTGGGCGTGATGCTGCAGGACGGAGGGCTCCCCCCGTCCGTGCGCCCGCTGGCCCTGCTGCACCATGTGGCGTCCATGTACGGTTCCCCGCTGCCCGTCGACGCCCTGGCCGAGCGCCTCGGCCTCGACGAGTTCGGCGCGGCGTCCATCCGCAGGCTCTCCGGCGGGCAGAAGCAGCGCCTCGCGCTCGCCTGCGCCCTCGTGGGACGGCCAGAAGTGGTGTTCCTCGACGAGCCGAGCGCAGGCCTCGACCCCCAGTCGCGCACCATCGTGTTCGACCTCATCCGGGAACTGCGCGCGGACGGGCTCGCCGTCATCCTGACCACGCACCTGCTCGACGACGCCCAGAGGCTCGCCGACTACGTCTACATCCTCGAGGGAGGCCGGACCGTCGCAGAGGGCACCGTGGCGGACCTGACCGCCGACAAGGACGCCGACGGCATGCGTGAGCTGCGCTTCGAGACCGTGCCCGGACTCACGCTCCCGCCGGAGCTCCTCCCCCACCTGCACCAGCGCGAGGACGAGCCCGGACGGTACGTCCTCCGGGGGGCCCTCACGGCCTCCGACGTCGCGCACCTGGCCCAGTGGTGGGACGCGCGCGGCGTGATGCCCACGGCCATCTCCATGGCTCCCCGCTCTCTCGAGGACGTCTTCCTCGACATCTCCGGACGGAGTATCCGATGACCGCGGCCGCGACCCCTGCCCGCACCCCCGGGACCGCGGCGGCGCTGCCGGTCCGCGTGCTGCGCCACGGCGGCTACGAGGCGCTGGCGATGCTCCGCAACGGCGAGCAGCTCGTACTGGCGATCGTCCTCCCGCTGCTGGCGCTGACCGCCCTGGTCATCACGCCGCTGCTCGACGCCTACGGCCCCAGCCGTGTCGACATCGCCGCACCGGGCGTCCTCGCCCTCTGCACCATGTCCACCGCCTTCACGGGACAGGGGATCGCGACCGGCTTCGACCGGCGGTACGGGGTGCTGCGCTTCCTCTCGACGACGCCGCTCGGGCGGTCCGGGCTGATCCTCGGCAAGGCGGTGGCGGTGGCCGCCGTCCTCGCCGTCCAGCTCGTGGTGATCGGTGGCGCGGCCGTGCTTCTGGGCTGGTCGCCCCGCGCCGAGGGTCTGCTGCCCGCGGCGCTCCTGCTGCTCATCGGCTCCGCCGCGTTCACGGCCCTCGGCTTGCTGGTCGCGGGGACGCTGCGGCCCGAGGCCACCCTCGCCGTCACCAATCTCGTGTGGATCCTGCTCGCTGCTGCGGGCGGGGTCATCATCCCGGCGGCGAGCCTGCCCGCCGCCGCGGAGCCGTTCGTCGCCGTCCTCCCGTCCGCCGCCCTCGGCGACGGGCTGAGGAGTGCGCTGGCGGACGGCGTCCTCGATCCCATCGCGTGCCTGGTGCTCCTCGCCTGGGCCGCCCTCGCCGGACTGGCGGCCATCCGCTGGTTCAAATGGAGCTGATCCCGTGACCCTCCCCCTGCCCTCGCCGTCCCGACTGCGGGACGCCCTTCCCCGCACCACGACGCCGGTGGTGCGCCGGCTGGCGGTCGCCTCCCTGGTCTCGCAGATCGCCATCGTGGTCACCGGCGGCGCCGTCCGGCTCACCGCCTCGGGACTGGGGTGCCCCGAGTGGCCGCGCTGCACCGCCGACTCGATCGTCACCACGCCGGAGATGGGCTTCCACGGTGTGGTGGAGTTCGGCAACAGGCTCCTGACCTTCGTGCTGGTGATCATCGCCGTCGCGATGATCGTCGCCGTCCTCGGGATGCGGCGGGACCGCAAGGACCTCTTCCGCCTGTCCGTCGCGCTCTTCCTGGGCATCCCCGCGCAGGCCGTCATCGGCGGCATCACGGTCTGGACGGACCTCAACCCCTGGGTCGTGGGACTCCACTTCATCGTCTCCATGGTCCTGGTGGCCCTCGCGACCGTGCTGGTCAACCGGGCACGGCTCACCACCGAGCAGTACCGGGAGCAGCGCGCTCCGGCCGCCCCGCCGCTGCTGCGCCGACTGCTCGTCGCCGCGACGGTCCTGACGTCGATCGCGGTGCTCCTGGGCGTGGTCGTGACCGGGTCCGGCCCCCACGCCGGTGACCATGGCGCTGCCCGGAACGGGCTCGATGCGCTCCTCGTCACGCGGCTCCACGCGCTCCCGGTGTACCTGCTGGTGGCCACGGTGGCCCTCGCCGTCGTCGTCGCCTACCGCAGCGGAGTGCACGCGAAGCTGCGCAAGGCCCTCATGATGCTCGCCGTCGTCGTGCTGGTCCAGGGCGCCATCGGGTACACCCAGCACTTCCTGCACCTGCCCGTCGTCCTCGTGGCGCTGCACATGCTCGGGGCATCCCTGCTCATGGCCGCCGCGGTCCACGCGCAGTACACCGGGACCACCGCAAAGCCGCTGCCGGGCACCGCCGATGCGCGGGTGCCGCAGGCCATCGCCTGACCTGTCCGGTGACCGCCCGCGGCCGGTCGGCTGCGCGTGAGCACCGCGTGGTCGCCGTTCCGAGTCTCGGCTCCTGCGGCGCTGCCGCGCCCCGGCCCCGACGCCGGGGCATCCGTCGATGACATGGAGTGACGGCGGGGCTGCCGCCGTCGATCGACGCGCCCTCAGTCGTCCTCGAACTCCGCCTCGAGCAGATCGAGGAGGCGCCCGAGCTCGCGCAGCTCCGAGCCGGGACTCGGCAGCAGGGGCGGGCGGGGATCTCCCGCGGCGATGCCGCAGGCACGGGCGAGCAGGTGCAGCCCGCTGATCTTGCGCAGGCCTGCCACATGGTCCACGAGGGGGACGAGGACGCGCCGCACGCGGTCGATCTCGGAGCGGTTCCCGGCGACGACGGCGGCACGCAGACGCGCGTAGTACGCCGGCAGGAGCGCGGCCGGGCCGCTGTGCCAGGCATCGGCGGCGACCTCCCCCGTCATCATGAGCGCGTCCCCGCTGACGCCATGGCTGAAGCCGTCCGGCACGAGCGCCGCGAGCTCGACGTGCCGGGCGTTGAAGGTCACGGCGTCGGAGGCCGTGTCCTTGAACGCGACGACCTGCGGCAGGGCGGACAGCTCCGCGACCACCTGCAGCGAGTAGTCGAACTGCGTGGTGCCCGGGTTGTTGTACAGGCAGATCGGCAGATCTGTCACGGAACATACGGCGCGCACCTGCGCCAGGACCTCGTCGTCGGTCAGGGGGACGTAGGACACCGGCGAGAGCACGAGCCCCGCGGCGCCGGCCGCCTGGGCGTCGGCGGCGGCATCCAACACCTCGCGCGTTCCCACGGAACTGATCCCGACGGCCACGGGCAGCCGCCCGTCGACCGCCTCGATGGACGTCCTGGCGACGAGGGATCGTTCCGCGCGGTCGAGGTAGGCGAAACTGCCGGAGGACCCCAGGACGGTGACTGCGTCGACCGGCGCAGCGGCCAGGCCGCCCACGAGCGCGTGGAGGTCGTCCCGGCCGACGGAGCCGTTGGGAGTGAACGGCGTGACGGGATAGGCGATGAGCCCGGTGAAGTCCATGGCAGCAAGCCTAGGTGGAGAGGCAGCCGTTCCCGGCATCGGGGTCAGGCGAGGACTGCGGACCCGACGAAGGGGTCGACGGCCAGGGCCAGGAAGAGCACCGTGAGGTAGCTGATGGAGCCGTGGAAGACCTTCATCGCCGCCTTGTTGCTCAGCTCGCCCTGCTGGGCCAGGGAATGCAGACGGTGGGACTCCCGGATGAACCAGGCGCCTCCCACGAGCGCCGCCATCGAGTACACCCAGCCCGCACCCGCGGGGACCAACAGGAGCGAGCACGCCACCATCGCCCACGCGTAGAGGACCACCTGCACGGACACCACGCGCGCACCGGCGATGGCACCGAGCATGGGGACGCTGGCTGCCCGGTAGTCGTCGCCGTACTTCATGGACAGCGGCCAGTAGTGCGGGGGCGTCCACAGGAAGATGATCAGGAACAGGACGACGGCGGGCCACTCGATCGAGTTGGTGACCGCGGCCCAGGCGATGAGGACGGGCATGCATCCCGCGGCACCGCCCCACACGATGTTCTGCGACGTGCGGCGCTTGAGCACCAGCGTGTAGACCACGACGTACAGGAAGATGGCCCCGACACCGAGCATCCCGGCGAGCGGGTTCGCGCCGAACCACAGCACGGCGATCGCCACCACCCCGAGGATCCAGGAGAAGACGAGGGCCTCGCGCGGCGAGACCTCGCCCGTGACGAGCGGGCGGTTCTCCGTCCTGTGCATGAGCTTGTCGATGTCGCGGTCGATGTAGCAGTTGAAGGCGCCGGCGCTACCGGCCGCGAGGGCACCACCGACCATGGTGGCGAGGATCAGCCCGAGGGGCGGGAATCCGCCCTGCGCGAAGATCATGGTGGGAAGAGTGGTCACCAGCAGCAGCTCGATCACGCGGGGCTTCGTCAGCGCGAGGTAGGCCTTCGCCTTGCGGCCGAAACCCTGACGGGCCTGCGGGGAACGTGCCGGAGCAGGAGCCTGCTGGGTCTTCACGAGGCAACACTTTCGTTTCTTCCGGAGTAAAAGACAAAGCCCATCATACCCTTTTACGTCCTGTAGAAATCGGCGCCGTCCTGCGCCCCGCAGTCATCCCGGGGCGACATGGAGCGGGCGGGCCTTCCCGGTCCGCCTCCTGCCGGGCGGTGTGCCCCCTGCCGGACCGCCGTCGTCGGCGCCGCACCCCGGAGCGCCCGCCGGCGGACGGCGGATCGGCAGGTCCCGGCGGCGGGGGCCGCGCAACCCCGGGATGTGAGTCATGACATTCTTCGACTCCCACGGCCCAACGCGGTGCGGAAGGGATAGTGTGGATTCGAAAGCCAGCCTCGGAAGCACGACCGGACCTCGTCGTCCGGCCTCCGTGCTGTCCCCGGTCGGCGTGGACTTTGCTGGACCGAGCAGGATTCAGCAGGACTGAGCAGGATTCAATGGTGAACGGCCGGCCTGACGGCGTGCCTGGAGGCACCCGTCGGCTACGGGGCCGTTCCGGACAGAAAGGGGCCCTTAAACGTGCCGCAGACGCAAGAGCAGGAATTGACCTGGACCGAGCTCGACCAGAGGGCTGTAGACACCGCCCGCATCCTCGCCGCCGACGCCGTGGAGAAGGTGGGCAACGGCCACCCGGGGACGGCGATGAGCCTCGCCCCCGCCGCCTACCTCCTCTTCCAGAAGCTCATGCGGCACGATCCCTCGGATCCGGAGTGGACGGGCAGGGACCGGTTCGTGCTCTCCCCCGGCCACACCTCGCTGACCCTCTACATCCAGCTCTTCCTCTCCGGCTACGGGCTGGAGCTCGACGACCTGAAGGCGCTGCGCACGTGGGGCTCCCTGACCCCGGGCCACCCCGAGTACCGCCACACCAAGGGCGTGGAGATCACCACCGGCCCTCTCGGCCAGGGCCTGGCGACGTCGGTCGGCTTCGCGTACGGGCAGCGTCGCCAGCGCGGCATGTTCGACGCCGACGCCCCCGCGGGCACGAGCCCGTTCGACCATACCGTCTGGGTCATCGCCTCGGACGGCGATCTCCAGGAGGGCGTGACGGCCGAGGCGTCCTCGCTCGCCGGGCACCAGGAACTCGGCAACCTCGTCGTGATCTACGACGAGAACCACATCTCCATCGAGGACAACACGGACGTGGCCTTCACCGAGGACGTCCTCAAGCGCTACGAGGCGTACGGCTGGCACACGCAGCGCGTCGACTGGACGAAGACCGGCGAGTACGTCGAGGACGTCGCCGAGCTCTACTCCGCACTGGTCGCGGCGAAGAACGAGACCTCCCGCCCGAGCATCGTCTCCCTCCGCACCATCATCGGTTTCCCCGCGCCGACCAAGCAGAACACCGGCAAGATCCATGGGTCCGCCCTCGGCAAGGACGAGGTCGCAGCACTCAAGGAAGCGCTCGGGTTCGACCCGGAGAAGCACTTCGACGTCGACCCGGAGGTCCTGGAGCACGCACGCGGCGTCGTGCAGCGCGGCGCGGAGGCGCACAGCGAGTGGCAGGAGGGCTTCGACGCCTGGACGGCAGCCCACCCCGAGGAGACCGCACTGCTCGAGCGCATCCAGCAGCGTACGCTCCCCGAGGGCTGGGAGACGAGCCTGCCCACCTTCGAGGCGGGCAAGGACATGTCCACCCGCGCGGCCTCGGGCAAGGTCCTCACGGCCATCGGTCCGGTACTGCCGGAACTCTGGGGTGGCAGCGCCGACCTCGCGGAATCGAACAACACGACCATCGAGGGCTCGCCGTCGTTCATCCCCGAGAGCCGGCAGACCAAGGCCTGGTCAGGTAACCAGTACGGGCGCGTCCTGCACTTCGGCATCCGCGAGCATGCGGCGGCGGCGATCGTCAACGGCATCGTCATGCACAGCAGCACGCGCGCCTTCTCGGGCACCTTCCTGATCTTCAGCGACTACCAGCGCCCCGCGGTGCGGCTCGGCGCCCTCATGGGCGTCCCTGCGATCTACGTGTGGACGCACGACTCGATCGGCCTCGGCGAGGACGGACCCACCCACCAGCCGGTCGAGCAGCTCTCCTCGCTGCGTACCATCCCGGGACTCGACGTCGTCCGCCCCGGTGACGCCAACGAGGTGGCGGTCGCGTGGCGGACCATCCTGGAGAACACCGAGAACCCGGCCGGCATCGTGCTGACCCGCCAGAACATCCCGACCTACGAGCGGGGCGAGGGAGCAGCTGACGGCGACACCTTCGGTTCCGCCGAGGGCGTCGCGAAGGGCGGCTATGTGCTCGCCGAGGCGAAGGGCGGCACGCCCGACGTGATCCTCATCGGCACGGGCTCGGAGGTCCAGCTCGCCGTCGAAGCGCGCGAAGCCCTCGAGTCCCGGGGCATCGCCGCCCGCGTCGTCTCCATGCCGTGCCTCGAATGGTTCAACGCGCAGGACGCCGCCTACCGCGAGAGCGTGCTGCCCCGCAGCATCCGCGCCCGCGTGTCCGTCGAAGCCGGTGTCGCGCAGAGCTGGACCGGGGTGGTCGGCGACGCCGGACGCAGCGTGTCCCTCGAGCACTTCGGCGCGTCCGCCGACTACAAGACGCTCTACCGCGAGTTCGGCATCACCGCCGACGCCGTCGTGGCGGCCGCCAAGGACTCTCTCGAGGCCGTAGCTGCCGACCCGCTGGCGCCCAACGGCACGGCGGCGATGCCCTCCGGTGAGCGTGCCACCGAGACCGGCGACCAGCAGTAGCCGGTGCCGCTCCCGGGCGTACCCCGCCCGGGAGCGGCCCCCTCTTCGATCCGTCCCGAACACATCTCCGCGGAAGCGGAAAAGGAGCACACCATGACCGCATCACCCACTGCCGACCTCTCGGCTGCCGGAGTCTCCATCTGGCTCGACGACCTCTCCCGGGAACGCATCAACTCGGGCGCCTTCAAGCACCTCATCGAGGACCTGAACGTCGTCGGCGTCACGACCAACCCGAGCATCTTCGCCGCGGCACTGAAGAACGGCGAGTCCTACGCCTCCCAGGTAGGGGCCCTCGCCGAGGCCGGCGCCGACGTGGACCAGGCGGTCTTCGACATCACCACGCACGACGTCGCGCAGGCCTGCGACCTCTTCGCTGCCGAGGCCAAGCGCACCAACGGCGCCGACGGCCGCATCTCCATCGAGGTGGACCCCCGCCTGTCACGCGACACGCAGGGCACCGTCGCCGAGGCCAAGCGCCTGCACGCCAAGGTGCAGCGCACGAACGTGCTCATCAAGATCCCCGCGACGGTCGAGGGCCTCGAGGCCATCACCGAGACGATCGCCGCCGGCATCAGCGTCAACGTCACCCTGATCTTCTCCCTCGAGCGCTACCGTGCCGTCATCAACGCGTTCATGCTCGGCATCGAGCAGGCGAAGGAGAACGGGCACGACCTGACGAAGATCACCTCGGTCGCATCCTTCTTCGTCTCCCGGGTGGACGCGGAGATCGATGCGCGGCTCGACACGATCGGCACCGACGAGGCCGCGGCCCTGAAGGGCAAGGCCGGCCTCGCCAACGCGCGGCTCGCCTACCAGATCTTCGAGGAGCAGTTCGCCTCCGAGCGCTGGCAGGTCCTCGCCGCGGCGGGCGCCAACGCGCAGCGCCCCCTGTGGGCGTCGACGGGCGTCAAGGACCCGAACCTGCCCGACACGCTCTACGTCACGGGCCTTGTGGCCCCGAACGTGGTCAACACCATGCCGGAGAAGACGCTCCTCGCGACCAGCGACCACGGCGTCGTCGAGGGTGACACCGTGACCGGCACGTACGAGGAGTCCAACGAGCTCCTCAACCGGCTCGACGCCGTCGGCGTCTCCTACGACGAGGTCGTGGAGCAGCTCGAGACGGAGGGCCTGGACAAGTTCGTGGCCAGCTGGGCGGAACTCCTCGAGACCGTCCAGACCGCCCTCGACGCCGCGAAGGGCTGATCCCATGGGTTCCTTCGCTCTCACCGCATCGGGAGATGCCCTCGCCGCCGTCGACGCGGCCGTGCCGGCACTCGTGAACGACCGCATCGCCTCACGCCTGATGGCCAAGGACGCCACCCTGTGGGGCGCCGACGCCGAACCAGAGGCCTCGATCCGCCTCGGCTGGATCGACCTCTTCGACGGCTCCCGCGCCCTTCTGCCGGAGATCGCGGGCCTCCGCGCCGACCTCCACGCCGAGGGCGTGGACCGCGTCGTGCTCTGCGGCATGGGCGGCTCGTCCCTCGCGCCCGAGGTCATCACCAAGGAGGCCGGCGTCCCGCTCGTCGTCCTCGACGCCACGGACCCCGAGCAGGTCCGCGCGGCGCTCGAGGTGGACCTGCAGCGCACCGTGATCGTGGTGTCCTCGAAGTCCGGGTCCACCGTGGAGACGGACTCACAGCGCCGCCTGTTCGAGCAGGCGTTCACCGACGCCGGGATCGACGCCGCCTCGCGCATCGTCGTCGTCACCGACCCGGGCTCACCGCTCGAGGAGGCATCGCGCAAGGCGGGCTACCGCAGGGTCTTCACGGCCGACCCGGAGGTGGGCGGCCGCTACTCGGCGCTCACGGCCTTCGGCCTCGTCCCGTCCGGGCTCGCCGGCGCGGACGTGGAGGCGCTGCTCGACGACGCCGAGGACGCCGCGGAGTTCCTCGGCGACGACGTCCCCAACAACGTGGGCCTGCAGCTCGGGGCCGTCCTCGGCGGGACCACCCCGCTGCGGGACAAGATCGTCTTCGCGGACGCCGGATCCGGCCTGCCCGGCTTCGCCGACTGGGCGGAGCAGCTCATCGCGGAGTCCACCGGCAAGCTCGGCACGGGCCTGCTCCCCGTGGTCGCCTCAGCCGACGCCCCCGAGCTGGCCGAGGTGGCGGACGACGTCCTGCCCGTCCTCCTCGCACCGTTCGACGAGGCCCCGAGCGACGAGACGACGGGCGGCACGCGCGTCACGGTCAGCGGGACGCTGGGCAGCCAGCTGTTCGTCTGGGAGTACGCCGTCGCCGTCGCCGGGCGGCTGCTCGGCATCAACCCGTTCGACCAGCCCGACGTCGAGGCCGCCAAGACGGCCGCGCGCGGACTGCTCGACGCGCAGCCCGAACCCGTCCCGGCCGCCTTCGTCGACGGCGCCGTGGAGGTGCGCGGCGACGCGGGCCTGGTCGGCTCCTCCAGCACCGTCGCCGAGGCCCTCGAGGCCCTCCTCGCGGCCCTCCCGGCCAACGGCTACCTCTCCGTGCAGGCCTACCTCGACCGCCACCACCAGGCGGCGCTCGAGGAGATCCGCTCGCCGCTCGCCGCGGCCACCGGCCGCCCGGTCACTTTCGGCTGGGGCCCGCGCTTCCTGCACTCCACCGGCCAGTACCACAAGGGCGGCTCACCGATCGGGGCGTACCTGCAGCTCACCGGGGCAGCGAGCACGGACCTTTCGATCCCCGACCGGCCGTTCACCTTCGGGGAACTCATCTCCGCGCAGGCCGCCGGCGACGCCCAGGTGTTGAGCGACCACGGCCGCCCCGTGCTGCGCCTCCACCTGACCGACCGGGCCGCCGGTGTCGCGCAGCTGCGCGACGTCGTCGCCTCCCTGGCCGCCGGCCAGGGGCACGGGAACGGTTGAGCATGCCCGACAGCACCCCGGCGAGGCCGGCCAATCCCCTGCGGGATCCGAGGGACCGGCGGCTGAGCCGGATCGCCGGTCCCGCCTCCCTGGTCCTGTTCGGCGTGACGGGCGACCTCGCCCGGAAGAAGCTGATGCCGGCCATCTACGACCTCGCGAACCGCGGGCTCCTGCCTCCGAGCTTCGGCCTGGTGGGTTTCGGCCGCCGTGAGTGGAGCGACGAGGAGTTCGTGGAGCAGGTCCGGGAGTCGGTGACGCAGTACGCCCGGACGCCGTTCAACGAGACGGTGTGGGAGCAGCTCTCCGCCGGTATCCGCTTCGTCCAGGGCAACTTCGACGACGACGAGGCATTCAAGAAGCTCAGGGAGTGCCTCGACGGGCTGGACCAGAGCAGGGGTACGCGGGGCAATGCCGCGTTCTACCTCTCGATACCGCCCAAGGCGTTCGAAGCGGTCTGCGAGAAGCTCTCCGAGCACGGCCTGGCGAAGCCCGACGACGGCCAGTGGCGCCGCGTGGTGATCGAGAAGCCGTTCGGGCACGACCTCGCATCGGCCCGTGAGCTCAACGGGATCGTCGAGGAGGTCTTCCCGCCCGACGCGGTGTTCAGGATCGACCACTACCTGGGCAAGGAGACCGTCCAGAACATCCTGGCGCTTCGCTTCGCGAACCAGCTCTTCGAGCCGCTGTGGAACGCCAACTACGTGGACCACGTGCAGATCACCATGGCCGAGGACATCGGGATCGGCAGCAGGGCCGGCTACTACGATGGCGTGGGCGCGGCGCGCGACGTCATCCAGAACCACCTGCTGCAGCTGCTCGCCCTCACGGCGATGGAGGAGCCGATCTCGTTCGACGCCGACCACCTGCGCTCGGAGAAGGAGAAGGTGCTCGCGGCCGTCTCCCTCCCCGAGGACCTCGCGGGACGGTCGGCGCGCGGACAGTACGAGGCCGGCTGGCAGGGCGGTGAGCGCGTCAACGGCTTCCTCGAGGAGGAGGGCATCCCCGACGACTCGACGACCGAGAGCTTCGCAGCGGTCCGCCTCGACATCAACACGCGCCGCTGGTCCGGGGTGCCCTTCTACCTGCGTGCCGGCAAACGCCTGGGACGCAGGGTGACCGAGATCGCCGTCGTCTTCAAGCGCGCCCCGAACCTCCTGTTCCGCGACCACGGCTCCGAGGACTTCGGGCAGAACGCCGTGGTCATCCGGGTGCAGCCCGACGAGGGCGTGACCATCCGCTTCGGATCCAAGGTTCCCGGCACCCAGGCGGAGGTCCGCGACGTCACCATGGACTTCGGCTACGGCCACTCCTTCACGGAGTCCAGCCCCGAGGCCTACGAGCGGCTCATCCTCGACGTGCTCCTCGGCGAGCCACCGCTGTTCCCCCGGCAGCAGGAGGTGGAGCTGTCCTGGAAGATCCTCGACCCGTTCGAGGAGTACTGGGCCTCCCTCGACGGCCAGCCCGAACCCTACGTACCGGGCAGCTGGGGACCGGCCTCCGCCGACGAGCTGCTCGCGGCCGACGGACGAACCTGGAGAAGACCATGATCGTGGACCTGCCCGACACCACCACCTCGAAGGTGTCGAAGGAACTGATGGCGATGCGCGATCGCGGCGGCGTCGTCGCGCTCGGACGCGTCCTGACGCTCGTCGTCATCACCCGCTCCGGCTACGAGGAGGAGGCCATCGACGCCGCGAACGAGGCGAGCCGCGAGCACCCGTGCCGGATCATCGTCCTGGCCGAGGGCTCCGCCGACGAGGATACGCGCCTCGACGCCCAGATCCGGGTCGGCGGTGACGCCGGAGCCTCGGAGGTGGTGGTCCTGCGCGGATACGGCGAGCTCTCCGAGGAGAACGAGTCGCTGGTCTCGGCGCTGCTGCTCCCCGATGCGCCGATCGTGGCCTGGTGGCCGCACGGCGTACCCGAGGCGGCGTCGCAGTCGTCGATCGGCAGCATCGCCCACCGCAGGATCACCGACTCCGCCAACGAACCGGACCCCACGGCGGCCCTGTTCAACATCAGCAGCACCTACACCGCCGGCGACACCGACCTCGCCTGGACGCGCCTGACGAACTGGCGCATCCAGCTGGCGGCGGTCCTCGACCAGCTCGAGGGCGACCAGCCCATCACGGCCGTCATGGTGGAGGGGGCGTCCGACTCCCCCAGCACCGTGCTGCTCGCCGCGTGGCTGACGAAGGCCCTCGAGGCGCCCGTCACGATCACCGCGGGTCCGGCCGGGACAGGGCTGAAGCGTGTGCGCCTGACCCGCCGCGGAGGCGACGTGGAGCTGCACCGCCCCGGCCACGACGTCGCCGAGCTGCACCAGCCGGACCAGCCGGTCCAGCGCATCTCCCTGCCGCGGCGGGGTCTGCGCGACTGCCTCGCCGAGGAGCTCAGACGCCTGGATCCGGACGAGACCTTCGGCGAAGTGATCACGGAGGGCTTGGCCCGGACCAACCTGAGGAGTGTGCGATCGAATGAGCGCTGAGCCGAGAGTCAGCATCCATCCCTCCCAGACCTCCCTCGCGGCGGCCGTGGCGGCGCGCCTCATTACGCGTCTGGTCGACGTGCAGGGCGAACGCGGGACGGCGACCGTCGTACTGACCGGTGGGTCGATCGGGACGGCCGCGCTGCAGGCGGTGGCGGAATCACCGGCGCACACGGCCGTCGACTGGGCCAACGTGCACTTCTGGTGGGGCGACGAGCGTTTCCTGCGCGCGGAGGACCCGGACCGCAACGCCGTGCAGGCCCGCGCCGCGCTCCTCGACCGCATCGAGGTCGACCCGGTGAAGATCCACGAGTTCGGGTCGCGGGACGAGTTCCCCGACGAGGACGCGGCCGCTGCGGACTACGCGGAGCAGCTCGCCGCCGCCGCGCGTGCCGAACTCGCGGCGGACGAGAACACGGTCCAGCCGGATCCGCGCCTCCCCCGCTTCGACGTCCTCCTCCTGGGGGTCGGGCCGGACGCGCATGTCGCCTCGCTGTTCCCCGAACTGGCCGGGATCCGCACCAAGGGCGCGACGACGGTGGGCGTGCCCGACGCCCCGAAGCCGCCACCGCAGCGCGTCTCCCTGACGCTGGAGGCCATCACCACGGCGCAGGAGGTGTGGCTCTCGGTCAGTGGCAGCGACAAGGCCGGCGCCGTGGGGCTCGCCCTCGCCGGAGCCGGGCACGTCCAGGTGCCCGCCGCGGGCGCGCGCGGCCTCAGCAGGACGCTGTGGCTGATCGACCAGGACGCGGCGCAGAAGCTGCCCGGCCGCCTGATCAACCACGACGACGACACCGTTGACTGACGCACCCGGTTCGTCCCGTCCCTGCACGACCCGTTGCACGACGAAGCCCCCGTCTCCTCGAGGAGACGGGGGCTTCGTCGCGGGTGCTGCGGGGCCTACGACTCGCCGGCGAACCGCTGGATGAGGCCGAGGGCAACGATGACCACACCCCACGCGAGCCCGAGGGCCACGGTGAACCGGTTGAGGTTGCGCTCGGCGACGCCGGAGGACCCCATGCTCGAGGTCATGCCGCCACCGAACATGTCCGACATGCCGCCGCCACGACCCTTGTGGAGGAGGATCAGCAGGGTCAGCAGGAGGCTGGTGATCCCGAGCAGGACGAGCAGGATGATACGAAGGATTTCCACGGGGCCCTTTCAAGGCTGGATGGCCGCTGTCCGGAGCGGCCGGCGCACGGAACTAGTCTGTCACCAGATGCTGTTCGAACCTGACAATACTAGCAAACTCGGACACATCAAGGCTCGCACCGCCGACGAGGACGCCGTCGACGTCGCGCTCCCTGAGGATGCTGGCGGCACTGGCCGCCTTGACCGACCCGCCGTACAGCAGGCGCGTGGCCGCGGCGCTCGAGGCGTCGAACAGCGAGTCGAGTTCCGCGCGGATCGCGGCGCACATCTCCTGTGCGTCGCCGGGGCCCGCGACCTCGCCCGTGCCGATGGCCCAGACGGGCTCGTAGGCGATGACGAGGGAGGCAGCCTGCTCGGGCGAGAGCCCGGCCACACCGGCGCGCACCTGCTCGAGCGTGTGCGCCACGTGGGTGCCGGCCTGGCGGACCTCGAGGCCCTCGCCGACGCAGAGGATGGGGACCAGGCCGTGGCGGTAGGCGGCGTGCACCTTGCGGTTCAGCAGCTCGTCCGACTCGGAGTGGAGGGTGCGGCGCTCCGAGTGGCCCACCAGCACGTACGTGCAGTCGAGCCTGGCCAGGAACTGGCCCGAGATGTCGCCGGTGTACGCGCCGGAGTCCTCGGGCGCGAGGTCCTGCCCGCCGTACACGAGCTGCAGGTCGTCGCCCTTGACGAGGGTCTGCACGCCGCGGAGGTCGGTGAACGGCGGGAAGACCGACACCTCGACCCGCGCGTAGTCATGGCCTGCGTCGTCGAGCGTCCAGGCGAGCTTCTGCAGGAAGGTGATGCCCTGCATGTGGTCCAGGTTCATCTTCCAGTTGCCCGCGATGAGCGGCCGGCGGTCGAAGGCGCCGTTGGTTGAGGTGGTCATCGTCCTACTCCATCTGTTCGTTGCATCACTGGTGGTTCCATGACGGCGGGATCCGCGCGGCCTCGGCCCTGCGGATCCCGCCAGTACTGTGCGCCCGTGTCGGGCGGCCGGTCCCGCTAGTCGCGTGCCAGGGCGGTCAACCCGGGCAGCTCCTTGCCCTCGAGGTACTCGAGGCTCGCGCCGCCACCGGTGGAGATGTGTCCGAACTGCTCGTCGGCGAAGCCGAGGCCGCGCACGGCGGCGGCGGAGTCGCCCCCACCCACCACCGTCAGGGCCCCGCTCGCCTGGGCATCGGTGAGGGCCTGCGCGACGGCACGCGTGCCGCCGGCGAAGGCCTCGAACTCGAAGACGCCCATGGGTCCGTTCCAGAACACGGTCCTCGCCTCGGCGATGTTCGCCGCGAAGTCCTCGCCCGTCACCGGGCCGATGTCGAGGCCGATCCCGGAGGCGCCGTAAGTACTGGACTCGATGGCGTCGGCGGCGACGACGCTGTGGCCGGCGTCGGCCGCGAACTTCTCCGCCACGACGATGTCCGTCGGCAGCACGAACCGCGTGCCGTCCTGCGGCCCGCGCTCGAGGTAGCCGCGGACCGTGTCGATCTGGTCCTCCTCGAGCAGGCTCGCGCCCACCGCGTGGCCCTGCGCGGCCAGGAACGTGAACACCATGCCGCCGCCCACGAGGATGCGGTCGGCGGTGCCGATGAGGTTCTCGATCACGGCGAGCTTGTCCGACACCTTCGACCCCCCCAGCACCACGACGAAGGGCCGCTGCGGGTCCTTGGTCAGCCGTTCGAGGACCACGAGTTCCGCGCGGACCAGGTCGCCCTGATAGGCGGGCAGCAGCGCCGCGATGTCGTACACGCTCGCGTGCCGGCGGTGCACCGCACCGAAGGCGTCGTCGACGTACGCACCGTCGGCGCCGGCCAGGTCCGCCAGTTCACGCGCGAAGGTCTGCCGCTCGGCGTCGTCCTTGCTGGTCTCCCGGGCGTCGAAGCGCACGTTCTCGAGGACGAGCACCTCGCCGTCGGCCAGCGCGGCCGCCGCTGTGCGCGCCCCCTCGCCGGTGGTGTCCGCGGCGAGCGTGACCGGGAAGTCGGCGAGCCCGCGGAGGGCGTCGACCGCCGGCCTGAGCGAGTACTTCTCCTCGGGTGCGCCCTTGGGCCGCCCGAGGTGGGCGACGACGATGACCGCCGCTCCCGCCTCGGTGAGCCTGCGCAGCACGGGCAGGGACGCGCGGACCCGTCCGTCGTCGGTGACCCTCAGCGAGGGGACCTCGCCCTCGAGGGGCACGTTGAGGTCCGAGCGCACGACGACACGGCGCCCCCGGACACCTTCGGCGAGGAGGTCGTCGAGTGATGCGTAAGCCACGGTCGGGTCCGCCTAGGAGAGCTTGGCGGCGACGATTTCGGTCAGGTCGACCAGGCGGTTCGAGTAGCCCCACTCGTTGTCGTACCAGCCGACCACCTTGACCTGGTTGCCGAGGACCTTGGTCAGACCCGAGTCGAAGATGCATGACGCGGGGTCCGTGACGATGTCCGAGGAGACGATCGGCGCGTCCGTGTAGGCGAGGTAACCCTTGAGGGAGCCGTCGGCTGCGGCGGCGCGGTAGGCCTCGTTGACCTCGTCCACGGAGACCTCACGGCCTACGGTGACGGTGAGGTCGGTGGCGGAACCGGTGGGGACGGGCACGCGGATCGCGTAGCCGTCGAGCTTGCCCTTGAGCTCCGGCAGGACCAGGCCGATCGCCTTGGCCGCACCCGTGGAGGTAGGGACCATGTTGATGGCCGCTGCGCGGGCGCGGCGGAGGTCCTTGTGGGGGCCGTCCTGGAGGTTCTGGTCGGCGGTGTAGGCGTGGACCGTCGTCATGAGGCCGCGCTCGATGCCGAAGGCGTCGTGCAGCACCTTCGCGAGGGGGCCGAGGCAGTTCGTGGTGCAGGACGCGTTCGAGATGATGTGGTGGTTCTCGGGGTCGTAGTCGCCGTCGTTGACGCCGAGCACCACCGTGATGTCCTCGTCGGAGGCGGGAGCGGAGATCAGGACCTTCTTGGCGCCTGCGTCGATGTGCTTCTGCGCGTCCGCGGCCTTCGTGAAGAACCCGGTGGACTCGATGACGATGTCGACGCCGAGGTCGGCCCAGGGCAGGTTCGCGGGATCGCGCTCGGCCAGCACGCGGACGCGTTTGCCGTCGACCACGAGGTCGCCGCCGTCGACCTCGACGGACGCCTTCAGGCGGCCCGTGACGGAGTCGTACTTGAGCAGGTGGGCGAGGGCCTCAGGGCTCGTGAGGTCGTTGACGGCCACGATCTCGAGGTCGGCGCCCTGCTCGAGGGCGGCGCGGAAGTAGTTGCGTCCGATACGGCCGAAGCCGTTGATTCCAACACGGGTAGTCACTGGGTTCCATCTCCTTCATAGGTGGTGCCGCCGTGGAAACCCTTCTCGGGCGACGCCGGCGACGAATACATCTGGTACCGGGCACACCTTCGTGCCGAAATCAATCGGGTCCTGCTGGGAACCGTGCACGGACTGAGCCGTGCACGGCTCCCACCTTACTCAGCGCGGCGTGTCGCCCGCACCCCTGACGCCGGTTGCGGGACGGGCGCTGATTGATGCACGCGCGGCCCTTCGCGGCGCCGGGCGTCAGGAGCCGGGGGTGATGAGGGTCGATGCGCCGGTGCGTGCCGCCTGGAAGCGGGTCTGGACGTCGGCCCAGTTCACCAGGTTCCACCACGCCTTCACGTAGTCGGGCTTCACGTTGACGTAGTCGAGGTAGAAGGCGTGCTCCCACATGTCGAGCATGAGCAGCGGGATGGTTCCCACGGGCACGTTGCCCTGCTGGTCGTAGAGCTGCTCGATGACGATGTTCTTCCCCAGGGGTTCGTACGCGAGGACGGCCCAGCCGGAGCCCTGCAGCGAGGTGGCCGCGGCGGTGAAGTGGGCGCGGAACGCGTCGAAGGAGCCGAAGGCGTCGTCCAGGGCTGCTGCGAGCTCGCCCTCGGGCTTGTCGCCGCCCTCGGGGGACATGTTCTTCCAGAAGATGCTGTGGTTGATCACACCGCCGACGTGGAATGCGAGGTCCTTGGAGAGCTTCGGGATGGTGCCGAACTCGCCCTTGGCGCGGGCTTCGGCGAGCTGTGCCAGGGCGTCGTTGGCGCCCTTGACGTAGGTGGCCTGGTGCTTGGAGTGGTGGAGCTCCATGATCCGGCCCGAGATGTGCGGCTCCAGGGCGGCGTAGTCGTAGTCAAGATCCGGCAGTACGTATTCGCTCACGTGGTCCTCCATGGGGTGATCGCGGGTGGTCTCGGGTGCCCGCGCTCGGCTGCCCCGTGGGGAGCCCGGACGACGGGCGGCCCGCCTGATACGAAGCGGGCTTGCTGTCCCATCCTATGCACTTCTTCACTCGTCGAGCATGTCCGCGGTCACATTCGCGTCCGTCCCCGGGATCCCGATGTCGGAGGCCCTCTTGTCCGCCATGGCGAGCAGGCGCCGGATGCGTCCGGCGATGGCGTCCTTCGTCATGGGCGGGTCGGCGAGACGGCCGAGTTCGTCCAGGCTCGCCTGCTTGTGCGCCACGCGCAGTTCACCCGCGTAGCGCAGGTGCTCGGGGACGTTCTCGCCCAGGATCTCGAGGGCGCGCTCCACCCGGGCTCCGGCGGCGACCGCCGCCTGTGCGGACCGGCGCAGGTTGGCGTCGTCGAAGTTGGCGAGGCGGTTCGCCGTGGCGCGGACCTCCTTGCGCATCCGCCGTTCCTCCCACACCATCAGTGCGTCATGGGCGCCCATGCGGGTCAGGAGCGCGGCGATGGTGTCACCGTCGCGGATGACCACGCGGTCGATGCCACGGACCTCCCGCGCCTTCGCGGAGATGTCGAGGCGGCGTGCTGCACCGACGAGCGCCAGGGCCGACTCCGGCCCGGGGCAGGTGACCTCCAGGGACGAGGACCGCCCCGGTTCGGTCAGCGAGCCGTGGGCCAGGAACGCGCCCCGCCAGACGGCTTCGGCGTCCGCCGTCGAACCGTTGACGACGGCGGAGGGAAGGCCCCGGACCGGGCGGCCGCGACTGTCGAGAAGCCCGGTCTGCCGGGCCAGGGACTCGCCATCGCGCACCACGCGGACCACGTAGCGGTTGCCGCGCTTCAGTCCCCCGCCGGTGACGACGATGATCTCGCTGTTGTGGCCGTAGACCTCGGCGATGGCCGCGCGGAGCCGCCGGGCGGTGGACGCGAGGTCCACCTCGGCCTCGATGACGATCCTGCCGGAGATGATGTGGAGGCCCCCTGCGAACCTCAGGAGCGCGGACACCTCGGCCTTGCGGACCGAGGACTTCTTGACGTCGAGGTGCGACAGCTCCTCTTTGACGTCGGCGGTCAGGGCCACAGATCCACTCCTAGTTCTCCGCAAACATGTCGTTGTAGGACGTCGCCAGCCGCAGCGGGTCGTGCACAGGCTTACCGGTCGAGACCCCCACTGTACCGAAGACGGCGCGTCCACCCATCTCCGCGACGGCTCGCTCGAACTCGTCCCGGTCGGCTATCACGGCCGGGTCCGCGAGTACGACGTCCACCGTGAAATCGGGCGCGTACCGCGAGATCACATGGAGGTGGTCGACCGCGCTCATGCCCTGGGTCTCCTTGGTGTCGTTGCTCAGGTTCATCGTGAGGCAGCGCCGTGCCGAGGTGCGGCACAGGGCGTCGCGGAGTTCCGGGAGCAGCAGGTGGGGCAGCACCGAGGTGTACCAGGAACCGGGGCCGAGGACCACCCAGTCGGCGAGCTCGATCGCCTCCAGCGCGTCCGCGCAGGCGGGGGCGACGGCCGGCAGCAGCCGGACGCTGCTCACGTTGCCGGACGCGGCGGCGACCGCGAGCTTCGCC
Organism: Arthrobacter ruber; assembly: GCF_002954225.1. Lineage (GTDB taxonomy): Bacteria > Actinomycetota > Actinomycetes > Actinomycetales > Micrococcaceae > Arthrobacter_D > Arthrobacter_D ruber. The sequence continues at coordinate 115,525 of NZ_PPTH01000012.1, forward strand.
TGCCCGGTGACGGTCGTGACCCGGAGGCTGCCGTCCACCTCGCTGAGGACGTCGCCCTCGATGGTCAGGGGCACGCTCGCCATCGGCAGGACACGCCCCCGCGCCCCGAGAAGGGCGCCGGCCCACTGCAGGCCCGCCACCGGGTCCCCGAGCAGTTCCCACAGCGTGACGATCAGCAGGTTGCCGAGGGCGTGGTCGTCGAGCGGGCTCTCGACGCCGTCGCGCGAGGCGAAGCGGTGCTGCATGACGTCGCGCCAGGTCCTCCCCCAGTCCGTGTCGTCGCACAGGGCGGAGAGGGCCATGCGCAGGTCACCGGGCGGCAGCACCCCGAACTCGTGCCGGAGCCGCCCGGAGGAGCCGCCGTCGTCCGCCACCGTGACCACCGCGGTCAGTTCCTGCGTCAGGTGGCGCAGGGCCGCGAGGGACGCCGAGAGGCCGTGGCCGCCACCCAGGGCGACGACGGAGGGCCCGGCGCCCGTCCCGTCGCCCTGCCGTCGGGCGGACGGAGGGACGAGGGGCAGGGGTCCGGAGAACAGTCCCACTACTCACGTCCGAGGTCGCGGTGATGCGCTGCGACCTGCACTCCCGGCAGCTGGGCCAGGCGCTGCGCGATCTCCTCGGTGACGGCCACCGAGCGGTGCTTGCCGCCCGTGCAGCCCACCGCGATGGTGGCGTAGTGCTTGTTCTCGCGGCGGTAGCCGTCGAGCACCGGCACCAGTGCGTTCACGTACCGCTCGATGAAGTCGCCGGCACCCTGGGCGGCGAGCACGTAGTCGCGCACCGGCTCGTCGAGTCCTGTCTGGGGACGCAGGGCGGGCACCCAGTGGGGATTGGGGATGAAGCGGACGTCGGCGACGTAGTTGGCGTCGGCCGGGAGTCCGTACTTGAAGCCGAAGCTCATGACGTTGAGCCGCAGGACGATCGGACCGGACTCGGAGAACAGCTCGGTGACCTTCGTGGCCAGGGCGTGCACGTTGAGGTCGGTCGTGTCGATGACGTCGTCCGAGGAGTGCTTGAGCTCCTTGAGCACCTCGCGCTCGGCGGCGATGCCGTCCAGGATGCGGCCGTCGCCCTGCAGGGGGTGCGGGCGGCGGCCCTGCTCGAACCGGCGGACCAGGACGGCGTCGTCGGCGTCGAGGAACAGCACGCGGTAGTTCACGCCGGCGGACCGGAGGCCGGCGAGGGAGGCCTTGATGTCGCTGAAGAGCTCCTTGCCGCGCACGTCGATCACCACGGCCAGCTTGGGCATCGACTGCGGCGTCCGCGCGACGAGCTCCGTCAGCATGGCGAGCATCTGCGGGGGGAGGTTCTCCACGACGTACCAGCCGTGGTCCTCGAGGGCGTTCGCGGCCGTGCTGCGGCCCGCCCCGGACATGCCGGTGACCACCAGCAGCTCGGATTCGGTGGGTTCGACCGGAGTCAGGCTCGTGGCCTCAGTCATCGTGGTGCATCCGTTCCGGCTCGACGGGGCGACCGGTGTCCCGGCCTGCCCTGGGGTGGTCTGCGCGGCGCCTGCGGCCGCGTCTTCAGCCTAGCTAATCTTCGATGATCTCGCCCGTGGTCATGTTCACGGCAGGAGCCGGGGCGTCCGCGACCGCGAGCGAGGTGCGGATGGTCTCGGCGAGGGCCGGGCCCACCCCCGGCACCTCCATCAGCTCCTCGACGGACGCCGCACGGATCCTCTTCACCGAGCCGAAGTGCTTGAGCAGGGCCTTGCGCTTGGCCGGGCCCAGGCCGGCGACGTCGTCGAGCGCCGAGGCGGTCATCGACTTGCCGCGCTTCTGCCGATGGAACGTGATCGCGAAGCGGTGCGCCTCGTCGCGGATGCGCTGGAGCATGAACAATCCCTCCGAGGCCCGCGGGAGGATGACCGGAAATTCGCTGTCCTGGATCCACACCTCCTCGAGGCGCTTGGCGAGGCCGATCACGAAGACGTCGTCGATCCCGAGGTCCTCGAGCGCGCGGGAGGCCGCTGCGACCTGGGGCGGGCCGCCGTCGACGACGACGAGGCTGGGCGGGTAGGCGAAGCGGTTGCGGGTGATCGCCGTCGTCGTGTCCTTCAGTGGCCCGCCCCCGGCCTCGGGGGCGCCGGGTGAGTCGACGGCGGGGTGCGCGAGGACCGACCCGGCGTCGTCCACCGGGTCCACCTCCGGGTCCGCGGCGGCGTCGACCTGGTTCCCCGCCTTCGCCGCGAGGTAGTTGCGGAAACGGCGGTGGATGACGTCGTACATGGAGGCGGTGTCGTCGCGTGCGGCGTCGCCGGTGATGGAGAACTTGCGGTACTCGGACTTCCGCGGCAGGCCGTCCTCGACGACGACCATGGAGGCCACCACGTTGGTGCCCTGCACGTGGGAGATGTCGAAGCACTCGATGCGCATGAGCGGCTGGGGCAGGTCGAGGGCCTCCTGCAGTTCCTGCAGCGCCGCCGACCGCGTGGTGATGTCACCGGCGCGGCGGCTCTTGTGCAGGCGCAGAGCCTCCGCGGCGTTCTGCTCGACGGTGCCCATGAGGGTCGCCTTGTCGCCGCGCTGCGGCACGCGCACGTCCACGCGGGCGCCCCGGAGCCCGCGCAGCCATTCGAGGATCTGCTCGGAGTTGCTGGGCAGGACCGGCACGAGGACCTCGCGGGGGATCTGCTCGTTGTTGCTGCTGCCCTCGCCGTAGACCTGCTGCAGCAGGTGCTCCACGAGGTCCGGCGTGTCCATGTCCTCGACCTTCTCGACCACCCAGCCGCGCTGCCCGCGGATCCGGCCGCCGCGCACGTGGAAGACCTGCGCCGCGGCCTCGAGCTCGTCCTCCTTGATGGCGAAGATGTCCGCGTCGGTGTCCTCGCTGAGCACGACGGTGTTGCGCTCGAAGACGCGGCGGAGCGCGGAGATGTCGTCGCGCAGGCGTGCCGCCGACTCGTAGTCGAGTTCGGCGACGGCCTCGGCCATCTTCTTCTCGAGCCCGGAGATGAACTTCTTCGCCTCACCGGACATGAAGTCGCAGAAGTCGCCGGCGAGGGCCCGGTGGTCCTCCGCGCTGATGCGTCCCACGCACGGCGCCGAGCACTTGTCGATGTAGCCGAGGAGGCAGGGTCTGCCGGTCCGCTCGGCGCGCTTGAACACGCCGGCGCTGCACGTGCGTACGGGGAAGACGCGAATCATCGTGTCCACCGTCTCGCGGATGGCCTTCGCCGGGTAGAACGGGCCGAAGTACCGCGTGTCCTTCTTCTTGTCGCCGCGCAGAACCTGGACGCGGGGGTACTTCTCCCCCATCGTCACTGCGAGGTACGGGTACGTCTTGTCGTCCCGGAACATGATGTTGAACCGCGGGTCGAATTCCTTGATCCACGTGTACTCGAGCTGCAGCGCCTCGAGCTCGCTGCCCACCACGGTCCATTCGACGCTCGCGGCGGTGAACACCATGCTGCGGGTCTTGGCGAGCAGGCCCTGCGGGTTCGCGAAGTATGAGTTCAGGCGCGAGCGGAGGTTCTTCGCCTTGCCGACGTAGATCACCCGGCCGTGCTCGTCCCGGAACCGGTAGACCCCCGGGTCTACCGGGATCTCGCCGGTCTTCGGCCGGTACGTTACTGGGTTCACCACGCCCTCAATCCTAGGGCTGGGCGGTGACGGAGCCCGACGCCGAGCACCGCTTTCCGCTGACCGCTGACGGCGCCCGTGCGGCGGCGCTACTCGGCGGCGGGGCTCTGGTTGTAGGAGGGCACCCGTTCCTGGCCCGTGAGGGCCGCAATGCCGTCCATGATCGCGTCCGTGGCCTGACGCCGCGCCGGCAGCGGGTGCCCGGGGCCGGTCTTCTCGAAGACGAGGGGTTCGCCGATCCGCACCGTGAAGTGCTGCGGCCGGATGCCCTTCTTCCCCGCCGGCTGCAGTGCGTCGGTGCCGACGAGCCCCACCGGCACCACGGGCGCCCCGGTGGTGAGCGCGAGCCAGCCGACGCCGGTCCTGCCACGGTAGAGCCTGCCGTCGCGCGAGCGGGTGCCTTCCGGGTAGATGCCGACGCCGTCGCCCTGCTCCAGCAGGCCCAGGAGCGTCCGGAGGGCCTGTACGCTCGCGGCCTGCTGGCCCCGCTCGACGGGGATCGAGCCGACGCCCTCGAAGAACTGCTTCATGAGGGCGCCCTTGACGCCGGTGCCCGTGAAGTACTCGGCCTTCGCGAAGAAGGCGACCGGCCGGGGCATGAGGGCCTGCACTAGGACGCTGTCGAGGAAGGAGAGGTGGTTCGGCGCGACGATGAACGGGCCGTCCGCGGGCACGTTGTGCAGCCCCTCCACGGTCGGACGGCAGAGACCCGCGATGAGCCCGCGGGTCGTGCTGCGTGTCAGGTCATAGACGCCCACGGATCACACCTGCGGGGTCGACGCGCGTGCGGTCGGGCTGGAGGAGTATCGGCGAATGCATGGGGGACACCGAGCAAGCTTGCCATAGCACCGCGAGGGCATGCATCATGCATGCCCTCGCGGGTATATCCGGTCCGCTTCCGGCGGGCTACACGGCCTTGTCGAAGATCTCCTTCAGGAACGTGCCCGTGTAGCTCTCCTCGTTGCGGGCCACCTGCTCGGGCGTGCCCGTCGCGATGATCTGCCCGCCGCCCGAACCGCCGTCCGGACCGAGGTCGATCACCCAGTCGGCGCTCTTGATGACGTCGAGGTTGTGCTCGATCGTGATCACGGTGTTGCCCTTGTCCACGAGGCCCTGCAGGACGAGCAGGAGCTTGCGGATGTCCTCGAAGTGCAGGCCGGTGGTCGGCTCGTCGAGCACGTAGATGCTGCGCCCGTTCGACCGCTTCTGCAGTTCACTCGCGAGCTTCACGCGCTGTGCCTCGCCGCCGGAGAGCGTGGTGGCGGGCTGCCCGAGGCGGACATAGCCCAGACCCACCTCGACGAGCGTGTTCAGGTGCCGGGCGATCGGGCTGAAGGCCGCGAAGAACTCGGCGCCCTCCTCGATCGGCATGTCCAGCACGTCGGCGATCGTCTTGCCCTTGTAGTGGACCTCCAGGGTCTCGCGGTTGTACCGCGCCCCGTGGCACACCTCGCAGGGGACGTAGACGTCCGGCAGGAAGTTCATCTCGATCTTCAGCGTGCCGTCGCCGGAGCACGCCTCGCAGCGGCCGCCCTTGACGTTGAAGGAGAACCGGCCCGGGAGGTAGCCGCGGACCTTCGCCTCGGTGGTCTCCGCGAAGAGCTTGCGGATGTTGTCGAAGACGCCCGTGTAGGTGGCCGGGTTGGACCGCGGCGTGCGACCGATGGGGCTCTGGTCCACGTGGATGACCTTGTCGAGGTGCTCGAGGCCGTCGATCCGCTTGTGCCGTCCGGCGACCTGCTTCGCCCCGTTGAGCTTGTTCGCGAGGACCTTGTACAGGATGTCGTTGACGAGGGTGGACTTGCCGGAGCCGCTCACGCCGGTGACCGCGGTCAGCACCCCGAGGGGGATGGTCGCGTCGACGTTCACGAGGTTGTGTTCCCGCGCGCCGACGACCTTGAGCTGCCGGGACCGGTCGATCTTGCGGCGCTTCGCGGGGATCTCGATCCTGCGGCGCCCCGAGAGGTAGTCACCGGTGAGCGACTCCTCGTTGGTCAGCAGGTCCTCGAGGAGGCCCGAGTGCACCACCTGGCCGCCGTGCTCCCCCGCGCCCGGTCCGATGTCCACGATCCAGTCGGCCTCGGCGATGGTGTCCTCGTCGTGCTCGACGACGATCAGCGTGTTGCCGAGGTTGCGCAGGCGCGTGAGCGTCTCGATCAGGCGGCGGTTGTCGCGCTGGTGCAGTCCGATGGACGGCTCGTCGAGGACGTAGAGCACGCCCACGAGCCCCGAGCCGATCTGCGTGGCCAGGCGGATGCGCTGGGCCTCGCCGCCCGAGAGCGTGCCGGAGGCGCGCTCGAGGTTCAGGTACTCGAGGCCCACGTCGAGGAGGAATGTCAGGCGCGCCTGGATCTCCTTGAGGACCTGGTTGGCGATCTGGGCCTCTCGGCCGGTCAGCACGAGATTGTCGAGGAACTCGGCGCAGTCGCGCATCGGCATCGCGGAGACCTCGGCGATGGAGCGGCCGTTGATGAGCACCGAGAGTGACGCCGGGTTGAGCCGTGCGCCGCCGCAGGTGGGACACGGGATCTCCCGCATGTACTCCTCGTAGCGGTCGCGCGCGTTGTCGGACTCCGTCTCCGCGTGCTTGCGCTGGATGTACTGGATGGCTCCCTCGAAGCCGGTGCTGTACTTGCGCTCGCGACCGAAGCGGTTCTTGTACTGCACCACCACCTTGTGGTCCTTGCCGTACAGCGCGGCCTCGCGGGCACGGTCCGGCAGCTTCCGCCAGGGGGTGGTGATGTCAAACTTCAGCTCGGACGCGAGCCCCTCGAGCAGGCGCGTCCAGTACTCCAGCGTCGCCGTGCCGAGCGACCACGGGGCGATCGCACCCTCGGCGAGGCTCAGGTCCTGGTTGGGGACCACGAGCTCCTCGTCGACCTCTAGCTTGCTGCCGATCCCGGTGCAGGCCGGGCAGGCGCCGAACGGGTTGTTGAAGGAGAAGGACCGCGGCTCGATCTCGTCGATGGCCAGCGGGTGCTCGTTGGGGCAGGCGAGGTGCTCGGAGAAGGCGTGGAGGCGCTTGGCGTCGTCCTCGGGGAGGTCGACGAACTCGGCGAGCACCCGGCCGTCGGCGAGCTTGAGCGCGGTCTCGACGGAGTCGGTGAGGCGCTGCTGGATGCCTCCCTTCACCACGAGGCGGTCGATGATGACCTCGATGGTGTGCTTGTACTGCTTGCCGAGCTTGGGCGGGTCGCTGAGCTGGATGAGTTTGCCGTCCACGCGGGCACGCGAGTAGCCCTTGGCCGTGAGTTCCTGGAAGAGGTCCACGAACTCGCCCTTGCGGGCGCGGACCACCGGGGCGAGGATCTGGAAGCGCGTGCCCTCGTCGAGCTCGAGGAGCTGGTCCACGATCTGCTGGGGTGTCTGCTTCGCGACGGGCTCGCCGCAGACGGGGCAGTGGGGGCGGCCCACGCGCGCCCAGAGCAGGCGCATGTAGTCGTAGATCTCGGTGATGGTGCCCACGGTGGAGCGCGGGTTCTTGCTCGTGGACTTCTGGTCGATCGAGACCGCGGGTGAGAGCCCCTCGATGAAATCGACGTCGGGCTTGTCCACCTGGCCGAGGAACTGCCGGGCATAGGCCGAGAGCGACTCGACGTAGCGGCGCTGGCCCTCCGCGAAGATGGTGTCGAAGGCCAGCGACGACTTCCCCGAGCCCGAGAGGCCCGTGAAGACGATCATGGCGTCGCGCGGCAGGTCCAGGTCGACATTGCGCAGGTTGTGCTCACGCGCGCCCTTGACGATCAGCCGGGACAGGTCCTGGGGAGCCGGCTCCGGATTGTGGGCATGCTGCTCGAGGGAATTTGCTATAGACACTCATCCACTGTAGGGGAAAAGGGCTTCGAAGACATATTCGAATTACGCCTCTTCCGCGTGGTTTCCGCGCCCCGCAGCGCGTCGTTCACGCTCGGCGCAATGCCGCCCGGATGATGGCGACAGCCTCGCCCTCAGCCACTCCCGTAGAACGCACGACGGCGGCAAAGTCACCCGCCGCTTCTGCGACGCGGCGACGGGCCTCGTCCCCTCCTGCCGTGATGATTGTCCCAGCTCGGCCCTTGGTCTCCACCGCTCCTGCCTGCTCCAGTTCGCGGTACGCGCGGGCTACGGTGTTAGTCGCGATACCGAGGTGCACTGCGAGCGCCCGCACCGGGGGTAGCCGAGTACCTACTGCAGCCTCACCGGAGTTGGCTGCCTCGAGAATCGCCTGCTTGATCTGCTCGAAGGGCGGCGTCTTACTTGCAGGATCTATTTGCAACCACCACTTGATGTCCTGCTCCACGCCCTGTTCCTTCCGGGATCCGACGCCGGGACCGGCGGGTCGCGGCGTACACGAACCCTACCTGCCGGGTCCGAGTCCCCGTCGGGCGCGCACGCCTACACTGTGCTCATGACCAGCCCCCTGCACAGCCTCACCGAGATCACGATCCGCCGTATCTCCGTGTCCGAGATGGACAACAACGTATACGTGCTCACCTCGAAGTCGACCGGCGCGCAGGTCCTCGTCGACGCCGCTGACGACGCCCCGGCGATCCTCGCGCTGCTTGCCGACGCGCAGGAGGACACCGACGCCGAGGCCCGCGTGGCGCTGATCGTCACCACGCACTCGCATTGGGACCACGTGCGGGCGCTGGCCGAGGTGAAGGACGTTACGGGGGCGCGCACGGCCGCCGGGGCCGACGACGTCCCGGACATCGCGGTCGCCACGGACGTGCCGCTGCAGCACGGCGACACGGGCTCCTTCGAGGGCTTCGAGCTCGAGGCGATCCACCTGCGCGGGCACACCCCCGGCTCCGTCGCACTGCTCTACGAGGATCCTCACGGGCCGGCGCACCTGTTCACGGGCGACTCCCTGTTCCCCGGGGGCATCGGTAACACGCAGGGTGATCCGGCGCGTTTCGCCTCCCTGTACGACGACGTCGTGACACGCCTCTTCGACCGCCTGCCGGACGACACCGTGGTCCACCCGGGGCACGGGAAGGGCACGACGCTCGGCGCCGAGCGGGGCTCCCTCGAGGAGTGGAAGCAGCGCGGCTGGTAGGGCGCCGGCTACGGGGACCGGTGGCCGACGGCGAAGATGCGCCGGAAGCCGAAGACGGTGCCCTGCCCGCCCCGGGGGTACGCCGTCCGCAGCAGCTCGCCGTACCCGGCCTCGAACTCGTCGGCCTCCTCCGCGGACAGTACCTCCAGGACCGGCCGCAGGGCCGTGCCGCGCACCCAGCCGAGGACGGCGTCCTCCCCCGGCAGCACCTGCTGGTACGTGGTCTCCCAGACGTCGGCCTCGAGCCCGGCGGACAGCAGCAGCTCGGCGTAGTCCGCCGGTTCGGCCACGGCGTCGTCGTGCCGCAGCACGCCGCGGAGCGTCTCCGCCCAGCGGGGGCTCGCCGCGTGCTCGCGCATCAGCGCGTGGGACGGCGCCGAGAAGTTGCCGGGCACCTGCAGTGCGAGCCACCCTCCCGCGGGCAGCGCTCTGGCCCATGCGGCCACGAGGTCCTGGTGCCCGGGGACCCACTGGAGCGCCGCGTTCGTGACGACGACGTCGTCGGAGCCGGGGCGGTAGGCGCGGAGGTCGCCCACCTCGAAGGCCAGGTTCGGCGGTGCGGGACGGCGCCGGGCGGCGTCGATCATGTCCGTGCTGGAGTCGATGCCCCGCACCGTCGCCCCTGGCCATCGCAGCGCGAGCGCCTCCGTCAGCTCACCGGGTCCGCACCCGAGGTCGACGACCGTGCGCGGCGCGTCGTGGCCGACGCGTCCCACGAGGTCGAAGAACGGACGGCCGCGGTGACCGGCGTGACGGGCGTAGAGTCCAGGGTCCCAGCGCATGATCCACCCTAAGGTCCCCACCGGTACGCTGGAAGGACCATGAGGATCCAAGAACACCTGCCCCGGCACGACGACGGCGAACTCCCCGCGGACGCGGTCTACGAAGCCTTCACGGGATGGGCGACGGCGCGCGGGCTGGCGCTCTACCCGGCGCAGGACGAGGCCGCGATGGAGCTCGTCTCGGGCAACAACGTGATCCTCGCGACGCCCACCGGGTCCGGGAAGTCGCTGGTGGCCGTCGCGGCGCACCTGAAGTCCTTCGCCGAGGGCCGGACCAGCTACTACACCGCGCCGATCAAGGCGCTGGTGTCCGAGAAGTTCTTCGCCCTGTGCGAGATCTTCGGCGCGGAGAACGTCGGCATGATCACGGGCGACTCCGGCGTGAACCAGGACGCGCCGATCATCTGCTGCACCGCCGAGATCCTCGCGAACCTCGCCCTGCGCGAGGGCGCGCAGGCCGACGTCGACACCGTGGTGATGGACGAGTTCCACTTCTACTCGGACCCGCAGCGCGGCTGGGCCTGGCAGGTGCCCCTGCTCGAACTGCCCCAGGCGCAGTTCCTGCTGATGTCCGCGACGCTCGGCGACGTGACGCGGTTCGAGAAGGACCTCACCGACCGCACCGGTCGCGCGACGGCGACGGTCACGTCCGTGGAACGGCCCATCCCGCTGCACTACTACTACGTCGAGACACCCGTACAGGAATCCCTCGAGGAACTGCTCTCCACCCGCCAGGCGCCCGTGTACGTGGTGCACTTCAGCCAGGCCGAGGCCATCGAACGGGCGCAGAACCTCATGAGCGTCAACGTCTGCACGCGTGAGGAGAAGGACAGGATCGCCGAGCTCATCGCGACGTTCCGGTTCTCCGCGGGCTTCGGCAAGACCCTCAACCGGCTCGTACGCCACGGCATCGGCGTGCACCACGCCGGCATGCTGCCCAAGTACCGCAGGCTCGTCGAGCAGCTCGCCCAGGCCGGCCTGCTCAAGGTCATCTGCGGCACCGACACGCTCGGCGTGGGCATCAACGTGCCCATCCGCACCGTGCTCCTCACCGCGCTGAGCAAGTACGACGGCGTGCGCACGCGGCTGCTCAACGCGCGGGAGTTCCACCAGATCTCCGGGCGCGCCGGGCGCGCCGGATACGACACCGCGGGCACCGTCGTCGTGCAGGCGCCCGACCACGTGGTCGAGAACACCAAGGCCATGGCGAAGGCGGTCTCCAAGTTCGGCGACGACCAGAAGAAGCTGCGCCAGGTGGTGCGCAAGAAGCCGCCGCAGGGCTTCGTGTCCTGGGGCAAGCCCACGTACGAGCGGCTCGTCGAGAGCGTTCCGGACCCCCTGACGTCGTCGTTCTCCGTCAGCCACTCGATGCTGCTGAACCTCCTCGAGCGGCCCGGCGACCCGTTCACCGCGGTGAAGCGGCTGCTCACCGAGAACCACGAGACGCGGGCATCCCAGCTGCGGCTCATGCGCCGCGCCATCGGCATCTACCGCGAACTCGTCACGGCCGGGATCGTCGAGCGGCTGCCCGTCCCCGAGCCGGACGGGCGGCAGGTCCGGCTCCGCGTGCATCTGCAGGCCAACTTCGCCCTCAACCAGCCCCTCTCCCCCTTCGCCCTCGCGAGCCTGGAACTGTTGGACCCCGAGGCGCCGGGTTACGCGCTCGACGTCGTCTCGGTCATCGAGGCCACGCTCGAGAAGCCCCGGCAGGTCCTCAACGCGCAGGAGAAGAAGGCGCGCGGCGAGGCCGTGGCCGCCATGAAGGCCGAGGGGATCGACTACGACGCGCGGATGGCACGGCTCGAGGAGGTCACCTACCCGAAGCCGCTCGAGGAGCTGCTGCAGCAGGCCTTCGACGTGTACCGTGCATCAGCGCCATGGCTCGGTGACTTCGAGCTCGCCCCCAAGTCCGTGGTCCGCGACATGTACGAGCGAGCGATGAGCTTCGGCGAGTACGTGGCGTTCTACTCGCTCACGCGCTCCGAGGGCATCCTCCTGCGCTACCTCGCCGACTGCTACAAGGCGCTGCGCCACACGGTGCCGGTCGAGGCCCTTCGCGAGGACCTCAGCGACATCCTCGAATGGCTCGGCGAGCTAGTCCGGCAGGTGGACAGCAGTCTCCTCGACGAGTGGACCCAGCTGACCGCCGGGATCGTTCCGGGGGCGCCCGCGGATACCGTGGAACTCCCGGAGAAGCCGCCGTCCGTCACCTCCAACGAGCGCGCCTTCCGCGTGATGGTGCGCAACGAGATGTTCCAGCGCGTGAAGCTCTTCGCCGACGAGCGCGACGAGGCACTCGGCGCCCTGGACGCGGACTCCGGGTGGACCGCCGACCGCTGGGCGGAGGCCCTCGACGGGTACTTCGCGGACTACGAGGACATCGACGACGGCCCCGAGGCCCGCGGACCGGCGCTGCTGATCATCGTGAAAGTCCCTGGCCTCTGGAAGGTGCGGCAGATCCTGAAGGACCCCGAGGGCAACAACGACTGGGGCATCAACGCGGAGATCGACCTGCCGGCGTCGGACGAGGCGGGCAGCCCCGTGGTGCGGATCCTGAGCGTCGGAGCCCCCGTCGCGGCCTGACCGCGCCGTTCGACGGCGGGAGCTTGGCTACGCTGGGGACATGTCGACTCTTCGCGAAGCACGGCCGGCGGACGTCCCGGTCATCCTCCAGCTCATCCACGACCTGGCCCTCTACGAGCGTGAGCCGGACGCCGTGAAGAACACCGCGGAGTCCCTCGAGGCCGCCCTGTTCGGCGACTCCCCCGCGATCTACGCGCACGTCGTCGAGGCCGAGGGGCAGATCCAGGGATTCGCCCTGTGGTTCCTCAACTACTCCACCTGGGAGGGCGTTCACGGCATCTATCTCGAGGACCTGTACGTGCGCCCCGAGGCGCGCGGCGCCGGACACGGCAAGGCCCTGCTCACCAACCTGGCCAGGATCGCCGTCGAGCGCGGCTACGCCCGGGTCGAATGGTCGGTGCTCGACTGGAACGAGCCGTCCATCCGCTTCTACGAGCAGCTCGGCGCCCGACCGCAGTCCGGTTGGAGCACCTTCCGGCTCACGGGGAGCGCCCTCACCGACGCCGCCGCGCTGTGACCGCCGTGTCGCCCGCACCGGTGCCCCTTCCCCACGCCGACCTGCATGAAATCGGCCGGACCGTCGTCATGCGCGGACTGCGCGCCACCGGCCACACCTTCAACGTGCCCCTCGACCACCGGGACACGACCTCGGAGCGGATCGAGGTGTTCGCCCGCGAGTACTCGTCCCTCGAGCACGACGACGATGCCGTCGCCCGCCTGCCGTGGCTGCTGTTCCTGCAGGGCGGGCCCGGTGGCCGGGGCGTGCGGACCACGCAGCTCTCGGGCTGGATGAAGGCCGCCGCCCGTGACTTCCGTATCCTCATGCTGGACCAGCGCGGCACGGGGCGCTCCACCCCCGCCGACGCCGCCACACTCGCGGCGCTGCCGACGCCGCAGGCCCAGGCGGACTACCTGTCCCACTTCCGCGCGGACGCGATCGTGGCCGACGCCGAGCTGATCCGCGCGCGTCTCGGCAGCGCGCCCTGGACGGTGTTCGGGCAGAGCTACGGAGGCTTCTGCACACTCACCTACCTGTCGAACGCACCCGCGGGCATCGAGCGCGCCCTGATCACCGGTGGCCTCGCCCCCCTCGCGGGAGCGCCGGACGAGGTGTACCGGGCCACGTTCGCCCGGGTGGAGGAACGCAACCGCGAGTACTTCTCCTGGTACCCGGAGGACCGGGAGCTGGTCACGCGCATCGCCCGCCACCTCCGGGAGGTGGAGGAGCACCTGCCCGACGGGGAACGGCTCACGGTGCGGCGCTTCCAGATGGTCGGCTCGTTCCTGGGCGGGAACACCCGGGTCCACGCCCTCCACTACCTCCTCGAAGACGCGTTCACCACCACGCCCGACGGCCCCCGGCTGTCCGCGACGTTCCTCGAGCAGGTCCAGGGGATCGTCAGCAGGGCCTCGCAGCCGCTGTACGCGCTGATGCACGAGTCCATCTACTGCCAGGGCGGCGCGTCCTCGTGGGCCGCCCGGCGCGTGCTCGACGAGTACCCGCAGTTCCGCGACGACGCCGCTGAGATCCTGTTCACGGGCGAGATGGTGTACCCCTGGTACTTCGAGGAGGATCCCGCGCTGCGGCCGCTCCGTGCGGTCGCGGACGTGCTCGCGGCGAAGGAGGACTGGGGTCCGCTGTACGACGCGGACGTCCTGGCGACGAACGTCGTGCCGGCCGCCGCCGCCGTCTACCGTCACGACATCTACGTCGACCGGAATCTCTCCCTCACCACGGCCGCCGGCATCAGGAACCTCGCCGTGTGGGAGACGGACGAGTTCCACCACGACGGGATCGCGGATGACGGCGAGGCGATCTTCGAGCGGCTGCTCGGCATGACCCGCCCCTGACCCGGTGCCGCCGGCTCGACCGGACGACAGAGGGACCCCGCACACTGTGCGGGGTCCCTCTTCTGCTGTCGGTCCTGGCGTGCCGGCGGAGCCTAGTGGCGGGGGTTCTTGGTGCCGGCCTCGTCCGCGGCCTCGTCGAGCCCGTCGGTGACGGCGGGAGAGGACGCCTTGTGGTCGGCGCCGCCCGAGCGCACCGCTGACTTCTCGACGGCCTTCGACTTGATGAGGCTGGCGACGACCGCGATGACGATCGTCGCGACGATCACCGCGAGGGACAGGAACGTCGGGATCTCCGGAGCCCACTCGATGTGCTCGCCGCCGTTGATGAACGGCAGCTCGTTGACGTGCATCGCGTGGAGGATGAGCTTCACGCCGATGAAGGCGAGGATGACGGAGAGGGCGTGCTTCAGGTAGATGAGGCGCGTCATGAGGCCGCCGAGCAGGAAGTAGAGCTGGCGCAGGCCCATCAGGGCGAAGATGTTCGCGGTGAAGACGATGAACGCGCTCTGCGTGAGTCCGAAGATTGCGGGGATGGAGTCGACGGCAAAGAGGAGATCGGTGAGCCCGATCGTCACGAAGACGATGAGCATGGGAGTGAACACCTTCTTGCCGTCGACGACGGTCCGCACCTTGTTGCCGTCGTAGGACTCGGACATCGGCAGGACCGAGCGCAGCTTCGCGATCAGCTTGTTGTCGCCGGCGTCCTCCTCGTCCTCACCCGAGTCCTTGGCCTGCTTGTACGCCGTGTACAGGAGGAAGGCACCGAAGATGTAGAAGATCCAGCTGAAGTTCTCGATCACGGCGGCACCGAGCGCGATGAAGATGCCGCGCAGGATCAGCGCGATGATGATGCCCACCATCAGCACCTCCTGCTGGTACTTCCTCGGGACCGAGAAGCGCGCCATGATGATGATGAAGACGAACAGGTTGTCGATGCTCAGGCTGTACTCGGTGATCCAGCCGGCGATGAACTGGCCGCCGTACTCGGGCCCCGTGAACACGAACATCAGCGCTGCGAACGCGAGCGCGAGTCCCACGTAGAAGGCGACCCACAGGCCCGCCTCCTTCATGGACGGCTCGTGTGGCCGCTTGACGACGAGGAGCAGGTCGAAGAGCAGGATGATCCCGAGCACGACGAACGTGCCGATCTCGAACGCCAGGGGCAATGTGGGCATGAAGGGCCTTCCGCAGGGTGGAATGGATCGCCGTAAGTCTCTCCGCCGCGGCATGGTGCCGACCGACCGCTATGCCCGGCGGAGCAACAATGCCCTGCGTGCTGACGTCCATAGCGCTTGGGATACTCCCCTACGTCCGCCCAATGCTACCCGAGCCGCGGAGCACCCGTTGAAGTCACGTTCCCCGGATGCGGAGCGCGGACCTCCTTGACGTGGCGGCCGTCGTCCCTCCCGGAGGTTTCACCGGTCATGGAGGTCATGGCGCGACCCTCAGGCGTGGCCGGCCGACTGCATCTGCCGCAGCTCCTTCTTGAGGTCGCCGACCTCGTCGCGCAGCCGTCCGGCCAGCTCGAACTGCAGCTCGGCGGCCGCCGCGTGCATCTGGTCCGTCAGCTGCTGGATGAGGTCGGTCAGGTCCTCGGCCGGGACGGACGCCAGTCCCTCGTGGCGCCCGGCACCCTTCTTCGGCTTCCGGCCCTTCGCGGCTTCCTCCAGGAGTGCGCGCGTATCGGCGTCCTCCCGGTTGATGGTGTCCGTGATGTCGGCGATCCGCTTGCGCAGTGGAGTGGGATCGATACCGTGCTCGAGGTTGTGCGCCACCTGGATGGCACGGCGCCGGTTGGTCTCGTCGATCGCGCGTTCCATGGAGTCCGTGATGCGGTCCGCGTACATGTGCACCTCGCCCGAGACGTTGCGGGCCGCACGCCCGATGGTCTGGATCAGCGAGGTGGTGCTCCTGAGGAAGCCCTCCTTGTCGGCGTCCAGGATGCTCACGAGGGACACCTCCGGAAGGTCGAGGCCCTCACGGAGCAGGTTGATGCCCACCAGCACGTCGAACGTGCCCATGCGCAGTTCGCGCAGGAGTTCCACGCGCCGCAGCGTGTCCACGTCCGAGTGGAGGTACTCCACCTTGACCCCGTGCTCGAGGAGGTATCCGGTGAGGTCCTCGGCCATGCGCTTGGTGAGCGTGGTGACGAGGACGCGCTCGTTGACGGCGGTGCGCTTGCGGATCTCACCGAGGAGGTCGTCGATCTGCCCCTTGGTCGGCTTGACCACCACTTCGGGGTCGACGAGTCCGGTGGGCCTGATGATCTGCTGGACGAACCCGTCGGCCTTGCCCAGCTCGTACTTGCCCGGCGTCGCCGACAGGTAGACCGTCTGCCCGATGCGGTCCTGGAACTCGTCCCACTTCAGCGGCCGGTTGTCCATCGCTGACGGGAGCCGGAACCCGTGGTCCACGAGGGTCCGCTTCCGCGAGGAGTCGCCCTCGTACATGGCGCCGATCTGCGGGATGGTCACGTGCGATTCGTCGACGACGAGCAGGAAGTCGTCGGGGAAGTAGTCGAGCAGGCAGTGCGGTGCCGAGGCCGGATCGCGTCCGTCGATGTGCCGCGAGTAGTTCTCGATGCCGTTGCAGAACCCCATCTGTTGCATCATCTCGAGGTCGTAGGTGACGCGCATGCGCAGGCGCTGCGCCTCGACCAGCTTGTTCTGCGCCTCGAATTCCGCCAGGCGCTGCTGCAGCTCGTCCTCGATGTCCTTGATCGCGCGCGTCATCCGATCCTCGCCGGCGACGTAGTGGGAGGCGGGGAAGACGTACATCTCCTCCTCCTCGCGGATGACGTTCCCGGTGAGCGGGTCGAGCGTGTAGATGTTCTCCACCTCGTCGCCGAAGAACTCGATGCGCAGCGCGTGCTCCTCGTACATGGGGATGATCTCCACGGTGTCACCGCGGACGCGGAACGTCCCCCGGTGGAAGTCCATGTCGTTGCGCGTGTACTGCATCCCCACGAACTGGCGCAGCAGCGCGTCGCGGTTCATCTGGTCGCCCCGGCGCAGCGTGACCATCTTGTTGATGTACTCCTCGGGCGTCCCCAGCCCGTAGATGCAGGACACGGTGGCGACCACGATGACGTCGCGACGCGTGAGGAGCGCATTGGTGGCCGAGTGGCGCAGGCGCTCCACCTCCTCGTTGATGGAGGAGTCCTTCTCGATGAAGGTGTCCGTCTGCGGGACGTAGGCCTCGGGCTGGTAGTAGTCGTAGTACGAGACGAAGTACTCGACGGCGTTGTTGGGCAGCAGCTCCCGGAACTCGTTCGCGAGCTGCGCCGCGAGGGTCTTGTTCTGCACCATCACCAGGGTGGGGCGCTGCACCTGCTCGATGAGCCAGGCCGTGGTGGCGCTCTTGCCCGTACCGGTGGCACCGAGCAGGACGACGTCCTTCTCGCCCGCATTGATCCGCTCGGCCAGCTCCTTGATCGCGGTGGGCTGGTCGCCCGCGGGCGTGTACTCGCTGATGACCTCGAAAGGGGCCACGACACGCTTGATATCCTGCGCAAGACTCATGTCTTAACGGTAGACCCTGCCGCTGACACTCCTGCCCTGATCTGCTGGCGGCTGAACGCCGCGGGAACCGCCCCTGCCGGGCTCAGGACGGTGCCGGCGCGGACGCCACCGTCACCGTGACGTCGAGTGCGGGATCGGCCGCGCGATGCACGGCGGGAAGGCCGGCGTGCGCCTCCCCCCGACCCCTCCCGCTGTCCCGGTCACGGGGGTATCCTGCGGCTGCGAGGGCGCTCGTCACGGGCGCTGGATCCGTGTCCTCCTCGACCGTCACCCGCACGCTCGCGACGACGACGTCGTCCTCGTCCCGAGCGGCGCCCGGGGCGCCCCCCGACCCGACGGAGGCTCCGGGTGGGAGTGCCGCGGCGAGCCTGGCGCGGGTGCGCCGGGCGAGCCCGACCGTGCCCGGCAGTCCTGCCGCCGACGGGCTGGAGAGCAGGCCGCTGCCAGGTGCGCCAGCCACCAGGTTGTCGCGGAACGGGACGATGCGCCGGTCCCACAGGGCGTCGGCCGCCGCGAGGAGGTCCTCGAGGGCCCGGTCGTTGGGGAGTACGGCGTCGGCCTCCCGCAACCGGTCCGCCCGCGGAGCCTGCGCCGCGATGCGCCGTCCGGCCTCCCCGGGATCCATGCCGCGCTGCCGGACCATACGGTCGACGCGGACCTCGTCCGGCGCGTCGACGACGACGACGAGGTGGAAGCGGGCTGCCTGCCCGCTCTCCACCAGCAGGGGGATGTCCTCGACGACGATGGCGTCCTCGGGGGCGCCGTCGACGAGTGCCGCTGCCCGTTCCCGCACACGAGGATGGACGATGGCGTTGAGGCGCTCGCGCGCTGCCGTGTCCGCGAAGACCAGTCGTCCCAGGGCAGGCCGGTCCAGGGCACCGTCGACTCCCACGAGGTCCGCACCGAATGCCGCGACGATCTCGTGCAGCGCCGGCGAGCCGGGCTGGACCACCTCGCGTGCCAGGACGTCGGCATCGACGAGAACGGCGCCGAGTTCGGCGAAGCGGCGGGCCACTGCGGACTTCCCCGCGGCGATGCCCCCTGTCAGTCCTATGCGCAGCATGGGCCAACCCTAACGCGGGCTCGTCCGCCGGCTGTCAAGCGGCACCCCTCCCAGCGGCTGCCCGGAGGAACTGTCAGTGGCCCTGAATACCCTAAGGGGACTTATCGTTTTGAGGAGCACCGTGACCATCACATTGCAGGACCTTCGATCGACTGCCGCGTCGACATTCGGCTGGGACACCCTGCGTCCCGGCCAGGAGCTCGCCATGGAAGCGGTACTGGAGGGCCGCAGCACCCTCTGCGTCATGCCTACCGGTTCCGGCAAATCGGCGATCTACCAGGTGCCGGCGATGGCACTGCCCGGCGTCGCCGTGGTCATCTCACCGCTGATCGCGCTCCAGCACGACCAGGCCGAGTCGATCAACGAGAGCGCGGGCTCCCCGCGTGCCCATGTCATCAACTCCGGGATGAAGAAGAGCGAGCTCGCCGCGGCGTGGGAGGCGGCAGCGGGTGAGGACGAGTCCACCCGTGCGAAGTTCCTCTTCCTCGCACCCGAGCAGATCGCGCGCGACGACGTCGCCGCCCGCCTGCGGTCCCTCGACGTCTCGCTCGTGGTCGTCGACGAAGCTCACTGCGTCTCCTCCTGGGGCCACGACTTCCGGCCCGACTACCTGCAGCTGGGCCACCTCCTGAAGGACCTCGACGTGCCCGTGATCGCCCTGACAGCGACCGCCTCACACCCCGTGCAGAACGAGATCGTGGAACGGCTACGCCTGACGGACCCGACCGTCATCGTGGAGGGCTTCGACCGCCCGAACCTGTCCCTCGAGGTCGTCCATCACGTCGAGAGCGCCGACAAGGAACGAGCCGTCCGCGATCAGGTCCTCTCCCTGCAGGGTCCGGGACTGGTCTACGTCGCCACGAAGAAGGCAGCGAATGCCCTCGCCTCCGAACTGCAGGAGCGCGGACGCAGCGCCGACGTCTATCACGCCGGCAGGCTCAGGAACGAGCGCCAGGCGGTGCACGACGGTTTCCTCGACGGCACGATCGACGTCGTCATCGCGACCACGGCGTTCGGCATGGGCATCGACAAGCCGGACGTGCGCTTCGTGCTGCACGCGGACATCTCGGACTCCCTCGACAGCTACTACCAGGAGATCGGCCGGGGAGGACGTGACGGGCTCGTGTCGCAGGCAATCCTGCACTACCGGCCCGAGGACCTCTCCCTGCGCCGGTTCTTCGCCGCGAAGTCCGTCAACCGCACGCAGCTGAGGCAGCTGTTCGTGCTCCTCATGGTCGCGGGCAGGCCCGTCAAGACCAAGAAGCTCAGGGAGCTGTCCGGCCTCTCCCCGCGGAAGCTGACGGGGCTCCTCAACCTCCTCGAGGCCTCCGGCAGCGTGGGCGACAGCGTGAAGGGTTACCGGGCCAGGAAGATCTCCCCTGCCGATGCCGTGGAGCGGGCTGTCGAGCAGGCGGAGACCCGTGAACGCATCGACCAGTCGCGCGTGGAGATGGCCCGGCGCTACGCGGAGACGAGAGGCTGCCGGCGACAGTTCCTGCTCTCGTACTTCGGCGAGGAGCTGCCCGGGGCCTGCGGGAACTGCGACAACTGCAGCCGGGAGGAAGCGACCGCGTCCTTCGAGGACGCCGTCGCGGCAGGCACCCCTGACGCGGACCAGCCCTTCGACGTCGAGACCCTGGTCGAGCATCCGGAGTGGGGACGCGGAACGGTGATGGGCTACGAGGAAGGGATCATCACTGTGCTGTTCGACTCCGTGGGCTACAAGACGCTCTCCACCGAAGTGGTGGAGGCGAAGGAGCTGCTGGCGCCCGTGCCGGCCGTCGGCTGACGCGGACGGAACGGACGGCACGGACGGCACGGACGGCTGTCGCCGGGCAGGGTAGGACCAGCGCGGCATGGCCGGATTCGTCGGATTCCTCGAATCGCCGTGTGACGGCGGATCAAGGGGCGGGCCGGAGGTCGCGGATGTCACGGAACGGCACGGCCTCGATGCGGACGAGGCCATGCGGCGCATGCTGTCAGCGGCGTCCGGACCCGGACCGCGCGGCACCGGGGACGGACCCGTCACGCCCGGACGCCCGGAGGACACCGACGGCCACGACAGCGACGGCATCCGTCCCGACCCCGCGGCGACCTGAGCGCACGCGCGACGCCACCTAGGATGTGCAGATGAGCCCGTTCGACCTCGATCTCCTGCGCCGCCGTCCCGACGTCGAGGCCCGGGAGCTGGTGGCCGTCGATGCCGCCGACCGTCTGCTCCTCGACACGGCCGCCGATCGCCTGCGGTCCTCGGACGCGATCGCCACTGTCAACGACGCCTACGGAGCCCTCACGCTCGGAGCTGCCCACCTGTCCGGCCGGGACCACATCCGCGCCTTCCAGGACGGCATCGTGCACGAGCGGGCCCTCGCGCTGAATGCCGCCGACCAGGGACTGCAGGGGGCCTACCGGTCGTGCCGCCTCAATGCCGACCTCCTGACCGGCGCCACCACCGTCCTGATCCGGCTGCCGCGTTCCCTGGACGAGCTCGATGAGGTCGCGTGGACGATCGCCACCCATGCCCGCCCCGACGTCCAGGTGCTGGCAGCGGGGCGGATCAAGCACATGTCCCTGTCGATGAACGAGGTGTTGAGTCGCTACTTCACGGACGTCACAGCGACCCTGGCCCGGCAGAAGGCCCGCGTCCTCGTGGCGTCGGGACCACGTCCCCCCGCCGCGTCGGCCTTCCCGCGGAGCGCCCGGCACGATGTCGGCCTCGACCGGCCCCTGGAGTTGCGCGCCTACGGCGCGACCTTCGGCGGCGCAGCGCTCGATCCCGGGACCCGACTGCTGCTTCCCCACCTGCGAGGGCTGACCGACCCGCCGGCGGGCCCTGCCCGGCAGCCCCGGGTCATCGACCTGGGGTGCGGGAACGGAGCCATCGCCGCGTACCTCGCGCTCGCGGACCCCCGGCTGGCCGTCCACGCGACGGACCAGTCGGCGTCGGCGGTGGCCTCCACCATGGCGACCGCGACGGCCAACGGCGTCGCCGACCGGATCAAGGTCACCAGGGACGACGCCCTGGCGGCGGTACCCGACGCCTCGGCGGGCGTGATCGTCCTGAACCCTCCGTTCCACATCGGCAGCACCGTGCATGCAGGGATTGCCCACCGGCTCTTCGAGGACTGCGCCCGCGTCCTTGCACCAGGCGGCGAGCTGTGGACGGTGTGGAACAGCCATCTCCGCTACCGCCCGGTACTCGAACGGCTCGTCGGTCCCACGCGTCAGCTCGACCGTTCTCCGCGCTTCACGGTGACGGTCTCGTCGAGGCGGCGGTAGCGCCGCCGTCGCGCGCCCCGGCCGCCCTCCCTCGCCGGCTGCCCGGCGCCCCACCCGGTCAGAGGCCGCACACGCCAAGGACCCCCGCCGAATCGACGGGGGTCCTCCGTGTACCTGCTGGAGTGCTGGAGCCTACGCTCCGGTCAGCTTCTCGCGCAGTGCGGCGAGTGCCTCGTCGGAAGCGAGCGTGCCGGAACCGGAGTCCGTGGCGACGGGCTCGGACGAGTAGCTCGTGGCGTTCGACTCGACAGGCTCGTTCGCTGCAGCGGCGTCGTCGGACGCGTGCTGCACGACCTGCTTCTTGTGCGACTCCCAGCGTGACTGGGCCTCGGCGTACTGGGCCTCCCACGCGGCGCGCTGGGTCTCGTAGCCCTCGAGCCATTCGTTCGACTCGGGGTCGAAGCCCTCGGGGTACTTGTAGTTGCCCTCGTCGTCGTACTCGGCGGCCATGCCGTAGAGCGCGGGATCGAACTCGGTGCTGTCGGCGTCGACGCCCTCGTTGGCCTGCTTGAGGCTGAGGGAGATGCGGCGGCGCTCGAGGTCGATGTCGATGACCTTGACGAAGAGCTCGTCACCCACGGAGACGACCTGCTCGGCCAGTTCCACGTGGCGGACTGCGAGCTCCGAGATGTGCACGAGGCCCTCGATGCCGTCCTCGACGCGGACGAACGCACCGAAGGGAACGAGCTTCGTGACCTTGCCGGGGACGACCTGGCCCAGCGCGTGCGTGCGGGCGAAGGTCTGCCAGGGGTCTTCCTGCGTGGCCTTCAGCGAGAGGGAGACGCGCTCGCGGTCGAGATCGACCTCGAGGACCTCCACGGTGACTTCCTGGCCGACCTCGACAACCTCGGACGGGTGGTCGATGTGCTTCCAGGAGAGCTCGGAGACGTGCACGAGGCCGTCGACGCCGCCGAGGTCCACGAACGCACCGAAGTTGACGATCGAGGAGACGACGCCCGGACGGACCTGGCCCTTCTCGAGCTTGTTGAGGAACGTGGAACGCACCTCGGACTGGGTCTGCTCGAGCCATGCACGACGCGACAGAACGACGTTGTTGCGATTCTTGTCGAGCTCGATGATCTTCGCTTCGATCTGCTGGCCGATGTACGGAGCCAGGTCGCGGACGCGACGCATCTCGACGAGGGACGCGGGCAGGAAGCCGCGCAGGCCGATGTCCAGGATGAGGCCACCCTTGACGACCTCGATGACGGTGCCGGTGACGACGCCGTCCTCTTCCTTGACCTTCTCGATGTCGCCCCAGGCACGCTCGTACTGAGCACGCTTCTTGGAGAGGATCAGTCGGCCTTCTTTGTCTTCCTTGGTGAGGACCAGAGCCTCGACCTGATCGCCCACGGAGACGACGTCCCCGGGATCGACGTCGTGCTTGATGGAAAGCTCGCGGGAAGGAATGACACCCTCGGTCTTGTAACCGATGTCGAGCAGGACCTCGTCGCGGTCGACCTTGACGACGGTACCCTCGACGAGATCCCCGTCGTTGAAGTACTTGATGGTCGCGTCGATCGCTGCGAGGAAGTCCTCAGCGGTGCCGATGTCGTTGATGGCGACGACGGGGGCACCTTGCTTCTCGGTGGTGGTGATGGTCATGTAGTTGGGGCTCCGTTGTGGATGATGACTTGCTCCGGTCATGACGGACACCACGATTCCAGCTGGGCCGGGAGCGGTTCCGATGTCCGGATGTGGACGAATGGGAAAGAACCTCGAGAGGTTCAGGAGTGGTACGGCTCAGGGGTTGCCGGTTGCACCGGATACCACCAGAGCGCACCACGCGCCCGTTCAGTCTAGCCGCGGGGTCCAACACCGTCAAAGCAGAGCGGCACCTCCGCGGCGCAGGAGCCCGGGCCTAGAAGTGGGTGATGCAGTACGGCTCCTGTGCACGCCCGAAGAGCGCATCGAGCACGCCGACGGCGTCGTCGGCGTGGGCGGTCAGGCCTCCGGCCGCAGCGAGCGTGGACGCCTGCACTCCCCCGAGGTACAGGGATCCGAGCGCGTTGACGGTGAGCGTGGCGTCGGGTGCGGCCGTCGCGTCCACCCGGTCGATCTGTGCGGCGCCGTCGACGACGGTGAGGGCGTAACGTCCGCCGCTGATCCCGAGGTCGTCCAGGACCTCCAGCACGATCCTGCCGCTGCCCCGGTACGAGCGCTTCCCGAGGGCCGCCGGCACGTCGAGCAGTCGGACCCAGAGGACGTCGTCGGTGCCCTTGACCTCGTAGCAGCGCCGGTCGCGGAGCGCCCAGGGCAGGGCGTCGTCACGTCGTGCCCCGTCCCACGTGATGCGCTCCACGAGATCGAGGGATCCGAGGTAGCGCCAGAGCTCGAGGTATGCGGACGGTGTGGCGGCGACGAGGTCCACGATCTTCATCGTGTACGGCGTGGTCTCCCAGCCGGCGAACCGGTAGCTGACGTAGCCTGCCGGCTCTCCGGCGGCGTCGTAGTGCACCGCCAGGCGGACGGCGCGGTCGACCACCGGGCGCTCACGGCCCCATTCGCCCGATGCGCGGCGGGGATAGGCGTACTGCCGGCCCACGGAGCCGAAGGTCGACGCCTGGAAGCGCTCGAAGATCGTCTCGGCGAGGGCCACGGCGTGGTCGCGTGCCACGAGCGTCGTCGTCCCCGCCTGCGGAGCAGTGACCTCGAAGCGCTCCCGCACGTCGACCTCGATGCTCTGCGTGAAGGTCGCGCACCCGAACCCGAAGCGGCCGTAGATGGTGGCCTCCGACGCGGTCAGGATGGCCAGCGGACGTCCGCACTGCGCCGCCTCGCGCAGATCCCGCACCATCGTCGCGCGGAGGATGCCCCGACGCCGGTGGCTGGTGCGGACGGTGACCGCGGTGAT
This sequence comes from Arthrobacter ruber, assembly GCF_002954225.1. Taxonomy (GTDB): domain Bacteria; phylum Actinomycetota; class Actinomycetes; order Actinomycetales; family Micrococcaceae; genus Arthrobacter_D; species Arthrobacter_D ruber. Next base: position 140,080 of record NZ_PPTH01000012.1, read on the forward strand.
CTGGTGGGCGTCGATCTGCGCTGCACCGACGTTGAGCGGGTGGACCATGGTGCCGTAGGTGGCTACGGGGTGGTCGGCGCCGAGGGCCTCGGCGGGCTGGGCGCTGTCATGGACGCCCCACAGCACGCGCTCGTCCGCCCGGTAGGCCGCCAGGTAGCGCGGGAGGTCCTCGGGGTCGAACGTGCCCTCATGGAAGCCGATCCCCTCGGCGTCGAGCCATTTCGCGAAGCGGCCCTCGGTCGAGGCGTCCTCGTCGGCGCCCGGGGTGAAGGTCTCGGTACTCAGTTCGGTTGTGTAGTGGCTCACGTCTCACCACCCTAGCGGCGGTGCCCCTGCCCGGCCAGCGGAACAGGGGCCCCGACCTAGTGCGCGGCGTCGTGCCAGCTGATTCCCGTTCCCACCGATACGTCGAGCGGGACGGAGAGGTCCGCGGCACTGCCCATCTGCTCGCGGACCAGCGCCTCCACCTCGGCCGACTCGCCCTCGGCGATCTCGAGGACGAGTTCGTCGTGGACCTGCAGCAGCATGCGGGAGGCCAGCCCGCGGCGCGTCAGGGCGTCATCCACCCCGAGCATCGCCTTCTTGATGATGTCGGCGGCCGATCCCTGGATGGGGGCGTTCAGGGCTGCACGCTCGGCCATCTCCCGGAGCTGGCGGTTGTCGCTGGAGAGGTCCGGCAGGTAGCGGCGTCGGCCCTCGATCGTGGAGGTGAAGCCGTCCTTGCGGGCCTGCTCCACGATGCCGCGCAGGTAGTCACGCACCGCGCCGAAGCGCTCGAAGTAGTCGCGCATCAGGGTGCGTGCCTCGTCCACGGAGATGTTCAGCTGCTTCGAGAGACCGAAGGAGCTCAGCCCGTAGACGAGGCCGTAGGACATGGCCTTGACCTTGGATCGCATGGCGTTCGTGACCTCCTCGGGGGCGACCCCGAAGATGTGCGAGCCGACGAAGCGGTGGAGGTCCTCGCCCTCCTGGAACGCGGAGATGAGGCCCTCGTCGCCGGACAGGTGCGCCATGATGCGCATCTCGATCTGCGAGTAGTCGGCCGTCATGAGACTCTCGTACCTCTCGCCGTTGCGGCCCTGCCCGACGACGAACACTTCGCGGATGCGGCGCCCCTCGTCGGAGCGGACGGGGATGTTCTGGAGGTTCGGGTTGGTGGAGGATAGGCGCCCGGTCGCCGCGATGGTCTGCAGGTACGTGGTGTGGATGCGGCCGTCGTCGCCCACGGCCTTGCGGAGCCCCTCGACGGTCTGGCGCAGCTTGGTCGCGTCACGGTACGCGAGAAGCTGCTCGAGGAAGGGGTGGCCCGTCTTGGTGATGAGGTCGGTCAGGGCATCCGCGTCCGTGGAGTAGCCCGTCTTGATCTTCTTGGTCTTCGGCAGCTCGAGCTCGTCGAACAGGACGGTCTGGAGCTGCTTGGGGCTGCCGAGGTTGATCTCCTTGCCGATGATCCGGAACGCCTCGGAGCCAGCGGCGCTGATGGTCTTCGAGAAGTCGTCGTAGAGCCGGTCGAGTCCGTCTAGGTCGACGGCCACCCCCGTGAGCTCCATGCGGGCGAGCACCTCGGCGAGCGGCAGTTCGAGGCCGCCGAGCAGCTGGTTGGCGCCCTTCTCGACGAGCTGGCCCGCGAAGTGCTCGCTGAGCTGCAGCGCGGCGTAGGCGGCCACCACCGCGGGGGACGCGACGTCGTTGCCGCCGAGGTCCAGCGCCTGCTGGCCGGAGGAGTCGTTCGCCGACGCGGTGATGGACAGGCGCAGGTGGTACTGCGCGAGGTCCGCCAGTTCGTAGCTGCGGCGGTCCGGCTGGATGAGATAGCCGGAGATCGCGGTGTCGTCCACCTCGCCCGCGAGCGGGAAACCGCGCGCGGACAGGAGCTTGGACACCGCCTTGAAGTCGTGGACGATCTTCGGTGCGTCCGGGGCGGCCAGCCAGTCCCCCAGGACCTTCTCGGCCTCCGCGTCGAGCGGCTCGAGCGGGATGAACGCGGCGTGGAGACTAGTCACGACGGCGATGCCGACGACGTCGGTGGTGCCGGCTGTCGTCTCGGTCGCCAGGGCCACGGAGGCGGAGGCCTGGTTCGTGGAGCGGAACCACTGCGTCAGCCCCTCGGCGTCGTCGAGCAGCACGTGTGCGGGCGCGCTCTGCTCGTCGCCCTCGTCCTCGATCTCCTCCTCGCCGAACAGGTCGAACAGGCGCTTGCGGAGTGTGTTGAACTGCAGCGAGTCGAAGAGGTCCTCCACGGCCGGGCGGTCCGGGTGCTGGGACACCATCGCTTCGAGGTCCACCGGCAGGTCCAGATCGGTCAGGAGGCGGTTGAGGCGGCGGTTCCGCTTCACGTCGTCGATGTTGGCGCGCAGCGAGTCCCCGACCTTGCCGCCGATCTTGTCGAGGTTCTCGAGGATGCCCTCGAGGCCGCCGTACTGCTTGATCCACTTGGCCGCGGTCTTCGGACCCACGCCGGGCACGCCGGGCAGGTTGTCGGCGCTCTCGCCCACCAGAGCGGCGAGGTCGGAGTACTGGTGCGGGGGCACGAAGTACTTCTCCTCGATGGCCTGGGCGTCCATCTGCGGGATGTTGGTCACGCCCTGCTTCGGGTAGAGGACAGTCACGCGGTCGTTGACGAGCTGGAACGCGTCGCGGTCACCGCTGACCACCTGCACGTCCCAGTCGGCCGCGGCGGCCTGGTGCGCGAGGGTCGCCAGGATGTCGTCGGCCTCGTAGCCGTCGAGGGAGATCGTCGGGATCCGCATCGCCTCCATGACCTTGATGATCAGGTCCACCTGACCGTGGAACTCCTCGGGCGTCTTGTTACGGCCGCCCTTGTACTCCGTGTACTCCTCCGAGCGGAACGTCGGGGTGTCGAGGTCGAAGGCCACGGCGACGTGGCTGGGCTTCTGGTCCTTGATGAGGTTGATCAGCATGGCCGTGAAGCCGTACACCGCGTTGGTGTGCTGCCCGGTGTCGGTGGAGAAGTTCTCGGCCGGCAGGGCGTAGAAGGCACGGAACGCCATGGAATGCCCGTCGATCACGAGGAGCCTGTTGCGGGAGCCGTCGCTGCGCCGCGCCGGTGCCGGGGACGCCTCGGAGCCGGCATCGGTCGGAGGGGTCATGGTCAGGGTGGCGGCTGGCTTGGCTGATTCACTCACAGGTGCCAGCCTAGTTCCCATGACAGACGACCGCACCCGCTCCGACGCCCCCTCCGCCCCATCCGAGGAGCGGCTCGCCGAACTCGTGGCGGCCGGCGTCCCCGCCGAGATGCACGCCTGGCTGGGACGCTACGGCGTGGGTGCGCTGGCCGTGAAGATGGGCATCGTGTTCTCCGAGATGAGCGCCGAGCGCATGGTCGCGACCATGCCGGTGGAGGGCAACCAGCAGGTCGCGGGGATCCTCCACGGCGGCGCGCACGTGGTGCTCGCGGAGACCCTCGGTTCGTTCGCGGCCGGCATCCACGCCGGGCCCGGACGGCAGGCCGTGGGGATCGAGGTGGGAGCCACCCATCACCGCAGTGCGGACGCGGGCCTGGTGACCGGCACCGCCACGGCCATCCACCTCGGACGCACGCTGACCACGCACGAGGTGGTGATGACCGATGATCAGGGCCGTCGGCTCTCGACGGCGCGGATCACGAACATGATCCGGGACGTCCGCGGCTGAACGGTCGGCCGACGGATCCCACGAGCCCTGGGCGCGTCGGTGGACTCCGCGGACATCCCGGATCGCGGGCCTGCGCGCGCAGGCCGCCGCGGTGGGACGCCGCGCTCCTGTGCCCAGGAGGGGTGGCACCGACCCGATCCGCGCTGGACCGGGCGAGAACCGACGGGGCGGGGATTGCAAGCCCTGGCGCCGATCCGCGCACCGGTTGCCCGCGCCCGAGCCCCCTGCCTACCGTGAGAATGGACGCCGGCACCGGCGTGCGCATGCTCTCCACCGGACGGAACCGCCTTGGCCGACAAGAAACTGAAGATCATCGCCTCCCTCGCTGCCGCCAGCGCCCTCTTCCTCGGCGGCTGCGACCTCGGCAACAAGGACAGCGACAACTCCGGGACCGACACCGGGAACTACGACGACAACAACGGGATCGACACCGACCTCGACGACGACGCACGAGGGGACGACGACTGATGGCAGGTCGTGGGTCCGGTCTCGCACGGGCAGCCCTGCGTGGCATGGCCGCAGGTCTTCTGGGGACGGCCGCCATGACGGTCGGCGAACTCGTGGAGCAGCGGCTCACGCATCGGCCCGACTCGCACATCCCCGGACGGACGCTGCGGACACTTTTCGGCCGGCCCACCAGCAACACCGCCCTGTATCCCGGCTGGAACCATGCAATGCACTGGGCCACCGGCGCGAGCCTCGGTGCACTCCGCGGCATCTGGTCCGTGACGGGTATCCGCGGCCCCTCCGCAACGGCCGCGCACGGTGTGGTCCGCCTCGCCTTCGACCAGACCCTCGAGAACGCGACCGGGGCCGGCGCCGCGCCGGCTCTATGGCCGGCGAGTGAGAAGGCGATCGACTACCTGCATAAAGGCACCTACGCCGTCGTGACGGGGCTGGTGTCCGATGCCTTCAACCCGCCGGTGCTCACGACCCGCGCAGGAGCGCGCTCGCACTGAGGTCCTGGCCCGACCGACCCGACGTCAGGCGTCCGCCGTCGCCGTCCCCTCCAGGATGAAGCGGCGTAGCTCGGCAGGCCGGAAGGGCTTGCGCAGGTAGCGGTCCGCCCCGGCAGCGAGTCCCCGCTGCTCGTCGGACAGGTCGGCCCGCGCTGTCAGCATCACGATGAACGTGGTCGAGAAGCGGCGGATCCGCTCCGCCACCTCGAAACCGTCGATATCGGGGAGACCGACGTCGAGGGTGACGACGTCGGGCATCAGGCGCCGGACCATCTCCACACCCGCGAGTCCTGCCGGCGCCGTGTGCACCCGGAACCCGGTACCGGTCAGCACGGCGTGCAGCAGATCCCGCACATCGTCATCGTCCTCGATGACCACCGCGGTGCGGGTGTGCTGGGTGCTCGGCATGCGCCCAAGTTTACTCCGCGGCAGGGGCCCGAGCGCCGGGCCGGAGACTACGACTCGGGCCTGACCGTGGCCTCCACCGGCTCGCCGCCGCCGGCCGGCTGCAACATGACCCGCTGCACCGTCTCGGGCACCTGGGGGAAGGCCCCGATCATCAGCAGCTCGCTCGTCTGCCCCGGCAGCGCACTCCCGCTGTACTGCTCGACGAGCCCGACGACCTCGGGTGAGGACTGCCCGCCGTTCGCGGCGACTCCCCACTCCTCGATCACGCTCGATGCCGGCCGGAACTCGATGTCCTGGCCCTCGGGCGTCGAGACGGTGACGGTCTCGAGTTCGAGGGGCCTACTCCCTTCCGGGTTCTGGACGGTGACGAGCGCGTAGGTCACCGTGTCCTGGCCCAGCTGCGTGCGCAGTCCCTCGACGTCCTCCGGAGCCTCGGCCGGCAGGAGGATGTCACCCCTCGCGGAGTCGATCAGGAACGCGAAGGACCCGCTGTTCGCATCCCGGAGGCCTTCCACGGACGGCGCGCCCGACGGCGCGGCAGCCTGCCCGGTGCCGGTCTGAGCGGGATCCGGGGTGGGACCCGCCGACTCCGGGCCGGTGGCAGGATTGCCTCCGCAGCCCGTCACGAACAGCAGCACGAGGGTGGCGGACAGGACGGTCTTCTTCATAGGTCTCCCGGGGGCCGGCAGCGGGGCCGACCCGGAGTCAGGACCGGCGTCGGCCGGATCGTGGCGAGGTTCCCTCCTGTTGTACCAGTGCGGACAGGAGCACCGGCAGGATGCTTCCCCCGCAGCCGACGGATTGACAGGGCGGGCCCTCAGCGGGGCTGGTTCGTCGTCGGTACGCCTCAGGCGCGGTTGCGCGCGCGGCTCGGCTGCACCCTCATCGGTTCGCCGGGCATCTTCGGGAAGTCCGGCGGGAAGGGCAGCTCCCCGAGGCCGTTCTGGACGTCGCGGTCCCACCACTCGCGCAGCACCTCGATGGTCCCGGGCTTCGCGTGGAGGTCCTCCCATGGATCGCCCACCGTCCGCAGCCGCTCCGGCACCGTGACGATGGTGAAGGCGGCCGGGTCCACGCCGTCGAGCTCCTCCCACGTGACGGGGCAGGACACCGGGGCGTGCGGCAGCGCCCTCGGGCTGTAGGCGCCGGCCATCGTACGGTCGCGGTTCGCCTGGTTGTAGTCCACGAAGATGCGCGCCCCGCGTTCCTCCTTCCACCACGCCGTCGTCACCCGCTCCGGCATGCGGCGTTCGAGCTCACGGGCGGCGGCGATGACGGCGCGGCGGACCTCGAGGAACTCGTGGGCCGGCTCGATGGGTGCGAAGACGTGCAGGCCGCGGTTGCCGGACGTCTTCACGAAGCACTCCAGACCGGCCTCGACCAGGACGGCTCGAAGCTCGTGCGCGGCTGCGACGACGTCGGCGAAGGTGGTGCCCGGCTGGGGGTCGAGGTCGATCCGCAGTTCGTCGGGCAGGTCGTGCGCTTCCGCCCGGGACGCCCAGGGGTGGAAGACGATGGTGTTCATCTGGATCGCCCAGACGGCCGCGGCGGGTTCGTCCAGCACGAGCTGGGGGTGCGAGCGACCGCTGGGATAGGTGACGGGCACACTGCGCAGGTAGTCCGGCGCCCCCTTGGGCGGATTCTTGCTGAAGAAGAACTCGCCCTCCACGTCCCCGCCGAAGCGCTGCAGCGACACCGGCCGGTCGCCGTTGGCGCGCAGGAATGCGGGGGCGACGTCGAGCAGGTACCTGGCGAAGTCCAGCTTCGTCAGGCCCACCTGGGGCCAGAGGACGCGGGACGGGCTGGAGAGGCGGACCGCCCGGGGTCCGTCCGGTCCGTCGACATCGAGGATCATCGCTTCGCTGGCCATGGGCTCAATGTACCCCGGCGGTGCGGGACCGCGACGGCGCGGCGGCCACACGCACCCAGTGGGTGATGGACCTGCCTCGGTACGGTGTTACTCCGCGGGGCGTGCTGCTCGAACATCGCTGCTGCGAGGTATATCGACAAGCTGTAGTTTTCTGAGACACCCAAAACAGGTAGGCAATCAGGATCGACGGTTCACGTGTGGCACCCGTGAGCGCACTTTCACCATCTACGGTCAGCGCCCCTCCCGCGATTTGACGCGGTTGGCAGTTCCGTAGCTCCTGCACAGGGTCGGTGGACGACCGTCTTACGGGAGCTGCCTGCGCTTCGCTAGTCCGTTCGCTCAAACTGAGGGGTCAAGGCCGCTGTGTCGGCGGCGTCGCGTGTGCGGTCGTCGGGTGCGATGGCGTCGGTGCCTTTGCGGGGGTTCAGTTCGCTGATCAGGGCACCGGCGACGATGAACCCGGCGCCGACGATCGCGATCGGGGGGAGGCGTTCACCGGCGACGCGGCCGATGAGGGCGGCCCACACGGGTTCCGCGGCGTAGATGATCGTGGCTCGGGTCGGCGAGACCGACTTCTGCGCCCAGTTCATGGTGAGCTGAATGAGGCAACTCGCCGCACCGAGGGCCACGGCTGCAGCCACCCACACCCAGGAGAACGCCGGCGGCTGCTCTCCTACGACAGGCATCGTCAGGAAACCGAGGAGCCCGGCGACGAGAAGCTGCACGACGGTGACCCGGCCGAGGTTGACCTTGCCGGCGAACCAGCCGATGAGGATGATCTCCGCAGCGATCGGGAGGGTGCTGACGACCGTCGCGATCTCCCCCGACCCGAAGGAGAAACTGGCGCTACCAGGATCAGCGAGCAGCATGAGTCCGATGAAAGCGAGCACAACACCGCCCCACGTGAGAAGTCTGGGTGGCTTCTTGAACACGATCCACTGCAGCACGGGGACGAGGGGGACGTAGAGCGCGGTGATGAACGCGGAAGTGCTGCTGGTGATCGTCTGCAACCCGACGGTCTGCAACCCGTAACCGAGGAAGATCATCACCCCGATCGCAGCTCCAGCCACCATCTCCTTCCGGGTGATGCCGCGCAGGACGCGCGCGAAGATCACCGCGCTGATGAGGCCCGCGGTGATGAAGCGCATGCCGACGAAGAACCAGGGACCGCTGTACTGCACGGCGATGTGCACAACCAGGAACGTCGCCCCCCACACTGCGGTGACGAGGACGAGGGCAAGTTCTTGACGGGAGAGCAAACGTCCCCCGGACTGCATGTGCAACATGATGCACACCTTATGGTGCAGAATAATGCACATGCAAACGGGAGAACCTTCGCAGGTCCTGATTCATGTGGGGGCGAATGTGCACCGTTTCCGGACTGCGGCGAACCTCAGCCAGGTCGCCCTCGCGAATCGGGCCGGTGTCAGCCGAAGGACGATCATCAAGCTCGAATCCGGTGAGGCGAATATCAGCCTGACGGGCTTGGACCACCTGGCCGACGCGCTGGGCGTCACCTTCGTCGACCTGGTCGCTGCCCCGGCCGCGGCCCACGCCGACATCCGCGAGCTCGCGTGGAGGGGCCGGCCCGGCAGCTCCGCGGTGCTGCTGGCCTCAGTCCCTGCGGCGAAGGACGCCCAGCTGTGGGCGTGGGTGCTGGAACCCGGGGACCGCTACGACGCTGAACCCGACCCCGAAGGCTGGTCCGAACTGCTCATGGTCTCCGAAGGATCCATCCGTGTGGAACAGGAACGCGGTGACGTCGTACTGACTGCGGGTGAGCACCTCGCCTTCGGGACTGCGCAGCACTACTCCTACGTCAACGACGGCGACGGCCGCGCCCGTTTCACACGGGTTGTCGTCAGCTGAGCGCGCACACACTCTCCGGCACATATCCTGTACATCCCCGACGGCACATCACCTCTGGGGACGGGCGTCGTCGAGGGTGAGTTGTTACCTGTAGCGGAACCCGTCCCTGGCACACAGAAGTAAGGCATCGACAATGGCACGGACTAGCGCCACAGAAAATCGGGCTCATGGGCCACCAGCAGCGTTCGAGTAAGTCTGCAGCGGAAACGTTGATATTTGACACTCTGGTCCGGAGCAACGAAGACGTCCCAAACTGGTGAAGCCTGTCCCAGTGAGGGCATTGTCACCGGGCATTTTCTCGGGCGAGTCCTAGGGGACTCGACCTCGTCCGCACCTGAATGGGCTGTCCCTCCTCGCTCATGCGAGCGAAAGGTGCCCCAACGGAGGACCGACTTGCGGGCGCGTGACACGAGTTGGGGTATGCGAGAAGGCGCCGATGGATTGGCCGTCGAGCCGTACCCGAGCGCTGCCATCACCGAACCGGCGCTCACCCCACGAGACGCCGCTCTTGAGAGACGAATCCGCATTGCTGAAGAATGGCGGGATGACGATTTCCGACCACGACGCGTACATCGCTGCGGCTCCGGAACGGTTCCGCCCCTTGCTGGCCACGTTGCGCGCACAGCTCGCTCGCACCCTGCCGGACGCGGAGGAAGTTATCGAGTACAACATGCCGGGGTTCCGGATCGGACGATCGATCATTGCCAGTTATGCCGCGTTCAGCAGGCAGTGCGGCCTTTACCTCTCCCCCGGCACCATCACCGCTCATGCCGATGACATCGCCACCGCCGGGCTGAAGGCCACCAAGACCGGCATCACATTCCCTGCGAACAACCCCATCCCTGACCACCTTGTCGAACAGCTCGCGCTCACCTCGCGGAAGGACGTCGGGCTGTAACCGGGGTCGGCGTTGCCACAAGCACTGCATCGCTCGACGTCGCCCTGTGCAGGCCCTGGACTCCGGGAGCGTGATCCTGGCGGAAACTCACGAAACGCTGCGGTGGGCCAGGATCAACGCGACGGAAGAGTGCGGAGGCAGTGCGCAGTCTGCTCCCCTACATCTCGTAACCGCCTAATGGACCAACCCGCTGCACAACTAAGCCCCAACAGTCCGTTGATCGATGGTAGTTGGTTCTTTCGGTGTGGATGGTGTTCGGTGGAGGGTTTCGGCGCGGAGTCCGAGGTAGGTGCCGACGATGATCAGGCCCGCTCCGATGATGCCGAGGAGGTGCAGTGTTTCCTGGCCGATGCTGAGTCCGATGAGGACCGCCCAAATGGGTTCGGTGCCCATGAGGAGGCTTGCCCTGGATGCTGAGGTTTGTTGGATGGCCCAGGTTTGGACGAGGAACGCGAAAACGCTGCACGCGAGTCCGAGGTAGAGGACGCCGATCCATTCACCCGTGTTGAAGTGCTGGACGGCGTGGAGTACGCCTTGGTAGTCGGCGAGGGTATAGATGATCGCGCAGACTGCGCTTTGGGTCAGGGTCAGCGTGAGCGCGCTGAATCCGCGGCCTCGGGTGAGGGCTGAGACTGCGGTGACGTGGACGGCGCGCACGAGTGCGGCGGCGAGGACGAGCATGTCCCCGATGGTCGGGGCCACGAATCCGTTTCCGGAAACGAGGAGGCACACGCCGACGACCGCGACGATCCCGGCGATGAGCACCATGCGAGGCAGCGGGACGCGGAAGGCAATGCTCTCGGTCACGGGGGTGAACACGATGACGAGACTGATGATCAGTCCTGCGTTCGTGGCACTGGTACCGGCGATCCCGTGGGTTTCCAGGATGAGCACGGCGGCCTGGGTGGAACCCAGGACAACCCCGACCAGTGTTTCGCGGCGTGTGGTCCGGCGGCGGTTCCAGATCAGCCAGATCACCACCAAGGCCACCGTAGTAATCAGGAACCGCAAGGAAAGGAGGACCGTCACCCCGACGGTATCGGTGAGGGTTTTCGCCGCCAGATAGCTGCTGCCCCACACGAGCGCGACCAGCAGCAGGAGCAGATCCACCCTACGCGCAGCCACGAACTCGCCAAGGGCGCTGAGGTATCGGACGGAAGAGGACCCCGGTGTCCGGGACGGTGAAGGGGAAGGCACGACTCGAGTCTGCGGGTGATTGACTCGTAAGACGAGAGGGCACTTAATGAACTGGTGGTTTAGTGTTCGCTTATGGATCTTCACCAGTTACACCTACTCCGCGAGTTGGGTGAACGGGGTAGTCTCGCCGCAGTGGCACGATCTCACTACGTTTCGGCGTCAGCGGTTTCGCAGCAACTCACGGCGTTGCAGCGCACGGTCGAAGTCCCCCTGACGGAACGCCGGGGGCGGAATCTCGTTCTCACCGGCGCCGGCCAGGCCCTGGCATCAGCTGCGGTCGATATCAGTGTCGCGATGAGCTCCGCGGAGCAGGCCGTCAGCCGGTACGTGCAGGACCCCACCGCGACGGTGAGTATCTCTGCGTTCACCAGTGCCGGTCTGACCTGGTTCGGGCCTCTCCTCCACGCCCTCTCCAGCGGAGGGAATCCGCGGCTGGTCCTCCACGACCGGGACGTCGGACAGGACGCTTTTCCCGCCCTGACCGCCGACTACGACCTTGTTATCGCACACCGCCTTGAGCACAGCCGGCTGTGGCCGGACACGATCACTGCCCTTCCGCTGGTGCGTGAGCCCCTGGACATCGCCATGTCGGACCGGCACCGGCTCGCCCAGGCCCCGAGCGTCAGTGTCACCGACCTTCTCGAGGAGGAATGGGTGTCCGTCCAGGACGGCTTCCCGCTCGAATCAGCACTGCAAGCCATCGCCGTTCACGCCGGAAAACCCCTCGCCGTCACACACCGCATCAACGAGTTCTTCATCGCAGCTGCGATCGTCTCCGCCGGTTCTGCCATCGCACTGATGCCCCGCCACACCGCACCCCCACGATCCGACAGTGGAATCATCCTCAAACCCATTCATGACCTACCACTAGCAAGGCACGTCGACATCCTCTGCCGACCCGAAGCCCTCCACCGCACCGCCGTCCAAAAAGTAGTCACCACCCTCCAACACCACGCAAGCAGCGATGAACGCTGAGGGATCGCCTTACATGCGGCCCGTGCTGCGCAGGGTGTACCCAGATGCAACATCGTGCCGTCCTTTGGTGGTCGAGGTTCGATCGAGTACGGAATGGCCGTCCAATACGTGCATCCCTCATTGATCTCTCTGAGATATGCGAGACGTCACGCGTTACCTCGTGCGATTCGCTCCTGCCACCAAGCAGGTACTGACGGTATAGCGCGCGGAAAGCGCCGCAGCTCGAGCTCGTAGTCGTCGGTGCTTACATCGATGTCGAGTTCTGGTCTGGAGTCGAAGTTGTAGTCGACGTCGAGCTTTCCCGACGACGTGATGTGCATGGTCAGGGAAAGCCATGTGCCTGACTCCGGCGCATAACAAGCGGTCTTCAGGACATCGAGCGGCTCGTAGATGGCTATGCCGGGGAGGCTCCTGTCCTCTTCACCGTCTCGGACGGTGAAGAGCTCATACGACATGACGTCACCGATAGACCAGACCTCGAATCGAAGGAATTGCCACCCTGGTGCGACACCACCAGCCAATGCGTGAGCGATGGAAGGTAGGAGGTTGGTCTGGCCCTCAACGACTTCTGATTCCCGGCTCGGTAACGGGATGCCGTCCGCGATGCCCGCGATCCGGGCCTGCACCTGCACTGGGTCCACCTGAATGTCAGGGAAGCCCGACTGCTTCTGGTGGCCGACCTCATCCTCGAGCTGCCGAATCGGGGCCGTCAGCCGGAAGTCGCCGGAGTGTGCGGCGTGCATTCCTCGCTGGTAAATCAACGAACTGAGCTCACGGGCGAGGGTCTTCGAGAGCTGACGAGTATCACGCAGGCGGAGAATCTCGCCGGCCACCAGTTCCGCTTCCGGGGCAAAAGGACCCCTGTCCTCCAGTACCCGTTCGACCACTCGCCACAGGTGAGCAGCCGGTAGTCCGACAAGCCTACTATCAGGTGCGAGCTCAGCGCTTGTGTTCGAATCCACGGGGCCGATTACGCTGTGCCGGTTCGCAGACGCGGCGGACTCAACGACAGGGCGCCGTAGCGGTCCAACTCGGGGCCGAGCTCGAAGCGCATGGAAGCGATGTTCTGCGCTACCTGATAGACGGTCTCGAATTGCCACAGGTCGCTCAGATCCCCCATGGGGGTGTCTGCGAACGCCGTCGAGCAGAGGTAGACCTCCGCGCCCAAGCCGGGCCGTGCAGCAGGATCATCAAGGTAGGGGTCGGCAAGACCGTCGGACGCCACAATCGCGAGGCCGTCTGCACGTGTGATCTTCCGAAAGGCCTGCCGGAGCCCAGGCCACTGCGCGCCACCTGTGAACGCGGGATTGATCAGGTGGGACACGACATACGGATCGACCGTCCCCACCGACGACCACGCAGCGTCCATGGCCGCAGTCACTGCCGCCAACTCAGGGGCCGCTCGTCACCATGCAGATCGTTGGCGCTGACCTAGGCCTCCACGTCCTTCTTATTCCGACCAAACCCGAACATCCGGGATCCCCCTCGACTGGAACCGTCACGGATCGACCACTCTATCGACAGGGCGGTAACCACACGTGGACGTCATAGCGGGTAGGTCATCCACCTGCGGTTGATGGAGCACGGAGAGTAGAGCTCGAAGCCGCCTACCTGTGGGTGAACGACCCGGGCGTGGGTGAAGGCAGACCGTTGCCGGCGGTAATCGCAGGAGTGTGTGAAGTTCGGGTCCTGTCTCGTCCTTGGGAGGAGTGCCGCCTGTAGGTTGGGGTGGTGGTCTCAACCTTCGTGCGCCTGGTCATGGCGTTATTGCTTCTGTCCCTGTGTGCCTGCAACATCAACCCTGAAGCTGTCCCCTGTGAGCCTGTCGATGGCCGGAACCTGGCTCCGGCGGACGGCACGCTCATGGGGGTCAACCTGGAATGGGGCCGGGAAACCCTCGCCGAGTACTCCGACAAGTTGGGCGAGCGTCCTGCGGTCGCGGTGTCCTTCGCCGACTTCCCGTTCAACGAGGAGGATCCGGGTCTGATCGCCTCGGCCGCAGAGCAGTTGCGGCAGAACGGTGGGATGCTGCTGCTCACTCTCGAGCCGATGGAGGGCCTCGAGGCGGTGACCGAGCAACATGCGGGCGATCTCGCGGGAATGCTCGCCGGTTTCAACACCAACGGTGTGCCGGTCATCGTGCGGTTCGCCCATGAGATGAACGGCTCCTGGTATCCGTGGGGGCAGCAGCCGGCCGAGTACATCTCCGCCTTCCGTCGCGTCGCGGACGCCGTGCACGAACACGCGCCTGGGTCGGCGATGATGTGGGCCCCGAACTACGCCGGCGGGTACCCCTTTGCGGGTGGCGAGTACGAGTCCTTGCCGGCAACACCCGGGTTCGTGGATCTGGACACGACCGGCAACGGGACCCTGACAGCCTTCGATGACCCGTATGCGCCCTACTACCCGGGCGACGACGTCGTCGACTGGGTTGGTATGTCTCTCTACCACTGGGGCAATACGTACCCGTGGTCGGAGAGCGAGATGCCGGAGGAGGGCAAGTTCATCGACCAGCTCACCGGCACCTATAACGGCACCAACGGCAACGACTCGATGCTGCCTGACTTCTACGCCGCGTACGGAGTGGGGCACGGCAAGCCCGTGGCCATCCCGGAAACGGCGTCCCTGGTCCAGGATGACATCGGCGAGCTCCGGAGTCTGAACATCAAGCGTGCCTGGTGGGAGCAGGTCTTCGACCCGACGGTGCACGAGCGGTTCCCGCAACTGCAGATGGTCAACTGGTTCGAGTGGAACAAGATGGAACCGGAGGTCGGCGCAGCCGTCGACTGGACAGTACTGAGCGACCCCGCCATCCGCTCCGAGTTCACAGCCGCCGTCCCGGACTGGTACCACTTCGCCCCGAAGCCGGAGGCCTGCGGAGAGCCCCTCGCCTGACCGAGACACACCAGCGACTGGCGAGGAACGTGCGCCGGCTCCGCGATGACTCCTACCCTGTACCGAGACTCGCTACCCAGCCCTCACCGTGGTCTTGGTACGGAAGCCGAGAGGGCCGATCCTGCCACTGCCTTAGCGGATGAGTCATGGTTCATGCTCAAGGCGCACTTACTGGCTGGTTACTGGTCTGCAACGTGTACTTCACTAGGCTACTCGGAATGCGCTGCCATACGGCCTTCGCCCGCTCGTTGCGGCGTCCGATGAAGGATCCTCTATGGGACCGCGCCTGTGAGCCGAATCTAACTTGATACTTCCCCTAGTGACCGGACTCTGGCAAAGTGCTTTCACTAGCCACTGGGGTAAGGACTATGGAACATCGACGTTTCCTATGCACAGCAGTAGTCGCCGTTCTCACGATGGGGTCACTCGCTGGCTGCGGCACTCCTGAACAAAGGGAGACCGAAGCTTTACCGGCGTTTACCTCGATGGACGAGGCGTACGCCGCAGTCGATGGGGTGTTGGGGTGCGATGCCGATCCGGTAGGTGAGCCCATCGTCCCGGCCGACGGCAGCGCACTAACATCCGAACAGAAGCTGTGTTCGGAGAACGTGCAGATTGATCTGTACTCCGACGAGGACGCCCTTCGGAAGGCCCTCGAGATTTGGACAGGTTCGGATCAGGGCGAGGTGCAACTCGCCCGCGGCAGCAACTGGATGGTGGTCGACCTGACTGACGTGGCCACCGGTGAGTCCACGACCTGGGATATCGAAGGACTAGCCGACAAACTCAACGCGGAGTACTCGGCAACCGACGCGTGAGTTCGTTCGACGGGCGTGAAGGGACCGGTTTGCGGGCGCCTTCTGAGATGCGTAGAGGAGGATTGCCGGTGAGTTGCTCTGACCAGAACCGCCCTCACCGCTGGTTCGCAAGGATACGGGGTTCGTTGGGTTGACTGGTGAGCAACTCGTCGTGTGGGCGTGTGAAGGTTTGCCTGTCGATTTTGTCCACATCCGGTTGAGCAGCATTCAGTCCCGTAGGTTCATTGCATGACTACGCCCGCCGTGTTGGATCAAGCACCGGCCGTGAAGCGGCCTTATCGCGTCAGTAACACCACGATCGTCATACTCGGTATCTGGGTAATCCCGTTTGTGCTGTCTGCCGCTTTTAGTAGCTACGGGCCCGTCACCGTCGACAGTGCGCTCCGGATGGCGGCTGCGACAGTTGCCGGTCAAACAATCGCCATGTTGAGTGTCATTACAGCCACAGTCCTAGCAATCGAACGACGTTATAGCGTTATGAAGGTTCTTGCGACTGTCGTGATAGCTGTTTTGGTCACCTCATCCGCGGTCTCGACCATGGCTACGGCTGGCGATGACCTCCTCACACGTATTGACCTTGCTACTGAGGTCGATGCGATCAATCGGTAGACACTCATCGAGCGGTGTAGCCGTTCGCTGATGGATCGGTCTACGGAAACCTATCTCATAACGATTCATCAGCTGTGATAGTGGTGCCTGGGACCAAGTGTTTAGCTGAAATACCGTACGTAACAGCGACTCCTGGAGAACCGATGACTGTGTCTAATTTGCCAAAGATGTGCATGCGCGCA
This sequence comes from Arthrobacter ruber, assembly GCF_002954225.1. Taxonomy (GTDB): domain Bacteria; phylum Actinomycetota; class Actinomycetes; order Actinomycetales; family Micrococcaceae; genus Arthrobacter_D; species Arthrobacter_D ruber. The sequence goes on from NZ_PPTH01000012.1 coordinate 156,414, forward strand.
GGGATGATCCTCGGTATTTTCGCCGTCCTACTACCCGTCCTCCCGATCTTGAACCGAAACTTCGGGACTGAATTCGTCGTCGAGGGAGCGCCGATCGCGATGATCTTCACGACCCTCTACGTTTTCCTCGCCGCAGCCTGCTTGCTGTTCTCCGCAGTTCTCATCGGTGCGTCGCTCATCATGCGCCACGCAGAATCGCTAGTCTCCAGAGACAATTCAATCCGCTAGTTCCCTAGGCGAGAACCAGCAGCTGAATACCTCGCAAGCTCCTTTGACACGCGCGCTGGCAGTGGGTCCGCGTCTAGAGGTTTGACAGCATGAGTCAAAGAGTCCGCTGGGGGATCGGCTTGTGGCACAGACCCGCAAGCATCTGGGTCACCACTGCTTTAGCTCACGACTGCGAGGCCGGTCTTGATCCGTAGGTTCTCCTGTAGTTGATGATTAGAAGCGTTGCCACGATGCTGCAGACGATTCCGGTGATCATGGCACCCCATTCCGATCGCTCAGGAAGGGAAAGAAGGAAGAAGCCGAGACCACCGATAGCGTTGATGAGAAGAAGAGCGATGGCCGCTAACCACGTATTTTTCGGCATGCAGACCACCGTAGTACTGCGGTGAGGTAACGCCCGTAGGCCGGTGGATAATCGGATATGTCGAACGGCGGGAACCGGCGGAGCACGTTATTCTTCGGCCATGGGGAATTGGGGTTTCAAGGGTGTTCCGGTCGCCGTCGTTCTGAGCGTTGCCGTTATAACAGGTGGTTGTGCTGCGCCTCCTGCCGCGCACCAACCTACTGGCGGACTAACGCAGGCCGCGCCAACCAGTGAGTCAACGCAGGCCGCGCGAAGCATGTTGCCGGGTTTCGTCGGTACGAGCGAGATGTCGGGATTGACGCGCAAAGCGATCGACGAGTTCCCGGAGTCTCTCCCCAAGGGCGCTTCCTGGTCGAATGCGCCACTTCACCAGTGGAAGGATGACGACGCCGCCATCGAGGACGGCGTGCCGGAGGTGGCTATCGCCGAGTACTGGTCGTGCGCCTGGATGGGGGACTACATCGGCGCGGTGGACGCGGACGATCAACCGCGTGCAGACCACGCGATGTCTCAACTCGAGAAGTACCCTTCCCTGCCGGCCATCCTTGCTCACCATCAAGACCCAGAGATCTTCTCCTCTTCTGTCGTTCAACCGGCCAAGAAGGGCGACACGCGGCTCCTCCGTGAATTCTTCACGACGTGTAGAAGCCTGACCGTCACGGCCGACGGCAAGCCGACACTGACAAAGATGATTCCGACGTCGCCCGCTTCTGCAGGGTGAGCAATCGTTCACCGTCCCGCTACGGGATCCTCCTGCGGGTACCCAGTGGGCTAAGGGCGAAGCTTCGGGTCTTCCATGAGACACGTCGTGATCTGCGCGAAATTACGATCGAAGCCGTCCCGCTCGTAGCGAACCGTCTTTTGGTTCCAGTGATCTTCCTCGAGCTGCGTCAAGAACGCGCTCAGCGCCAGCCGGATATAGAGTCCCCGGCTGCGTCCCGTGTGCTCGGCCAGCGCATCAATCCGCTTGATGACGTCCGGTGGCAGTCGCACGGAAACGACCTGCCCGGACGGATGTGGCTGCTGATTCTTCGTTGCCATGTCGACCTCTCCACCATCGCTAGGTAAACAAGGTGTACAACCGACCACTGACCTTTGACGTAGCGCTACTCAGACTGGTAGCCCCGGACGGTCCCACCCCCCCCGTTGTCGTTGCACGACGTCTAGACCCTTGAACACTTCTGTTGCAGAAGCCGCAGAAGGACCCTAGATCAACACAATCCGAACCGATCTGCGCTCTGGAGTTGGGGTGTACCCCAACGCAACACGTCCAGCGGCGGAGAGACGCACGTATAAGGCACCCTTGCGCCCGTTTTCATCGTCCCGGTCAAACGCCCGCTTTCCGCCATGGCGGGGCCAACCGATCCTGTCGATTCTCGAAGTCACCTGCACGGGCGCAGAACGACCGGCTTACGGGCGCCAGAAAGGCACCTATATCCCACTGACTCTGGTCGCATCCGATAGCGTGACCGGAAGAAGTTCGCGGAAGAAGTTCGCGGAAGAAGTTCGCGGAAGATCAGGAGCAACGTGGCATACGATTTGGAAAACATGCTCGTGGTAGGCGTAGCTTCGAGTGCACTTTTCGATCTGACAGATGCTGACGCTATATTCCGCGAGCACGGGGAAGCGCGCTATCGCGAGTACCAGGAAACCCATATCGCGAATGCGCTCAAGCCAGGGGTGGCCTTCCCTTTTATCAAGCGCCTCCTATCGCTAAATGACCTCTCCCAAGATGGAGTGCCGTTGGTTGAGGTCATCGTGCTCTCAAGCAATGACCCGGAAACGGGTCTTCGAGTCATGCGATCCATCGCCCACCATGGGCTGCCCATCTCGCGCGCCGTCTTCATGCAGGGCCGGTCGCCCTTCAAGTTCATGGGTGCTCTCAACATGTCCTTGTTCTTGTCACAAAACGAGAAGGATGTCCGCATCGCACTATCCATGGGCTTTGCCGCCGGCCAGGTACTTGGGCTGCCCGCAGCTGACCCAAAGGGCACAGACCTTCGGATTGCGTTCGACTTCGACGGAGTACTGGCTGACGACTCGTCTGAACGCGTCATGCAGGCCGAAGGCCTGCCGGCCTTCCATGCACACGAAACTGAACATCTCGAAGTACCGCTACCTGAAGGCCGATTGTCCGAGTTCCTCCGCGGCATCAACCGCATCCAGGACATCGAGGAGAAGCTTGTAGACGCCCAGCCTGACTACAACCGCCGGGTCCACGTAGCCATTGTCACAGCTCGCAACGCCCCCTCTCACGAGCGAGTTGTCAGAACCCTTAAGTCATGGGGTGTCCGCGTGAATGACGCGTTCTTCTTAGGCGGGGTTGAGAAGGCGAAAGTCCTGCGCGTGCTCAAACCCCACCTATTTTTCGACGATCAACTGGGCCATCTTCAGACTGCGGCCGATGAAATCCCGAGCGTACATGTCCCGTTCGGGGTGGTTAATGAGGTGAAGGGCGCCTAGGAGGATCCGCTAGCCAACATTGACCAGCTGGTCGTGCTGCCAAGTTGATGGCCGCCTATAGGCTCAGGTCATGAGTGATGAGAGCCCTACTAAGAGGGCGAACCCGAAGATGAACCGTGGAAGCTTCCGCCTACAGTTCACCATTTGGTCGGTGTGGGTTGCTCTTCAACTACTCCTTATTACTGGCAACATTCTGAGCGGCGAGGCTTGGGCGTTCGGGGAGTACCTCAACGTGTTCATGCTGGTCTTAGGTTTGGCTATGCTTGGACACCTCCTTTACGTCCGGCGTCGTGACGAGCACTTCTGGAGAGCTGAAGAAGAACGACGGGCTGACTGGGAGCGACGAGGTCGAGCTCTTTAGGTGCTCAGCGGGGCGTCCGGTGGAGGATCTTGGAGCGGGGCACCTTGTTCCAAGTGGCGCGATTGCGTCTTGACCCTGCCCGTAGGCTCAAGTCATGAGGTCCAAAGCTAGAAAGTGGCCGACGAAAAGCCAAGCGGTGGCAATGGGGGTTCTTGCGCTGCTATGGATGGCCAGCAATTGGGTGTCCGTGTTGTACGAAGGTCGCTCTGCGACTGGCTTCTACTGGGCAGTACAGGGTTTAAATCTCGTTCTCTTGGCAGTGTGCGTATGGTTGTACCGCAGAGCTGCAAGGAAGCCATTGAAGCCGACGCAATGATTTCAGCGGTAGGACGTCAATCCGGACTTCCATAGTGACTTCGCTTAGTACCCATGGCCCGTCACTTGGTGCGGCACCTTCGGCCCCCGTCGCTGTTCGTGAGGCATTGTCCGCAAGCGGATCCGCTTACGCATTGGGCAGGACAACTATTCCTCGTCATTGCGGAACCCCGGAGGGGCCGCCTAGGCAGGACCGGACGCTACGACCTCGGTGAGCTTGTCCAGTGCGTCAGGGCTTGCAGCAAGCTCAACCTTGCCACCATCAGTTAGCAAGGTCACGGCTAGGTATCCAAACGCCGGCAGGTATTTGCGTTCTTTGCCAATGATCTTTCGGCGGTCCGGAAGAACTCTCTGCACCTTCAAGTCAGTCGGTCGTCCTGACGGCTCCAAGCTGTCGTAGACAGCGGGCTGGAACCGGATCGACCCGGCGTCGGGAGTTGCAACGCCCTGGTTCCAAATTTCGCTGAGCGAACCTGCACGAGATTCCGGGTAGCGAATGAAGGCCTTGAATTGTCCATGTTCGTCGAGCCTCCGTTTGGTCTTGCGCACATTCCGTAACTGGAACATCGCGAAGAGCCAGTAGATCAAGGTGTACATAAAGCCACTGATCAGGGCATCGACCAAGCTACGTTGGCTGACGACGAGCCAAACAGCAGTTGCAAACACGAAAAAGATGACATAGCCGAACGCCAGTGCCATGTAGGGGTGCCGCCGGACCCAGTTCTTCATTCCGACAACCCGCCGTGGGACAGATCAGTGGTGCGGCTCATCGGACCCGCGCCTTGATCTCAGGTGCATCATTTTCTGCTGGAAGTTCCGTCTTCAAGGCGCTCCTCCTGTTTGGCAAAGCGCAGAACGCCAAGCGCGATCATGCTTCCGGCGAAGACACTACCTAACTTCCATAGGTGCAGAGGATCCCGCTGAGGGATCGTCCTGCGGACGGCGAACTCGGGTATCGTCGGGGCCTTTCTCTGATCGTTGTCCGGTGACAGAGTGAGCCCATGGACTTCGACCGCAGCCAGCAACCCATGGACTTTCCTCCACCACCGACGGTGGACGAAATCACTGCACAGATGAACAGGCCGCTATGGGTCCTGGCTGACCAAGAGAGCATCGAAGAGGCGGGTGCAGGCCACGGTAGCCAGACCGTGGACGGAGTTCTGCAAGTCGAGACAGTGGCTCTCTCCTATGTCCTATGGCGATACCCCGCTGACCGGGCCGATCCTCGGAACCTTAGAGAACTCACACCGGAGGAGAGAGCCGGCCTCGAGATGGAACCGGTTGGTCCGCTGCCCGAGTGGATAATCGAAGCGCGCGACAGGATGAGATACCCGCTCCTATGGGAAGGCGTTCGCACCACGCACTTCGTCGAAGGCACCCCACGACCTGTGGAAGACGTTCTGGCGGAGCACATGAACCACATCCTCATGAACGTCTTTCAAGATGAACGCGTAGTCGGTGGTTTTCCGGGTGAGCTCACCAACCGGGTCGAAACAGGTAGTTCCAGTACTGGGCGCCGTATTTTGCTCGACGGCGAGGAGATCGAAGGAATGTGTGTTGATACTGACCCGCATGTTCTAGGGCTCGGGGCCGTCATCGGAACGGGCATACTTACCGCAGCGATCCCACGGGACTACCTGCCATACCTTCGGTTGGAGTTCATCACCCGACCCGTGCCCTCCGCCTGACTGCATCCCGCATTACCGCCACAGGCGTTGTCCCGCAGGCCGATCCCCAGGCCGATCCTTATGCGGGCGGGTTAGGGCGCGGAGTGCAGGGTCCTACCTCTGGAGCTCGAAGACATGTTGTGTTGAGATGAGCCATGCCTACTCCGCGTAGGGCCCTCTTCGCGATCCTTCTGGTGACGAGTGTTCATCTAACTAGTGGCTGCTCAACGCCAAAGGAGTCCGCCGTGCATGACATTCGATTCACAGCCATTGCCGGGATCAACGAGTCTGGGGAGCTGTCTTGGCTCGAGACCAACCGTGTTACTTGGTGGATCACTGACCGAGGTGCCGGTCAGGTAGTCGTCGTCGGCACACCGTGCGTCGGGTTCGAGGCAGCTGTCACCGTCACTGAGGAACAAATCGTTCTTGACCGGTCAAAGATGCAGGTTGCCGCCATCTTCTGCGAGCCTCCGCGGAGCGACTACGACCGATGGGTTCACCGATTTACTGAGCTGCCGCTGAACTACTCGTGGGATGAAGAGACACTCACCATCTCGAATAAGAGAGGGTCCCTGACGATGACACCCGACAGCAGTTCCACCTGATGCTCAGAACCACCCATGCTGCATAATCCACATACGAGAACAGAGGTGCATGTACGACTTCATGGCTCGTTCCTGAGCGAGCCGGGAACATCGAACCCCTCGGGAAGCGGTTCGACGTAATAGTGCCGGTTCCCAACACCACGCAGCTCAAGGCTGCCCTCGGTCGTGCGTTCGTAGGCGTAGTACCTGCCCTCTGGCAGTTCACCCAAGTCCGCGTCTGCTGGGATCTGCTGAGTGAGCTGTTGGCCATCGTGCTCATAACGCCACTCAACAGGCCCGCACAGGGCAAAAGTTTGATTCGGCATCACGATCCCGAGTTCCATCACCGTCTGACTCTCGGCATCCGTCGTGGTCAGAATCCGCTGCCCACTCGGAAGCGCCGGGCGCTGCTCCAATAGGGTCGGATACTCACCCTCACGCCAGGCGGTGACGTGACCGCCAACGGCATCACACGCTGACACCGGATCGATGACGGCTCCTGCAGGAGGGCGTGCCGCGACCGTACAAGCACCTAAGGGCGGCTCGACGTCGACGTTCTCGTAGTGCTGGTTATCCGCTACGAAGAAGGTCAAGTCCTCACACTTCACGCTGGCAGGAACGTTCTGAATGACCTCTGGTTCGGGCACCACTGGAACAGGCGGGGACGACGTCATGGCCGTGTAGAGCACGATGTACCCGAAGGCCACTATCCCTGCGCCGGCCGCAATCGTTCCCCTCCGGTCAGAACCGCCAGTAGCCGGCTGCTGTGGCAGGCCGACAGGTAAAAGGTCCCCTAAGTCGTTGCGCGAACCGATGTCCTCAACCACTGGCCCGTCACTTCCCGCCCCCATGGCACTATCCCCCTCTAAAGCTCTCCAAAGCTCTGACGGTATGGGATGCCAGGTGGCCCATCGACATGCCTCACCGAAGGCCGGGTGAATCAGACACTCGACCGTTTCACTACGCATCCCTACTCGAGAGCGCTTCCCCTCGCATCCGACTCACCCTGACCCGTAGAACTGCTTGCTGGCCTTAACTATAAACCGAGTGTATAGATAGGTCTGTGAACAACTCACTGACCCTGCTGGGCCTCCTGGGCCGCGAGCCGAGCTACGGCTATGACCTGAAACATTCCTATGACCGGTACTTCGGGATCGAGAAGGCCCTGGCCTTCGGGCAGGTCTACGCGACCCTGGCCCGCATGGTCCGGGATGAGCTGATCCGTGCGGTCGGCGAGGAGACAGGCGGCGGCCCAGACCGCAAAAAGTACGAGATCACCGCCACGGGGCAGGACAAGGTCAGGTCCTGGTTGTTCACCCCGGACACACCGTCCGAAACCCTACAGAGCGATCTGTTCGCCAAGACCGTGATCGCTCTGCTCCTCGAGGATGACGCCGACCGGTTGCTGGATCTGCAGCGCGCAGAGCACATGGCGCGGATGCGTGAGCTGACCCGGGCAAAGAAGGACGCGCAGCTGCTGCAGGTCCTGATGTGCGACCACGGGCTGTTCCACATCGAGGCAGATCTGCGGTGGATCGACCTGACCACCGCCCGGCTGACCCAGCTCAAGAAGGAGTTGCAGCACGCATGAACACCACCAACACCCCGATCCTCAGTGCTCGCGACCTCCGCCACTCCTTCGGCCCGACCGACGCGCTGCGCGGGATCGACCTCGACGTGCAAGCCGGTGAAGTCCTGGCCGTCATGGGCCCCTCCGGCTCCGGTAAGTCCACCCTCCTGCATTGCCTCGCCGGCGTCCTCACACCTGACAGCGGCACCGTCACCTACTCACCGGCCAACCAGGCTCCTCGCGATGTCGGCGGGCTGAATGAGCAGGAACGTTCCCGCCTGCGACTGACCGACTTCGGGTTCGTGTTCCAGTTCGGGCAACTACTGCCGGAACTCAACGCGCTGGACAACGTGAGCATCCCCCTGCTCCTCGCGGGGATCAAGAGGCCCGAAGCCCTCCGGCGATCGACCGTGCTCCTCGAGCGACTCGACCTGGGAAGCATGTCCGGGAAGCTGCCCGGTGAGCTCTCCGGCGGGCAGGCCCAACGGGTGGCTGTTGCACGCGCCCTGGTCACCGCACCTACCGTCTTGTTCGCCGATGAGCCGACAGGATCACTGGATTCACTCGCGTCGGAGAACGTCCTGACACTGATGCTCGAACTCGTCCGCGAAGCAGGGACGACCGTCGTGATGGTCACCCACGACCCCCGCTCCGCGGCGTACGCGGACCGGGAAGTCATCGTCCGCGACGGAGCCATCAGCGCCGGCTACCGGATACCGGCATGAACAGTGTCCTGCTCAAACTCACCATTACTGGCAGCAGGTCAGCCTACGGACGCCTGGCAGGAATAGCTGCCGGCGTCGCCGTCGGCGTATGCATGCTCCTACTGCTCTGGGGCGGCGCGAACGGCCTCAACGCCCGCGACGACCGCGGCGCCTGGCTACGCGAAACAGGCACACCATCAGCGACCTACCCCACACCACCATCAGCAGCGGCAGACCCAGACATAGACCCGGACACAGACCCGGCCGCCACATCGGAGGCTCCGACGCCGATCCCATTGACCACCGACGCGGTCCTAATGCGCTCCAATCCTGTGGAAGTGTTCCGCGACCAGCTCATCAACCGCCGGGACTTCGCCGCCCTCGACACGACAACCGTCAGCATCCCGGGGGTCGGGGCACCGCCTGCACCGGGCGAGTACTACGCCTCCCCCGCCCTTCAACAGTTGATCGATTCCACACCGCGCGATGAGCTCGGAGACCGGTACGGCACCTTTGCCGGCACCATCGACGACTCGGCCCTGCCCGGACCGGACTCCCTGGTCATCGTGACCGGCGCCCCGGAAGCCGAGATCCGGAACAGTGGGCTCAACTTCCTAGTGACCGGTTTCACCACCGACCCCTACGGCGGTAACGCCGCCACCTACACAACGGTGCTGAGCATCGGTGCGATCGCCGTGTTCTTCCCCGTGCTGCTGCTGATCAGTATCGTCACCGGACTTGGTGCCGCCGAGCGGCGCGAACGCTTCAGTACGCTGCGCCTGATCGGGGCCTCGCCCCGCGTCGTTGCACGGATCGCCGCTGCTGAAACAGCGATCCCAAGCCTCATCGGCGCCGTCGCCGGCGTGGTGTTGGCGGTCCTGCTCAGGCCGGTCGCCGCGCAACTGCCGGTCAATGGCACCCGCATGTTCATCTCCGACCTGACCACCGGGTGGGTCGCGGGCCTCATCGTCGTCACGGTCGTCGTCGCCGCAGCGGCCGTCACAGCCGCGTATCGCACCAGCAGGGCAGGCATCGGCCCCCTGGGCGTCACCCAGTCCGCACCCGAAACACTGCCACGCACCAGAAGGCTCCTTCCGCTCCTGGGCGGGCTTGCCGCCCTAGTTCTCGCCGCACTACTCAGCCGCACAGCCAACGACCTCTCAGCCCAGCTGCAGACACCACTACTCCTTGGCGGGTTCGCCTTCACCCTCGTAGGTATCATCGCAGCCGGCCCGTGGCTGACACTGCTCGTCAGCAGGATCGGAGCACGACGGGCCCACAGTGCCGCTGCGGTCATCGCCCTCACCCGCATCCAACGAACGCCCGCGGCCACATTCCGCTCCGTCTCGGGACTGGTCATTGCCGTATTCGTCGTCTCCGTCTTCGCCGGCGCCTCCAGCGTCATCGAAACACGCCCCACACCAACAGCGACGCCCGGATTACCCCAGCCCACCAGCGTCACCTCGACCATCAGCACCGGGACCACCACCACTGACACCACCTCGATGAAGGACCGCCTGGAGCAACTCCCCGGTATTCGGCACGCGACCATCGGGTACGGCGCGGCGGCCTTCACTGAGATTGGGGCTGAGCGCGAGATCTACCTTCGGGCCGAAGACGCTCCAAGTCTCGGCTTTACCAGCATCCCCACAACAGATGTCGTCACCCTCGACATGTCCTTCCTGGATACATGGACCACGACCCCGGTCCCACTGTTGCCGACCCCCACCACCACCTTCGATCGCTTCGTACCGGTGGTGATCATGGTCGACACCGACGGCACACCGGGGGCCGTCGACCGGGCCCGGACAGCGCTGAACACCTCCGGGATCACCGGCACCCCCGGAACGACGCCCACTGACCTCGAGCTGCAGTCCTCTGCGCGCCTCGTTCAGGGCCTCGCCGTCCTCGCCTACCTGGGGATGGTCATCGCCGTCGTCATCGCCGGGGTCTCCCTCGCCGTCGGCACTGCATCCGCGATCCTCGACCGGAAGAAAGTCCTCGGCCTCATGCGACTCATGGGCATGCCAACATCGACACTTCGCAGGATCATCCTCCAGGAAGCCGCGGTACCCCTCCTGACCGTCCTCACGCTCTCCATCGGACTCGGGTTCCTCGTAGCCTGGCTCATGATCACCGGTATCGACGACTCCTACACACTCACCTGGCCCGGAACCGACTACTTCATAGCCCTCGTCATCAGCCTCACCCTCGCCCTCGCCGCCGTCGTAGCGACCTTCGGACTCATTCAACGCAACACCACACCCACAACCACGCGCTTCGCCTGACGATGCACGCTGCGGGATCGACAATCGCGCGTTCGGCACAATGAGGATATGACCGTTCAGCTGCGTCCGTGGACGCCGGAAGATGCTCCCGCCCTACTGGCCGCTTACGAGGAGAACCCGGATCTACATACGCAATTCGGCGGTGCTAACCTCTCCACCGTCGACAAAGCACGCGAGCTCATCAGCCAACGACTCCCGCTCACGGACTCTTTACGCAACTGGGCCATAACGATCGACCATGTAGTTGCTGGCAACGTCGGGCTATCAGCCATCGAACGCACCCACGGCACCGCCTGGGTTTACTACTGGCTCACGTCAGCAGCCCGCGGTCACGGCTACGCCTCCCGAGCCCTGGCCACAGTGGCCACTAAGGCATTTACAGACGGTCTCTTCCGCCTCGAGCTCGGTCACCGCGTCAACAACCCCGCATCCTGCTCAGTAGCCCGGCGGGCTGGCTTCATCGTAGAGGGCCTTGAGCGCCAGAAGCTGCAATACGGTGCGGAGCGGTTCGATGTGGAAACACATGCTCGACTTCGCACTGATCCAGTCCCGAACCTCGAAGCAATCCCAACCGTCCGCTGAACGATCGGCTGTCGAAATACGCTTTCCAGGTTCCGCACCTCAATCAGTCTTCTGGTGCCGCATCCACGACGGAGTAGTTGATGGCGGTGTGACCGGTTACTTCGTCGGCACCAAACCCATAAACCGCGTAGGTGGCAACGGTGCGTTCTCCAATCACAAGTCCGGTAGCTGGGTCGATAATGATCTCCTGTCGGATGCCGGCGCGTAGAGGTTCGGTGCGTCCGATGGCGGTGCCTTCAACTCCGTCGAGGTTCACCTGTTCGCTGGCGTCTACACCGGGGATCAGAGCCAGGGCGTCGTAGAGCCCTGCCCTGAGGTCGGCGGGCACGAGGCCGATCTTGAGGAGATCGGTGATTTGCACGAAGTTGTCTTCGTCGCGAGACGCGGAACCGCCGGTGTAGCGGGAGTTCACCCAGTCCAACAGGGCCCGCCCGTCCCGAGGTAGCGCATCCATTTCTTCTTCGCTGAGCAATCCCCACGGGTTCCCGTAGAAGTTCCCGTCCGGTGCCCTTTCGACGTCGATCTGCCCAGGCACAGGGGCTGCAATGCCCCAGTCACGTTCCAGGACCCAGTCCTCGGACTCGTCCCCCGGAACATAGACGCCGATGATCTGCTGGTAGGTCGAGGTCTGACTGGGATCTGACGCATCACTGCTGTTCTGCCACTGCCCGCGCTTACTGACAAGCAGGTACTGCCCGGGTGCCGGCTGCAGGTCCGTGTACGCGGCGGTCGTCGCCACGACATCGCGGAGCACCCCGGCCGCGTGCGCGCTCTGAGCGGTGAGGCTCATCTGCCCCAGCGCTACTGCCCCGACCGCTACAGCGGCGGTTGCCAGTACAGCCGTCCGGCCCCAGTGCGATCGCGGCTGACCCTGCCCTGCCGAGTGGTTGGAATCGCTCGTTCGCGGTGTCGATTGGAGACGGTCGATCCTGGTTTGTGCAGGGCGGTAGCGGGTGGGATCGTCTGCCCCTTGAAGGGTCGGCAGGGACACGAGCTGGTGGCGTAGGGCTTCCCGCCGGTCCGCCTGGAACTGATCTGTGCTCATCAGGTGCTCCTTCCGTTCATCGTCTGGCCTGCGCTGGTGTGATCATCATCTTCGGTAGCCGTAGTCGGCGCGGTAGGTGCGGGTGTTGGCGGTAAGCGGCCCGGCCTGCCTAAGAGGGCGGCCTCTTCGTAGAGCGATCCAAGACTCTGCTTGGCCCTGCTGAGCCGAGACTTCACCGTCCCCTCCGCTACCGCCAGGACACTGGCGGCCTCCCTGATACTCACGCCCTCCACCACGCCCAAAGTCAGAACATCCCGATCCAAAGGCCGCAGCCGGCGGAACGCCTCACGTAATGACGCGAGCTCCCCCAGACGTTCATCAGCGTCACTGACCTCCTCGGCCACATCACCCGCCGGTGCGGGAGGAGGAAGCTGCGACAGGAAATGCCGGTATCGGCGCTGCTGACGCACATGGTTGCGGATCAGGTTGTTCGCTGTCACCAGCAGCCACGGAAGGATCGATTCATCGACCATCCGCACGTGCATCCGACGCCGCCACGCCTCATAGAACACCATCGCCGTGATGTCCTCCGCGGCCGGGTGCATGCTCAGCAGCCGCAACGCGTGGCGCAGCACCCGCTCGTGATGACGATCGAACACCACCCCGAATGCGTCCCCGTCACCATTGACGACCTGACGCCACAACATCCCATCCGAGGCGATCATCTGTGCACCCATACCCCTTAGTGTCCGATCACCACCCAAGGTTCCACCCACACAGCAGAAAGTTTCGACCCCTTCGAACAATCGACGATCCTCAGTAGCAACTAGTTGCAGGTTGACTGTCACAACTCCTCACTCCGAGACACTTACTGGGTGGAGGTGTGAAGTGAACACACGCGATACGAAGACGTTGGTAACCACCGACGAGGATCTGGTTAACCGACTGATCCGTGGAAATGACAGAGCTTTCTCTGCCCTGTTCGATAAATACTCAACAACGGTCTACCGCTACGCCTGGGGTTTAGCTGACTCCCGCAACGAGGTGCCCGACATCGTGCAGGAGACATTCCTGCTCCTCTGGCGCCGCCGCAAAGACGTCCGCATGGCAGAGCAATCTGTCCTTCCTTGGCTCCTGCTGTGTTGCCGGAACACCGCTTACAACCTCAATAGGGCTCGTCGCCGCACCGATGCTGACGAGCTCACCGACCCCTCACCCGGCTCCTCAGCCTGGCATCGCCGCACAGACCAGGACCGGGCCGTGGAAGAACTGGCGTGGATCCTCGAGGAAATCGCCGCGCTACCCGAGGTCGATCGGAAGTTGTGCGAACTCTGCCTCGTCGAGGGGCGCAGCTACGACGAAGCCGCCACTTCTTTGGGCATCAGCCAGCCAGCTGCCCGCAAACGCATCGAACGTGCTCGCCGCAGACTGCGTGCCAGTACCACAACCGACCTCAACGACTAAGGAGCAGACCGTGCCTATCACCTACGAACCACCCACCAACCGGCACATCGGCGAAGAGCTTGCGCCCGTTCGGGCCTCGCTGATGCGCCAGGTCGCTCGCCGGCGAACATTCAAACGAGCATCCATCTCAGCTGCGGTTCTGGCGGCCCTGTCCGTAGGAGGCGTTTCCGTGGCCATCGGCGACGGCCTCGGTTACTACGCCGAAGCCGAGTACATGACCAACCCTCTGTACGTCGAACAGTTCGCGGACTGCATGACCGCCCACGGCTGGGAACCCCTCCCCGGCAACGGCACCGACATACCGAACGACTTCCCTACAGTGCACTTCCTTCTCCGCCCAGAAGACAGTGGCCCCCAAGGCGAGGACGCTCAAGCCTGCCGGGCAAGCATCGCCGAAATAGTGGGAGAACCCATCGACGAGGACTGCGGACCGGCGTGGTACCCATGCGACCCTACCCAGCCGCGAGTTCTCCCCAACAAGTAATCAAGCTCCAACAGACCGGCGTCATTGAAACGCCCCCTCAGCTGGCGGTGCGGAAGTCCAACGAACGGGGGCTTCCGTACCGCCGCCCACTCCTGATCTCAAGCAGGAATTGCCCGTTGTTGACGGACCGATGACCACACAGCAGCGGTTTCCCCCTACGTAGGGTCGCCGTTGCGCAGGGTGTACTCGGCGCAACAGGTCACGAACGATGTCAGTGCAACCAGAGGCAAGACTCCTGCCGATTTGCCTCCTCGGTCAGAGCGTTCGTATGAGAGTGTCGGAGAGCGCGCCCAGCGCGACAACAACGAGGAAGAGCGACTTACGACGGATCGGTGTCCACCAGGGCCGGCGTGGCGATGCTCGGCGAGGTCACTGCTCGCTGCGGGACGCGCGTCCCCCGCGGTCGCCACCCGTCGCCGAACCGAAGGCGTGCAGATCGAGCTCGACGCTCAGAAGGTCGGAGGCGACTCGCCCGCGCACACTCGTCCCCTGCTCATCGAGAGGCGGGCTCATGACCGCGGCACCGAGCCGCCCAGGGGCGGAGAGCACGATCGCTCCGGAGACACTGGACTTCGCGGGGATGCCGATTCCACGCATCCAACGGCCTGAGCCGTCATACACACCGCAGGTCGCCATGACCGAGACGACGTCGCGAGCCACGGCCGGTGGAACGACGCGCTCCTCCGTCACCGGGTTGACCCCGCCGCAGGCGAGGGTCGCCCCCATCACCGCGAGTGCCTTCACGTCGACGAGGACAGCGCACGCGCGAGCGTAGACGGCGACGGCATCGTCGGCACCGACGTGCAGGGTTCCTTCCGCCCGCATGAGGTGTGCAAGCGCGTGGTTCCGGTCACCGAGGAGGTGCTCGTTATGTGCGACGCTTTCGTCCACTTCGAGCCGACGCCCGGCGAAGGCGGAGAGACCTCGGAGGATCCGCTCGTGACGCTCGTCGACATCGCTGCCATCGATGAGCGATGCCGTGAGCAGCGCTCCTGCGTTGACCATCGGGTTGGGTGGGCGGCCGGTGCCGCTCTCGAGCTTGATCGCGTCGAAGGCTTCGCCGGTCGGTTCGATTCCGATGAGATCCAGGGCCTCGCCGTCCGTGTCCAGCAGCGCCAGGGCGAACAGGAACGGTTTGACCGCCGACTGCACGCTGAACGGCGACTCCGCCTGCCTAGTGCCACGCACAGTCCCGTCGGGCAAAGCCAGGGCCAGCGCGCATTGGTCGGCGTCCGCGGCGGCGAGTTCGGGAATGCTGTCGTCCACCGATCCGCCGTTCTTCTGCATGACCCGCGCCCGCAGATCCTCGAGGTCATAGGTTGCTGCGTCCGGCGTCATCCCCCTACAGTGACACAGGTCGTGCTCAATGAAGGCAGTAACGGGTGCGATCGGCTGCGTGCAGGAATATGGCCTGCCACGACCCATCCGGCTGACCATTCCCTAGCGTGTGTTGGTTGTTGTGAGGATGGCTCTCTCGCCACGGTGGAATGATGGGCCTGTGGGGCTGACTCCGCTGCAAGCATTGAATGGAACCCCGCAATGGCAGTTGCCCACCAGTGCGGCTGCTGAGGACATAAAGGTGCGCGTCGTCGGCGCAACAACCATCCAGAGCATCGGCGTGCTGTTGCTGATGCATATCGGTGAATCCGGCGCCCCCGCCACCGACATGCGGCTCGGCCTGGCCTTCGGTGCCCTTCACATAGCCGTCGGCGCTGCGGTCCTCGACTTCCGGCCGTCCGTCCCAGCCGTGGGCGTGTTCCTTCTCCCGGAAGCCTCCTCGCCCTCATCGCCGCACTCGGAGGAGGGTACTGGGCCGGCGCCTGGGCCTTCGGGCTCACCGCCCGGGCCTTCCTATCCCGCGAACTCACCACAAGCTCACGACGAAGCTGGTCTCACCCGGTTCCACAAAGGGATCGGCTCACGAGCGGTGTTGGGCGTGCTACGTAGTGAGATGGAGCTCTACCTGCTTGATTGCTGAGGTGTTGGTACGCAGCGGTGCGATTGCTTTGCGTGCACAGAGGGCCGCCGCAATCCGCCGGCTTCAGCGGCCATGTGCGCTGTGGCACTCCGACCACACATGATCAGGCTCGGAAGCGGATCGTTCAACCGGACGGTTAGCGGTACTTCAATCGCGTACAGCGGCCACAGCTTCGATCTCCACGAGTTGATGCTTGTATCCAAGGACTCTCACACCCAACAGAGAGCTCAGGACGTCATGTGCACCGAACGCTCTGCGGACAACCTCCCAGGCAGTGACGAGATCATTTCGATCGGTCGATGCCACGAGCACGCGTGTACTGATGACGTCCTCGAGTGTGGCTCCAGCTGCCTTGAGAGCGGTCACTGCTGACGCCATCGAAACTCTGCTCTCCCTCGTGCCTGCGAAGCTTCAGCTTCTCACCTGTCACGACACGGAGGAGTACCGTTCACCGGACTGCCGAGCTTCCTGGCAGCAGGGGCTCCCACCTCAGCACGGCGTCGCGGAGTTCCGCTACAGACATTCCGCTGCTCAGACGCAGAACTGGTCGATCGAGTTGATCGAGCCATGCTTCA
Organism: Arthrobacter ruber; assembly: GCF_002954225.1. Lineage (GTDB taxonomy): Bacteria > Actinomycetota > Actinomycetes > Actinomycetales > Micrococcaceae > Arthrobacter_D > Arthrobacter_D ruber. The sequence goes on from NZ_PPTH01000012.1 coordinate 173,026, forward strand.
TGACGTGCCCGGCTTCTGCCGTCGAACGCCGGATCGTCATATCCTTTCGCCCAATCCAGGAAGTCGGACCACGCCGCCTCATCAAAGGCTCCGCCGGCCCGGCGATGGACCTCGCGGGCTTCAAGGCGTCGCAATCTCTCACGCGGGTCCAGCGTCAAAAAGACCACGGCATCGCATTCTTCGATGATGCTTTCTCCCCAGCCCATTACTGACCCGGACAGGACCCACCCCTCCCGCGGAACGAAAACGTCGCGCATCAGAGCCCGCCGAGCGTCCTCCGGACGCTTCACCACGTATGGCGGGACGGTGGGCACCCAGAAGTAGTCGTCGGCGTCCGCGTGAGGAACCGACCAATAGTCAGCTAATGCCCTACCGAGAGTCGTCGTACCACTTCCGCTTGCCCCCATCACATGAACCTTCGCGCGCTGCATGACTCAAGTATCGGACGCCTGCTCTGCGAGAAGACCCATGCTGCGCGTCCTCTTCCTCCGCAGCGATGCTGTCTCGACTGCCGCTCGTCAATCGGGCAGGTGCCGGCCTGAGGAGAAGTTGTTGGTTCAGTGAGCGGCGGAGGTCGAATTGCCCTTCACTCGCGTCTCTTCACTTGTTTCACGATGACGAATGACCAGCGAGGCCGTGATGGGTATCGCCGAGAGCAACACGCAGGGAACCAGCAGGACAGCCGCTGCGATGCCGAACCTCAGGCCGAAGCGACCGCTTCATGACATCCATCGAACTGCACCGTGCCCGTCGAACTCCTGCCGGCAGCGGGAGCGGCTTGCAGGCAGCTGGGGTATCAGGCGCAGCCGAGTAGACCTTTACAGGCTAACTACTTAGAGACACAATCTAGTCATGGAAGTCTCCACCTCAACGCCCCGAGACGCAGCAAGCGTGGACTGGCCAAGCGACTGGCTCAGGGCCACCCTGGGGTTTCTCGCCCTCCGTGCCCTATCCCCTGGTCCCTCCTACGGCTACGCGATCATCAGCGAACTTGAGCGCTACGGCTTCGGCACGATCAAGGGCGGAACTCTGTATCCGCTTCTCACCCGATACGAAGCAGCGGGCCTGGTCACGACGGAATGGAGGGCCGGCGACGGCGGTCCGGGCCGCAAGTACTTCGCCCTGACCGACCAGGGCCGCGCTGAAGTGACACGCCTCAGCGCCGACTGGCTGCGTTTCACCGATGTCACTACCCGCTACCTCGACCAACCTACCAGGGAGGGCTCCCCATGATCCAGCAGACCAGCGATAAGAAATGGTTCGACCAACTCGTCATGGAACTCCGGCTCCGCCAAGTCCACGGAAACGCCATCGGTGACACCGTCGCAAGCGCGAAGGAACTCCTCAGCGATACCGGCCAGCAGGCCGAAGAAGCGTTCGGTCCCGCCCGCGACTACGCTGCTGCGCTCGAGCTTCCCGCCGCGCCGAAACACGACTGGGTGCGAAAAGCACTCTGGCCGTCACTGCTCGGGCTTTTGGCCTTCCTGCTCTTCAACCAGGCGGTCGTGTCCTCGACCCGGTCTGAACTACTCCTGATTTCACCAGCACAACTGGCTCTCCTCGCCACGCCCGTGGTGCTCGTAGCCTTCCTGCCGCTCTACCTCGACGCCATTGTCCGACGAATCTGGGTCTGCATAGCGATCACCGCTATCTGCGCCCTCGCCGGCGTCATGTCCGGCGTCGCCACCCCGACCGACCAGGCCGAAGCATGGCTAGCGCTCGATCCGTTGCCCTGGCTCATCGGCAGCGCCCTGGTCATGGTGGCACTCTCGGTCAGGAACACCATTCGGTCATCCTCCACGACGGACGACGATGACATCACCGACCCGAGCTCGGGGGCAGCGAGTAGCACCGGAACCGGCGCGAGAGTCATCGTTCAGGTCACGAACTGGATGTTTCCCATACTCGCCCTCGCCATGCTCGGCCTTGCACTAGCACTCCGTTGAGTCGGGGGGGCTTCCTACTCGACGCTGCAATCCAAACATGGCAGGAGCCAGCCCCCTCATCACCGCTCGACGGGCTCGTGCCTCCCTCCCCCGGATCGATCGGGCGCTTGCCAGTCCCGTTTAGAGTTGGAGGGTGGTTGCCATGGGGGATGTGCTTGAAGCTGATGGTCTGCTGGTCGGGTACGTCGGCACTCCTGTCTGTGGGGAGGTAAGCCTCGGTCTGGCCTCCGGTGAGGTTCTCGCGGTGGTCGGTTTCAATGGTGCCGGTAAGTCCACTGTTGTCCGGACCCTGGCGGGGCGTCAGGACCCGTTGGCAGGGGACGTGCGGGTTCATGGTCTACCGGTGATGCCCGACGCCGTGGAGTTCCGCCGACAGGTCGCGGCCGTGTTCGATGAGGATGTGTTCTTTCCGTCACTGACGGTACGGGAGCACCTGCTCCTGGTGGCACGGGGTCACTCGGTGAGTTCTCCTGAGGAAGCCGTCGATGCTGAGCTGAAGTTCTTCGGCATCGCGGACAGAGCTCACGCGGTCCCTGACGCACTGTCTTCCGGGCAACGCCGGCGCCTGCTTCTGGCCGCGGGTTTCATCCGTCCGTCGTCACTGTTGTTCCTCGATGAGCCCGAGCAGCGTCTGGATCCGGTGATGCGCGATGCGCTGTCCCGACGGATCCAGGGATGCGCTGATGCCGGGACCACAGTCGTCCTGGTCACCCATGATCCCCGGCTGCTGGTTCAGACGGCGACGGCGTGCCTGGTCATCGACGAGACCGTCAAACCCGTGAGTACAGAGCGGGGAGCGCAGATCATTGCAGGTGCCTGAACCCTGGAGGGCAACTGCAGGACTGGCGACGCCCGAGGCTGATTCGGTGCGCCTGGCCCGGAATGTTGTGAGCTTCACCAGGCGCGCGGCCCGGCAGTACAACAGGGCGCGTTCATCAACCCGCGATCTCTTCGTCGACCTGTACTCGAACGCGCTGGCAGGTGCCTGTGTGGTGATGATTGTGGCGTCCCTCGTCGTGGCACTCCGTGGCGAGATCGCGGCGAGAAACATCGGCGGGACGACCCTGGTGGCCGCACACTGGCAGGTCGTGCCCGCCGGTATCGTATGGATGCTTCTGACCTATCTGGCATTGGTCGGGGTCGTTGTACTGGCCCGCCGGCTAGGACCTGTCACCGTCGGCCAGGCCGAAGGAGCCTGGTGGCTACCGCTACCGGTCGACCGCCGGCCCATGGTCCTCCCGTCGTTTCTCCGACGCCTGGTCGCCGTCGGCGCCGTCGCATCGGTCGCCTACGTGCCGTTCAGTCTCCTGACCGCGCTCGACCGGTCACCTTGGGATCATGCGAACTCGGCAGTGATCTTCGGTGGCGCCTCTATCGTGGCTGTTATCGGAGCCGCGGCCTTGCAACTGACATCTGCGGCCGGTGCACTCCGCGCTACGATCCTTCTCGGGCTCATTCCCGTGGCTGTCCTGCCGTTCCTGGGCTTTTCGATGTGGCCGCTCATCCTGGTCCTCAGCCTGGCTGCGGTGCTCCTCGCCTACGTGGTCCCCCGCGTCGGCGACGTGCGCGGTGTGGAGTTGCAGCGTGGGGGTGCCGTCTCGGGCCACGCCGCGGCATCCATCTTCTTCATCGACATGAACGAACTGCGCCGCTCATTGGTGGCCGCACCCTCCACGCGCGTCAGCCGCCGCGGCTCACGCTATTACGGACGACCCACCCGCCGGCCTCTCACAGCCGTGATTCGCGCCGACGTCGTGGCGTTCCTGCGCCTGCAACCCCCGCCCACCGCCGCCCTGGTATGGCTGGGATTATGCGTCAGCATCACCCTCATCACCCCAGCCCTTCCCGTGTTCCTTCAACTGACCGTGACCCTCATCGCCGGCTGTCTCGTGACGGCAGGGACGGGAACTATCGCCCGACGGACAGCCGTCATCCCCGAGCTCGACGCGCTCCTACCCGTCAGCCCGGTCCTCGTGCGGTGCAGCCGGATGATCATGCCCGCATCAGCTATGGCAGCATGGATGGGCGCCCTGACCGGAACACTGGTAGTACTCGGTGCTGGCACTCCTTTTCTCGTGCTCCTAGGCGTCCTCGCCGGTCTCGGCATGGGAGCCGGGGCCGCTCGCGCGGCAACACGCCCCGCTACGGACTGGACCACACCACCGGTGGAAACACCCTTTGGCTCCGTACCGCGAGATCAGGTGTCCTCGCTTCTACGCGGGACAGACATGACCGTCCTCTCGATGGCCCCGCTCCTCCTCACGCTGTACCTGGATACCGTCCACCCCTGGCTGCTTCTCGCTCAGATCACCGCGAGCATCACCGCCATCACCGTCCAGGCCTCGACCCCATCCGCACGATGAGGGATCCGCTTCCGCGCCGACCCCGGGGAGTAGGGTGACGCTGACGGAACGGCTGCAATGTGTTCTCCGCACCAGGAAATCGATGACGGCTCAGTATCAGACCGGGTCTTCTTCTGGTGCCCGAACGCCGACGTCCGGTAAGGGATTTACAGACGTACTGCGTCGGGGCGACACTGCGTGACCTCTGAACCCTCGAACGCTTCTATCGCACAAGCCGAAGAAGGACTCCAGACGAAGGCCACCTGAGCGGATCGGCGCTGAGGCGTTCGGGTGCACCCTTGCAGTACCCGCCTAGGGCTCGAAGTGTTCGAGGAGGGCACTGATGATGCGATGGGCTCGCTCCCGCGTCATGCGCTCGGCCTCGGTCGCCCGCGCGATCGCAATCCCGTCGAGCAGTGCCATGAGCGTAGCCGCGTCGTCGCTCCCGAGAACCGGGTCGACCTGCCGCAGCAACTCCGTGAGCCCGCCTTCCAGGAGACGCCAGGATTCCTGATGTGCTCGGCCGATCAGCTCGCTGGTTGCCGCCTTGGATGCGAACGCCAACCAGACCACGGAAGCCGTCCTGGATTCGTCGTCGACTCCACCAAGGATGTGACACACAGCTGCGAGATTCGCGGTCGGCGTCGCGGTCGGTGTGGTCACGGACATCACTCGCTCCATGAATTGTCCGCTGACCCTGTCCATGGCCGCCATGAGCAGGTCATCCTTGGTCCGGTAGTGATGCTGAACCGCGCCGAGGGAGACGCCGGCAGCCTTCGCGACGTTGCGGATAGTCACGTCCTCGATCCCGTCCGACACGAGGATGTCCTGTACCGCCATCAGGATCCGCTCAGTGGCAGGACTAGTCATTCTCCGAGGCTACCGCCATCTGAACAATACAATCGTATTGTATGGTTGCGCCATGACGCGACTTCAATGGGGTGCCACGCTGTGGATCCTCGGCATGCTGACCCTTCCCGCGCAGGCCCTTGCAGCGATGCTCTGGCCTCAGGGTTACTCCTGGGGTTCGAACTTCATCAGCGACCTCGGTGTGACGGAATGCGGGACGTTCGACGCCGGTACGCGGGTGGAGCGCTACATCTGCTCACCGGGGCACGTCCTGGCCAACGGTTCGACGATCGTGAACGGCGCGTGCCTCGCACTCGGCGCTGTCCTGCTGTGGTCGGCCTGGCCGCGAGCGCGGACAGGCAAGGTTGCGATGGCCTTCCTCGCAAGCGGCGGCCTGCTGGTAATGCTGGTCGGGTTTCTGCCCTGGGACGTTCACCCGGAGGCTCATGACACGGCGGCCCTCGCTCAGGCGGCCATGCAATGGATCGGCATGATCCTCCTTGTCTTCGCGCTGCGCAGGAACACTGATGTTGGACGAGCAGCCCTGCTGACGGGCATGAGCGTTCTCGTTTCCATCATCGGATTCGCCCTGTTCGTCGACGCGATCAGCGGCGGCCCCGCACTGATGCTCGGCGTGGGATTCACGGAACGGATCGCCTTTGACACTCTCACCCTCTGGGGTGCGGCGGTTGGCTTCATCCTCCTCGCATCAACCAGGAGGAAGGCGTGATCCTAAGCCTCATCATCGCCTGCGAGGTCGGGTTCTGGATTGCCATCGTCGCCGGGCTGGTCGCCCGGTATGTCTTCCAGCTGAAGACCGTCAGCGCGCTGCTGCTCCTGTGCGCTCCACTGATCGACGTCGTGCTTCTGGTAACGGTCACGATGCATCTGGCCTCCGGGGCGACCGCGTCCTGGCACCACGGACTGGCGGCTATCTACATCGGATTCTCCCTGGCGTATGGGCACCGGATGATCAGCTGGGCGGACATCCGTTTCGCCCATCGATTCGCAGGCGGGCCGGCTCCGCAGAGACTGACCGGGTGGCAGTACACCCGGCGCTGCTGGAGTGACGTCGGGAGGACCCTGGGTGCAGCTCTCATCGCAGCGGGAATCATTGCGCTCATCACATGGTCCGTGGACGACTCCGACCGCACGGCCGCACTCTCCGGATGGATTCACCTACTCGGGATCGCCATCGCGATCGAGGTCATATGGGCGCTCAGCTACACCATCTGGCCGCGCAAAGCGGCCCTACGATCCGGTCGTACGACCACTTCAGGCTGACATGACCCGGCCATCGGGATACCTGAGGCCTTTTCATCGATGGTGATCCTAGGCGGGCGAACAGTAACCATACGCCCCGTGGCGAAGAACAATCGCTGCACGTGCCTGTTCTCGCAGTGCTGCCACGCTCGTCGGATGGAGCCGCGCGATGGTTCACCCTCATCGGCACGCAGCTGTGAGCGAGAACCGAACGACGTGACGAAAGGGAGGACCACTAGCCGGTAGTAAGGTAGCGGAGCTTCACGAGCTCCGACCCCGGCAGAATGGTTGCGTCGACCAACCGTAGGCCGGCACGGGAGCCCGCATAAAGCTTGTTTCCCGTTCCGAGTAGAGCGGCGCCGACTAGAACGATCAGCTCGTCGACCAGCCCTAGCTCGAGCAGTGGATTCCACGTCGTTGCACTGCCGAACATCAGCACGTCGCCATCGCCTTTTTCCTTGAGTCGGGTGAGCTCTGCCGGCGCCGCGGTTCTGGGGACGATCCGGGTAGTCCGCGCCCATGGAGCGTCCGGATCCGGCACCATGGAGTCGCTGATGAGAATCGAGGGCAGCGTGGTGACGAAGCGCGCAATGCCGTGTTCGCGCTCGTCCGCAGACGAATCTGCCGCAACCTTCGACCAGAAATCCCAGTTCTCCAAGTACCACGTACGCCCGTACACGAGGGTGCCCGCAGTACTCAGCAGCTCGAGATTATGTGTGTTGAACGCGTCCTCGAAGGGCATCACTGTCAGATCACCGCCAGGGCCTTGGAAGTAGCCGTCGAGCGATGTGAGGACCGACACCACGAGTCTGCTCATGCCGTGAGCATACAACCCCTCCACGCGCGCCCTGCAGGTCGGCATCTGCTCCTCCCCCGTCAGCATCAGGTTGCTGATCACGATCGGCGAATCCGGCATCTTTCTCGGAGAGCTCGATCTCCTGGCCGTTGTCACCCAGCCAATAGTAGGAACGCGGCCCAGTATCAGGCTCTGAACGCTTGACCATCGTGTACGTCACACCACCGTGCACCTTCACCGTCGTGGGAAGACCAGAGTCTTCATGGCCTTGGGAAGAGGCTTTCGTGAGGCTGCCCGCGATTCTTCTCTCTTTTGCCGATGGTCTCGACTGCTGCAGCCATACCGAGCATGGCGGCTGAGCCGAAGGTCGCGCCGAAGGCGAGAAGTACTGCCCCTACCGCCCAGAGGCCGCTTGCATCCATTGCAGAAGCCGTGCTGATCCAGGCGAGCGTGAAAGAGGCCGAAAGTACCACCACGGCAACAAAGAAGTGCAGAAGGCGATAGGCAAGTCCCACTACCACGATGCCGCACAGCAGGGCAGCCACGCCCTGCCATATCTCGTACGGGCCGGTCATCCTGCCGGTGTCCGGATCGGACTGGTACTCGGTATCCCAGCCGAACCACCCGAACCAGAGCCCTGCGGACAGGAGCGCAATCAGGACGACGGCGGCCCCTTGTTCAAGGGGAGACCAGTCACGGCTGCGTGTCAGGCGCATCCTTCACTCCAGATCGTTGCCGGTTCACGTCTTCCGCCCAACCGGCGGATGATCACGTGCTATCACAAGCCGACTGCCGCTGCATGGAACAGCGCAGGGTGGAGCTGCCGCCGACAACGAGAACGACGACCAGGCAGACGTAGGAAAGCAGGCCCATGCCCCGGAAGAGGAGGTTCACCAAGGCACCGGCGAACGCCGGCGCGACGATGATTCGTTCGGTTCTGGTCACTGAAGTGTCGTGGCGTCAGCTGGTCAACGGCATGCGCTGCGACACCCAGATCGGGCCGATCTCGGTCATGAACTCGTCGTCGCAGGCCTGCATGATCTGATCGGAAGGCGGTCCATCGCCACTGTAGGAGGACTGGAAGCCGAGCTGGTTGCCGTTCTGTTCAACAAGTGGTCCGACGCCGAAGCCTTTGTCCTGGAGGCAGCCGCGTGTCGCATCAACTGCGTCGCGATACTCGGCCTCGGTCACGACCAGGTCTTCCAGGACCGCCTGCTGGTATCCGCTTGCGCTGTCCCTCATCTGCTGCTTCTCATCCTCGGAGAAGGACGGAGCACTGGCGCAGCCGGCCAGCAGAAGAGCTGAACATCCGATGACACCAGCCACAGCTGCGGTGTGCCTGGTGATCATGCTCGGGTAGTCGATCATCGGGACCCGGACTGCGGATCGGGGCCAGGAGTCCGCGAAGCGCCGGCGTAATAGGACCGCATGCCGTGCTTCACACCCAGCCGGATGATCAGGTACAGCACAAGACCCATAGCAGCTATTACGACAAGCCATACCAGCAGGACGATGAAAACTTCCGGTCCACCAAGAGCCATTGCAACCCCCATGTTCGCTGTCAGTCGCTCGGTGATCAGAGCCTAGTCCCGCTCTGATCACGGAGCACTCCGGACATGCCAGGGCAGCGCCAGCTGTAGCGGGCGCTCACCGAACCGGGTGATCACCCTCGTCGTCGTTCCATTTGCCGGTTGGCACCTGCGCGGCGAACAGCTGATCGTTCGACGACGCGTCTTGGCCAGCGAAGTCCATCTAGTTCACGCTGAACCCGTCTTGAAGGGTCGACTCGTGCTCCACTGCGGCGGCACAGGTCCAAAAGCGGGAGTAGTTGGCTTCAGCTATGCGGTAGGCCTTGACGCGATCGACCTCGCGGCCACAGGCCGAATCAGTAGTTCCCAGCACGGTGATCGCAGCGAAGAGCTTCGGCACCCAGGTTGTGAAGGGTCTGGCAGGCGGAGATCCCCATCGATAGGATCAACCGAGCTCTACACCTTGTGCCTTCGATACCTGTTCCGGACGGCATCGGATCGTCTGCTCTGCTGTGGCTGATGCGCTCGGTGACGATGTCTCTGCATCGCCTCGTAGGGTCGATGCACAAAGGCCTGCCAGCGCCTGTCCCATGGGGGTTCTCGTGACCGTTGCTTCGCTTCTCGTCGGCTGTGCGGTGGGGTTCTACACCGATGTCAGCAGACGAGATGATCAGGTAACGAGGCGCCGCCTGATCTGGCTCATCGCCGCCATAGCCTGGTGTGCGATCATCCTCACCGCAACCGATGGGCAGGGTGAGCTCGAGAATTCTCTTCTGGCCTACGCCAGCGGGACATTCGTCGGTCTACTCAGCCGGGAATACCACCGCGCTGGACCCCGATGAGCAGTGCGTCCGCTCGTGCTACGGTCCTTGGGTTCTTGCCGCGTCGGGCCCGCGCCGTGCGCTACACCGCTGCATGTCAGGGTTACGCCATGTCCTGCTTCGTGGCTGGCACACTGGCCGCATGGCCTTCGAACGATTCCCGATCCGGAGACTGACCGAGCATCCCTCCAACGCCCTTGATCGACGGATCTGGCCGGCGACCTTGGCACCCGTCGCTACGATCCTCGATAGCGGACTGGATCTCGGCCCGGCTACCGTCCTGGTGGGTGAGAACGGGTCCGGTAAGTCCACCATCATCGAGGCGATCGCGTTGGCCTACGGGCTGTCCCCCGAGGGAGGCTCGACCGGAGCGCAACACAGGACGCGTACAACAGAATCGGTACTCGCTGATCACCTCCAGCTGGTCCGAAACGCCGGCACCACCCGACGTGGGTACTTCCTGCGCGCCGAGACAATGCACGGCTTCTACACCTACCTCGAGTCGAACCCCAGCACGAGCGGGCCGGACGTTTCCTTCCACGAGATGTCTCACGGTGAATCGTTCCTCGAGCTCGTGGTCGATCGGTTTCGTGGATCGGGTCTTTGGATCCTCGACGAGCCGGAATCAGCGCTGTCCTTCTCGGGTTGCCTGGCGTTGCTCGGCGTACTGAAAGAACTCGTCGCGTCGGGGAAGTCTCAAGTGATCCTCTCGACGCACTCACCGCTCCTGGCTGCCATGCCGAATGCGCAGATCTTCGAAGTCGGCAGCTGGGGCCTACGTGATCGACAGTGGGAAGATCTCGACCTCGTCACAAGCTGGCAGGCCTTCCTCACCTCGCCCGAGCGCTACCTCAAGCACCTCTAGCTGAACGCTGCCCCGGGTACGCATACGCTGCACGGCAGTGCGCTGCCGCTGCAATCCTGCTTCCCGGCCTACGAAGGCTGTTGCCAACCGTCCGAGAACGCCCGTGACATCGTTGTCGCTGCAAGCACCGGTACCGGCACCGGCCGTGGCAGCGGAGGCGTCACGGGTGTCGTCCAAGGCGATCCCGGCGTCGGTCATCGTGCGGATCCACAGCAACCGGATCATCTCGTCAGAACCGCAGCGGCGGCGATCATCGCTGCCTCGCTCGGGCTCGGGAAGCAAGCCGATCTCGTGGTGGCGACGGATCGCGCGCGGTGTAATGCCGACGAGCGAAGCCGCATCACCGATGCTGACCGACGCGGCGGAATGAAGGACGACGACATGAGCGGGCCTTCCTCCGGAGGGCGGGTGCAAGTCCACCGGACCACGTAACGCTACGGAAGGTGCACCTCCGAGTACTGCGCCCGGCATCCGTGCCAGCAGACGGCTATCAGAACTGGAGCCTCACGAAGCACGTCCACGCGAGTGGGAGGGCCTCCGTCGACACTGGCGACGCTCGCAGTATCAGGAGTATCGGACCAGAACCTTCCTGTGATCGACCGGTCATTCTTGGGCCCGTCCCGCTGAAGGATCCTCTGCCGGGGCTCTTCAGTCTTCGGGGCGGGCTTCTTCCAAATGGTGGTCAGGCCCTCCAGCCGAGGACTGCACCGCCGGTCACCATCGCACTGAACAACGTGGCGAGCGACACCGCGGGCACAAGAAGGACCCAGTAGGAGCGATGCAGCATCAACCTGACGCCGATGTAGGTCATGACCGCCCACCACCCAAGAAACAAAGCTACAGCCCAGGGCGGGGCGGCAAGGCCGCTGATCAGGGAGAGATATCCGACCCCAAGCTGCGCCACAGCAGCGCAGGCGGCCACCACTACGAAAAGCACAAGACTTCCGCCATGCCTGACAGCCGGCGAGGGATGGTGCATACCTCAAGTCTATTGGGCCTCAGAGCTGAAGGTGCTGCAGCCAGGACACCACTTCACAGGGAAGGGCCAGTTCGCTTTGTCAGTGCCCGCAGCTCCACCCTGCAACGGACGGGCTCGAGGGTAGCGGCGCCGTCGTCGTGTGCCTGCCACGAGTCGGCCGAAGGGGCCGGGTTAGAGTCGTGGGAGCCCTTGATGAAAGCAGGATCCGATCTTCCGCCGTATTCCACGTAGCAGTGTTCCCCTTGCTGTGGCGATAGTCCTTGTCATGACCGGTTGCACATCGGGTCAGTCACCCATGCCGACCGTCAGTGAATCGGCGGCGGACGCCGATCCCTCGGTGGTGCTTGCGGCCCCCGCGGCCGGCACGCGCGAGGTTCTGGCGGGCACCGGCGGGCAGACCTCCCTCGAGATGAGCCGCGCGCTGTTCGACACCAGTCCTGCCGTCGTGGTGTTCGTCCGTCAGGCGGAGACTGTTCCTGATGTCGCGGACGCCGCTCTCATAACGGCTGTCAGTGCTGCGGTAGGTCTGCGCGTTCCCCTGCTGGTCGTAGGGCCGGGAGGGTCAGATGCCTCAGAGGCTATGGCTGAACTCGACCGCCTCAAGGCTGAGACGGTCGTCGGGTATGGTGATGCGACGGCGGACTGGACTGCCCTGGCCGGGCAGCGAGCCCTCGTCATCGGTCCTACCGGGGAGACCGATTTCGCCGCCGTCCTGAACCTGTCGGTCACCCCGGTTTCTGTTCCGGAGACGGACGTCGCTGCCGCAGTGAGTGAGCTTGATGCGAGCGAGCCACGCCTGATCACCCTGCAACCCCGTCACGGAGCAGCTCCCGCACCGCAGCAGGGCGGACCGGCTGCAACCGCCCGCCCCACGCCCACGGCCCCCGCCCACTCGGCACTGGTGGAATCCGCCACGACAGAGAAGGTCCCACGCTTCACACCTGCGGGCCGAGCAACGGACGCCCTGATTCTGGTGACTCATTCCTCTGCTGTAGCACCGCTGGCCACGGCACGGGCTGCAGGCGCTGATGTCCAGATGGTCGCCGACGCGGACCCACGATCGACCAGCAGGGCGATAGATGCCATCCGGTCCAACGCCGGCCATGCGGTATTCGCGATCGGTGATTCGTTCGGCTCCCGGGATACCTTCGCCCAGCGGGTTCGTGTTGCGGCAACAGCACCCCAATTAGCGGGCGGTGGCCAGACAGTATTTCCCGGCCGTCGGATGGTGGCCCTGTACGGGCACCCCAGCGGCCCTGCCCTCGGAGCGCTGGGTGAGCAGGGCATCGACGAGACGATCGCCCGCGTCAAGGATCTCGCCGCCCAGTACCAGCCGTTCAGCGACGAGCCCGTTGTTCCCGCCCTTGACCTGATTGCCACGGTCGCCAGCGCGGAGCCCGGCCTCGACGGCGACTATTCGAGCGCGACGTCCATCGAGGTCCTTCGGCCCTGGGTCGACGCCGCCGAGGAACAGGGCGTGTACGTCGTGCTGGACCTGCAGTCGGGGCGGTCCGATTTCCTGTCCCAGGCCAAGATGTACGAAGAGCTTCTTGCCCGACCGTCCGTCGGGCTCGCACTGGATCCGGAATGGCGGTTGCTCCCCGGCCAGCAGCCTCTTCAGCAGATCGGCACCGTCAGCACCACGGAGGTCAATGCAACCACCACATGGCTTGCCGACCTGACGCGGGACCGGCACCTACCCCAGAAGCTCCTCATGATTCACCAGTTCCGCATCGATATGATCAGTGACCGCGCGGCCCTCGACCTCTCACGCACCGAAGTAGCTGTGACGCTGCACGCTGACGGGCATGGGACTCCGGAGCAGAAACTCGACACCTGGTCGGCGCTGCAAACCGTGTCCCCGGCAGGGGCTTGGCCCTCATGGAAGAACTTCTACGATGAGGACCAGCCGATGCTGACACCCGAACAGACGTACTCAGTCATCGACCCCAAGCCGTGGCTCATCACCTACCAGTAACGATCTTCGCGGGCCATCCAGAGCCCGGCCAGGGCTGACTACTCCAGCCCGTGATGCTAGGCCTCCTTGAGGGCCGCCATAGGATCTGCCGATGTCACCATTCCTTGGTGCTGGTGGCTCCGGAGTGAGGGTCGTCGCCTGAATCGTTTGTCGAACGAGGAGTGGAGCCAGTGGCGGGATGAGGGTCGGGTGGCGCGTCCTTTAGCGCGTCCTGCCGTGAGGCAACAGGGGTCCGTTCTTCCAGTAGGGAGGAGTGGGCGTGGGCCTCGTCGTACTCCTTCACGTGATCTCCCGCGGGGCGCTGAGCATCCGCGCCGTCCACGTTGTCCGGGCTATCCGCTGTATCGCGAGGATCGGGGGTGTTGCTGGGTCCGTGGCCTTGCTCGTCCATGAGGGTGTGGGCTTCGGCTCGAATGATCTGGTGATCGGTGATGTCCTCGTCTCGCTCAGCGTTCCACGCTTTGATGCCTGCCCAGGCGACGGCGGTGAGGGGGACGGAGAGAACAGCGCCGATGATGCCGGCGAGGACGGTACCTGCGGTGAGCGCGACCAGGATGACCAGAGGGTGGACGTTGAGGGTGTGGCCCATGACGACGGGCTGCAGGAAGTTCCCCTCGAGCTGATTGACGAGGACGACGACACCTAGGACGATCAGGGCGGTCACGGGTCCGTTGGTGACCAGGGCGACGACGGTGGCGAGGGCTCCGGCCAGTGTCGCGCCGACCAGCGGGATGAACGCTCCGATGAATACGATCGCAGCCAGCGGCAGGGCTAGCGGTACTCCGAGGATGACCAGGGCGAGGCCGATGAAGAATGCGTCGACAGCTGCGACGATCGCTGTTCCGCGGACGTACCCGCCGAGCACCGCTACGCTCTGGTCTCCGACTTTCCGCGCCTTGACCAGGCGGGTTCCCTTGAAGGCCCGAAGGACGAACGCCCAGATCTTCTCGCCGTCCTTGAGGAAGAAGAACAGGATGACCACCAGCAGCAGCAACCCGGTGATGAAATTCGTGGCCGCACTGAGCCCGGCCAGCGCGGTGGTGCCGGCGGTGCTGCTGGTGACGAAATCTGCGGCAGCTTCCCGGAGGGCGTTCAGTTGCCCGTCATTCACGGGGATGGGCCCGTCCTGCACGAAATCGATGAGCTGGTTCACGCCCTGTCCGGCGCTGCTGACGAGGGTGTCGGTCTGTCCGATGACGGCGAACACGACCCCTGTCAGGAAGCCACCGATGAGCGAGAGCAGAAGGGCGAAGGACACCCCTGTCGCCAGGGAACTCGACCAACCCTTACGCCGCAGCCAGGACACGAAGGGTCCTATCGCCGACGCCAGGATCAGCGCCAGCAGCAGCGGGATGACGACCAGGCGGACCTGGACCAGGGCGTAGACCACCACGGTGAACAGGGCCAGCAGGACGAGCACCTGGATCGCCTTGTGAGCTGCGCGCCCCAGCGGACCTCCCCAGGGGTCCGCCATGGTGGGTGGACGGACGATCGCTTGTCGTGGAGCTGGTTGCGAAGTGGTAGAGCTCATGAGCAGTGGCCTTTCGGTCCGGTCCGGGTCGGTGCTGAGCTGCGTGAATGACGCTGCTCATTCAAGGCCAAAACGATACTGTCGGGGGCGAGAGTCAGAAGTGGCAATCGTCGTCAAGATGTGTCGCCGGCAGGAGTGCGTGCACCAACGACTCGCCGTTTCCGACAGCTTTGGCTCGAGCTTGACGGAGACCTCTAGTAGGCAGGCGACAGGATGAAGGTAGTGTTCACGAATCCCGCTACCCTGATCTGTCGGAAAGCTAGCCGCTGGGGTCGGAAAGATCGAGGAGAAAGTATCTCGAGGACATCGACGTCAGCGCTTCAGCCGCGTATGTGCAACAGGAAGGCTTGCGGGTCGCGGTCGCCGGGTGCTTCTGGTGCTGGTGACAGGACGCGGGTCTCCTGGTCGTCAGGGGAGAACGAGGGCGAGGGCGAGGACTGTGGCACCGAGGCCGAGCAGGAAGGTCCCTGCCGCGAGCAGCAGGAGTGGCCATGCACCGAACGGGGTGTGAGGCCGCGATACATGATGGTGGTAGAACGCGCGGTAGCGCCATTCGGAGGTGGCCCAGATCAGTGCCGCGCACAGGACGCCGACGAAACCTGTAACCGACCAGGAGGGGTTGCCGAGTAGTTCTGGCAGCAACCTGAAGGCGACAAGAGATCCTAGAGCAACGGACAGCGCAGTGCGCCTCCAGGCCAACGCTGTTCGTTCGGGCTGCAGGCCGACGTCGAACAGCTCCCGGTCACCGCTCACGCAAGCACGATGCCGAGGATGACACAGATACCGGCGGCGCAGACGAGGACGGCGATGACCAGCCCCGAGATCGAGCTCGGGAGGGAACGCTGATGCCGCAGCGACCGCTCCGTACTGAGCCAGCCGAACCACGCCTGAACGGGCGCCAGGACCCCTGCCCCGATGAGCAGGAAGGACGCCGTCAGGCGGAACCCGGGATGCAGGCTCAGCCCGAAGACTTCAAGAGCCACACCTCCGGCGATCAACGCCAACGCGGTGCGGATCCAGGCGAGGAATGTGCGCTCGTTGGCCAATGTGAATCGCGGATCCGGATCCTCACCGGCGCGGAACAGGTTCTTCGGGAACCGTTGATCGGTCATGCGTGTACCTCCAGACAGGCGATCATGACGCCCTTACCCTCGCAGCCATGGCAAGCACAGAAGCCGCACATAACCCTCGACCAACTCTCAGGTGGCCCTCACGCGGACTTCTTCAAGGAGGACCAGCGGTGACGTTATCAGTGACCGAGGTCACCGGCGTTGCAGCGACAGGATCGTCTTTCACGTCGTGTCGCTCATTCGCCTCTCGTGTTCGCTCGTTAGCGTAGTGGTACGAGGTGCTGATGGTGCCTGCGCCGTGGTGGCCGTCTGGGGAGGTCGCCAACCGAGTTCATTGCCGAGGTTTCACCATGCACAATCCACCGAGCCCCTTCTCCTGCCCGGCATCGTCGTCGCTTCCGGTACCGACGCCGCGAGTGCTGATCGTGTCCACGGGACGTGATCGAGGGGCCCTCGCCGCGGCCCGAGCTTTCAAGAGGGCTGGCTGGTACGTGGGCGTAGGAACTCCTGATGGCGGCGGTGTCCTTGGTTCCTCGAGCTCGTGCGATGTGACCTACCGTGTTCCACGGCCTCGCAATGACGGAATGCCTTTCGTCGAGGGGGTCCGTCGCGCTGCGGGCTCGGGCGGCTTCGACCTTGTGTTCGGTGGTGGAGATGACTGGATGGCGGCCCTGGCCGCGTACCGCACGCAGATCCCCGTTCCCGTAGCCCATCCAGACTATGACGTCGTCGAAACAGTCCTGGACAAGGTCAGGCTTGCACAGTTCGCCGAGAAGGCCGGACTGGCGTCTCCGCACACGGAGCTGGCGACCGATCAAGCGTTGGCTGCATGGTCGGGGCCGCTGGTGATCAAGTGCAAGGAGCACTGGGCGCCGAATCAGACCCATCCCTTGCGCATCGAAGCCAAGCTCTTCGCCAACGTTGCTACCGCCCGCCCGCAGGTCCTCCGAATCCGGGCAGCCGGAGCAGAGCCGATCCTGCAGCGACCCGTCAATGGCAGCCTCGGGGCACTGATCGGGGTCTTCCACGACGGTCGGTTGCATGGGCGGACACAGCAGGTTTCGACCCGCCTATGGCCGACCCCGAACGGGGCATCGGCCCGCGCCTACACGGTGCCCGTGAACGAGGACCTGGTTACGAAGGTCGAATCGATGCTCCTGGAACTGGGGTGGCACGGCCTGGTGGAACTGCAGTTCCTCACCGGCGATGACGGTGTGCCCCACCTGATCGATTTCAACGGGCGTTTCTTCGGGTCTCTCGCCCTCGCCGAATCGGCACGTCCCGGACTCGTTGCAGCCTGGGCCGAGTCCGTTCTGGGATCGAAGAGCCCCGATCTGGGAGACGCGCGTATCGGCGCCCGGTACTCCTGGGTCGCCGGGGATCTGCGACGCGCACGGATAGAACGACGCGGCGGTCTCCTCCGGGACCTCGTCGACACCCTGCAATGGTCTGCCCGCGCCCGCCACAGTATCTGGGACCCGCAGGACATCCGCCCCTCGGTGGTGCTGACGCTGGGGCGCTTCCGCCGGTCCTAGCTCCTGGCTTCTGTGGTCCGATCTCATCGGAACCTGACACAGTCAGCGTGCCCCCTGTTGCGGGGCGATCGCCCTTCCCGATCTGGTTGTGCGGAGGTTCGGAGAAGCGCGGATGGGTCGCTCTCAGGCTCGACGTCGCCGGGCGGCCTTGAGCATGTCCAACGGTACGCGGCGTTCCGGGGCCCGCATCAGCACCAGACCAGCGACGTAGGCAGCGAGGACGACGAGTCCGGTCAGTCCGCCCTGCAGCAGTGCTGGTGTTCCTTCGCTGAGACGCAGGGCGGTGAGGCCGGCGACGACGGCGACGATACTGATCGCCGTGCTTCGTCCTATCAGCCTCATTCCCTCCCCCACAGCCAGTGCCTGATGCCGGCGCGCCAACAGCCATCCGTTGGCGATCGCTGCGAAACCCAATGAGGCGCTGGTCGCCAGCGCGATGCCGGCCACTCCCATCACGGGCGCGAGGGAGATATCGCCGGCGACGTTGATGACCATCGCGATCAGGGACACGACCACCGGCGCTTTGGAATCCCCCAGCGCATAGGAGGTGCTGACCATGACTTGCCTCACGCCCATCGCCACCAGGGCAGGCGCGTACCAGAGGACCGCTACGGCGGTCGCCCGGGCGTCCTCGACGGTGAACTCTCCACGACCGTACGCGACGAAGGAGAGTGGGAACGCCGCCACCATCAGGACAAGCGTCAACGGCACCAGGATCGTGACCGTGACCGACAGGCCCCGGTTCACCAGCCGCCTGATCTCCGGGAGGTTGCCGGCCGCTGCCCCGAGCGCCGGGTACAGCGGAACAAGGAGGGATGCGATCAGCAAGGTCTCCGGCAGGTTCACCAGGCGCCACCCGTAGGACAGGGCAGTGATCGCGCCGTCGCCCAGTGTGGAGCCGACAGCCCGGTCGACGAGCGAGTTCACATTGCTGATCGCACTGCCGACGAGCAGCGGTGGCATGAGCCGAGCGATCTCACCGAAGCCTCGATCCCGCACGTCCCAGCGCGGTCGCACCCGCAGACCCAGCGACCGGAGGGGGGGAAGCTGCAGGAGCAACCTGGCCGCGGATCCGATGACGAAACCGACGGCGAGGGCCTCGATGCCGAAGCGGGGGCCGAACAGGCCTGCAGCACCGATCATGATGATGTTGAACGGGACACCCTGCAGGGAGGACCAGACAACTTTTCCATGAGCCTGCGCGACGGCGGCAAGGAGATCCGTGCCCGCGATCAGGACGGTGGCGAGCAGCACGATACGGGTCAACAGGACGGCGAGATCGGCCTGCTCGCCCTCGAACCCGGGCGCGAGGAGGGCTGTCACCGGACCCGCGCACATCCCCACCACGATGGCACCCAGACCGAGAACCACCATGGTGACGGTGATGGCAGTGTCGAAACTTCGATGACTCGCGCAGGTTGATCCTTCAGCCGCGACTTCGCGCGCGATCACGGGAGTGACCGAGCGTGCCATCGCATACGCCACCAGACCCAGAACCACGTTCATCAGGCCCTGCGCCACCAGATAGGCATCCAGTGATGGGCCGGCTCCGTATACGGCTGCTATCACCACGTCCCGGACGAAACCGAAGATTGTGGAGACCGCCGTCAGCGCCGTCACGACGACGGCAGCACGGGAGACACTCACCTGTTTGCCTCCCGACCCGATGCCTTACCCAAACCTTCCCATTCAAGCACGAGCCCGAAAGGGCCGCTAATCAACTCGCCAGCAAGGGCTGGGCGAAGAAGTACCGGGCAAGTGCGCCCGACCTGTTGACGAGGTGACGAAGGAGTGGCCTCGGTGGAGGACTTGGTATTCTCCTCCCTCCCGCGAATCTGATCCATCGTCGGATTCCATCCTGAACGACACCAACCACCCCGGCGTGAGGCTTGGTGGCTGGTCCTACCGTTTCTGACCGACTATCACCTGTTGTTACCGTTGAGTACACTCAAGCTTTGCTTTCCAGGACCTACGCCTGGCACGGTCTGACCGGACCGAGCAGTCACGGGCACTGCTCGATGGGGTTCCAGCATCAGGACAGACGCAAACTACTATCGAAGTGAATCTGCGAGGTTTTCAGTGTCCAGAACTCCGCCGTCCCCCCACCTATCGGGCCCGCAAGAGGCACGGCATGCCAATGTGTCGGGCGAAGGCGGAGGATGGGAACAGATCCGCCTGATCAAGACCTTCCTGATCCTGCTCATACCGTGTGCGGTCCTGAGCTTCATCAGCGGCGCCCTTTACCTTGCCCTTGGAAGAACCAGCCCGGAAACCTTCGATGATGTTCACTTCTGGTTCTATTTCTTCGACGTAGGCCGAGAGATCAACATCCCCACCTGGTACAGCTCGATCATGTGGGTGGTTGCCGGTCTCCTCGGCGGCTATTTTGCGCGCAAAGCAACTCGCTTCCGACTCTCGTGGGCCCTGTTCGCATTCATCTGCGTGTTGTTCTCCCTCGACGAGATGCTCGAGATGCACGAAAGACTCGATGTCATCGGGGCCGAGTTGAGCAAGCACATACCTCTCGACCTCCACTTCGTATGGGTGCTCCCCGGCTTGGTCATCGCAGCACTCTTCGTAGCCCTTCTCCTACGCATGGTGCTGTCCCTACCCGCTGGAGTGCGCAACGGACTGCTCCTCGCTGGCGTCACCTTCGTCGGTGGAGGTATTGGAGTAGAGACACTTTCCGGACTGGCACTGGCCGACAGCGGATTCGAGTCAGCCTTTTTCGTTCTCACTCTGCTCGAGGAGACTCTGGAGATGAGCGCCATCGCCCTGTGCATAGCCTCGCTGATGCACTTCATCGAGTATCGGCCGAGCGAAGGTGGCACGACTTACCGCCTGACCAGCCGCTCCAAGCCGAGCTAGTAGCGGGGAGACACACTCACCAACCCCCACAGAGGTCGAAGCGAGCTTCCGCTCCGAACCGGCCGATGTGCTCGGTCAGGTGATGCTGCTGGCTGAGAACCACAACATCGATGTGGAGTCGGCCCTCCAGGACAGGTGGTCGGTATGGCTGCCGGACGACACCTGCAACAGTGACCAGCGGTTCGCATGCCGGCCTGATGCGCGGGCAGGATGTCGTTGTCCACGCGGTCCCCGACATACATGATCTCGCCAGGGTCGAGCTGTGCCGCCTGAATAATCTGGGCGAAGAGGGCTGCCGAGGGTTTCGCCGCGCCCCAGGCGGCTGAGGAATCGACGAAGCCCGCATCGAAGCCGAGCCCGCGGAGCTGGGTTTCGACGCCGCTTGGCTGGTTTCCGGCTATTCCAACGACGAGGCCGGCGTGTCTGGCCGCCCGCAGGCAATCCAGCGCGTCCGGGTACAGGTCAATGTGCTCGATCCGGGCAGGATCTGCTGGGCGCTCAACCCCGAGCATCTCCCACACCCGACGGTGGTCCTCGTCCCGCGCGATGAGGGCACCTAGCAGCCCCATCAACGCGAACGGTGTAACTCCCGCGCGTTCGGCCTGTATCGTCCAGGCGCGGGACTCATCGACCAGTGTCTCCCCGACGTCGAAGACCACCCCGCGGACTCCGGCTGGAATGCTCATCGTTCCAACCTTCCCATCCCGTTATCCCGCGTCGTACGGAATTGCAGGTAGTAGCTGTCCTTGCCTAGGAACACACCGGGCCCACCCTCCCCTGTCTCCTGCATCCCCACGGAGCGAAGGATCTTCACGGATGCGATGTTCGCGGCGAGGGCTTCAGCCCAGACGCATTCCAGGGTCAGTTCCTTGAACCCGTACGTAAGCGCGGCTTCTGCGGCTCGTCGGCCAAGCCCGGATCCCCAGTGGCGTGAAGGGCCGATCACGAACCCGAGCTCCCTCTCGCCCGGGTTAGAGCCATGAAGATCCACGTACCCAACTAGCTCTCGGTCGGCGTCTTCGGCTGCCAACCGGACCAACCCATCAGGCGGCTCCTCAATGTGCCTCACCCAGAAATCATCCAGGGCTGCCGACGAGGTCACGGTCCATCCGGCGTGCCAGCAGAAAAGCTCATCCTGACCCCAGCCGGCTAGGGTCTTCGCATCCTGGTGCTGCAGGGGTCTCAGACGCAACGCCGTCGGGTGCATGCCCCCCCAACCTACCGGCCCGCCCATCAATGCTGGTGGTGCCAAGCTGGCAGACTCGGAGGATGAATCTGCCCGAACTCACCGACCTGTGGCCTGCCATCGACCCGGCCTTCGGGAACGTCACGCTGCGGGCGTTCCGCCCGGAGGACGCCCCCATGGCCATGGAACTCTCCCGGGATCCCTACGTCCCCGCGATGGGGACTCTTCCCCTCAACGCGGCAGATGACCAGGCACAGCAATGGATCCATCGTCAGCAGACACGGCACACAGCCGGCACGGGATTCTCCTTCGCGATCGTCGACCACACGGAAGGGCGCTGCGCAGGATTCACCGGCCTGTGGGTGCGCGAGCTGCCGGCCGGCCGCGCGACGATCGGCTATGGAATCGCCCCGTCCTGCCGGGGCCGACATCTTGCAGCCGATGCGTTGCGCGCTGTCACCTCCTTCGCCTGGACGATCCCCGGACTGCATCGGACAGAGCTCTACATAGAGCCCTGGAACACTGCCTCCATCAGGACAGCGGAGCGGGCCGGGTACCTCCGCGAGGGACTGCTCCGCTCCTACCAGGAGATCGCCGGCCGGCGACGTGACATGCTGTTGTACTCCGCCGTACGCAATTGAAACCGCCAGGTCAGCAGGCGCAAACCGTAGTCTGGCCCGATGACTGACCGATACAGTGCCGGCATCACCATCGAGGCGCTGTAAGACAACACCTGGCTGATGAGCCCGGCATGGACATACACCGGTACATAGCCGGCAGGTCCGCTGTGCTGCAGGACATCCTTGCCGTCTCAGACCTCACCGCGGAGGAGAAGCAACAGATTCACGACCTGAACAGCCGCCAGTAGTCATCGACGCCCCTCGATCACGTTCTGAAGTGCCTGCTACCAAAGGCGGAACCCGCCGACATCCCTCGAAAAGCCCGCCTGACTCGAAATAGCTCACAGTGTCGCCGACCGCTGACGGATGATCGGCCGCCTAGGCCCCCCATATCAGGAACTTCATCGTTGGTTCAGGGGTTCCTAGCAATACGGCTTCGGCGACGTACGGGTTTGTCGGCTGACGATCGTGAAGCGCACCATCCGCTGGATCATGACCGGATATCCGTGCAGCACGAATCCAGTGAGCAGTAGCTGAGCAGATCCTTGAGCATGTCCCGTGGCCGCTGCAAGAACCGCCAGTAGTGCTGTTGCAACAGCACCGAGGAGATGAGCAGTCTCTGACTGCTCCGTTCCCCTGAGAAACCGGGACACCATGGAGGATCCGCTCTCCGAATGTCGCATCCGGCTGATGATTCGGTTCCAGCCCACGGAGTCAAGGACGCGACGGACCGCCTCAGCACCGACCAGCGCGTAAAGCCGGGGTTCAGTATCCCTGACCCGATAGCGGGACCGTCCGACGTCGACCAGCGCGGGTCCCACCAGCAGGGCCATGAGGAGGAAGCCGGCCTGTGCGACGACGGCGAAGACAGGATGATCCGGACCTATCGCTGACCAGCCCGCAACGGCCAGGCCGACGCCTATCCCTAGACCTGCAACCACTGAGCCGAAAGGCTTCCCGCGTTCGGCCATCGCCGGCTATCCGGCCGTCGTGCGCGCGACCCGATTGGCAGCTGCAGCAGACCGGGAAAGGATCATGGTTTGTATGACAAGCGCCACGAAGGCGGTAACGGGTCCGGCCAGACCGCCGGCCAGGAAGTGAGCACCCACTGCTATCAGGATCCCGGCGACACCGGCCACCCACATCCTCCTCACGACAGGAAGAGCTGCGGTGTGCCCTGCGATCCATGCTTCATCGGAGGCTTGGGTGTACCTGGTCCGGATCCCGGCACTGGCGTTCCGGCTGATGAGGCCTTCGGCTGCTTGGCGGGTCACGAAGACGCAGACAGCAGGCAGAAGGATGAGGGTGAGAAGTAGGACGGCCAGGCCGATCGTTTCTTCAGACACGGTGCGCTACCAGCAGGACGCCCAGGGTCAGTGGCCGCTGGCAATTCGCATGGCCCGATCGTGATCGTGGTTGTCCGTTCCTTCCCAGGGTCATGCTCGTGAGTCTAGACCGAGGTGCTCGACGTATACCGCGGTCGCGCCCGAGCGGGCCGGGAATGTGCAGCGACGCAGGCCGAGGAGTGTGGTGCAGGTCAGGCCTTGTGGTCGAATGACGGAAAGGCCCCTGTCTCTGAAGCGTGTCTCGCCACTGGGAAGAGCAGATGCGGGCGGCGGGGCATCGGCCCCGCCGCCCGCACCTGCGATATTTCCGTTCAGTTCTCCTGATTGCGCTACTGAGGTTTGCTGTTGCCCGGTCGCACGGTGATCTCGGCCGTGGTGGTGGTTTCGATACCGGCGTGGTTGACCGCGGTGGCAGTCAGTTCGAAGCTGCCTTTGAGGCCTTCGATGGGCAGCTCGTAGCGGCCATCGATCCCGGCGAGCTCTTGTCCGTTGAAGGTGACGGTGAGTGAGCGGATACCCGACTCAGCATCTTCTCCTCTCACGTCGACCGTGAGGCCACGCTTGGCACCTACTTTGGTGTCCTTGAGCTCGGTGACCAGCGGTGCTGTCTTGTCGGGCGCCGGGGCGTTCACGTAGGCGATGCTCGGCGCGGGCGGCGTCGTCATTCCCTCGCCGAGGAAGAAGCTCGTGTGAGGGGGCTGGTTGTAGGCGGTGTTCTGCCACGCAACGCCCAGCCGGTACACCGGGTCGTGCATCAGGGTGCGGATCCGGTGCTCGGTGAGATCGGTGGTGGTGAAGATCTTCAAGGACGAATGGTCCGCGCTGCGATAGACGAGCTCCTCGCGCCAGTCACCGAACAGGTCGGCCTGAAGAGCCGGGTTGCCCTTGGTGCCGTTGCCGGTGAGGGTGCCGTCAAGTGTGAGCAGGCGGTCCTCGGTGCTCGACTCCCAGTTCCACTTCGAGATGGTGGGCGTCGCGCCGGTGGCAAGCTCAGCCGGGTCGGTGTAGTCGTGGTCGGTTATCTCGCGCAGCAGGTCCCCGTCCCACCAGGTGAGGAAGTTGGCTGCGGGGATGCTCGTGCCGAGGTCAGTGCCGTCTGCCGCGCGGAGCGATCCGACCTTCGAGTAGAACTTGTAGGTGCCTCCGATTGCCCACGCCTCATTGCCTTCATGGGTCGGGTCGATATCGCCCGCGGCGCCACGGCCGGTGTCACGGGTACCGGGTATCGACCAGAGGATCTCACCGGTCGCCGCGTCGCGCATCGTCGCTGCACGCTGTCCGCTGCTCGGCATGCTCTCGTGCACCGAGTAGACCTCGAGCCCTTCACGGGAGGGGATGTGGTCGGTGACGTGCATCGCGTCGCCGTGACCGAGGCCGGTGGTGTATAGCGGGGTGCCGTCACTGTCGATGGTCATCGATCCGAAGACGATCTCGTCAGCGCCGTCGGCGTCGACGTCCGCGATCGAGAGATTGTGGTTGCCCTGCCCGGCGAACTGGTTGCCGGACGTGGTGGAGTCGAATAGCCAGCGCTCTTCGATCTCACCATCGACGAAGTCGAATGCGGCGATAGTGGTCTTTGCGTAGTACCCGCGGCTGAAGATCATGCTGGGCTTCTCGCCGTCGAGATAGGCGGTGCCGGCGAGGAAGCGGTCCATCCGGTTGCCGCTGGTGTCACCCCATGATGCAAGCTCTCCGCGCCCCGGTACATAGTCGATAGTGTCCAGTGCCGCACCTGTCATGCCTTCGAAGACGGTCAGGTACTCGGGTCCAATCAGGATACGGCCGCTCGTATTGCGGTAGTCCGCCGCCGCGTCGCCGATGACCGTGCCGGCACCATCGACCGTGGCATCCGCGGTCTTCATGGCGACTTCTGCTCGGCCGTCACTGTCGTAATCGAACACCTGGAACTGTGTGTAGTGCGCTCCAGCGCGGATGTTCCGGCCGAGGTCGATCTGCCACAGCCGGGTGCCGTCGAGCTTGTAGGCGTCGAGGTACACGTTGCCCGTATAGCCGGTACGTGAGTTGTCCTTCGCGTTCGTCGGGTTCCACTTGAGGACGACCTCGTACTCCCCATCGCCATCGAGGTCACCTACCGACGCGTCGTTGGCTTCGTATTCGTAGGCCTCACCCGTGGGCGTCGTGCCGCCTGCTGGTCGCTGGAGCGGGATGTCCAGGGACTGATCACCCCACGGCGTGAACTCGTCAGTTACAGTCACCTCGCGCTGATCGATCAGCGCCGTCACACGATAGACCGAATCACCGGTTCCTTCCGCGTCGAGCATGTTGGTACTGCCCGTAATCGGGGTTTCAGTGATACGGACGCCGTCGCGGTAGACGTGGAAACCGATCGACTCGGCGTCGAGGCCGAGCATGCGCCAGCCGACGTAGACTCCGCCCTCGGTCGTGACAGCGACCGGGGCGCGGTCGAGGTATTCCACCTGGCGGATCGGTGTGTTGTCCGGCGCCCCCGCGGCCGGCGTCACCACGAGCGTCGCGGCAGCGACGGCGGCAACTGCCGCGGCTCCCAGTGCCCGCCGTGGCATTCGTGGATGGATGAACGAAACCATACTCATCTCCCTTGATGTGTGCTGGTGGAGGGACCATTGGTCCTTCCACCATGGAAAGCGCTTTCCTTAACGGCTCCATGGTGCTTCCGTCTTCGATCAGTTGTCAAGAGCAACAGACGCATCGGAGGCATACCAACCTGGCCCGTCCGTGTGGCGGAAGCCCCAGAAGGACCGCGACGCCGCGCAGATCGGGGGCTGGTTGCTGTTGCGGGGGGCGTACCCGTCCGTGCACCGACGGATAGATGACCGCTGGAAGCATCGGCCCTCGCGAGCAGGCAGTGATCCGAGATCTCGGCTCGGTTCCAGGAGGAACCTCAACTGCACGAGAGGCAGCGCCTCACTGCGTCGGTCCGATCGCTGCTATGGAAGACTGCTGGCGTGAAGACCTCATCGCGCGATCACGACCTCGTCCTCTTCGGCGCCACCGGCTTCGTGGGTGAACTGATAGCCGACTACCTCGCGGATCATGCTCCGGCGGACCTGCGTGTGGGACTCGCGGGCAGGTCGAGGGAGAAGCTCGAGGCGGTGCGGTCGAGACTGCCCGTCGCGGCACGTCACTGGTCCATCATCGAGGCCGACACGGAGCACCCCGATTCCCTCGCCGCGCTGGCCGCGGGCACGAAGGTACTCTTCACAACGGTTGGTCCCTACGCACGGTTCGGACTGCCGGTCGTCGCGGCGTGCGCCCGGGCCGGTACGCATTATGGCGATCTGACAGGCGAGGTGTCCTTCGTCCGCGACGCCATCGACCGCTTCGACGCCTTGGCGAAGACCACCGGTGCGCGGATCGTCCACGCGTGCGGCTACGACTCCGTCCCCTCGGATCTGGCCGTGCTGCTCCTGCACAGGGCCGCGCAGGCCGATGGTGCCGGCGGGCTGACCGAGGTCCAGCTCGTGGCGACGGCCAAGGGCGGCATCAGCGGAGGCACGATCGAGTCGATGCGCGGACAGCTCGACGGCGTGCGATCGGACCCGGTGTTGCGATCGCTCGCAGCGGATCCCTACTCTCTCAGCCCGGACCGAGCGGCGGAGCCCTCGACACGGCAGCCGACCGACCTGGGCTGGATCGGCCGTTCGGAGGACGGCCTGTACACCGCGCCCTTCATCATGGCGTCGTCGAACACCCGGATCGTCCGTCGCAGCAACGCCCTGCAGGGCTGGGCCTACGGCAGGTCCCTGCGGTACGGCGAGGTGATGGGCCTGGGGCGCGGACCTGCGGGCGCCGTCGGCGCCGGGGCGACAGCCGCCGGCCTGCGTGCCTTCGGAGCCGTGATGGCCTTCCCTCCGACACGGCAGGTGCTGAACCGGGTGCTGCCTGCGCCGGGTACGGGCCCGAGCGAGGCCGCGCGGCGTGCGGGCTGGTTCCGCTCCCAGGTGGACGCATCGACGGGGACCGGCCGGCGGTACCGGGCCGTCGCAGCCGGACCGGGCGACCCCGGGTACGCCGCAACCGCCGTCATGGCCGGGGAGACAGCGCTCTCGCTGGCCCTCGACGGCGACAGCCTGCCGGCTGCCGCCGGATCACTCACCCCCGCGACCGCACTCGGCGACGTCCTGGTGGAGCGACTACGCGCCGCCGGCCACACCTACGAGGTCACTTCCCTCACCTGACGCAGGACCGGCGTGTCTACACCGACACTCTCGGTGCCGACACACCGGTCCGGGCCGACCACTCCTCGTGAAATCTCCGGCTCGGTCCCCGACCCGATACAGGCCCACTACCTGTTGTGGGTGCTCGCGATGGGCGAGGCCGTGGTCCTCCGCGATGGGGTCGAGGAAAGGCGGTGAGCTCGATCGCCCGATGAGCGCGTGTGTCATCAGTTCAGTGGCAACGGCCCTCGAGGAAGGTCCGACCTCCCTGTGATTCCGCAGTGTGACAGTAGGATGAAACGCTTGTGATGCGTTGACCGCGTTACCCGACCCGAACAGGAAAGTCGTCGTGCCCACACTGCGTGCTCCCCGATCCAGCATGACCCGTGCCCTGTCCACCACTGCACTGCTGCTGGTCCTCACCGGTTGCTCCTTCGCCGATCCACAACCGGATGCCGGGCAGCCTGCTGCAGAATCACCGATGAGTTCGGCACCCTCCGGTGAGCCCGCCACCGATGGGACCGTGACGACGGTCGACGACGCCTGCGCTCGCATCCTCGAGATGGTGCGCACAGCACCCGAACAGCTAGGCACAGACCCGCTGGGACTGCTGATCGAGATCGACGAGATTGCCCGAACAGCCCCGCCGGAGCTGGCCGGCCAACTCACCGAGCTCCGTGACGCCGTCGAGAGCTTCAGGCAGGGCGACGAGTCACTGATCAGTGTGGTGCGCAAGGCCCGACAGCTGCAGGAGCGCTGCTCGGCCTGACGGCAAGCAGTCTGTCCCGAGGCGGTGACCGCTGGACCGACCTGGCTCGAACACCTCTGGAGCATCGGGGTCCTAGCGCGCGTCGGCTCCGTGCTGTGCCTCGATTGCCGCCCTGAGTTTCTTCATCCCGTCCCGTATCCGCGTCTTCACGGTAGGAGCGGGTATCCCGAGATGCTCGGCCACCTCGTTGTAGGTCAGGTGGGAGAAGTAGGCCAGGGAGATGGCCTGATGCTGCAGCGGTGACAGCACAGCCATGGCTGCCCGCACCTCCGCGGCATCCTGACGTCCCAGGACTGCTTCCGTGACGTCGTCGACCCCGGCACACCAGTGCCGCCGTCCCCATCTGTCATCCCGTTCCCTTCGGGAAGTCTCCGCCCGTAGCCGGTCCACTGCACGCCGATGCGCAAGGGTCATCAGCCATGACACCGGGTGGCCCAGCTCCGGCCGGTACCGATCGCCCTGTTCCCACACCATGAGGAACACTTCCTGCGTCACCTCCGCGCAGCTCTCCGGGTTCTGAAGGGTCTTCCGCACCACGCCATAGACCCGGCGGGCGCACTGCTCGTACAGGAGTTGGAAAGCCTCCGGATTCTTCGACCCCACAGCAACAAGGACAGCGACAAGATCCGGCGGGACCCTCCCGGCATCGAAAGGGACACCCGGAGGAGCGCTCACGGGCAGGTTCGCATCGGGCGGCTCGACGGTCAGGCCGCTGTCGGGAGAAGACACGGTGGAAGAGATTGTGGGGCTTCCTGAGAGAGACCGGATCCCAGGGCACTCCTCAGCCGTACCAGAACACGACGTACGCGTTCCAGCAACACGGCCATGTCGCAACCTGAGAACAAGAGGATTGAACCCCTTCGCCCTGAATGTAATCCGTCTCGCTGTTCCCCGTCCACTAGCCACACCGACCGCGGGGCAGGGCTTGCGCCGCTGGAAACAGCTGAATCAATCGGGCGACAACAGAGGTGCTGCTGTGTGCACGTGGTGGATTGAGGTGCTGGTTTAATGAGGAGGTTCGGTGTCACCGGCAGCGAATGCGGGTAACAGAAGGAAAGGCACTAGGAAGCAAGGTGGAGGCAGCGGCCATGCGCGGACGCCCTCAGTGGGCCCTGATGATCCAGGTCATGGCCACTGCAGCACTGGAAATGGAGGACATCGCCGCCTCCTACCGCGCCCGCGGCGGGACTGCATCACTCGAGACCATCGATGGCTACCTGACGGGGCTGGTTGATCTGCCGTCTCGCGAGAGCGACCTCCTCGCCGACACCGTGAACGATCTGAGCCGCGATACGTCATCGACCCTGCCGGTCCCCCACGCAGCGCACGACGCCGCCGACGGGTCTTCCGAGACATCACGACGCGCTCTCGGAGCTGCAGGGGCATTCCTCCTGTCCGATGGCGAGAAGGAACAAGCACGCCTCGAGGCTGTCGACCGTACGAATCTTCTCGACACAGCGTCCGAACAACGTTTCGACCGCATCACCCATAATGCCCAGCGGCGCTTTCACGTCAGCACGGCGATCATCACTCTCATCGACGACAAGAGACAATTTCTGAAGTCGGTCATCGGTCCGGTGGAGCAGAACATGCCCCGGACCCGTTCCTTCTGCAACACCACTATCAAGAACTCAAGCCCACTCATCGTTCGTGACACGTTCCGAGATGACCAGTTCAAGTGGAGTCCACTGGTCCTGGGCGAACCCTTCATCCGTTTCTACGCCGGATACCCGCTCCGAGGCCCCGATGGATGGATCGTCGGCACCCTCTGCATCATCGACCAGCACACACGGGCCTTCTCCCAATCCGACGAACGCTCCCTCCGCCGTCTCGCAACGCTCACCGAACACGAACTCACCGCCTGACGGCCCGCGTAGGAGTATGAGCAGAAGCGCTCACCCACGACTCGTCAGCAGATCCGCATCGCGTCAGCACTTCGACCGCGGACGCGCCACCCCAGCCCGGCGCACTCACGGTCCGGTACTCCCTCTCCGGCCGGACCAACCCGGCGGCCCTGACCAACCGGCTCGTACTCACTCTGTGCGCTACCCCGCTGGGTACGTACGTGGGTTCATCATCGAGCGGGTCATTGCTGGCACCCGTCGAAGAACAGCCGGTTCTCGTCAGCGGTCATCACCCACGGAGGGAGGACGTCGAGCAGGTAGCTTCTTGCCGTTCGCTGAGTAGTAGGTAGCTGTACAGCGAGTAGAAGCAGGCAGTCGTTGTGTAGTCGCCCCGGCGTTTGTCCCAGCCCACGGGGCCGAACCTGTCGAGCAGGTGTGCGGCGAAGGCACGAGCGGCAAGCAGGACCTCAACGAGCCAGGACTCTCGGAAGTCACCCTCATCGCGCCGCAGGGCCAGCTCATTGCGAGCTACTGCGTCAAAGCCGGTTCCTCCAAGCAGGGCAACGGCCCCGAGACCGTCGTCCTGCCTGTGCCTCAGTCACAGGTGACGATCAGCCACTCAAGCGGCAAGGACATCTCCCACTACTCCTACACGTCGGTTCCCACGGCGGTCGTCGGCTCTCCCGTCCCGGAGGGCCCTGAGCTACCTGAGGTCCCCACCCCGGGAACCCCTGAGGTACCCGAGACGCCGAAAACTCCTGAGGTACCTACCCCGGAGGCTCCCGCGACCCCCGCGGTGCCGGCTCCGGAGCTTCCCGAGACCCCCGCGGTGCCGGCTCCCGAGCCTCCCCAAGACGAGAATCCTGTCGAACAGGAGACCCCGGCCGGGGAGCTCCCTGTCGACGGGACTCCTGTCGTCGTCGCGCCTGTCGAGGTGGAAGTCCCCGTGACAGTGGACATGCCCATCACACCCGTCATCGTGGACACCCCCGACAACGTTCTCCCGGTGCTCGACCATCAAGCGGTCGGTGTCTACTACGAGAACTGTGCGGAGGTTCGGGACGTGCTGGGCCGCGCCATCCTCCTGGGTGAGGAGGGCTTCCGTGCCGGGCTGGACCGGGACAGCGACGGTGTCGGCTGCGAGCTCGACACGGACGGCGACCGGACCCACGAGGGCGCCGAGAACACCGTCGGCAACAGTGGACCTCTCATGACCGACGAGGACGAGGCCACCGTCGGCACACAGCAGCTGGCCTCCACGGGCACCGGCGAGAGCACGAGAATCGCCGGCGGTATCGGTGCCGGCCTCCTGGCCCTCGGTGCCGGTACGGTCCTCGCAGGTCGTGGCCGTCACCGTGCCATCAAGGCATAGCACGAGTCAGTAGCACGGGAAGGGGCCGGCTCCAACGGGCCGGCTCCTCCCCCGCCGACGTCGACAGAACGTCATCCTTCGCCGATAGCCCCAGTACCAGGCGCTCGTCGTCCCCGTGACGCGCCAACGGCCCCCGGAGTGCTCGCGCGACAATCCCAGCGGCCGGCGCCAGGGCCCGAGCCATGACCCGCTTCGACCGGTAGCATCCCCCTACGGTAGGCATCCACCAGTGCCCGATACGTAAGGGAGAAACAGATGGACATGAAGCTCGAGCTGGTACCGATCGCCGTCACCGACGTCGACCGTGCGAAGGCGTTCTACACGACTCAACTCGGATTCACTGAGGACGTGGATGTGCGACCGACCGACGGCCTGCGGGTGGTGCAGGTCACCCCGCCCGGGTCGGCGTGCTCGATAGGCTTCGGTTTCGGCGCGTCGATGTACGACGACATCGAACCTGGCGCGGTCAGGAACCTGCACCTGGTGGTCGACGACATCGACCGGGCATGTGCGGAACTGGCTGCCCGTGGGGTCGAGGTCTCCCCGGTGGTCGATGTCGGAGGAGGAGTCAAATACGCGTGGATCAGCGATCCGGACGGCAACACCCTGGCGCTCCAGGAGATGCCATGGCGGACGGGAGACCGCTTCTGACGGCCCCCGAATCACAGGGCAGGTGTCAGCGCGGGCTTCCACGGGATGCCGGCGAACGTCACGGGACCCCACTGTTCAAGGTCGCTCGAGGTAACGCTCGCGGGTGGGCCGGTCCAGCTTCTCGATCGCGGCACGCACGGCCGTCCGCGACATCTTCTCCGCATATTCGTCGAGATGCACGAGCAGCCGGGCTCGATCGACGTCGCCGACATAGCGCAGCATCCAGCCGACTCCCTTCTGGACGAACTCCTCGCCATCATCGGCGAGGAGCGCGGCAATCCTCAGAGTGTCGTCGGTCTCGTCGCGCCTGAGATAGGCGGCGGTGGCGACTATTGCGCTGCGTCGCTCGGGCCAGAAGTCGGATCGCGCCAGGTCGTAGAGCGGTGTCCGCGGCTTGTCCAGAAGCCAGTGCCCGAGTACCTGATGAGCACCAAGATCGACCAGATCCCAGGTGTTGATCCGGTCGTGCCGCCGGAGATACAGCTCGTACAGTTCCTGGCGCCGATCAGAGGTGACCTTCTTCGCCGTTGCCGATTTACCCATGATGGAGCAGGCGCCTACCCGCACTTCGTGCGTCGAACTCTCGAGCAGCGCTTCGAGCTCCGCCACGGGCATGGACAGGGCAGTCCTGGCCAGGTTGAACACATCACCCATCCGAACGCCGATGAGCGAGTCGTCGCCGGGGAAGAACCGCTCGTACTTGATCCGCTGTTCCTCGGTGGCCATCGAACGCAGCGAGGCCTCGGAGTCAGTGGCAGTTCTCTCCGAAGTCATCGTTGCTCCCGACTGCCGTCAGCCGTTCCGTGCGTGTGCGGGACTGCTCATCCTCGTTGATGGCGCGTCAGCCACCGCGGATGCCATGCAGAAACGTTCGCAGCAGACGATGACGGGACCAACCGACACAGTGGCCGGGCTCATCCTGACGCGTCGACGGGCGGCAGAACAATGGTTTCACCCTCGATGACGTGCAGGGCGCCGTGGGAGACGAGTACTGGGCAATGGGCTCGCTCCGCCAATGCGGAGCTGACGGACCCGAGGAGCAGTCCGGCGAACCCGCCGTGGCCGCGGGAGCCGACGACGACCATCGAGGCATGCCTGCTCTGCTGGATGAGGACCTCCACGGCAAGGCCACGCACAACCTGCTGTTCGATGGGGTGGGGGGCTCCATTGGGAAACGCGTCGGTCACGGCCTGGTCCAGGGCCTGGCGAGCGAGCGCTTCGTAATCGTGTTCCGGCGGGGGCGAGTACCGGCCGAAGGCGATGGGGTGCTGCCAAACCGCGAGAGCGCGTATGGTGTCGCCGGCAAGAGGCATGAGACTCACCGCGAGGTGCAGAGCGGCGATCGAGGATGGGGAACCATCGACACCGACGACGATGACGCGGGACTGTGAGGTGGAGGATGCATCCATGACGGCTCCTTCGCTGGTGAGATGCTGCTCCCTATAAGTGTCGCTGGGTACGGTTCGAACAGGTAGGGCCGGAGCCGGATGCGACTACTTCATGATTCCGAAGCCACTCCGGTAGTGTTTATTTCGCCTCATGAAGCGGGGCGCCATGGTTTCTACCGCGAAAATGAGGTCCCTTGTGAGTGATAGCAGCAGGTTGGATCCGGGACAGGCCTTCCCTGAGGATCTGACGTCGATCGACCGGGACGATCTGGACATCCTGAACAGTAGGAATCACCGCTCAAGAGATGACCAGTACATTCGCAACGGTGACGTGGATGCGGAGACCGAGGGTCAGCACCACGAGCTGCGAGAGGAACTGGACCGCAGGCAGGCGATCCGCGACACCCCCGTCCCGGCCGATGATGTAGCCGCTGACGCCGGCAGCGAGGCCAAGGAAGCCTGACCTCTCCTCCAGGGTCTTGACCATCTGCTCACGGCGGCTGGGACGACGCCCAGGATCTGGCCATCGACCAGAGCGATGCCCGTCTCGAGCTGAACGCGCAGCGCACCGACTGCCGAGCAACACCGGCAGGCTTGCAGCAGGAAGCCCCGCATCCCCCCAAGGGGCTGCGGGGCTTCTCCGTGCCGCAGTGTTGTCCGGGAGAAAGGTCCTCCTCGACCTGGACGGAGCCCGGTGCGTCCCCTCAGCCGGCCCGCTGAACTTCACCGCGCGAGTACGGGGATCAGTAGGGATGTCCCGCCGATTCCTTCAGCGCCAGGCACAGATCCACCACACCCCTGGCGGTGTTTTTCAGGATCTCGGTCGATTCGGGTTCGATGGCGGTCTCATCATCGGTGAGAACTGTCCTGATGGTCACTTTGCCGTGCTCGAAGTAGCTGAACGCAGGGAGGCCGGCTGCGATCAGGGCCGCACCATCGGTCTCACTGACGGGGTAGACGACAGCGGGCCCCCCGATCTTCTCTACGACGGTCAAGCCGTCGGCCGAGATGTAGATATTGGCCGGTCCCGAGTTGTCGAGTTCGTCAAGGAAGCCGCCGTCCGGGAGGTCACCGCCGGGTGCGGCTATCACGTCCGTGGTCAGTTCACCCCGGACCTTGATCACCGTCGTCCCATCGCGCTTCACCCGGACTTTCTCGTACAGGTCCTGTACGTCTCCGGCCTTCAGGGTGATCGTGGTGCCGCACGCAGGAAACACGACATCCTCGTAGTACCAGGCAGGCGCTGGCTGGTAACCGTCGGTCTCGGCGGGCGGCCAGGGGGCGGGGGTTTCCTCTTCGTCGTGGGCTGTGGCCGCCGACGCCGACCCGGCGACGAGGGACAGCGTGGCGAGGAGGGAGAGGCACAGCTTCTTCTGACTGTTCATTTCAGGCTCCTGAGTTCGGCAGGAGCCCGGTTGCCGCGGATCCTGCCCCGATAAGCAATGGATGCCGTGAAGGCGACGGGTCCGACGACGGGACCGGCATTGCCGTGTCCGTCAGTCCGGGCGCACATCGCGAAAAACTACGCCCGCTCCATCAGGCAGTCAAGAGAATGCGGGGTCGGGCGACTACCCCATCTGATCCCGATGTTGCACGAAGCGAAGTTATCGGCGTAAGGAGAGCTTGGCGGCTGCCGAGCTTTCCGATGCGAGATCGGTCGGTGGTCGTGCTCGACGCGACGACGAAGCCTCAGGCCGGTCTGGTGGCGGGCCCCGATCCTGGCGTCCCGGCGTCCCATGCGGCGTCCGATCCGGTTCGACTCCCTGGGTGCCCGAAGTGGGACTCGAACCCACACACCTCTCGATACTGCATTTTGAGTGCAGCGCGTCTGCCAATTCCGCCATTCGGGCCGTCCGCGCCGCGGCCGCAGGTGAGAAAGCTGACTTCCGCCTCCGCCGGTGCGCGAATCCACTCTACATGCCGATAGTCTGTTTCCGGGAACGGGAGCACGCCGTCCACGGACCCGTCTGAACGCCATCGTGATCAAGGAGCAACTGTGTCTGAACCCACCGAATCCACGCCCGCCGGACCCGCTCGCCGGGTCATCGTGGCCGAGGACGAGACGCTCATCCGACTCGACATCATCGAGATCCTGCGGGGGGAAGGCTACGAGGTCGTGGCGGAGGCCGACAACGGGGAGAAGGCCGTGGCGCTCGCCGAAGAGCACAAGCCGGACCTCGTGCTCATGGACGTGAAGATGCCCGTCATGGACGGCATCACTGCCGCAGAGCAGATCGTCAAGGCCCGGATCGCTCCCGTGGTGCTGCTCACGGCCTTCAGCCAGAAGGAACTCATCGAGCGCGCACGCGACGCCGGTGCTATGGCGTACGTCGTCAAGCCCTTCACGCCCGCGGACCTCATCCCGGCGATCGAGATCGCGATGTCGCGTTACGAGGAGATCAAGGCCCTGGAGGCCGAGGTATCCGATCTGCAGGAGCAGTTCGCGACGCGCAAGCTGGTGGAACGCGCGAAGAGCCTCCTGACCACCAAGATGGGCCTCACCGAGCCCGAGGCCTTCCGCTGGATCCAGAAGACCTCCATGGACCGCCGCCTGAGCATGCGCGAGGTCGCCGAGACCATCATCAACCAGGTCAACTGAGAAGCGCATCCACCGGCGCGCAAACGCCGGGAACGAACAGGAAGACCCCCACCCTTCCAGGTGGGGGTCTTCCTGTCGACCATGGAGAAACTACTTCTTCTTGACCGGCCAGGGACCGACGCCCTCCTTGATGTAGGAGGTGTGGCCATCCGGAAGCTGCCCGGCGTCGGTGATGTCACCGACCCGGTGCACCTTGATGGAGTTGGTCGAGCCGGCCTGTCCGGGAGGGGACCCGGCGGCGATGACCACGAGGTCGTCCACCTCGACGAGGCCCTGCTCGAACAGCACCTTGTCCACCTGGGCCGTCATCTCGTCGGTGTGCGCGACGAACTCGACGAGCTTCGGCTGGATACCCCAGATGAGGGACATGGCGTTCAGCGTCGACTGCACCGGGGTGAAGGCGAAGACGGGTTTCTTGGGGCGCAGGCGGGACAGCCGGCGCGCGGAGTCACCGGACTGGGTGAACGTGCAGATGTACTTGGCGTCCAACTGGTCGGAGATCTCGACGGCGGCACGCGTGATGGCTCCACCGCGGGTCTTCGGCTTGCTGCCCAGGGGCGGCACTCGCTCGAGGCCGTGACGCTCGGTGGACTCGATGATGTCAGCCATGGTGCGCACGGTCTCGATCGGGTACTTCCCGACGCTCGTCTCGCCCGAGAGCATGACGGCGTCCGCGCCGTCGAGTACTGCGTTGGCGCAGTCGGAGGCCTCCGCGCGCGTAGGGCGGGGGTTGTCGATCATGGACTCGAGCACCTGCGTGGCCACGATGACAGGCTTGGCCCAGCGCCGCGCGAGCTCGACGGCGCGCTTCTGCACGATCGGGACGTCCTGCAGCGGCAGTTCGACTCCGAGGTCGCCACGCGCCACCATGATGGCGTCGAACGCATCGATGATCTCCTCGAGGGCGTCCACGGCCTGCGGCTTCTCGATCTTGGCGATCACCGGGACGCGGCGGCCCTCCTCGTCCATGATCTCGTGGACGCGCTTGACGTCACCGGCGTCGCGCACGAAGGACAGGGCGACCATGTCGACGCCGGTGCGGATGGCCCAGCGGAGGTCCTCCTCGTCCTTGTCGCTGAGGGCGGGGACATTCACGGCGACACCCGGCAGGTTGATGCCCTTGTTGTTGGACACCATGCCGCCGACGACGACCTCGGTGGTGACACTCGTGTCGTCGACCGCCGTGGCGCGCAGGGACACCTTCCCGTCGTCGATGAGGAGCAGGTCGCCGACGTTGACGTCCTGGGGCAGTCCCTTGAACGTGGTGGAGGAGATCTCCTGCGTCCCCTCGATGTCATCGACGGTGATGGTGAAGACGTCGCCCGGGGCGAGGGCGTGCGGGCCGTCGCTGAAACGTCCCAGGCGGATCTTCGGGCCCTGGAGGTCGGCGAAGATGCCGACGGGCTTGCCGAGCTCCTGCGCGGCCCGGCGGACGTTCTCATAGGTGTTGCTGTGCACGGTGTAGTCGCCGTGGCTCATGTTCATCCGGGCCACGTCGACGCCCGCCTCGAGCACGGCCAGGGTGTTCTCGTAGCTCGCAATTGCGGGACCGAATGTTGCAACGATTTTTGCGCGTCTCATAAACCTAGCCTAGTCGTGTTGGGGTAGAAGGTGTGGTGGAAGGGGCCAGTCAGAGCACGGCGATGGAGCGGTCCGTGGGTGCGACGGGCGCGGGCAGCTTGGTGGAGCCCATCAGCCACTTGTCCACCGCGGCCGCGCACGCGCGGCCCTCGGCGATGGCCCAGACGATGAGCGACTGCCCGCGTCCGGCGTCTCCCGCCGAGAACACCCCCGGGGTGTTGGTCATGTAGTAGCCGTCGCGGGCCACGTTCCCGCGCTCGTCGAACTCGGCGTGGACCTGCTCCGTGATGCCCGCTGGCTCCGCCCCGGTGAAGCCCAGCGAGAGGAAGACCAGGTCCGCGGGGATCTCGCGCTCGGTGCCCGCCTTCGGTATGCGGCGCCCGTCCACGAACTCCGTCTCCGCGACCTTGATACCGCGCAGCACGCCGTCGTCACCGACGAACTCGACGGTGGAGGCAAGGTAGCGTCGCTCCCCGCCTTCCTCGTGGGCGCTCGCAATGTCGAAGAGGGTCGGGAAGGTGGGCCAAGGCTGGTCGGGGCGGCGCTCGGCCGGCGGCTGCTGCCCGATGGCGAGCGTGGTGACGCTGGCGGCCTTCTGCCGGTGCGCCGTGCCGAGGCAGTCGGCGCCGGTGTCGCCGCCGCCGAGGATGACCACGTGCTTGCCCTCTGCGTGGATCTGGTCCTCGACCGCCTCGCCGGCGACCACGCGATTGGCCTGGACGAGGTAGTCCATGGCGAAGTGCACGCCCTCGAACCCGCGCCCCGGGATGGGGAGGTCGCGCGGTACGGTGGCACCCGTGGCGACGACGACGGCGTCGTACCGCCGCCGAAGCTGCCCCCAGCTGATGTCCTTGCCGACGTCGACGCCGGTACGGAAGCGCGTCCCCTCGGCCTTCATCTGGTCGAGGCGGCGCTCGAGGTGGATCTTCTCCATCTTGAAGTCGGGGATGCCGTAGCGCAGCAGGCCGCCGATGCGGTCGTCGCGCTCGTACACGGCCACGGTGTGGCCGGCGCGCGTCAGCTGCTGCGCGGCGGCGAGGCCGGCGGGGCCGGAGCCGACGACGGCGATCGTGCGGTCGGTGAGCCGCTCCGGTGGGTGCGGTTCCACCCAGCCCTCCTCGAACGCCAGATCGGCGATGGAGACCTCGACCTGCTTGATGGTCACGGGCGGCTGGTTGATGCCGAGCACGCACGAGGACTCACACGGCGCCGGGCAGAGCCGGCCCGTGAACTCCGGGAAGTTGTTCGTGGCGTGCAGCCGCTCGATCGCCTCGCGGCCCTTCTCCCGGAACATGAGGTCGTTCCACTCCGGGATGAGGTTGCCGAGCGGGCAACCCTGGTGGCAGAAGGGAATGCCGCAGTCCATGCAGCGTCCGGCCTGCGCCTTCAGGACGCCGTTCTCCTGCGCCTCGTACACCTCCTTCCAGTCCATGATGCGCACCGGTACGGGGCGGCGTGGCTGGGTCTGGCGCTCGCGCACCTTCAGAAATCCGCGTGGGTCAGCCACCGGTTACCTCCAGGATCTTGGTCCACGCCTCGGCACCGTCGGGATCGAGTCCCTGCTCGACGGCGGTGGCGCGGGCGCCCAGGACCGCGGCGTAGTCGCGCGGCAGGACCTTCGTGAATCGCTCGACGGTGTCCTCGAAGGACTCGAGCAGGCTTTCGGCGAGAGTGGACTCGGTCTCCTCGACGTGCTGGATCAGCAGGCGTCGCACGATCTCGACGTCCTCGGCGTCGAGCCCCACGAGCAGGAGCTCGCCGTTCTCGAGGCTTTGTTTGTTGACGCGGGCGCGGTCGAGGTCCAGCACGAACGCGGTGCCACCGGACATGCCCGCGCCGAAGTTCCGGCCCGTGCGGCCGAGGATCAGCGCCTGGCCGCCGGTCATGTACTCGCAGCCGTGGTCGCCGATGCCCTCGGCGACGGCCGTGGCACCGGAGTTGCGCACGAGGAACCGCTCCCCCACCTGGCCGCGCAGGAACATCTCGCCGCTCGTGGCGCCGTAGCCGATGACGTTGCCGGCGATCACGTTGCGCTCCGCGCGGAACACGTTGGTGCGGTCCGGGCGCACGATGATGCGCCCGCCGGACAGTCCCTTGCCCACGTAGTCATTGGAGTCGCCGAGCAGCCGCAGCGTGATGCCCGCGGGCAGGAAGGCCCCGAGCGACTGCCCCGCTTGGCCCGTCAGCGTGACGTCGATGGTGTCCGTCGCGAGCGTGTCGAGCCCGAAGGTACGCGTGACCTCGTGGCCCAGCATGGTGCCGACCGAGCGGTCCGTGTTGACGACGTCGACCGAGATCCGGACGGGCGAGCGGTGGTGCAGCGCGTCGGCGCTCATCTCGATGAGCTTGTTGTCGAAGTGCTGGTCCAGCTCGTGGTTCTGCGGGAGCATGTTGCGCATCGGCTCGCCGGAATCGAACTCGTTACCGCGCAGGATCGGGTCGAGGTCCAGGCCGTCGGCCTTCCAGTGCTCGATCGCCTCGCGTGCATCGAGCAGCTCGCTGTGGCCGATGGCCTCCTCGAGCGTCCTGAAGCCGAGCTCGGCGAGGATCTCGCGGACCTCCTCGGCGATGAACTCGAAGAAGTTCACCACGAACTCCGGCTTGCCCGTGAAGCGGCTGCGGAGCTCGGGGTTCTGCGTGGCGACGCCGACCGGGCAGGTGTCGAGGTGGCAGACACGCATCATGATGCAGCCGGACACCACGAGCGGTGCCGTCGCGAAGCCGAACTCCTCGCCACCGAGGAGAGCGGCGATCACGACGTCGCGCCCGGTCTTCAGCTGACCGTCCACCTGGACGACCACGCGGTCCCGGAGGCCGTTGAGCATGAGCGTCTGCTGCGTCTCGGCGAGCCCCAGCTCCCAGGGGATGCCCGCGTGCTTGAGGGAGTTCAGCGGGCTCGCGCCCGTGCCGCCGTCGTGGCCGGAGACGAGCACGACGTCGGCCTTGGCCTTCGTGACGCCCGCGGCGACCGTGCCGATGCCCACCTCGGACACGAGCTTCACGTGGACGCGCGCCCTCGGGTTGGACCGCTTGAGGTCGTAGATGAGCTGCGCGAGGTCCTCGATGGAATAGATGTCGTGGTGCGGCGGCGGGGAGATGAGGGCGACACCGGGCGTGGAGTGCCTTGTCCGGGCGATCCACGGGTAGACCTTCTGGCTCATGAGCTGTCCGCCCTCGCCGGGCTTGGCTCCCTGCGCCATCTTGATCTGGATGTCGTCGGCGTTGGTCAGGTAGAGGCTCGTGACGCCGAACCGACCGGAGGCCACCTGCTTGATGGCGGACCTCCGCTCAGGATCCATCAGGCGCTCCACGTCCTCGCCGCCCTCGCCCGTGTTGGACTTCCCGCCGAGGCGGTTCATCGCGATCGCGAGGGTCTCGTGGGCTTCCTGGGAGATGGAGCCATAGCTCATCGCCCCGGTGGAGAACCGCTTGACGATGGACGAGACGGGCTCCACCTCGTCGATGGAGATCGGCTCGCGTGCGTCACCGCGGAGC
This sequence comes from Arthrobacter ruber, assembly GCF_002954225.1. GTDB lineage: Bacteria > Actinomycetota > Actinomycetes > Actinomycetales > Micrococcaceae > Arthrobacter_D > Arthrobacter_D ruber. The sequence continues at coordinate 214,406 of NZ_PPTH01000012.1, forward strand.
TTCAGCAGCCCGCGGAGCGTCATGAGGTCCTTCGACTGGTCGTCCACGCCCTGGGTGTACGCCTTGAAGATGTCGTACCGGCGCTCCCGCGTGGCGTGCTGCAGGCGGAAGACCGTCTCGGGGTTGAACAGGTGCGGCGGGCCCTCGCGGCGCCACTGGTACTCCCCGCCGTTGTCGAGGCCGCGGTGCGGATCCTCGATGCCGTCCTGAGGGTACGCGCTCTCGTGACGCGCCGCGGTCTCGGCCGCGACGACGTCGAGCCCCACGCCGCCGAGCTGCGTCTGCGTGCCGTGGAAGTACTCGTCCACGAGTTCCTGCGACAGGCCGAGCGCCTCGAAGGTCTGGGCGCCGCAGTAGGAGCTGACCGTGGAGATGCCCATCTTGGACATGATCTTCAGGACGCCCTTGCCGAGGCCCTTGATGAGGTGCGCAACGGCCTTCTCGGCGGTGACACCGGTGATGTCCCCGTTGCGGACCAATTCCTCGCAGCTCTCCATGGCCAGGTAGGGGTTGACCGCGGACGCGCCGTAGCCGATCAGAACGGCGACATGGTGGACCTCGCGCACGTCGCCGGCCTCGACCACCAGGGAGGTCTTGGTGCGGTTGGCACTGCGCAGCAGGTGGTGGTGCACGGCACTCGTCAGGAGCAGCGACGGGATGGGCGCCCACTGGGCGTTGGAGTCGCGGTCGGAGAGCACCACGTACTCGACCCCGCGGTTGAGCGCGCTGGAGACCTGCTCGCAGATCTCCGCGAGCCGGGCGCGCAGGGCAGCCTCGCCGCCGTCGTGCCGGTACAGTCCGCGCACCCGGACGGTGAGGCGGTCACCGTCGTCGGTCTCGAGGTTGGCGATCTTGGCCAGCTCGTCGTTGGTGATGACGGGGAACTTCAGCGCGATCTGCTTGGAGCGCACCTGCCCGGTGGAGAGCAGGTTGCCGTCGGGGCCGATCGTGACGCCCATGGAGGTCACGAGCTCCTCGCGGATCGAGTCCAGCGGCGGGTTGGTGACCTGGGCGAAGGACTGCACGAAGTAGTCGAACAGCAGGCGGGGGCGCTTGGAGAGCACGGCGATGGGCGTGTCCGATCCCATCGCACCGAGGGGCTCGGCACCGTTCTTCGCCATCGGGCCGAGGAGGATACGCAGCTCCTCCTGCGTGTACCCGAAGGTGCGCTGGCGGCGGTTGATGGACGCCTTCGTGTGGATGACGTGCTCGCGCTCCGGGAGGTCCTCGAGCTGGATGAGATTCTCGCTGACCCATTCGCCCCACGGGTTCGCGGCCGCGACCTCGGCCTTGATCTCCTGGTCCTCGATCAGCCGGCCTTCCTCGGTGTCGACGAGGAACATCTTGCCCGGCGAGACGCGGCCCTTACGGACAACGCGGGAGGGCTCGACGTCCAGCACGCCCACCTCGGAGGCGAGGATCACGAGGCCGTCCTCGGTGACCCAGTAGCGGGCCGGACGCAGTCCGTTGCGGTCCAGGACGGCGCCGACGAGCCGCCCGTCGGTGAAGGACACCGCGGCCGGTCCGTCCCACGGCTCCATGAGCATCGAGTGGTACTGGTAGAAGGCGCGGCGGGCAGGATCCATGGTGGCGTGGTTCTCCCACGCCTCGGGGATCATCATCATGATCGCGTGCGTGATCGGGCGCCCGGAGAGCGTCAGCAGTTCGGCGACCTCGTCGAAGGACGCCGAGTCCGAGGCCCCCGGCGTGCAGATGGGGTAGAGCTCCTCCGGGGCGTCCCCGAGCATGGGGTGGGACAGCTGCGACTGCCGCGCCCGCATCCAGTTGCGGTTGCCCTTGACGGTGTTGATCTCGCCGTTGTGCGCGATGGTCCGGAACGGCTGCGCGAGGGGCCAGGACGGGAACGTATTGGTCGAGAAACGCGAGTGCACGATCCCGAGCTTGGTCTTGAAGCGCTCGTCGGAGAGGTCCGGGTAGAACGGCTCGAGCTGCGCCGTGGTGACCATGCCCTTGTAGACGATCGTCTTCGACGACAGCGACGGGAAGTAGACCCCGAACTTGTTCTGCGCGCGCTTGCGGACCCGGAAAGCCTTGGCGTCGAGGTCGGAGGCATCGCCGTCGGCGGGCGCGAGGAAGAGCTGCACGAAGTGCGGCATGCAGGCACGGGCCATGGCGCCGACGAGGTCGGCCTCGACGGGGACCACGCGCCAGCCGAGCACGTCCAGGCCCTCCGCCTCGGCGATGGACTCGAGGCCGGCGCGGGCCGTCTCCTCCTCCTTCGCCTCGGCCGGGAGGAACGCCGTTCCCACGACGTAGGAGCCGGCGGCCGGCAGCGGGAAGTCGACGACGGCGCGGAAGAACTCGTCGGGGACCTGTGTCAGCAGGCCGGCACCGTCTCCGGTGCCTTCGTCCGCGCCCACGGCACCACGGTGCTCGAGGTTCCGGAGCGCCGTCAGCGCGGCGTCGACGATATCGTGCCCGGGTTCACCGCGGAGGGTCGCGATGACGGCGAGACCGCACGCGTCCTTCTCGTTCTCCGGGTCGTACAGGCCGGTGGCGTCAGGGATGGCGGCGAAGCGCCGGAAGGGAGACTCCACGGACTCGTCCGTGGACGGCGTCGTTCCCGGGTTCTCCCCGGTCGGCAGTTCTGGGGTCACAGCAGTCATCAGATAAGGATCCTTCCCCCATGATGGAGCGTCGGGAGGGGACAGCCTTTGGCCCCGCGGTCACCGCTGCTCGAAGAGCGGCACCGTCTGTCGGTCTTGTGCGTTCCACCGGCGCCGGCGCTGCCGGCACTTCTGGCGGTTCGGCACTGCACTCGTGCCGCGCCGGGTCAGGGGCGGTTGCGGTGCGGGCTCAGAAGGTGATCCGGCCGTCGCACCGATGGTCCACGCCGGTGTGGTGTTGCGTCCTTCAAGGGCGGTGGCCCGGGGACAGACTACGGGAACCGGTTCCTGAGGGCGCCGCGTCAGCGGAACCCCCAGCAGCACGGAGGGTTACTCAGGAGCCGTTGTTTCGGAAAGATTACCACGGTCGTTCCGCGCCCTCTGCGCCGTGTCCGCGGCGTGGCTACCTGTGGCTGAAGCGTTATGGGTGGCGCTCCGCGGGCTCTTCCCGCCAGCCATCCCCGGAGCGGCGTCGTCGTCCGTCCCCATACCTGTGGCGGTGCCCGCGGACGTCTCTTCCGCCGCACCGCTCTCGGTGTCCTGCTCGCCCGCGGCCGGGGTGTCGCTCGAGCCAGCTGTGACGGTGCCTGCATCCGCTGCGCCCTTCGGTTCGCGCCCGGGGAGGTAGACGGACGTCTCCTCGACACGGCCACGCCGGAGGGACAGGTGGACGAGGATCGCCAGGGAGACGAGGAAGACGGCGATGCTCGTCCAGACGTTGAGCCGCTGCGTGACACCGAAGAGGGTGACCATCTCCGCGTCGTCGATGCGGAGCGTCTCGATCCAGACGCGCCCGAGCGTGTAGTAGGCCGCGTACAGCCAGAACATGCGTCCGCCACGGAGCCTGAACTTCCGGGCGAGCAGCAGCAGCAGCGCCACGCCGGCGAGGTTCCACAGCAGCTCGTAGAGGAAGGTCGGGTGGAACAGGGTGCCGGGCGCCTGGTCGGCGGGGAAGTTGACGTTGTCGGCGTCGATCTGGAGGCCCCAGGGCAGGGTGGTGGGCGCGCCGAAGAGCTCCTGGTTGAACCAGTTGCCGAGCCGGCCGACGGCCTGTGCGAGGAGCACGCCCGGTGCTGCGGCGTCGGCGAAGGCGGACAGCTTCACACCGGCGCGTCGGGCTCCGATCCATGCGCCGACGGCACCCAGGGCGATGGCACCCCAGATGCCGAGTCCGCCCTGCCAGATCTGCGGGATCCGGGCGAGATCCCCCTCGGGACCGAAGTAGGCGTCGGGCGAGGAGAACACATGGTAGAGCCGCCCGCCGATGATGCCGAACGGGATGGCCCAGATCGCGATGTCCCACACGGCGTCCGCATGGCCGCCGAAGCCGACGAAGCGCTTCTGCGTCAGGACGAGGGCCAGGAGGATGCCGGCCAGGATGCAGAGCGCATAGGCGTGGATGGTGACCGGGCCGAGGGCGAAGCTCGCCCACTCCGCGGGGGGACTCGGGATCGATGCCGCGACGCCCACGGCGCTCGTTCCCGCGATCATGCCGACCCTCCCGCCGGTGTCTTCGCCGCGCCGGTGCTCAGCTCGCGTGCGAGCTCCGCGACGGCGTCCACGCCGCCGTCCCGCAGGGCCGCCACGAGGGCCGTCCCCACGATCACGCCGTCGGCATAGGCACCGATCTCCCGGACCTGGGCGGACGAGGAGACTCCCAGTCCCACACAGACACGCTCGGCGCCGGCTCCATGTGCGGCGTCGACCACGGCGCGCGCGGCGGCACCGACGGAGGTCCGGGCACCGGTCACGCCCATGACCGAGACGGCATAGACGAAGCCCCTGCTCGCGTCGACCGTGTTCTGCATGCGCTGCGGTGACGTGGAGGGGGCCACGAGGAACACACGGTCCAGGCCCAGCTCCTCGGAGATCTCGAGCCACTCCGCGGCTTCGTCGGGGATGAGGTCCGGTGTGATGAGCCCGGCACCGCCGGCGGCGACGAGGCGCTCGGCGAAGGCGCGGACGCCCATCCGCATCACGGGGTTCCAGTAGGTCATCACCAGGACGGCGGCGTCGGTCTCACGCGTGATGCCCTCGACGACGTCGAAGATGCGGGGCACCGTGAAGCCGTTGGCCAGCGCCTCGACGGTGGCCTCCTGGATGACCTGCCCGTCCATGACGGGATCCGAGTAGGGGATGCCGATCTCGATGAGGTCCATGCCGTTGCGCGCCATGGCGATGCCGGCGTCGATGCTGGTCTGGACATCGGGGAAGCCCCCTGGAAGATAGCCGATGAGGGCCGCGCGGCCCTCGCTGCGGGCTTTCTCGATAGCAGCCGCGGCCCGCGACCCGCCGAGAACCCGGCCCGGTCGGTCTGCTGGATCCGTGGTCACAACTGCTCACCCTCCTCGGCGATCTCCTGCTCGGCGCTGTCCTCCGGCAGGAGGTCGAAGTAGCCCGCGGCGGTCGCCACGTCCTTGTCGCCGCGGCCCGAGAGGTTCACGATGATGATCCTGTCCGACGGCTGCTCCTCAGGGCCGAGGTCCGCAGCGAGGCGCCGGCCGACCTTCATGGCACCGGCGAGCGCGTGCGCGGTCTCGATGGCGGGGATGATGCCCTCGGTCCGGCTCAGGAGCTGGAAGGCCTCCATCGCCTCGGCGTCGGTGATCGGCTCGTAGTTCGCCCGGCCGATGTCGGCCAGGTGGGCGTGTTCGGGGCCCACCCCGGGGTAGTCCAGGCCCGCGGAGATGGAGTGCGACTCCATCGTCTGACCGTCCTCGTCCTGCATGAGGTAGGACCGGGCACCGTGCAGCACACCGGGACGCCCCAGCGTGATGGTGGCGGCGTGCCGCCCGCTCTCGACGCCGTCGCCGCCGGCCTCGAAGCCGTGGAGGGCCACGCCGCGGTCGTCGAGGAAGCCGTGGAAGAGGCCGATGGCGTTGGAGCCCCCACCCACGCAGGCGCAGACGGCGTCGGGAAGCCGGCCGGTCTGCTCGAGGATCTGCTCGCGTGCCTCCTCGCCGATGACCTCGTGGAAGTACCGCACCATGGCAGGGAAGGGATGGGCTCCCGCCGCCGTGCCGAGGAGGTAGTGCGTCGTCTCCACGTTCGCCACCCAGTCGCGCAGGGCGTCGTTGATCGCGTCCTTGAGGGTCTGCGAGCCGTTGGTGACGGGGACCACCGTGGCACCGAGCAGCTGCATGCGCGCGACGTTGAGGGCCTGGCGGCGCGTGTCCTCGGCGCCCATGTACACCACGCACTCGAGGCCGAGAAGGGCCGCGGCCGTCGCACTCGCCACGCCGTGCTGGCCGGCGCCGGTCTCGGCGATGACACGGGTCTTGCCCATGCGCTTGGCGAGCAGGGCCTGGCCCAGCACGTTGTTGATCTTGTGGGAGCCTGTGTGGTTGAGGTCCTCGCGCTTGAGGAACACGCGGACGCCGCCGCAGTGCTCGGCGAACCGCTGCGCCTCGGTGAGCAGGGATGGCCGGCCGGCATAGTTCCGGTTCAGGTCCGTGACCTGCGCGGTGAACTCGGGGTCGGCCTTCGCCTTGTCGAAGGTGTCCTGCAATTCGTCGAGGGCCGCGATCAGGGATTCAGGCATCCATCGGCCGCCATACGCGCCGAAGTAGGGACCCGGGGCGTGGCGGAGGCTCTCGTCGTGGCTGAGGAAGGCCTCGGCCGTCCCGGCGTCGATGCCTTGCGCCGTTCCGGCGTCGGCTCCGTCTGCTACTCCGGCGTCCGTGCCGGGGAGGCCCGTGCCCTGGTGCATGTCGGTCATGGCTTCAGCGTTCCTGTCCTGTTGGTCCTGGCCCGGACGGGGGTGCCGTCCGGTGTCCTCTCGAACCGGTGGCTGCCGGTCCTTGCTGCTGTTCGCTGCGCTCGTGGCGCCTGTCCGCCCCGGTTCTGCGCCGCGGCGCCGAGGGAGGTCCGTCTCAGCCTCGCGCCCCCGCGCCGGCGGTCCGGGCCGCACGGCCTGCCTGCCGGAAGGCGTCGATCGTCGCCGCGGGGTCGTTGTGGCGCACGAGCGCCTCCCCCACGAGGACGGCGTGAGCACCGCTGCCGGCGTAGTCACCGACATCACCGGCGTCACGCACTCCCGACTCGGCGATGACGACCGTCCCGGACGGGACGAGGTGCGCCAGCCGGGCGAACACTCCGCGGTCGATCTCCAGCGTCTTCAGGTTACGGACGTTCACGCCGATGATGGAGGCCTCGGCGGCGACAGCGCGGCGCACCTCGTCCTCCGTGTGCGTCTCGACGATCGCGTTCATCCCGAGTTGGTGTGTCAGCGCGAGGAACGCGGCGAGTTGCTCGTCCGTGAGCGCGGCGACGATCAGGAGGACGACGTCGGCGCCGTGGGCGCGTGCCTCCCAGATCTGGTACTCGTCCACCGTGAAATCCTTGCGCAGCACGGGGATGTCCACCGCGTCCCGCACGGCGTCGAGGTCGGCGAGCGAACCACCGAAGCGCCGCTCCTCGGTCAGCACGGAGATGACCGCCGCGCCACCCCGCTCGTAGGACGCGGCAAGAGCTGCGGGATCGGGGATGTCCGCCAGTGCGCCCTTGGACGGGCTGCTGCGCTTCACCTCCGCGATGACGGCCAGCGAGCCCCCCTGGCCCGCACCGAGCGCCTCGAAGGCATCGATGGGCGGGCGGGACCCGAGGGCCGCCGCGCGCACGTCCTCGAGCGGCCGGACACGGCGGCGCTCCGCGAGATCCTCGCGGACGCCTTCGATGATCTCGTCGAGGACGGTCATCTAGTGCGCGTTCTTCTTGAGCTTGGATCCACCCACGCCGTAGCCGATCTTGCGCAGGATGAATCCGACGATCAGTCCCACGAACATGACGCCGATCCCGGCCCAGAACAGTACGGTCCCGAAGTCCTTGTTGCCCTCCGTGCTGGCCAGGATGAACGCGAACGAGGCCACGGCCGCACCGGCCAGCATGATCAGCACGCAGGTCCAGGCTGCAGGGCTGTTGCCGTGACCGATCGTCTCGTCGCCCATCTGGGCGTGGTTGGCGGGGGTGTTGCGGGTCTCGGATGCCATGGGAAATCTCCTTCGAACGGGTCTCGTTCCATTCTGCCATCTACAGGTCGGCGCGGCGGAACGCGGGACGCCGGGCCGGGACCGGTGCTCGCGCGGTCGGGCTGCAGCACCGATGGTCCCCTGTCCCCTTCCGGCTGCACGTCGCGTACCATCCAGCGTCAGGGCATCCGCTTCCGACGGAGTGAGGACGATCATGGGCAAGGTCGCTTGGGGATTCACGTGTTCCATCGACGGGTTCATCGCCGGACCCGGCCATGACATGAGCTGGCTTGCCGCCGGGGAACCGGTGGCGGACCGCCTGACCGAACGCCTGGCGGGTGAAGTCTCGGTCATCATCGCCGGCAGGGCCGGGTACGACGCCGCTCGCGCCCAGCGGGACGAGCGGGACGAGATGACCGCGGAGGCATACGGCGGCGCGTGGTCGGGAACCGAGTTCATCCTCACGCACCGCCCGCAGGAGATCGCCGACGATCCTTCGATCATCGCGCTGGACTGCGGCATCGTGGAGGCAGTGGAGCGCGCCCGGGCCATCGCCGGCGGCGGGGACATCCAGATCATCAGTGCCGACATCGCACGGCAGGCCCTCGAGCACGACCTCATCGACGAGCTGCAGGTCTTCGTCGCCCCGGTCTTCCTCGGGGACGGTACCCGCATCTTCGACGTACCCGGCGGGTGCCGCTACGACTGGGAGCTCGTGCAGACCTATGAGGGCGCGGAACGCAGCTTCGGGCGGACCTATCGTCCGAAGCGCGACCGGCCGAGCTGACGGCCGGCACGTCAGCAGGCCGGGTCACTTCTTCCCGGGGGCAACCGCTCCCCGGTAGAATGCGGGCGACCGCTTGCCCGTCACGGGCACCGTCGAAGGGATTGCGCATGCCGGACACCACCTGCCACATGTCGATCTCGCTCGACGGTTTCGTGGCCGGGCCGGATCAGAGCCGCGACCACCCGCTCGGCCGGCGGGGCATGGAGCTGCACTCGTGGCACCTCGGCGACGGGCGCGCCAACGAGGCCGACGCGATCGCGGGCAGCTGGCTGATGCGGCCGCGCGGCGCGTACGTCATGGGCCGCAACATGTTCGGACCGATCCGCGGCGAGTGGGACGACGACTGGCTCGGCTGGTGGGGGCCCGAACCGCCGTACCGTGCGCCCGTGTTCGTGCTCACCCACCACGCGCGGCAGCCGGTCGAGATGGCGGGCGGAACGACCTTCCACTTCGTCACCGACGGTTTCGACGCCGCCTTCGCACAGGCCCGGGCAGCGGCCGACGGGAACGGCGTGGACATCGCCGGCGGCGCCTCCACCGTTCGGCAGGCCCTCGCGGCCGGGGTCGTCGACGAACTCACGCTCGACATCGCCCCCGTTCTGCTCGGCTCCGGCGAGCGGATATTCGACGGCACGGGAGACTTCGGATTCCAGCCGGTCGAGGTGCTGCACTCGTCACTGGCCACCCACGTCCGATACCGCCGGGTGGGCTGACGTCCGATCGTCGAGGCGTCCACCGCGTTGCTCCTCCGGATCGCCCCTGCGTATGCCGGAAGTCCCCTGCGGATGCCGACGAGGGATGCCCGGCCGTCCCATCGAGCGCGACACCGCGGGTGTCGATCGACGACGGCCTGCGCGTCAGCGCGTGGGGTCGTTGCCGCGCGAGAGCTCGTCCCAGCTGTCGATCTCATCGGCGTGACTGCTCGCCCTGGCTCCGCGCTTCGAGGGCCGTCCGGGATCCCGGGGCCCCGCACCATCCGCTCCACTGCGGTCCTGCTCAGCAGCATCGGAGGTCCCGGCATCGCCCGTCGGCGCATCCGTGGTTGCTGCATCGGGTCCGTCGATGCCTTCAGGCCCGTCCGGCACGACGCCGGGGGCCACGTCTCCGGTCGACGGCAGCGGGGCGCCGGGTTGGCTGCTGCCCGGGGGCGGGTGGACCGCGCGTGACGCCCCGGCGTCGTACCGCCTGTTGACGCCCCACGTGCGGCCGGCGAGAATCACCCACGCCGCGGCCAGGACCAGCAGGACGCCGGAGGCGACGGCGAGCCATGGCATCGCGCTGCCGGTCACCTCGGCTCCCGCGTCGCCGCTGACCCCGATGGCCGCGCCGATGGCAGGCTCCGCGGCGGCGGACGGATCGAGGGCGACCGCCAGGCTGGACAAGGTGATCCCGATGCCGGACAGCACGAGGATCACCGCGACGACCCAGCGGGCCACGCGCCCCGCGATCGAGACGGCGAGGGCCGCGGCCAGTGCGACGAGCGCGAACGCCGTGACGGGGGTCGCCGCGTCGCTGCCGGGGATGGCGAGGTCGGGTGTCTGGACGGCGTCCTGGGGCAGGCGCACCGTGAGCCAGGTCTGCGTCGTCGAGCCGAACGCCAGGAGCGCCAGGACCACGATGCCGAGGACCACGATGCCGCGCCGGGTGGAGCGGCCGCGGTCCGGGTGCCCCGCGGTGCCGACCGTGCTCACGGCACGTCCGCCGTGGCGGGCTGCGCCGTCGGTGCGGCTCCGTCCAGCGGGGCGTCCGCCGCCGTGACGCCGACGCCGTCCGCCGTCGCCGGCCGCAGCCC
>NZ_PPTH01000017.1 GCF_002954225.1 Arthrobacter ruber
CCCTTGCCCTCTTCGCCGTCTCGACCATCAGCTGCCTCGCGCTGACGGGCTGCTTCTCATCCGGATCTCCCGAGTCCGCCGGGGCTACGGGCAGCAGCGGTGAGGGGGGAGAGGAGCGGGTGTCGATCGCGATGCTGCAGCCGCCCCGCTCGGGCCTGACCCCGCTCAGCGATGATGCGTTCAAGCTCTCACGCTGGTCCACGGCCGAAACCCTCGTCGTCCTCGACGAGCTCGGGGAAGCGCAACCCTCTCTGGCCTCGGAGTGGGAACAGACCGCCCCCACGGAGTGGACGTTCACCATCCGCGACGGGGTGAACTTCCACGACGGCACCCCGCTGACCGCCGAGGACGTCGCCCGATCACTGACTGCCGCCGCGCAGGCGTCCCCCACACCGCGCATCCTGGACGGCGTGGATCTGACCGCTGTCGCCAGCGACGAGATGACGGTGACCGTGACGACCGCGGTCGCGGACCCGCTCGTGCCGCAGCGCATGTCCAGCCCCCAGCTCTCCATCCTGGCCGCCGACGCCTACGAAGGTGACGCCGTCGACCCGGTCGGCACCGGGACCGGTCCGTTCGTCCTGACCGCCGTCGACGGTACGTCGGGGGCGACGCTGGACCGCAACGAGGACTACTGGGGTGACGCAGCCGCAGCCGCGGGGATCGATGTGCAGTTCGTGCCGGACGGTACCGCGCGCGCAGCGGCCCTGAGGACCGGGACGGCCGACGTCGTGGAAGCGATCCCGGTGAGCCAGGTCGCGCAGATCGATGAGGACCTGGTGTTCGAGGTACCGATGCCGCGAACGAACACCCTGTACCTGAACACCGGATCGGGGCCGTTCGCGGACCCCGCGGTGCGCGCTGCGGCCCGGGAGGCCATCGACCGGGCGACCATCGTCTCGAACGTGTACGAGGGCCGGGCGGACATCGCCGAAGGGCTCCTCGGCCCGGCACTCCCATGGGCGGCAGAAGAACGCGACGATGACTATCAGGCCATCCTCGAGGATCGGCCCGCACCTGCCACGGTCGATGGTGTGCGGATCAGCCTCGGCACGTTCACGGATCGTGCGGAACTTCCCGAGGTCGCCGTACAGCTCGAGCAGCAGCTCGAAGCGGCCGGGTTCGTCGTCGAGCAGGACGTGCGCGAGTACCAGTTCATCGAGGCCGACGCCCTCGACGGCACGTTCGACGCGTTCATCCTGTCCCGTGCCACGGTCCTCGATTCCGGGGACCCCGTGGCGTACATGTACAGCGACTTCGCGTGCGAGGGGTCCTTCAACATCTCGCAGTTCTGCGACCCTGCCGTCGATGAGGCGTTGAAGACGGCGGCGGCGCTGCCGGCAGGTGCCGAACGACGGGACGCGATCATCGCCGCCGAAGCGGAGATCCTTGCCCGGGACGCTGCGGTCCCGATGCTGCACGAGCGCGTCATCCAGGGCGAAGCGGCAGGCGTGGACGGCGCGGCCCGGGACCCTCGTGAGCGGACGCTGGTCACCGGCGACACCCGCATCGAGCAGTGACACGCATCCCCACCAGGGTATTTCCCGCCAGTGCCGTCCTGGTAGGCCTGTCACGGGCGGGAGCGCTGCTGGCCGTCGTGATGGTGATCGGGATGCTGCCCTGGCTGTCCGGGCAGAGCCCGGAATACACGGTCCTTCGCGCCCGGTACGCCGACCTGGAAGCAACACCTGAATCACTGGCGATGGTCCGGGCCGAACTCGGTCTGGACCGGGGACCGATCCTGGTCTTCGTCGACTGGTTCTCCGGGATCCTCACCGGGGACTTCGGCCGGTCCTGGATCTCCAATTCCCCCGTGCTGCCCGGGACGCTCGGCGCCCTCGGTGTGTCGGTGACGCTCATGATCTGCGCCGGAACGGTCGCCCTACTGGTCGCCGGGCTGTTCTCCCTGCCTGCGCTCCTGCGCACCTCGAAGGGTGAACGCCGACGCGGTGCCGGCCTGCTGGCGACGACAGCGACAGCCCTGCCCGAGTTCCTGCTGGCGTCCCTGTTCCTGGTCATCGGCGCGGTCTGGCTCGGCTGGTTCCCGCCGTCGGGATGGCTGGGACTGCATTACGCGGTCCTGCCCGCCCTGGCCATGGGCCTGCCCGCCGGCGGGCTGCTGGGTAAACTCCTGGCCGACGCCATCGGCTCCGCCGGGGATGAACAGTGGGTGTCCGCATGGCTGTCGGCCGGTTTCGCCCGCGGCCAGATCGCGGTCGGGCTCCTGCGGCGGGCATTACCGACGGTCTCCAGCCAGGCCGCGCTGGTCATCGTCGGACTCACCGGCGGTGCGGTCGCGGTGGAGCGGGTCTTCGCGATCCCGGGCATAGGACGGGCGACCCTGGGTGCTGCCACCTCGCAGGACATCCCCGTGCTGCAGGCCGGCGTCCTCTCCCTCCTCGTCCTGGCGATCCTCGCCGGGATGGTCGCGGCACTGATCCGCCAGGTATTGCTCGGTCCTGCCGGGCGTCTGGGCGTCGTGCCCGTCGCCGTCGTCCCTCCCGCATTCCGTCGCCGGGACCTCGCCGTGCCCCTGACAGCGGCAATACTCCTCGGGCTGCTCACTGTGGCCGGGGTCCTGCGTGATCCTTTCATCTCAGCCCATCCGCGTCTGGCACCCCCGAGCTGGGCCCTGCCCTTCGGGGCGGACGCCAGCGGGCGCGACCTGCTCGCACGGGTCGGACACGGCACCGTGTCCACCGTGGGCACAGCTCTCATCGTGGTCATGGTGTCCCTGCTGATCGGCATCCTGATCGGGTCCCTGCCACGCCTGGGCACAGGGCCGCTCGAGGTCGCCAACGCCGCGCCGCCCGTGATCACCGGGATCATCGTCGCCGCGATCTCCGGGGCGTCCATCGGGGGCGCCGCCCTCGCCGTGGCGCTGGTGAGTTGGGCGCCCCTGGCCGCGCACACCTCCGCCCTGACCCTGCAGGCCCGGAGCCTGCCGTTCGTCGCCGTTCTCCCGGTCCTCGGTGTGGGACGCGCCCGAACCCTGACCCGGCACATCCTCCCGCACATCATCGGCCCCCTCTTCCGGCACGCCATGCTCCGCCTCCCCGGAACCGCCCTCGCCCTGGCAGCACTGGGTTTCCTCGGCCTCGGCGCCAACCCACCCAGCCCCGACTGGGGACTCGTCCTGTCCGAAGGCATGGCCTACGTCGAACGCGCTCCCTGGGCCGTCTTCGCACCAGCATCAGCCCTGATCCTCGCCTCCGTCCTGGCCGTCTCCGCCTCCGGCATCACCCTTCCCATGAAACGCCAACGCCAAAAGACGGCTGCTGTGAAGGCTGATATACACCCGGCGCTGTGAGAGGCACCCCTCACCGCTTAGGGCGAGCATCAGAAACTTCACCACCATCAACTACATCCCTACTGCAGATCCCTAGTGTCCCGGTCGCACGCACCAACATTTCGCCGACTCGTCCCGACATCAAGGCAGCACAGACGAACTCTTCGATCGAGTGACGCGGGCTCATCAAAAGGTTCAGCAGTAACGACATAGGTGCTGCAGGGGAATCGAACCCACCGCGGTCAACATCATTTCTCAACTGTCCCTCCGCCCAACGGTCTCTACCCCACACGCTGACCCGTCAGTGAGAGCAAATGGATAAAACTCCATTGAGGAGCAATAGCCGGCACCAAATACTGACGGAGTCGCGTCATCGCGCGACCCATCTGTGCGCCATAGCACTGAAGGCAATGACTTAGGTCAGTTCGCTCAAAGCGCCTCACAATCCAGAGGCCTCCCCAGGCTTCTCGAGCTGCCTCTCGAATTCGCCCGCACCTCGCAGGGACGCCGCTTCCGATGCCAGGGTATGACAACCTACGAGTACGACTACCAGGGAAGAGCGTTATTCACTTGTGTAAAGGCGCCTAGCGCGAGCTTCATCTCACCTAGGAGGCTACCTGCCCTTACTCACGTCATACTCAATTTTTGCGACATCACTACGTGACTTCGAGGATTGGCCCGTTCTGGTGCATCTTGTGGGAATCCTTCATATAACCTTCTCGGGAAGGGCCGTACGTGTATCTGCCAGGCATGCAAAGTGCACATCAGAGAAATTCGTACTAGCCCGCTCTGAGACTCAAAGTGTATCCATTCAACTTGTGCCCAGTATTATTCTGGCCTGCTTTTCATAAAGGCAGTGGTCTCACTCCCGCAAGCCATCTAGCTTTTCCCGAGGAGATTACTGTGCCTAAAGCACCCCTGAACTCAGCAGTCCAGGCTCACGCGAAACCACTGTCATGCCGACTCGATGCTTGGCAACTTTTTCCAGTTATCCGCTCCGGATCGGTGGCCGCGCTCACGGCTGTCGTCCTTCTCAGTTCAGGTGTGGTCTCCGCTCAGGCCGCTGACACTACCGCCCCGGCGCCAGTGACGAAGATGGTTACTAGCTCCGACAAGTCCCGCATCAAGCTCGATTGGACCAACAACACAGAAAAAGACCTTGCTGGGTACCTGATATATCGCGCCAGCTCACTTGACGGCGAATATGTGAAGCTCACTACTACACCGCGAAAAGGCTCGGACTATCCCGACACCACTGCACCGATAGGTGTTACGACTTTCTACAGGGTGACGGCCCTGGACAAGAGCGGGAATGAGTCCACCCCTGTAGCGATAAGTAATGTCCGCAAAGACGGCATTGCTCCGGCTGCTCCCGCACGATTCGTCGGAACGCGCACGACCGCCGGAATTGACCTCCAGTGGGCTGACAACACTGAAGCAGACCTCGCCGGATACATGGTTTCCCGCGCTACCAAGTCCGGAGGTCCGTACACCAAGCTGACTCCCTCCACGATTTCCGACTCTGCGTTCCTCGACACGACAGCCGCAGCCAACACGGCCTACTACTATCGAATCACCGCCGTCGATCGGGGCGGCTACGTTTCTAAAGAAGCGCAACTGGTTATGGCTGTCCCCGACACGACCGCGCCATTTGCTATAAGCGCTCTCACTGCAAAAGCGAACGCCGCCAGTATCGGTCTTACCTGGATAGCAGGAAAGGAAAGCGATCTGGCAGGCTACGTCGTCTACCGGGCTGCTTCCCGCGATGGTGAGTACGCGAAGCTCACAGCAACACCACAAAACGCAATCAAGTACAACGACGTAGCCGCACCGATGGGCGTCGAGTCCTTCTACAAGGTGTCGGCCGTGGACAAGAGCGGTAACGAATCGGTTCTGTCCGCTCCCGTTTCCGCAACAGTGAAGGACACGATCGCTCCCGGGCTTCCGGGCGCTCTGGCTGCCACGGGCACTGATGATGGTGTGAACCTGGACTGGTCGGACAACACCGAACCGGACCTCANTGTGGGACGCGCCCGAACCCTGACCCGGCACATCCTCCCGCACATCATCGGCCCCCTCTTCCGGCACGCCATGCTCCGCCTCCCCGGAACCGCCCTCGCCCTGGCAGCACTGGGTTTCCTCGGCCTCGGCGCCAACCCGCCCAGCCCCGACTGGGGACTCGTCCTGTCCGAAGGCATGGCCTACGTCGAACGCGCTCCCTGGGCCGTCTTCGCGCCGGCATCAGCCCTGATCCTCGCCTCCGTCCTGGCCGTCTCCGCCTCCGGGCTCACCCTCCCCACAAAGCCCCGTCGCCAGAAGAGGAACACCGTTGAGGAAGACGCAGCAGTAGTGGCCTGATCACGTCTGGCACGCCGCATGAGGACGGCAAGGTCGCCGCCACGCTTGCATAATCACATGCATACGTGTTTATGTATTTGCATGACGGATGACGCTCAGCTCGAACAGGTAGCGGAGCTGTTCAAGGCACTCAGCACGGTATCCCGGCTGAGAATCCTGACATCCCTCGCCGGTGGTGAGGGGTCCGTGGGCTCCCTCGTCCAGTCGACAGGGCTGTCCCAGCCTCTGGTGTCGCAGCACCTGCGGGTGCTGCGCAGCATGAACCTCGTCACCGTCAGCAGGTCAGGACGCGAAGCGATCTACGCGCTGACCGACGAGCACGTAGCCCACGTCATCGATGATGCGATCGCCCATACGGTCGAGGCTTCACCGACGACGAACCACAGCCACTAGGCAGAGCCATCACATGCGCGGGCACACCCGCATCAAGGAGATCAGCATGAGCACCGAGATCAAGGCCGAGCACACCCTCGACGAGCACCAGCACGGCACCGCTGACTGCACGCACGAAACCGTGCAGCACGGCGATCACACCGACTACCTCCACGACGGTCACCGCCACGCCGAGCACGATGGCCACTACGACGAGCACGACGAGCACGCCGAGCACAGCGTCGCCGACCACACCCACGGCGCAGAGGACTGCAACCACGAGGCCGTCGAGCACGGTGACCACACCGACTACGTCCATGACGGTCACCGCCACGCCGAGCACGGCGACCACTACGACGAGCACTAGGACACCCCTGCCCGCCTCGGACCGCCCTCAGCTCCTGGGGATCAGCACCGGCCCCTCACGGGTCCGGTGCTGAACTGTTCCATCTGGAAGCCTGGCGGTGGCGGGCCGTAGGGGGGTGCTCCGGCCGGCCGTATCTGCTTCTCCGTCCCGCAGTCCTTCGATCTCAGTGGTCGGTCAGGGCCAGGCGAATCGGAGGGCCGGATCCCAGCACGGCGGCATCGAGGTCCTGTGGCAGTGCGCCGCCACTCTCTTCGGTGGGTTGCCACTGCTCCACCCAGTCGCTGAGGGTTTGCAGGCGCCCGGTGGAGTCGAGGCCACCCAGCCAGACGGAGGGGCCGGTGATGTCGGCACGCGAGGAGCGAAGCGCGATCACACCGACAGGGCCCTGGGCGCACTGGCCCAAGCACGGCGCGGAAACGAGTACGCCTCCCCGGGAGCGGGCGACGGCTGCTGCAAGATCAGTGCCACCGCACATACGGGTCAGTGCGGCGCATCGGTGACCCGCGCAGAGCGCTATGACGAGGCCGGCCGGCTGCTTGCCGCTCCCGTTTGCGCGCCTCGTATCCGACGCCCCATCCGGTGTTGACCCCTGTTCCATGGGGTCAGCCCTGCCGGGCTTTCATGCGCGGGTTCTTCTTGTTGATGACGAAGGTCCTGCCGCGACGTCGGACGATCTGGGCTCCCGGGACTTTCTTCAACGCTCGGAGGGAATTGCGTACTTTCATCATGCTCCTTCAGGGATTGCTGTCGGTGGTGATGGTGGTCAGGCCTGGTGAGGGGTGCTGGCAGCACCCGGGGATGGCATGGATCGGAGTTCCTCATCGGTGAGGGCGCAGGCATCGAGCAGGCCGGCGATGTCGGCGTCATCCAGGTCGTCACCGGTGAGGGCCAGGTGCGTGCCGCGGCACCACTCGCCGTGGCGCGCGTCAATGCTCCAAGCGCCGCCGTTCGCCAGTGCCACACGCGGACCAACCCCCTGCACGGCGACGCGGGTATCGGGCATGCCTGCAATCCAGACGGTTCCGCGAACGAAACAGCAGCCTCGGGCTATCGCGCCGAGGGCGGTCCGGAAACGATCGGGATGCAGGGGTCTCTCAACGCGATGCTCAACGGTCCGAAACGGCTCCGTTGATGCCTCGGAGGCTGCCGCCGAGAACGAAGCCGATGGTCTCACCGGCGCCAGGACCATTCCCGGAAGGCTGCGGGTGCGGGCCTGCCCGTCATCATGTTCCCCAAGGCCGCCTAGGCCTGTCATGCCCGCGAGCGACACCATGGTGGCATGCGGGGCGAGTTCGCCGATGAGCTGCACGCCCCGCAGCAGGAGTTCGGGGTCGCTCGGCAGGAGATCGCTCGTCGCGGTCAGGACCGTGTCGGCGAAAAGGAACTCACCTATGAGGAACTCGCCCGGGGTCCGGGAGTCCTCGGGAACGGCGGTGTAGCCGGATGCGAACAGGGTGTGGTGGTCCCACAGCTGGTCCTCGACATCCTCGGGTCGGACTGCCAGTGCAACGGTGTCGATGGCGAAGGACCGCGGCGCCGCAGTGTTGAGGCCATCAAGAGCGTTCTCGGCGGTGGTGCCAGGTGGCAGCCCTACGATCGCTCGAGTTGCACCTGCAGCGGCTAGACGGAGAAGAGCCGGCGCGAGATCGAATCGGACGGTGCAACTCAGGCACCCATGCTCGAGCACCGTCGACTCGCGCTCCACCAACGCACTGTTGCGATGAACGCGACGTGTCACCACGCCGCCGTCGAGCAGATCGTGCAGAATGACGGGCGTGCCGGGCGAGAGATCCGCCAGGACCGACGCGGCGTTGTTGCGGCTCAGCGCATCGAGGGACGTGATGAGAACGAGGTGCATGCCCTAACTATATGAGAATCGTTCTCATACAGGAAGCGGAGTGATCGGGGTCAGTCGGGGCATGGAACGGCAGGACCGTGATCGTGTGAGCCGTGCAGTCAGTGATCCGGGGACAACACAGGACGGTGTCGACGAAACTCTGATGGTGTTGCGCCCACTTGACGCTTGAAGGCAGTGCTGAAGGCGTAAGCGTTGTTGTATCCGACGCTGCGGCCGACGTCTGCAACTGTCGTGTCGAGGGAGTGGAGCAGGTCTCCGGCCAGGGTGAGGCGCCAGCGGGTGAGGTAGGTCATGGGTGGTTCGCCTACATCGGAGCGGAAGCGGGCGGCAAGTGATGCGCGGGAAGTATTCACTTGCCGGGCAAGGAGTTCCACAGTCCATGGTGCTGCGGGCTCGGCATGAAGATACTCGAGGGCGCGCTTCACCAAAGAGTCCTTGCTCGTGAGCCAGGTGGGTGTCCGAGGGTGGGTCGGGTCGTTGGCCCAGCTACGGATGGTGTTGATGACGAGTATGTCGAGAAGACGATCGATCACGACCTGAGACGCAGGGTCATCATTCGTGATCTCGCGCTCGAGCAGATCAAGGAAAGCGCCGTCGGCTCTTGCGTGCGATACGACGACCAGTCGGGGAAGGGCGCGAGCGACGAGGCCACCCGCCTCGTCCGGACGCTCATACGTGCCGATGAGAAGGGATGTTTCACCATCTGAGGTGTTGCCCCAGTGCCGGATGCCGTGCCTGAATTCATCTCGAAGGTCACGACCATCAACAGTGGTGCACTGCTGACCAGGGCCGATCGTGATGGAGGGCATGCTGGCAATGTCATCTGTCACGCAGTATGGTTCTGGGCCCCGGATCAGGGCGACGTCACCTGCGGTCAACAGCATCTCATCGACCCGGGCCTGGCCGCGGGTGACGGCGACGATCGTCAGTGCGGCGTGATCGTCGACGCGGACGCCCCAGGGAGCACTCATGTGCATCGCCAGGGCGAAAGCACCCACAGCGCGAGGGCCGTCCAGGAAATGCGTCAAGGGATCCATGCTCATGAATGTAGACGATGACGAAGTAAGTCCAGCGTCTGAACCATTTCACGTCCAGCCAGTGGCCTATGTACTGGGGTTATGACAACTCTCATCCTCGGAGGGCCCGGGCGTTCTGGCTCACGGGTCTTCGACCGCCTGACCGTTACCGCTGCGCCGGTCCGGTTCGCATCACGTCGAACTGGTTTCGACTGGGACGACCGAGGAACCTGGGCGACCACTGTGCGTGGTAGCACGGCAGCTTATGTCTGCTTCACTCCCGACCTCGCTTTTCCCGGGGTTCCCGCAAAAATGGAAGCCCTCGGTGTTCTGGCAGCACAGGCAGGACTCGAGCGGCTCGTACTGCTCTCGGGCCGGGGTGAGGAGGGAGCGAGAGCGAGCGAAGCGGCCCTGCGCAGTGGCGGCGTGCCGACCACAGTGCTGCGCTGTTCCTGGTTCCAGCAGAATTTCTCCGAGCATTTCCTCTCTGGACCCGTTCGTCGCGGTCGGCTGCGGCTGCCAGCACCTGATGTACCAGAAGCATTTGTCGATCTCGACGACGTCGCCGACGCCGCGGTGCTGGCCCTTACTCGACCGGCCCCACTCGATGCCACGTACGAGCTATCGGGCCCGGAGCTGCTGACCTTCGCGCAAGCAGCTGAAATCCTCGCTGAGGTATGTCGCAGGCCGGTGACCTTCGAATCGGTCGATGTTCCGACCTTCGTGGAGGATCTCGCCGCCGACGGGATACCAGCCCAAGAAGCCGAACCTCTGGCACACCTCTTCACGGACATCCTCGACGGCCGCAACGCCTCACTCACTGACGGAATCCAGGTCCTCCTCGACCGTCAGCCTTCATCACTGCAGACCTACGCGCAGCGCACCGTCGAAGCTGGAGGTTGGTCGTGATCCAGGTCGCCACAGTCGTGGGCGCAGGTCTTCTTGGCGGCGTATACGCAGCTTTCTCCGCAATGGTCATTCCCGCGCTACGACGCCTCGACGATGAAGGCGCCACCGCCGCAATGATCCAGATCAACAGGAAAGCAGAACGCGGACCCTTCATCGTGATGTTCGGAGTCGCCGCCCTGGCAGCCACCGGTTCCGCCATAACCGCAGCACCCCGAGGAAACACCATCGAACTGGTCATCGCGGGGGCATCCCTGGCGAGCACCGTCGTAACGATGACGGTCAATGTCCCACTCAATAGGCGGCTCGAACGAGACGGTTCAACTTTCTGGAACGATTACAGCCACCACTGGACGACCGCGAACACAGTGCGCGCCACACTCGCCGCTACCGCTGTACTCACTGCTGCTACACACTGGTCCCCCACCTGAATCGGGAACGCTCAGAAGCGCTCCTTGTGTCCCATACGAGATCAGCGGTTTCAGCCGATCATCGCAAAACCACCTGGTCCTGCCTCCCAGTGCGGGATCGTCTAGCGGGCGGGCGTGTTGGGGGCGTGGTCGCTGAGGAACGATCGCGGCGAGGCGTTCGGGCTGGTTGAGTGTCGGGTCGAGCCCGTCCAGGGGTGAGCTCATGCCAGGCGGTGCCGGACCTGCTGGGCAGCAGCCGGATGAAGACGGAACTCGTATGCCCATACGACCGTGAACGCAGTGAGGAAGACTGTAACCAGCCCGGCGATGTCGCCGAGCCACATCCAGGTGGCAGTGGAGGCCTCATCATCGGCTACGGTCTGCCCACCGCCGGCAGGACACTCGCCCCCCCCGACCTCGACTCGTACCTCATCCGTGGATCAGACCGGGTCTTCTCGGAAGACCTCTGAGGCCCCGACGCCGACGTCCTGTAGGGGATGGCCCTATGTTCTTCGTTGCACTGGAACCACCCCTGGGTCTGTTGATTCGAGGAATGCCGCTGCTCCTGCCCTCGCCTCCTGTGATGGGCGATCACCTGCGTTCCCGATCCCCGCATGGTTCCGGGAGTCCCGGACGGTGCGACGAGGTGTCAGGAGCACAAGCCGAACGCCGACCGCCTCGGCCGGACCTGGTCGGTTCGGTGGATGTGGGACGGTGTACCGACCAGGCACGCGACAGGTCGCTCGGCTGGCAACCTGATCGTGGCCGCTTCATGGGCTCATTGATGCCCCGAGACCTGTGCGGCCCGGGTTGTTTCCAGGGTCAGTCCATGACGAGGCCCCCGTCGACCACCAGGTTCTGCCCGGTGATCGCCCGGGCCCAGGGAGAGGCGAAGAAAAGGACCGTGTCCGCGAATTCCTGCGGTGTGGTGACACGTCCCAGCGGGGTGGAGGACGCGATGAGGTCGAACACCTCCTCGGGGGTGGCTGCGCTGGCATCGGTGGTGCGCAGCAGGCCGCCAGAGACCATGTTCACCGTGACATCGTGCTGGCCCAGGTCCTTGGCCAGAGTCCGGGTCAGCGAGAGCAGGGCCGCTTTCGCCGCGGTGTAGTCGTGGTAGGGCACCACAGGGTTCTGGAACAAGTTGGTGCCGATGTTGATGACCCGCCCGAACCCTTGTTCCCGCATTCCGGGCAGAGCGGCTTGGATTGTGTTCAGGGCTCCTCGGACACTTCCGGAGAACTGGGCTTCGAACGCATCCCAATCAATCTCAGCTGCATGCGGGCGGGCGTCTCCGTTGAAGGAGAAGGGCGCTAGCGCGTTGTTGACCACGGTGGTGATCGGTGCTCCGAAGTGTTGCTGCGCGTGTTCGAGCATGGCGCGTACCTGTTCGGGATCGGTGACATCAGCTTCCAGCGCTACAGCCCGTGACGAACCGATACGAGTTGCGCGTTCCTGGGCGCTGTCGTGGCTGACGCGGTAGTTGATCACCACCCGTGCGCCTTCGGCGGCGAAGGCCTCGACGATGCTGGAGCCGAGTCCGCGGCCGCCACCGGTGATCAACACGATCTGCTCTCTGAGTTGCATGAAGGGACTTCCCTGGCTTCAGGGCGACAGAATGCGGAACCGACACCCGCAGGGGCCGGGAGGACATCCCTTCGCCAGTACGAACTGGATCAGGTTCAACGGGTGTCATCTCAGCCGGTGGGAACCGGCACCCCGTGTCACTACCTCCACACTAACCCCGGCCGGCTGGAGGAGGGTCGGCCGGATCGGCGGGACGGGGTGGATTCAGACGATCATGGCAGCGCCGGGGCCTTGGTGCTCCGGCTGGCTCCGACGGGAGCCACGCGCCTTCCACAAGTGGCTGCTGTTCCATGCGTTGTGCGGGGAAACGCTAGGGTGGCAGTAGTGACACGGGGTGCTGCCCGCCAATGGTGCAGCTGAGAATCGATACCCGTTGAACCTGATCTAGTTCGAACTAGCGAAGGGATGTCGCGGATGGCTATTCGCTATACATCATCGGATTGTGCCGCACTGCTCGAGGAGTCGAGGGCCCGGAGCCCTCTGGTGCAGATCATCACCAACGCGGTGGTGACCAACTTCACCGCCAATGTGCTGCTCGCCCTAGGGGCAGCTCCGGCGATGGTGGACATACCGGAGGAGGCCGGGCAATTCGCCTCCGTAGCATCGGGGCTCCTGGTCAATCTGGGCACCCCAGGGCAGGAGCAGCGGGCCGCGATGGTCGAGGCCGTGCAGGCCGCCGATACCGCCGGCACCCCATGGGTCCTCGATCCGGTGGCAATCGGATCTCTGACCGTCCGCACACACTTGGCCCATCAGCTTGCCACCCACCGCCCGAGCATCATCCGCGGCAACGCGTCGGAGATCCTGGCTCTGGCCGGGGTAGGAACCGGGGGCCGGGGAGTGGATTCAACCGAAGAGCCCGCCTCCGCTCTCGAGGCCGCCAGGCAGTTGGCTGCCTCGTCCGGGTCGGCGGTGGCGGTATCCGGTGCGGTCGACCTGTTCGTCGGACCGGACGGACAGATGGTCGCTGCAGCCAATGGGAACTCCCTCCTGACCCGCGTCACGGGTGGCGGGTGCGCGTTGGGTGCGGTGATGGCCGCTTTCGCGTCGCTGACCGATGATGCAGTGTTGGCCGCGACAGCAGCCACCGGTGCTTACACCATCGCAGCGGAGCAGGCTGCGGCGCAGGCACACGGCCCGGGGAGCTTCGCGGTGAGCTTCCTCGACATGCTTGCAGGCCTCACACCTGACGACGTCATCATGAGGCTGGACCTCCGTTCCGTCGAAGCATCGGGCTCCGCACGATGATCCGCCAGGGCTTCAGGGCGGACCTCAGCCAGCACCTGCCGCTGTACCTGGTGACTGATACGGCGCAGTGCAGCCCACGATCGGTCGCGACAGTCGCGGCCGAGGCCGTGGCCGGCGGTGCCACGATGATCCAGGTGCGGGACAAGGAAGCCTCCGCGCGGGATCTGCTGCACCTGCTCGTGACTGTCGCGGATTCTGTCGGAGGCACCGTGCCGGTATTGGTCGATGACCGGGTGGATATCTTCCTGGCGGCTCGGGCCGCGGGAGCGCAGGTAGCCGGGGTGCATGTCGGTCAGTCCGACGTGCCGGCAGACCTCGTCCGGGCGCTGGTAGGACCGGAGACCATCGTCGGCTTGAGTGCGGCAACCACGGCCGAGATCCGGGCGGCGCACCGGCTGCCGGTCGGGATGGTGGATTACCTAGGGGTCGGTGCCATTCATGCGACCGCTACCAAGCCCGATCATCCTGAGCCCTTGGGGATCAGCGGCTTCAGTGCCCTCGTCACGGCAAGTTCCCTGCCGTGTGTCGCGATCGGGGGAATCAGTGGCGCTGATCTACGCCCTCTGCGAGATGCCGGTGCAGGCGGGGTGGCCGTCGTATCCGCCATCTGCGCGTCGAAGGATCCCAGGTCCGCGGCAGAGGCGTTGAAGGAGGCATGGTGTTCCTGAATGATCTGAACCCGCGTGAAGTTCCTCGGATTCTCAGCATCGCCGGAACCGACCCGACCGGTGGCGCGGGCATTCAGGCCGACCTGAAGAGCATCGCCGCCCTCGGCGGATATGGAATGGCGGTCGTCACGTCCCTGGTGGCGCAGAACACGCGGGGCGTTCGTTCCGTCCACACCCCACCACCGACGTTCCTCGGAGAACAACTCGACGCGGTCAGTGACGATGTGACGATCGATGCGGTGAAGATCGGCATGCTGGGAGACGTAGCGACCATCACCGTTGTCCGGGAATGGCTCGGCCGGGCACAGCCGCCTCTGGTGGTGCTGGATCCTGTCATGGTTGCCACCAGCGGGGACCGGCTCCTGGCCGCTGACGCCGAGACCGCGTTGCGCGAACTGGTCGGCCAGGCTCACTTGGTGACCCCCAACCTTCCCGAACTAGCCGTCCTGGTGGGCGGACCGATCACCGCACAGTGGCCCGTAGCTCTCGACCAGGCCCGAGAACTGTCCACTACCTCCGGAACGGTGGTGCTCGTCAAGGGCGGCCACCTGGACGCCGAGGGCAGCCCCGACGCACTCGTCGACACCTCCGGACGACTGGGAAGCACCCACGACGGAGAGGTCTTCGAGATCATCACCCCCCGGGTGGACACCAGGAATTCACACGGAACCGGGTGTTCACTGTCCTCCGCCATCGCCACCGTGATGGCGAGGACCGGCGATTGGACCCGCGCACTCTCCGACACCAAGAACTGGCTGCAGGATGCCCTTACCCATGCCGATGAACTGCAGGTCGGGCAGGGCAACGGACCCATCAACCACTTCCACCAGCTCTGGGCGGAAGCCGAGACCCACCCAAGTCGACACGACAGCAGGATGGATTAGGAGTACGGATCAGCGAGGGGCTGGCCTGCATCGAGACGCAGACAGAACGTCCCTCTGCGAGGAGCGTCGGGTTCGACGAGGCGCGCTGCCGTTGCTCGCCGCGTGGGAGAGGGAGTGGATCCGACCGCGCCCGCGGTTCTAGAGGTACGGCTCCACGTTCTGCTCGAAGGAGCGCTGGATCGCGGTGCTGGCGGTCGCGAAGGCCGTCGCAGGGTCGCCCTGCTGCAGGATGATGCTCTCCAGCGCCGTCGTCAGCTCCTTGTCCCCGCCCGGCACGAACACGCGGCCCCAGTCCTGAACACGCGTGGTCTCGAGCTGGTCCACGGCGGTACGGAACTGCGGTGACTTCGCGTACACCTCGGCCATGATGCTGCTGTCGCGTGCCGAGGTCCGCACGGGCATGTAGCCGGTGTTCGAGGAGAAGTATGCGGTGCTGTCGGTGCTCGTGAGGAACCTGAGGAACATGCCCGCGGCGAGCTGCTGCTCCGGCGTACGGTCCGCGCTGATGGCCACCCCGGTACCGCCCGTGGGACAGGCCGGACCTTCGGGACCCGCCGGGAGGAACCCGGTGCCCACCTCGAACTTCGCGGCCTTCAGGATCCCGGTCAGCGAACCGGTGGAGGCGATCGTGCAGCCCGTGAGCCCAGCACCGAAGTCGACGGCGTTGTCGGTCGCCGCGATGGCGGCCACCCTGTCCTCGAAGATCATGGACTGCACGAACTTCGCGGCGTCCAGGGCCTCCGGGGTGTCCAGCGTCATGGTCCACTCGTCCGAGTACGCGCCTCCCCTGCCCCAGAGGAAGTTGCAGAACCACCAGGCGGCCCACGAGGTGCCCTTGCCGAGGCCGAGCGGCGTGATGCCACCGGCGGCGAGCTTCGGGGCCCACTCCATGAACTCGTCCCATGTCTCGGGCGAGCGGTCCGGCAGGCCCGCCGCGGCCCAGGCGTCCTTGTTGTAGTAGAACAGCGGGGTGGACCGCGCATAGGGCACGGCCCAGTGTGCGTCCTTGAACCGGTAGTCGCTGTAGAGCGTCTCGTTGTAGTCCGCGGTATCGAACCCGAGGTGCTCCGCGATCTGATCCATGGGCAGGGTCTGCCCGTTGATCATGTAGCGGAACCACCACACGTCACTGGCGACGACGACGTCAGGCCCGTTGCCGGTGCCCGTGGCGGCCTGGAACTTCTGGGCCACCTCGTCGTAGTTGGCCCCCGCCGTGACGAGGTTGACGTTGATGCCGCTCTCGGCCGTGAAGCGCCTGATCAGCTCCTCCTCGACGGGCCTGGAGGCACCCGGATGGTTGCTCCACCAGGTGATCTCCTTCGCGGGGGTGACCGACGCCCAGTCGGTGGCGGCTTCCGTGGCGGCACCGCCGGAGACGTCGGAGCTGACGGACGGGCCGCTGCAGGCTGCGAGTGCGGCGGCGCCCCCGAATAGCGCGGTGAACTGGAGCAACTGGCGGCGGTCGAGGTCGATCTGCGGGCGCGGGGACATGGTGACTCCTGGGTGGTAGGGCTGTATCGGAGGGAACAGGTGGGGTTCAGCCGGTGACGGCACCGGCGGTGAGGCCGGAGACGATCCGCTTCTGCAGGGCGAAGAAGGCGATGAGGACGGGGGCGGTCACGAGCACCGTGGCGGCCATGAGGACGCCCCAGTCGGCCATGCCGTCGTTGTTCTGCAGCAGCGTGAGTCCCACGGGAAGGGTCATCATCTCGGCGCGGTCGACGACGAGCAGCGGCCACAGGTACTCGTTCCACTCGGCGACGATCGACACGAGGGCCACGGCGGCGATGGTCGGGGCCGAGATCGGGACGAGGAAGCGCCACAGGCGCGTCCAGTGGCCGGCGCCGTCGAGCGCGGCCGCCTCGAGGATGGAGGCAGGCAGTGTGAGGAAGTGCTGGCGGAAGAGGAAGGTGCCGAAGGCGCTCGCGAGGCCGGGCACGATGATGCCCTGGTAGGTGTTGATCCAGCCGAGCTCGGCCACGAGCGTGTAGTTGGGGATGATGACGATCTGCTGCGGCACGAGCAGCGCGAAGATCACCACGCCGAAGACGAGCTTCTTGAGCGGGAAGTCCAGGAAGACGAGCGCGTACGCCGTCGTCAGGCCCAGCATCATCTTGAGGCCGGCGCCGATCACGGTGGTGATGGCGCTGTTGAGGAAGAAGTTCCCGAAGGGCACGGCGTTGATCGCCGATGCGTAGTTCGTGGCATCCACCGTGGCGGGCAGCCACTGGATGGGTGAGCTGTAGATCTCGTCGGGGTCCTTGAAGCCCGCCAGCACCATCCAGACCAGGGGCAGGACCATGACGGCCACCGCGACCGCCAGCGTGAGGTAGCTCCCCCAGGGGGTGGGTGTCCGGCGCCGCGCGACGCCCGCCTGCGTTGTCGTGGCACCCATCAGTAGTGCACCTTCCTGTCGACGTACTTCAGCTGGGCGAACGTCACGAGCAGCAGGACCGCGAAGAGGATGGTGGCGACCGCCGACGAATAGCCGGCGCGCCCGCTCTGGAAGCCCTCCTGATAGATCTGGTACATCATCGTGGTGGTCCCCCCGAGCGGTCCTCCCTTGGTCATGGCCTGGATGATGTCGAAGGACTGCAGCGACGTCAGCAGCGTGGTGATGGCGAGGAAGAACGTGGTGGGACCGAGCAGCGGCAGCACGATGGACCGGAAGGACCGCAGGGATGTCGCCCCGTCGATCGAGGCGGCTTCCACGAGGTCCCGCGGCACCGATTGCAGGGCGGCCAGATAGATGAGCGCCACGTAGCCCACGTTCTTCCACAGGTAGACCACGATCACCATGGCGAGCGCCCACTGCGGGTCGTTGTACCAGTCCGGCGAGGCGAGGCCCACGAGCCGCAGCAGGGCCGCGGTGACACCGAAGTTCGGATCGAACACGAAGAGCCAGAGCAGCCCGACGGCGACGCCGGACAGCACGTACGGCGCGACGACGACGGTCCGCGCAGCGCCGGTGCCGCGCAGCCTGCGGTTGAGGACGAGCGCGAGGAGGAGCCCGATCACCATGCCGCCGCCCACGGTGGCGAGCGTGAAGACGAGCGTCACGGCGATGATCCGGGGCGTCGTCGGGTCCGTGAACCAGTCGGCGTAGTTCTGGAAGCCGACGGGCATGGCGACCGCCGAGCCGATGTTCCACTGCAGCGTCGAGTAGTACAGGGACTGCAGGAGCGGCTTGTAGGTGAAGATCACCAGCAGGGCCACGTTGGGCCCCGCGAAGAGCAGGAACAGCAGCCAGGCTTTCCAGGGGGTCCGGCGCCTGCGCTGCACCGGCCGCGGAGCAGGGCCGGCGGCGGGCGTCGACGGCGGTGACCTGTGGCCGGTCCGCTCCCTCGGTCCACCGGAGACCACGGGGGTGTCCGTCACCTGTTCCATCGCTCGCCCTTCACTCCGCCTGCTCGAACTCTTGCAAGGCTAGGGGCGCCGAGTGCCCGAAATCCCTGGAACGGCGGCGTCCGGCGGACTTGTCCGGCAGAGTTCACCCGGCATTAAGGCGCGCTGCCTCCTGTTATCCTGCCGGTCACCCACTCGGTCCGATCGGCGGCAGGAAGGTCGGTGACGTAGTCCTCGGTGGAGATTCCGCCCTGCGCTCGTGCAGTGTCCGGGTGAGCCGGCACGGCGCGGCGTCGCGCCTCCGGACCTAGCCGGCGGACCGCGTGAGTCCGGAGGAGACGAGCTCCGCGAGGTCGTTGAAGCTGTACAGGTGCACTCCCGCGTAGCCGGCGCCGTCGAGTGCGGCCACCAGCGGCGCCGGATCGTAGGACGCCGAGGAGAGCAGCTGCCGGACCACCGAGCCGGCGCCCGCTCCGCCCACCGATCGCCGGAGGAACCCGAGTGACTGGCCTACCCCGATCCGTCCGGCGAGCCGGACGAGGCGGCTCATGCGCACGGGCCCGGGGACACCGGCCCACACCGGCAGACCGATGCCCGCCTCGCGCAGCCGGGACGGGTAGGCGCGCAGTGTGGCGGGCGAGAAACAGAGCTGGGTGACGCACCAGGACGCCAGTTCCTGCTTGGCGCGCAGCGTCCGGGCCAGCTCCGCATCGGACGTCCCGGGGTGTCCCTCGGGGTAGACGGCGATCCCCATGCGCAGGGTCCCGCCCGAGAGGTCGGCGATGTCCTCCATCAATGCGCCGCTCCACGTATAGGGACCCGCGGGTTCGGCGGCGTCTCCGCCGACCACGAACACGTCTGTGATGCCGGCGTCACCGCACTGCGCCACGTACCGGGCGAGCTCGGCGCGGTCCGTGACCGAACGGGCGGCCAGATGCGGGATCACCGTGTACCCGGCTCCTGCCAGGCCCACCGCCACCTCCACCGCCTTCCGCGGACCATGCTGCGGCAGGCACGTGACGGTCACGGCTGCGGGAGCGGGCACGTGCGCGCGCAACCGTTCCACGAGGCCGTCCCCGGGAACCACCTCGATGCGGACGGGCAGCCCGGCCGTGCTCAGGTCAGCACTCCACGACGTTCAGCGCCAGCCCGCCGCGTGCGGTCTCCTTGTACTTGTCCATCATGTCCGCACCCGTATCACGCATGGTCTTGATCGCCACGTCGAGGGACACGTGGTGCTGCCCGTCGCCGCGCACGGCCATGCGCGCTGCGGTGATGGCCTTCATGGCCCCGACGGCGTTCCGCTCGATGCAGGGGATCTGCACGAGTCCGCCCACGGGATCGCACGTCAGCCCGAGGTTGTGCTCGATCCCGATCTCGGCGGCGTTCTCCACCTGCTCGGGCGTCCCGCCGAGGACCTCGGCCAGCGCACCGGCGGCCATGGCGCATGCCGAACCCACCTCTCCCTGGCAGCCCACCTCGGCCCCGGAGATCGAGGCGTTCTTCTTGAACAGTGATCCGATGGCCGTGGCGGCGAGCAGGAAGCGCACCACGCCGTCGTCGTCCGCTCCCGGCACGAAGTCCACGTAGTACTTCAGGACCGCCGGGATGATCCCGGCGGCACCGTTGGTGGGCGCGGTGACCACGCGGCCGCCCGCGGCGTTCTCCTCGTTGACCGCGAGGGCGAACAGCGTGACCCATTCCATGGTGCCGAGCCGGTCGGAGGGGTCGTCGGCCTTCTCGAGCAGTTGGCGCTGCCGCTCGGCGCGGCGGCGTACGCTCAGGCCGCCCGGCAGGATGCCGCCGGTGGTGGTACCGCGCCGGATGGTGTCCTGCATGACGGCCCAGATCTCCAGCAGGCCGGCCCGCACATCGGCCTCCGGGCGCCAGGCCCGCTCGTTGGCGAGGACGACGTCGGAGAAGGACCAGCCCGTGGACCGGCAGATGTCCAGCAACTGGTCCGCGGTGTCGAAGGGGTGGGACGCCGGCAGGGGGGCGAGATCGGCCGTCTCCGTACCGATCTGGTCCTCGTTGAGAACGAACCCACCACCGACCGAGAAGTATTCCCTCACCCGCATAATGCCCTGTGCGGAATATGCCGAGAATCGCATACCGTTGGTGTGGTAGTCGAGGCGCTGTCTGCGGTGCAGCACGACGTCGGTCTCGGGGTCGAAGGAGATCCGGTACCCGGCGGCCAGATTCAGTGACCGGCACTCGCCGATGCAGGCCACTCGGGCGTCGGCGGACGTCGGATCCACGAGGTGCGGCTGGTCCCCCTCGAGTCCGAGCAGGACCGCCTTCACGGTCCCGTGACCGTGCCCGGTGACCCCGAGCGACCCGAAGAGGTCCACCTGCACACGCTGCACGTCGGGCAGCATCCCCTCGGCACGGAGCAGCTCGGTGAACAGGTACGCGGCGGTCATCGGTCCGCCGGTGTGCGAGCTGGAAGGGCCGATGCCGATCTTGAAGAGGTCGAAGGCGCTGATCGTCACTGCGCGCTACCGGCGGGCTTCTCGCGCCTGTAGAACGGGGTGGCGATCACGGTGAAGGGCTCCGGGCGGCCGCGCAGGTCCACCTGCACCTGCGTACCGGGATCGGAGTACTCCGACGCCACGTAGGCCAGGGCCACCGGATAGCCGAGGGTCGGGCTCGGCAGGCCGGAGGTCACCGATCCCACCCGCGTGCCGTCGACGACGACGTCGTACCCGGCGCGCGCCGACCGGCGGCCCACGGCGCGCAGGCCTACGAGGCGTCGCGCGGGCTCGACGGCCTTGAGCGGCTCGAGGACCGAACGCCCCACGAAGTCGTCGGCCTTCTTGGTACTCACCACAGGTCCGAGGCCTGCCTCGAAGGGGTTGGTCCCGAGGCCGAGCTCGTGCCCGTAGAGGGGCATGCCGGCCTCCAGCCGCAGGGAGTCGCGAGCCGCGAGGCCGCAGGGCAGCAGCCCGTGGGCACTCCCCGCCCGCAGTGCCTCGTCCCAGAGGCGTACGGCGAAGCCGCTGCCGATGAAGATCTCGAAGCCGTCCTCCCCGGTGTACCCGGTGCGCGCCAGCAGGACGGGCAGGCCGGCGAGCTCGAGCTCCACGGCGGCGTAGTACTTCAGGCCCCGGATCGTGTCCGCGTCCTCGGGCCGCGCGAGGTCCAGGAGCACCGCCTCGGCCGTGGGGCCCTGCACGGCGATCAGGGCCGTGGCCTCGGACTGGTCCTCGACGGCGACGTCGAAGCCCTTGGCCCGTACGCGCAGTTCCTCCGCGACGACGCCCGCGTTGGAGGCGTTGGGCACCACCAGGAAGGAGTCCTCGGCGAGACGGTACGTGATGAGGTCGTCGATCACGCCTCCCTCGGGTGTGCAGATCAGCGAGTACTTCGCCTTCCCGACGGCGATGACCGCGAGATTGCTGACCAGGGCGTAGTTGAGGAACTCGCCCGCCTCGGGACCGGTGACGAGCACCTCGCCCATGTGGGACAGGTCGAAGAGCCCCGCCGCCTTCCGGACGGTGTGGTGTTCCTGGAGTTCGCTGCGGTACTTCAGCGGCATCTGCCACCCGCCGAAGTCGGTGAACGATGCGCCGTGCGCCTCGTGCTGTGTGTGGAGGGCCGTGTGTCTGCTCTGCTCGCTCAAGGGGTTCCTAGTCTTCGAAGGCTTCGATGGGCGGGCAGGAGCACACGAGGTTGCGGTCGCCGTGGGCGCCGTCGATCCTCCGCACCGGCGGGAAGTACTTGTCATGGCGCAGCGATCGCAGGGGGTAGGCGGCGAGCTCGCGCGGGTAGGCCTGCGTCCACTCGTCCCCGATGAGGACCTGCGCGGTGTGGGGCGCCTGGCGCAGCGGGCTCTCCTCGATGCCGAACTCCCCGGCGGCCACGCGGTCGATCTCGCCCTTGATGGAGATCATCGCGTCGATGAAGCGGTCCAGCTCGGCGAGGTCCTCGGATTCCGTCGGCTCCACCATGAGGGTCCCCGCGACGGGGAACGACAGCGTGGGGGCGTGGAAACCGTAGTCGATCAGGCGCTTGGCGACGTCCTCGGCGGTCACGCCGGTGGCGGCGGTCACGGGGCGCAGGTCGAGGATGCACTCGTGCGCCACGAGGCCCTGCACACCGGTGTAGAGCACGGGGAAGTGCTCGGTCAGGCGTGCGGCCACGTAGTTCGCTGCGAGGAGGGCGTGGGCCGTCGCGCTCGTGAGCCCCTCGGAGCCCATGAGGGCCACGTACGCCCACGAGATCGGCAGGACGCCGGCCGAACCGTACATCGAACCCGAGACGGGCGTCCCGCCCGCGGCGTCCGGTCCGCCGTCCGTGGCGATGTCGCGGTTGGCGTCGCCCGGCAGGAACGGCGCGAGGTGTGCGGCGACGGCCACGGGCCCCACGCCGGGTCCGCCGCCGCCGTGCGGGATGCAGAACGTCTTGTGCAGGTTCAGGTGGGACACGTCACCGCCGAAGGCCCCCGGCTGGGCGAGGCCCACGAGCGCGTTGAGGTTGGCGCCGTCGATGTACACCTGGCCGCCGGCGTCGTGCACCTTCTCGCAGACCCACCGCACGTCCTCCTCGAACACGCCGTGCGTGGAGGGGTAGGTGATCATGATGGCCGAGAGGTTGTCGGCGTGCTGCTCGATCTTGTCGAGCAGGTCGTCGTGGTCGATGTTGCCGTTCGGGGCGGTGCCGACCACCACGACCTTCATCCCGGCCAGCACGGCGGACGCGGCGTTGGTGCCGTGCGCCGAGGACGGGATGAGGCAGACCGTGCGGTTCTCGTCGCCGCGCGAGCGGTGGTAGCCGCGGATGGCCAGGAGGCCCGCCAGTTCGCCCTGAGACCCGGCGTTCGGCTGCAGGGACACGCGGGCGTAGCCCGTGATCTCCGCGAGGCGGTCCTCGAGGTCGGTGATCAGCTCACGCCAGCCCTCGGTCTGGCTCTCGGGCGCGAAGGGGTGGATGGAGGCGAACTCGGGCCAGGAGATGGACTCCATCTCCACCGTCGCGTTGAGCTTCATGGTGCACGAGCCCAGCGGGATCATGGTGCGGTCCAGGGCGAGGTCCTTGTCGGAGAGCCTGCGCAGGTACCGGAGCATCGCCGTCTCGGAGCGGTGCCGCGAGAACACGGGGTGGGTCATGAAGGAGGAGGTGCGGCGCAGGTCCTCCGGGAGGCGCTCCCCGCGGGCGGTCCCCTCGGCTGTTCCACCGAAGACAGCGGCGATGGCCGCGACGTGCTCCGGCGTGGTCGTCTCGTCGCAGGAGATGCCGAGGTGGTCGGCGTCCACGCGGCGCAGGTTGTAGCCCTCGGCCTCGGCGGCGTCCGCGTACTCGGCGGCCTTGCCGGGCACGCGGACCAGGAGGGTGTCGAAGAACGCCTCGTGCACGACGGCCGCGCCCGTTTCCTCGAGAGCCGCGGCGAGCGCGACGGCGCGCTGGTGGGTGGTGCGGGCGATCGCCGTGAGCCCCTCCGGGCCGTGGTACACGGCGTACATGGACGCGACGATCGCCAGCAGCGCCTGCGCGGTGCAGATGTTGCTCGTGGCCTTCTCGCGGCGGATGTGCTGCTCGCGGGTCTGGAGGGCCAGGCGGTAGGCGGGAGCACCGTCGGCGTCCTTCGACACGCCCACGAGGCGTCCGGGCAGCATGCGCTCGAGACCCTTGCGCACCGCCATGTAGGCGGCGTGCGGGCCGCCGAAGAAGAGGGGCACGCCGAAGCGCTGCGCGGAGCCGACGGCGATGTCCGCGCCCTGCTCGCCGGGCGCGGTGATGAGCGTGAGGGCCAGGAGGTCGGCGGCGACCGTGACGAGCGCGCCCCGCTCCTTGGCCGCGGCGATGACGGAGGCGTGGTTCCGCAGGGCACCCGAGGCGCCGGGCTGCTGCAGGACGACGCCGTTGATGTCGCCGTCGGGCAGGCCGGCGGAGAGGTCGGCGATCTCGACCTCGAACCCGAGGGCCTCGGCGCGGCCGCGGACGACGGCGACGGTCTGCGGGAGGGCGTCGGCGTCGATGACGGTGCGGCCCTTGTTCTTGCCGGAGCGGCGCATGAGCAGCACGGCCTCGGTGACGGCGGAGGCCTCGTCGAGCAGCGAGGCGTTGGCGATGTCGAGGGCGGTGAGGTCCTGCACCATGGTCTGGAAGTTCAGGAGGGCCTCGAGGCGGCCCTGGGAGATCTCGGGCTGGTAGGGCGTGTACGCCGTGTACCAGGCGGGCGACTCGAGGACGTTGCGGCGGATGACCGGCGGGGTGACCGTGTCGAAGTAGCCCTGGCCGATCATCTGCACGGCGGTCCGGTTACGGCCGGCGATCCGGCGCAGCTGCGCCAGGACCTCGGTCTCGCTGAGGGCCGCCGGCAGGCTGAGT
Source organism: Arthrobacter ruber (assembly GCF_002954225.1). Classification (GTDB taxonomy): domain Bacteria; phylum Actinomycetota; class Actinomycetes; order Actinomycetales; family Micrococcaceae; genus Arthrobacter_D; species Arthrobacter_D ruber. Next base: position 24,639 of record NZ_PPTH01000017.1, read on the forward strand.
GCGCGATCCAGGCGGATGCTGGCGGGCACGGCCAGGTCCACGAGCTTCTCGAGGCTCGGGTACCCGAGGACCTCGAGCATCTTCCCGGCATCGGCGGTGCGTGGGCCGATGTGGCGGTCGGCGAAGGTCGCGGCGGTGCCGGAAGCCGTGTCGGGTGTGGCGGTCATGGGAACTCCGTACGTCAGATGGGAGCGCGGGCGCGCGTGCCTGGTCGAGTTCCTCCCCGCTCTGTGTGGGACCTGAGAGTTTCCGCAGGACTCCGCGCCTGCTTGCACCGTCGGTGAGCACCGGACCGCGTCCGGGCTGCTTTCCAGAGTTGCCTATCCGCAGCGGTACTTCGGCCTGAGAGATTCCTGGGGAGGATTTGCTCCTACGGCGCCTGCCGGTGTGTGGTCAACGGCAGAACTCTCCCGCTGCAGATCGATGGCGTATTCAGTTGGGTCGTGCGGCTGTGAGCCGCCCCACAGCTTACCGCGCGGGCCGGACACGAGGCAAAGACACCCCGCGCCGACGGAACAGTACCCGAGGCCGGGGAGCCGTGGAAGGGGTTGTGCACAAAGGCCGGCGGAGCCCTCCCGCTCGCGGCCTGCCGCAGCTAGCGTGAGAACACCCGCACTTCCGGCACCAGGAGTATCACCGATGATCCCCCGCTTCCGCTCGGCCGCCGCCGTCGTCGTCCTGCTCGCCGCCGCCCTCCTGTCCGCCCCGCCGGCCACCGCGGCGGGGGCCTCGTACGTGGCGCTCGGTGATTCCTACTCCTCCGGCACGGGCACGCGCGCCTACCTCGCGGACGGCTCGTCCTGCCAGCGCTCGGTGTACGCCTACCCCTCGCTCATCGCGAGCGCCAGGGGCTACGCCCTGAACTTCCGTGCATGCTCCGGCGCCACGGTCCCCGACGTCGTCGCGACCCAGCTCGGCGCCCTCGGCCCGGCCACGTCGTACGTCACCCTCAGCGTGGGCGGGAACGACGCCGCCTTCGTGGACGTCCTGACCGAATGCGCGCAACCCGCCTGGATGAGCAACTGCACGGCGTCGATCGACAGGGCGCAGGCCGTCATCACGAACCAGCTGCCAGGCAGTCTCTCCTCGCTGTACCGGCAGATCCGCGCACGGGCGCCATACGCATCGGTGACGATCGCGGGCTACCCGCGGATCTTCAACGGCGAGGACTGCAACGCCGCCACCTGGTTCTCGCCCGCGGAGGAGTCCCGCCTGAACGCCACGGCGGACCTGCTGAACAGGACGACGGCGGCAGCCGCCGCGGCGGCGGGCTTCGCCTTCCGCAACCCGACGGCGGCCTTCACCGGCCATGCGGTGTGCGATGCATCCGAGTGGGTGAACGGGCTCTCCAACCCCGTCTCGGACTCGTACCACCCGAACCAGGCGGGACACGCCTCGGGGTACGTCCCCCTGATGGGCGCGTCGCTCACGGGAACCCCTGGGGGCGTCACCCAGCAGACGCTGCAGGCCGCCGAGCTGTCGGCTCCGGCCCTCGCACGGCAGCAGGGCGTACACGCCGCCGAGGATTCCCGGATCCGGCCGGAGGAGTTCGTCCTGCCGGACCTGAAGAGCCCGGCGGCCAGGGCGGCCGCGGCACGCGCCGGCGTCGACCTCCTCGATCCCGCCAGCATCGACCGGGCCGACCGCGCGGCGGAGGCACGCCAGCTCGGTCGCCGGTAGACCGGCCGCCAGGCCCGGCCGGTCAGGCCCGGTTCGTGACGTGCGTGCTCGAACCGTTCCCGGCGGCCTGGATGATCAGGTCCTGCGACGCCTCGTGGTGCGGCGCCACGTGCCACGCCCCGTCCCGGGTCCAGCGGGCACCGTGCGACCCGCCCGCCCATCACGCGTACATACGTTTGCATGGAATATCCGTGATGCCGCGCCCGTTCTACCATCGGGTCCAGGGCGGGCCCGATCACCAAGCACGGGGAGTACTGTCATGGCACGCGAACTGGAACTCGGTCTCGATACCTTCGGGGACGTCACGCGCGGCGAGGACGGCCGGGCGCTCCCCTATCCGCAGGTCATCCGCAACGTCATCGCCGAGGCCGTCCTCGCCGACGAGGTCGGCGTCGACTTCATCGGTATCGGCGAGCACCACCGCGACGACTTCGCCGTCTCCGCACCCGAGACCGTGCTGGCCGCCATCGCCGGGCAGACGAAACGCATCCGGCTCGGTTCGGCCGTCACCGTACTCAGCTCCGACGATCCCGTGCGCGTCTACCAGCGCTTCGCCACCCTCGACGCGGCGTCCGACGGCCGTGCCGAGGTCATCCTCGGCCGCGGCTCCTTCACCGAGTCCTTCCCCCTGTTCGGCTACGACCTCTCCGACTACGAGCGGCTCTTCGAGGAGAAGCTCGACCTCTTCTCCGAGCTGATCAAGGAGGGACCGGTCACCTGGTCCGGCAGCACGCGCCCTCCGCTCGAGAACCACGAGGTGTACCCCAAGACCGAGGGGGGGCACCTCAGGACGTGGATCGGCGTCGGCGGAAGCCCGGAGTCCGTGGTGCGGGCCGCCCGTTACGGGATGCCGCTGATGCTCGCGATCATCGGCGGGGACCCCGCGCGCTTCGCGCCCTATGTGGACCTGTACCACCGTGCGCTCAACCAGCTCGGCCGGCCCACCCTGCCGATCGGCGTCCACTCCCCCGGGTACGTCGCCGACTCCGACGAGCAGGCCCGCGAGGAGCTGTGGCCGGACAACCGCATCATGCGCGACCGCATCGGCCGCGAGCGCGGGTGGGGTCCGACGACGCGCGCGGAGTTCGACCAGGAGGCCGACTTCGGCTCGCTCTACGTCGGCTCGCCGGAGACCGTCGCGAAGAAGATCGCGTCGACGGCGCGGACGCTCGGGATCGACCGCTTCGACATGAAGTACAGCGCCGGGCCCCTGCCGCACGAGAAGCTCATGCACAGCATCGAGCTGTACGGCACGAAGGTCATCCCCATGGTGAGGGAGATGCTCGCCTAGGAACGCCGGGGCGGACCGCCAGAACGCCCCGGCTTCGGTCTTTCTTCGGTGTTCTTTCGCCCTTGGACCCCGCCGCGTTTGAGTGGCGTCGACCAGAGTGGTTCCCAGGAGTCCAGCACTCCATCCGTCTTCCCTCCGGTTCCGGTCCGTCCACCGGAACCGGCGGGCAGCTTCACCAGGAATCAGTGGCACATCAGAGGAGCAGGCGTGACGACGATCGACCTTCCGTCCATCACCCCCGAGGCGCGGACCCGCCGGCACTCGCGCCACGCCGCTCCCGCCATCACACCTGCACCCGCACAACCGGCCGCCGTGATCGGGGCACCGGTGGCGACCGTGGAGCGTCCGTCCCCCCTCCAGCGCCTCGCGAGCCTCCTCGGCACCCTGCTCATGGTCGTCGCCGTGGTCGCCGTCCTGTTCTTCGCCATCGGCCCGCGCTTCTTCGGCTACCAGACCGCGACGATGCTGACCGGGAGCATGGCGCCCGACATCATGCCGGGCGACGTCGTCGTCACCACTCTCCAGCCCGTCGGCGAGGTCGCCGTGGGCGACGTCATCAGCTACCACATCCCCGTCGAGGACCACCGCGTGGAGACCCACCGCGTGATCGAGGTCGTCCGGGGAGCCGACGGCAGCACGGCGGTCCGCACCAAGGGCGACGCCAACGAGTCCGTGGATCCCTGGCTCGCGACGCTGGACGGCGACTCCGTCTACGAGGCCACGGCCGTCATCCCCGAGGTCGGCAACGTGATCCGCGCGCTGCGCACCCCTGCCGTCAGTCACGTCCTGGTCTACGGCATCCCGGCGGTCCTCGTGGGCTCCCTGCTCCTCATGATCTGGTCACGTCCGAAGGACGACGCCGACGGCCCGACCGATGACGCCGCCGTCCCGGCGAACGCCCCGATCAGCCTCCACACCCACCGACCCGCGACCGACAAGGCCCTGATGTCCCAGCTTCCCGCGCTCGACCGGGCGATCCTCGAGAACCTCGGGGTGGAACTGTCCAGCCAGGCCGGGGCCCTCCAGTTCGCGGGGATGTTCGTCGACATGCTCCCGCAGCGCATCGGCGCCGTCGAGGACGCCTTCGCAGACCGCGACACCGACGCCGTCGTCGTCGCACTGCTCAGCCTCAACGTGAGTGCCTCGATGGTCGGGGCCCGCCGCCTCGAGGAGGCGGCATCCGCTGCGCTGGACCGGGTGGACGAGCCGGGCGACGCCGCCGCGCTCATCACGCAGCTGCAGGGCCTCGGGGTGGAATTTCAGGCCGCGCTGGGCGGCATCATCCGATAACCGACCCCGCGGACGGTCCGGATGAATCGCGGTGCCTTGGTGTCCTCTCCCAGCTTCTTCCGCAGGTTCCGGATGTGCACCTCCACGAGGTGCTGATCGTTGACCCAGCCCTCACCCCAGATGCGCGACAGCAGGGTCTCCCGCTGCCACACGCGACGCGGTCCGGAGACGAGCGTGGCCAGGAGATCGAACTCGATCCGCGTGAGCGGGAGCTCGATGCCGTCGAGCATCGCGATGCGGCCCTCGGGATCGATGGTGAGGGGCCCGTGGATCAGCAGGTTCTCGGTCTGCTCGGGGGCGGCAGGCGGTGCGGTGATCACCCCCGCCGCGGACTGCGACTCCTCCGCCGCCTCCGCGCCGGGCAGGGGCTGCGCCACGTTGCGGACAGTGCTCCTCGGCCGGCGGAACATGGCGTTCACGCGGGCGCCCACCTCGCGGGGGCTGAACGGTTTGACGATGAAGTCGTCGGCCCCGATCTCGAGGCCGATCAGGCGGTCGATCTCGTCCTGCCGCGCCGTGATCATGATGACGTACGCGTCGGTCAGCGGTCGGATCTGGCGGCACACCTCCACCCCGTCGATGTCCGGCAGGTTCAGGTCGAGGGTCACCAGATCGGGGTGGCGCTCTCGCACGAGCGCCACGCCCTGACGGCCGTTCTCGGCCTCGATGGTGGTGAATCCGCTCATTCCCAGGGTCATCACCAACAGTTGCCGCACATCGGCGTCGTCTTCGATGATGAGTGCGACTCGCGCTTGAGGGTCGGAGGTCATGGGTAACACACTGCCAGATGTCGGCACGACCACCGGGCAGATCGGCTCCGGCCTGGCGTTTCTCCAGCCGGTCCGCTATCCGTTCCGCGCGGGCGGGCTTCCCGAGCGTCCGACGAACGGGTGCGATCGTCGGCCCGCGACACCTCGATCCTGCAGGAACACTCGGGTGGATCGGGAACGCCATGCCCGTCGGTACCCTCTTCCTATGCTCAGAATCGTCGACCAGCTCCGGATGGTGCCGGAAGTGGCACGCCTCGCCGTGCGGGCGCCCCGCGACCCGGCCGAGGCATGGGAGGGCTACTGGAGCCGCGTGCGCACCACCGGCACCCGGGGTGAGGTGCTCTGGGACGCGGACATCGGCCCCGAGGCGGAGCAGTACACGCACGCCATCCGAAGCCACATGGACGGCAGCCTCCCGGTCATCGACGTCGGCTGCGGCAACGGACGATGGACCCGGTGGCTCGCAGGGCATTTTCCCTCGGCGCTCGGTGTCGACGTCGCCGACAGCGCCGTGGAGCGTGCCGCGCACGAATCGCGGGACCACTCCGCCGTCGCCTTCCGGGTGATGGACCTGACGGCCCCGGGTACCGGCAGACTGCTGCAGGAGGAGCACGGCGACGCGAACGTCTTCGTACGGGGAGTCTTCCACGTTCTGAAACCACGCCAGCGGGAACACCTCGGCGAGAACCTCCGGCACATCGTGGGCAGCCGGGGCCGGGTGCTGCTGACCGAGACGAACTACCGTGGCAATCCGCTGTCCTACATGCAGAGTCTCGGCGCGAAGCCGGGGAGCATCCCGGCCCCGCTCCGGAGGGCCATCGGCGGCATCCCGGTGCCCGGCCACTTCGGATCGGCGGAGCGTCGGGCGGCGTTCCCCGACGGCGTGTGGAGCGTCCTCGCGGACGGTGCGGTGACCATCGAGGCCGTTCCGATGGGTGGCCGGTCCAGCACCAGGATCCCCGGGTACTTCGCTATGATGGGCGCTCGCTGATCCTTGGTCTCACCGGGAACTCGGGGCCGTCCGGCCCGGAAGCCTCAGCGTCGTGAGGAGACAGGCCATGCCCGCACAGCCGATCGAGGGAGGCAAGGCCACGCTCGCCCTGCTCCCCAACGGGATCCTGCACCTCGAGTGGGAGAAGGACTGCACCATCACGGCGGACGACGCCCAGGCGGCCATGGTCGCGGTCAACGATCTCGCCGAGGCGGACGGGCATCCCATGCTCGTCGACATGGAGACCACGCGGACGGTCACCCGTGATGCCCGGGCGGTCTTCGCCACCCCGTGCGCCGCGTCGCGGATCGCCCTGCTCGGGTCCTCGCCCGTGGACCGGATGATCGCCAACTTCTTCCTCGGCGTGAACTCGCCACCCTGCCCCACCCGGTTCTTCACTTCGCGGCACATGGCCGTCGCGTGGCTGCAGAGCGGCGCCCACGAGCAGCCCGCGAGCGCCTGAGGCGCCTAGCCCAGGTGCACGGCCTCGTCGGACATCGTGAACTCGTCACGTGCGACCCTGATCATGAACCAGCAGACGGGCGATGCAAGGGCCAGCACCACGGCGGCGGCCAGGAACACCACGGAGTAGCCGTCCACGAGGGCCTGCAGCCCGCCGGCGGCACCCTCGGCCGTGCCGGTTCCGGCACCCACCGTGTACAGCGCGGTGAACACGGCCGTGCCGATCGATCCGCCGATCTGCTGCGTCGCGGTGACGGCAGCGCTGGCGACGCCCGAATCGCGGGGGGCGATCCCGAGCAGTGCGACGTTCTGGAGCGGGACGAAGATGAGCGCGAGTCCCACGCCCAGGAGGATCTGCGCGGGAAGCACCTCCAGCGCGTAGGAGCCGCCGACCGTGATGCGGCTGAGCAGCAGCAACCCGGCGGCAGCGACCAGCGGTCCCACCGTCATCAGGATGCGCGCCCCGACCGTCGGCAGGAGCCGCGAGACCACCCCGGCGCAGACGATGATGGCCACGGTCATGGGCAGTGATGCGAGTCCCGAGACCAGCGGACTCATGCCCAGGACGATCTGCAGATACAGCGTCAGGTAGAGCAGTGCGCCGAGGAGCGCGGCTCCGACGGCGATCGAGGTCAGGTAGGCGCCCGCCCGTGCCCGGTCCGTGATGATCCGCAGTGGCAGCAGCGGGTGCTGCGAGCGGGACTCGACGAGGATGAAGAGGGCCAGCAGCACGACGCCGAGGGCGAGGAACCCGAGCGTGTCGGCCCGGACCCAGCCGGCCTCGGCGCGGGAGAACCCGTAGACCACGGAGGCGAGACCGAGACTCACGAGGACCGCACCCGGCACGTCGTAGCGGGTGCTCCCCTCGGCGCGGCTCTCGCGGAGCACGGGCAGGCCGAGGGCGATGGCGACGACGGCGATGGGCACGTTCACGAGCAGGCACCAGTGCCAGCTGAAGTATTCGGTGAGGACACCGCCGAGCAGGAGGCCCACAGCGGCTCCGCCGCCGGCGATGGTGCCGTAGACCGCGAACGCCCGCACGCGGTCCTTGCCGCCGGGGAAGGTCACGGAGAGGATGGCCAGCGCAGCGGGGGCCAGCAGCGCGGCGAAGACGCCCTGGAGTCCGCGGGCCAGCAGGAGCGTCTCACCCGAGGTGGCTATTCCGCCGATGGCCGACGCGAGGGCGAAACCGGCCATGCCGACGATGAAGGACCGCTTCCTGCCCCAGAAGTCGGCGATCCGGCCGCCGAGGAGCAGGAGCGCGCCGAAGGTCAGGGCGTAGAGCGTGACCACCCAGCTGCGATCGCTGTCGGACATGCCGAGCTCCGCCTGTGCCTGCGGAAGGGCGATGTTCACGATGGTGCCGTCGAGGACGACCATGAGCTGGGCGAGCGCGATGATGGCCAGCACGAGCCAGCGATTGGCGGGGGCTTTTCGGGCGGCGTCGATGGTGGACGTACCGGATGAACCCGGAGTGGGGACGGACATGGATCTCCTCGTAGTGGTCTCGATCGAGAGTAGGTGCGCCCTCGGCCCTCAGTCAAACGAACTAGTTCGTTTGGGTATAGTGAAGGGATGCATGCGACGACGGACGTACGGACCCGCATCCTGCTGGCTGCCAGGGTCGAGTTCGCCGCCTTCGGCCTCGCCGGCGCCCGGATCGACCGCATCGCGAAGGCAGCTGCTGCCAGCAAGGAGCGCCTCTACGCGCACTTCGCCGACAAGTCCGCCCTGTTCCAGGCCGTGCTGGACGCGGGTGCTGCCCGGTTCCATGAGGCGGTGGCGCTCGATCCGGCCGATGTGCCGGGGTTCGTGGGGGCCGCCTTCGACCACGCGCACGAGTACCCGGAGATCCTGCGGATGCTGACCTGGGCGCGGCTCGAGGGCATGGAGTACGACCTCCCGGGAGGATCCCACCCGGACCGCAAGCTGGCGGCGCTGCGGGAGGCGCAGGACCACGGGCACGTCGACCCGTCCTGGGCGCCCGAGGAACTCCTCCCTCTTCTGTTCGGGGTCGCCCAGGCCTGGGTGCAGGCTCCGCTGGTGGCCCATGCGAATGCGTCGGGGACGCCCCTGGCCGCCCATCGGGCCTCCGCGGTGGAGGCCGCCCGGCGGATCATCCGGCCGAGGAGCTGACCTCCCGTCCGGATGCCCGAGGGCGCATAGGGACTCCCGACATCATCCGCCGTCGAGGCCGCTCAGAGACCCAGCGGCGGCACCGGCAGCCCGAACTCCCTCTTGAGGGCCAGCCGGGCCGCGTTCAGGCCCGCCATGCCATGGACGCCCGGTCCCGGCGGCGTGGACTGGGAGCAGAGGTAGACGCCCTTGATCGGCGTGGCCCAGGGCTGCAGGGACGGGACGGGCCGCGCGACGATCTGACGCAGGTTCACGGCACCGCTGCTGAAGTCGCCGCCCACGTAGTTGGCGTTGTACACCTCGAGGTCGCTCGCCGTCGTCGTATGGCTGCGCACGACGACGTCCCGGAAGCCGGGCGCGAACCGCTCGATCTGCGCCGTGATCGCCCCGGCCATGTCCTGGGTGGAACCGCGCGGGACATGGCAGTACGTCCACAGCGTGTGCCTGCCCTCGGGGGCCCGGGTCGGATCGAAGGAGGACGGCTGGGACACGAGGACGTACGGATTCTCCGGATGCCTGCCCTGCCTGACCTGCTTCTCGCCGGCGGCGATCTCCTCCCGCGTCCCCCCGAGGTGCGCCGTCCCCGCCCGATGCAGGTCCGGGTGCGTCCACGGCACCGGGCCGGACAGGATGAAGTCCACCTTGCACGCCGCGTTGCCGTAGGTGAAGGCCGACAGCGCGGCGTCGTAGACGGCGGGGAGTCGTCCGCGGGACATCGCCTGGAAGGTCTTCGGGGCGACGTCGAGGAGCACGACGCGCGCGTCCGACACCTCGGCCAGGGTCTCGATCCTGCTGTCCGTCACCACGTCGCCGCCGTGCTCGAGGAGGTCCAGCGCCAGGGCGTCCGCGATCGACTGCGAGCCGCCCACCGGGATGGGCCAACCCACGGTGTGCGCGAGCAGGTTCAGCACCAGGCCTGCGCCGGCGCCGGTGAGGGCGGGCAGCGTCCCCACGGGGTGCGCCATGACGCCGGTGACGAGCGCGCGGGCCTCATCGGTGCTGAAGCGGCGGTTCCAGGTGGGCAGTCCCTGATCGAGGACCGCGAGGCCGAAGCGCAGCGCCGCCTCCGGCCGCGAAGGAATCCGCAGCACGGAGTTGAGTGTGAAGGCCAGGATGCCCTGCTCCCGCTCCGTGAGCGGCTGCAGCAGGCGGCGGTAGGCGTCGCCGTCCACGCCGAGTCCCTCCACCGTCCTCTCCAGGCTGCGGTGGGCGACCCCGGCCCGCCCGCCGTCCAGCGGGTGCGCGAAGGAGACCTCGGGGACGGCGAAGCCGATGCGCCGACTCAGTTCGAAGGCCCGGAAGAACGGTGAGGCGAGGGCCATCGGATGGACGGCGGAGCAGAAGTCGTGGAGGTGCCCCTCCTCCATGAGCTGGATGGACCGCGACCCGCCTCCCAGCGTCGGCGCGGACTCGTGGACCCGGACCGACAGTCCGGCGCGGGCCATGACGACGGCGGCAGCGAGCCCGTTGGGGCCCGCTCCGACAACCACGACATCTGGCATGGATCTCCTCTCCTGCCCGCCGGGGTCCGTCCCCGCCGGGCGCTACGTCTGCTCGGTGGTCGCGGTGGCTGCGGCAGGGGCCGCGGGCGCGGTGACCCCGACGACCCTCCGCCCGGAGCGCCGCACGACCCCGGCGGCGTGCCGCACGAGTCCAGGAGCGCGCCGCCCGACCGCCTGCGCCGTTGCACGCGCCGTCGCCGGAGCCGTCCGGCGGGCGGCGAGCAGTGCGGCGACGACGGCATACCGTGCCGGGTTGAGGGGGATGTCGTAGGTGGTGGGGACCACCACCACGTTCTTCGAGAAGTTCCGCTTGAAGGTGGTGACGTTCGCCAGGCCGGGGTAGTTCTCGCTGACGATGCCCGTGAGTCCGCATGCCGTATTGCCGGCAGCCTTCAGCACCCTGAAAGCCTCCCAGAGCAGCAGGTAGGGCGCGAACGTCGAACGGGCCTCGTGCGTGCTGCCGGCGAAGTAGTAGACGGAGTACCCGCGGTACTCCGTGGTCATGAGCCAGCTCAGCGCCACGCCGTCGCGGTAGGCCACGAGCAGGCGCAGGTGGTCACCCAGGACGGTCAGCAGCGTCTCGTAGTACGCCGAGTCGAAGGACCGGAACCCGTCCCGTTCCGCGGTCTCCTGCATGATCGGGAACAGCTGTTCCGCGAAGACGATCCTCCATTCCTCCCTAGGAATGTGTCTGACCTCGACACCGTTGCGTTGCGCACGCCGGATGCTGTTGCGTGCATTGGGACGGAAGCTCTTGAGCAGATCCGCCTCGGACGGCGTCAGGTCCACCACGATCTCCCGCTCGTACCATCCGTGCTCGATGGGGCCGGTCGCGGGTGGCTGCGGCGTGGCCACCTGCATCCTCACGTAGAGCGGGTCCACGGAGGGGTGGTCCCGGAACTGCCGGCGGACGGTCTCCATGAGCAGGCGTTCGGCCGCCGGAGTGCGCTCGGCGAACCAGACCGGACCATTGACCACCACCACGGATTCCCTGGACCGGCGGGCCACGTGCACATAGCTCGCGGTGGCCACGAGCGATCCGCCCGCATCCCTGTACGCCCAGATGCCCAGCGGCGTGCGCCCGAGCGCCCGCTCGAAGTCGACCCAGGCGGGGGTCTGCTCGATGGGGATCACCACCTCGGGGTGCGCGGCCGCGAGCGCCTCGAACCCGCTCGGGTCGACGGTGGTGTAGGTCAGGGGTGCTGCGCTCACAAATGATCTTCCGCTGGTAGTGGTCCCGGGAGGTGGTCCTGGCGAGGCTGGGCGCCCACGCCGTCCTGCAACCCTATCGGAGCCGGGCGGGCCGCGGCCCTGTCCGGCGGGCCGGCCGGCAGCCGCGCGGCGGACCGCCGGGACGCCCTGTCGGGTGCGCGGTCGGGTGCGCGGTCGAACGGCCCGGCGTGCGGATCATCGATGCCGATCCGCCGCACCACGTCCCGCTCGGGGACGAGGACTTCTGCCACCACGACCACCATGATGTATGCAGTAGCAAGAATATGGGCGATGACTGCGCAGGCATACGTGCCGAGTCCCAGATTGTGCTCGGGCGCTCCGCCGCTGGTCTGGCCGCCCAGATAGAGCCAGACGGCCGCCCAGTGGAGGATCTGGACGAGTTGCCAGACGAACACCACGCGCCAGCGGGGCACGGCGAGCGCGATCAGGGGTACGAGCCAGAGGGCGTACTGCGGTGAGTAGACCTTGTTGCACAGGATGAACGCACCGATGATCAGCAGCGCGAGCTGGGCCAGGCGGGGGCGCCGTGGCGCACGGAGCGCGAGGACCGCGATACCGGCGCAGGCGAGGAGGAAGAGGAGGGCGGCTCCGGCGTTGATCGCCGCGGGTGGCAGCACAGCGCCGCCGGTCTGGCGGGCCAGCGCGTTGTACACGTACCACCCGGAGGAGAACCCGGCCTCGCGCGTCTCGGAGAACGTGAGGAAGTAGCTCCAGCTTCGGAAGTCCCGCAGCATGAAGGGCACGTTCACGGCCAGCCACGCGGCGGCCGCACCGGCGAACGCCGCGACGCACGGCCGATACCGTCCCGTCCGCAGCGCCAGGACCAGCACGGCGCCGAGCAGCAGGACCGGGTACAGCTTCACTGCCGCGCCGAGTCCCCACAGGACGCCCGCCAGGACCGGATGGTTGCGTGCGAAGGCGAGCATCCCGGCCGTCGCGAGCAGCACGGCCCACAGGTCCCAGTTGATGGTCCCGGACAGGATGATGACCGGCGCGGTGGCCACGATGGCGGCGTCCCACGGGCGTCGGGCGGCGAGACGGAGCGTCGCCAGCACGGTCAGGATCCAGACGGCGCTGAGGAGCACCGCGTTCACATCGAAGTAGAGCAGCGACTTCGACCCGGGGTCGGCGCCACCGGCAGCGAGATCCACGAGGAACGCCATACCGGAGGCGAGAAGGCCGAGGAGGACGGGGTACTCGAACAGTGCGCCGGGAGTGATGAACGGACGGACGCCTTCGCCGAGGCCCCGGCTCTGGAAGAGTTCGGTCCAGTCCGAATAGCACGCCCGGTAGAAGTAGTCGGGTGAGGCCCACCCCGCGGTACGGCACGGGTTCTTGGCGATCACGGCGAGGACGGCCGACGCAACGGTGAGCAGGACGAGCACGCGCTCCACGGTGAACCAGAGAGGTGCCACGCGCCCCGGATCCGCGTGCCTGCCCAGCGGCCCGCCGGTCCCCTCCACCAGTGGCCGCAGCGCGGCATCGGCCCGGCTCGGGATACCGATGCGGTACGGTCCGCGCGCTCCCGTACCCGGCCTCATTCCCCGAGCGTAATGGTCCGGTGCCCCTGCTGGGGGCCATTCCGGAGCGCCCGGCGCGGCATTGCGCCGGGTCCCGGGAATGGGCACGGAGAAAAAGGGGTTGATAACGGAACGTAGACTGGCAATTCCTGCCGACCGCGCCGGGGCGACGACGGCCGGGGCATATTCATCGGGCTTTCGAGGAGAACTGTGGGACAGAACCCCATTCGCGTGGCAATCATTGGAGTCGGCAACTGTGCCGCGTCCCTGGTGCAGGGTGTGCACTACTACCGGGATGCTGACGCATCGGGGACCATTCCCGGCCTCATGCACGTCGAGTTCGGGAAGTACCACGTGGGGGACGTCCAGTTCGTGGCGGCGTTCGACGTCGACGGCAAGAAGGTGGGCCACGACCTCGCCGAGGCCATCGGGGCCAGCGAGAACAACACGATCAAGATCGCCGACGTCCCGCCCACCGGCGTGATCGTCCAGCGCGGCCACACCCTGGACGGCCTGGGCAAGTACTACCGCGAGACCATCGTGGAGTCGGACGAGGAGCCCGTGGACATCGTCGCGCAGCTCAAGGACTCCAGGGCCGACGTCCTCGTGTGCTACCTCCCGGTCGGGTCAGAGCACGCGGCGAAGTACTACGCGCAGTGCGCGATCGATGCCGGCGTCGCGTTCGTGAACGCCCTGCCGGTGTTCATCGCCGGCACCAAGGAGTGGGCTGACAAGTTCACCGAGGCCGGTGTGCCCATCGTGGGCGACGACATCAAGAGCCAGATCGGTGCGACCATCACCCACCGCGTGATGGCGAAGCTGTTCGAGGACCGCGGCGTCACCCTCGACCGCACCTACCAGCTCAACGTCGGCGGCAACATGGACTTCAAGAACATGCTCGAACGCGACCGCCTGGAGTCGAAGAAGATCTCCAAGACCCAGGCCGTGACCTCCAACGTCAAGGCCGAGCTGCGCGCCGACGACGTGCACATCGGACCCTCGGACTACGTGGCCTGGCTCGACGACCGCAAGTGGGCGTTCGTCCGCCTCGAGGGCCGCAACTTCGGCGACGCCCCCGTCTCGCTGGAGTACAAGCTCGAGGTCTGGGACTCCCCGAACTCCGCCGGCGTCATCATCGACGCGATCCGGGCCGCGAAGATCGCCCTGGACCGCGGTATCGGCGGCCCGATCCTCTCGGCGTCGAGCTACTTCATGAAGTCCCCGCCGGAACAGTACGCGGACGACGTCGCCCACGAGAAGGTCGAAGCCTTCATCCGCGGCGAGATCGACCGCTAGGACGACCGGTGCCGGGCCGGGACGCGCTACGGCCGTCCCGGCCCCGTCGCGTCCGGGGCTGTCCCGGTACCGTAGCGCCTGATGGACTGGCTGGCCTGGGCGAGCGCGACGATCTTCAGGATCAGCTGGTTGTGCAGGTGCATGCCGATAGCCGCCGTGAGGATGAAGTCCTCCACGGTGTCCCGCAGGTCCGTTGCGGCGAGCTGGGCGGCGGCGATCGCGTCCGCCGCGCGGCCGTAGGCCTCCAGGACGTCGGCGCCCACCCCGACGCCGGCGGCGTCCATGACCGCGAGGTGCCGGTTCACCGCGGAGCGTGCCTCGCTGCCCTCGTCCGGCCACGCCAGAGCCTGCACCAGCGCATCGCCAGCGGGCGAGGCTGCATCGGCATCGCCGTCGAGCCGGAGGACCACCGACTGCACCGTGGCGAGAAGGGCCAGCCTCCGGGAACGGGAGGTCTCGACGCCCGCCGAGGCCTCGACGATGCGACGGACGTCCTCCAGGCCCAGTCCCACGGTGGACCGCAACCCGTGGATCAGGCGCAGCCTGCGTACATGCCCATCCCCGTAGTCGGCCCTCGTCGGATTGATCGCGACGCCGGGCTGCAGGAGCCCTGTGCGCAGGTAGAACTTGATGCTCGCGGGGCTGGTACCCGACTCCTCGCTCAGTTGCGCCAGTCGCACCGGCCTCTCCTCCCTCTTGCCGCCGGATAGGTGACCCGGCCCGTACTATCCGGATACCCATCATAAGATAGTCGAACTATCCTATTGGCATGGACTGGAACTCGCTCCTCGCGACCCATGTGGTCGCCGCTCTGTACGCGCTCCTGGTGGGTCCGATCAACATCCTGCGGCGCCGGCGCGACCGGGCCCACCACCTCCTCGGCTACACCTGGGCGGCGTCCATGTACTACGTCTGCGGCAGCAGCTTCTGGATCGTGACCGACGGCCACTACAGCTGGCTCCACGGACTGTCCCTGCTCACCATCGTCACGGTCAGCCTCGGAGTCATAGCAGCGGTGCGACGCGACATCCGCGCCCATGCCATGAACATGGCGGGCAGCTACCTGGGACTGCTCATCGCCTTCCTCTTCGCGGCGACGGTCCCCTCCCGGTCCATCCCGAGGCTGCTCGCCGACGATCCGGGCACGGCGTGGCTCACCGCGGCCCTCGTGGCCGCCGGCGTCACGGCCCTCTACCTCACGGTCCGGCCGCGACGCCGCCCCGTCGGGTCCCGCGAGCTGGGCGCGGGGGTGGGTGCGCCCTAGGTCAGCCCGACGGCGTTGCCCTCGCCGTCGACGTCCATCCGGAGTGCGGCCGGCTCCTTGGGCAGCCCCGGCATGGTCATCACGGACCCCGTGAGGGCCACGATGAAGCCGGCCCCGGTCATGGGGATGAGGTCCCGGACGTGCACGGTGAAACCCTTGGGGGCGCCGAGCAGGCTCGCGTCGTCGGAGAAGGAATACTGCGTCTTCGCCATGCACACGGGCAGGTCCGCCCACCCGTTCGCTTCGATCTCCTGCAGCCGCTTCAGCGCCGGCACGGAGAAGTCGACGCCGTCGGCCCCGTAGATCTCCTGCACGATGGTCCGGATCTTGTCCTCGACGCGGAGACCCAGAGGGTAGAGGTGCGTGAAGTCGACGGGCCGCTCGAGGGCTGCGAGGACCTTCGCGGCGAGGTCGTCGCCGCCGGGACCGCCGCCTCCCTGACCCCAGACATCGGCGACGGCTGCGTCGACGCCCTCGTCCGCGCACCATGCCATCAGCCAGTCGAGCTCCTCCGGTGTGTCGGTGCCGAACCGGTTGATCGCGACGACGGGCGAGATGCCGAACTTCTCGATGTTGCGCACATGGCGCAGCAGGTTGGGGGTGCCGTCGCGGAGCGCGTCCAGATCGGCTCGCGCCAGGTCGGTCTTCGCGACGCCTCCGTGCATCTTGAGGGCACGGATGGTCGCGACGACGACGACGGCGTCCGGTGCCACGTCCGCGGTACGTGCCTTGATGTCCATGAACTTCTCCGCTCCGAGGTCGGCGCCGAAGCCCGCCTCGGTCACCACGATGTCCGCGAGGCGCCGGGCCGTCTGCGTGGCGATGACGGAGTTGCAGCCGTGGGCGATGTTCGCGAAGGGGCCGCCATGGACGAGGGCCGGCGTCCCGGCGATGGTCTGCACGAGGTTCGGTTTGAGGGCGTCCCTGAGCAGAAGGGCCAGGGCCCCCTCGACCTGCAGGTCGCGGACGGTCAGCGGCCTGCGGTCGAAGGTGTAACCGAACGTGATGTCGCCGAGCCGCTGCTTGAGGTCCCCGAGGTCCGTGGCCAGGCAGAAGACCGCCATGATCTCGGATGCCACGGTGATGTCGAAGCCGTCCTGACGGGGTGTTCCCTGGGCCGGACCCCCGAGGCCGATCACCACCTCGCGCAGCGCCCTGTCATTGACGTCCAGGACCCGTTTGAAGGTGATCCGGCGCGGGTCGATCCCGAGTTCGTTGCCCTGGTGGATGTGGTTGTCGATCAGGGCGGCGAGGGCGTTGTTCGCCGAGGTGATGGCGTGGAAGTCACCGGTGAAGTGCAGGTTGATCTCGTCCATGGGCAGCACCTGAGAGTAGCCACCACCGGTCGCGCCACCCTTCATGCCCAGGACCGGACCGAGCGACGGCTCCCGGAGGGCGATCATCACGCGCTTCCCGGCACGGGCGAGAGAGTCCGCGAGCCCGACGGTGCAGGTGGACTTCCCCTCGCCGGCGGGTGTGGGACTCATGGCGGTGACCAGGACCACCCGACCCGGAGTGGTGCCGGACGGCAGGAGTCCGGGGTCGATCTTCGCCTTGAAGCGGCCGTGGAACTCGAGAGAATCCCGGGGGATCCCTGCAGCAGCGGCTATGTCCTCGATGGGTCTGACCGCGGCGGCGCGGGCAATCTCAAGATCGCTCATGCGGCCAACCTATCAGCGGACACCGGTCAGGCCGCCGGCAGTCCGGCACGTTCGAGGACGTAGGCGATGAGCGGGGCGTACAGTCCGGGGGTCACGTTGTCGTCGAGGGGGACGGCCACCTCCACCTGGCCCTGCGCCTCGGAGACGAACAGTCCGGGATCATTGCAGTCGGCGAACCCGAGCGTGGGGATACCCGAACTGGCGGCCTGTCCGGCCCACCCGTGATCAGCCACCACGAGGTCCGGCATCGCCGCACCGTTCGCGGTGAGGGTCTCGAGGCTCAGGCGCATGGGTTCGGGGAAGTGGGTGTGCATCAGCCCGCCGTGCTGGTGCCAGACGAGGACACCGAACACCTGCCGGATGTCCCCTGCCCCGAAGTGCCGTCCCTCGGGGACCTGCACCACGACGGCGCCCGCAGCGGCGACCGCGCGGGCGAGCGCTGCGTGGACGGGCAGCAGGCCCGCGGGGTGCCCGGTGGCGAAGAGGATGCGCTCACCCCGGCGCGCCGAGGCTCCGAGGCGGTCGGCGAGACGGTCGAGGGCGGCGACGCACTTCATCGCGTCGATGGTGTCCTGCCCCTCGGTGTGGCTCCGGTCGGGGCTCGTGCCCACGCGCTCGTGCATGAGGTCGAAGACGTCGTCGAACGACCATTCCCGCGTCAGTTCCACACCGAACCCCAGGTGCTCGTTGCCCTCGAGGAACAGGCGCATGTGCTTCAGGTTGTCCTGCCGGGTCGTGGCGACCTCGCCGGTGATCTTCACGGAATCGAGGTACTCGGCAAGCTCGGCGGTATTCACCCTTCCATCGTAGGGGCGACGGCAGGGGCCCTCAGCGCGTGGCGGCGGTGGGAAAGCGGTCGACGGCGGTGCGGTACGTCTGTGCGGTGAGCAGGGCCGTGCGCTGCCAGCCGAAGGCGAGCGCATGGGTCGCCGCCCCCCGTCCGAGCGCCGCCCGGAGGTGCACGTCGTCGTACAGCCGTTCGAGGGCGTCCGCCCAGGAGCCCGCGGAGTGGCCGTCCACGAGGAGTCCGCTGCGTCCATCACTGATGGCCTGCGGGAGGCCGCCGACGTTCGCCGCGACCACGGGAGTGCCGCAGGCCTGCGCCTCGAGTGCCACCAGCCCGAAGGACTCGCTGAAGGACGGCATGACCACGGCGTCGGCGGCCCTGAACCACTGCGCCAGGTGAGCCGCCGTGACCGGCGGGTAGAGCCGGACGGCGCCGGTGAGGCCCGCCCGGTCGATGGCGGGCTGGAGTGCGAGCGCCTCGGATCCGCTGCCCGAGCCGAGGATGCTCACGGCGAGCGGGATGTCCGGCCTACGACGGCGCAGCTCGGCGGCCGCCGCAACGAGGACCTGGGGACCCTTGAGCTTCTGGATCCTGCCGGCGAACAGCACGTGGAACTGGTCCTCGGGGAACGCGAGGGCGGCGCGGGCGGCGGCGCGGTCACCGGGGTGGAAGGTCGACAGATCCACGCCGGGCGCCACGACGTCGATCCGGTCCGGTGACGCGCCGTACAGCGAGACCAGCTCGGAGGCCTCGGTGGTGGTGTTGGCGATCAGGCGTGCCGCCCCGGCGACGATGCCCAGTTCGCCCGCGACCCTGTCCGCGGGCTCCGGCGAGGTCATGGCCCTCATGTGCCGATTCTTGACCTTCGCCATGGTGTGCATCGAGTGGACGAGCGGGAGGTTCATCTCACGGCTGAGGGTGAGACCCACGGTGCCCGACACCCAGTAGTGGGAGTGCAGTACGTCGAAGTGACCGTCGGCCAGGAGGTCGGCGACGTCGGTGATCGCGTCGGCCAGCGTCTCCGTGAGATCGGGCAGGGTCTCCTTCGGGATGCGCCGACGCGGCCCGGCCTCGAGGTGGTGGACCAGCACGCCGTCGGCGAGGGCTTCCCGGCGGGGCCGGCCCTCTCCCGCGTCCCGGGTGAAGATCTCGACGTCGATCCCCACTCCCGCCAGTTCGAGCGCCGTACTCCTGACGTAGACGTTCATCCCACCGGCGTCGCCCGCCCCGGGCTGGTCGAAGGGCGAGGTGTGCAGGGACAGCATGGCTACGCGCCTGACGCCGGACACATCCTCTCCTCTCCGACCGGTTGGGACAGGGCCGGTCGGGCCCTTCTGACCCTATAACGCGGCGTCCTCGCACTGCATTCCGGGGATGCCCGCGACAACGGAGCATCCGGGCGCCTCGGCGGACGGTGCTTTACAGGGAGAAGCCCGCGCCGGAAGCGCGGGCTTCTCCGGTGGGTACTCCGGGGGACGCCGAAGGGGGGCGTGCCTCCGGTGCAGTGCCGTTCACTTGATGTACAGGGTGTGGTTGGGCAGCAGGTAGCGCTGGCAGGCGTCACGGGAACCGTGCGACGGGGCAGCCAGGATCCGTCCCCACAGCTCGAGGCCGTTCCGCCATCTCCTCAGCATGATCTGCACCTCCTTCCTGGTGTGGAACGCGGGCATGGGTGCCGGCAGGACTCCCGGCAGGTCCCGCAGGTCCCGCAGGTCCTGTAAAGGGGTGATGCCGTGCGGGAGGGGAGTCAGTGACCCGCCCATGATGAATTCGCCATGCGCGGGAATAGCAGGATCGGGCGTCGTGGCGGTCGATACAGGTTCATCCGTGAATTGGGCATGATGAAGCCGTGAATTGGGCATGATAAAACTTTCTACGCGTGGAACGGCAGGAATGAGCCAGAAATGGCAGGAGGAGAAAGCCGCCGATAAAGGTGGACGAAAGGAAGCCGCGCACGGATGCGAGGTGACACGGGGTGAACCGGCAGCTGCCGGTGCGCAGACTTCCTAGTGCGTACGGAGGACGAAGGCGGGATCGGTGCTGCGGGCAAAGGCTCCGCTGAGCATGGTATTCACGATCTCCACCTCCATTTCGTCGATAACGCGGTCGGACGGCCCGGACGTTCCCCCGATGTTCGGGTTGGGAACGCCCAATGGCACATGAGTTAAGCTACCCCACCGAATAGGCGCGAGGATAGCCCTGGGCCCGAATTAATTGGTCGAGTTCTTTCGGGTGTGAATTCGGTTCCGTGTCGGACGCCGGTCAGAGGTTCCAGTGCACGATCGCGGGCGTCCGCTTGTCCCAGCCGAGCGCGCAGACCGCGGCCGTACCGAGAACCAGGTGGCGGCCCTCGATCGCGCCCAACTGCAGCCAGCGGGCGGCGACGATCCGCAGGAAGTGACCATGAGCGACGAGCAGGGCATTCTCCACCGGCGTCGCTGCGGGGTCGCGGTCCGCGGGTGTGCCGCAGCCTGCCTGTACGCGGGCGATGACGCGGTCCGCCCGCTCCGAGACCTGATCGAGCGTCTCCCCGTTGGGGACGCCGTCGTTCCAGATGAGGTACCCCGGGTTCTCCTCGCGGACCGTTGCGCTGTGCAGGCCCTCGTTGTCGCCGTAGTCCCACTCGTGCGCGAACGGCAGGACCTCGGCGTCGGGGAAGCCGGCGAGCTCGGCGGTGCGGACCGCACGCTGCAGGGGCGAGGTCACCACGAGGTCGAAGTCCACGCCCTTGAGATGGTGGCGGGCGGCGAGCGCCTGGTCCTCCCCGTGCTGCGTGAGCGGGAGGTCCGTGAGGCCCGTGTAGCGGCCGTCCCTGGACCACTCGGTCTCCCCGTGCCGCAGGAGCCAGAGCTTCGGGAGCGGCGTACCGGTGGGCGTGAGGTCCGGTGCTGCGGCGCCGGTCATGGGCGTCATGGTGTGCTCTCCTGGGATTCGGGCTGGTCGCTCCACCATCGGCGGAGCGCGGTCTCGGCCTCTGCCGGGCCCTGGGGCCCGTGCTCCATGCGTTCCTCGAGGAGGAACCGGTAAGCACGCCCCACCACCGGACCGGGGCGGATGCCGAGGAGCGCCATGATCTGTTCACCGTCGAGGTCCGGGCGGATCGAGTCCAGCTCCTCCTGCTCGGCGAGCGCCGCGATCCTCTCCTCGAGGTCGTCGTAGGCGAAGGCGAGGCGCTCGGCCTTGCGGCGGTTGCGGGTGGTGACGTCGGAACGGGTGAGGCGGTGGAGCCGCTCGAGGAGGGGGCCGGCGTCGTTCACGTACCGCCGCACCGCGGAGTCGCTCCAGCCGGCCTCGCCGTAGCCGTAGAACCGCATGTGCAGTTCCACGAGACGGGCGACGGCCTTGATGGTGTCGTTGTCGAACCGCAGCGCCCGCAGGCGCTTGGCGGTGAGCTTGGCGCCCACGGCGTCGTGGTGGCGGAAGCTCACGGCACCGCCCGGCTCGAACTTCCGTGTGGCGGGCTTGCCGATGTCGTGCAGGAGCGCGGCGAGGCGCAGGACGACGTCGGGTGCCGGCACAGCGCCGTCGTCGCCGGTCTCGAGGGCGCAGGCCTGACGCAGGACGGTCAGCGAGTGCTGGTAGACGTCCTTGTGACGGTGGTGCTCGTCCGTCTCCAGTCGCAGCGCCGACACCTCGGGCAGCACGTGCTCGGCGAGGCCGGTCTCCACCATCAGGTCGATCCCGGCGTCGGGCGCCCTGCCCTCGATGAGCTTGACCAGCTCGTCGCGTACGCGCTCGGCGGAGATGATCGAGATCCGCTCGGCCATGGATTCCATGGCCTCCGCGACCTCGGGTGCAACCGTCACGCCCAGCTGGGACGTGAACCGCGCGGCACGCATCATGCGGAGCGGGTCGTCGGAGAACGACGACGACGGCGTGCCGGGCGTCCGCAGGACTCCGGCGTGGAGGTCGCGCACACCGCCGAAGAGGTCGACGAGTTCGAGGGAGGGCAGCCGCAGCGCCATGGCGTTGATGGTGAAATCCCGGCGGAGGAGGTCGTCGTCGAGGCTCGTGCCGAAGGCGACCACCGGGTTCCTGGACGCCGGGTCATAGGCCTCGGCACGGTAGGTGGTGATCTCGATCTGGTGGCCGCCCTTGCGGAGGCCGATCGTGCCGAACGCCCGGCCGATCTCCCAGTGGGCGTCGGCCCAGCGCCCGATGACCGCGAGGGTCTGATCCGGATCGGCGTCGGTGGTGAAGTCGAGATCCGGTGACACCCTGCCGAGGAACAGATCCCGTACCGGCCCGCCGACGAGCGAGAGTTCGTGCCCTGCAGCGCCGAAGAGTTCCCCGACCTCGAGGACCACGGGAGGAAGGGGTGCGGTGAGTGTCGAAGTGTCCAGCAGGTGCGCCATAGTCCCTTAAGGGTGCCAGATCGGTCACGGTTTCCCACACCTCGGACAGCCCATGCGGATGCTGTACGAACGGGCGTGCGACGCGTCGCACCGTCATCGACTCCTCTTAAAGATCGTTAGAGTGGTCTGCATGGACCGACCCGTTCCAAGTGCTCCCAAGCGCACCCCGTTGACCGTGTCAATGGGAACCACGGGTATGCCTGCCGTGCAGCACCAGCTGCCCACGGTGGAGGAGGTGTCCGCCGGCGGGATCGTCGTGGACACCACGAAGGAGTCCCTCGACGTCGCCATCATCGCCCGCCTGAACCGTGGTGGACGGCTGGAATGGTGCCTGCCGAAGGGCCACCCGGAAGGCATGGAGAACAGCGAGGAGGCGGCCGTCCGCGAGATCGCCGAGGAGACCGGCATCGAGGGCAGGATCGTCTCGGCGCTGGGCAGCATCGACTACTGGTTCACGGTCAGCGGCCACCGTGTGCACAAGACCGTCCACCACTTCCTGCTGATCGCGACCGGCGGTTACCTCACCATCGAGAACGACCCGGACCATGAGGCCGTCGACGTCGCGTGGGTCCCCCTGCATGAACTCGGCCGGCGGCTCTCCTTCCCCAACGAGCGCCGGATCGCCGATCTCGCCCGTGAGGTCCTGCCCGAGCACCTCTGAGCAGTGCGCACGTCCCGGACACCGTCGTCGCCTCCCAGAAATGAGACGATGGAGAACGATGTCCGACACCAATACAGCCTCGACCCCCCTGCAGGATGCCGGACAGCCGGTCCGTGATGATCCCCCGACTCCGAGCAGCGGATCCACCGCACGCTCGAGCGCCATCATGGCCGCTGGGACGCTCGTCTCGCGGGTCCTCGGCCTGGTCCGGGTGGCGTTGCTCGCCACCGCGATCGGCGCCGCGGGTCAGGTGTCCGACCTCTTCACCTCGGCGAACAACCTGCCGAACTTCATCTACCTGATGCTCGCGGGGGGCGTGTTCAACGCCGTCCTGGTGCCACAGATCATCCGCGCGAGCCGGCAGCCCGACCGCGGGTCGGACTACGTCAGCAGGCTCCTCACGCTCGCGGCCGCCGCGCTGCTCGTCCTCACCGTGCTCGTGACGCTCGCGGCACCGGTCATCGTCAGCGTGACGACGAGTTTCACGGGACCCAACCTCGCCCTCACCACGGCCTTCGCGTACTGGTGCCTGCCGCAGATCTTCTTCTACGGCATGTACGCGGTGATCGGTCAGGTCCTCAATGCCAACGGCTCGTTCGGCCCGTACATGTGGGCGCCGGTCGTCAACAACATCGTGTCGATCGCCTTCCTGGTGGTCTTCATCGCCGTGGTGGGGACGGAGCAGGTGGAACGGCACAGTCCCGGGACCTGGACGTCGGGGCAGACCCTGCTGCTCGCCGGCGGGACGACGCTCGGCATCATCATCCAGGCGCTCGTGCTGTTCGTCCCGCTCAAGCGCCTGAACCTGGGCCTGCGGCCGAGATTCGGTGTCCGCGGGACAGGGCTCGGACGGACCGGGAAGCTCGCGTCCGTCACGATCGTGACCATGCTCATCGGCAACGGGCTCTACCTCGTGAACCTGCGGGTCGCCACGATGGCCTCCGATGCCCGGCCACGGTTCCTCGCGCAGGATCCCCCCGTGCAGATCGCGGGCTCGACGAACCTCGAGTTCGGCGCCATGGTGTACCAGCTGCCGCACGCGGTGATCGCGCTGTCCCTCGCCACCGTCATGTTCAACCAGCTCTCCGCCGCCCACGCCGACGGCGACCTGCCCACTGTGCGCTCCACCCTGTCCCAGGGGCTGCGCATCATCGGGGTTGCTACCGTCTTCGGTGCGGCGGCCCTGCTCACGTTCGCCGGGCCCCTCGGCATGCTGTTCAGCGAATCCGCCGAGAGCGCCGCCCTGAACGGTGTGATCATCGCGATCCTCGCCGTAGGAGCACCGTTCCTCAGCGCGAACTTCTTCCTGAACAGGGTGTTCTACGCGAGCGAGGACGTGAGGACACCGCTCAAGATCCAGATCGTCCTGTCCGTCGTGGGCGTCGTGTTCGCCCTCGCCGCCGGCATGTTCGACCCCCGGTTCATCGTGCCGTTGCTCGCTGTCGCCTACTCCCTCGGCAACGTGATCGCCGTCGTCGTCAGCCACCTGTTCCTGACCAGGTCCATCGGCCACTACGGTGCGGGGCACGTCTTCGACGTCCACGTGCGGCTCACGATCGCGGGGATCGTGGCCGCCGTCGTCGGGACCGCGCTGTGCTGGGCGTTCGGAGGTTACGATGCCGCAGGTTTCCTCTGGCAGTCGAAGCTCAATGCCGCAGTGGTGCTCGTGGTCGGCGGACTCGTGATGTCGGTGGTCTACCTGGGGATGCTGAAACTGCTCAGGATCACCGAACTGAGCGAGTTCGTAGGGCCGCTTCTCGCGCGGTTCCGGCGGAGCGGCGCTCGCCCGTCCAGCCCGGGAAACGTGTGACCGACCGGTAGCATGGAGAGAAATCAGCCAGGGTCCGCCGGGAGGAACTCGTGCCAGAAGCAGTAGACGTGGGTTCAGTGCTGGGTGGTCGCTACAAGGTGACCGCCTACGTGCTGGCCTCTGCTGAGAAGGACCTCGTGCTCGACGGCATGGACCAGGTGCTCAACCGGCCTGTCAGCATCCTCGTCGCGTCGGCCGGCAACGCCTCCCAGGTCGCCACGAGCGCCCGGGAACTGGCCACCGGCGACAGGATGGGCAGCATCCAGGTCCTCGATCTCGGCATCACCGAAACAGGTACCTACCTGGTCACCAATCGCGCCCCCGCGGCGGACATGCTCGACCTCATCGTGCAGCAGGACGCACCGGTCGAGCACAAGCCGTACGTGGAGCCGTTCTTCACGGACACCCTCGGGTCCGAGATCTTCGGCCGCCCGCGGTCCACGGAGCCGGAGACCTACGACTACGAGGACCAGTACGAGGACGACGAGGACACCCGGCACCAGCGGAAGTTCCGACTCTCCGGCCTACCCTGGCGACGGGGCCGGCAGGAACCGGAGGACGAGCAGCAGGACGAGACCTCCGATCTCCCTCCCGTCGCAGCGGATCCCGTCCCTGAGCACAGGCCCACGGCGCACCTCGTCCCGCCGCCCCCCAGCCGCCGACCGGTCGGTGCGTCCCCTGCCGCCTACCGCGAGGATCCGGAGGAGCAGACCGGCGAGTCGCGTCCCGTCCGTGCGCCGGTGACGGCGGGCGTCGCCGGCGGCGCTGCAGCTGCAGCGGCCGTGGCCGTACAGCCTGAGCGGGCCGCCTCGCGCTTCCCCCTGTTCGACCGCGACGAGGATCGGGATGCCCACGACGACTCGGATGGCGTCGACGGCGGTTCGGACGGGGTCGACGACGACAACGACGGCGGTGGGCGCAAGTTCACGCGCGTCCTCGTCGGCGTGGTGCTCAGTATCGTCCTGGTGATCGCCGTCGTGCTCGCTGCGACGACACTCGGATCGCTCGTCGGCGGCCAGGACCCTGTTGCCGACGGTACGCAGCAGACCCCCGGTGCTGCTGCGAGCGAGGACCCCACCACGGCGCCCGCCACACCGACGGCCGAGCCGGTGGTCGAGGCCGTTCCTCCCGTCATCACCGGCATCACACGACTCGTCCCGGACAATCCCGGGCTCGACGCGGGCAATGACCGCACCCTGCCGCTGATCATCGACGGCAATCCCACGACGTACTGGGGAAATCAGGTCTACGCGAGCGACACCTTCGGCGGCCTGGCGACGAGCATGGCGCTGGTGGTGGAACTCGAGGAGGAGTCGACCGTCTCGCAGGTGTCCATCGACCAGCTCAACGGCGCCGGTGGTACCTTCACGGTCTCGCTGAACGATGCACCCACGCTCGACGGTGCCCGTCAGATCACGCGGAGCGGCTTCACCTCGCCGACGGTGAACCTTCCCGTCCCGGCCGGTGCGGAGGGCCCTGAAAAGGCCCGATTCGTGATCATCAATTTCACCCAGCTGCCGCGGCTCTCCAATATCCAGGCACAGTTCCCCTTCGGTGTCCGGATCGCTGAGGTCCGGGTCACCTGACCGGACGGTGATTCCCCGACCAGCGGTCCTCCCGACCGCGCCGTCGGGCGTGCTCGGACGGTCCAGTCGGCGGAATATCCATGCATGTGGTTCCGTTGAGGAGAGTGTCCGCGGATATGCCCGATGCGGCCGTATCAGCGCATGAGAAGACAGAAAGGTCTTTACCCATCGTGACAACGCAAACCGACGTCCAGCTCGACACGCCCACTGCCGACGGCTCCGGCGGCGACCCGAAGATCCACGACGTGATCATCGTTGGATCCGGCCCCTCCGGCTACACCGCTGCGGTGTACACCGCACGCGCGAATCTCAAGCCGATCATGCTCGCGAGCTCGGTCAAGGCCGGTGGCGAACTCATGAACACCACCGACGTGGAAAACTTCCCCGGCTTCGCCGACGGCGTCATGGGTCCCGATCTGATGGAGCAGTTCGAGAAGCAGGCGCGCCGCTTCGGGACCGAGATCCTCTTCGAGGATGTCGTCTCGGCCGAACTCTCCGGCGGGGTCAAGAAGCTCACCATCGCCACGGGCGAGGAGTTCCTCGCCCGTGCCGTCATCATCTCCACGGGCTCCGAATACCGCGAGATCGGCCTCGAGGACGAGAAGCGGTTGTCCGGCCATGGCGTGAGCTGGTGTGCCACGTGCGACGGATTCTTCTTCCGCGACCAGGACATCGCCGTCGTCGGTGGTGGCGACTCCGCCATGGAGGAGGCCCTCTTCCTGACGAAGTTCGCCCGTTCCGTGACCGTGATCCACCGCCGCGACACGCTGCGTGCCTCCAAGATCATGCAGGACCGCGCCTTCGCCCACGAGAAGATCCGCTTCCTGTGGAACTCGGAGGTAGTGGGCATCCATGGGGCGGACAAGGTCACCGGGGTGAAGGTGGCCAGCACAGTGGACGGTTCCACGACCGATCTCGACGTGACGGGTATCTTCGTCGCAATTGGCAACGATCCTCGCGTCGACCTCGTCAAGGATCAGCTCGAGCTCACGAGCGAAGGAACCATCGCGGTGCAGGGTCGGACCTCCAAGACCTCTCTCGCGGGCGTGTTCGCGGCGGGTGACGTGATCGACCCGACGTATCGCCAGGCCATCACGGCTTCCGGCAGTGGCTGCGTCGCTGCCCTCGACGTCGAGCACTACCTCGCCGACACGGTCAGCCTTTCCCAGACGGCTGCACGGGTCCCGACCCCGCCGGCCGAAGCAGTATCCGAATCAGCTTCCCTCTGATCGTTCAACCACAAGGAGAACCGCAATGAGCAACGCAAAGGATGTGACTGACGCGTCATTCGACGCCGACGTCCTGAAGTCAACCAAGCCCGTCATCGTCGATTTCTGGGCCGAGTGGTGCGGGCCCTGCCGCATGCTGTCACCCATCCTCGACGACATCGCCGCCGAGCACGCGGAGAAGGTCGACGTCGTGAAGGTGAACGTCGACGACAACCCCGCCATCGCCGCCAAGTACGGGATCACCTCCATTCCCGCCGTCTACGTCTTCCAGGGCGGGGAGGTCGCGGCGACCTCGATCGGTGCCAAGCCGAAGCAGGTGCTCGAGCAGGAGTTCGCAGCGTTCATCAACTGATCCGTGGTTGATAGAAGGGCCCGCCGGTTCCCGGCGGGCCCTTCTTTTTGCCCGGTGATGCCGGCCCTCGCATCGACGGGTGTGTCCATCGACCCGTCCCGCGCATCCTCCGATCCCCATCGCTCGTGCGTCCACCGCCCGTCCGGGGGCTCGACCCGGTCCGGCCATCCGGAGCGGACACCGCTCCCGGTCGCTCCCGGGCGTGGACACAGGTTTCACGTGAAACGGCGCCCGGAGGGGTCTCTCTTCGGATTCGTCGGTGAATGACGTCGTAGGGAGATGCACCTGTGGAGCCCACACCGGAGAGCCCTAATCGACGCGCGGCGCGTCATTCCGTCGAGAGGACCGGCAGCGCACAAGCAGGGCTCCCGATACCGTGCGCTCAAGCGAATAGAACGGATGATCCGGCGACCTCCGCCCCTCCATCAACGGCGGCCCATCCCGGCCGACTCCTGCAGTGCGGACACCGGATGGTATCCGACGGGTCGGCCCACCGATCAAACCAGATCGGCCATGACCGACGCGGAAGGATGACGTGGCTGGGGTCAGCTGAGCGGCTAGTGATAGCCGCGGCGACGAGCCATCCGGTCGTAGCGCTTGGACATAACGTGATCGGAGGGATAACAACCTCCCACAGCGGACTGTGGACGGGCTGCTGATGCTACAACGTCTCGAGTAGCTTAGGAATTCTTCGAGGCCCATTTCTGCCCGGACCATATGTAGTACTGCCCAGGTCCATGACTCGAAGGAACTGGTCCTACTCTCTTCCGCCGAATTGTTCCCGTCGGTCGGGATGACGGTCGACGTCCTGCGGAACCTCGGCACTGCCCCGACCAGTGAGGTCTACACGTCCAGGCCAGTCGGGCGAGTACCCGGTCGACATGAGGTTCCACGTGAAACACGACGAGTCGGAGCTAAAGCCGTCCCAGTAGGTGCGCGGGGTGCAGCGCGGGAAGGTTCCCCTAGGAAGTGACCCATGAAAAACGGCGGGACCACGGGCGACACGCTGACACGGGTAGCAGTGCCCTGAGGTCGGGTGGCGAGGAGGGCGGAGGGGTGGGTACCCGCCCCGTGGCTGCGCCGGTGTGAGCAGAGCACCATGACCCGAGTGGGCAGGGTCAGGCGAGCTGCGCTGCTCCTGCCCGAACCTGCAGTTCCGGATGCGCGTCGTACACGCTTCACGGGCCTCCGCTCAAGAGGAGTTCATGACCAGTCGCCCTGCCGCCTTTGCGCCTTGCCATGCTGGTCGACAACCAGGGGGGCTGCGGTAGCTCGTACGCCCTGAGCCTTGCTCCCGTCCTATCGGTCGTAGAAGCTCGCCGTGTCTGCGCAAGGGACGGCGAATCGGATGACACCTTTCAGCGAATGCCGATCACCGATGCCACGGACGAGCTCATCGATATGCCCGACCGCGGAGGGTCGAAGCTCCTTCCTTCGCCGGTTCCTGGCGCTGCGAGTGGAGAACGAAAACCGTCGGGGCGTGCCGCCGGCGGATCGCAGGCTCCCCATCGTAAGTTGCTAGTGCGGTTTCACGTGAAACACACTCCGCGCTCGTTCTTGCACTGACGTCGTAGCCCGCAGGGTGATGCTCCCCATACAGTTTCACGTGAAACCGCCCGTAACTATAGCAGCGTCGCTTCCTCCTCTCGCCCGCACTGAGGTTGCCCTGATGTTCAGACCAGCGCCTGCGAGTGCCCTGGAGTAGCTGCAGCCAGTCCTCTCACGATGTTTTCGTCCAACACCGATGGCTCGGGGCGACCAGGACTCGACGGGCCCAAATAGTCCGTTGACGGCGCAGCGGACCGCCCGTCTTAGCGCGCCTCTATATAACCCGCGCAGCTACATTGACGATTCTTCGCTGCGAACTCAGGGAGGCGCCTCTGCTGGAGCGAGGCGGTCAGGCGTGATCGACGGTCGGTAGGCGCTGGCATCGCGCGAACGCAGCATTCGATCGTGTCAACAGCAGAATCGGCCGTACCCAGACACGGTAGGAGCCGCGTGCTGGACCCCGTCCATCACCCCCGCTGCGCTGGATCGGTGTCCGGGGGCCGGCGACCAGTGACCAGTAGCCAGTAACCAGTAACCAGTAACCGGGACAATCTCGCACGTTTCACGTGAAACCACGGGACATCAGGTCACCTGGACCGTCAGGCCAAAGGGGTGCGGGCGGAGTACGGGCGGCGCGGCGCAAGCTATGTCCCTCATCCCCTGTCCGCCTGTCCACTACCGACTCAGGGTCGAAGGGAGCAGCGCGAGAGAATAATATCCAAGCGACCTCACGGGCCGGGTGATCAAGTGGAACGGTACTAGGGCCGGCCGCGGCCGCGCTATGCACGATTCAGCCCCGACTTCGGCATGCAAAACGATGGCTATAGCTGGCATGAAGATGGGATCACCACCCACGCGGTGAGAATCTCGTACAGAACCGCTGGTGCTCTCCAGTATCGCCTGCTCGCTACGGCCCTCCACGTGCGCTGCCGTGCCCGGTCATGCTGCACGAAACACTTACTGATCCATCAGCGCGAATGTTGCGACTATTGCAGCTGTAGCTTCATCGCTCATGGAGACCAGCAGCCCACGGCTCCCTCTGGTCGTCGACCGAAGGAGCGTTCGACCTGGTGAACCGCGCTTCGGGGTGTTTCACGTGAAACGAGGCCGGCGCCGTTCGAGCTATCCGTACACAAGGACACGCGAGACAGCGCGTTGTAAACAAACTGTCCTTCCTCCGGTCGTACGGAGCACTTCCAGCGTTGAACGATGGCAGCACTTCACTTCCAACGCCATCGATCCCTAGCGGAAGACCCACGAGCGCCTTCGGCTACAGCAACCGACTGAAGCGCCAGCGTCGGAGCCGAGAGGCCGCTTGGCCGACCAGACGTACCAACGACGACCACCAGAAAAGCGAGAGGGCCCTGTTTCACGTGAAACAAGGCCCTCTCGCTTTTCAGCTGGCACATCAGTCCGCGGCCGGCGACAGCACCCCGATGATGCGGTTGAGGTCGTCAACGCTGGCAAACTCGATGCTCACACGGCCCTTCTTGGCCCCCAGTGTGATCTTCACATTGGTGTCGAGGCGATCCGACAGGGAAGTCGCCAGGTAATCGAGTCGCTCATGGCGAGCTCCATCCCGGGGGGTGGAAGGCTTACTCGCCCTCCGCAGTCCGCCACTCAGGGCTACTATCTCCTCGGTCGACCGAACAGACAACCCCTCAGCTACGATGCGCTGAGCCAGCTTCTCCATATCGGCAGCATCCGCGAGGCCGAGCAGCGCCCGAGCATGCCCTGCGGAGAGCACGCCGGCCGCAACCCGACGCTGTACCAGCGGAGGGAGCTTCATCAATCTCAGCGTGTTCGAGATCTGCGGGCGCGACCTGCCGAGGCGCCCCGCCAGCTCGTCATGTGAGCATCCGAAGTCGTCCAATAGCTGCTGATAGGCAGCCGCTTCTTCAAGAGGATTCAGTGCACTTCGATGGAGGTTCTCGAGGAGAGCATCCCGCAGCAGATCGTCGTCGAGCGTGGAGCGGATAATGGCGGGGATTATCGCCAGACCCGCCTCCCGCGACGCACGCCAACGGCGTTCACCCATGACCAGCTCATAGCCCGTCTCGCCGTTCTCCTGTGAGGGACGGACGACCACCGGCTGCAACACGCCGATCTCGCGGATGGAGTGCACCAATTCCGCGAGTTCGTCCTCGTTGAACTCGACGCGGGGCTGCTTCCGGTTCGGGTGAATACTGTCGAGGGGGAGCTCGGCGAACGTCGCCCCGGGCACCTGCAGCAGACCATCCCGGCTCTTCGCCCCAGAGGTCGTCGGGGCCGCCTCGTCGGTCGTCGGTGTCTCACGTGATCCTGACTCCGTCGCGCTGGGCAGATCGGACCGGTCATCCTTCGACTCCGCAGGCGAATTAATCGCCGTTCTCGCAGACCCGGCTTCCGACCGAGGCGTGCTCCCGACATCCTGCCTCTCCGCGTCGGCACCTGCTGTCTCGGTAGCAGAGGCCTGCGCGTCCGCGGCGGACACGACCGACGGCGCGGGCACAACCTTCGCGGACCCGTCGGTGACCGACTTCTTCAACGCCTCCTGCTGCTCCGAACGAGCGCCGGCACCTTCCTCCGCACTGCCCTCGTGAGCGGGCTGCTCGGACGACGCGGCGCGTCCCTTCGTGCCGCTACCGGCCGCAGTGGTCTTCCGCGCGGACGACTTCGCTACCCTTTTCGTTTGTGCTTCCAAGACATTCTTGTTGATGCCGCTGCGGAGCGCAGAGGAATAGGAGCGGGGCTGTTCGGCCACGTCCTCCTCGGTGACCCGCTCGAAGAACAGATCGACGGGACGGCCGCCCTGCTTCTTCGAGGACTCCGTTGCACTGGTATGAGACGATTCCTCTTGCTGCGGAGCAACCTCGACCGGAGCCTCCTCAGGAACCTCTTCCGGGGCGCTGGGGATGAGGGCACCGAGCCCTCGACCCAGTCCCCGCCGCTTTTCCGCCATGTCATTCCTTCCGATCGATGGAGCAGGACTCCACCACTACTCCGAGTTGGACCCGTCGAACGGACGAGCCCGAGGTCCTGCTACGAGCGCGAGGCTATCTCCGATGCCGCTTCCTGGTAGGAGAGGGCGCCGCTCGAGGATGGGTCGTAGGTCATGACGGTCTGCTGGTAGCTCGGCGCCTCGGAGATGCGGACGGACCGGGGTACAACGGCCTTCAGAACCTGCTCTGGGAAGTGCTCGCGCACCTCGGCGGCTACCTGCGCGGCAAGGTTCGTCCGTCCGTCGTACATCGTCAGCAGGATCGTCGACACCGTGAGGTCGGCATTGAGGTGCTTCTGGATCATCTCGATGTTCTTCAGCAGCTGGCTCAGTCCCTCGAGGGCGTAGTACTCGCACTGGATGGGGATCAGAACTTCCTTTGCCGCGACGAACGCGTTGACGGTCAGGAGTCCCAGGCTCGGAGGGCAGTCGATGAAGACGAAGTCCAGACGCGGCTCGCCCTTCTCCTGACGCTCCTTGGCATACACGTCGATCGCGCGGCGGAGACGCTGCTCGCGGGCCACCAGGGACACGAGCTCGATCTCGGCGCCCGCGAGGTGGATCGTGGCGGGGGCACAGATGAGGTTCGGCACGTCCGGGCACTTGGCGACGACGTCACCCAGCGGCACGTCATCGATCAATACGTCGTAGATCGAGTCCACGTCCGCATGATGGTCGATGTTGAGGGCGGTCGACGCGTTGCCCTGCGGGTCGATGTCGATGACCAGGACCTGCAGGCCGGCTGAGGCGAGGGCGGCCGCGATGTTGACCGTCGTCGTCGTCTTGCCGACCCCGCCCTTCTGGTTGCTGATGGTCATGATGCGTGTGCTCTGTGGCTTGGGGAGAGCCTTGCCCAGCAGCTTCTCCCGTCGCTTGGCCTCACTGGCCAGTTCGCGACCGAGCGGCGAGGACTCGTCCATGGCCTCCATGACGTTCCTGCCCTTGCTCTGTTTCCTCGGCGCCGGCGCGTCGATGGCGTCCGAGGCAGACGCGGAGGTTTCACGTGGAACCACGCCGGTATTTGCCGGGTCTGCAAACACATCGGGTTGTATTTCCCGAAGACCGAGAGCAGGCGCGGTTGCAGCCACCGAGAAGGGCTCGGACTTCAGGGTAGGGGCGTCCTTGATGGTCACTCAGTAACTCACTCTCACATGCCAGACGTCGTTATCTACAAGGGTAGCCGCTCACCGCCACCTCATGAGGCGCAGCGCGGCCACGGGAGTGCCACGGATCAAGCGGTCCTGACGGGGATGCGGACGACCGTGGTCGGCTCCGGAAGGACTCCACTACCGACGGTGACGATCTCCGCGGTTCCGCCGCCCAGTTTCCGGATCATCTTGCGCGCCTTCTCGATCTCCTCGGACGCACTCCGGCCCTTGATCGCGAGGACCTCCCCACCCGGCTTGGCCAGGGGGATGGTCCAACCTGCGAGCGTGGACAGTGCGGATACGGCGCGCGCGGTGACGTAGTCACCGGCGATCTGTCCGACCATCTGCTCCGCTCGGGCGCGATGTACCGCCACGTTGGTGAGCCCGAGGTCGTCGACCACCTCGTTCAGCCATGTCACCCGACGCTCGAGGGGTTCCACGAGGTGCAGCGACAGGTCCGGGCGCGCGATGGCGATCGCCAGTCCCGGGAGTCCCGCCCCGCTCCCGACGTCCACCGTGGACGCACCCTGTTCCATGAGGTCGGCCACGACCGCGCAGTTCAGGACATGCCGGCCCCACAGACGGGGTACCTCCCGGGGGCCCAGCAGGCCGCGCTCGATCCCGGAGGACGCGAGGTGTGCGACGAACCCGCGGGCCGTGTCCAACCGTGCGCCGAAGACCGCTTCAGCTGCTACCGACTCCTCCATCGAGGGCTCGGGGAACACCCCGGTGCTCGGCTGTGGTGCGTCAGTCATCACTGGGTGACACGACGATGTGCCGTGCAGCGCCCTCGCCTTCGGACTCGCTGAGGAGACCCAGATCCGCCACGACGTCGTGCACGATCTTGCGCTCGTAGGCGGACATCGGTTCGAGTGCCACGTCCTCGCCCGTCTCCTTCACCGTGTCGACCGCGTCCTGGGCGATCTTCGCCAGTTCGCGGCCACGACGGTCGCGGTAACCGTCGACGTCGAGCACCAGGCGTGAGCGGGAGTCCGTCGCGGTCAGGACGCTGAGGCGCGTGAGCTCCTGCAGAGCCTCGAGCACCTCCCCGTCCCGTCCGACCAGCGAACTGAGCCCGGCGTCGGACCGGTCCTCGGAGACGATGGAGATGTACGTGCGGCCGCTGCGGACCTCGATGTCGATGTCGCCGTCGATGTCGGCGATATCCAGCAGCTCCTCGAGGTAATCGGCGGCCACGTCGCCCTCCTCATCGAGCCGGGAGGCCTTGGTACCACCGTCGGTCGCGACGTCGTCGTCGGAGGCGGTACCACCTGGATCGGGAGTGTGCTCTTCGTTGTCTACCGTCATCGCTTCTTCCTCTTCTTGCGGGGCTGCACACGCTGGCCCCGTGGCTCCGGAACAGCTTCGATCGCGGGCTCGGTCTTCCGCTCACCGAGGAGCTGGACCGTGGGCAGGCCCTTCTTCGCGCGCCTCTCGGCGAATGCCTTCGCCGCCGGTGAACCGGGCGTGGGCATGCGGCGGATGACGTAGAACTGCTGGGCCATGGTCCAGATGTTGGTGGTGGTCCAGTACACCAGGACGCCGATGGGGAAGTTGATGCCGCCGATACCGAACACGAGCGGGAGGATGTAGAGCATGATCTTCTGCTGACGCATGAAGGGGCTCTGCATGGCCTCCTCGGACATGTTCTTCGCCATGATCTGCTTCTGCGTGATGAACTGCGAGGCTGTCATCGCGATGATCATGATCACGGACAGGATGACCACGCTCGCGTTCCAGTTGGCGCCGAAGCTGCCCAGGAACGTGGAGGAGAGGGGTGCGCCGAAGATCGTCGCATCGTCGAACTGCCGTACGGATTCCGGGGAGAGGGCGCCGATCTCGGTGCCCTCCTCGCTCGCGCGGGAGATGCCGTTCAGGACGGTGAAGAGCGCGAAGAAGAACGGCATCTGGATCAGGATGGGCAGGCATGCCGCGAACGGGTTGGTCCCGTGCTTCTTGTACAGCGCCATCTGCTCCTGCGTCATCGCCTGGCGCGAGAGCTGGTCCGTCTTACCCTTGTACTTCTGCTGAAGCTTCCGCAGGTCCGGCTGCAGGGCCTGCATGCCTCGCTGGGCCTTGATCTGCTTCACGAAGACGGGGATCAAAGCGGCACGGATGACGACGACGAGCCCGACGATCGACAGCACCCAGGTCCAGCCGGACGCGGGGTCCATTCCGAGGAACGTGAAGCCCTCGTGGAACATGAACATGATCCACGACACGAGCCACCTGAACGGCGCCAGGATCGTCTCGAAAAAATCCATAATCAGTTAGCTCCTCAAGCCGCCGGGCGGCTTTCGTCATCGGCCGGGATCACCGGATGGTTCAACACAACAATCGAGGGGGTCTTCCCGTCCGGGAAGACCCTGGAACCGGCGGGCACGTGGTCCACGCCGCCGTCGTTCCAGGGGTTGCAGCGGACGAGCCGCCTGGAGGCGAACCACACACCGCGCACGAACCCGTGAACGGTCACGGCCTCGAGCGCATAGGCGGAACAACTCGGGTAGAACCGGCATACCGGCCCGTACAGCGGAGAGACGACCTTCCGGTACGCGATCAGGAATCCGATCGCCGCCAGGCGGGGCAGCCCGACGACAAAGGCCAGCACACTGATAGCGACCCTGCTCACGATACTCTGCCTTGCCTTTCCGCCGACGCGGAGCCGTCCAGCCTGCGGACCACCGTGGCGACGCAACCGGAGAAGTCCTTCTGCAGGGCCGGCCAATCGCTGTCCGCGGCCGCTGGTAGCGCACGGACGACGACGTCGTACCCGTGCGGGTGCAGAGCGACCCACTCCGCCGACACGTGACGAAGCCTTCTCTTAACGAGGTTGCGGATGACCGCGTTCCCGACGTTCTTCCCGACGATGAAGCCGACGCGGGAGGGCGAGGAGTCGGGGGTTCTGGAGCCGTATAGCACGACGTTCCGGCGCCCTGAGCGGGCACCGGAACGTACGGTACGTGCAAAATCCGCCGCCGTCCGCACCCTGTGGATCATCGGTAGCACTACGGGGTCCTGTTCTCTGTCCGAGCGAGGAACCCTGTGCCCGCGCGATCACCCGAAGGACGCATGGCGTGGGAGGAACCGCTTATGCCGAGAGTTCGGTACGGCCCTTGCCGCGGCGTGCCGACAGGATGGCACGACCAGCACGGGTGCGCATGCGAAGACGGAAACCGTGCTTCTTGGCACGACGGCGGTTATTCGGCTGAAAAGTCCGCTTGCTCACTGTAGTTACTCCAGAACGATCTTGAGATGCGTCCGGCCCATTGCAACAAGGGGGAAGAACAGACTGACGCGATGAAGGTGTACATCCGACATTCGCGGAAGAGCTGTCACATCCCGAGGCCACTTAGTACCCGGAAACATCAGTGATGGCATGCGAAATGCAGACATGTTGGACTACATAACGTTAGGGGACGCGGCTCGGGGGCGTCAAACCCGCTGTCACCAGCCTGTGGACCCGTTTTCCACCAACCTGTGGACAACTGCTGCCGGAGTCACACTACACGTCGGCCCGGCAGCCCCGCGTGAGTCCCTTCACAGTGCCTCCGGTGCCGCTCCAGTCCGCTATCTTCTGCACTTTTCATCCTCTAGTCTTGGCTCTGGTCCGTTTATCCACGAGCTGTGTACAACTCTGTGGAGAACGGACCTTGTCGAGTGCGGACAGCACAGCCAAGAGAGGGTTTCGTGGGTACAGATGAGGTCAACGACGTCGGGAGCTCCTGGCGCAAGGTCATCCGGACCCTCGAGCACGACGATCGCGTAACACCGCGCCAGCGGGGGTTCATGGTGCTGGCCCAGGCCCAGGGACTCATCGGCACCACCATGCTCATCGCCGTCCCGAACGAGCTGACGCGCGAAGTCCTGCAGACCCAGCTCAAGGCAGCCCTGGACGAGGCGCTGCGCGATGTGTTCCGCGAGGACATCCAGTGCGCCTTCGTGATCGACCCCGAGCTGACGCCCGTGGCCGAGGAAGCCCCGGAGCAGGAACCCGAGCGGGTCTCGCCCGAGCCGAAGGGCGAGACGAAACCCTCACCCACGCCACCCAGCAACTCCTCCGAGTTCGGCCGACTCAATCCCAAGTACATCTTCGACACGTTCGTGATCGGCTCGTCGAACCGCTTCGCCCACGCTGCCGCGGTAGCGGTGGCCGAGGCGCCGGCGAAGGCGTACAACCCGCTGTTCATCTACGGCGACTCGGGCCTGGGCAAGACCCACCTCCTGCACGCCATCGGGCACTACGCCCGACACCTCTACACGGGGATCCGCGTGCGCTACGTGAACTCCGAGGAGTTCACCAACGACTTCATCAACTCGATCCGCGACGACGAGGGGTCGAGCTTCAAGCAGACCTACCGCAATGTCGACATCCTGCTGATCGACGACATCCAGTTCCTCTCCGGCAAGGACCGGACCATGGAGGAGTTCTTCCACACCTTCAACGCCCTGCACAACCACAACAAGCAGGTGGTCATCACCTCGGACATGCCGCCCAAGCAGCTCATCGGGTTCGAGGAGCGCATGCGGTCGCGGTTCGAGTGGGGTCTGCTGACCGACATCCAGCCGCCGGAGCTGGAGACCCGCATCGCCATCCTCCGCAAGAAGGCGATCAGCGACAGCCTGAGTGCACCGGACGACGTCCTCGAGTACATCGCCTCGAAGATCGCGACGAACATCCGCGAACTGGAAGGTGCCCTGATCCGGGTCACCGCCTTCGCGAGCCTCAACCGCCAGCCGGTGGACGTGAACCTGGCCGAGGTGGTGCTGAAGGATCTCATCTCCGACGACGGCGCCCAGGAGATCACCTCGACGGTGATCATGGCGCAGACCGCGGACTACTTCCAGATCAGCATGGACGAGCTGTGCAGCAAGTCGCGCACGAGGACCCTGGTGACGGCGCGCCAGATCGCGATGTACCTGTGCAGGGAGCTGACGGACATGTCCCTGCCCAAGATCGGGCAGGAACTCGGCGGCCGCGACCACACGACGGTCATCCACGCGGATCGGAAGATCCGCGAGCTCATGGCGGAGCGGCGCGCCATCTTCAATCAGGTCACCGAGCTCACCAACCGCATCAAGCACAAGCAGCGCGAAGCCTGACCGGCCGGTTACTCGAATCGCACCCCTGTAATTAACAGGTGTGGACACAGCTGTGGATAACCATGGGCACAGGGAGCCTCAACCTGAGGAAAACCCCCGTCCTGCCTGTGGATCCGCAGAATGACAAGGATTCTGCCCACAGCTGCCGGCAGGAGGCCGTCGCCCGGACACACACGTTATCCACAGGGCAGATCCGCATCAGCGCCCCGACCAGCGCACTTATCCACAGAATCCACAGCAGTTATTAACACTACGAACCTTAAACTTCAAAAGTTCTTCAGATAACACTCCACGTCCCGTCCGTCCCCCTGCCCGCACCGCCCTGCTGCGCAGGAGCGCTACCCGGCTAAGCTGTTCCGCAGTAGGGTTTGTAGTTCCCGTGCCCGGAGACCTCCGCGGACGACCTCCGACCCAACCATCCGCCGGTGCTTCGCCGGTGGCTGTTTTTTTGATCTGGCGAAAGGCGGCACTGCTCCGTGAAATTCAGAGTCGAGCGGGATGTACTTGCGGAGGCCGTGTCCTGGACCGCCCGCTCCCTGTCACCGAGACCACCCGTCCCCGTTCTCGCGGGCCTGTTGATCAAGGCAGAGGGTGGTTCGCTGAGTCTAGCGAGCTTCGACTACGAGATCTCGGCCCGGCTGGAGATCGCAGCCGATGTGCTCGAGGAAGGCACGATCCTCGTCTCAGGCCGTCTTCTCGCCGACATCTGCAGGAGCCTGCCGTCCGCACCCGTCGAGGTCGCCACCGACGGTTCGAAAGTCACCCTCACCTGCCGGAACAGCCGCTTCAACCTCGCGACTATGCCCGAAGGGGAATACCCGGAGCTGCCCAAGCTCCCCGCGGTCAGCGGCGTCGTCGACGGTGATGCCTTCGCCCAGGCCGTCTCGCAGGTGATCATCGCCGCGAGTCGTGACGACACCCTCCCGATCCTCACCGGTGTCCGCATGGAGATCGAGGACGACCTCATCACGCTGCTGGCGACCGACCGCTACCGCCTCGCCCTGCGGGAGGTGTCCTGGAAACCGTCGACCCCCGGGATCTCCACCAGCGCCCTCGTGAAGGCGAAGACCCTCAACGAGGTCGCGAAGACCCTCGGAGGTGCCGGCGATCTGAACATCGCCCTCTCGGACGACTCCGAACTCATCGGCTTCGAATCCGGTGGACGCCGGACCACCTCCCTGCTCGTCGACGGGGACTACCCGAAGATCCGTTCGCTCTTCCCGGACAAGACGCCCATCCACGCCACGGTGCAGACGAGCGTGCTCGTCGAGGCCGTCCGCC
Organism: Arthrobacter ruber; assembly: GCF_002954225.1. Taxonomy (GTDB): domain Bacteria; phylum Actinomycetota; class Actinomycetes; order Actinomycetales; family Micrococcaceae; genus Arthrobacter_D; species Arthrobacter_D ruber. The sequence goes on from NZ_PPTH01000017.1 coordinate 64,572, forward strand.
GTGTGTCGCTCGTCGCGGAGCGGAACACCCCCGTGCGACTGGCGTTCACCGAAGGCCAGGTGACCCTCGACGCAGGTACCGGGGAGGACGCCCAGGCGTCCGAGGCCATCGAGGCGACACTCGACGGCGACGACATCACCGTGGCCTTCAACCCCCACTACCTCAGCGAGGGTCTGGGCGCGTTCAGCAGCCCGTACGTCCGGTTCTCCTTCACCTCACCCCCCAAACCCGCGGTGATCTCCGCGCAGGATGACGCCTCCGGCGAGGACAGGGAAGACTACAGATACCTGCTGATGCCCGTACGGCTGCCCAACCAGTAGCAGCACCGCAGGTATCCCGACCGGCCCACCGGCCGGACACATCGTCAGAAAGAGAAACTCATGCACATAGGTCTCATCGGACTCGGCAAAATGGGATTCAACATGAGGGAACGCCTTCGCAGGAACGGCATCGAGGTCACCGGCTTCGACCGCAACCCCGACCGCACCGATGTGTCCAGCCTCGACGAACTGGTGTCCGCCCTTCCCGCACCCCGGATCGTCTGGGTCATGGTCCCCGCCGGCCAGATCACCGACGCCGTGGTCAAGGACCTCTCCGAGGTCCTGTCCGAGGGTGACCTCGTGATCGACGGCGGCAACTCGAAGTTCACGGACGACCAGATCCACGCGACCCTGCTCGCCCAGAAGGGCATCCGGTTCCTCGACTGCGGTGTATCGGGCGGGGTATGGGGTCTCGAGAACGGCTACGGGCTGATGGCCGGCGGTCTCGAGGACGACGTCGAACGCGCCATGCCGATCTTCGATGCACTGCGGCCCGAGGGCGAACGCGCGGAGAGCTTCGTGCATGTGGGCGATGTGGGCGCCGGACACTACGCGAAGATGGTCCACAACGGCATCGAGTACGGACTCATGCAGTCCTACGCCGAAGGGTACGAGCTGCTCGAGGCCAAGGACATCGTCAAGGACGTGCACGGCACCTTCGCCGCCTGGCAGAAGGGCACCGTGGTCCGCTCCTGGCTGCTGGATCTCTTGGTCAAGGCGCTGCAGGAGGACCCCGGACTGTCGCAGATCGCCGGATTCGTCGAGGATTCCGGTGAAGGCCGGTGGACCGTGGAGGAGGCCATCGCCAACTCCGTGCCGGCACCGGCTATCACTGCCGCCCTGTTCGCCCGGTTCACCTCCCGGCAGGAGGACTCGCCGTCCATGAAGATGGTGGCCGCCCTGCGCAACCAGTTCGGTGGCCATGCGGTGAAGCCCGCCCAGCCGAAGTAGGCAGTTCCCGGTGTACGTCGAGCACCTCTCGCTCACCGGGTTCCGGAGCTACCCGCAACTGGACACGGCGATCGAACCCGGCATCACGGTCTTCGTGGGTCCCAACGGCGTGGGCAAGACCAACATCGTCGAGGCGATCGGTTACCTGGCCACCCTGTCCTCGCATCGGGTGAGCAGCGACAAACCGTTGATCAGTTTCGGCCAGGACCGCGCCATCATCCGTGGCCGGTTCGTCCGCGGCACGCAGCGCACCGGCGTCGAGGTCGAGATCAACGCGGAGACGGCGAACCGTGCCCGGATCAACAGGGCCAACCCCGTACGGGCACGGGATGCGGCGGGGATCCTCAAGACCGTCCTGTTCGCCCCCGAGGACCTGTCGCTCGTCAAGGGCGACCCCTCCGGACGGCGTCGGTACCTGGACGAGGTCATGGTGTCGCTGCTGCCGCACCAGTCGGCGCTGCGTGCCGACTACGAGCGTGTGCTCAAGCAGCGCAACGCCCTGCTGAAGTCGGCCCGGGCCGCGGGACGGTTCTCGACGGCGCACGAAGCCACTCTCGATGTGTGGGACCAGCACCTCGCCGAAGCCGGTGCGCGACTCCTGGCCGCACGGCTCCTGCTCGTCGACCACCTCCGCCCCCACGTCCAGCGTGCCTACAAGGAGCTCACGGACGGGTCGAAGGTCGCGGACATCGTCTACCTCCCAAGCGTCTCGTCGTCGGCGGACCTCGCCATGGACGACGACGGCGCGGACGCCCTGCACGACGGTGACCGGGAGCGGCTCGGGGACCTCGAGCTGCCGGCGCTCACCGATCTGTTCGTGGAGAACCTCCTGCGCCACCGCAGGAAGGAACTGGACCGCGGCATCTCCCTCGTGGGTCCGCACCGCGACGAGCTCGGCCTCCTCCTGGGTCAGGCACCGGTGAAGGGGTACGCATCTCACGGGGAGACGTGGTCGATGGCCCTGGCCCTGCGGCTGGCCTCCTACTACCTGCTGCTCGAGGAGGACCACACGCCGGGCGGCGATCCGGTCCTGATCCTCGACGACGTCTTCGCCGAACTCGACGCCCAGCGGCGTACCCGCCTCGCCGCGATCGTGGCGCCGGCCGAACAGGTGCTGGTCACGGCGGCCGTGGGCGACGACATCCCCGCGGCACTCCTCGGCCGGCAGATCCGCGTGGTCCCGGGAGGACTGGCAGGGACCACGGACGGCCCCGGATCCGTCGCGGAGGACCGCGACGAGCCCGCAGCCGTCCCTTCCGCCGGAGAGCCTGATGCCTGAGGAACGCCACGGGGAGGATCCGGCGTCTTCCGCGGTCCCCGACCGGGAAGAGATCCCCGATCGCGGACCGGAGCCGTCACGGACGCCCGATCCTCCGGAACAGGACGCCCCGCAGGCCCTCTTGAACCGGCTTCGCAGCGCCTCCCAGGCCAGGGGGACGCCGCGCGGTCCGGCTCCGAAGCAGCAGGGCAAGGCACCGCGGCGCCGGTATTCGCCCGAACCCACCTACGGCGGGCGGGATCCGGAGGGCGTGGGCAACGTCTTCTCGAGGATGCTCGCGGAACGCGGCTGGAAATCGCCCGTGGCCATCGGGTCGGTGCTGTCCCGCTGGGACGAGATCGTCGGAGCGGACATCGCGGCACACTGCGTCCCGGAGAGTTTCGACGCCGACACCGTCCTCGTCCGGTGCGATTCGACAACCTGGGCCACCCAGCTGCGGCTGATGACCCCGCAGGTGCTGCAGCGGTTCGAGGCCGAGCTTGGCGCCGGTGTCGTGAAGCGGCTGTCCGTCGTCGGACCCGCTGCGCCGAGCTGGCGCAAGGGCGGCCGCTCCGTCAAGGGACGCGGTCCGCGCGACACCTACGGGTGAGCCGGGAGCGGAAGGCCGCATCCGCTGAGCGGCCTGTAGCGCAATCAGGGGACCGTCCGTCGTATCCGTCCTCATGGAAGGACCCGCTACTGTCTCTGACCCCGGTTTCTTGGCCGGTGAGGGGTGGTTGGTGCGCTGCCGCAACCATGCGCAGGGTAGAATGGACGAGACTGATGTGGTCTATCCAGCTGAGGAGCCTTCTACGCCTGTGGCACACGAGAACGAGTTGAACGCAAGTGATGTGTTGATCGGCGAGGGTGAGTCCCCGATTCTGGAGGCCGCCACCGAGCACGCATACGGCGCCAGTGAGATCACCGTCCTCGAAGGACTGGAAGCCGTCCGGAAACGGCCGGGCATGTACATCGGCTCGACCGGGCCGCGCGGCCTCCACCACCTGGTCTACGAAGTCGTGGACAACTCGGTGGACGAGGCGCTGGCCGGGTACTGCGACCACATCGAGATCACGCTCCAGGCCGACGGCGGCGTCAAGGTCGTGGACAACGGCCGAGGCATCCCCGTGGACATGCACCCCACCGAGGGGCGTCCCACCGTGGAGGTGGTCATGACCATCCTGCACGCGGGCGGCAAGTTCGGCGGTGGTGGCTACGCGGTGTCGGGTGGCCTCCACGGCGTGGGTATCTCCGTGGTCAACGCCCTGTCCAAGCGCGTCGAGACCGAGGTGCGCCGCCAGGGGCACGTCTGGCGGCAGTCCTTCGCGGACGGCGGCAAGCCGTTCGGTGAACTGAGGAAGGGCGAGGAGACCTCGGAGACGGGCACCACGCAGACGTTCTACCCTGACGACACCATCTTCGAGAGCACCGAGTTCGACTTCGAGACGCTCCGCGCACGCTTCCAGCAGATGGCCTTCCTCAACAAGGGACTGCGCATCACGCTGACGGACGAGCGGGCGGACGCTGTGGAGACGGACGAGGTCGCGGAGGTGGACAGTGCGCAGGAGTCCGACGGAGAACCGAAGCACCGGTCGGTGGTCTACCTCTACGAGAACGGACTGCTGGACTACGTCCACCACCTCAACTCCTCCAAGCGCGTGGATGTCATCCACGCGGACGTGATCGCGTTCGAGACCGAGGACACGGATCGCAGGATGGCCGTGGAGGTGGCTCTGCAGTGGACGTCGGCGTACTCCGAGAGCGTGCACACCTACGCGAACACGATCAACACGCACGAGGGCGGCACCCACGAAGAGGGTTTCCGTGCGGCCATGACCACGCTGATCAACAAGTACGCGCGCGAGAAGAACATCATCAAGGAGAAGGACGACAACCTCACGGGTGACGACATCCGTGAAGGCCTCACCGCCGTCATCTCGGTCAAACTGTCGGAGCCGCAGTTCGAGGGCCAGACGAAGACCAAACTGGGCAACTCCGAGGCGAAGGGGTTCGTCCAGCGCGTGGTCACCGACCAGCTCGGCGACTGGCTCGAGCGCAACCCCGGACCCGCACGCGACGTCATTCGCAAGTCCATCCAGGCGTCCCAGGCCCGTCTCGCGGCCCGCAAGGCGCGCGAGTCCACGCGCCGCAAGGGACTGCTGGAATCGGGTGGCATGCCCGGCAAGCTCAAGGACTGCCAGTCCAAGGACCCCGCCCGCTCCGAGATCTACATCGTGGAGGGCGACTCCGCCGGTGGTTCGGCGGTCCGGGGACGCAATCCCGAGACGCAGGCCATCCTCCCCCTGCGCGGGAAGATCCTGAACGTGGAGCGCGCCCGCCTCGACCGCGCCCTCGGCAACAGCGAGGTCCAGGCCATGATCACAGCGTTCGGCGCGGGGATCGGCGAGGACTTCAACGTGGACAAGGCCCGGTACCACAAGATCGTGCTCATGGCCGATGCGGACGTGGACGGCCAGCACATCACCACGCTGCTGCTCACCCTGCTCTTCCGCTACATGCGGCCGCTGATCGAGAACGGGTTCGTCTACCTGGCGCAGCCGCCGCTGTACCGGATCAAGTGGTCCAACGCCAAGCACGATTACGTGTTCAGCGACCGCGAACGCGACGAGGTCATCAAAATGGGCCTCGCCAACAACCAGCGCCTGCCCAAGGACAACGGGATCCAGCGTTACAAGGGCCTCGGTGAGATGGACTACACGGAACTGTGGGAGACCACCATGGATCCGGACCACCGCACGCTGCTCCAGGTGACCATGGACGACGCCGCCGCTGCGGACCAGGTCTTCTCGGTGCTCATGGGCGAGGATGTCGAGTCCCGCCGCAACTTCATCCAGCAGAACGCCAAGGACGTGCGTTTCCTCGACATCTGAGTGCCGATACCCGGCATCTTGCCGGCGCAACGAAATTCGCTCGTTCCTCGCGAATATTAAAGCGCCTACACAAGATGTCGGGCACCGGCTCGCGGTCGACTCACCCTTGTGGCTGAGAACCCTTCACGAACGGAACTGATTCATGAGTGACGACATTACCGGCAACGGACCGGACGAGCCCATCGAGGGCGAGGTCCTGACGGACCGCGTCGAGCAGGTGGACCTGCAGACGGAGATGCAGCGGTCCTACCTGGACTACGCGATGGCCGTGATCGTCGGCCGGGCCCTGCCCGACGTCCGCGACGGACTGAAGCCCGTCCACCGCCGTGTCCTGTACGCGATGTTCGACGGCGGCTACCGGCCCGACCGCTCGTTCAACAAGTGTGCGCGCGTGGTCGGCGAGGTCATGGGTCAGTACCACCCGCACGGCGACTCGGCGATCTACGACGCGCTGGTCCGCCTGATCCAGGACTGGACGATGCGCTACCCGCTCGCGCTCGGCCAGGGGAACTTCGGTTCGCCCGGCAACGACGGCGCGGCGGCCCCCCGGTACACCGAGACGAAGATGGCGCCGCTCGCCATGGAGATGGTGCGGGACATCGACGAGGAGACCGTCGACTTCCAGGACAACTACGACGGCAAGAACCAGGAACCCACCATCCTGCCGTCGCGTTTCCCGAACCTGCTCGTCAACGGGTCCTCCGGCATCGCTGTCGGCATGGCCACCAACATCCCGCCGCACAACCTGCGCGAGGTAGCCGACGGCGTCCAGTGGTACCTCGAGAACCCCGAGGCCACCAGGGAGGAGCTGCTCGAGGCCCTGATCGCCCGCATCAAGGGCCCCGACTTCCCGACCGGCGCCCAGATCCTCGGACACAAGGGCATCGAGGACGCCTACCGGACCGGTCGCGGCTCCATCACGATGCGCGCCGTCGTCAACGTCGAGGAGATCCAGAACCGCACGTGCCTCGTCGTCACGGAGCTGCCCTATCAGGCCAACCCGGACAACCTGGCGATCAAGATCGCCGAACTGGTCAAGGACGGCAAGATCAGCGGCATCGCCGACCTGCGCGACGAGACGTCCGGTCGCACGGGCCAGCGGCTCGTGATCGTGCTCAAGCGGGATGCCGTCGCCAAGGTGGTGCTGAACAACCTCTACAAGCACACGCAGCTGCAGGACAACTTCAGCGCGAACATGCTGGCCATCGTCGACGACGTCCCCCGCACGCTGAGCCTGGATGCGTTCATCCGCCACTGGGTCACCCACCAGCTCGAGGTCATCGTCCGCCGGACGCGGTACCGGCTGCGCAAGGCGGAGGAGGAGGCACACATCCTCCGGGGTCTGCTGAAGGCCCTCGACGCCCTGGACGAGGTGATCGCCCTGATCCGCGCGTCCTCGACGACCGAGCAGGCCCGCGACGGGCTCATGGGGCTGCTGTCCATCGACGAGCTGCAGGCCACGGCCATCCTGAACATGCAGCTGCGGCGCCTCGCCGCCCTGGAGCGGCAGAAGATCCAGGACCGCCATGCGGAACTCGAGTCCATGATCACCGAGTTCAACCGCATCCTCGCCTCCGAGGACGTGCAGCGCGGCATCGTCAGCACCGAGCTCGCCGATATCGTCGCGAAGTTCGGCGACGACCGCCGCACGGAGATCCTCATGGGCTACGACGGCGACATGAGCATGGAGGACCTGATCCCCGAGGAGGAGATGGTCGTCACCATCACCCGCGGCGGATACGTCAAGCGGACCCGCAGCGACAACTACCGCCAGCAGGCGCGGGGTGGCAAGGGCATCAAGGGGGCGCAGCTGCGCGGCGACGACGTCGTCGAACACTTCTTCGTGACCACGACGCACCACTGGCTCCTGTTCTTCACGAACCTCGGCAGGGTGTACCGCGCGAAGGCGTACGAGCTGGTCGAGGCGGCGCGCGACGCCAAGGGCCAGCACGTCGCGAACCTGCTCGCCTTCCAGCCCGACGAGACGATCGCGCAGGTCCTGGACCTGCGCGACTACCAGCAGTCGCCGTTCCTCGTGCTCGCCACGAAGCGCGGCCTGGTCAAGAAGACGCGGCTCGAGGACTACGACACTAACCGGACGGCCGGCGTGATCGCCATCAACCTCCGCGACAACGACGAACTCGTCTCCGCACAGCTCGTCTCGAGCGAGGACGACATCATGCTCGTCTCCCGCAAGGGACAGTCACTGCGCTTCACGGCCGACGACGACGCCCTGCGGCCCATGGGACGCGCGACCTCGGGCGTGACCGGCATGAAGTTCCGTGATGACGACGACCTGCTGGCAGCCAATGTGGTCACGGACGACTCGTACGTCTTCATCGTGACCGAGGGTGGTTTCGCGAAGCGGACGAAGGTCGACGACTACCGGGTCCAGGGCAGGGGCGGGCTCGGCATCAAGGTCGCGAAGCTGGCCGAGGAACGCGGTGACCTCGTGGGAGCGCTCGTGGTGCAGGAGGAGGACGAGGTGCTCGTGGTCATGGGCGGCGGCAAGGTGGTGCGCTCCGCCGTGGCCGGCGTGCCCGCGAAGGGACGCGACACGATGGGCGTGATCTTCGCCAAGCCCGACAAGTCGGACCGCATCATCGCGGTGGCCCGCAACAGCGAGCGCAGCGTCGCCGTCGAGGAGGGCCTCATCGAGGATCCCTCCGAGGCCAGCCCGGACGTGGACGTCCTCGGGACGGTCACCCCGGAGGACGATCCTGCGCAGTTCACAGCCGATGAAGTACGGTTGTCGACAGAGGAAACGGCTGAGCCTGACGCTGAGTCGCCGGAACACGGAGGTACTGAGTGAGCTCGGCCAACACCAACCCGCGGTCCGCCAGCGGACAAGTGCGAACGCCGGGGACCCCTCCGCGCGTGAACGCCCCCGCGCGACCCGCCCAGCGCCCGGCCTCGGCCGGAGGGCAGGCCGGGCAGCGGCCGGGCCTCGTGAAGCCCGCCCCGAAGGCGAAAGCCCGCAAGGCCCGCCTGCTCGTGAGCAAGGTGGACCCCTGGTCCGTCCTCAAGATGGCGTTCCTGCTGTCGGTCGCCCTGGGCATCGTCACCGTCGTGGCGGCGATCGTCATCTGGACCGTCCTGGACCTCACGGGCATCTTCGACGGCGTGAATGCGCTCCTGGGCGAGATCGCAGGATCGGAGAGCGGCGGATTCGACCTCCGTCAGTTCGCCTCGCTCCCGCAGGTCGTCTCCTTCGCGACGATCATCGCCGTGGTCAACGTGGTGCTCCTGACCGCTCTGGCCATGCTCTCGGCGGTGCTCTACAACATCTCGTCCACCCTCGTCGGCGGCATCGGCGTCACGCTCACCGACGACTAGGAGACCGGGTCTCTTCGGCGCCCCACGGCGATTTGAAGAAAGCCGAGCCACTACTGTAAAGTCGTATCTCGGCCCGAAGAGGTATCGGGGCGTATAGCTCAGGCGGTTAGAGCGCTTCGCTGATAACGAAGAGGTCCCAGGTTCAAGTCCTGGTACGCCCACGGATCCACTACCGGCAGGTGACTGCAAGGAGACAGTTGTGAAGAAGTTGCTCATCGCGGCAGCGGCTGCAGCAGGTGTCCTCGTGTACAAGCGGTGGCAGGATTCAGAGAAGAGCAAGAACGTCTGGAGCAACGCGACGGACGACATAGCGTAGCAAAAGGCCCGATCCGGCGAAAGTACACCGGACAGGGTTCATTCGGGGGCATGGCGCAATTGGTAGCGCACCTGCTTTGCAAGCAGGGGGTTCGGGGTTCGAGTCCCCGTGCCTCCACCGAAAGGAAGTCCCGGTCATCGACCGGGACTTCCTGCGTTGAGGGCCGTGGTGCCGGGGTGCGTACGGAGTGCCATAGGGTTGCCGCGTGACCATCTTCCTCTCGATCCTCGGCGTCATCGGGGTCTCGGCGTCCGGGCCGATCATGGCAGCGACCGCCGCCCCGGTCCTGGCCATCGCCTTCTGGCGGAACCTGCTCGGAGCCTTCCTCATGGGAGGGCCCGCCGCGCTGTCGAAGCGATCGGAGTTCATGGCGCTCCGCGCCGTCGACTACCGGAGGACGGCCCTCGCCGCGGTAGCCCTCGCCCTGCATTTCGCCTGCTTCATCACGGCGCTGAAGCTCACCTCCGTGGCGGCGGCAACGGCCCTCGTCTGCCTCCAGGTGGCCTGGATCGCTCTGTTCGATGCGCTGCTCGGCTCCCGGCCCCCTCGCGCCACGGTGGCGGGGCTGGGAGTGGCGTTCCTCGGCGTGGTCGTCATCACCGGGTTCGATCTCTCGCTCTCGCGCGATGCACTGCTCGGCGATCTCCTCGCCCTGGCAGGAGGAGCGCTGGCGGGTGTCTATCAGATGGTGGGGGCGACGGCCCGCCGGACCATGTCGACAGGGACGTACACGACCCTCTGCTACGGTGCCTGCGCCGTGATCCTCCTGGTGCTCTGCGCCGTCACGGGCCAGCCGGTCGTCGGTTTTCCCCCCGCTGCCTGGGCAGGCATCCTGGCGGTGACCCTCATGGCGCAGATCATGGGGCATTCGGTGTTCAACCACCTGCTGGCCGTGATGAGCCCGCTCGTGGTCTCGATGATCATCCTGCTGGAGATCCCGGGGGCGGCCATCCTCGCCGCAGTGTTCCTCGGCGAGACGCTGCCTGCCGGGACGTACGGCGGACTGGGGCTGATCATCGTGGGTCTCGTCGTCGTGATCCGGGGACAGCAACGCCTGAGCCGACGCCGTCGATCCCTCGCGGAGGAGAGAGAGCCCACACCCCCGCCGGTACGCGGCGGAGAGTAGTCGCGCCGAGGAATATATGCTGGATGGTATATGTCTCGGAACGAGAAGGGACCCCGGCACGAGGCCGGGGTCCTTTCCTGTTTCAGGAGATCGAGCGGATGTCAGACCTTGGGATCGTCCGTGGGCTCAGCGGCGTGCTTGGCGCCGTCGGTGCCCTTCGCCGTGTCCGAAGCGGACGGCGCTGCGTCGGGGTTCGTGTTCGCGGTGGCCGCAGGAACCTCGCCGGACGCCGCGGCGGCACGGTCGGCCGCCTCCTTGATGCTGATGACGGCGTCCTTGGAATCCTTCGACTTCTGGGGTGACGCAGGGCCGGCCGTGGCCTTGATGGGGGCAGGTGTCTTCCACGGATCCTCGACGGGCTTGGATGCCCGCCAGGCGGCCACACCGGCGATGATCGCCGATGCGATGATCCCGAGGACGAGCCAGCCCTTGCCCGACTTGCGGGCCTTGCTCCTCTTCAGGTCCTTCGAGGCCTGCATGGCCGCGACGACGAGCCGCTTCTGGGCGTTCTTCGCAGCCTTCTTGTCCCCGGTGATCCGGGTGACGGCCTTCTCGACCGCGGGTGGCATGGTCGTGGCTGCCAGCGAACGGGACGCGGTCTCGGCCGCCTCACCGAGCCTGGTCGAGAGCGCCGGCAGGTACTCCTCCACAACCCTGCCCTTGGCGGAGTCCAGTGCCGGAGCCGCCTTGCCGAGCGTCTCCTGGATCTTCGGGGTGGTGCCATCGATCACCTGTGTGATCCGGGGGCCGACCTTGTCGACACTGCCCTGGACTGCGGCGACTCCGCCGGCGATCCCCTCGGTCGCCTTGCGGACGGTGTCCTGCAGGGCCGGGGTCGCGGTCTCGACGCCCTTCTCCCATCGGGGCTTCACCCAGCCGTAGGCAGCGTCGACATGGGGCGCCGCCCAATCCCGCGCTGCAGCCAGTCCGGCTGCTGCTGCCAGTCCGAGAGCGACGCCTTCCTCCAGCTCGTGGGTGTCGCGTACGTTCTTCTTCACAAAAACCTCCAGGGGTGGTTGTTCGTTTTGATCAGCCTACGTTGCATGGGCAGGGGGTGCTATCCGTATGGGTCCCGGCCGCGCCAGGAGGGCGGCGTTTCACTGTGCGCGGAATGGGACCACTCCAGCTTATTGTCAGGAGCCGCGTGGAAGAATGGGCCAATGACTGCTATTCCGACAGCAAAAGCGACCATCCACACCAACCAGGGCGATATCGAGGTCAACCTCTTCGGCAATCACGCCCCGAAGACCGTGAAGAACTTCGTCGGTCTCGCCACGGGCGAGATCACCTGGACCCACCCGCAGACCGGCGAGGAGAGCAACGCCCCCCTCTACAGCGGCACCGTCTTCCACCGCATCATCAAGGACTTCATGATCCAGGGCGGCGATCCCCTGGGCCAGGGCATCGGCGGCCCCGGTTACAAGTTCGACGACGAGATCAACCCGGACCTGACCTTCAACGAGCCCTACAAGCTGGCCATGGCCAATGCGGGCCTCCAGGGAGGGCGCGGCACCAACGGGTCGCAGTTCTTCATCACCTCCGTGCCCACCACCTGGCTCCAGGGCAAGCACACCATCTTCGGTGACGTCACCGACCCGGAATCCCGCAAGGTGGTCGACAAGCTGAACGCCATCGCCACCGACATGAGGGACAAGCCCCTCGACAACGTCGTCATCGACAGCATCACCGTGGAACAGCTCTAGCCGTATGTCCTATGGTGTCCCCGCGCCCGATGCCGGCAGCCAGGAGGCACCGGTCTGCCCGCGACACCCCGACCGCGTCAGCTACGTGCGGTGCCAGCGGTGCGGCCGTCCGGCCTGTCCCGAATGCCAGCGTCCGGCTGCGGTGGGTTTCCAGTGCGTGGACTGCGTCCGCGAGCAGGCCGCGAGTGTCCCGGCTCGCCGGAACGCGTTCGGGGGTGCGGTCCGCGGGGACACCCCGGTGGTCACCTACACCCTGATCGGTCTCTGTGTGGTGGTGTACCTGCTGCAGCTCGTGGTGCCGGGGATCATCCGCTCCTTCGCCTATGCACCCGTGTACACGGCGGGAGCGGGAGGTGTGATCCCGGCAGAGCCCTGGCGCATGCTCACCGCGGCCTTCCTCCACTCGCCGAGTTCCTTCCTCCACATCGCGTTCAACATGTACGCGCTGTACATCCTCGGGAAGGTCCTGGAACCGGCGATGGGCAGGGCCAGATTCCTGGCGCTGTACCTGATCTCGGCCCTCGGCGGATCGATCGGGGTACTGCTGCTCAGCGACAATCCGCTGCAGCCGGTCGTCGGTGCATCCGGTGCGGTATTCGGGCTGTTCGGGGCGCTCTTCATCGTGCAGCGCAAGCGCGGCGGTGATGTCCGCCAGATCGTGGTGCTGATCGCGATCAATGCGGTGATCGGCTTCGTGGTGGCAGGGATCGCATGGCAGGCGCACCTCGGGGGCCTGATCGCCGGTGCAGCATGCGCCGCTGCGATCGCCTACGCTCCGCGTGGGGCGCGGCAGGCGAAGACCCAGCTGCTGGGACTGGGGGGCGTCGTGGTGCTACTCGCCCTCCTGACCTTCGTGGGAGTCTCCCTCCTCCCGCTCTAGGAGCACGTCGCAGGAAGGGGCCGGTGCACTGCGCACCGGCCCCTTCGGAGTTTTCCACACCAGTTATCCACATGGGGGATAACTTACACACATGTAATTCCACACCTGTGGATAAGCGTGGCCCGGAATTTCGGGCCGGTCCTAGGAGGATCAACAGTCTCATGCACAACTGTGGATAACTTCATACACAGCGTGTGTACAGCGGGAAATCCCCTCGGTGCCGGTTCCCTGCTACCCTCCAGTACGCCGGTCGACCCGTCCACCTCGACCGACGACGGTGCACGCACCGTCGAGGGCGGGGTGAACGGCAGGACCGGGGCCCTGGTGCCTTCTCGGCGCTGCAGCGAACGCCGAGCCCGGCGTCGGGTGCTGTGGCTACCGCCAGCGCGTGGTCATGAGGAAGCCCACGATCGCGATGCCGAAGCCGGCAAGGATGTTCCAGGATCCCCAGGCCGCCACCGGCAGGGTTGCCTCGGAGATGTAGAACGTGATGATCCACAGCAGGCCGATGATCATGAGCCCGAACATCACCGGCTTGTACCAGACCGGGTTCGGCTTGGGCTGCGACGACCCCACGGCGGACGCGGCGGTGCTGGCTCTCTTGCGGGGCTTCGACTCGGGCACGGATTCTCCTCGACGGGGGGCCGCTGCGGATCAGCGGCGCCGGTTGTCTCGCAGGGCAGCGCCGGTGCGTTCGGGCCCGCAGGTTATCCTGTGGGAAGAACTTCATCCGGCGGCCCGGTTCTCGGAAACGATTCTAGCCAAGATCGTTCGGATACCGGTGCATCCCGAGTGGCAGGAGCGGCAGTGGCGAGGTCGACCATCGACGCCCCACCCGAACCACGGGTGGGGCGCCCGGATCGGGCACGCCGTCGTCGTACTCCCGGCCAGCTGGTAGCGCAGGTCCTGGGCGAACTCCTGATCACCGCCGGAGTGGTCCTGCTGCTCTTCGTCGGCTGGGAGCTCTGGTGGACCAACATCGATTCCAGCATCAAGCAGGAGCAGGCGCTCGAGGAGTTCTTCGCCGACGTGCCGCCCGCGGCCGGTCCCGCACCTGCCGGCGCAGGCCCCGACGCCCCCGCACCCGAGGATTTCGGTGACCCTGCCGTCCTGCCGCAGGGGGACCTCGTGGGCACCTTCGCGGTGGTCTACATCCCGCGCTTCGGGGACGACTACTCACGCCCCGTCACCGCCGGTGTCGGCACCGACGTCCTCGACAACCTCGGCCTCGGTCACTACCCCGGCACGGGGGCTCCAGGAGCGGTGGGGAACTTCGCGCTCGCCGGCCACCGACAGACCCACGGCCAGGTACTCGACCAGATCCACACGCTCGTCCCCGGGGACCGGCTCTACGTCCAGACACGCGACGGCTACTACACCTACGTGTTCCGGAACACCGAGATCGTCCTGCCGGACCGCGCGGATGTGATCGCACCGGTCCCCACCGAGCCCGCCGCCGAGCCGGTGGACAGGATCCTGACGCTGACCAGTTGCAATCCGCGTTTCGGAGCGCAGGAGCGTATCATTGCGTACTCGGTGCTCGAGTCCTGGCGTCCCGCCGACGCCGGCCCGCCGCCCGAGATCGCCGAGCACGTGGCACGCGCCGCAGGACAGGGGTAGCCGCGATGTACGGATGGATCTTCCGGTCCCTGCCCGGGCCGCTCTGGATGCGCATCGTCCTCTCCGTGCTGCTGGTCCTCGCAGCGGTCACGGTGCTGATGGTCGCCGTGTTCCCCTGGGTCTCCCAGTTCAACCCGCTCACAGATTCAACGATTGGTTCCCCCTAGCTCATGGCTGACACCGCCCGCATCCTCGTCGTCGACAACTACGACAGCTTCGTCTACACCCTGGTGGGCTACCTCCAGGAACTGGGCGCCGAGACCACGGTGGTGAGGAACGACGACGTCACCCTCGCCGAGGCGCAGGAGATGGCCGCTTCCCGAGACGGTGTGCTGATCTCCCCCGGCCCGGGCACACCCGCCGAAGCCGGTGTCTGCGTGGAGCTGATCCGGTGGTGCGGCGAGCACGCCAAGCCGATGCTGGGGGTCTGCCTCGGACACCAGGCGCTGGCGGAGGCGTACGGCGGAACCGTGACGCATGCTCCCGAACTCATGCACGGCAAGACCTCCCTCGTGGAACACGATGCGACGAGTGTCTTCGCCGGCCTGCCGTCCCCGGTCACTGCGACGCGCTACCACTCCCTCGCTGCGGTCAGCGACGACGTCCCGGCGGATCTGACCGTCACCGCGCGCACGGCCAGCGGCATCATCATGGGCCTCGAACACAGGACGGCTCCCCTGTGCGGCGTCCAGTTCCATCCGGAGTCGGTCCTCACCGAGGGCGGCTACCAGATGCTGGGCAACTGGCTGGAGTCGCTGGGACTCGAGGGCGCGGCAGCGAAGGCGGCGGGCCTCAGCCCGCTCATCGCGCGCTAGCAGCCCTTTCCCACCAGGGCATGTACCGGCGGTCCGCCTGTCCCGACGCCGCCTGTCAGTCGTCGCCCTCCGTGGGCCGCGTCTCGGTCGGCTCGTCCGGGCCCTCGGTCGGTTGACCGCCCGATGTCTCCGACGGCCCGGGGGTGGGCTCCACCGGCTCAGGGGCGGGCTCCGCCGGGGGTGCCTTCGCGACGGTCAGGACGATCTCCGTGCCCTGGTCGACCTGCGAGCGTGCCGGCGCCGACTGCGCCGTGACGATCCCCGGGGTGACGACGCTGTTCTCGACCTCCCGGACGGAGGACGGCAACCGGACCGCAGGATCGGCCAGCAAGGCCCGGGCCTGGTCGACCGTCAGGTCCGTGAGCAGGGGGACGGTCACCTTGCCGTTGGACAGCACCAGGTTCACGGCGCTCCCGACCGGCACCGTCTGGCCGGCCTGTGGGTTCGTGGTGATGACCCTGCCTTCCGTGACCTCAGCGCTCGTCTCCTCCGTGATCGTGCCGCCCCTCAGACCGAGGTCCTCGAGCGCGTCGCGCGCGGAGGACTCCGTGAGTCCGGCGAGAGTGTCCGGGAGCACCACGTTGGCAGGACCCAGCGAGACCGTGATGTTGACGCGCGATTCCCTCTCCACCGACGTCCCTGCCGCAGGATCGGAGGCGATGACGTCACCGGCGTCCACCGTCGCGTTGTACTCGTCGTCGGTGGAGGGCACCAGTCCCGCATCCACCACGGCGTCGGTGGCGTCCGCCTCGCTCATGCCGACGAGGTCGGGTACGGCGACCGTGACCACCTCCTGGGAGGGCCGGGTGTCCGAGATGTTGTTCAGGAGGACGTATCCTCCCGCGAGCACGAGCAGGACCGCCACGAAGAAGACGGTGATCCAGGCGATCCTCGACGACCTCCGTCGCCGGTCCTGCAGCTCGTCCGCCGTACCGCTCGACCGCAGGAGGTCGAGCCGGTCGTCGTCCTCCGCATGGTGCGGCACGGGACGTTCCGTCGAGACCCTGTCGATGGCACGCGTCTGCGGCTCGACGGCGAGCGGGACGGCGGCCCTGGCTCCGGTCCTGACGCCGCGTGCGCGCGGTGCATGCACATCCAGCGCTTCGGTGGGCATCCCCGCTCCGCCGGCCACGGAGATGCCGTGGGCGGCGTCGAGCAGCGCCCGACGGAAGGACGCGGCGTCCTGGAAGCGGTGGTCGCGATTCTTCTGCAGCGCCTTGGCGAGCACGGAGTCGAGCGCCGGCGTCACCGCGGGTTCGAGGCTGCTGGCGACGGGCGGGTCCTCCCGCACGTGCTGGTAGGCCACGGAGACGGGGCTGTCCCCGATGAACGGCGGCCGGCCGGTGAGCAGCTCGAAGAGCAGGCAGCCCGCCGAGTACAGGTCGCTGCGCGCGTCCACCGTCTCGCCGCGGGCCTGTTCCGGGGACAGGTACTGCGCCGTGCCGAGCACGGCCTGGGTCTGCGTCATCGTGGCCTGCGAATCGGCGATCGCGCGGGCGATCCCGAAGTCCATGACCTTCACGGCGCCGTCGGGTGTGATCATGACGTTGGCCGGTTTGATGTCCCGGTGGACGATGCCGGCCTTGTGGCTGTATTCGAGGGCGCCCAGCACCCCGCCGAGGTAGGTGATGCTGTCACCCGGCGTCAGATCGCCGGACTTGACGTGGTCGCGGAGGGTGCGCCCGGCGACGTACTCCATCACGATGAAGGGCACCCGGACCTCGTGCTGCGGACGGTCGGGGATCTCCTCCTCGCCCGTGTCGTACACGGCGACGATGGTGGGGTTGTTGAGCCCCGCCACGGCCTGCGCCTCCCTGCGGAAGCGCGACTGGAAGAGCGGATCCCGTGCCAGATCCTGCCGCAGGACCTTGATGGCCACCGACCGGCCCAGACGGAGGTCGCGGCCGAGGTGCACATCGGCCATGCCCCCGCGCCCGATCAGCTCGAGGACCTCGTACCGCCCGTTCAGGATGCGCTCGGTGGTCATCACTTCGTGCCCTTCCGGCCCCGGACCGCACCGATCATGACGTGGGGGTCGCCGTCGCCGTCGGTACCGGTGCCGACGTGGGGGTGGGTGTGGGGGTGGGCGTCGGGGTGGGAGCCTGGGTCGCGGGCGGCCCTGCCGAGACGACGTAGGTCACCTGTGTCCCGGGGGAAAGCACTGCACCCGCCCCGGGATCGACCCGGATGACGGTGCCCTCCGGCTGCTGTGATGGCTCGGATCCCACGTTGAGCGGCCTCAGGCCGAGGTCCACGAGGATCTGCTCCACCTCTGCCGCGGTCCGTCCCTGCAGGTTGGCGGGCACGGTGACCTGCTCCACCGGCTCAGGGCCCCTCGACGACGTCACGGTGATGGTTTCCCCAGGGCTGAGGCTTCCCACGGGGGCGACGTCCGTGACGAGTCCCGCCGCGACGTCCGCCGAGAACTGGCGCTGGATCTCGACGCGGAACCCCAGCGCGCCGAGTTCCGCGGCGACCTCGGCCTCGGGCCGTCCCCGGTACTGGCTCGGCGTGATGACGACGCGGTCGTCCGCTTCCGTGGTGCTCGGCGACGGCGTGGGCGAGGTGGACGGCGTCGACGGCGTCGGTGCGGGCGTCCGCGACGGAGTGGTGCTCGCGGAGGTGCTCGATGCGGCCGGCACGTCGACAGGATCGTCACCCGCCAGCAGGGGCTGGAGGATCAAGAAGGCGATGGCGGCCAGGGCCAGGAGGAGCAGGACGATGAGGGGGATCAGCCAGGGGCTCCGGCGGTTCTCCTCCTCGCGCCGGTACGGCTGACCCGGCGGTCGGGGTTCTGCCGAGTCGACGTCCTCCTGCGACCAGTCGCGGGACGCGGCGATGCCCGCCGCGGCACCGGCCGCTGCAGGGGCCGCCACCGTCGGCAGTGCGGAGGTGGTGGGTGCGGGAACCGCCGTCGTCGCCTGCGTGTTCTGGCGCGGGACGGCGGTCGTGGCGACGTCGGCCGCGGTGCCGAAGGCGAGCATGCCCGGGACGGCAGCCTCGGCGGCGCGGACGTTGCCGGACCGGATGGCGTCGACGGCGCGGGCCAGGGCCTCGGCGTCGGCCGGGCGGTCCGCGGGATCCTTGGCGAGCATCGAACCGACCAGCGCCCGGACCGGCTGCGGGATCGACTCCGGCAGCGGCGGTGGCGCGTCGTTGACCTGGGCCAGGGCGATGGCGATCTGCGACTCCCCGGAGAAGGGCCGGCGGCCGGCCAGCAGCTCGTACCCGATGACACCGAGGGCGTAGATGTCGGAGGAGCCCGTGGCGGGCTGGCCCGTGGCCTGCTCCGGCGCGAGGTACTGCGCCGTCCCCATGACCTGGCCCGTGGCCGTCAGGGGGACCTGGTCGGCGAGCCGGGCGATACCGAAGTCGGTGATCTTGACCCTGCCGTCGGGCATCACGAGGATGTTGCCGGGCTTCACGTCGCGGTGCACGAGGCCCTGCCGGTGCGCGACGCCGAGGGCGGTGGCCGTCTGTCCCATGATCGAGAGGGTGCGGTCGGGCGAGAGGACCTGTTCCTTCTCGATCACGGCGGACAGCGGCTGTCCGGGCACGAGTTCCATGACGAGGTACGCCGACCCCGCCTCCTCGCCGTAGTCGAACACGTTGGCGATGCCCTCGTGGTTCAGCAGCGCGGTGTGGCGTGCCTCGGCCCGGAAGCGGTTGAGGAAGGCCGGGTCGCCCGAGTACTCCTCCTTGAGGATCTTGATCGCGACGACACGCCCGAGGATCTGGTCGCGGGCCTTCCAGACCTCGCCCATACCGCCGATGGCGATGCGCTCGGTCAGTTCGAATCTGCCGCCCAGGGTGATTCCCGATGTGGGCCTCATCTGTTCAACACCGCCTCTATGAGTCTCTTGGCACTGGGTGAGGTCAGCTGCTGACCAGTAGGGATGTCCACGTTCTCCATCACGATCGATATGGCTACCTGGGGGTCGTCCGCCGGGGCGAATCCCGTGAACCAGGCGTTGTCGCCGGTCTCGGAGACCTCGGCGGTGCCCGTCTTGCCGGCCACCCGGACTCCGGGAACCCGGGCTCCGGCCGCCGTGCCGTTGTCCACGACGTTCACCATCCAGTCGGTGAGCTGGTCCGCCGTCGCCTGGCTGACCGACTGGCGGAGCACCTCGGGCTGGGGCGACTCGATCAGCTTGAGGTCCGCGGCGCGGATCGACTTGATGAGCTGCGGCTGCATCTGCTGCCCGTCGTTGGCGATGGCCGAGGCCACCATGGCCATCTGGAGCGGCGTCACGCGCGTGTCGAACTGCCCGATGGCGGACTGTGCCAGTTCGGGTTCCGTCAGGTCCGAGGGGAAGGTGCTCGCGATGACCTGCGTGGGGATGGACAGTTCCTCGCCAAAACCGAACTTCGCGGCCTGCTCCTGGATGGCGTCCTCACCGAGATCCAGCGCGATCTGCGCGAAGGGCGTGTTGCAGGACTGCTCCAGGGCGAACCGGAGATCCGCCGTCGTCCTGCTCGCGCAGCCGCCGGTGACGAAGTTGGGCAGCGCGTACTCGATGCCGGGGAACTCGAGGGCCGGCGGGTTGGGGATCTCCGACCGGGCGTCGTACCGCCCGGACTCGAGGGCCGCCGCGGCGTCGATGAGCTTGAACACGGATCCCGGGGCCACGAGGGACTGCGTGGCCGGATTGGAGTAGATGGAGAGGCCCGGCTGCTCGTTGAGCAGCGCGGCGTTCTGCTCGATCACGGCGGTGTCGTGGCCCGAGACGAGATTCGGGTCGTAGGTCGGCTTGGAGACCATCGCCAGGATGTTGCCCGTGGAGGGCTCCATGACCACGATCGAACCCCGCTGTCCGTCCGGGATGAGGTCCGATGCGAGTCTCTGGATCTGGGGGTCGATGGTCAGCTCCACGGATGCGCCCTCGGATCCCGCACCGGAGAACAGCCGGACCATCCGGTCGTAGAACAGGGAGCTGCTGGTACCGGAGAGGATGTCGGATTGCGACTGCTCGAGCTGCGTCGATCCGAGCGACAGGGAGTAGTAGCCCGTCAGGTGCGCGTACAGCTCGGGCTCCTCGTAGACGCGCTGGAAGTTGAACTCGTCGTCGGAGGGTACGGACTGGGCGATGGCCCGGCCGTCCACCAGGATGGCCCCGCGCTGCCGGCCGAAATCCTGGTACAGCTGGCGGCTGTTCCACTCCGGCCGATCGGTGTTCAGGCTCTCCGCCTGGAAGAACTGCACGAAGGTGAGGGAACCGAGCACGAGCGCGAACATGCCGATCGCCACGACCCACGCACTGCGGATGGCCTGGTTCATCGCGTCGCCTCCCTCTCGGCCCTCTTCTTGACGGGCTTGCCGTTCACACCGAGCGCCTCGGGGAACGAGTCCTTCATCGGTCCCGTCGGCGCCGGTCGCCGCGCGGTCTCGGAGATCAGGAGGATCAACGCCACAATGAGCCAGTTTGCCAGCAACGAGGACCCACCCGCGGACATGAACGGCGTGGTGAGGCCGGTCAGGGGGATCAGGCGCGTGATGCCGCCGATCACCACGAAGCACTGCAGGGCGATGGTGAAGGAGAGACCGCACGCGAGCAGCTTCCCGAAACCGTCCTTCGTGCCGAGCGCCGCCCGGATGCCGCGGGAGACGAGGATCATGTACAGCATCACGATCGCGACGACACCGATGAGTCCGAGTTCCTCGCCCAGCGCCGCGATGATCATGTCGCTGTTGGCATACGTCACGAGATCCGGCCTGCCCCCACCGAGGCCGGTTCCGAGCAGCCCGCCGTTAGCCAGGCCGAAAAGACCCTGGACCACCTGATGGCTTCCCCCCGGGACGCGCTCGTACACCTCGGGCGAGAACGCGTTGATCCAGGAATCGAAGCGGAGCGCCACGTGGGAGAACAGTTCGAGGGCCACGAAGACCCCGGCGCCGATCGCCGCCAGGCCGATCAGCACCCAGCTGACCCGGCTCGTGGCGACGTAGATCATGACCATGAAGAGACCGAAGAAGAGGATCGACGAGCCGAGGTCGCGCTGGAAGATCAGCACGCCGATGCTCACCAGCCAGGCCGCGCCCATCGGGGCCAGGTCCCGGAAGCGCGGGAACTGCAGCGGCCCGATCTTCTTGCCCGCCAGCAGGATCAGGTCCCGGTTGGTCGATAGATACCCAGCAAAGAATATTGCGAGGGTGATCTTCGCGACCTCGCCGGGCTGGAAGGTACCGAAGCCGACGGAGATCCAGATGCGTGCTCCGTTGATCTCCAGCCCGAGCGGCGTCAGGGGCAGCAGCAGCAGGACGGCACTGACGATCAGGGAGATGTAGGTGAAGCGGCGCAGGATCCTGTGGTCGCGCAGCAGGAGGAGCAGGATGGCCGCTGCACCGATGGCCACGGCTGTCCAGAGGACCTGCTGCGGGGCCACGGGGGCGAAGTCCGGGTTTACGGCCGCGGCCAGGTCCAGGCGATGGATCATCGCCAGGCCGATCCCATTGAGGGCGATGACAACCGGAAGAATCACAGGATCGGCATATTTGGCGCGGAAGCGCAGGATTCCGTGGACGAACAGGCCCATCAGACCCAGCGTGAGGGCCTGCGACCAGAAGTAGTCGCTGAAGGGCTCCTCCCGTCCGGTACCGGCGAGGTAGTTGGCTCCGACGGCGACGGCGAGGGCGAGCACCAGGAGCGCGAGCTCGACATTGCGCCGCGACCGCGGCACGGTCAGGACATCACTCATTGGCTGTATCTCCGCAGTCGGCGGCGGGGGACGAGGGGTTCGGCGACGGCGACCCGGAGGCGCCGGGTGTCGCTGTGGAAGCGGGCGTTGCGGAGGGAACCGGCGTCGCGGAGGGGGCCGGAGTTGCGGAGGGAGCCGGTGACGCCGACGGAGCGGGTGTCCCGGAAGGGGCCGAGGGGGAGGGCGTTGGTGTTCCGGAGGGTGCCGGTGTTCCGGAGGGCCCCGGGGACGGGGACGCCGCTCCGGGGGCGGGATCGCAGGAGACGGCTCGCAGTTCGCTGCGCAGGTCACCCACGATCCGCTCGGCTTCCTCGAGGCCCGCCGCCGGAAGCGTGTTCATCACCCGCGATCGCTGGTACTCGGGCAGGTTCGAGACCGGGATGTCGGTCACCTCGTAGACCTCACTGAGGCTGATGGGCCCGAGCCTCTGCGGCACGCCGGTGAAGATGGCCACACGGTTCTCCGACTCCGCCACGTAGTAGCGCGTCTGGGTCCAGGTGTAGCCGAGGCCGAGGACGGCGATCAGGATGAGCGTCATGAGGGACAGGAACGCCGGGACCAGCCAGCGTCGACGCGGCGTCGTGGTGTCGTTGCCGGTGTCGTCCCCGTCGTCGAGTTCGGGCTCCGCCTTATGCGTCAGCATCATCGCGGCACGCCGCTCGGTCGAGCGTTGCGTCACGATCGGGATCTGCCCGGTCTCGGTGGCGAGGGCCGCGGATCCCACGAGGACGTGCGGCCGTGTCAGCAGATCCTGGCGGATGATGTCCGCGCGGATGGCGGTACCGGGAAGGTCACCGTTCCGGTCGATCTCGTGCAAGGACGCCGCGGCGGGCGCGGCCGGGGTGTCGCGTTCGCCCGCGGCCTGCCGCGCCGGGGGGATCGAGGCAGGAGGTGCGGAGTCGTCGTCGTCCGCTTCGATGACCTCGACGACGGCGATGGTGATGTTGTCGGGCGAACCGCCCGCCAGGGTCAGCTCGACGAGGGTGTTCACGCAGTCGCGGATATCCCTGGTCTCGCGCATGACCTGCTCCACGATGCGGTCGCTGAGCACCGCGTTCAGGCCGTCGGAGCAGAGCAGCCAGCGTTCACCGGGCACGGCGTCGAACTGCTCGAGGTCCAGTTCGGGGCTCGCGTCGACGTCGCCGAGGACGCGCATCAGCACGTTCTTGTGCGGATGGATCTCCGCCTCCTCCGGCCGGAGGCGTCCTTCGTCGATGAGGCGCTGCACGAAGGTGTGGTCGGTGGTGATCTGCGTGAACACCCCGTCCTTGAGGCGGTAGGCGCGGGAATCGCCGATATGGGCGAGTTGCAGCGTCGCGTCCTCGAGCAGGATCGCCGTCACGGTGGTGCCCATGCCCGCGAGCTGGGGGTTGGTGGCCACGAGTTCGGAGAGCAGCGAGTTGGCGGTCTGGATCTCGTCGGCAAGATGCGTGCCGGCCTTGCCGCCGTGGGCGTTGTGGTCGAGGTGCACCAGGTCCAGGACGGTCGAGGCGGAGGCCACGTTGCCGCCCGCATGTCCGCCCATGCCGTCGGCGACGACGGCCAGATAGCGGCCCACGTAGGCGGAGTCGTCGTTCTTCGCCCGGACCATGCCCACGTCGGAGCGGGCGGCGAACCTCAGGGCAAGCCGCACGCCTACTGCCTCAATTCGATGACCGTCTTACCGATCCGGATGGGGACGCCGGGCTCGACGGGCAGGGCGCGGGTGAGCTGCGTGCCTGCCAGGTAGGTCCCGTTGGTGGATCCCAGGTCCTCGATGAACCAGCGGCTGCCCTGCGGGAACAGGCGGGCATGGCGGCCTGACGCGTAGTCGTCCTCGAGCACGAGGGTCGCCTCCTGAGCGCGTCCGAGGAGGATCGGACTCGCTGCGAGGTCCAGCGTGGTCCCGGTGAGCGGTCCCTCGGTGACGACGAGTCGACGCGCGGGTGTGCGCACGGGCGCCGGCTCCTCCACGAGCTCGGGATTCCTGCGGATCTCCCGTGCCGTGGGCGTGCCGACCTTGTTGCGCCGGCCCACCACGAGGTCGCGGCGCAGCGCCCCCACGGTGCTGAGGACCAGGACCCACAGCAGGATCAGGAATCCGAAGCGCAGGAGCGTGACGGTCAGTTCCCCGGCTTCGCTCATCGCTGGGCACCACTGTTCTGTGCCGGCACCAGGCGGAAGGTGAGGCGGGACCGCCCCATGGTGATCACGGATCCGTCCGTGAGTTCGGTCTGCCCGTCCACGTGCTGTCCGTTGACGTAGCTGCCGTTGGTGGAGCCGAGGTCGACGGCGTATACGCGTCCCTCGTGGACCCGGATCTCGAGGTGTCGTCGGGAGACGCCGGTGTCGTCGACGGGGATGTCCGCCTCGGAGGACCGACCGAGCACGATCGATCCCGAGTTGATCGAGTAGCGCCGGCCGTCGATCTCGAGGATCGGCTGATAGCGGGTGGGCTGGCGTCGTGGCGCCGCAGGCGCGGTCGGGGCGGCCGGGCGGTGGGCGGCGGCCTGCTTCTCGATCGACGAATCGATTTCGAAGACACCCGCCTTCAGGTCCGGATCATGCTCGAACGAGACGCGGACGGGCCCCTGGAGGCTGTACTGCTGGCTGTTGACGTGCGCGATCACGACGTCGCAGAGCTCTTCGGCGAGGGCCGAGCCCCACTGCTGGGCGAGGGCGAAGTCGGAGTCGGACAGGCGCGCCGAGAACACGTTGGGGGCGAGGGTACGGCCCTGGGACAGGACGAGGGAGCGGTTGTCCAGTTCCTTGCGCAGGGCGCTGGCGATCTCGAGAGGCTGGACCTGGGATCGCGAGCCCGTGGTGAAGGCGCCCCGGACCAGCTTCTCGAGTCCGCGCTCGACGTTGTCGAGAATGCCCATACGTCGCCTCCTCCCTCGTGCTGCACTGTGGTTTCGGACCCCGCCAGCGGTGGCTGCGGGGCTTCTCCCGGTCCTGGGGACGGCGATGTCCAGCCGGGCATGTTCAGACCGATACTACTGGGAGCCTCTGGGAATGGGCTCCATCGGCGGGTCCGGAGGATTACTTTGTCCTAACGATCCGCCGATCGCGCACGGGTGCCGGGAGCCGCCGGAGGACGGAGGAACCGTGCCGTTTAGGTGATTCCACCGGTGCTCGGCTATGCTGGACTCTGCTGTTCACAACACCTGCGCCTGGCGTACGGAGTTGGGATCTCGAGATGCGCGAGTGGCGGAACGGCAGACGCGCTGGCTTCAGGTGCCAGTATCCGAAAGGGTGTGGGGGTTCAAATCCCCCCTCGCGCACACTGTACGACGACGAAGGGCCCCCGCTGTGCGGAGGCCCTTCGTCGTAGGTGGCGGGTGATGTCAGCGGAAGTCGCGCGAGCGGGTGGTGGCCTTGAGCTGCAGGACCTCGATGCGGTCCGCGACCACGTTGACGATCCCCTCGGAGGACCGCTCGAGGACTCCGCGGACGATCACGCTGCTGGCTTCCCGTGCCACGCGGCGGTAGCGCTGCCAGACGCCCACGGAGCAGATCACGTTCACCAGCCCCGTCTCGTCCTCGAGATTCATGAAGGTGATGCCGCTCGCCGTCGCGGGCCTCTGCCGGTGCGTCACCACTCCCGCCACCTCGATGCGGCGCCCGGATTCCGCGGTCTTCAGCTGGGCGGCGGTCAGGGCGCCCCGGCGTTCCAGCCTGCCCCTGGCGTGGCGCACCGGATGGTCGTCCGGGGTGATGCCGGTGGACCAGAGATCGGACCCCACCTTGTCGATGTCGGAGAGCTCGGGCATCAGCGGAGGCTGGATATACACGGCGGTCCCCTTGATCTGGCCCTCACGCTCGGTGGAGGCCGGGCCGGCGTTCCACAGTGCCTCGCGGCGGCTCAGGCCCATCGAGTCGAAGGCACCCGACGCCGCAAGGGCCTCGAGCTGGCCTGCATTGGCGCCCGTGCGCCGTGCCAGGTCCGGCATGTCCTCGTAGGGTCCGTTCCGTTCCCGCTCGGCGACGATCCTCTCCGCGAGCTTCACCCCGAGCGATTCCACGCTGGCGAGCCCCAGCCGCACCGCGTAGTTGCCGTCACGGCGGTGGGGGGTCGAATCGAAGGGTGTGTCCTGATCGAAGTATCCGACCGGGGCCTGTTCCTCCTCGGTGCAGCAGTCCATGCCGGTGGTCCGCCCGCGGGGGTCCTCCGGTGGCTCGTAGCCCTCGAGCGGCTCGAGGTCGGCGTGCACCCCGGAGTGCAGGATGTCGGGGCGCAGGACGACGGCGCCGTGCCGCCGGGCGTCCGCGACGAGCGTCTGCGGGGAGTAGAACCCCATGGGCTGCGCGCGCAGGAGCGAGGCGAGGAACGCGCCGGGATAGTGCAGGCGCAGCCAGGCGCTGACGTAGACCAGCAGTGCGAAGCTGATCGAGTGGCTCTCCGCGAACCCGAAGTTCGCGAAGGCGTGGATCTTGTTGTAGATGGTGTCGGCGACGTCGCCGGTGATCCCGTTGGACGCCATGCCCTCGTACAGCTTGGCCTTGAGGGAGTCGATCCGCTCCTCGCCCCGCTTGGATCCCATGGCACGGCGCAGGAGGTCGGCGTCCGCGCCGCTGCAGCCGCCCACCACCATGGCCATCTGCATGAGCTGCTCCTGGAAGAGCGGCACCCCGAGGGTCCGTTCCAGGACGGGCTTGAGGTCGGGGTGGATGTACCGGACCTCCTCCTCGCCCATCTTCCGCTTGATGTAGGGGTGGACCGCGCCGCCCTGGATGGGGCCGGGCCGCACGAGGGCCACCTCGATCACGAGGTCGTAGAACTGGCGGGGCTGCAGGCGCGGGAGCATGCCCATCTGCGCGCGGCTCTCCACCTGGAAGACCCCTACCGAGTCGGCGAAGCACAGCATGTCGTAGACGCCCTGCTCCTCCTTGGGGATGGTGTGCAGCTCCCACACCTCGCCGAAGTGCCGCTCCACGAGGTCGAAGTTGTACTGGATGGCCGCGAGGATGCCGAGGCCCAGCAGGTCGAACTTCACCAGCCCCATCCACGCGCAGTCGTCCTTGTCCCACTGCAGGACCGTCCTGCCCTCCATCCGGCCATGCTCGATGGGGCATACTTCTCCCACGGGCCGGTCGGTCAGCACCATCCCGCCCGAATGGATGCCCAGGTGGCGCGGGAACTTCAGGACCTCTTGCGCGAGGTCCACCACCGCGTCCGGTATGTCGTGGTCACTGCTCGAGACGAGTCCGCCCCACCGCTCGATCTGCCGGGACCAGGCATCCTGCTGTCCCGGACTGTGACCCAGGGCCTTCGCCATGTCGCGGACAGCGAACTTGGGGCGGTACGTGATGACGTTGGCCACCTGGGCGGCATTGAAGCGACCGTACTTCCGGTAGACGTACTGGATGACCTCCTCGCGGCGGTCCGAGTCGAAGTCCACGTCGATGTCCGGCTCCTCGTCCCGCATGCTCGAGAGGAACCGCTCGAAGGGCAGCTGGTACTTGATGGAGTCCACGGCCGTGATCTCGAGCAGGTAGCAGACCGCCGAATTGGCCGCCGATCCCCGCCCCTGGCACAGGATGCCGTGGCGGCGCGCGTAGTGCACGAGGTCGTGGACGATCAGGAAGTAGCCCGGGAACTTCTTCTCCTCGATCACCTCCAGTTCGCGTTCGATCCGCTCGCGGACATCGGCCCGCCCCCCGTACAGCCTGTCGGCGCCCTGCCAGACGAGTTCGCTCAGGTAGCTCATCTGGGTGTGGCCCTCGGGGAGGTCGATGGTCGGGAGCCCGGGCCGGACGCTCCGGAGCGTGAAGGAGAGATCGGAGGCGATGTCCACGGTGCGTTCCACCGCTCCGGGATAGTCCCTGAACCGCCGCGCCATCTCGGCTCCGCTGCGCAGGTGGGCGGCGGCGGCCGCGGGGAGCCAGCCGTCCATCTGGTCGAGGCTCCGGCGCGCCCGGACGGCGGCCAGGGCGGAGGCGAGCCGGTGCTGCTTCGGGGTGGCGTAGTGCACGTTGTTGGTGGCCACGGTGGGCAGTCCCAGCCGGGCGGCGACGGCGGCCAGGGCGTCGTTGTGGGCGGTGTCGAGCGGGTTGCCCTGGTTGATGAGCTCGACGGCGACCGCCTCGCGGCCGAACAGCTCGACGAGCGTCCTCAGCTCGGCCTCGGCCGCGGCCTCACCCTCCGCGACGAGAGCCGAGCGCACGGCCCCCTTCCGGCATCCGGTGAGGACCATCCACTGGCCGTCGGCGTGCCCGGCAAGACTCTCCAGGCTGTAGCGGGGTTTCCCCTTCTCGGCTCCGGCAGCCAGCTGGGCCTCGGTGATGGCCGTGGACAGCCGGTGGTAGCCGGCGGATCCGCGGGCGAGGACCAGCAGGTGCCGCCCTTCGGGGTCGGCCTCCCCGTTCTGCGGTCCGGACAGGTCGAGGGACAGCTCCGCGCCGTACAGGGTCGAGAAGCCCGGGTACTTCTCGGCGGCCTCCGCAAAGTGCACCGCACCGTACAGTCCGTCGTGGTCGGTGAGGGCCATACCGCTGAGCCCGAGCCGCTGGGCCTCCTCGGCGAGGTGTTCGGGGCTCGACGCGCCGTCGAGGAAACTGAAATTGGAGTGGACGTGCAGCTCCGCGTACGGCACCACGGGACCCTCGGGAGCGGGGGCCTCCGCGGGAGCCGTGTAGGGCTGGCGCTTCCGCGACCAGGCGGGGCTGTCCCCGCCGTCGGCCCCCGGGGGAGGTGCTCCAGGGCGGGTGGCCGAGAGGTTCCGTTCGAAGTCCGACCACGGGATCGGCGGGTTGTTCCAGCCCATGGCGTCCCTCCCTGTCTGGATGTCTTCTGTCCGGCTGCCCGGATGTCGTCGCGGTGGCGGCCGCCGTCAGTCGTAGCCGGCTTCGACCCACCACGCATGGTCCTCGAGCAGCAGCAACCAGGCGGATCCTGACCGGTCCACGAGCTGGAAGCGGTTGAGTACGCGCCCCTTCGGGTCCCACCAGCGCTCGTTGATCGGCCAGGGCCCCGCCCACGAGTGCACGGGCCGCCGGCCGTCGTCCGGCCCGGCGCTGAAGAAGGCAGGATCGGCGCTCAGGAGTCCGCGGGAGTCCACGTCCACCGGGTTGCCGCGGGAATCGACGACGGCGGCGGGCACGGGAGCGGCGTACACGGTGGCCGGGGCCGGTCCGGGAAGCCGGCCGGGCCAGGGCTGGTGGCGGTCCCTCGCCGGCACCTTCGCGGACGGCTGCCGACCGGCCGGGGCATCACCCCACGGGATGTACACGCGGCGGTCCGCCAGGAGCCGCCCTCCGGCGATCACGGCGGTGAGCACGGCGCCGTGACCCAGCATGCTCTGCACGCGGGCCAGTCCGTGGTGGATCCCCTCGTCCGGTCCCGTCCCCCACAGGCCGTCCGCGTGGTCGCCGAGGTCCTCGACGATGGCGGGGACGACGTGGACCCGGGTGATGCCGGAGGTCAGTCCGTGATCGGTCGCGTTGGTGCCCTGGAGCTGCCAGCGCACGCGGTCCACGACGTCGTCGGCGTCGAACCAGCGCGGGTGCTGCCACCGGCGCTCGGACGTCTCACCGGACTCCGTGTGCAGCGTGACGTGCAGCGCGGTACACACGAGCCCCGCCTCGCGGAGTGTGTCGACGAACTCTCCGGCCCTGGTCCGGAACGCGAAGGCGAGCTGGTCGATGCGGGCGAGGGGCGGCTCGAAATCGGCGAGGGTGTCGAGGTGGGGTGGTGGCGTGCGGGCGACGACCCTCCGGTGGTCCACTCCGCTCGCCTGGCGGTGGGCGATGGCCCCCTCGATGCCGAAGCGGTTGCGGACGTCGGAGGCTTTCAGCGCCGCGAAGTCGCCGAGGGAACGGATGCCGAGGCGCTTGAGCAGCACGGTGAGCCGGGGTTGTCCGAGGACTTCCAGGGGATAGCTCGCAAGGAACCACGCCGAGCCGCCCGGCGGGATGATCACCAGCTGCTCGACGTCGTCGTCCAGCTCGTCGGTGGCCCTGGCCGCCTGTTCGGCGGCGAACGGCCCGTCCGCGATGCCGATCCGCACGTCGGTGAGGCCGATGGCGGCGAGGGCCTGGAAGACCACGTCCGCGGCGTTGCGCTCGCTGCCGTAGTAGCGTGACGGCCCCTTGATCCTGATGGCGCACAGTCCCGGACGGAGGGCCTGGACCCCGGGCAGGATGGCCTCCACAGCCACGATCACGGGTTCGAAGGTGCGTTCGTCGAGCGACGGGTCGTAGGGGAGGGATACGAGCCCCGTGCTGCGCGCCTGGGCCTCGCGGATGCGCAGGCCCCGCTTCACGCCGTCCTGCCGCGCCGCCGGGGAACAGGCGAAGACCTCCCCGCGGTCCACGAGGACGAGGGCTGCGTCGGCGGGCAGCGCGTGCTCGCGCAGCGCCGCCGTGATGGGCCAGTCGGGGCACCAGAGCACCATGGTCCGGGTGGCCGGAGCAGCGCCCGAAGGCTGGGTGGACCCCGTGAACCGGGCGGGATCGGTGGGCCGGGCGGGAAGACCGGACGTCATGAGGACTTCAGGAGCCGGGGCTCGAACAGGGTCCCGGCTGCCGGACCGGACGCATCCGGTCTGCCGTCGTCCTGTGATCCCTGTGGCAGGACCGCGCCCTGGGACGCCGTTCCCGCCGGGGCGCCGTGCAGGTCCGTGAGTTGCACATAGGCGTGGCGGAGCCGCCCCGAGGGCTGGGTAGCGGTGATCTTCATGGAGCGTGCCCTCAGGTGGCCGGTTCCCGAGCCGAGGCCCTCCCAGGCGCTCTCGGCCACGCCGATGGTCGAATCGCTCGGCTTCCAGGCACCGAGGGTGATCAGGGCCGCGCCGCGCTGGCGCAGCCTCGCCTTCAGGCGGGCTTCCTCCGTGGGGGTGAGATGGTCCGGGGAGCGGGTCAGGACGATCGAGACGACGTCCACGAGGGCTGCCGTGACGGGTAGCCACTGGGCCCCGGGATCGGGGACCAGGATGAGGCGTTCGAGGTTGATGCCGAAGGCCTGCGCCGCCTCCACGCTGAAGTCCGGCATGCCGACGACGCTGCACCACGCGCCCGTCGCGGAAGGGCCCGCGAGCATGGCCATGGCGAGGAAGGTGGAGTTCCGGACGGCGTACGAGCCGCCGGACTGGAGGCCGCCGCCGGGCAGGATCCGCGCGAGGGCCGGAACCGTGGGCAGCCGGCGGGAATCGAGCCTGCTGGCCTGCATGCCGTTGATGCGGGCCTGGAGATCCAGGGTGATCTCGGCTGCTGAAGCCCCGCGGCGGGCGGTGGAGCCCGGGTGGTGTGCGTCCCCGGAGTCGGGAGAGGGCTCATCCCCTTCGAGGGAACGGCCGGCAGCTGGAGGCGTCACTCCCTAATATTCGAATAGGTGTTCTATTAAGTCAATCAGTGTCGATGGGCCGGGAATTCCTGTTCACGGTGTAGGGAGATGCACCGGTCGGCCGCCCTCGAACGGCTTTTCCGAGGCCTCAGGCGTCGGTGGACCCGCGGGCGGCATCGCGCTCCTTGACCCGTGCGGCCTCCGCGCGGACCGCGGCCTGGGTGGACCGCTCGCTGACCAGCCAGGCGGGCGGATCCTGCAGGAGTGCGGTGATCTGCTCGCTCGTCAGGGGATCGGTGACCCCGCCGCGGGCCAGCCCGCTGATGGAGATGCCGAGCTTCTGCGCGACCACGGGACGCGGGTGCGGGCCGGTGCGGCGCAGTTCGGCGAGCCACTCCGGCGGGGACTGCTGCAGTTCGTTGAACTCCGCGCGGGTCAGCTCGGTCTCCTGGAAGTCCTGGGGAGCGGCGGGCAGGTAGATGCCCAGTTTCTTGGCCGCAGTGGCGGGCTTCAGGGTCTGAGGGGTCCTCGGGGGGTTCATGGTCCCAGCTTAACGGTCACGTCCTTCCGCCACGGGGAGGCGCTACTGTGATGGGGTGTCCGCCGATCAGCCCCGAACCCTGTCCGTGGGCTTCGTGCCGGGCGTGACGCCGGGCAAATGGGTGGCCCGCTGGCGCGAGCGGCATCCGGAGGTACCCCTCGAGCTCCACCAGCACGACGACGCCGTGGCGGCGCTCCGGGACGCCTCCGACGACGTCGTCTTCGTACGCCTTCCCGTGGACCGTACCGGACTGCACCTGATCCCCCTCTACGAGGAGCAGCCCGTGGCCGTCATGTCCCGGGAGAACGAACTCTCGCTCTACGAGGACGTGCCGCTCGGGGAACTCGAGGGGGAGGACCTGCTCGACGTCGCCGCGTGCGGCGGCCCGAAGACGGCCGTGGAGGTGGCGGCCTCGGGCGCCGGCGTCGTCGTCCTGCCGATGTCCCTCGCCCGCCTGTACGCGCGGAAGGACGCCGTGCACCGCCCCGTCCCCGGCCTGCCCGCCACGACGATCGGCATCGCCTGGCGGATGGAGGACGAGTCCGACGACGTCGAGGAGTTCATCGGGATCGTCCGGGGGCGGACGGCCCAGAGCTCGAGGCAGCCATCCCAGCGCGAGGCACCGAAGAAGAGCGCAGCGCAGAAGGCGGCGGCCAAGAAGGCCGCGGCACAGGGGAGCGGCGGGGGCAGGGCCTCCAAGGGCGCCGGGAGACCGCAGCAGGGGAAACCGGCCCGCCCCTCGGGCACGCGGGGCAAGCGGCGCTGACGGCCTCCGCGCCGGGCAGCGGTGCAGAATGGACCTGCCCTCCGGTCGCGTCGACGCGCCGGAACCGCCCGCCATCCCCTGGAGCAGCCCATGGACGCAGACGTCCTCGTCATCGGTGCAGGACTCGCCGGCCTCGTCGCCAGTAACGAGCTGGTGAGGGCGGGCAGGACGGTCGCCATCGTGGAGCAGGAGAACGCCCACAACCTCGGCGGCCAGGCGTTCTGGTCCTTCGGCGGGATTTTCCTGGTCGACACACCCATGCAGCGGCGCCTGGGCGTGAAGGACTCGTTCGACCTCGCCTGGCAGGACTGGCAGGGCTCCGCCGGCTGGGACCGGTTCGACGGCGATCTGCCGGAGGACGAGTGGGCCGCCCGGTGGGGCCGCGCGTACGTCGAGTTCGCCGCGGGCGACAAGCGGCCCTGGCTCCAGGAGCAGGGCGTGAGGTTCACGCCGCTCGTCGGCTGGGCCGAACGGGGAAGTGGGACGGCGGCAGGCCACGGCAACTCCGTGCCGCGGTTCCACGTGCCGTGGGGCACGGGGACCGGAATCTCCGAGCCCTTCGCCGACAAGGCGCGGGCGGCCGCGGAGGAGGGATCGCTGACCTTCCACTTCCGCCACCGCGTGGACGGGCTCATCCTGGACGGGGACACCGTGACCGGCGTGCACGGGACGGTCCTGGCGGCCGACGACGCCGCCCGTGGCGTCTCCTCGAACCGGGAGGCCGTGGGTGGGTTCGAACTGCGGGCGCAGGCCGTGGTGATCGCCAGCGGCGGGATCGGCGGCAACCACGAACAGGTGCGTGCGTGGTGGCCCCCACGCCTCGGCACGCCGCCGTCGAGGATGATCACCGGCGTGCCGGAGCACGTGGACGGCAGGATGCTCGACATCGCAGCCGACGCCGGTGTGCGCCTGGTCAACCGGGACCGCATGTGGCACTACACCGAGGGCGTGCGGAACTGGAACCCGGTGTGGCCGCAGCACGGCATCCGGATCCTGCCCGGTCCGTCCTCGATGTGGTTCGACGCGCTCGGGCGGCGCCTGCCCGCTCCCGGCCTGCCCGGACACGACACCATCGGGACGCTGAAGATCCTCCGCACCACCCCGGACCTCGCGCAGCACGACCACTCGTGGTTCATCCTGACGCAGAAGATGATCGAGAAGGAGTTCGCCCTGTCGGGCTCGGAGCAGAACCCCGATCTCACGGACCGGGACTGGAAGCTGCTGCTCCGGAGCCGGCTGGGCAAGGGGGCGCCTCCACCGGTGGAGGCGTTCAAGGAGAACGGCGAGGACTTCGTGGTCGCCGGCACCCTGCCGGACCTCGTGGACGCGATGAACGCACTGACCGACACCCCGCTGCTGGACGCCGGGCTCATCGAACGGCAGATCCGGCAGCGTGACGCGGAGATGGACAACGCCTACTCCAAGGACGCGCAGGTCATGAGCATCCACAATTCGCGCCGTTTCCTCGGGGACCGGCTGACCCGGACCGCGCCTCCCCATAAGATCCTCGATCCCGCTGCCGGCCCGCTGATCGCCGTGAAGCTGCACGTCATCACGCGGAAGACCCTGGGTGGCATCCAGACGGACCTGACCGGCAGGGCCTTCGACGCCGCCGGCAACCCGATCCACGGGCTGTACGCCGCGGGGGAGGCCGCCGGGTTCGGCGGCGGCGGCGCGCACGGGTACAACGCCCTCGAGGGGACGTTCCTGGGCGGGTGCATCTTCTCCGGCCGCACCGTGGGGCGTTCCCTCGCGGCGCTGCTGTAGGCGTCGC
Organism: Arthrobacter ruber; assembly: GCF_002954225.1. Lineage (GTDB taxonomy): Bacteria > Actinomycetota > Actinomycetes > Actinomycetales > Micrococcaceae > Arthrobacter_D > Arthrobacter_D ruber. Next base: position 98,827 of record NZ_PPTH01000017.1, read on the forward strand.
GGCCCTGCAGCAGCTGCGCACCCCAGGCGCAGGGGAGGCGCGCCTAGGCCTGCGCCGGCTGGCCGTTGCTGGCCATCGTGCCCCCGTCCACCGGGAGCACGACGCCGGTGATGAAGCGGGCGTCGTCGCTCGCGAGGAAGGTGATGGCGGCGGCGACCTCCTCCGGCAGGCCGCCGCGGCCGAGCGCTATGCGGCCGGCGAACTCGTCGGACAGCTCGTGCGGGTCGCCGTCCTCGGTCGTGAGGTCCGTCCAGATGAAGCCCGGGGCCACGGCGTTGACGCGCACCCCGTCCTTGCCGTGGTCCAGGGCGATGGCGCGCGTGAAGTTGCTGACCCCGCCCTTGGCGGCGTTGTACGCGCTCATGCGCCAGTCGGCGGCCACGCCGGACACCGAGGAGACGTTGACGATGCACCCCCTGCTCTCCAGCAGGTACTCCAGGGCGGCCTTCGTCCCGTAGAACACGCCGGAGAGGTCGGTCTCGATGACGCGATGCCACTCCTCGACGCTCGTGTCCTGCACGGTGCCCTGCGTGATGGTGCCCGCGTTGTTCACGAGGACGTCGAGCCGCCCGTACCGCTGCACGGTCTCCTGCACCATGACGGCCACCTGACCGTAGTCCGAGGAGTCCGTGGTCACCGCCGTCGCCCGGTCCTCGGGCAGGGACGCGACGACGGCGTCGATCTTGTCCGCGACGGAATCCGTCAGGACCACCCGCGCCCCCTCGGCGACGAAGCGCCGCGCCGTCGCCTCCCCGATACCCGAACCGGCGCCCGTCACGATGACGACCTTGTCCTCGAACCGCTGCTGCATGTCCACGCCCCCTAGTCCGTTGCTTCCGACTGGAGGTCGATGAACTGCCAGGCGTCGTCGTCGAGCCCGCCGTTGCCCGGTCCGCCCGCCTCGGTGACCGCCGTCCTCACGGACTCCGGCAGGTCCTCGGCACCGTTGTGCTCCCGGAGCCACTGCTTCGCGTCGATGTCCACGCGTGTCCACCACTGCTCTACGGGGTCCATTGCCTCGCTCCTCTCGTTTCCTCCACCGTGGCATCGTGCCCGTCCATGCCGCAACAGGTGCATGCGCTCCACGGAGGAGGCAGTACCTGCTAGCGGGTGTGCAGGGCCGGCCGCCGCGCAGGAGCACGAACCGGACACGGGAAGGGAGGCACCGGCCGGTGCCTCCCTTCCCGTCAGACCCCGTCAGACCCCCGTCAGATCCCCGGTCGGGCGGGGGTACAGGGCGTCAGACCGTGGCGTGATCCGTGCCGACGGGCGTGACGACCTCGGCTGTCGGCTCCATGTTCTCGGCGTCGACCATCCACGCGTACTGCTCGAGCCGGGCGATGAAGCCGTGCAGCAGGTCGGCGGTGGTGGGATCCTCCTCGTCGATCTGGTCGTGGACCTCGCGCATGGTGTTCACGGCGGCGTTCAGCATGTTGACCACGAGGCCCACGGTGTCCCTGGTCGAGACGAGCCCGGCGGGGAACGGCTGGATCTTGGTGCCCTCGGCGACGGCGACGCTGCGGCCGTCGGGGACGGCGTGCAGGGCGCGCATGCGCTCCGCCATCTCGTCGGCGAAGGTGCGGGCGTCGTCGATGATCTCGTCCAGCTGCAGGTGGAGGTCACGGAAGTTCTTGCCGACCACGTTCCAGTGGGCCTGCTTGCCCTGCAGGTGCAGTTCGATGAGGTCGACCAGCACGGCCTGCATGTTGTCCGTCAGGGTGGGTGAAGCCTTCATGAATCCTCCAGTGCTCGATTTCCTGCTCCAGGCGGGGTCCGGACACACCGATTCCCGCCGGATGGACTCCTTTCACCCTAGACCCGCGCGTTGGTCAATTCCACCGGATCTGCATACGCTAAGGGGACTTATGGTTAGCCGTGCCGCATTCCCGATCAGGGGTGGTAACGGCGCCGGAGTCTCTACGAGGAGGAACCTTTGGCTTCAGTGCAGGAATCTATCGACGTAGCAGTACCGGTGAGCACGGCCTACAACCAGTGGACCCAGTTCGAGAGCTTCCCGCAGTTCATGGGGGGCGTGGAGTCCATCACGCAGACCTCGGACACCCGGACGCACTGGGTGACGAGCATCGGCGGCGTCCGGCGCGAGTTCGACGCCGAGATCACCGAGCAGCACCCGGACGAGCGTGTGGCCTGGAAGAGCACCGACGGCGAGTCCCATGCCGGCGTGGTGACCTTCCACCGCCTCGACGCGACCACCACGCGGCTCATGGTGCAGATCGACTGGCACCCCGAGACCTTCACGGAGAAGATCGGCGCCGTGGTGAACGCCGACTCCGCGCAGGTGAAGGGCGACCTCAAGAGGTTCAAGCAGTTCATCGAGAAGAGCGGCGGGGAGACCGGCGCCTGGCGCGGGAACGTCGACGCCCCGCCGACGGGTGGCGGGGACGCCACGCCGGCGAACGATGCGCTGCCGGACACGTCCACGAACGACCCCGACTCGGGCGGACCGCGCGTCGGCTGACCCGCACCCGAACGGCACTCGAGGCGGATCCCTTAGGGGGGGTCCGCCTCGGGTCGTCCTAGGGGATGCGGCCCACCTCGATCGAGGCGATCGCCTCGGTGGCCTGTCGGGACAGGCCCGCCGAGATGGGTGAACTCTTCGCCGCCGCGGCAGCCTCGGCCTGCCCCTCGGCACTGACGGCGTACGTACCGAAGGCCCGGACGACGACGGCGGTCGCCTCGTTCTCGTACCGCGCACAGTAGACGTGGTAGGACACCAGGACCAGAGGGTAGACGCCCGGCGCGGTGGTGGTGCGGTCGAGGTCGAGCGCGAGATCGTACTCCTGGCGGCCGGGGACGCGGGCCGCGAGATCGACGGCGGCGGCGGCCGCCTCGGAGCTCACCGGGACGTACGTGTCCCCGACCCGGAGGGCCACGCGCCCGAGCGGGTCCCCCACGGCGGAATCGTCGGCATAGGTGACGGCCCCCACCGTGCCGGCGACCGTGGTGACCACGCCGGCGTTGCCCTTGGCGTTCTCGTTCTCCAGGTCCGCCGGCCACATCCCGTCGGGCTCCTCCGGCCAGGCCTCGGGTGCCACCGCGTGCAGGTAGTCCGTGAAGTTCTCGGTGGTGCCGGAGTCGTCGGACCGGCTCACGGCCGAGATGGGCCGGGCGGGGAGTTCCACGCCGGGGTTCTGGGCCGCGATCGCGGGATCGTTCCACATCGCGATCTCCCCGCGGAACATCCGGGCCACGGTCGCGGCATCGAGGTCCAGGGCTTCGATACCGGGCAGGTTGAACGCCACGCTGATGGGGGAGACGTAGGCCGGGATGTTGAAGGCGCCACCCGGACCGCACACCTCCGTGGACTCGGCACGCTCCTCGTCGTCGAGGTAGGCGTCCGATCCGGCGAAGCCCACGGCGCCGGCCAGCAGCGCACCGCGGCCGGCTCCCGAGCCGTCAGGCGAGTACTGCACCTGCGCCCGCGGGTAGAGGGCGGCGAATCCCGAGCGCCATGCGTCCATGGCCGGTCCCTGCGCGGAGGACCCGGAGGCGGTCACCGCTCCCTGCAGGCTCGTGTCCCCGCGCTGCGCCGCTGCTTCCTGCTCGGCACCCAGAGGGTAGTCCGAGCCACAGGCCGTGAGACCGAGGACGACGGCGAGGGACAGGGACGGTACGGCACGGCTTCTCACCCCAGCCACGTTACAGGTGGCGGAGGGGTGAACCTCAGGTGGACAGCAGGTGAACCCGCTGATCCGGTCCCGGGGTCAGCTCACCCGCGCCGCAGGCGGTAGCCGTCGCCCCGGTGCACGAGCCGGCGGCCACCACCGTCGTCGAGCTGGATCCACACCACGGAGGCGTCATCGGTCCTCATGTCCAGCACGCCGCACAGTTGCGTCCCTGCCGGGTGCTGGAAGGTGATCTGCTCGCCGCGCTTGAAGCCCGACCAGTCCTGGACGTCGTCAGTGCTGACCGGGGTGAGGGGGGCATTCATGGCGGGCCTTTCGGAAGCAGTCCGGGATCTCCCACGCTAACGGGCGCTCCTGAACGTCGCATGAACGCGCGCTGAAGGTTGTGGTGTCCCTCACACCCTCCCGATCAGAGCGTGCGCCAGTCCCCGCTGGTGAGGTGCGACCCCGCCTGCGGTCCCATGAGCAGCATCCCGCCGTCCACCACGAACGAGGCGCCGTTGACATAGCTGGAGGCCCCGGAGGCCAGGAAGGCGACGACGTCGGCGATCTCCTCCGGTGCGCCCGGCCGGCCCACGGGGATCCCGGGGCGGTCCATGGTGCGGGGGTCCTCGTCGGCGGAGGCGTTCATCGGGGTGTTGATCTCCCCGGGAAGGACGGCGTTCGCGGTGATGCCCCGGTCCGCGAGCTCGAGCGCGATGGTGCGGATCAGCCCGCCGAGCCCGTGCTTGGAGGCGTCGTAGGCCGCTGAACCCACGCGCGGCTGCTCCTGGTGGACGCTGGTGACCGCGATGATGCGCCCGCCCCTGCCGCCGTCGATCATGTGCCGGGCGGCGCGCTGGATGCAGACGAAGGCGCCGTCGAGGTTCGCACCCATGGTGCCGCGCCAGGTGTCCCAGTCGGTCTCCATGAACATGGTGCCGCCGTTGACGCCCGCGTTGTTGACGAAGACGTCGAGGCCACCCAGCTCCTTCGCGAGCTGGTCGACGACGTCGCCGCACGCGGGCGCGTCGGTGGTGTCGAGCTGCGCGACGGCGGCCCGGACGCCCTTCTCGCGGACGAGGCGCGCGGTCTCCTCGGCGCCCTCCTGGTCGGAGTGCCAGGTGACGCCGACATCGCAGCCCGCCGCTGCGAGGGCGATGGCGGTGGCCCGGCCGATGCCGGAATCGGAGCCGGTGACGATTGCTTTGGTGGGGGTGAAGTCCATGCCCCCATCCTTCGTGCCCGATGTGCGCCGCCGCAAGGGGGCCGTGGACCCGGAGCACCCCCGGGCCAGGAGCCCGGGGGTGCTGGTAGGGGGATCAGGACTCGACGGCGCCCTGCGTGCCGGAGCCCTTGACGGCGCTGGACTGGACCGGCGTGGAGGCGTCGCCGCTGACGATCTCGATCTTGCGCGGCTTCGCGCGCTCGCTGACCGGGATCGCGACGCTCAGGACGCCGTTCTCGTAGCGGGCGGAGATGCCCTCGGTGTCGACGCCCTGGCCCAGACTGAGCTGGCGGAGGAACGAGCCGCTCTCGCGCTCGCGGGTCAGCCACTTGACGCCCTCGGCGCTGCGCAGCGTGCGCTCGGCGCGGATGGTCAGGAGCTGGCCGTCCACGTCGATGTCGACCGATCCGGGGTCGATGCCCGGAAGGTCCGCGGAGAGGATGTAGTGGTCCTTCTCGCGGTAGAGGTCCATCGGCATGAGGCGGAGCCCGGGACGGCTCTCCAGGAGGGCGCCGGCAACGCGGTCCAGCTCACGGAACGGATCGAATTTGGCCACGGGAAACAACTCCTTCGCATATGCCACCGGAGAGGTGGAGGATTCCTGAAGGTTGAGCATCCTTCGCTCAACTACGAAAAATGTTAGCACTCACCCTTGGAGAGTGCTAAGGATTTTCCTGTTCGCTTCCAACGAACACACCCTCATGCAGGAAGGCCCGCACCGATGCATCGGTACGGGCCTTCCTGTGGCGCTGTCTCCAGCTGATCCTCGTGCCTGCGCGGGGCCTCGATCCCCGGGCCTTCCGCGTGTGAAGCGGATGCTCTACCAGACTGAGCTACACAGGCAACTGGTTCTCCAACAGCTTAGGGCATAGGGGCGCCGCGCCAAATTCCCCGGGATGCTCCTGGCCGATCCCGGGATGTCCGGGGGTACGCGCTGGTCATGGCTCCGTCACCTCAGTAGCCTGAAGGAAAGCCTGCTGATCATCCGCTACCGCCGGTACGGCGACGACGAAGGGACCGCACCATGGACAACCAGGACCTGCTGCAGCGCATCCAGGCACTCGTTCAGGAGGAGCACGAGCTCCGCGAGCAGCCGCAGGACGCCGGCGCCGGCGAGGCGCACCAGGAGCATACGGCGCGCCTGAGGAAGGTGGAGGAGGACCTCGACCAGTGCTGGGACCTGCTCCGCCAGCGCCGTGCGAAGGCCGACGCCGGGGAGAACCCCGCCGACGCGGACGTGCGCCCCGTCAGCCAGGTCGAGGGATACCGCCAGTAGCGACGTCAGGGCGCGGTGCTATCGCGGTGCCCTCCGGTCAGCCCCGGCAGGTCGCCCGCGTCAGGGCCCGCACCCGCGTCAGCGGGCCTTCCGCAGCAGCCAGGAGAGCGTCAGGGACCCGGCGCTGCGCCGGAAGCCGCTCTGCCCGGAGATCACCTCCAGCGCCGCCCAGACCGCGAGGCAGGCCGAGCTCGCGAGGCGGAGCCGCTCGCGGTTGCGTTCCTCGAGCGCCATGAAGGAGGCGGCGCCGAGCAGCGCCCACCCGAGGATCGGCGCGTTCGGTTTCAGCACGACGGTCTGGCGGCCGAGGCTGTCGGTGAGGAATCCCATCATGCGCCCTTCTTCTTGGAGGTGCCGGCGGCCTTCGTGCCGCCGGCCTTCTTCTCGCGGTTCTTCTCGACGCTGCGACGCAGGGCCTCCATGAGGTCGAGCACGTTGTCGTCGTCGTCGTCCTTGCTCACACCGAAGGTCTCCTCGGTGTCGATCGTGTCCCCCTTCTCGATCTTCGCGTCGATCAGGGTGCGCAGCTGCACCTGGTAGTCGTCACTGAAGCTCTCCGGGTCGAAATCGGTGGAGAAGGAGTCGACGAGGGCCGCGGACATCTGCTTCTCCTTCGCGGAGATGCGCACCTTCTCCTCGAGGGCGGGGAAGGAGGCCTCGCGCACCTCGTCGTCCCACAGCAGCGTCTGGAGCATGAGGACGTCCCCGCGGACACGCAGCGCGGCCAGCCGGCTCTTCTGCCGCAGGGAGAACTGCACGATCGCGGTGCGGTCCGTCTCCTCGAGCGTGCGCCGCAGCAGCACGTACGCCTTGGTCGAGGTGCTGTCCGGTTCGAGGTAGTACGAGCGGTCGAACATGACCGGATCGATCTGGTCGCTCGGCACGAACTCCACCACCTCGATCTCCCTGCTCCTCTCCACCGGCAGGGACGAGAGGTCCTCCTCGGTCAGGACCACGGTGTGCTCGCCGTCGTCGTACGCCTTGTCGATGTGCTTGAAGTCGACCACCTCGCCGCAGATCTCGCACCGCCGCTGGTAGCGGATCCGGCCGCCGTCCTCGTCGTGCACCTGGTGGAGGGGGATGTCGTGGTCCTCGGTGGCGCTGTAGACCTTGACCGGTACGTTGACCAGCCCGAACGCGACCGCACCCTTCCAGATGGCTCTCATGGGTCAAGTGAACACCAAGCAGGCTTAGCATGCCAGAGGGTCCGGGCCGCCCGCCCCTAGACTTGGGGGGTGACTTCCGAGACCGTAGAGCCCATCGTCAGCAAGACCACGAGCGACGACGGCGGCACCGTGCTGCGCCTGGAATTCCAGTTCGCGTTCCCTCCGACCGTGCTGTGGAAGCACCTGACGGACGCCGACAAGCTGAAGTACTGGTTCCCCTGCGAGATGGAGTTCGAGCCGCGCAAGGACACGGAGATCCTGTTCCGGTACGCGGACCAGAAGCCCCTGCGCGGGACCGTCCTCGAGGCCGAGCGGCCGGGCGTGCTCGCCTACACCTGGGAGCGGGACAGCCTGCGCTGGGACCTCACGCGGACGGGCGACAACGGCACGCAGCTCGTGCTGCTCCTGACACCGGGCAGCCCCCGGCACTCGGCCACCATGGCCGCCGGCTGGCACCTGACCATCGCCGGGCTCGACGACTTCCTCAACAAGCGCAACCTCGGCCAGGACCCCTCGCTCTGGGACGTCTACGTGAACCGGTACCGCGAGCAGTTCGGGGACTGACGAGGCCGGGCGGACCCGCCCGCGGAATCTTCGCTGGACCGCCACCGGCATCCGGTCGAGACTGGGGGCATGGTTCCTCCCCGCACGGCGCGGCAGCAGACCGTCACCGTGGACGGGCGCACACTGCGTCTCTCCAACCTGGACAAGGTGCTCTACCCGGCGAGCGGGACCACCAAGGCGGACGTCCTCGCCTACTACGCGGCCGTCGCCCCGCATCTCATCCATCATGCCGGCGGGCGCCCGGCCACCCGGAAACGCTGGGTCCACGGCGTGGGGACGCCCGGGGAACCGGGCGAGATGTTCTTCCAGAAGAACATCGACGAGAACGCTCCGGCGTGGGTGCCGCGCAACGCGATCCAGCACAAGGACCACACCAACGTGTACCCGATGGTGAACGACCTCGCGACCCTCACGTGGCTCGGGCAGATCGCGGCACTCGAGATCCATGTGCCGCAGTGGCGTTTCACGGCGGACGGCGCCCGGGGCAATCCTGACCGCCTCGTGCTGGACCTCGACCCCGGTCCCGGTGCCGGGGTGGCCGACTGCGCCGCAGTGGCGCTGCTCGCACGGCCCATCCTGCAGGGCATGGGACTCGAGCCGCTCCCCGTGACCAGCGGCTCCAAGGGGATCCACCTCTACTGCGCCCTCGACGGCCGCCAGACCTCCGAGCAGGTGTCCGCCGTCGCCCGCGAACTCGCCCGGGCCCTCGAGGCCGACCACCCCGACCTCGCGGTCAGCGATATGAAGAAGGCGCTGCGCTCGGGCAGGGTGCTCGTCGACTGGAGCCAGAACAACGCGAACAAGACGACCGTGAGCCCGTATTCGCTCCGCGGGCGTGCCGAGCCGACCGTCGCCACCCCGCGCACCTGGGAGGAGCTCGACGGCGGCGAGGACCTCCGGCACCTGGACTACCGGGACGTCATGCAGCGCGTCCTGGACCTCGGGGACCTCCTCGCCCCGGCGACGACGCGCACGGCCGGGAACGACGCCGGGAGCGGTGCTGCGCCGACGGACCGCCTGTCCACCTATCGGGCGATGCGCGACGCAGCGAAGACGCCCGAGCCGGTCCCGGAGGCGGTGGGGCCCTCGGGGGGCAACAGCTTCGTGATCCAGGAGCACCATGCCCGCCGTCTCCACTACGACTTCCGGCTCGAACACGAGGGTGTCCTGGTGTCATGGGCCATTCCGAAGGGTCCACCGCTGACTCCGAGCAGGAACCACCTGGCCGTGCAGACCGAGGACCACCCCCTCGAGTACGGCTCGTTCGCGGGAAGTATCCCGAAAGGGGAATACGGCGCGGGGGAGGTGTCCATCTGGGACGCGGGCACGTACGAGCTGGAGAAGTGGAGGGACGGTAAGGAAGTCATCTGCACGCTGCACGGCAGGCCGGACGGCGGCCTCGCGCAGGCCGGTACGGCCGTCCGCCGCTACGCCCTCATCAACACCGGGGGCGGAGCGGGCGGCAGGAGCAACTGGCTGATCCACCTCATGAAGGACCAGCCCGCGCAGGCGCAGGACGATCCTGAGGGCGCCACCTCCGACCCTTCGGTGTCCCTGTCCGCACCCTCCCCGTCCTCCGCGCCGTCGGCGTCCTCCGCACCGGATGCGCTGGAGGAGCCGGTGCTCGCCGGCCCCCGGAGGGAGGCCGTCCGGCCCATGCTGGCCACGCTCGGCTCCGAGCAGACCATCCCCGATCCCGAGGCCTGGGCCTATGAGATGAAGTGGGACGGGGTGCGCTGCATCGCGCAGGTCCGGGACGGGGCGGTGACCCTGGTCAGCCGCAACGGGATCGACACCACGCTCGTCTACCCGGAGCTCGGGGACCTGGGGCACTACCTCAGCGCCGACAGCGCCGTCCTCGACGGTGAGATCGTGGCCCTCGACGCACGGGGCCGGCCCGATTTCGGTCTGCTCCAGACACGCATGAAGCTGACCCGCCGCGCCGAGATCGAGGCGGCCCGCCAGGTGACGCCCGTCCGCCTGATGCTCTTCGACCTGCTCGACCTCGAGGGCAACGACCTCACCCGCCTCGAGTACCGGCAGCGGCGCGAACTGCTCGAGAAGGCCGTCGACGAGGCGGACGACGGTCATGTGCAGGTCCCTCCGATCCTCGATGCGACGCTCGCGGAAGCCGTCGAGGCGAGCAGGCAGCTCGGCCTCGAGGGGATCATGGCCAAGCGCCTCACCGGCGACTACCAGCCCGGGGCGCGGTCGTCGTCATGGGTGAAGATCAAGCACCTGCGCACGCAGGAGGTCGTGGTGGTGGGCTGGCGGCCCGGCAAGGGCACCCGCGCCTCGAAGATCGGGTCCCTGCTCGTCGCGGTGCCCGACGGTGTCGACCTGCGCTATGTGGGGCGTGTGGGATCCGGGCTGACCGAGCGGGACCTCGCGGAGGCCGGTGCCCGCCTGAAGAAGCTGGGGCGGAAGACCGCACCGCTCGACGACGTGCCGGGCATCGACGCGTCCGACGCGCACTGGGTCCGGCCCGCCCTCGTGGGGGAGGTCCAGTACAGCGAGCACACCGGCAGCGGTCGTCTCCGTCATCCCGTCTGGCGCGGCTGGAGGCCCGATAAGACGCCGTCCGACGTCGTCGTCGAACTCTGATCCACGCCCATCCACCGAATATCACCCAGGAGGCATATATGAGCACTCTCGATATCCAGGCACTGGACGCCTGGTGGCGGGCTGCCAACTACGTCTCGGTGGGCCAGATCTACCTCCGCGACAACGCCCTGCTGACACGGCCGCTCACGGGGGAGGACGTGAAGGCGCGGCTGCTGGGTCACTGGGGCACCACGCCCGGGCTCAACTTCATCTACACGCACCTGAACCGCGTGATCGCCGAGCGCGGGCAGGAGATGCTGTTCGTGACAGGGCCCGGCCACGGCGGACCGGCGGTGGTGGCCAACGCCTGGCTCGAGGGGACGTACTCCGAGATCTACAGCAGCATCGGCAAGGACGGTGCGGGGCTCGACGCGTTGTTCAAGCAGTTCAGCTACCCCGGCGGCATCCCCTCCCACGCCGCGCCCGAGTCACCCGGATCCATCCACGAGGGCGGCGAGCTGGGCTACACGCTCATGCACGCCTACGGGGCCGTCTTCGACAACCCCGGGCTCGTCGCCGTCGCGGTGGTGGGCGACGGCGAGGCGGAGACCGGGCCGCTGGCCACGAGCTGGCACTCGAACAGCTTCCTGGATCCGACGGTCGACGGCGCGGTGCTACCGATCCTGCACCTCAACGGCTACAAGATCGCCAATCCCACCGTGCTCGCCCGCATGCCCGAGGAGCAGCTGCGGCAGCTGATGTACGGCTACGGGTACGAGCCGCATTTCGTCACGGTGTCCGACCCCACGGCCACGGAGGCGGCCCACCGCGACTTCGCGGACGTGCTGGACGCCTGTATGGACAGTATCCACACCCTCCAGGAGGCGGCGCGGACGTCCCTGGCGGGTGCGGACGTCGCGGAGGCCCGGTGGCCCATGATCGTGCTGCGTTCTCCGAAGGGCTGGACGGGACCGGCGGTGGTGGACGGCAAGGCCGTGGAGGGCACGTGGCGTTCCCACCAGGTGCCGCTCTCGGAGATCCACAGCAACGAGGACCACCTGCACCAGCTCGAGGACTGGATGCGGTCCTACGATCCGGCGTCGCTCTTCACCGGGACGGGGGAACTCCGGCCGGAGATCGCCGCGCTGGCCCCCGACGGCGACCTCCGGATGAGCGCCACGCCCTACGCCAACGGCGGGTGGCTCCTCCGCGACCTCGTGCTGCCCTCGTACCTGGAGCACGCCGTGGAGGTGCCGCATCCGGGCACGGAGAAGGCGAGCCCGATGATCACCGTCGGCGGCTATCTCCGCGACATCATCGAGCGCAATCCCCACACCTTCCGCCTGTTCGGTCCGGACGAGACGGCGTCGAACCGCCTGTCCGCCGTGTTCGAGGTGACGGACAGGGTCTGGCAGCCACGCCTGGAGGACGTCGACGAGCACCTCGCACGGTCCGGGCGGGTCATGGAGGTCCTCAGCGAGCACCTGTGCCAGGGCTGGCTCGAGGGCTACCTGCTGACGGGACGCCACGGGGTCTTCAACTGCTACGAGGCCTTCGTGCACATCGTCGACTCGATGTTCAACCAGTTCGCCAAGTGGCTCAAGGTCCACCGGACGCTGCCCTGGCGGCAGCCCATCGCCTCGTTCAACTACATGCTCTCCAGCCACGTCTGGCAGCAGGACCACAACGGCTTCTCCCACCAGGACCCCGGCTTCATCGACCATGTGATGAACAAGAAGGCGGACGTCATCCGGGTCTATCTCCCGCCGGATGCCAACACGATGCTCGCGGTCACCGAACACTGCATGAAGACCCGCGACACCATCAACGTGATCGTGACCGGCAAGCAGCCCACGCCCACCTGGCTGGGCCCCCAGGAGGCGCTCCTGCACGTCAGGCGCGGCATCGGAATCTTCGGCTTCGCGGGGTCGGAGGAGCCCGGGGTGGAGCCCGACGTCGTCCTCGGATGTGCCGGTGACGTCCCGACGCTCGAGACCGTGGCCGCCGCGCGCCTGCTGGCCGCGGGCGTCCCCGGGCTGAAGATCCGGGTGGTCAACGTCGTCGACCTCATGCGCCTGCAGGACAGCTCGGAGCACCCGCACGGGCTCTCGGCCCGCGATTTCGACACCCTGTTCACGAAGTCGAAGCCCGTGGTCTTCGCCTACCACGGCTACCCGTGGCTCATCCACCGGCTGACCTACCGGCGCACCAACCACGCGAACCTCCATGTGCGCGGGTATAAAGAGGAAGGCACCACCACGACGCCGTTCGACATGGCGATGCTGAACCAGATCGACCGGTTCCAGCTGGCCATGGACGTGATCGACCGCGTACCGGCCCTCGGCGCCACCCAGGCCCGTTTCCGGCAGGACCTGCAGGACCAGCGGCAGCGCGCCTGGCAGTACACGCGCGACGCCGGGAAGGACCTCGAGTCCATCACCGGCTGGATGCTCGACGAATCTTCGCCGGACGACGCGAAGTAAAACCCGTGGTCCACGACCAGAAGGAGAACGCCCTATGACCGAGTCCCGCATTTCCTCGACCCGCACCATCGATGCACCCGCCGGTGCCATCTTCGACATCCTGTCCAATCCCGCCCGCCATGCCGCCCTCGACGGCTCGGGCATGGTGCAGTCGGACAGCAAGTCGGACCGCATCACCGCCGTGGGCCAGGTGTTCACCATGAACCAGCAGTGGGACAAGATGGGTGGTGACTACCAGACGGACAACCACGTGGTGGGCTACGACCCGAACAAGCTGCTCGCCTGGAAGACGGCGCCGGCCGGCGAGGTGCCGCCGGGCTGGGAATGGGTGTGGGAACTGCAGCCCTCGGGCCCCGACTCCACCGAGGTCTCCGTGAGCTACGACTGGTCCGCCGTCACGGACAAGGCGATCCTGAAGAAGCTGAGCTTCCCCGAGGTGTCGCAGGACGCCCTGGACTCCACGCTCGCCAATCTCGCGGCGCAGGTCTCGGAGGCCTGATTCCCGGGTGCCCCGAGGCGTCGATCGTACGGCGACGGCCGCTCCCTCGGGGTCGGCCGTCGCCGTACGGTGCGGGTCAGGACCCTGCCGGCCGCCTGCCGCCTCGACCGGCGCGCGGAAGGACCGCGGCTGAGCCGCACCGCCGTCCCCCGACCGATCAGGCGGGATGCAGCGCCCGGTAGGCCTGCATCTGCCGGTACCGGCGCTGGAGGCTGTCCCGTCGCGGTGTCGCGTCCGCGTCCATGGGCTCAGCGGTGAGGTCGATGTGCCGTTCGCCGTAGTGCCAGAGCAGCATGTCGTCGAGGAGCCGGTCCGGTCCGGGCGAGTAGCGGTGGTCGAGCGCCTTGCGGACCGTCGTGATGGTGTCGGCCTGCAGCAGGGACACGAGCTGCAGCGTGGTCCTCAGTCCATGGGCGGCGAGGAGTTCGGCCGCCCAGCCCCAGTTGTCGTCCGACTTCCGGTCCACGTGCGGCAGCAGCGTCTGCCAGACGTCACGGACGCGGTTGGGCGTGAGCGGGGCGCTGCCCTCGCCCTCCTCGTCCCAGAATCCCGTGACCGTCTCGTACCGCTCGTGCAGTTCGGCGAAGGCGGCTTCCACGGTCTCCAGCATGGCCGCCGTACCGGTGAACTGCCGGTCGAAGTAGGGGCTCCAGGCCTTCGGATTGGATGCCTTGAAGCGGATGTCGTGCTCTATCTCGGACCACGCGTGCGCCAGCACCGTCCGCACCTGAACCTCGAAGAGGTAGCTGCCGGCGGCCTTCGTCTCGGGATCCACGGTCTGCTGGAAGGCCCGGACCACCTCGTTGTGGATGGTACGCATGATGAGGTGCCGGCTCGAATAGCCGTACGTGCCGGACTCGATGGACCCGATGTCCTTCTCCCGGTCACCGCGGCAGTCGAACTCGTGGCGCTGGCGCTTGAGCAGGTTCGCCGCGAGGTCCACCTCGTGCGGCAGCGTGGTGATGATGCGGACGCCCACCAGGTCCGTCAGGTTGCGCAGCGGGTCGGGGAACACGAGGACGGGCGTCGCACCGGTATCAGGGGACGGCAGGGTGCGGGACGCCTTGTCGCGGAAGGATTCCACGGTCTTGGTGCGCGCCGTGACGAACAGCGGCTGGAGGCCCGTGCCGTCGAAGATGCCCTCGATGCTGTCCCGCATGGCGGCGGTGACGCGGTCCAGGGCCGGCCGAACGCGCTCGTACTCACGCGTATGCGCCTCGACGGTAGGCCTCAGCCGCTCGTCGAGATCATCCCATGCGCCCATGCACCGTGCCTTTCGAAGGAGAACCTTCATCGTAGCCAACGCGGGTGACCGTTACGCTTCCCCTGTGAATCCGGTGCACCCCGTGGGTCGACGCTCCCTCCTGGCCCTCCTCGTCGCGGCCGGGGCCGCCGTGCTCACGGCCTGCCGCCTCCGGACCGGCAGCGGCACCGCGTCGCCTGCCGCACCGCAGCGGTACGGCTACGGCGAGGATCCGAGCCAGTTCGCCGATCTCCACCTGCCCGCCGCGGGCCTCGCGGTCCGCGGCGTCGTGGTCATCATCCACGGCGGCTACTGGCGGTCCACCTATGGAGCCGAGCTGGGGGAGCCGCTCGCGCAGGATCTCGCGGGCCGGGGCTACGCCTGCTGGAACCTCGAGTACCGGAGGGCGGGCAACGGGGGCGGCTGGCCCGCCACGTTCGACGACGTCGCCGCCGGCATCGATGCGCTCGCCGCCGCCGCGGGGGAGCACGGCCTCGACCTCCGCTCGACGACGGCGCTGGGCCACTCCGCCGGCGGACACCTGGCCGTATGGGCTGCGGGGAGGGCAGGACTGCCGTCCGGCGCGCCCGGTGCAGGGGTCCCCACCGTGCCGCTCACCGCCGTCGTCAGCCAGGCCGGGGTGCTGGACCTCGGGGAGGCCCGCAGGCTCGGACTGAGCGACGGCGCCGTGGAGAACCTGCTCGGCGACCCCGGGGACCCGGAGCGGTACCGGTTCGCGGACCCGATGACCGCCATACCCCTGAACGTCCCCGTGTATGCAGTGCATGGCATGCATGATGCCACCGTGCCGCTCAGCCAGTCGGAGGGCTACGTGAGGGAGGCCACGGCGGCAGGCGCGAGGGCAGAGCTGGTCCTCGTCCCGGGGGACCATTTCGCCGTCATCACCCCCGGCTCCGAGGCCTGGGAGCGGATCGTCGGACTGCTCGACGACGCCGCCGACGCCGCCGATGCAGGGGACCCCGGCCCGCCCGTCGGGGGCTGACCGGGGTCCGGTGGGGGCATCCCTAGTTGAGGGGAAGCGTGCCCTCGGGCAGGGCGCCGCCGGCGAGCAGGTCGCGTGCCGTGGTCGCGAGCGCGGTGAGCGCGACGCGCTGCGTCCACGGGCCGTAGGAGATGCGGGCCACGCCCAGTTCCTGCAGGCGCGCCGGCGCGAGGCTGCCCGGCACGTTGATGACGCTCAGGCGCCGGGGACCGAAGGCCTCCACGAGGGTGGTCACCGCGTGCTCGTCCAGCAGCCCGGGCACGAACACGTTCGTGGCACCGACCGCCAGGTACGCCCTGCCGCGCTCCACGGCGTCGGCCAGGACGTCCGCGGGATCGCGGTCCCCGGCTCTCACGAAGGCGTCCGTACGGGCGTTGAGGACGAAGTCGATCCCCTCCGACGTGCCTGCCCGCAGGACCGCCTCCATCTGCGCCACGGCGTCGGCCAGCGGACGCATCTGGTCCTCGATGTTCGCGCCGACGATCCCGACGCCGATCGCCCGGCGGACGGTGTCCTCCGGGTCGCCGTAGCCCGACTCCAGGTCCGCGGACACCGGCAGGTCCGTCGCCGCGGCGATCCGTCCTACGGCGCCGACCATCTCCTCCACGGGGATGTTCTCACCGTCGTCGTAGCCCAGCGACGCCGCGATCGAGTGGCTTGCCGTGGCAAGGGCCGTCGTGCCGGGGACGGCGGCGATGGTCTTCGCGCTGATGGCGTCCCAGACGTTCACCACCTGCAGGATCTCGGGGGCGGCGTGCAGCTGGGCGAGGTTGGCGGCCTTCGCGGCGAGGTCGTTGCGTGCGTCAGTCATTGAGTACCTTCCGGGTGTGCGAGGTGATCCAGGCGGCTGCACCGTCCACCTCCGTGGGGTGGATCCCGTGACCGCCCTGGCGGACGTTCCGGCTTACTTCGGCGCCACGGCTCTCGAGGATCGATCCCAGGCGGACCACGCTCTCGATCGGGGCCATGGCGTCGGACTCCCCGTTGAACAGGGCGACCGACGATCCGGACAGGTCCGCCTCGATCGTCCGCCCCTCCAGCGGGTACATGCCGGAGAACGCGACGGCGTTCCTGACGGCATCGGGGTGGAGCAGCGCGGTCGCGAGGCCGATGTTCGCCCCGTTGGAGAAACCGACGGCCACGAGCGGCCGACCGCCGATCCCGTAGTGGTCCCGTGCCCAGCCGACGAACGCCGCGAGCTCACCGGCGCGGCGTACGACGTCGTCGACGTCGAACACGCCCTCGCCGAAGCGGCGGAACCAGCGGTTCATGCCGTGCTCCTGCACGGGTCCACGGGGAGCGAGATGACCCGCGCCGGGGGCGAGACGCTCGGCGAGCGGCAGGAGGTCGTGCTCGGTGCCGCCCGTGCCGTGCAGGAGCAGCAGCACGGGGGTGCCGGGTGCTCCTTCCTCGAACAGGTGCGGCCACTGGTGGATCGCGCTCATGTCAGCTCCTGAAGAAGGCCTGGACGGCCGGGTTGTTCTCCGCGGGCAGCTCGATCTTCGCCACGGAATGGGCGATCGCCTCGCGGTTCGGCTCGAGCCACGGCGGCAGCTTCAGGGAACGGCCGAGTTCCAGCAGGGGCTCGTCGATGTCGAAGCCCGGGGTGTCGGTGGCGATCTCGAGGAGCGTGCCTCCCGGCTCGCGGAAGTAGAGGGAGGTGAAGTACTGGCGGTCGAGGATCGCCGTCACGCCGTAGCCGCGCTCGGCGAGCTCCTGGCGCCAGAGCTCCTGGGTCTGCTGGTCGGGGACACGGAACGCGATGTGGTGCACCGTGCCGCCGGCCACGAGGCCGCGCTCACCGCGGGCGTCGGTGACGACGTCGACGACCGTGCCGGGCTCGCCGGCGTGCGTGCTCAGACGGTATCGGCCGTCCTTCTCGCCGAGGACCGTCATACCGAGGTCGCGCGTGAACGTCTCGAGGGTGCGGGTGGGATCCTGGACCGTCAGGACGGACGAGTGCTGGCCGCGCACGGCGTACTCGGCGGGCACCGAGGCGGAGTCCCACGGATTGCGTGGATCGGAGATGGAGGAGGCCACGAGGTCGATCTGCAGTCCGTCGGGGTCGCGCAGCGAGAGGCGCTCCTCCTCGGACGAGGCGCGGGAGATGGGGGACTCGACGCCGAGTGCCTTGAAGTGCTCCTGCCACCAGCCCAGCGTGCCCTGCGGCACGGAGAAGGCGGTGGTGGTCGATTGTCCGCTGCCGATGCGTCCGCTGCGGATGCCCTGCCACGGGAAGAAGGTCAGGAGGGATCCGGGGCGCCCGGACTCGTCGCCGTAGTACAGGTGGTAGGTACCCGGGTCGTCGAAGTTCACGGTCTTCTTGACGAGCCGCAGCCCCAGCCCCCTGATGTAGAAGTCGATGTTCTTCTGGGGATCACCGGCGATCGCGGTGACGTGGTGGAGACCTTCGGTTTGTGCAGTCACGCTGTCCTCCTTGATGGGGCCGGCCGGGCGAGCGCCGGCATGTCCATGCAAACGCATGCAATCCGGCATTTGTTCCCCGGCCTGCCGGTGCCCTCCGGGCGATAGGCAGCCTGCTGACCGTCGTGGGCCCCCAGCTTCCTGTGTCATCCTGTTCGCATGGCAGCGAGAGGGTGGGTCTCCGGGTGGGTCCGCCGCACCGGTATCGAGGTGGTCGGGTGGACCCTCGTGGTACTCGGGATCGCCGCCTTGGTGCTGCCCGGACCGGGACTCCTGATGCTCGCCGCCGGCCTCGCGGTCCTGTCGCAGCAGTACCACTGGGCGCGCCGCTACCTGAAGCCGCTGAAGTCCAACGCCTATCACGCAGCAGCGCTCGGAGTGGCGACCATCCCCCGCATCGCCGTGAGCTGTGCGAGTGCCCTCGTGATCATGACCCTCGGCGTGATCTGGATCCTCCAGCCCGCCGTGCCGTCCTGGTGGTTCCTCGCGGACAAGTGGTGGCTGTTCGGGGGGACGGGCACGGGTATCAGCCTCATCGCGTCCTCGATCATCGCCCTCGTGCTGATCGTCTACAGCGTGCGCCGGTTCCGCGGCCGCCCTCTCCCCGCGCGCCCCCGCGGATTGCGGCCGGAGACGGAGTAGGCCGGACCGCCATCGCGTACGCGGGATCCGCCCGCGACGCGGAACTTCCCCGGTGGCGGGGACACGGCGGCTGGTACGTTGAGGGAGTGCTCACCGTGATCGGGGAAACCCTCATCGACGAAGTCGTCAGCGACACCGCACCCATGAGCGCGCACGTGGGTGGAAGCCCCATGAACGTGGCCGTGGGACTCGCCCGCCTGGGGCATCCGGCCCAGTTCGTGGGCCGGTACGGCGACGACGAGTACGGCCGCATGATCCGGAAGCACCTCCGCGACAACTCCGTGCCCTTCCCCGTGGAACCCGACGGCGCCCCCACGAGCGTCGCGACCGCGCGCCTCGACCCCGCGGGTGGGGCGTCCTACGACTTCCAGCTCGTCTGGGACCTGCCGGGGCTGGTCGCCCGGAAGGACACGCTCCTCGACGGCGCCACCCTTCTGCACACCGGCTCCATCGCCACGATGCTCACCCCCGGGGCAGCCGACGTGCTCGCCCTGGTCACGGCGGCGCACCCCCTCGTCACGGTCACCTACGATCCCAACTGCCGGCCCACCATCATCGACGACGTGGAGCACGCCCGTGCCCAGGCCGGGAAGTTCGTCGCGCTCGCCGACGTGATCAAGGCCTCCGACGAGGACCTCCAATGGCTCTACCCCGATCGCACCCCGGAGGAGTCGGCGCGCGCCTGGCTGGACGCCGGCGCCGCCGTCGTCGTGGTGACCCGCGGGTCCCAGGGGCCGTGGGCGATCTGCCGGACGGGCGAGGTGTCGGTTCCCGCACCCTCCGCGAGCGTGGTGGACACCGTGGGCGCCGGGGACTCCTTCATGGCGGCCCTGGTGGGGGCGCTCGTGGACAACGAACTCGACGGCGCCCATCGGCGCGAGGAGCTGCGCCGAATCAGCCTCGGGCAGCTGACCGGGATGCTGCAGTACGCAGCCCGGGCGGCAGCCATCACCGTCTCGCGCGCGGGAGCGAACCCGCCCTCGCGCGACGAGATGACACGCCAGGCCTGACCGCCGCGATCGACCACGACACCAGGAGCACACCCATGACCCGCGATCCCTATGCAGACCTGCCGCAGGTACCCGAGTTCGAGCTGACCAGCGAGACGATCACCCACCACGGGCCGCTCGATCCCGCACAGGCCTCCGGGGTGATGGGCGCGGGAGGCAGGGACGAATCACCGCAGCTCAGCTGGAGCGGCTTCCCCGAAGCCACGAGGAGTTTCGCCGTGACCGTCTACGACCCCGACGCACCCACCGCGAGCGGGTTCTGGCACTGGTCGGTCGCCAACCTGCCCGCCACCACCACGTCCCTGCCCGCAGGTGCGGGCACCGACGGCTCCGGCCTGCTGCCCCAGGGCGCCCTGCAACTGCGCAACGACGGCGGCTTCGCCGGGTTCGTGGGTGCCGCACCTCCCGAGGGCCACGGCCCCCACCACTACCACGTGGTCGTCCACGCGCTGGACGTCGAGTCCCTCGACCTCCCGGCCGAGGCCTCGCCCGCCTACCTCGGCTTCAACCTCTTCTCCAGCACCATCGGCCGTGCCCGGCTCATCGGCACGTTCGAGCGGTAGCGGGACGGCCTCGAGGCCCATCCGCCGGTAGGGTGGAAGTCCGGAACCTGAAGGAGTCAGCGATGCGCCTCGTGGCGAGCGACATGGACGGGACCGTCGTGGGCCACGACGGCACGATGAGCGAGCGCACCATCCGTGCGTTCCGGGCATGCGTGGAGGCGGGGGTCGACGTCGTCTTCGTCACGGGCCGTCCTCCCCGCTGGCTGCAGCCCCTGCGCGACCAGCTCGGTCATACCGGGACGGTCATCTGTTCGAACGGCGCGCTGACGTACGACCTCCAGGAGGAGCGCGTCCTCGACGCGAGGCTCCTCGAACCCGAGGACGTCTACGCTGCGCGCGACATCATCCGCGGGCTCTACCCTGCGGCCACCTTCGCTGCCGAGACGGTGTCGGGCTTCCAGATCGAGTCCGGCTTCGCCGACGGAGCGACCTCCGAGCTGCTCGGCGGGATCACGGCGCAGCCGTTCGAGGAGTCCCTGCCCGGCGAGCACGTCGTCAAGTTCCTCGCACGCGAGAAGACCGTCTCACCCGACGAGTTCCTCGCGGCCGTGCGGCCGGCCGTCGCCCACCTCGTCTCGACGACGCACTCCGCGCCGACCATCGCCCTGCTCGAGATGGCTGTCCCCGATATCGACAAGTCCGTCACGCTCGCCCGGTACGCGGCGGACCGCGGGATCGACGCCGCGGACGTCGTCGCCTTCGGTGACATGCCGAACGACGTCCAGATGCTCGGCTGGGCCGGCCACGGGTACGCCATGGCCTCCGGCCACCCGGACGCGCTCGCGGCCGCGAACCTCGTGGCGCCGCCGTTCGAGGAGGACGGCGTGGCGCAGGTGCTGGAGGAACGGCTTGCGGCGCTCCGCACGGCCTGACCCGGGCCGCTACCCCTACCTCGACAACCGCTCCGGCACGCGGTCCGACGCGTCCCCCCTCGCACTGTCGCACCGGGGGTTCGCCCCCGCCGGCGGCGAGAACACCATGGCGGCCTTCGAGCGATCCGTCGAGCTCGGCTTCCGGTACCTCGAGATCGATGTCCGCGCATCGGGCGACGGCGTGGTGGTGGTCTTCCACGACGAGTTGCTCGATCGCGTGACCGACGCCCGGGGGCCGATCGCGGGGCGGACGGCGGCGGAGCTGGGCGCTCTGCCGGTGGGCGGCGGCGGCGGCATCCCCACGCTCGAGGAGGTGCTGCTGCGCTGGCCGGAACTGCGCCTGAACATCGACGTCAAGAGCGACGACTGCGCCAGGCCGTTCGCCGAGCTCGTCAACCGGCTCGGCGCCCATGACCGCGTGCTCGTCGCCTCGTTCTCCGACCGTCGCCGCCGGAGGGTGCTGCGCCTGCTCGACAGGCCGACGGCGTCGTCCGCCGGCATGGCGGTCAACGCACTCCTGAAGCTGGCCGCACCCCTCGGGCTGGCAGGTCCCCTCGCACGGATAGCCGAGATCCAGGCGCTGCAGGTACCCGAGACGTATCGTGGCGTCCGCGTGGTGACGCGCCGCTTCGTCGCCTCGTGCCACGCGGCCGGCCTCCACGTCCATGTCTGGACCGTCAACGCGCGCGAGGACATGGACAGGCTGCTCGATCTCGGCGTCGACGGCCTCGTGTCCGACGCCGCGGACGTGCTCGCCTCCTGCCTGGCCGACCGCGCGGCGTGGCCGCAGAACGGCGACCGGCCGGAGGGGTGACCGCGCAGTCCCGAAGCCGCCGATGCGCAACT
Source organism: Arthrobacter ruber (assembly GCF_002954225.1). Lineage (GTDB taxonomy): Bacteria > Actinomycetota > Actinomycetes > Actinomycetales > Micrococcaceae > Arthrobacter_D > Arthrobacter_D ruber. The sequence continues at coordinate 120,816 of NZ_PPTH01000017.1, forward strand.
CCGGCGGCTGTCGCGCATACCGGCCGTTCGTGGACGAGGAGGCCGGGTGCAGTGTTGCTCCCGGACGTGCAGGAGCCCGGTCGCGGCCACTCCCGCGACCGGGCTCCCTCGGTTTCGGTGCGTCAGCGTCGGTATCGCGCCCGCCGCTGAACCACCGAGCCTGGTGCCTGCGGTGCCCGCGCTGCGGGCACCGCAGGAATCTATGGGCGGCTCTTGCCGGGCTTCGCCTCGACGCCCAGCTCCACGGGATCCGTGGTCACCGCGCCGTGCGCATTCGAGAACGTGGCACGGAACAGTCGTCCGTCGTCGGCGGCCGCTGCCTTCTTCACCTCCGCGACGGAGGTATACGTCCCATCGTCGGCCCGCTCGGCCCGCTGGGTCACCTGCGCGACCTGCCAGGTGGCGCCGCTGTCGTCCGAGCTCTCCCAGACCGCGACGGGCTCGGGCGTCCCGGTGGCACGCGCCGTGAAGTGCGCCTTGTGGCCCTCCCGGACCCTTGTCGACTCGGGGACGACTCCGAGTTCGGGGACACCGACGCCCTGGTCCACGGTGGGCCACCCGTCCTCCCAGCCCATCTTCTGCAGGCCGAGGGTCGGGATGTAGGGCGTGGTCTCGTTGGAGGCGTCGTAGTAGTGGAACGCGAGGTAGTCGCCGAAGACGGACTGGCCACCCACCCCGTTCATCGCGCCGTGCGACTCGAGGAGGATCGAGCCACCGCCGCCGAACATGTCCCGGCCCTCCTTGTCCAGGTACGGACCGGTGACCGACGTGGAGCGTCCCACCGCGATCTTGTACGTGGAGTCCGCGCCGCGGCAGCAGAAGTCGAAGGAGGTGAAGAGATAGTAGTAGCCGTCACGCTGCATGATGTAGGGCGCCTCGATGGGGTTGCCCGGGATGAAGCGGTCCGCGAGGTTGACGGTCCGGGACTGCCAGTCCTCCACCGGCTTGCCGCTCGGCCATTCGAGCGGAACCAGGAAGATGCCGTACCAGAACGAACCGATGGACATGTAGGGCTTGCCGTCCGCGTCCTCGACGATCCCCGCATCGATCGCGTTGAAGGTCTTGTTCGGGTTGGCGGGATCCAGCCCGGTGACGGGGGACTCGACGACGACACCCTGGTCCACCCACTCGTAGTCGGGGTCCTCCGGATCGAGTGTCGTGTTGGTGGCCAGCGCGGTCAGGGAATTGTTGCCGCCGAACTGCGACGCCGAGTAGTAGAGGTAGTAGGTGCCGTCGTTCTCGTAGATCTCGGGAGCCCAGAGATTCTCGGGGAGAGGACCGCCCGAGAAGTGCTCGTCGATCCACGCGGGGATCTCGTCCCATACGGTGCCGGTGTACTCCCAGGTGGTGCCCTCGTCGTGGGAGGACCAGATCTGGATGGTGCCGCCGTTCTCGCGGGCCAGCAGCCCGGTGGAGTAGACGTACCAGGTGCCGTCGTCGTCGATGATGAGGGCCGGATCATGGATGGGGCTGGTGTCGCCGACCACCGACTTGCCGCCCACGAGATCATCGAGGCCGGCGGCGGCCGACTGCTGCGTGAGGGTGATGGGCCGGGCCGGATCCTTGGGCCCGGCGCTCGCGGGCAGGGCCACAGCGGTGAGTGCGAGGGTGAGCGCGGCGACGAGGCTCGCGGGACGCGTCCAGTATCTCTTACGTGACGTCATTATCACGTGGTCCTTTCGACGGCGGAGAGGAGGGCCGCGGTGCGCGGGAACCCATTTACATCGTTGTCTACATCGTTGTAGAAGAGTGGCACGGGACTGCTGCGGTGGTCAAGCAGGGAAGAAGAAGTCGGCATACCGTCACGTCCGCCCCCCACCGGGCGTCCGGGCTGTTCGTGCCGGGGGTCTCCCTGCCGGGCCTACGGTCGGAGAACCGGGTCGGTCAGGGTCCTCAGGTAGTGCAGGGCCGTAGGAGCATAGGCGCGCATCGACGCGTCGTCGGCGTACACCAGCAGGCGGAGCCAGGAACCGTACCGGTGCACGCCGGCCAGCGCCAAAGCGGGTTCGACGGCGGCGCGCAGCTCCGGCAGCGGGGCGAAATCCGTCCACCGCTCGAGGTAGGCGGCGATGACCCGCTGGATCCGCGGGTCGTCCGCCGTCGTCTTCCACTGTTCGCGCATCTGCGTGATGGGCACGAGCAGGGTGCTGAACGGATGCGCCCAGTAGGCGTCCGCGAAGTCGAAGAACCGCAGGGGATCCGCGCTCGCGCCGGGCAGGAAGCAGTTCCGGGCGTGCAGGTCGTTGTGGTCGAGGGAGAGCGGCACCGCGACGCCGCGCAGCACCTCGACGGCGTCGCCGATGGCCGGCAGGCGGCGGACGACGTCGTCGGCCTCGTCCGCGGACAGGTACAGCGGATGCTCGGACGGCAGCCCGGTGTGGAGCAGCAGCTGGTTCTCCACGAAATTGGCGGCCACCTCCGGGTTCATGAGCACCAGGCCCGCCTCCGACAGCCGCTCCCCGTGCGGCGCGACGCGCTGCTGCAGGTCCGCGAAGTCGCTCGTGATGCGCGCCCAGACGGAGGGGTCGTCCGAGCCGAGGCTGTCCAGGGTGGCCCCGTGGTCCGCCGTGAGCATCCAGCCGCGGGACGGCTCGATGGCCAGGGGGGCCGTGACGTGATCCGGTGCCAGTTCCCCGAGCAGGGACATGATCGAGGCCTCCGCGAACTGCCCGAGGTTGTTCTCCTTGAACCACAGCGTGCCGTGGTCGGTGGGGACGGTCAGCTGCGTCGACCAGAAGCGGATGCGCGGCTGCTCGGCCGGCCCCAGCCGCACGACGCCGAGGGCCTCCAGCACGGCGTCGATCCACTGCTCCGCCTGCTGCCGCCACTCGGACGTCGACCAGACCTCGCGGGAGTTCATCGGGCGCCGGCAGGGCAGTGGAAGTGACACATGCGCCCATTGTTACACCGGGTCAGCCCAGCTTCGAGGGCCTGCTGCCGTGGTCGCTGGACTCTAGCTCCTCGGGGCCGGGAACGTGTTCGCTGCCGCGCGCCCGGGCGATCGCCGTCATGCCGTGGAAGATGATCAGGGCCGCGGCGGTGCCGAGGGCGATCCCCGCGAAGGTGAGGTCGCCGATGACCCAGGTGAAGTCCGCGATCCCGATGACCAGCGCGACCCCCGCCGTCGACAGGTTGATGGGGTTCGAGAAGTTCACCTGGTTCTGCACCCAGATGCGGACACCGAGGATGCCGATCATGCCGTAGAGCACCACGCCTGCACCACCGAGCACGCCGGCGGGGACGGTGGCGATGAGCGCCCCGAACTTCGGGAAGAGGCTCAGCAGGATGGCGACGATCCCGGCCACCCAGTAGGCGGCCGTCGAGTAGACGCGGGAGGCCGCCATGACACCGATGTTCTCGGCGTACGTGGTGGTGCCGGATCCGCCTCCCGCACCGGCGATCATGGTGGCGAGGCCGTCCGCCATGAGTGCGCGCCCGGTCAGGGGGTCCAGGTCGCGGTCGGTCATCGCCGCCACGGATTTCACGTGACCGATGTTCTCCGCGACGAGCACGAGGACCACGGGGACGAAGAGCCCGACGACGGAGAGGTGGAACTCCGGGGCGGAGAAGTCCGGCAGGCCGATCCACGCGGCGTTGCCGATGGCGGCGAAATCCACCTCCCCGCGGATCATCGCGACGACGTAGCCTGCGAGGACGCCGACGAGGATGGACAGCCGCCCCAGGATGCCCTTGAACAGCACCGTGACGAGCAGGATCGCGATGACGGTCACCAGCGCGGTGAGGGGCGCCTGTTCGAAGCTCGCCTTCGCCGTGGGAGCCAGGTTCAGGCCGATCAGCGCGACGATCGACCCGGTGACGATCGGCGGCATGGCCAGCTGGATCCAGTGGGCTCCGCCGGTGTGCACGATCCCGCCGATGATCGCGAGGGCCGCGCCGGCCATGATGATGCCGCCGAGTGCGCCCGCAGCCCCGTACTGCGACTGCGCCGCGGCGATGGGCGCGATGAAGGCGAAGCTCGAACCGAGGTAGCTCGGGACCTTCCCCGCCGTGATGACGAGGAACAGGATGGTCCCGACACCGGAGAAGAGCAGGGTGGTCGAGGGCGGGAAGCCCGTGATGAGCGGGACCAGGAAGGTCGCGCCGAACATCGCGACGACGTGCTGGGCGCCGATGCCGATGGTCCGCGGCCAGCTCAGGCGTTCCTCGGGGGCGACGAAACGGCCCGGAAGCACGTTCCTGCCATCCCCGTGGAGGGTCCAGCCGATGCCTCGTGCGCTCATGGGTCTGCCTTCCGAAGGGGTTCGAGGGGTTTCCCGAAAGCCTATCGGCCGCGCGTGATCTTCGATGCTACGTTGCAGGTGATCGAGGGAGAGGGCAGGCAATGGTATTCACGGTCCGAGGACGCACCGTCCTGGTCACCGGTGCGGGTATGGGCATGGGCAGGCTGTACGCCGAGCGCGCCGTCCGCGAGGGAGCGGCCGCCGTCGTGCTCTGGGACGTCGACGGGCGCGCCCTCGAGGAGGTGGTCGCGAGCCTTGCGGCCGAAGCGACCACGCTGCACAGCTACGTGGTGGACGTCGCCTCGGTGGAATCCATCCAGGCGGCGGCCGGTGCCGTCCTCGGCGACGTCGGCGTGCCGGACGTGCTGGTGAACAACGCGGGCATCGTGCGCGGCAAGTACTTCTGGGAGCACGACCACCGCGCGGACATCGACCTCACGCTCGCCGTCAACACCGCCGGCCCGATGCACGTCACGCGCGCGTTCCTCCCGGCCATGATGGAGCGCGGCACACCGGCCCGGATCCTCAACGTGGCCTCCGCGTCCGGGACGCTGGCCGTGCCCAGGATGAGCGTGTACGCGGCGTCGAAGTGGGCCGTGATCGGCTGGAGCGACTCCCTCCGCCTCGAGCTCGTGGCGGCCGGTCACCCGATCGCCGTCACGACCCTCATCCCGAGCTACATCAGGACCGGGATGTTCGAGGGCGCCCGCGGGCCCCTCCTGACGCCGCTCATGGAACCGGGGCACGTGGTGGAGAGGGCGTGGCGCGGCATGCTCGCCGGCCGGGCGCGCGTCCAGCTGCCCTGGACCGTGCAGCTCGGGGGGACACTCCGGAACCTGCTGCCCCAACCCGTCTGGGACGTCGTCGCGGGGCGGGTCTTCAAGGTGTACAGCTCCATGGAGCACTTCACCGGCCGCCCGACCGGCTCCACGGCCGGCGCGGCACGGAAGGGGAACGCCTGATGGGTGCTGCACGGCTCCTCGCCGGCCAGCGCCGGTACTTCGCCTCCGGAGCCACCAGGAGCGCCGCCTGGCGCCGGGATCAGCTGCATGCGCTCCTGCGGCTGCTCGGCGAGCGGGAGGAGGAGGTGACCGGCGCTTTGGAGCAGGATCTCGGCAAGAGCGGCACGGAGGCGTTCCTCTCCGAGATCGCCGTCGTCCGGGCGGAGGCCGACCACGCGCTGCGGCACCTCGACCGGTGGATGGCCCCGGAGAGGATCGCCGTCCCCCTCGGGCTGCGCCCGGCCCGTGCCTGGACGCAGGCCCGGCCCCTCGGCACCGTGCTGATCATCGGACCCTGGAACTACCCGCTGCAGCTCGTGCTGGCACCGCTCGTCGGAGCTCTCGCCGCAGGCAACACGGCCGTGCTGAAGCCCAGCGAGCTGGCCGGCTCGACGTCGCGCCTGCTCGCCCGGCTCGTCCCGCTGTACCTCGATCCGCAGGCCGTGGCAGTCGTCGAGGGAGGCGTGGAGGCGAGCACGGATCTCCTGGCCCAGCCGTTCGACCACGTCTTCTACACCGGCGGTGAACGCGTGGGAAAGATTGTGATGAAGGCCGCGGCGGAGCACCTCACCCCCGTGACGCTGGAGTTGGGCGGCAAGTCGCCCGCGGTCGTGGTGGGTGGCGACGTCCGTGCGGCGGCGCGGCGGATCGCCTACGGCAAGTTCATGAACGCCGGCCAGACGTGCGTGGCTCCGGACTACGTCCTGACCACGCCGGATGCCGCCCCCGTCCTCGCGGACGCGCTGGCGGACGCCGTCCGGCACTTCTACGGGAGCGACCCGAGGGCCTCGCACGACTACGGGCGCATCATCAACGAGCAGCACTTCGACCGCCTCGTGGGGCTCCTGACCGACGGGACGGTGGCCTCCGGCGGACGGTACGAGCGCGCCGAGCGGTACCTCGAACCCACCGTCCTGCGCGATGTGGACCCCGGGTCCACGCTCATGCAGGAGGAGATCTTCGGTCCGCTGCTGCCCATCGTCGAGGTGGAGGACCTCGACGAGGCGATCGGCTTCATCGGCGCGCGGCCCCACCCGCTGGCCGCATACCTGTTCAGCGATCACGAGGAACACCTGCGGGAGTTCGCCGGGCGGGTGCAGGCCGGCGGGCTGGCGCACAACGTCTGCACCATCCAGCTCGCGGTCCCGGGACTGCCGTTCGGCGGAGTGGGCGCGAGCGGCACGGGCAGCTACCACGGGCGGCGTTCCTTCGAGACGTTCAGCCATCAGCAACCCGTGTTCTCCAAGCCGACCCGGCTGGACACGCTGCGCCTCGCCTATCCGCCCTTCGGTCCGCTCAAGAGGAAGCTGCTGCGCAGGCTCCTCTAGGCCCGGGTCAGCTGATGACGGCGTCCACGAGGGCCTTCGCCTCGGCCTGCACCTGCTTCAGGTGCTCCTCGCCGCGGAACGATTCCGCGTAGATCTTGTAGACGTCCTCGGTGCCCGAGGGGCGGGCGGCGAACCAGGCGTTCTCGGTGGTGACTTTCAGGCCGCCCACGGGGGCGCCGTTGCCGGGGGCTTCCGTCAGCCGGGCCGTGATCTCCTCGCCGGCGAGGGTCGTGGCGGTGACGTCCGACGGCGCGAGCTTGCCCAGGGCGGCCTTCTGCTCGCGCGTGGCCGCGGCGTCGATCCGCGCGTACACGGGCGCGCCGAAGCGGTCCGTCAGTCCGGCGTAGTGCTGCGACGGCGTCCTGCCCGTCACCGCGGTGATCTCCGAGGCCAGCAGGGCCAGGAGGAGGCCGTCCTTGTCGGTGCTCCACGGCGTGCCGTCCAGGCGCAGGAAGGACGCACCGGCGGACTCCTCGCCCCCGAAGGCGAGTTCGCCGCTGAGCAGGCCCGGCACGAACCACTTGAAGCCCACCGGGACCTCCTGCAGCACCCGGCCGAGGTCCGCGGCCACGCGGTCGATGATCGACGACGAGACGAGGGTCTTCCCGATCACCGCATCCGCGCGCCAGTTCGGGCGGTTCGCGTAGAGGTACTGGATGGCGACGGCGAGGTAGTGGTTCGGGTTCATCAGCCCGGCGTCGGGGGTGACGATGCCGTGGCGGTCGGCGTCGGCGTCGTTCCCGGTGGCGATGTCGAACTCCGTGGCCCGCCCGATCAGCGAGGCCATGGCCGACGGCGACGAGCAGTCCATGCGGATCTTCTCGTCCCAGTCCAGGGTCATGAACGCCCACTGCGGGTCGACCCGCGGATTGACCACCGTCAGGTTCAGGTCGTGGCGCTCGCCGATCGCACCCCAGTAGTCCACGGAGGCACCGCCCATGGGGTCGGCGCCGATGTGCACGCCGGCCGCCCGGATGGCATCGAGGTTCAGCACGGACGGGAGGTCGTCGACGTAGTGCTGCAGGAAGTCGTAGCTGCTGATGCCGTCGGCGGTACGGGCCTGGGCGATCGGCAGGCGCTTCACGTCGCGCAGGCCGCCCTCGAGGAGGTCGTTGGCGCGGTTCGCGATCCAGTTCGTGGCGTCCGAGTCGGCGGGGCCGCCGTGCGGCGGGTTGTACTTGAAGCCGCCGTCCCCCGGAGGGTTGTGCGAGGGCGTGATGACGATGCCGTCGGCCTGCTCCGTGCGCGTCGCGTTGTAGGTGAGGATGGCGTGCGAGACCGCGGGGGTGGGGGTGTAGGCGCCGCGCGCGTCGATCAGCACGTTCACCCGGTTGGCGGCCAGCACCTCGAGGGCGGTGTCCTGCGCGGGTTCGGACAGGGCGTGCGTGTCCTTGCCCATGAAGAGCGGCCCGGTGATGCCCTGCCCGGCACGGTACTCGACGATCGCCTGCGTGATCGCTGCGATGTGCCCCTCGTTGAAGGAGGACTTGAGGGACGAGCCGCGGTGCCCGGAGGTCCCGAAGGCCACGCGCTGCGCGGGGTCCCCGAGGTCGGGTTCGACGTCGAAATACGCGTCGAGCAGCTGGGTCACGTCTACGAGGTCGCTGGGAAGGGCTACGGTGCCCGCTCGGTTAGCCATGGGCCCAGCATGCCAAAGAACGCGCGCGATTACACCCGCCACGGCCGGAACCGGTAGTGATCGGGTGGTGAGGACGGCTATCGGGCCGGCCGTTGCCCACCCCGGGATCATCAGTAAGCTGAGTATCAGCACCCAGCCGGGGGCGGACGGATGACGGAAGGTACCACCATGAGCGAGAATCCCAGCGACACCCCCACCGGAGACCCCGAGGAGCAGGGCGCGGAGAAGGCCGGCAAGCTCGAGGAGCAGGATGCCGGCGGCTACGGCGGCCCCGGCACCGAGGACGAGATAGCCCCTGGCTTCGAAGCCGACAACGGCGGCGGGTCCGTCGCCTGACGGCCCATGACGGGGATCGACCGCGACCCCGGCCACCGCGGCTAGGGTGAAGGGGTGATCGCACCAGCACCCCAGCGTCCGCTCCGGATCGTCCTCGCGCCGGACTCCCTCAAGGGCAGCCTCCCCGCAGCGGAGGCTGCCCTCGCCATGTCCGGAGGTGTCAGGGCCGCGGCTGCACGCCTGGGCCACCCGGCGCCGCGCGTCGTGCTGGCCCCGCTGGCCGACGGCGGCGAGGGGACGCTGGACGCGCTCCTGACCGCCTGGTCCGTCGAACCGCGGACCACGGCCTGCCATGATGCCGCGGGCCGGGCGCGCAGCGCCCGCTACGGCATCTCGTCGTCCGGGACCTCCGGCATCCCCCGGACGATGGGCGTCCTCGAGGCGGCGGAGGCCAACGGCCTGCCCCTCGTGGCCGACCTCCCCCTCGACGCCCTCACCGCCACGAGCTACGGCGTCGGCGAGATCGCCGCCCGGCTGCTCGACGACGGCGCGGAGGAGATCCTCCTGTGCATCGGCGGATCCGCGACCACCGACGGCGGCGCCGGGCTCCTGTCCGCCCTCGGTGCACGGTTCCTCGACCGCGACGGCGACCCCCTGCCGCCCGGCGGAGGGGCACTGGCGGCGCTGGCCTCGATCGACACCACCGACCTCCACCCCCGTGCCCGGTCCGTCCGCTGGCGCATCGCCGTGGACGTCGACAACCCCCTGTGCGGACCGCGCGGCGCCGCCGCCGTCTTCGGCCCGCAGAAGGGCGCGACGCCCGACGACGTCGTCGTGCTCGACGCGGGCCTGGCGCACCTCGCGCGCATCGTGGAGGAGGCCACCGGCGTGGCGGTGCTCGAGGTGCCCGGTGCGGGTGCCGCCGGCGGGCTGCCGGCCGTGCTCGTGCCGTTCCTCGGCGCGGAGATCGTGCCCGGCTCGGCCCTGGTGGCGGATGCCGTCGGGCTGTCCGCGGCGCTCGCCGACGCGGACCTCGTCCTCACGGGGGAGGGGTCCCTGGACGCGCAGTCCCTCGGCGGGAAGGTGGTGCAGGCCGTGGTCGGGAACGCCCCGGCGGGATGCGCGGTGGTGGCCATCGCCGGACGCGTGCAGCTCACGGCGGCGGAGGTGCAGGACGCCGGTCTGGCGGCGGCGTTCTCCATCGCCACCGGCCCCATGGCGCTCGACGAGCTGATCCAGGGGGCCGGGGCTCTGATGGAGGAGGCCGCCGCGCAGGTGTACGGCGTCTTCGGTGCGAACCGCCCGGGCTAGACCTTGATCTCGCGCTTGAGGATCTTGCCGGTGGGGCCCTTGGGCAGGGCGTCCACGAGCACCACGCGCCGAGGGTACTTGTAGGCGGCCACGCGCTCCCTGGCGAACCCCACGATCTCGGCACCGAGCGCCTCGCGGGCGTCGTCGTCGGCCGGTACGTGCTCGGCCTTGATGCCGATGACGGCCACGATCTCCTCACCGTGCAGGTCGTCCGGCACGCCGATCACGGCGGCCTCCGCGACGGCGGGGTGCTCGTACAGCACCTCCTCGACCTCGCGCGGGTACACGTTGTAGCCGCCGCGCAGGATCACGTCCTTCTTGCGGTCCACGATGAACAGCAGCCCGTCCTCGTCCACCCGCGCGAGGTCCCCGGTGCGGAACCAGCCGTCGGGGATGGCCGCCTCCGTGGCGTCCGGGTTCTCCCAGTAGCCCTTCATGACGCAGTGCCCGCGCACGGCCAGTTCGCCGACCTCGCCCTGCGGCACCTCGTTGCCCTCGGGGTCGAGCATGCGCACCTCGACGCCGTCCACGGGCGTGCCGATGGAGCCGGGCTTGCGGAGGTGGCCCACCCGGTTGAAGCTCACGATCGGCGAGGTCTCGGACAGGCCGTACCCTTCCAGCAGGTCCGCCCCGAAAACGCGCTCGAACTCGTGCAGCACCTCGACCGGCAGCGCCGACCCGCCCGAGACGGCCACCCGGACGGAGGAGAGGTCGGTGTCCGTGACGCCCGGGTGGCGCAGCATCGCGATGTACATCGTGGGGACGCCCTCGAAGATCGTGACGCGGTCCCGGGCGATGATCTCGAGCGCCTTACCCGGCTCGAACCGCGGCAGGAGCGTCACCGTGGCACCGGTGAGGACGGCGGCGTTGAGCGCGCAGGTCTGCCCGAAGATGTGGAAGAACGGCAGGCCGCCGAAGAGCACCTCGCCCTCGCTGGTGCCCATGAGGTCGCGTGAGATCTCCGTGTTCCGCGAGAGGTTCGTGTGGGAGAGGGTGGCCCCCTTGGGGCGCCCGGTGGTACCGGAGGTGTACAGGACGACGGCGGTGTCCTCGCCGTCGAGCTCCACCACCCCGGGTGTGGGCTCGGCGCCGGCGACGCGCTGCATGAAGGCGCCGCTGTCCACCGGGATGACGACGACGTCCTTGCCGGTTCCGGCGCCCGACTCCTCGGCACCTGCCTGTGCCTCCGCGAGGACGCCTTCCCAGGCGAAGACGAGGCGGGCCCCGGAGTCGGTCAGGTGGTAGGCCACCTCGCGTCCCTTGAGGAGCGGGTTCAGGGGGACCACGACGGCGCCGGCCCGCAGCACACCGTAGTAGACGAATGCCATCTGCGGGATATTGGGCATCACGAGTGCGACCCGGTCACCCCGCCCCACGCCCTGCTCCGCGAGGATCGTCGCCACCTTCTGGCTGAGCGCCTCGAGGGCGCCGAAGGTGACCTCGACGTCGTCGAGCTTGATGGCCACGGCCGAGGGGCTCCTCGTCGCGGTGGCCACGAGATTGTTGGCGAGGTTCGGCACGCGATCTCCTTCGATCCGGGGTGCATCTGCTGCTGCCGGCACGGAAGTTACCGGTGGGTAGAAGTCTGTGGGATCGGCGGCGCGCACGCAACAGGGCCCGCCCCGGGGTGCCGGGCGGGCCCTGCCGTGTGCGGTACGGGGGTGTTGCTACCGGACCCCGCTCATGGCCTTCCGGATGGCCGGGGCGCCCGCGATGAGGGCACCGCCGAGGACGATCGCGGTGATACCGCTGAACGCGAAGTACGGCACCTCGTTCGCCTCGGAGTAGAAGCCGGCGAGGAGCCCGGAGACGGTGGTGCCGAGCGAGATGGAGAGGAAGAACAGGGCCAGCATCTGGGTGCGGAAGGCCTCCGGTGCCAGCTTGGTGGTCACGGACAGGCCGATGGGGGAGATGAACAGCTCGGCCCAGGTGAACAGCAGCAGGATCGCGGCCAGGCCGATCAGCGGCGTGCTGTTCGGCCCGCCCCCGGCGAAGGGGATGAACGCGAGGAAGGCGAGGCCCATCACGATCAGGCCGAAGGAGAACTTCAGGGGCGACGACGGCTGGCGGCTGCCCAGGCGCGTCCAGACGGTGGCGAAGACGCCCGCGAAGACGATGATGAAGATCGGGTTGATCGACTGCACCATGCCCGGGGGCATCTCCCAGCCGAAGAGGTTCCGGTCGAGCCGGCTCTCCGAGTACAGCGCGACGACCGTGAACTGCTGCTGGAACAGCGACCAGAAGGCGGCGCTGGCGATGAACAGCGGCATGAAGGAGTAGACGCGGCGCCGTTCCACGGGCGTGACCTTGCTGCTGGTCAGGATGACGGCGAAGTAGGCGATGGTCGCCACGATCGCGGTGTAGGCCATGACGTTGGCCAGGTTCCCGGCGTCGAGCAGGCCCGTGGCGAGGACCACGCCGACGATCACCACGAAGGCCGCTGCGATGCCGATCCAGCGCGGATAGGCGGTGCGGGGCAGGGGGTTCTCGACCTCGTGGGCGGCGTCGGGGAGGTTCTTGCGGGTGAGGCCGTACTGCACGAGCCCCGCGGCCATCCCGATGGCGGCCAGGCCGAAGCCCACGTGGAAGCCGTAGGTGTCCCACGCGAGGTTGGTGAGCAGCGGACCCACGAGGGCGCCGATGTTGATGCCCATGTAGAAGATGGAGAAGCCCGCATCGCGGCGCTCGTCGCCGGGAGCGTAGAGCGTGCCGACGAGGGACGAGGCGTTGGCCTTCAGGCCGCCCGAACCGATCCCGACCAGCACGAGGCCGATCGTGAGGCCCACCACGCCCGGCAGCAGTGCCAGGGCGATGTGGCCGCACATGATGATGATCGCGGAGTAGAACAGCACGCGCTCGGACCCGAGGACGCGGTCGGCGAGCCAGGCGCCGAGGATGGTCGAGAGGTACACGCCCCCGCCGTAGGCTCCGACGAGCCCGGCCGCCGTGGTCCCGTCGAACGCGAGGCCGCCCTCGGCCACGGAGTAGGTCATGTAGTACAGCAGCAGCGCCTGCATGCCGTAGAACGAGAACCGCTCCCACAGTTCCACGCTGAAGAGGTTCGCCAGCATTCGCGGGTGACCGAGGAACGTCTTCCCGCCGGCGGCGGGGGTCTGCTTGGTGGTGCTCACTTACTCCATGGTGCCGCTCGGGTGGGAGAAGCGCAAAACATCGGGCCGCTGCAGGAGGGCCTCGATCTGCGCGGTCGCCGCGAGTAGCTGGGCCTCCTCGCCGGGACGGCCGATGAGCTGCACGCTCATGGACAGGCCGTCCGGGAGGAGCAGTGTGGGCACGGTCACGGCGGGCAGGCCGCACACGTTCACCATGGAGGTGTACGGCGAGTACAGGCACTGCCGGAGGTAGTCGGTGTCGCCGTCGGCGTCGGTGTACCAGCCGATCGGGCGGGGCGTCATGGCCACCGCGGGGGTCAGGACCATGTCGTAGCGGGAGTACTGCTCGATCGTGTCCTGCTCGAACTGCCGCAGCACCTCGACGGCACCGGCGAGCTGTGCGGCGGTCCGGCCCATGGCGCGGCGACGCAGCACGCGCGTGATGTCCGTCAGCCGGTCCTCGCGGTCCTCGGGGATGGGCGCCGCGGCGAGTCCCGCGGTCCAGACGAGCTGGAAGGCGTCGTGGTAGCGGGCGTCGTAGCGCAGGTCCGCGTCCACGACGTCGTGGCCGGCCCGCTGCAGCACCTCGATCCCGGCCGAGAACGCGTCGGTCGCGGCACTGTCCAGGCTGATGTCCATCGCGGCGGCGAACGGGGAGGCCGTGCTGACACCGATGCGGAAGCGGCCCTCGCCGCGCAGGGCCGCCTCGGTGAAGGACCCGGGATATCGGGAGGCGGCACTCGTGGGCCGGTAGTTGGGCTCGCGCACCAGGGCGTCGAGGAGCAGCCCGGCGTCCACGGCCGAGTGGGCCAGGGGGCCGGCGACCACGAACTGCCCGAGGTCAGCCTGCCCGGAGCCGGAGGGCACGCGTCCCCGGTTCGGCTTCAGCCCCACCAGCCCGGTGGCGGCGGCGGGGATGCGGATGGATCCGCCGCCGTCGGTCCCGGGCGCGAACGGGATCATCCGGGCGGCCACCGCGGCCGCGCTGCCGCCCGAGGAGCCGGCAGGGCTGAGGCGCGGGTCGAGGGGGTTGCGGGCCGGGGGCGCTATGCGGTTCTCGCTGTAGCAGCTCAGCCCGAACTCCGGGACCTGGGTCTTGCCGAGGCTGATGGCACCGGAGCGCCGCAGCACCGCGGCCAGGGGTGCATCCTTCTCGGCGACGGCGTGATCCAGCGCGGCCGTGCCGAGCGTGGTCCTCACGCCCGCCACGTCGGTGAGGTCCTTGTGCGCCAGCGGCACGCCGTGCAGCGGACCGAGGGCCACCCCGGAGGCGCGCAGGCGGTCGGCATGGTCGGCGGCCCGCAGGGCGTCGTCGTGCGTGACGGTGATGAACGAGCCGAGTTCCGGGTTCATCGCGTCGATCCGCCGGAGGAAGTGCTCCGTGACCTCGCGCGCACCGACGGCCCCGCGCGCCAGCGCGTCCCGGAGGGTGAGTGCTGAGAGTTCGTGCAGTTCACTCATGGGGCTCCAGTCGGCAGCGGGCTGTCGCCGGCTCATCGCGCCTCAGGCCCTGACGGGACGACAAGGACAACTATAGGAGCCCGGTGCGCGCTGCCCGACGTGGTGGTGATGGCGGTGCCACGCCGGACCGTGAAAAGGTAGGCGCATGAGTGAACCCCAGAACGTCCCGGTGACCGCCGTGCCCAGTGATGCGCGGATCCTCGATGTCCGCGAGGACTACGAGTGGGAGGCCGGCCACGCCGACGGCGCCGTGCACATCCCGCTCGACCAGCTCCCCGCACGGCTCGAGGAGCTGGACCCGGACGAGGACCTGCACGTCATCTGCCGGTCCGGCGGACGGTCCCAGCGTGCTGCCGAGTGGCTCGAGGGCAACGGCTACACGGCCATCAACGTGAGCGGGGGCATGGGAGCCTGGCTCGAGGCCGGCAAGCCGATGGTGTCCGAGACGGGCGCCGAGCCCACCGTCCTGTGACCGGTCCGTCCCGTTCCTCCTTCGCCTACCTGGGACCGGAGGGCACCTTCACCGAGGCCGCCCTCCTGCAGGTGCCCGGCGCCGCAGCTGCCCGCCGCGTCCCGTCGTCGACCGTCGGCGCAGCGCTCGAGGCCGTCCGTGCCGGAGACGTGGACGCCGCGATGGTGCCCATCGAGAACTCCGTGGAGGGCGGTGTGAGCGCCACGCTCGACGCCATCGCCGTCGGAGAGCCGCTGCGCATCCTGCGCGAGGAACTCGTGCCCATCACCTTCGTGCTCGCGGCGCGGCCGGGGGCGTCGCTCGACGGCGTCCGACGCATCGCCACGCACGGCCACGCCTGGGCACAGTGCCGGACCTGGGTCGATGCCCATGTGCCGGACGCGGAATACCTCCCCGCGTCCTCCACCGCGGCCGCCGCCTACGGGCTGGCCGACGGGCAGGCCCACGACGATGGCCATGACGCCCTCCGGGCTGCCGGGTACGACGCCGCGATCTGTTCCCCGCTCGTGGCCGAGCGCCTCGGGTTGGCCGTCCTGGCCCTGGACATCGGGGACGTCACGGACGCCGTCACGCGGTTCATCCTCGTGGGCAGGCCGGATGCCGTGCCGCCGCGCACGGGGGCGGACAAGACCACGCTCGTGATCCCGCTGCCCGAGGACCACCCCGGAGCCCTGATGCAGATCCTGGACCAGTTCGCCGCGCGGGGGGTGAACCTCAGCCGCATCGAGTCGCGCCCCACGGGCCAGTTCCTCGGCGACTACTTCTTCAGCGTCGATGCCGACGGCCATGTCGAGGACGCCCGTGTCGCCGACGCGCTGAAGGGACTGCACCGCATCAGTCCCGGGCTGCGGTTCCTCGGGTCCTATGCCCGGGCCGACCGCCGCTCACCGGCCGTCGAACGCCACACCTCCGACGACGCCTTCGGGGCCGCCGACGCGTGGCTCGCAAGCATCCTCGGTCCTGCGGCGGATGCCCCACCGGCAAGACGTAAAGCACAGTAGGCTTACTATCGAAGGTCCTCCTACTGAAGGCTGGTTCCACGATGGCTCGATTGCGCCGCAGCAACACGCGCAGGCCCGGCATCACCCGACGCCGCCACGGCAAGGGTTTCAGCTACCGGGCGCCGAACGGCGAACTGCTGCAGGACCGCGACGAGATCGGGCGCATCCGCGACCTCGTGATCCCGCCGGCGTGGAAGGACGTGTGGATCGCGCCCTATCCCAACGGGCACGTGCAGGCCATCGGGACGGACGACGCCGGGCGGCGCCAGTACATGTACCACCCGGCCTGGCGCGAGCAGAAGGACCGCGAGAAGTTCGACCGCGCGCTGGACTTCGGTGCCAAGCTCCCGAGCGCCCGCCGTGCCATCACCCAGCACCTGCGCAGCGACGGCCTCTCGAGGGAGCGCGCCTTCGCCGCGGCACTGCGGATCGTGGACTCCGGCGCACTGAGGATCGGCTCCGCCCAGTACGCGGAGGCCAACGGGTCCTTCGGCGTCACGACGCTCCTCGTGGAGCACTGCAGCATCGACGGGCACACGGTCGCGTTCGACTTCCCCGGCAAGAGCGGGCAGCACTGGGACACCGTGCTGGAGGACGAGGACCTCGCTGATGCGCTGCGTCCCATGCTGGAACGCGAGGACGCCGACACCGTGCTCGCCTACCAGAGCGACGACGGCAAGTGGCACCACGTGGACGGCTCGCTCCTCAACGAGTTCCTCCGGCAGGTCACCGGCGGGCCGTTCACGGCCAAGGACTTCAGGACCTGGCAGGCCACCGTCGTCGCCGCGATGGCCCTCGCCAAGGAGGACATCAAGGCGACGAGCCGGACGGCCCGCCAGAAAGCCGTCAGCGCCACCATGAAGGCCGTCGCCGACCACCTCGGCAACACCCCCACCGTGGCCCGGAGCTCCTACGTGGACCCCCGGCTCGTCGACAGGTTCATGAGCGGCGAGGTCATCCCGATCACCACCTACTCGGCCTCCGAGAAGGCCGTGCAGGAGCTCCTGCGCGACTGAACCCGCACATTTCCAACCACCCCGTTCGTCAGTACGCTGGCAGCGGGCGCCCATCAAGGAGCGCATCCTTCGACGAAAGGCAGAATCATGACCGAGAAGGCTCATGGAGGACACATCGTCAACCCCGACGAGGGCGACGTCAACCGCAACGAGGGCGACGGCTCGACGTCGGACCCGAACTGGCGGGGCGACCTCGGCGACCAGGGCAACGACGTGCGCTTCGCCGAGGAGCAGGCCCTCATCAACCAGCAGGCCGGCCGCGCCGACCGCACGCAGGACGACATCGATGCGGCCGAGGAGGACGGCACCTACACGAGCGCCGAGCCCGTCGGCGGCTCCGGCGGCTACACCTCCGCGCAGGATCCTGCGGAGGAGGGCGAGTACACCGACATGGACAAGCCCGTCGTGGACGAGCCGGAGGGCCAGGGCGGGTACACCGACACCGACCGCTAGGACGGGCCGGATGCTGCGCTAGGAACGGCGCAGCATCCGCCGCTGCCAGGTCCGGAGTGCCTGCAGGCGGGGCCCTGCCGCCTCCGAAGGGAACGCGGACGGTCCCGGCGCCGCCGCCGGCACCCGCACCGTCAGCGCGTGGGGGTCCACGCGGGCCGTCATCGTGGTGACGGACCCCGAGGGGTCACCGTCGAGCTGCGTGGCGATCGGGTCACCGGACCACATGGTGACCTCCCGGGCACGGTAGTAGCTGATGACGGGGATACCCCCGCGGTGCCGCAGGAGGATCTTCGCGGCCATCCACGTCCAGCCGAGGAGACTGCGCGGGCTGAGCACCACGACGTCGAGGTAGCCGTCGTCGATCACCGCATCCGGCACGAAGTCCACGCCCGCCGGCAGTTTCCCGCAGTTCGCCACGAGCAGGCTGCGGACTTTGCGGCTCTGGGGCGGCTGGCCGTCCAGGCTGATGGAGATCCGGCGCCGGCGGCCGGGCAGGTGCCGGACGCCCGCCTCGCTGTAGGCGAGCCACCCGAACTTCTCCTTGAGGTCCTGTTTCGCGTCGGTCATCACGCTGGCGTCGAAGCCCACGCCGCCCATCACCAGGAACGGGTGCTCGGCGGTGACCTGCGTGCGGTCGTTGCGCAGGCTGATCCGCGCCATGTCGATCCGGCGCTCGTGGCCATGCAGCGCGAGGCGGAGGCAGCCGGCCACATCGTTGTAGGGCAGGCCGAGGTTGCGCACCAGCAGGTTCCCGGTGCCGAGGGGCAGCAGCCCCAGCGCCGTCGGGCCGTGCGCGAGGACCTGCGCCACGGCGCGCACCGTGCCGTCGCCGCCCGCCGCGAGGACGACGTCGGCCCCGGCCTCGAGCGCCCGGGCGGCCTGGCCCGTCCCCGGGTCCTCGATGGTGGTCTCCAGGACCAGGGGAGGATCCCAGCCTGCGTCCGAGCAGGCCTGTTCCACGAGCGCCCGCGTGGCGGCGGCCTGCAGCTTCGAGGGATTCAGCACCAAGGCGACCCGCTGCGGGCCCTCGGGCACCGGCGTCGGCTCGTGGACTGAGGCGGTGGGGGTGCGGGTCTGCTGGAGCCGCCGGACCGACCAGTAGCTCTGGAGGGACGCGGCGGCGGCGGACGCCGCGGCGGTACCGGCGAGCAGTTTGCGGCGCATGGTCATCCACAATAGCGGGACCGCCCGGCCGGGCAGGCGGGCCCGCGGGCTTGGGTAGTCTTGGGCGTGTGATCGACGTAAACGACCTCCGCCTGAATCCCGAGCAGTTCCGAGCATCGCAGCGCGCCCGCAGGGCGGACGAGTCCCTCGTGGACGCCGTCCTCGCGGCGGACACCCGGCGCCGCGAGTCGGTCACCTCCTACGAGACGCTCCGCGCCGAGCAGAACGCCTTCGGCAAGAGGGTGGCGCAGGCCCGGGGCGAGGAGAAGCAGGCCCTCCTGGCCGAGGTGAAGGAGCTCGCCGCGGCCGTCAAGGCCGCCTCCGCCGGGTCCGAGGAGGCCAAGGCCGAGCAGGAGGCGCTGCTGCGCAAGCTGCCGAACCTCGTGCAGGACGGCGCGCCCGAGGGCGGCGAGGACGACTACGTGGTCGTCAAGACCGTCGGCACCCCACGGGACTTCGCCGCCGAGGGCTTCGAGCCCCGCGACCACCTCGAGATCGGCGAGCTGATCGGCGCCATCGACATGGAGCGCGGCGCGAAGGTCTCCGGATCCCGCTTCTACTTCCTCAAGGGCGTCGGTGCCCGGCTCGAGATCGCGCTGCTGCAGATGGCCATGGACCAGGCGATCACGGCCGGCTTCACCCCCATGATCACCCCCACGCTCGTGCGCCCCGAGACCATGCAGGGCACCGGCTTCGACATCGCCCACGACGCCGAGATCTACCGGCTCGAGGCGGACGACCTCTACCTCGTGGGTACCTCCGAGGTGGCCCTCGCCGGATACCACTCCGACGAGATCATCGACCTCACCGCCGGCCCTGTCCGCTACGCGGGCTGGTCCTCCTGCTACCGCCGGGAAGCGGGCTCGCACGGCAAGGACACCCGCGGCATCATCCGTGTGCACCAGTTCAACAAGGTGGAGATGTTCACGTACACCACCGTCGAGGACGCCGCCGCCGAGCACGAGCGCCTCCTCGCCTGGGAGGAGGAGATGCTCGCGAAGGTCGAACTGCCCTACCGCGTGATCGACACGGCGGCGGGCGACCTCGGGATGTCCGCGGCCCGCAAGTTCGACTGCGAGGCCTGGGTCCCCACGCAGGGCGACTACCGCGAGCTGACCTCGACCTCCAACTGCACCACCTTCCAGGCACGGCGCCTGAACATCCGCGAGCGCCAGGAGGGCGAGGGGCAGAAGGGGACACGCGCCGTCGCCACCCTCAACGGCACGCTCGCGACCACGCGCTGGATCGTGGCGATCCTCGAGCACCACCAGAACGCCGACGGCTCGGTCACGGTGCCGGCGGCGCTGCGTCCTTATCTCAACGGGATGGAAACCTTCCCGGTATCGGTGCCGCGCTAGCAGGGCGTCGGCGGCGTCTGGTTCACTGAGGTATGAGTACCTTGAGCAACGTCGGCACCGACGACCGGCCGGAGAACCGCAAGCACCACCTCATCGCCCTCGACGTCGACGGCACCCTCGTGGACCACGAGGGGTCCATGACGGAGGAGGTCCGTGATTCCGTGCGGGCGGTCATCGAGGCCGGCCACGACGTCATCATCGCCACCGGGCGGTCCCTCGGGGCCACGCTGCCCGTCATCGGACTCCTCGGCATCACCCGGGGGCACGCGGTGTGCTCCAACGGCGGGGTGACGCTCAGGATCGATGCGGACCTGCCCGGAGGCTTCGAGGTCCTCGAGCGCGTCACCTTCGACCCGAGGCCCGCCCTGACCGCGCTGCGCGAACGGCTCCCCTCCGCCAAGTACGCCCTCGAGGACGACCGCGGCAGGTTCCTGTCCACCGAGAGCTTCCAGGACGCGAGCTTCGGCTCCGAGGCGCAGAACGTGGACTTCGAGGAGATGCTCGAGAGCCGCGCCGTGCGCGTGGTCGTCTTCAGCACCGACTCCTCGGCCGAGGAGTTCGGCCACGCCGTCGCGGCGATCGGGCTGCACGGGGTGACCTACTCGGTGGGCTGGACCGCCTGGCTCGACATCGCGGCCGCAGGCGTCACGAAGGCCACGGCCCTGGAGTCCCTCCGCCGGAGCCTCGGGACGGATCCCGGCCTCACCGTGGCGGTCGGCGACGGCCGCAACGACGTCGAGATGCTCCAGTGGGCCGGCCGCGGGGTCGCGATGGGGCAGGCTCCGGAGGAGGTCCGTTCCATCGCCTCCGAGGTCACGGGCAGCGTGCTCGACGACGGCGCGGCGAAGGTGCTGCGCTCGCTGGTCTGACGTCCGGCCCTTCCGGGCCGCGGCCGGCGGCCGGCCGGGGTGATGGTTCAGTACGCGAGGCTCGCCTCGGGGAGCGACGCCGGTCCGTGGGTCAGATCCAGCAGGCGGGCGGCGGCGGGCCGCGTGGCCCACTCCTCGATCCAGTGCGACCGGACGACGGCGCGGCTCACGGCCTGCGTGGTGATGCCGAGTTCCTGGGCCACGTACTTCTGCTGCCCCCGCGCGCCCGGCGTCATGAGGTCGAGCACGGCCCACTCCGCGTCGGTGCGTGTGGAGACGATCTGCCCGAGCAGCCGGAGGACCGCCTCCGCCTCCGCGGCGATCCCGCCGTCGGGCCCCTCGACCGCCAGCGGGACCCGCTCACCTGTCTTGCGTGCCCGGTCCACCGCCCGGCGCGCGTAGACCAGCCCGTAGCCCTGGGCGTCGACGATCCGCTCGGGCACCGGGGGCGTGAGCCCGCCGACGCCGATCCCCACGTGCCAGCGCCGGTAGCGGACGGCGCGCAGCGCGGCGTCGACGGCCGTGGTCGCCGAGCCGACGACGCCCTGCACCTCGTCGCCCACCGAGCGCTGGAACGGGATCACGGTGGGCAGGTGGCGCAGTGCCTTGAGCAGGTCCTCCACGAGGTCGCCCACCTCGCGCGAGTCGCGCTGGTTGATGGTCAGGACGTAGTGCATGGCATCAGTATGGACGCCGGGCCCTGCTTCTCAACTCATTTGCGTTGATATTCCGCGCGCCCGGCAGTCCGTTCCGTGAACCGGAGCGCCGGCTGCCCCCGGATGCACGGGGCTCCCGCCCATCCGTGATGTGCGGGAGCCCGGTGCTGAGCTGCTTGCGGCGCCTCGGGTACTAGCGGCCCTCGGGCGTCTCGGTGGCGTTCTTCGCCTCGACGTCCACGGAACGGCCCTGCGGCTCGTCCTGTGCGCTGCCCTCGCCGACCTCCTTGAAGCGCTTGAGCGACGCCTCGACCTCGGCCTCGGCCTCCTCACGGCCGGCCCACTCGGCGGCTTCCACCCACTTGCCCGGCTCGAGGTCCTTGTACTTCGTGAAGAAGTGCTTGATCTCGTCGAGCAGGAAGTCGGAGACGTCCGACAGGTCCTTGATGTGCTCGAAGCGGGCGTCGACGGGCACGCAGAGGACCTTCGCGTCTCCGCCGCCGTCGTCGGTCATGTTGAAGACGCCGATGGGCCGGGACTCGACCAGGACGCCCGGGATCAGGTCGAAGTCCTGGAGCAGCACGAGCGCGTCCAGCGGGTCGCCGTCCTCGCCGAGCGTGTTCTCGAAGTAGCCGTAGTGCGTGGGGTACTGCATGGACGTGAACAGGACACGGTCGAGGCGCAGCCGGTGGGTGTCGTGGTCGATCTCGTACTTGACGCGTGAGCCCTTCGGGATCTCGATGGTGACGTCGATTCTCATGGCAACTCCTGGGGGTGGGTCTATGGGGGACCGGCTGCGGCCGCGCCCTTCGGGGAGGAGAGCCGCGCCGGTCTACTGTTTAATCGTCAGCCCTAACATATCGGTCGGCCGCCGGTACCCGGGCATTTCCGCCCGGTTTCGGTGCTGCCCCGCGAAACCTCGAGAAAGGACCTCCCGTGCGCGCGCTCCGCCTGCTGACCGGTCTCCTCCTGGTCCTGGTCATGGCGGCCGTCGCGGTGCCCGTCACCACCCACGTCATGCCGCACGTCCTGGCGGCCGTGAACCCGCCGCCTCCGGTGGAACCGCCCGTCGTCCCGGCGCTGCAGGTCCCGCCCACGGCCGTGGCCGTGCCCGACGTCGTCCCCGCGCTCTCACCGTCGGCCCCCGCACCCGCCCCGGCGGTCCTCGGTGCGGAGCTCGACGCAGCCCTGCAGCTTGCGGGTCCGGGCAGCTTCGCGGGCACCGTCGTCGACTCCTCGGACGGCAGCGTCCTGTACACGCGGGACGCCGGGCGCGTGCAGCCCCCGGCGTCGAACATCAAGCTGTTCACCGCCGTCGCCGCCCTGACCTTCGGGCAGCCCGGGGACACGCTGACGACGTCGGTCCTGGCGTCCGAGGCCGAGGCGGGAGATCTCTACCTGCGCGGGGGCGGCGACGTCCTCCTCGGCTCGGGCACCTCCGATCCTGCCGCCGTCGTCGGGCGGGCGGGGCTGGGGACGCTCGCAGCCGACGCCGCTGCGGCCCTCCCCGACGGTTCCGGGCCGTACTCCGTGTACCTGGACGACACCCTGTTCGCCGGCGCGACCCTGAACCCCACCTGGGCGCAGGGGGACATCGAGGCCGGGGAGATCGCCCCGCTGCATCCGCTCGCGGTCAATTCCGCCTGGCTCGAGGAGGGGCGCACCGCCGGGCCACGCTCCCAGGATGCAGCCCTCGACGCGGCGCGTCTCTTCGCGGCGGCCCTCGTCCCCGCCGCGGCGGAGCGAGGCATCACCGTGCTGCCCGAGGTGCAGCGCTCGACGGCGCCCGACGACGCCGAGGCGCTGGCCGCCGTCGAGTCGGCACCGCTGGAGGATCAGGTGCGCCGCATGCTGGAGATCTCCGACAACTACCTGGCCGAGGCACTGGCGCGGATCGCCGCCCTCGACAGCGGGCGCCCGGCGTCCTTCGGAGGGGCCACCGAGGCACTCACCGCCGCGGCCGCCCGCCTCGGCGTCCCTCAGGAGGGGCTTCTCGTCGGGGATGCGGCGGGATTGTCCGTCCGGAACGCCGTCTCGCCGGACCAGCTCGCCACGCTGGTCCGCGGGACCACCACCTCGGGGGAGGAGGGGCTCGCCGCCGTCGCCCGGTCCCTGCCGATCGCCGGTCTGACCGGCACGCTGGCGGCACGCTTCACGCCCGACGCCGGACCGGCCAGGGCCGGCGCGGGCCTCGTGCGGGCGAAGACCGGGACGCTCAACGCCGTCACCGGGCTCTCGGGGCACGTGGTCACGGCCGACGGACGCCTCCTCGTGTTCTCCTTCCTCGCCCTCGGGCTGGAGGGCAACACCGCCGAGGCGCGAGCGGCCGCGGACACTGCAGCCGCCGTGCTCGCGGGCTGCGGCTGCCGGTAGCCGTCCCGGCGCTGCGCCTCCGTGCTCCCTGCGCGCCCGGCACGGCTGTCCGGACCCGTGCCGGTCGCTCCCGTCCGGCGAGCCCCGGTGGCGGACCGCACGGGGCACATCCTGCGCCGTCGCCGCCCTGCCGATCCCTGGGAGCCCTCGTCAGCGGGATGTGATCGAATAGGCCCATGTCCAGGAACGAGTCCGCAGTACCCCGCCCGCAGCTGGTCAACTGGGACATCGCGGCCTCCACCGCCGCGTCCCTGACTCCCGCCGGTCCCACCATGAAACCGGCGGAGATCGCCCGCGCCGTCCAGAACATGCGCGAGCTCGCCGATGCGTCGGTGGGGCACGTCCATGCCATCTCCCGCCTCGACGCCGCCCGCGACCTCCGCGATTCCGAGCTGCTGGTCGTCGACCGCGCCTCCTGGGCGAAGGCGAACTCGCAGAGCTTCCGCACCCTCATGGACCCCGCACTGGACCAGCTCGCGGCCTTGCGCCCCGAGGTCCTGCAGTCCGCGTCGCTGGTCCTCGGCGGCACCGTCACGGGCGCCCAGCTCGGCGCCATCCTCGCATTCCTCTCCAGCAAGGTGCTCGGCCAGTACGACCCGTTCGTGCCCTCGCGCAACGGGCAGGGCGGGCGGCTCATGCTCGTGGCACCGAACATCATCTCGGTGGAGCGCGAACTGAACGTCGACCCCTCCGACTTCCGGCTCTGGGTCTGCCTGCACGAGCAGACGCACCGCGTGCAGTTCGCGGCCGCGCCGTGGTTGAAGGACCACATGACCGGGCACATCGGACAGCTGACGTCCGGGCTGATCGACAAGGCCGACACGCTCTCCGAGCGGCTCGGCGCCGTCGTCAGGAACATCACCGCGGCCAAGGCCCGTGCACGCGGCGAGGGCACGACGGCGGAGGGCGCCCCGCCCCAGAACCTGGGCGTCCTGTCGATCCTTCAGGACCCGGACGACAAGGCCCGCCTGTCCCACCTCACCGCCGTCATGAGCCTGCTCGAGGGCCACGCGAACGTCGTGATGGACGGCGTGGACGGGAGCATCGTCCCGTCCGTCAAGACCATCCGCCGCCGCTTCAACGCCCGCGGCAAGTCCCGCGGTCCGCTCGAGAAGGTCATCCGGCAGCTCATGGGCCTGGACGCGAAGATGCGTCAGTACAGCGACGGCTCGAAGTTCGTGCGGAGGGTCGTCAGCCAGACCGGCATGGACGGCTTCAACGCGGTGTGGGAGTCGGCATCGCACCTGCCCACCGAGCGCGAGATCCACGCTCCCGACGAGTGGATCGACAGGATGAGCCTGCACCGCCATGGGTAGGCGCCCGCGGCTGCTTCCCGCCGTCGGCACCGCACGGAACCTCCTGGTGGCGAGCCTCGAGGGGATCCTCGCCGAACCCGCGCCCAGGAACGGACGCGGCTCCGGCGGGCCGGACGCACCATCCGGCGACACCGCCACGTCGGTCGCGCCGGAAGGACCGGCCCGTGATGCGGCGGGCGCCGCGCCCTCCGAGGCCACCCTCCCGTCCAAGGGGCTTCCTCTCGTGCTGGTGGCCTGCAGCGGCGGCCCGGACTCGCTCGCGCTCGCAGCCGTGGCCGCGCACCTCGCACAGACCGGGCGCTGCCGTGTCGGCGCCGTCGTCGTCGACCACGGGCTCCAGCCCGGCAGTGCCGCGACGGCGGAGTGGGCCGCGGATGCCGCCCGCGGCCTCGGCCTCGACCCCGTCGAGGTGCACCGCGTCGCCGTGGACGGCGACGGGATGGGCCCCGAGGCGGCCGCCCGGAGCGCCCGCTACGCCGCACTCGACGCCGCCGCCGGACGCCTCGAGGCGGCTGCGGTGCTGCTCGGCCACACGCTCGACGACCAGGCGGAACAGGTGCTGCTGGGCCTCGCCCGCGGATCCGGTACGCGTTCCCTCGCAGGGATGCCGGCGCGCCGCGGCTTCTACCTCCGGCCGTTCCTGGAGCTGCGCCGCGCGGACACCGAGGCCATCTGCGACTTCTACCACCTCGACCCCTGGCACGACCCGTCCAACCTCGATCCCGCCTTCGCCCGCTCCCGCGTGCGGGGCGAGGTGCTGCCCTTCCTCGAGGACCGGCTGGGCCCGGGGATCGCCCAGGCCCTGGCGCGGACGGCCCGCATCCTCGGGCAGGACGCGGACCTCCTGGAGGAGCTGAGCGCCGAGGCGTACGCCTCGCTGCGGATCCCGGGCGAGGGCGGCGCGGTGCTCCTCCCGGAGGACGGACTGCGGGGATTGCCCGCGGCCCTGAGGCAGCGCGTCCTCGCCCTCGCCGCCCTCGAGCTCGGGGCGTTCCAGCCGAGTTCCGAGCGGCTCCGAGCCGCGGAGTCGCTGCTGCAGCGCAGGGGATCCGCCGGCCCGGTGCAGCTGGGCGGGAAGGTCAGCGTCCACCGCCAGGTGCGGGGCCGCGCGGTTCTCCGGGGGGAAGCAAGCTATGGCAATCTTGTCCTTAGTAACAATGGCAGCAACGATGGCCCCGGTGTGACGCGCTCACGCCGACCTACCCAGGAGTAATCGGTGGATTCCAACGACGTCCGGTCAGACCTCAAGCACGTCCTCTACACCAAGGAGGAGATCCAGCAGCGGATCAACGAGCTGGCACAGCAGATCGACGCCGACTACCAGGGCCGCGACATCCTCCTGGTGGGTGTCCTGAAGGGCGCCGTGATGGTCATGGCGGACCTCGCCCGCGCCCTGCACTCGCACATCACGATGGACTGGATGGCCGTCTCCTCCTACGGCTCGGGCACGCAGTCCTCGGGTGTCGTGCGGATCCTCAAGGACCTCGAGACGGACCTCATGGGCAAGCACGTGCTGATCGCCGAGGACATTATCGACTCCGGCCTGACCCTGTCGTGGCTCAAGGCGAACCTCCTGTCCCGGGGCCCTGCCTCCGTCGAGATCTGCACGCTCCTGCGGAAGCCGGACGCCGCGAAGGTGGAGATCGACGTCAAGTACGTGGGTTACGACATCCCCAACGAGTTCGTCGTGGGCTACGGCCTCGACTTCGCGGAGAAGTACCGCAACCTCGATTTCATCGGCACGCTCGCACCGCACGTCTACGAATAGGACGCACCCGGCGACGGCCGGGCAGTACGCCTAGAGGGAACTATCGGTCCGATCCGCGCGTGCTCCATCTCGGACGGTGTATATGTTGAGGTGCCCCCGGGGCACCCGCGTGGCAGTGCGCCCGCATACTTTTACTTGCATCAGCAGGAGGGACAGGGCTTGCCGCCCTGAGACGAATGACATTCAAGAACATCTTCAAGGGTCCCGTCTTCTGGATCGTGCTGGCGGTCGTGGCACTCCTCCTGGTCCTCCCGAGTCTCTTCGGCACCAGCACCCGGATCGACACCGACGAGGGTCTGAGGCTCCTGCAGGAGGACAGGGTCGAGCAGGCGAAGATCTACGACGGCGAGCAGCGCGTCGACCTCACCCTGAGCGAGGACTACGAGGACAAGGGCCGCAGCGTCCAGTTCTACTACAGCACCGCGCGCGCCGAGGGCATCGTCGACGCCATCAACGCGTCGGACGTCGACGGCTTCACCGACCAGCCCGCCGAGAGCAACTGGCTGCTCAGCCTCGCCGGCCTCATCTTCCCGATCCTGATCCTCGGCGTCATCTTCTGGTTCCTCCTCAGCCGCATGCAGGGCGGCGGGTCCAAGGTCATGCAGTTCGGCAAGTCCAAGGCCAAGCTGATCTCCAAGGACATGCCCCAGGTGACCTTCAACGACGTCGCCGGTGCGGACGAGGCCGTCGAGGAACTGCTCGAGATCAAGGAGTTCCTGCAGGAACCCGCGAAGTTCCAGGCGCTCGGCGCCAAGATCCCCAAGGGCGTCCTCCTCTACGGCCCTCCCGGGACCGGCAAGACCCTCCTCGCCCGCGCGGTCGCCGGTGAGGCCGGAGTCCCCTTCTACTCCATCTCGGGCTCCGACTTCGTGGAGATGTTCGTCGGCGTCGGTGCGTCCCGCGTCCGTGACCTCTTCGAGCAGGCCAAGAACAACTCTCCCGCCATCATCTTCGTCGACGAGATCGACGCCGTCGGACGCCACCGCGGTGCCGGCGTGGGCGGCGGCAACGACGAGCGCGAGCAGACCCTCAACCAGCTCCTGGTCGAGATGGACGGCTTCGACGCCACCACCAACGTGATCCTCATCGCGGCGACCAACCGCCCCGACGTCCTCGATCCCGCCCTCCTGCGCCCTGGCCGTTTCGACCGCCAGATCGGCGTCGAGGCCCCGGACATGAAGGGGCGCGAACACATCCTCTCCGTGCACTCCAAGGGCAAGCCCATGGCGTCCGGCGTGGACCTCAAGGCCGTGGCGAAGAAGACCCCCGGCTTCACGGGCGCCGACCTCGCGAACGTCCTCAACGAGGCCGCACTCCTCACCGCCCGCTCCAATGCCCAGCTGATCGACGACCGCGCACTGGACGAGGCCATCGACCGCGTCATCGCGGGCCCGCAGAAGCGCAGCCGCGTGATGAAGGAACTCGAGCGGAAGATCACGGCGTACCACGAGGGCGGCCACGCCCTGGTGGCGGCGGCGCTGCGCAACACGGACCCCGTCACGAAGATCACGATCCTTCCGCGCGGACGCGCCCTGGGCTACACCATGGTCATGCCGAGCGACGACAAGTACTCGGTGACGAGGAACGAGCTGCTCGACCAGCTGGCCTACGCCATGGGAGGACGGGTGGCCGAGGAGATCGTCTTCCACGACCCGTCCACCGGCGCCTCGAACGACATCGAGAAGGCCACCGGGACCGCGCGCAAGATGGTCACGCAGTACGGCATGAGCGAGCGCATCGGCGCCGTGAAGCTCGGACAGGGCGCCGGCGAGCCGTTCCTCGGACGTGACATGGGCAGCGACCGCGACTACTCCGACCAGATCGCCCTCGTGGTCGACGAGGAGGTGCGCCGCCTCATCGACAACGCGCACGACGAGGCCTACCAGATCCTCACGGAGAACCGCGACGTGCTCGACCGCATCGCCCTGGAACTGCTGGAGCGCGAGACGCTCAACCAGGCCGAGATCGCCGAGGTCTTCTCGGCGATCCGGCAGCGCGAGCTGCGCGAGGTGTGGCTGTCCAAGCAGACCCGCCCCGTGCACTCGCTGCCTCCGGTCACGTCACCGAAGGAACGCGCCGAGGCGCTCGAGAGCGGCAGGCCCGCGCCCGAGTCCGTGGCCCCGCAGGACCAGATCGCGGACGCGAACCTGCCCGGTGACTTCGACGTGCACGGCTCGGAGCTCCCCTCACCCGCATCGGGCGAAGGCCACCGGGAGGCCGGGGACAGCTAGTCCCGCAGTGTCCACCGCCGGCCAGAGGGCTGGCGGCCAGTGCCGATGAAGGGGGAGACGACCCGTGACAGATTTCGACGACGAAGTGGTGGATGCCGCCTTGGTCGCCACAGGATCCCCCGTGGACCAGCCCCGCATCCGGCGGGCGGTCCGGGAGATCCTCGCGGCGATCGGTGAGGATCCCGACCGTGACGGCCTGCTGGAGACCCCGAAGCGGGTCGCGAAGGCGTACGCGGAGATGTTCGCCGGTCTCCACCAGGACGCCGGGGAGGTCCTCTCCACCTCCTTCGACCTGGACCACCAGGAACTGGTCCTGGTCAAGGACATCCCGTTCTACTCCACCTGCGAGCACCACCTGGTCCCGTTCCACGGGGCCGCCCACGTCGGGTACATCCCCTCGGTGGACGGTCGCGTGACGGGCCTGAGCAAGCTGGCACGGCTCGTGGAGGTGTACGCCCGCCGCCCCCAGGTCCAGGAGCGGCTGACGACGCAGATCGTCGATGCGATGATGGAACACCTGAAGCCCAAGGGCGCGATCGTCGTCATCGAGTGCGAACACATGTGCATGTCGATGCGCGGGGTGCGGAAGCCCGGCGCGAAGACCGTCACGTCCGCCGTGCGCGGACAGATTCGCGAGACGGCTACGCGCGCCGAGGCCATGAGCCTCATACTCGGAAGGTAGGACCACCCTGATGGATTCTCTCGCAGCAGCGCCCGGGACAGGGCCGGCGACCTCGCCACTCCCCGTCATCCGGCCCGTCCGTACACCCAGGACCGTCCATGACCTTCCCGCGGACCGCGCCGTCGTCCTGGGCATCCTGAACGTCACGCCCGATTCCTTCAGTGACGGCGGCAGATACGCGACCACCGACGACGCCATCGGCCACGGCCTGCGGATGCACTACGGCGGCGCCGACGTCATCGACGTCGGCGGCGAGTCCACCCGTCCCAACGCCCGGCAGGTCCCCGTGGAGGAGGAGCTCACCCGCGTGCTCCCCGTGGTCGCGGCGCTCGTGAAGGCCGGTGCCCTCGTGAGCATCGACACGATGCACGCCGAGACGGCGCGGCAGGCACTCGACGCCGGGGCCGCGATCGTCAACGACATCTCGGGAGCCGAGTTCGACCCCGCCATGCCGGCCCTCGTCGCCGAACGCGGCGTCCCGTACATCCTCACCCACCGCCGCGGGACCGCGGCCACCATGGACGCGCTGGCCGACTACGACGACGTCGTCGCCGAGGTGGCGGCCGAGCTCGCCGCCCTGCGGGACCGCTTCGTCGAGGCCGGCGTCGCGGCGGACCGGATCATCCTCGATCCGGGACTGGGCTTCGCGAAGACCGACGAGCACAACTGGGAGATCCTCCGCAACCTCGACGCCTTCACGGGGATGGGCCACCGCGTGCTCGTCGGCGCCTCGCGGAAGAGGTTCCTGGGAACCCTGCTGACCTCCGCCGGGAAGGTCGCCGCGCCCGGCGAGCGCGGTTACGCGTCGCTCGCCGTCGCGACCCTGGCCGCCGCCGCCGGCGCCTGGGGCGTGCGCGTCCACGACCCCGCCGCTACCCTCGACGCCGTCAAGGTCGCCGCGGCCGCCGGTCCTCGGCCGTGACCGTCCAGGCCGCCCCCGTCCGCCCCGGCTCCCCGTCGGGGGACCTCGACGCCGTGGTGCTGAAAGGCATCACCGCCACCGGGTACCACGGTGTCTTCGACCACGAGCGCCGCGACGGGCAGCCGTTCGTCGTCGACGTCGTCCTCCACCTCGACCTGCGGCCGGCCGGTACCAGCGACGACCTCACCCGGACCGCCCACTACGGCGAGCTCGCCCTCATGGTGCACCGGATCATCGAGGGCGAGCCGTTCAGCCTCATCGAGGCCCTCGCCGAGACCATCGCGGCGTCGGTCCTCGCGTCCTTCCCGGTGGCGGCCGTGGACGTCACCGTCCACAAGCCGCAGGCGCCGATCGAGGTGCTGTTCGGCGACGTGGCCGTGACCCTGCGCCGGAGCCGGGCATGAGCAGCACCGTCCGGTCGGTGCTCGCCCTCGGCAGCAACCTCGGCGCCAGCAACGACACCCTGGCGCTGGCCGTCGCCGACCTCGTGGAGTCCGACCACGTGCGCCTGCACGCGGTCTCACCCGTGGTGCGGACCAAGCCGGTGGGCGGCCCGGAGCAGCCCGACTACCTCAACATGGTGATCGAGGTGGAGACGGACCTCGGTCCGTACGAGCTCCTCGCGCACTGCCAGGCCGTCGAGGACAGCCACCTCCGCAGGCGCACCGTCCGCTGGGGCCCCCGGACGCTCGACGTCGACATCATCACCTACGGTGCCTGGACGTCCGACGACGAGAAGCTCATCATCCCGCACCCCCGCGCGGCGTCCCGTGCCTTCGTCCTGCAGCCCTGGGCGTGGATGGACGCGGGGGCACGCCTGGACGGCCGGTCCGTCGCGGAGCTCGCGGCCGACGCCGAGGACCTTGCGGGCCTGGTGCCCTTCGAGGGAGTCTAGGACGCTGTGAGCACCCTTCGGTTCCGATGGCTGGCCGTGGTGGGCGTGGTGGCCGGAGTCGTCGGGTGGCTGGTCAACTGGCTCGCCACCCGCAACGGCTACGGCACGCCGACCCTGCCCCTGACGTCGCTCGTGACGACGGCGGTCATCATCGGGATCACGCTCGTGTTCGGCCGGCGTGTGCTGCGCTGGCGCAACGGCGACCACGACCGCCCGCTCGATCCCATCCTGGCGACCCGCACCCTCGTCCTCGCGCAGGCCTGCGCCTACGCGGGTGCGCTGAGCCTGGGCTGGCACGCGGGGATCTTCGTGGACCAGGTGGCACTGCTCTCGGTGCGCTCGACCACCGGGCCCCTCTGGGGATCGGCTGCGCTGATGGCGGGTGGGATCATCATGATCATGGTGGGACTGGTGGTCGAGGACTTCTGCCGGCTCCCGCCCGACGACGGCGGCACGGGCGCTCCGGGCTCCAGCGAGGGGGAATATGCGTAGGGAACCAATCGATCCGTCGGGACTCGAGTGGTCCAGGGTGTCGCCGAAGTACCTGCGCGTCAGGCTGATCGGGTGGCTCATCGGGTCCCTGGTCTGGCTCGTCCTCGCCGCGGTCCCGCTGGTGCTGCGGCTCACCGGCGTCTGGGACTCCTTCCCGCCCGACTGGATGGCCTGGGGGCTCCCGGCCCTCGTGCTGGTCATCGCCGTCTGGCGCGGCCTCCTGCTCCCGCGGCAGGTGGCGGCCATCGGCTACGCGGAGCGCGACGACGACCTCCTCGTCCGCCAGGGCGTCTTCTTCCAGCGGACCCTGGTGGTGCCCTACGGCCGCATGCAGTACGTCGACGTCGCCGTCGGGCCCCTGGAGCGCGCCTACGGGATCTGCACGCTGAAGCTGCACACCGCGTCCCCCGCCACCAACGCCCTGATCCCGGGACTCCCGGCCGAGGAGGGTGCACGCCTGCGCGAGCAGCTGTCCGCGCGGGGAGAAGCCAGGCTGGCCGGGCTGTGACCTCCATGAACAACCCCTCCGACGCGCTGCCGGCGCCCGCAGGGCCCGAGGAACCGGACGCGGGCGGTCAGGGCGGTGACGCCTGGCACCGCGTCCACTTCATCTCGCCGCTGGTGCGCGGCTGGATCGTCCTGGTGGCCATCCTCTACTTCGTCGGCAGGGACTGGTTCGAGGGCATGTTCTCGGGCGAGACGAGGGGCCGTGGACCCCTGCCCGAGGGCGTCGGCGTCCTGCTCGCCGCCGGGGTCCTACTCGCCGTCGTCCTGGTGGTCGCCGCCGTCTTCCTCGTCTCCTGGTACTTCACGCGCTACCAGGTGACGGCCGAGCACGTGCGCGTGCACTCCGGGGTCGTCTTCCGGCAGCAGCGGCAGGCGAGGCTGGACCGCGTACAGGCGATCGACATCGTCCAGCCGTTCCTCGCCCGGATCTTCGGTCTGGCCGAACTGAAGTTCGAGGTGGCCGACGCCGGGGAATCCGCCGTCCGGCTCGCCTTTCTGAAGCTCGACGACGCCAGGAGGCTGCGCGCCACGATCCTCGCGCGGGCTGCGGGCGTCTCCGAGGACCCGGAGCACCCCGGGACGATCGTCGAGGCGCCCGAGCGCGAGGTGGTGGCGATCCCGCCGGGTCGGGTGGTCGGCGCGGTCGCCCTGTCCGGGACCACCGTGGCCCTGGTACTGGCAGCCGCCGTGATCATCACCCTCGGCATCACCCTGGACACCCCGATCATCGCGACGTCCTTCATCCCCATCCTCATCGGCGTGGCCGGCGCCTACTGGTCCGCCCTGAACACGGGCTACAACTTCCGTGCCGCCACGTCGCCGGACGGCATCCGGATGCGCTACGGCCTGCTCGACACGAGGTCGCAGACCGTCCCGCCCGGCCGGGTCCAGGCGCTCAGCATCGTGCAGCCGCCGCTGTGGCGCCCCAAGGGCTGGTACCGCGTCACCGTGAACGTGGCGGGGTACGGCCTCTCGGCCTCCACCGAGGGGCAGGCGCGTGCCACGCTGCTGCCCGTCGGGACCTGGGACGAGGTGCTGCAGACCCTGGCGCTGGTGCTCCCCGAGCCCGGGACGCCGCGCCCCGTCGAGGTCTTCACCGCCGGCCTGGTGGGCCGCGACGACGACGAGGGGTTCGCCACCACGCCCCGCCGCGCCCGCTGGCTCGCCCCCTTCGCGTGGCGCCGCAACGGGTTCGCGGTCACGGGGACGGCCCTGCTGCTGCGCTCCGGTGTGCTGTGGCGCCGGCTCGTCGTCGTGCCGCACGAGCGCACGCAGTCGCTCTCCCTCCACCAGGGGCCCCTGGCCCGGCGCTTCGGGGTGTCCGACCTCCAGCTGCAGACCACGCCGGGTCCGGTCAGCGCACGCGTGGCGCTGGCCGACTCCGGCACGGCGTGGGACCTCTTCCACGGGCAGGCGGCGCGGGCCGCTGAAGCACGCCGCCGCAGCGGGCCGGAGCAGTGGATGAAACCCGTCCCGGTAAGCGCACCTCCGGCAGCGGGCCCCGCCGCCGGTCCCGACGATGCTCCGGGCGATCATCCCGAGGATGCCCGGGGCGGCGCGGCACCTGGTGTCGGCGGGGCCGGCACCATCGAGCCCCAGGCCGTGCCCGAGGCCGTGCCCGAGGTCATGCCGGACGTGCCGCGCTACGTCCCGGCACCGAGCGGGAGCGGGGTGGACGCCGATGGCCGGCGCTGACGCCTCGAGGCGCCCCGGCCGGCTCGGCGTCGGCGTGGTCGGAGCCGGCAGGGTCGGTTCCGTCCTGGGTGCGGCCCTGCGCTCGGCGGGCCACGCCGTCGTCGGCGTCTCCGCGGTGTCCGAGGCCAGCCGCGAGCGCGCTGAGAACCTGCTGCCCGGGGTGCCGGTGCTGGAGGTCAGGGACGTGATCGAACGCGCCGAGCTGGTCCTGCTCGCCGTACCCGACGACACCCTGCCCACCCTCGTCGAGGGCCTCGCCCGGCTCGGGGCCTGGCAGGCCGGCCAACTCGTGGTGCACACCTCCGGGCGGTACGGCACCTCCGTGCTCGGGCCCGCGCGTGCGGCCGGCGCCATCCCGCTGGCCATCCACCCGGCCATGACGTTCACCGGGCTGAGCCTGGACCTCGGGCGGCTGCCGGACAGCATGTTCGGCATCACGGCCCCCGCCGCGGTGCTGCCGATCGCCCAGGCGCTCGTGGTCGAGATGGGAGCCGAGCCCGTGGTCATCGAGGAGGAGTCCCGCGCGCTGTACCACGCGGCCCTCGCCCACGCCTCGAACCACCTCGTCACGATCGCGGCCCAATCGGCGCAGCTCCTCGCCGACCTCGGGGTGCAGCACCCCGACCGCATGCTCGGCCCGCTGATGAAGGCCTCGCTCGAGAACGCACTGTCCGCCGGCGAGGGCGCCCTGACCGGCCCCGTGGCCCGCGGCGACGCCGGGACGGTCCGCATCCACCGCGCCGCCCTCGAGCAGCACGACGCCCCCGACACCCGGCAGGCATACCTCGGCATGGCACGCGCGACGGCCCTGCGGGCCCTCGAACGCGGGGTCCTCTCGCCCGCGCAGGGCGAGGCCATCCTCGCGGCGCTCGCCGACACCCCCGCGGACGGGTCACCGGGCGCGACGCCGGGCGGCGCTCCCGGTCCGCGTCCGTGACGTCCCGCCGCGCGTCCCCGATCCCCGCCGGCCACCGGCACCCCGACCCCGTCCTGGAAGGACCCTCCGTGACACCGACCGGCACCCCGCGCCCGGCCACCCCGCTCCTCGTCTCCACTCCCGCCGACCTGCGCGCGGCGACCACCGCCCTGCTCGACGGCGCACGGTCGCGCCGCGGCGCTGCCGGCCGGC
This sequence comes from Arthrobacter ruber, assembly GCF_002954225.1. Taxonomy (GTDB): domain Bacteria; phylum Actinomycetota; class Actinomycetes; order Actinomycetales; family Micrococcaceae; genus Arthrobacter_D; species Arthrobacter_D ruber. Next base: position 156,182 of record NZ_PPTH01000017.1, read on the forward strand.
CGACGCTCGGACTCGTCCCCACCATGGGCGGCCTGCACGAGGGCCACGCCACCCTGGCGCGGACCGCGCGCCGCGCCAGCGACGTCGTCGTGGTGTCCATCTTCGTGAACCCCCTGCAGTTCGGCGACCAGGCGGACCTCGACCGCTACCCGCGCACCCTCGACGCCGATCTGGGGCTCCTCGGGGCCTGCGGCGTGGACGTCGTCTTCGCCCCCTCCGTCGAGGACATGTACCCGGGCGGCGAGCCGCTGGTCCGCGTGAGCGCCGGCCGTGCGGGGGAGGTGCTCGAGGGGGCGTCGCGGCCCGGCCACTTCGACGGCATGCTCACGGTCGTCGCGAAGCTGCTCAACCTCGGGCTGCCGGGGACCGATGCGGACTACGGCGCGTACTTCGGCGAGAAGGACGCCCAGCAGCTCGCGCTCATCCGCCGCATGGTGCTCGACCTCGACGTCCCCGTCCGGATCGAGGGCGTGCCGATCGTGCGCGACACCGACGGCCTGGCCCTCTCCAGCCGCAACCGCTTCCTGGACGCCGAGGAGCGCAGCGCCGCCCTCGTCCTCTCCCGTGTGCTGGGATCCCTCCGTGCCCGCGCCGAGCGGGGCGAGCCCCTCGACCTCGCGGGCGCCCGCGCGGAGATCGACGCCCGTGAGGGCGTGGACCTCGACTACCTCGAGGTCGTCGACGCGTCCACCTTCACCCCGCGCGCGCACCCTGCACCGGGGGACGACGCCGCGGTGGGCCCCGCACTCGCGGTGGTCGCCGCGAGGGTGGGCGCCGTGCGGCTCATCGACAACGCCGTCCTGCCGGCTGTGGGCTGACGCACACCCCCTCCCCGCCGCACCTCCCGCAGGGAGCCGTAAACTTGTGTTCCGTGACCCTTGACGAAACCCTGACCCCGGACGACCTCAACGAGCAGATGCGTTTCCGGCTGCAGAAGCGGGCGGCCCTGCTCGATGCCGGCCTGGAGCCGTACCCGGTCCGGCCCGAGCGTACGCATTCCCTCGCCGAGGTCCGCGAGCAGTTCGCCGAGCTCGGGACGGGGGAGTCCAGCGGCCGGCAGGTCGCCGTCGTCGGGCGCGTGGTGTTCATCCGCAACTCCGGCAAGCTGTGCTTCGCCACGCTGCAGGAGGGCGACGGCACGCGGCTGCAGGCCATGCTCAGCCTCGCCGAGATCGGTGCGGACAGCCTGGCGCAGTGGAAGGCGCTCGTGGACCTCGGCGACCACGTCCAGGTCTCGGGTGAGGTCATCAGTTCGCGGCGCGGCGAGCTCTCCGTCATGGCGGGTTCCTGGACCATGGCCTCCAAGGCCCTGCGGCCGCTGCCCACCCTGCACGCCGGGGTGAACGAGGAGACGCGGGTCCGCCAGCGCTACGTGGACCTCATGGTGCGCGAGGAGGCCCGCCAGATGGTGCGCACCCGCGCGGCCATCACCCGGACCCTGCGCGAGACGCTCAACAGCCGCGACTACATCGAGGTGGAGACGCCCGTCCTGCAGCTCGTCCACGGCGGCGCCACGGCCCGCCCCTTCGAGACGCACCTGAATGCGTTCGACCAGAAGATGACGCTCCGGATCGCGCTGGAGCTGTACCTCAAGCGCGCCGTGGTCGGGGGGATCGACCGCGTGTACGAGATCGGCCGGATCTTCCGCAACGAGGGCGTCGACTCGACGCACAGCCCCGAATTCACGATGCTCGAGTGCTACGAGGCGTACGCGGACCAGTTCGTGATGGCCGAGCGGATGAAGGAGATGATCCTCGCCTGCGCCGACCTGCTGGGATCGCGCACCATCGAGACGGCGAAGGGCACGATCGACCTCGACGGCGAGTGGGCCTGGCTCGGTGTGTACCCGGGCCTGTCCTCGGCCGTGGGCCAGGAGATCACGCCGGACACGGCGGCGGAGGAGCTGCTGGCCGTCGCGGAACGGCACGAGGTCCCGCTGGACCCGGCCTGGGGTGCCGAGAAGATGGTCCTCGAACTGTTCTCCGAGATCGTCGAGCCCACCCTCATCCAGCCGACGTTCGTCTACGACTACCCGCCCTCGGCGCAGCCCCTGGCACGGCCGCACCGGGAGGACCCGCGCCTCATCGAGGCGTGGGACCTCATCATCGGCGGCATGGAACGCGGCACGGCGTTCTCCGAGCTCATCGACCCCGTCATCCAGCGCGACCGCCTGACCGAGCAGTCGCGCCAGGCCGCCGCCGGCGACGACGAGGCGATGCAGCTGGACGAGGACTTCCTGCGCGCCCTCGAATACGGCGCCCCCCCGATGGGCGGCATAGGCCTCGGAATCGACCGGCTCGTGATGCTTTTCACGAACGCCGGAATTCGCGAGTCGATCCTCTTCCCCATTCTCAAGCCCGAGGCGGGACAGTAATCATGGAATATGTCGCCGTCCTGCTGCCGTCCGTGTGCCTGGCCGTCCTTTTCTACTTCGTGATCAAGGCCATATTCAACGCGGACCGCGCGGAACGCGAGGCCATGGCGAAGGCCGAGGAATTGCAGGACGCCGAGGACGCGCGTGGCCGTGCGGCGGCGGACGAGAAGAAAGACAATCCGGAAATAGATCCCAGGTGAATGCCCTTCTTTGACCTCGATTGAATAGTGGCCCATAATCATCCAGGGGTCATTTCATTTCGAGGAAAATCAGGAGAGCATTGTGGCGCAGAAGGTAAAGATCATTCTCATCGATGACATCGACGGCGGCGAGGCCGACGAGACCGTGCGCTTCGGCCTGGACGGCGTGCAGTACGAGATCGACCTCTCGGAGGCACACGCCTCGGAGCTCCGCGCGGCCCTTGGCGACTACGTGGCCGCCGCCCGCCGCAGCAACTCCTCGAAGCAGCGGTCCAGCGCCCCGGCCGCGCCGGCCCCGGCCCGCAACCAGGAGGCCGCCCAGATCCGCGAGTGGGCCCGCGAGAACGGCTACGACGTCTCCTCCCGCGGACGCGTCAACAGCGAGATCGTGGAGGCGTACCGCGCCGCCCAGCGCTGACCACCCCCTCCGGGCGCCGGAGGGGAAGCCCTCCGGCGGTATCTCGCCTGTGGCGAACACGCGCCCAAAGCACACCCCGTGCCCGTAGCATCGAATTACGCGTTAGCTAGGAGTGTGTGTCTGATGTTCGAGAGATTTACAGATCGTGCCCGTCGAGTTGTTGTGCTGGCCCAGGAAGAGGCCCGCATGCTCAACCACAATTACATCGGCACCGAGCACATCCTGCTTGGCCTCATCCACGAGGGCGAGGGTGTAGCCGCCAAGGCCCTGGAGTCGCTCAGCATCTCGCTGGGCGCCGTACGGGAGCAGGTTCAGGAGATCATCGGTCAGGGCCAGCAGGCCCCGTCCGGTCACATCCCCTTCACCCCCCGGGCCAAGAAGGTGCTGGAGCTCTCCCTGCGGGAGGCTCTTCAGCTCGGCCATAACTACATCGGTACCGAGCACATCCTGCTCGGTCTCATCCGCGAGGGTGAGGGCGTCGCCGCGCAGGTCCTCGTGAAGCTCGGGGCCGACCTCAACCGGGTCCGCCAGCAGGTCATCCAGCTGCTGTCCGGCTACCAGGGCAAGGAGCCGGCAGCGGCCGGCGGCCCCCAGCAGGAGGGGACCCCGGCCGGTTCGGTGGTGCTGGACCAGTTCGGGCGCAACCTCACGCAGGCCGCGCGCGAGTCCAAGCTCGACCCCGTCATCGGGCGCGAGCAGGAGATGGAACGCGTCATGCAGGTCCTCTCCCGCCGTACCAAGAACAACCCCGTGCTGATCGGTGAGCCGGGCGTCGGCAAGACCGCCGTCGTCGAGGGCCTCGCCCAGGCGATCGTACGCGGCGACGTCCCGGAGACCATCAAGGACAAGCAGCTGTACACGCTGGACCTCGGGTCCCTCGTGGCCGGCTCACGCTACCGCGGTGATTTCGAGGAGCGGCTCAAGAAGGTCCTCAAGGAGATCCGCACCCGTGGTGACATCATCCTGTTCATCGACGAGATCCACACCCTCGTGGGTGCGGGTGCCGCCGAGGGTGCCATCGACGCCGCGTCGATCCTGAAGCCCATGCTCGCACGCGGTGAGCTCCAGACCATCGGTGCCACCACGCTGGACGAGTACCGCAAGCACATCGAGAAGGACGCCGCCCTCGAGCGCCGCTTCCAGCCCATCCAGGTCGCCGAGCCCTCCGTGGCGCACGCGATCGAGATCCTCAAGGGCCTGCGCGACCGCTACGAGGCGCACCACCGCGTCTCCATCACCGACGGCGCCCTGTCCAGCGCTGCGACGCTGGCCGAGCGCTACATCTCGGACCGCTTCCTGCCGGACAAGGCGATCGACCTCATCGACGAGGCGGGGGCGCGCCTGCGCATCCGCCGGATGACGGCCCCGCCGGAGCTTAAGGAGATCGACGAGCGCATCGCCGACGTCAAGCGCGAGAAGGAGTCGGCCATCGACTCCCAGGACTTCGAGGGTGCCGCGTCGCTGCGTGACAAGGAGCAGAAGCTCCACGACGAGCGCAGCGACAAGGAGCGCCGCTGGAAGTCCGGCGGACTCGACGACATCGCCGAGGTGGACGAGGAACTCATCGCCGAGGTGCTGGCGAACTCCACGGGCATCCCCGTGTTCAAGCTGACCGAGGCCGAGTCCTCGCGACTGCTCAACATGGAGGCCGAGCTGCACAAGCGGGTCATCGGGCAGAACGAGGCCATCAAGGCCATCTCGCAGGCCATCCGCCGTACGCGTGCCGGCCTCAAGGATCCGAAGCGCCCGGGTGGCTCGTTCATCTTCGCCGGCCCTACCGGCGTCGGCAAGACCGAGCTCGCCAAGGCTCTTGCGGAGTTCCTGTTCGGCGAGGAGGACGCCCTCATCACGCTGGACATGTCCGAGTACTCCGAGAAGCACACCGTCTCGCGGCTCTTCGGTGCCCCTCCGGGCTACGTGGGCTACGAGGAGGGCGGCCAGCTGACCGAGAAGGTCCGCCGCAAGCCGTTCTCCGTGGTGCTCTTCGACGAGGTGGAGAAGGCGCACGCCGATCTCTTCAACTCGCTCCTGCAGATCCTCGAGGACGGCCGCCTGACGGACAGCCAGGGGCGCATGGTGGACTTCAAGAACACCGTGATCATCATGACCACCAACCTCGGGACGCGCGACATCTCGAAGGGTGTTATGACGGGCTTCCAGTCCGGGTCCGACACCACCACGAGCTACAACCGGATGAAGGCCAAGGTCACGGAGGAGCTCAAGCAGCACTTCCGCCCCGAGTTCCTGAACCGCGTCGATGACACCGTGGTGTTCCCGCAGCTCACCCAGGACGAGATCGTCCAGATCGTGGACCTGTTCCTCGAGCGCCTGAGCCGCCGCATGGCGGACAAGGGCATGACGATCGAGCTCACCCCCGCGGCCAAGGTCCTCCTTGCCACCCGCGGCTACGACCCCGCGATGGGTGCACGGCCCCTGCGCCGCACCATCCAGCGCGAGATCGAGGACCAGCTCTCCGAGAAGATCCTCTTCGGGGACCTGAAGTCGGGGGAGCGCGTCGACGTGGACGTCGAGGGCGAGGGCGTCGATGCGCACTTCACCTTCGTGGGCCACGGAGCTCCCAAGGAGCTCGAGGATGCACCGGCCGCCCTGGAGGCGACCGTCTCCGAGTAGCACTGCCCGTTCGGAACGGCAACAGCGGAACCCGCCCTGGTCACCAGGGCGGGTTCCGCTGTTCCTGCAGGGACGCCGTCCTGTAGGGAGGCGGAGGCGCATAGCAGCCCCGGCGTGGCGGGGTGGGCTCGGTAGAGTGGAGCGGGTGACCCCCTTCACCATCCGCCGCGCGCGCACCTCGGACGTCCCTGCCATCAAGGCGCTCGTCGAGCCGCTCGCCCAGGACCGCGTCCTGATGGCCAAGGAGACGGTGGCGTACTACGAGGGCCTGCCCGAGTTCCGCATCGCCGAGTCCGACGACGGCGAGGTGCTCGGCTGCGGGGCACTGCACATCATGTGGGAGGACCTCGCCGAGGTGCGCACCCTCGCCACGGCCCCGGCGGCCAGGGGACGCGGTGTGGGCCACGCGCTCGTCGAGGAGCTACTGGACGAGGCCCGCGGGTTCGGGGTGAGCCGCGTCTTCTGCCTGACCTTCGAGGTGGGGTTCTTCCGCCGCCACGGTTTCGAGGTCATGGCGGACCAGTCCGCCATCGATCCGCGCATCTACTCCGAGCTCCTGCGTTCCCATGACGAGGGTGTCGCGGAGTTCCTCGACCTGGCCCGCGTCAAGCCCAACACACTCGGGAACACGCGGATGATCAGGGAACTCTGAGCGGGGCGGCTGGCTTTCCCCGGATCCCGGAGGATAAGGTAAGAGTGCTTAGCATTCCTGAACGGGATGCGGGCAGGCCACCGGAACCGGTGGCCGTACACCGAGCTGAAGGAGGTCCGAATCATGGGACTGGATGACAAGATCGGGAACAAGAGCGAAGGCCTGGGCGGCAAGGTCAAGGAAGGCCTCGGCAAGGCCAGCGGCGACGAGAACCTGGAGGCCGAGGGCCACAAGGACCAGGCGACCTCCAAGCTCAAGGACGCCGGAGAGAACATCAAGGACGCCTTTAAGGGCCACTGATCCATCCCGGCCGCACGCCTGAGCGAGCGGCTCGGTCTCCTGAGGGAGGGAACCCGTTGCGGGTCCCTCCCTCAGGCGTTCTCCGCCCGACGGCGGGGCTATAGGCAGGGGCAGGAACGGACGGTAATGTCACCAGTGGCCGGGGTGGTCCATGGAAGGCGGGCTGCAGGGCCGTCAGAACGTCCCTTCGCAGTCAAGGAGCAGCCGTCGTGAAGAAGCTCATCAACGACCCCAGAGCCGTGGTCGACGAATCGGTCGAAGGATTCGGCATCGCGCATGCCGACCTCGTGACCGTCCATCCGGAACCGCTCTTCATCACCCGTAGGGACGCCCCCGTGCAGGGCAAGGTGGGTCTCGTGTCCGGAGGCGGAAGCGGCCACGAACCACTTCATGCGGGCTTCGTGGGACGAGGGATGCTCGACGCCGCGGTCCCGGGCGCGGTCTTCACGTCCCCCACACCCGACCAGATCATCCCCGCCACCGCGGCCGTCGACGGCGGCGCGGGCGTCCTCCACATCGTCAAGAACTACACGGGCGATGTCCTCAACTTCGAGACGGCCGCCGAGATGGCGGAGGCCGACGGCGTGTCGGTGCGCTCCGTCCTCGTGAACGACGACGTGGCCGTCGAAGACTCGCTGTACACGGCGGGCCGCCGCGGCGTCGGAGGGACCGTCCTCGTGGAGCGCATCGCCGGTGCGGCCGCCGAGCGCGGCGACGACCTCGACGGTGTCACCGCCGTGGCCCAGCGCGTCGTGGACGGCGTCCGCTCCATGGGGGTCGCGCTCGCGGCGTGCACCGTCCCGCACGCGGGCGTGCCCAGCTTCGAGCTCGCCGAGGACGAGATCGAGATCGGGATCGGCATCCACGGGGAACCGGGCCGGCACCGGATCGCCATGGAGGAGGTCGACGGCATCACGCAGCGGCTCCTCGACCCGATCGTGGCCGACCTCAAACTGACCTCCGGAGACCGCACGATCGTGATGGTCAACGGGATGGGCGGCACGCCCGCGAGCGAGCTGTACATCATGTACCGGAAGGTCGCACAGCTTCTCGGGGACCTCGGTGTCAGCATCGAGCGGTCCCTCGTCGGCAACTACATCACCGCGCTCGAGATGCAGGGAGCATCCCTGACCATCCTCCGGGCCGACGACGAGATGCTCGAGCTCTGGGACACCCCGGTGCACACCGCCGCGCTGCGCTGGGGGGCATGAGGATGGCCGAATCCCTCGACACCCGGTGGGCCGTGCGGTGGATCCAGGAGACCGCGCGCGTGGTCGCGGAGAACCGCGCCCTGCTGATCGACCTCGACAGGGTGATCGGCGACGCGGACCACGGGGAGAACCTGGACCGGGGGTTCAGCGCCGTCATCGCCAAACTCGACGCCGGTGAGCCGCCCGCCACGCCGGCGGCGGTCCTCAAGCTGGTCGCCATGACGCTCATGTCCACCGTCGGCGGAGCCGCGGGACCGCTGTACGGGACGGCCTTCCTCCGCGCCGCCACGTCCCTCGGGGAGGCGGGGGAGATCGATGCGGACGCGGCCGCCGGCATGATCAGGGCGGCGCGGGACGGCATCGTGGCCCGTGGGAAGGCCGAGGTGGGGGACAAGACCATGGTCGACGCCTGGACACCCGCCACCGAGTCCGCCGAGACCGCTGCCCAGGCCGGAGCGACCGCCCCGGAGGTGCTCGCGGCCGCCGCCAACGCCGCCCATGCGGGTGCGGTGGCCACCGAACCCCTGATCGCACGCAAGGGCAGGGCGAGCTACCTCGGTGAGCGCAGTGCCGGGCACCAGGACCCGGGCGCGGTGTCGTCGGCCCTGATCCTGACGGCGGCCGCAGCGGCGGCCGGGGGCGAGGTCGCGTGAGCGTCGCACTCGTCATCGTCTCGCACAGCGAGAAGATCGCCGAGGGCGTCGTCGAGCTGGCCGCGCAGATGGCGCCCGACGTCGTCCTGGTCGCCGCCGGAGGAGCGGAGGACGGACCGGGCCCCGCCCGTATCGGCACGAGCTTCGAGCGGGTGCAGGCCGGGATCGAGCAGGCCTCGGGCGGCGACGGCGTGGTGGTCCTGACCGACCTCGGCTCCGCGGTGATGACGGCGGAGATGGTGCTCGAGTTCCTCGAGCCCGAGGCGCGGGAGTCGGTCCGGCTCGCCCAGGCGGCCCTGGTGGAGGGAGCGATCGCGGCTGCCGTGCACGCCCAGGGCGGGGCTTCCCTCGACGAGGTGGTCAGGGCGGCGGAGGGTGCCGTGGTGTCCGTCCGCCCCGAGGAGTTCGAGCCCTTCGTCAGTCACGCCGCGGCGTCCCCGGGGCAGGGCGGGGCTTCCGACGGCGCGTCGTCGGCTGCAGCGGAGGCGTCCGCAGGACCGACGGCCGGCGGCTCGTGGACCCTGCCGAACCAGATGGGTCTGCACGCCCGGCCCGCTGCCACGCTCGCCACGGGCCTCGCGGACCTCGACGCGGAGGTGACGGTCAACGGGGTGGACGGCAAGTCGGTGATGCTGCTGATGAGCCTCGGACTCGGTCAGGGGAAGACGGTGACGGTGGAGGCCAGGGGTCCGGACGCGCAGGCGGCCGTCGATTTCATCGGGCAGGCTGTCGAGTCCGGCTTCGGCGAACCCGCCTGAGCGGCGCCGGGCCCTGCTTCCCGTGCGGCGGGTCCGCCTCAGGCCGGCAGGCGGACCCCGCCGTCGACCTCCTCCGCGAGACCATCGGCCAGGAGGCCGGTGAGCGCGCGCTCGAGCTGCTCCGCGGGCGCGCGCAGCCCGTGCAGTGCGGCGAACGCGCCCGGCCCGCGGTCGGGAGGCTGCAGGGAGACGTCGGCGCCCATGGCGAGATCCACCGGAGCCTCCAGGAGCATCGACCGCGGAACGGGGGCGTCGGCGTCCCGCAGGACGGCGACGATGGCGCCACGCACCTGCCGGTCCGTCCCGGCCCAGGCCTGGCCCTTCGGCACGTACTCGGGTGCCGGCCGTCCCGCCGCTACCCAGGCGCATGCGTCCCGGACCGGGCAGGCATCGCACAGAGGGTTCCTGGCCGTGCAGACGACGGCGCCCAGCTCCATCACGCCCGCGTTCCAGCGCACCGACAGGGCGGTGTCGTCGGGCAGCAGCTCGACGGCCCGCTTCGTCTCGGCGGCCGTCAGCGCCGGGGCGGGAAGGGCTGCACCACCGAAGAGCCGGGCGTGGACGCGCCGGATGTTGGTGTCCACGACGGTCTCCCGGCGGCCGAACGCGAAGGATGCCACCGCGGCGGCCGTGTAGGTGCCGATCCCGGGAAGGGAGAGCAGCTCGTCGTAGGTGGACGGCACCGCGCCCCCGTGCTGCGCCACGATGGCCGCAGCCGCGGCGTGCAGGCGGAGGGCGCGGCGGGGATAGCCGAGCCGGCCCCAGTGGCGCACCGCGGCTCCTGAGGGCTCGGCCGCGAGGGAGGCCGGGCTCGGCCAGCGGTCCAGCCACTCGCGCCACACGGGGAGGACCCGGACCACGGGGGTCTGCTGCAGCATGACCTCGCTGACGAGGATGCCCCACGGGGAGCACCCCGGGTCCCGCCACGGCAGATCCCGGGCGGCTTCCGCGAACCAGTCGGTCAGCCGCAGATGGAGGTCCCGTACCTGGAGGTCCCGCGCGAGACGATCCTGCGGGAGCGAGGAAGTGCGACCGGCCGGGCGCGCCGGACCGGGACTCGTCGCGCTGCCGGGGGTCATGGGTGCTCCTGGGTCATTTCGGTCAATACTCTATCCACCGGCGTGGTGGCCTGAAGAATGCGCGGGACCCTCCCTAGCCTTGATGGATGGCATCAACGGGGCACGGCGGCGACCACGGCAGGGGCGGACGGACCGGCAGCAGGCGGAGGCCGAGCCCAGCGATCTATCGCCGACGGCGCCTGGTCGTGATCCTCCTCGCGCTCCTCGTCGTCGCGGCCCTCGCCGTCGGTGGCGCGGCGCTCGCCGGAGCGCTCGGCCGTGGCCAGGACACAGCTGCGGGCGACCCTCCGGCACCGGTCGGAACCCCCTCCGCGGATCCGACTCCGTCGGCCGGCCCCACCGCATCGGCGACGACGGCTCCGGCCGGACCGACGGCGACACCGACACCCAGCAGGACCCCGACACCCGGTGCGACGCCGTCACCCAGCGCCTCGGCCACGTCGTCGTCCGCCGCCGACGCATGCGACCCCGGCACGGTGGTGGTCGAGGCCGAGACCGACCGGCAGGAGTACGGGCCGGATGACATGGTGGTCCTGACCCTCGTGGTCCGCAACACGGGGGACACGGCCTGCAGTGTGAACGTCGGCACGTCGCAGATGGAGTTCCTGGTGACCAGCGGCGACGAGCGCGTGTTCTCCTCCATCGACTGCCAGCAGGCCTCGCAGGACCTCGAGCACACCATCGAAGCGGGCGCCGACGAGCGGGCGCGGTTCGAGTGGGGGCGCAACCGCAGCATGCCGGGCTGCACCCCGGCGGACGAGAAGCCCGGGGCAGGCGAGTACGCGCTCACCACCAAGCTCGGGGTCCGCGACAGCAGCCCCGTGGAGTTCACGCTGCGGTAGCGCGGGCGAGCGCTACATGAAGCGGTCGAGGAGGCTCGTCTCGGCGATCCTGGACAGGCCCTCGCGGACCGTCCGCGCCCGCTGCTCGCCGATGCCGTCCACGGCCATGAGGTCGTCGATGTTCGCTGCCATGAGGTTCTGCAGCCCGTCGAAGTGCTCCACGAGGCGGTTCGCGACGGCGGGCGGCACCGCCTTGATCCCGGAGAGCAGGCGGAAGCCCTTCGGCTGGATGACGGCCTCCAGCGAGTCGACGGACGGGTTGAAGCCCAGCACGCTCGCGATGGTCCCGAGGTCGATGAGGTCCGTGGAACTGAGGCCCTGCAGCGTCGCGACGCGCTCGTCGAGCGGCACCGTGCTGTTGCCGAGATCCATGTAGTCGCGCAGCACCATCTCGGGACCGGGGCCGAGCCCGGTGGTCAGTTCCTCGACCTGCAGCGACAGCAGGCGGCCGTCCACGCCCAGTTCGAGGACGTACTGGGAGATCTCCTCGGAGATCCTGCGTACCATCTCCTGCCGCTGCAGCGTGACCGCGACATCCCGTACGGTGACCATCGCCTCGATCTCCAGGGCGGACAGGGAGTTGGTGACCTGGTCGAGCCGGGCGCGGTACCGCTCCAGTGTGGCCAGGGCCTGATTGGCGCGTGCCAGCACGGGCTCGGACCCCTCGAGGACGTGGCGGAGACCGTCGATGTAGAGGGCGATGATCTGCATCGACTGGCTGACGCTGATCACCGGGAGGTTGGTCTGCTTCGCCACGCGCTCAGCGGTGCGGTGCCGCGTCCCGGATTCCTGCGTCTCGATGGTGTGATCGGGGACGAGCTGCACCGCGGCGCGCAGGATCCGGCTCGCGTCCTTGTCGCACACGATGGCGCCGTCCATTTTCGCCAGTTCGCGCAGGCGTGTGGGCGAGAACTCGATACCGATGTCGAAGCCGCCCGAACAGATCGAGTCCACCGTGCGGTCGAAGCCCAGCACGATCAGCGCACCCGTGCGGCCCCTCAGGATTCGCTCAAGACCGTCGCGCAGGTGCGTTCCCGGGGCTACTCTGGCGAGGGTGGCTTTCAGCGAGTCCTCCGGACTACGAACCATGGCCTATCCTTTCACCGCCCGCGCTGTCGAAGGCCCGGCGCAGTCGGGCAGCCGCCATCGAACCTCGGACGGCAGGCAGAGGCCACGGGAGTACCCGCGCAGCCGAACATAATACTACTGGCGCTCAGGAAATCCTCAGTACCGGCCCTGGTGGCAGCGCTGTAACACTCCGGGCGCGGAGCCCTCGGGGCGTGTGCCGCATCCTCACGGGCAGGCCCGCCACCGTCCTAGAACAGGAGGGCGAGCGCTTCCGCGAGGGTCGAGACCTCCCGTACGGAGAAGCCCTTGGGGACGGGGCCGGTACCGCCGGGGGAGGCCGGGACGATCGCGTGGGTGAACCCGAGGCGCTCCGCCTCCTGGATGCGCCGGCCGATCCCGGGCACAGGACGCACCTCGCCGGCCAGACCCACCTCGCCGAACGCGATGAGCCGCGCGGGCAGGGGGTGGTCGGTCTTGGCGGACGCGATGGCCAGGGCGACGGCGAGATCGGTGGCCGGTTCGGTCAGGCGGACCCCGCCCACCGTCGCCACGTAGCTGTCGTCCTTGTGCAGGCTGACGGACGCGCGGCTCTGCAGCACCGCCAGCAGCATGGCGACACGCGAGCTGTCGAGCCCGCTCGTCGCCCGGCGCGGCTGGGAGTTCGGCGATTCAGCCAGCAGCGCCTGCACCTCGGCGAGCAGGGGCCGCCGCCCCTCGAGCGTCACCGTGATGCACGTCCCCGAGACGGGGTCCTTGGTACGGGAGACGAAGAGGCCGCTGGGATCGGCCAGTCCCTCGATGCCGCCGTCGGTCAGGTCGAAGCACCCCACCTCGTCCGTGGGGCCGTACCGGTTCTTCACCGCGCGCAGCAGGCGCAGGCGCGAATGGCGTTCGCCCTCGAACTGGCAGACCACGTCGACGAGGTGCTCGAGGAGCCGGGGCCCGGCGATCGACCCGTCCTTCGTGACGTGCCCCACGAGCAGGGTGGTCATGCCGCGGGCCTTGGCCGCGCCGATGAGGGACGCGGCCACCTCGCGGACCTGCGTGACGCCGCCGGCGCTGCCGTCCACGGCCGCACTGCTGAGGGTCTGCACGGAGTCCACGATGAGCAGCGCCGGGTCGATCTTCTCCACCTGCCCGAGCGCCTGGCCGAGGTCGGTCTCAGCGCTCAGGTACAGCGAGTCGGCCACCGCGTCGATGCGGTCCGCCCGCAGCTTCACCTGGGCCGCCGACTCCTCGCCGGTGACGTAGAGGACGTCCTTGCCCAGCCGTGCCACCCGCGCGGCGACGTCGAGCAGGAGCGTGGACTTGCCCACGCCGGGCTCGCCGGCGAGCAGGATGACGGCCCCCGGCACCAGTCCGCCGCCGAGCACGCGGTCGAGCTCGTCGATCTTCGTCGGCTGGAACCCTGACAGTGTGGCGTCGACGTCGGCGATGCGCCGGGCGGGCGTCGTGACCGCGGCCGCGGCCGTGGTGCGGGCGACCACCTGGCCCGTCTCCTCGACCGTGCCCCAGGCCTGGCATTCGCCGCAGCGCCCCACCCATTTCGCCGTGGTCCATCCGCACTCGGCGCAGCGGTAGTTCGGCGCGTTGCTGCGGCTCGCGCGTGCGGCGGGGGAGGTCTTCGTGGGCATGCTTTCAGGCTACCGGCGCGCACCGACAGAGTCGCCGTGACCGTCTGCCGTTGGTGCTGCCTCAGAGCCGGGGCAGGTAGTCCGCGGCGTCCTCGTGGGTGAGGCCCGTGGCCTCGAGCAGGTCCACCACGAGCGGGCGGAGGAGGAGCACGAGCCCCTCGCCCTCGAGCCGGCTGATGTTCAGGCTGTCCGGATGGAGATCGGTGGCGACGGCCGCCAGTTCCTCGCGTGCCCGGCGCAGGTTGAGGCGCCTCTCTGCGGGATCCCGCGCCGACAGGCCGCGGCTCAGTGCGTCGACGGCGTCGGCCGTGTCCTCGAGCGACTGGCTGAGGCTCTCTATCGCCTCGTCGGTCAGGGCGGCGTGGTTGATGGCCGAGGTCAGGCGGCGGGAGAACACGCGGCTGTTGCGGATGGCGAGGTCGATCGACTCGATGGCGCTCCCCAGGGACCCGATCTCGTCGCGGTGGCGCCGGTACGCGGGGGAGATGCGGGCGACCTCCCGCGCGGCCTTCATGCTGCCCGTCAGGGTGTCGAGCTGGGACTGGCAGTTCCGCGCCCGGACCAGCGCGTGCCAGGCCAGCGTCGAATCGCTCTGCCGGAGCGCCGAGGCGCTGTCGCGGATCACACCCGACAACTCACCCAGGAGGCCGCGCACGTTCGTCCTCGGCTCGCGGCGCGGGTCGCGGGGCAGGAGGACGGTGATCACGAGCGCGAACAGGCCGCCCACGATCGCGTCGACGCTCCGCGTGAACGGCCCGCCCTCCGGGGCCGGGAGCAGCACCACCAGCAGGGACTGCAGCCCGAGCTGCGTGGTGAAGATGGTCCCGCTGTCCAGGAACCGGGCCAGGAGGATCGAGATGAACAGCACGGCGGCGGCCTGCCACAGGCCGGTGCCGAAGAAGGTGAGCAGCAGATCCCCCACGGAGATGCCGAGGGTGCAGCCGATCGCCACCTCGAGGACGCGCCGTAGACGGGGATCCCGGGAGAAGCCCAGGGAGATCATCGACGACGTCGCCGCGAACAGCGGCCCATTGTGCCCCAGGATCTGCTCCGCGAAGGCGTAGGCGCCCACCGCGCAGACGGTCATCTGGAGTGCCGGGATGACGGAGTTGGAACTGCGCCTGAACCCTATCCGCGAGCGCTTCCGCAGAAAGGCGAGGGTTGCGGAGAGTCCCTGGCGCGGCGGCATGCTCCCAGTCTAGGAGGTGCACCGGGACGAGACCTTCGTCTCATCCGCCACTGGGAACCGGCTGGGCGGGGCAATGGCCCCGTGCTGTTCACCTTCCGTTAACGTCCCTTGGTCAGTCTCTTTACCTGCACTGCCTAGCTTGAGGATGTACAAGAACGCGTACATCTCTACCGAGTGCCATTCGTGCACCGATGAATACCTCCCTGGAAGGGGCAATATCTAGTGAAGGCTCTTCGCTTTGGCCGCGCTGCGGCAGTTATCTCCGTAGCCGCGCTGGCGCTGACCGCTTGTGGTTCCGACAACGCCACCGGCGAGCCCGCCGCGGAGGGTGGAGCCTCCTCCGCCGCCGCAGGCACTGCAGTGTCAGGAACCCTGACCGGCATCGGCGCCTCCTCGCAGAACTCTGCGATGGAGGCCTGGAAGACCGGCTTCGAGTCCGCCAACGAGGGCGCCATGGTGCAGTACTCGCCGGACGGATCGGGTGCCGGGCGCAAGGCCTTCCTGAGCGGTGGCGCGCAGTTCGCCGGCTCGGACGCCTACCTCAAGGACGAAGAGATGACCCAGGCCACCGAGGTCTGCGGCCCCGACGGTGCGATCAACATCCCCGCGTACATCTCCCCGATCGCGATCGCCTTCAACCTCGAAGGTGTCACCGAGCTGAACCTCGACGCCCCGACCATCGCGCAGATCTTCGGCAAGAAGATCAGCACCTGGAACGACCCCGCGATCGCCGCCCAGAACGAGGGCGTCGAGCTCCCCGACACCCCCATCACCGTGGTGCACCGCTCCGACGAGTCCGGCACCACCGAGAACTTCGTCGACTACCTCGCCGCCGCGGCGCCCCAGGACTGGACCTACGAGGTCAGCGGTGCCTGGCCGGCGGAACTGCAGTCCGAGAACGCCAAGGGCACCTCGGGCGTGGTGCAGACGGTCACCTCGACCGACGGCGCCATCACCTACGCCGACGCCTCCGCGGTCGGTGACCTCGGCAAGGCCAAGGTCAAGGTGGGCGAGGAGTACACCGAGCTCAGCTCGGACGCCGCCGCGAAGGCCGTGGAGGTCGCCACGCCGGTCGAGGGCCGCCCCGCGACCGACATGTCCCTCGAGCTCGAGCGCGACACCACCGAGTCCGGCGCCTACCCCGTCGTCCTCGTCAGCTACCACGTGTACTGCACCTCCTACGACTCCCAGGAGACGGTCGACCTCGTGAAGGCGTTCGGCACCTACGTCATCAGCGAGGAGGGCCAGGCCGAGGCCGAGGCCTCCGCGGGCAACGCCCCGCTGTCCGCGACCCTCAGCGAGAAGGCCAAGACGGCCATCGACTCCATCAAGGTCGCTTCCTAGCGAAGGCATCCGGTCCCGTCTGGTCTAATGATGACCGGGCGGGACCGTCCGCCGTTCACGGCTGGAATCAGCAGTGACCTTCCCTCCTCGGCCCGCCACCGGGCCGTCACTGCATCCGAAATCGACCGCCTGGAAGGCAGAGACGTGTCAACCCATACGCTGAAAGCGTCGACAGATCGAGGCCGCGCAGGCGACAAGATCTTCTCCGGAATCTCCCTCACCGCCGGCATCCTGATCCTGGCAGTACTCTTCAGCGTCGCCGTGTTCCTGCTCGTGCAGGCCGCACCGACCTTCACCGCCGACCCCACGGAGATCACCGGCGGGAACGGCTTCACCTCCTACATCCTGCCGATCGTCATCGGCACCGTCATCGCCGCGATCATCGCGCTCGTGATCGCCACGCCCATCGGTATCGCCGTCGCCCTGTTCATCTCGCACTACGCCCCGCGCCGCCTGGCACGGGCCTTCGGGTACGTGATCGACCTGCTCGCGGCCATCCCCTCGGTGATCTACGGCGCCTGGGGCTACATCGTCCTCGCACCGCAGCTGGCCAAGGGCTACACCTGGCTCGCCGAGAACCTCGGCTGGATCCCCTTCTTCACCGGACCCGCGAGCCAGACCGGCAAGACCATGCTCACCGCCGGGATCGTCCTGGCGGTCATGGTCATCCCGATCATCACCTCGCTCAGCAGGGAGATCTTCCTGCAGACCCCCACCCTCCACGAGGAGGCCGCGCTCGCGATGGGCGCCACGCGCTGGGAGATGGTCCGCATGGCGGTGCTCCCCTTCGCACGCCCCGGCATCATCAGCGCGACCATGCTCGGTCTCGGCCGCGCACTGGGCGAGACCATGGCCGTGGCCCTGGTCCTCTCGCCGGGCGCGCTCGGGGCCAGCCTCATCAGGACGGGCAACCAGACCATCGCGGCGGAGATCGCGCTGAACTTCCCGGAGGCGTTCGGCCTGCGGCTCAACGAACTGATCGCGGCGGGCCTCGTGCTGTTCGTCATCACGCTGATCGTCAACATGATCGCCCGCTTCATCATCACGCGGCACAAAGAATTCTCGGGAGCTAACTAATGGCAGCGAACCAGACACTCCAGCGTCGCCAGTCCCAGCTCACGCGCGGCCACCTCCCCTCGTACGCCGTATGGGTGGTGCTCGGCGCCTCCGTCATCCTCGGGGCGGCGCTCGCCTCACTCATCGGGTTCAGCGTGGTCGGCTGGGCGGTCATCTCCGCCGTCGTCTTCGTGATCGCAGCCACCCTCGTCACCGCGGTGGCCGAGGGTGAGCGCAAGGCCAAGGACCGGCTCGTCACCTACCTCGTGTACGGCGCCTTCCTGATCGCGCTGCTGCCCCTCGTCTCGGTCCTGTGGACCGTGCTGCAGCGGGGCGTGCCGGGGCTCAGCTACAACTTCCTGTTCACCTCGATGAACGGAGTGACCGGCGCGACGGACAACCAGGCGCTGGAGAACGGCACACCCGTGCTGGGCGGCGCCTACCACGCCGTGCTCGGCACCCTGCAGATCACCCTCTGGGCCACCCTGATCTCGGTGCCGATCGGCCTGCTCACCGCCGTCTACCTCGTCGAGTACGGGGCGGGCAAGAACCTCACCAAGGCGATCACCTTCTTCGTGGACGTCATGACCGGCATCCCCTCGATCGTGGCGGGCCTGTTTGCAGCAGCCCTGTTCGCGCTCCTGTTCGGTCCGGGCACCCGGACGGGATTCGTGGCCGCCGTCGCCCTCTCCGTCCTCATGATCCCCGTGGTGGTCCGCTCCACCGAGGAGATGCTGAAGATCGTGCCCAACGAACTCCGCGAGGCCTCCTACGCCCTGGGAGTGCGCAAATGGCGCACGATCACCAACGTGGTCATCCCCACGGCGATCTCCGGTATCGCCTCTGGCGTAACCCTCTCGATCGCCCGCGTCATCGGCGAGACCGCGCCTATCCTTGTGACGGCAGGGTTCGCGAGCTCCATCAACTGGAACGTCTTCAGCGGCTGGATGAGTACGCTCCCCACCTTCATCTACTACCAGATCCTCACGCCGACCTCTCCCACGGCGCCCGATCCGAGTACACAGCGCGCATGGGCCGCGGCGCTCCTGCTGATCCTCATGGTGATGCTGCTGAACCTGGTCGCCCGGTTCATCGCCCGCATGTTCGCCCCCAAGACCAGCCGCTGACCGCTCGCTGCAATTACCGATAAGGAAGCAATGTCCAAGCGAATCGACGTCAAGGACCTCAACGTCTACTACAGCAAGTTCCTTGCCGTGGAGGACGTCAACATCAACATCGAAGCCCGTTCGGTGACGGCGTTCATCGGCCCCTCGGGCTGCGGCAAGTCCACGTTCCTCCGCACCCTCAACCGCATGCACGAGGTCATCCCCGGCGCGCGCGTCGAGGGCGAGGTGCTGCTCGACGGCGACAACCTGTACGACACCGCCGTCGACCCCGTGACCGTGCGCGGCCAGATCGGCATGGTCTTCCAGCGGCCCAACCCGTTCCCCACCATGTCCATCCGCGACAACGTGCTGGCCGGCGTGAAGCTCAACAACAAGCGCATGAGCAAGTCGGACGCCGACGACCTCGTGGAGAAGTCGCTGAGCGGCGCGAACCTGTGGAACGAGGTCAAGGACCGCCTCGCCCGCCCGGGGTCCGGCCTGTCCGGCGGCCAGCAGCAGCGCCTGTGCATCGCCCGCGCCATCGCGGTATCACCCCAGGTGATCCTGATGGACGAGCCCTGCTCCGCCCTGGACCCCATCTCCACGCTGGCCATCGAGGACCTCATCAACGAGCTCAAGGCCGAGTACACAGTGGTGATCGTGACCCACAACATGCAGCAGGCCGCGCGCGTGTCGGACAAGACGGCGTTCTTCAACATCGCCGGCACCGGCAAGCCGGGCAAGCTCATCGAGTACGACGACACCACGACCATCTTCAACAAGCCCTCGATCAAGGCGACGGAGGACTACGTCTCCGGTCGTTTCGGATAGGCACATCGACAGCATGACGACGGCGGCTCCCGAGGGGGCCGCCGTCGTCGTTCCCGCGTCCTTGCCGGCGTAGCGCGGCCCCGCTCGGGGAGCGGATGTCCTACAGCAGCGGGCTCAGCGCGAGGAAGAAGACCGCGCCCAGCAGTGCGGTGACCGGGGCCGTCGCGAGCCACACCAGCAGGATGCGCACCACCCGCGGCCGCTGGACGGACGCGAAGCGCTGGTTGGCGCCGGCCCCGACGATCGCGGAGGCCATCGTGTGGGTGCTCGAGAGCGGGAAGTGCAGCGAGATGGCGCCGATGAACAGCATCGCCGAACTCACCCCCTGCGCCGTCATCCCCCGCAGCGGATCGATGTGGACCAGGCGATCGCCGAGGGTGTGCGTGATGCGCCACCCACCGAAGACTGACCCGCTGGCCAGCAGCACGGCGGCGAACACCTGCACCCAGAGGGGCATGTCGGACCCCGTCGCGAAGCCCGAACCCACCAGGGCCAGCAGGATGACCGCCATGGTCCGCTGGCCGTCCTGCAGCCCGTGCCCGAGGGCGAAGGCCCCGGCCAGGACCGACTGCGCCATCCTGTTGCCCCGGTTCACGCTCCCGGGCGACCCGTGGCGCAGCAGCCACGTCGCGGGGAACACCGCCGCATAGGCCAGGAGGTAGGCGACGACCGGGGATAGCACGAGGGGCAGCGCGATCTGCAGCAGCAGCGCCTCCCCGGCGCCGTCCATGGACGGACCATCGGTGAGCTGCGACGCCCCGCCCGCGCCGATGATGCCGCCGAGCAGCGCGTGGGTCGACGACGACGGCTTGCCGCGATACCAGGTCAGGACCCCCCAGATGCCGGCCGCCAGGAGCGCCGCCAAAAGTATTCCGAGCCCGGTGGTCCCGGAGGGCAGCCCGAGTCCGGCGTCGGTGAAGAAGAGCGCCAGCGAGGTGCTGAGCAGCGCGCCGACGAGATTGAAGAAGGCCGCGAGCAGGACGGCGATGGTCGGTGTGAGCGCCCGGGTCCGTACCGCGGTGGCCACGGAGTTCGAGACGTCGTGGAAGCCGTTGAGGAAGGCGAAGCCGCCCGCGGCGAGGACCACCGTCCCGAGGAGGAGAGGCTCCACCTACGATTCCTTGACGAGGATGCTGCCCACCTGGGTGGCGACCCGCCGGATGTCCTTCGTGACGTCGACCAGCTGGTTCGCGACGTCACGGTGCCGTGCGTACACGAGGGGCTTGTGGTCGTTCAGGAGTTCGGCGCACCAGCTGCGGTGGGTCCGTTCCGCCCGCCGGGCCAGGCGCAGGATCTCGATCCAGTACTCCTCGAGGTCCTCCATCGAGTTCAGCCGCTGCATGGCGGCGGCGGTCAGCTCGGCCTGCCGGTTGATGACCTCGAGCTGGTCGGCGGCCCGCTGGCTCAGCTTGTTCAGCTTGTACAGCGCGATGAGCTCGCCCGCGCCGTCGAGCTTCTCGATCGCCTCGTTGAGCAGCCTCGACAGCACGTAGAGGTCCTCGCGCGGCAGCGGGTTGATGAAGGAGGTGCGCATGGACGTCAGCAGGGCGAAGTGCAGGTCCGTGGACGCAGATTCGTGCTGGTGCAGTTCCTCGGAGAGGCGGTCGTACTCCTGTGTGGACGCGCCCAGGATGGCGGACATGGTCCGCACACCGAGGACCAGCTGCTGGGCCATCCGGGAGAGCAGTTCCAGCCCAGCGTTCTCCTGCGGGAAGAGGCGTAGTTTCACGGAGTCTTCCTCGCAGGATATGGACGTTTCACCAGGCAGGCCCGGTGGCAGAGTAGTGGCGCCGAACCGGGAGCGCCTCTCGGCGGAAGGCCGCTCGAAGCGGCTGAGTGTTGAAGCCCGGGGGTTCCACGGTCCGACGCCGCTTTAAGTCTTGCCGTCCCCGGAGCCGCTGTCAACACGGGGCCGCGGGGCGGGTCAGTCCAGTTCCCCGCGCCGCCAGGATGCCGCGGCATGCTCGAGGTCCTCGGCGGTCTTGATCAGCTGGTGCGAATTGCGGGTCAGCCTCGCGGCGTGGGGCCCGTTGGCGACCTCGGCGTCGTCGGCGTGGTTGGCCTGGCCGAGTGCGACGACGCGACAGAACGCGGCGAAGCGTTCGAGTGCTACATCGAAGTCGCCCTCGAACGCCCCGGAGAGGATGGTGTTGGCCATGGTGGTCATCTCGGTGGCGCCGGGCGGCTCGGCGACGCCGGCCACGACCTTGGACACCTGGGCCACCTCCTTGCCCGAGGCGAAGTAGGCGGCGATGCGCTCGGGGTTCTGCTGCGTGGCGGCACGCAGGGCATACAGGCGCCACAGGGCACCGGGCAGGGACCGCGCCGGGCTCTCGGCCCACATCTCCGCGATGGCCTCGAGGCCCTGTTGGTCGGCGAGTTCGACGAGGCGGCGTGTCACGTCCGGGTCCTCGGCGTCGCGGCCGTGGTGCACGAGCGCATGGGCGGCCATATGGGCCGCCTCCGAGACCCTCGAGGGATCCACGCCGCCCGCGAAGACCTCGAAGTCAGCCGGAGCGAAGGGCTTCGGCTTGTGCGGCCGTGGGCTGTTGTTCGTGTATTCGCCGTCCATGGAACGAGGATACTCCTGCGGAATTTCGCGCCGGAAGGCGGGTGCGGTGCAGTCCTCGGACCAGGAGTGATTGCGATAAAGTTAGCGGGTCATCGCCGCTTGCGGCGGTGTGGCGGGCCCTTAGCTCAGTTGGCTAGAGCAACGGACTTTTAATCCGTGGGTCGTGGGTTCGAGCCCCACAGGGCCTACCTGTCGTACGGAGGAAGGGTCCCGGGTCTCCCGGGGCCCTTCCTTCGTGCAAGCGGCCTATCCGGACACCTCGTGGACCACGAAGGCCGTGAGGAAACCGAGGGCCGCGATGAGCCCGGTCAGCATGTGCTGCTTCTCGAAGGCCTCGGGGATCATGGTGTCGGCCACCATCGCCAGGATCGCGCCGGCGGCGATCGCCGTGATGAACGCGATCGTGACGCCCGAGGCGCCGGCCAGCAGCGAGTAGCCCGCGAGCGCGGAGAGCCCGGAGACCAGGGCGATCCCGCCCCAGAGACCGAAGACGTAGCGCGGGCCGCGTCCGGCGTTCCGCATCCCCGCGCTGCTCGAGAGACCCTCGGGGACGTTCGAGATGAAGATCGCGACGAGGACGGCGGGATTCACGGTACCGCTCGCCACGAGCCCGAGCCCGAGGACCACCGATTCCGGGATGCCGTCCAGCAGCGCACCGAGCGCGATCGCGTTACCGCTGCCCGCGTCCTCGGTCTCCCTGGGCTGCTGGCCGCCCGAGCGCTTGCGGTGCTGGGCGCCCTTCCGTGCGAGGACGGCATTGGCACCCACGTAGGCCACCGCTCCTACGAGGAAGCCGAGCCCCGTGGGGACGAGCCCCCCGGCCTCCTGCGCCTCGGCGACCAGTTCGAACGCGAGGGCGGAGATGAGCACTCCGGCGCCGAACGCCATCACGAAGGACACGGTGCGTGGGGGCACCTTCCACTTCCAGGCGATGGCCGCCCCGATGAGCAGTGCGGCTCCGGCGATCGCGCCCCAGGCGAAGGCCTGCACCTCCAGTGGCACCGGGTGCCTCCTTCTCCCGCACCGGGATCGCGGCCGCGTCGCACGGCGCGACGACGAAAAACCTGGCCCAGCCTGTCACGGATCGATGGATGGCAGCAGGCGGAATCTCCACCGATCCGGGGATTGACTCGCTGCTCCCGCTCGTTTGCACTGGTAGGAGGAGCACAGTGTCGGCGGGCGCCGACGCGGTGCCGGGCCGGGCGGGATCGAGCGGTGTCGAGCAGAGGAGTGGCCGTGGACGTGGTTGCCCTGATCGGGAGTCTGATTGCCTGCGTCGTGATGGCCGGTGTCGCGGCTCTCACGGGATGGCGGCTCGATGCCGTCTCGCAGCGCGGCGGAGGGTCCGACGACTACTTCTGGGTGGGCTTCGGTGGCGTCGTCGTGATCACGGGAGTGGGCGTCGCCGGAGGATCGGCCGGAGGCCCGGGCGCGGTGCTGGTGGGGGTGGTCGGAGTGGCGGTGACAACGGCCATGGTGGCCTGGTCGGTGCGACGCCATGATCGGCGGAACAGGGCGTCCGTGAGGGCAGAGCGCACGGACGCGTGGGCGGAGCTGCGTGCGCGTCACGGTGAGGTGCTCCGCCGGTGGGCGGACTACGATCTCGACCCCGCGAAGGCGATCCACCACCCGGGCATGCACGATCCCCGCCACCCCGTGGGGCAACCCGTGATCCGCGCCCTGCGGGCCGCCGATGCCGCGCACGGCGGCGATGACGCACCCGACGTGGAGCGGTATGCGGCGGCGGTGGACCGCCTGGAGCAGGCGTTCGATACCGCCGAATCCCGTCTCGCAACCCCTGGGACAGGACGCGCGGCGCGGCATCGCGCTCTTCCCTTATGACCCTGAATCGTTACCTGCACGACGGCTCCGGAGTGCCTTGCCCGACTAGGATTCAAGTTACCGGAGCGAACGAGTTTGGGTGCTACCCGTCCAGTCGCGACGGGTCGGGAATAGGGGGAGGGATCATGCGCGTCATGGCGCACTGCACGGCCGCCGTGCTGGCTGCATCCCTGCTCATCGCAACCGCGCCCGCCGTGCTCGCGACCCCGCCGGACGACACCCTCAGTGTGGACTCCGCCACCGGATCCAGGGACCGGCAGGACGTCCGCTTCGCGACGTACAACGCGAGCCTGAACCGGACGGCGCCGGGCGAGCTGCTCCGCGACCTCGGGACCGGGGGCAACATCCAGGCGCAGGCGATCGCCGAAGTGGTGCAGATCAACCGACCCGACGTCGTCCTCCTCAACGAGTTCGACTACGTCCCCGGCAACCGGGCCGCCGACCTGTTCAACGAGAACTACCTCCGCGTCGGCCAGAACGGCAGGAAACCGCTCGACTACCCGTACGTCTACACAGCCCCGTCCAACACGGGCGTGCCGAGCGGCTTCGACCTGAACAATGACGGCAGTGTGGGCGGGCCCGACGACGCCCTCGGCTTCGGTGCGTTCGAGGGCCAGTACGGCATGGTGATCTACTCGAAGTACCCCATCGAGACGGAGTCGGTCCGGACGTTCCAGCACTTCCTGTGGAAGGACATGCCGGGCGCGCTCCTGCCCGACAATCCGGCGACCGGTGCGCAGGGTGACTGGTACTCCACCAACGAACTGGCGGTCCTGCCGCTGTCCAGCAAGTCGCACTGGGACGTTCCCGTCAGCATCGCGGGCAGGACGGTCCACGTGCTCGCAAGCCATCCCACCCCTCCCGTCTTCGACGGGGAGGAGGACCGCAACGGCAGGCGGAACAGCGACGAGATCCGTCTCTGGTCGGACTACGTGACGGGCGGGGCCGATGCCTCGTACATCTACGACGACGCCGGTGCGACGGGTGGGCTCAAGCGCGGTGAACGCTTCGTGGTGATGGGCGACCAGAACAGCGACCCCCTCGACGGCGACTCCCTCCCGGGCTCGATCGGCCGTCTGCTCGGGAACAAGCTCGTCCAGGACCCGATGCCGGTCTCGAAGGGTGCCACGGAGGCCTCGGCGCTGCAGGGTGGCGCGAATGCCGAGCACCGCAGCGACCCCCGCTACGACACGGCCGACTTCGAGGACAGGTCCGCAGGGAACGTCCGCGTGGACTACGTCCTCCCGTCACGCACCCTGCGGGTGTCGGGATCGGGTGTCTTCTGGCCGCAGGCAGGCACGCCGGGGTCGGAACTGACCGGCATCTTCCCGTTCCGCACGAGCGACCACCGGCTGGTCTACGCCGACGTGACCCTGCACGGCGGCCGGCAGCGCTGAGCGGCGTCCCTGCACACCAAGGTGGAGTCGACCCTTGTCGCCCCGGGACGACCGGGTGTACGGTCGGATGCATGAGGACGATTCTTTTTCAGTAGCGGGGCCGGCTCCAGCCACCCCTAGCGCCACTTGTCGATGACACCCCTCCGAGGGCGCCCACTGAATCTGTCGGATCCTCCAGCACCCGTCGCGCAGGTTTCTCCGTGCGCCGTGCCGTCCGGTCCGAGGCGTTCCGTGGGCGCACGCACCAGAAAGGAACACCATGACCAGCACGCCCCAGAACGAGCAACCCGATACCGACCGGCAGTCGAGTCCGGAGAACGAGACCGCGGCGAAGAACGGCGGTTCGCGCAGACTGCAGGACGATCCGCGTGCGCAACTCGCGCTCGCGAAGAAGAATCACGGCGCAAATCCGACCGCGGCTTCCGGTGCGGCACATGTCAAGGCTGCGCACGAGAGCAGCAAGCAGGGGAAGGCGGAGAAGAAGGTCCGCTGGTAGGCGCGGCCGCGCGCCGGACATTCACCGGGCGGTGAGAGCCCGGGTGGAAGCCGGAGCGGACGCCGTGTGGAAGTCGCCTTAATTGGAGCTGGCTCCGAGTTCTGCGTATGGGGGAATCGCAGAAATCGGAGCCAGCAATCTCAGTATACTTCTACGCGAGCCCGAAAAGTCCAATCGAAAGGTGATGATGGCCGTCACAGCCAAGGCATTCCAGCTGTGGCGTTCCCGCATTGCCCCGCAGGACACGGTCACGGACGCGTGCCGCAAGGCCGGCGTCAAGCGTTCGACGCTCGCCCAGCAGCTCGTACGGGGCAGGGTGTCCGCGCCCACCCTCGTCGCGATCGCCCGCGGCTACGGGATCGCTCCCGTGGAGGCACTTTCCGTCTTCGAGGGGTACGAGGACCTCGAGGCCGGGATCGCACCGCCGACCGACGCCGAACTCGTCAGCCAGGTCTCGCACATCGACATTCTCCGCCTGCTCGTGGCCCGCAGCGAGGACAGGGACAGCACCTGCACGGACGTGCAGCTGCACCTCGCGCCGTTCCCGCACCGCAACTCCGTGCGTGCATGGATCGAGGCGATCGATCCCGGGGACATCCGCCAGCAGCTCGCCGCGAGCACCGGCGTGGCCCGGCAGAACCTCTCCGCCCAGCTCACCGCTGGGCGGCTCGCGCCCGAGATCGCGGTGCAGGCCGCACGTATCGCCGGGGTGTCGCTGACCAGCGGCCTCGTGGTGACAGGGCTGCTCACCCCCGCGGAGGGCGGGTGGCCCGAGGACGGCCGGGCCCGGGCGCTGTGTGCCCTGAGCGACCTGGATCTGGTCTTCCTCGCCCGCGACCGGCTCGACGTGCTCGGCAAGCAGCTCCGCCGGGCGGAGCTCGACGACGGCAAGGACCGCGCGATGTGGGAGAACCTCGGATGACCCCCACGACCATCCAGTGGGCGGCGCTGGGACTGTGTGCCGCAGGGGCCGCGGTCCGCATACCGGGCGTGCGGAAGGGGCGCGGGCGGACGGTCTTCGTGGCCCTCGTGCTCCTGACGATCGCCGTGGGGCTCTCCATCGCGCCGATCTACGAGACCGTGGACGCCCTCCTGGGGGAGGTCAACATCGCGAACCTGCTCCTGCGGCTGCTCGTGTACACGGTGTTCGTGCTGCTCGGGGTCCGCATGGCCGCGGCCTTCGGGTCGTCCTCGGCCCGCCGACTCATCGTGGGCCCCTTCGGTCTGGCGGCCCTCGGCGTGACCGTCGCTGCGACGCTGTACTTCTTCGTGGCGAGCGAACTGCCCGGCAGCTCCACCGCCCTGCGTGCCTTCGGGGACCAGCACACCGTGCAGCAGTATGCCGCCGTGGGACGTCTCTACCCCGGGTACGTGGCTGCGTGCCTGGTGGTCCCCGCGGTGGCCTCGGCGGCCGACCGGCACTCGCGCACCATCCACCGGGTGGCATGCGCCCTGCTGGCCCTCGCCTTCTCGCTGGTGGTGGTCTTCGTCCTGCTGCGGCTGACGGCGATCGAGCTGATGGCGTGGGACATCCTGCTGCCGTTCTCGGCCATCCTGCTGACCGTGCTGGGCCTGGGCCTGATCTGGGTGAGTCACACCCTGGCCCGGCGGCGCAACGCCAGGGCGAAGAGGCTCGACTAGGACCGTCGGTCGGCGCGGCGTCGGGGTGCTTGCCCGCTGCAATAAAAGTGACGCAATTGTGTCCTGCCGGTATTCACCGTTTCATCATGCCGTGTGAGAATAATGATTATGTAACTGCCGCTTTCCGTGGGGGGCCAGCGGATCGTTACCCGGCAGGTAGGTGTGTCCATTAGAACGGGTGGACCCACCTATTTGTCCTTAAGCGCTGGGGACGCCGAAGGGCACCATCCGCCACGTATCCACGGCAGATGGTGCCCTTCCTGGTGCGGCCTGCTACGCCGCCCCGACCCGCGTCCTACTCGGCGTCGTGGTCCGTCTCGATGATGCGTGCGAGACCCTCCAGTGCCCCCTCCGCGCCGTCGCCCTCGGCGCGCAGGACCACGACGTCGCCGTGCGAGGCGCCGAGGCTCATGAGGGACAGGATGCTCGAGGCGTCCATCGCCTCCTCGGCGGGCTCACCGTCCATTGCGATGGTCACCTCGAGGGGGAGTTCGCCGGCGGCCTCCGCGAAGATGGAGGCCGGACGGGCGTGGAGTCCTACGCGACTGGCCACGGTTGCCTTGCGTTCTGCCATGTTGTGCTCCTTCGTGTGAATGCGTGTTCCAGTACAGCCAACCGGACGTGAGGTCAGGCTGCAACCGGCTCGGCGATGGGCGTGTTCTTCTTGCTCCTGGCGTAGCGCTTCAGGGCGATCACGGCCAGTGCGGAGATGACCGTGCCCACCAGGACCGCGATGAGGAACATCGCGAAGTTACCGATCGCGAAGAACACGAAGAGTCCGCCGTGGGGGGCCTGCGAGGTGACGCCGGTCCCCATGATGATCGCGCCGGTGACCGCCGAACCCACGAGGGATGCGGGGATGACACGCAGGGGATCCGCTGCCGCGAACGGGATGGCGCCTTCGGAGATGAAGGCGGCCCCCAGCAGCCAGGCGGCCTTACCGTTCTCGCGCTCGGGCTCCGTGAAGCGGTTGCGGTCGATCAGGGTGGCCAGCGCCATGGCGAGCGGCGGCACCATGCCCGCGGCCATCACGGCAGCCATGATCTGCAGGGGTGCGGGGTTGTCGAGCGACCCGGCTCCGAGGCCGGCGACGGCGAAGGAGTAGGCGACCTTGTTCACGGGCCCGCCGAGGTCGATGGCCATCATGAGGCCGAGGATGACGCCGAGTCCCAGGGCCGCTGTACCGGTCAGGCCGGACAGCCAATTATTCAGGCCCACCGTCAGGGCGGCGATCGGTCCGCCGAGCACCAGGAACATCAGGCCCGAGGCGACGATGGATGCCACGAGCGGGATGATGACCACGGGCATCAGGCTCCGCAGCCAGCGCGGCACCGAGAGGCGGCCGATCATCATGGCGACGTATCCGGCGAGCAGGCCGCCGACGATCCCGCCGAGGAAGCCCGCGCCCATGAACCCTGCGACGGCACCGGCGACGAAGCCGGGCGCGATGCCCGGCCGGTCGGCCAGCGCGTAGGCGATGTAGCCGGCGAGGGCGGGGACCAGGAATCCGAGCGACAGCTGGCCGATCTTGAAGGCCACGGCCCCGAGGTACTCGCCGAGTCCGCCGGCCGGGAGGTTCGTGAGGCTGTTCTCGAGGACCACGGCGTCGGCGGTCTCGGTGATGAGGTACCCGCCGAGCAGGAAGCCGAGGGCGATCAGGAGTCCGCCACCGGCGACGAACGGGATCATGTAGCTGACGCCGGTGAGCAGGGCGCGCTTCAGGGTGCTTCCGATGCCGTCCCGGCCGTCGTTGTCGTCCGTCTGCTCGCCGCCGGCGGTGCCGGCGACCCTGCGGGCGTTCGGGTTCCGGGCGGCCGCGACGGCCTCCTCGACCATCTCGCCCGGCTCGTCGATGCCGCGTTTGACAGGGGCGCTGATCACCGGGAGGCCGGCGAAGCGCTGCTTGTCGCGCACGTCGACGTCGACCGCGAAGATCACGGCGTCGGCCGCGGCGATCACCGCGGGGTCCAGCGGTGTGGCGCCGGAGGAGCCCTGCGTCTCGACCTGGAGGTCGATTCCGCGCTCCTTCGCCGCGGCGACCAGGGAATCGGCCGCCATGTACGTGTGGGCGATGCCGGTGGGGCAGGCGGTGACGGCGACGAGGCGCCGCACCTCCGTGTCCGTGGACCGGCCCTGCTCGACGGCGGGTCCCGTGGTGTCGGTCCCGCCCGGCGATGTGCCGAGCGTCGCAGCGGCCTCACGGGCCTGCGCGGCGCCGGGCTGGGCTGCGGTGCCGGTACCGGCGGCGTGGGCACCCGCCCCCGCTGCCGGCGCCGTCGTCGGAACCTCACCGAGGCCGAGGGCGCCGTTGACGAGCGCGACGACGTCGGCGGGTGTCCGTGCGGCGCGCAGGGAGGCCGTGAAGTCCTTCTTGATCAGGGACCGGGCGAGCTTGGACAGCAGCTTCAGGTGCTCCTGGTCCGCGCCGTCGGGTGCCGCGATGAAGAAGACGAGGTCAGCGGGGCCGTCCTTGGCGCCGAAGTCCACGGCGGGGGACAGGCGTGCCATGGCGAGCGTGGCGTCCGAGACCGCCTTCGACCGGCAGTGCGGGATGGCGATTCCACCGGGGACACCGGTGGAGGTCTTCTCCTCGCGGGCGAGGGCGTCGGCGTACAGGCCGTCGACCTCCGTGGAGCGGCCCTGCGCGGCGACCTGCTCCGCGAGGTAGCGGATCACCGAGGACCGCTCGGTCCCCAGGTCCGTGTCCAGAGTGACAAGCTCCGGAGTGATGAGATCGGGCATCAGTTTTCCTCCTGTGCGGCGGACCCAGCGGTGGGCCCGGTAGCGCTTGGTTCGATCACGGGCAGCGTGACCGTGAGGGGCGTGACCACGACGACGCCGGGTGTCGTCTGGTCGAGGGAGGGAACGGTGGAGCCCGGTAGGGAGGCGGCCGCCGATCCGTGGGCAACGGCCTGGCGCAGGCAGTTCTCCGGGAGTTCGCCTGCGCTGTGCGCCAGCAGGTAGCCGGCCAGTGCGGAGTCTCCCGCACCGACCGTGGATCGTGCCGTGACGGGCGGGTGCACGGCGTGCCAGGCCCCCGCGTCCGTCACGAGCAGGGCGCCCCTGGATCCCAGGGTCGCCAGGACCGCCCCTACCCCCGCGGTGATGAGCACCGCGCAGGCCTTGGCGGCCAAGTCATGGTCCAGCTCCAGCTCGTCGCCGGTGCCGATACCCGTGAGCTCGCTGAGTTCCTCGGCGTTGGGCTTGAGCAGGTCCGGTGCGGGGACACCGGCGGCAGCCTCGACGAGCGGCTCGCCCGAGGAGTCGATCGCCACGCGGGGGGCTGAGGCCCCGTAGGTCTCGCGGACCGCTGCGGTGACGCGCGTGTAGAAGGTGGGCGGGACGCCCGGAGGGAGGGATCCGGCGAGGACCAGCCAGTCCGCTCCGTCGCTCTCGGCGACGACGACGGCGAGGAGGTCCTCGAGCTGCGCGACGGAGAGTTCGGGGCCGGGTTCGTTGATCTTCGTCGTCGTGCCGTCGGGTTCGGTGATGGCCGTATTGGTGCGGAGGGCTGCGCCGATGGCGACGTTGCGGAAGGGCACGGAGACCGAGCGCAGACCCGCGAGCACGGGGTCGTCGTCGTCGCCGGGCAGGACGGCGAGCGTCCGGGTGCCGGACATGGTCAGGGCCCGGCTGACGTTCACGCCCTTCCCGCCCGCCTCCTGCACCACGTGGGTGGCGCGCTGGACGGCGCCACGTGCGAGGGGCGCGCCGATGGCGACGGTGCGGTCGATGCTGGGGTTCGCGGTGAGGGTCAGGATCACGCCACGATCACCTCCACATCGGTGTCGGCGAGAGCATCGGCGAGGGGGCCGCGGGGGGCGCGGTCGGTGATGAGTGCATCGATTTCCTCCAGGGTGGCGAAGCTGATCAGGGTCTCCTCGTCGAACTTCGACGAGTCCGCCAGGAGCACCACGCGCCGGGCGGAGGCGACGATGGCGGTCTTCACGGCCGCCTCGTCGACGTCGGGGGTGCTGAGGCCGAAGTCCGCACCGATGCCGTTGGCGCCGATGAAGGCGATATCGGCGCGGAGGCGGGCGAAATGGGTCACGGTGCTGCTGCCCACTGCCGCGCTGGTCAGGGCCCGTACCCGGCCGCCCACGAGCTCGACGCTCAGCCCGGCGCCGGAGACGAGCGCCGCGATGGGGACCGAGTGCGTGATGACCGACAGTCCGGCGCGGGCCTCGTCCACGAGCAGTTCGGCGAGGCCTTCGGTGGTGCTGCCTGCATCGAGCACCACCGCACCGGTCTCGGGGGTGAGGGCGAGCGCGGCCTGGGCGATGCGCTTCTTCTCGGGGGAGTGCTGTTCGGAGCGGCTGACGAGGCTGGGCTCGTTGGTCGTTGCACCGCTGCCGGCGATGGCTCCGCCGTGTACGCGGCGCAGGACGCCGTCGCTCTCGAGCAGCGCGAGGTCCCGGCGCACGGTCTCCTTGGTGATCCCGAAACGGGAGGAGAGGCCCGCGACCGTGACGCGGCCGTCGGCCGAGACGAGGCTGCTGATCTGCCGGTAGCGCTCTTCCGCGAACATGGGGACCCCGTCGTCTTCCGCGAGCTTCGACCTCGCGGCATGTGGCTTTATCTTCGTTTGAGTGACTCTACCGCCGATTGTGATGTGACGTCAAGCACTTTATTCGCGGTTTCGAAGACAAACACAGATAAAAACGGGCCGGAGCAGAGCTCCGGCCCGTCGGTCCTCCAGGACGGTCTCAGAGACCGGTGTCGCGGGTCTCGCGGCGGGTGATCGTCTCGCCGGTGGCCGGATCCACCAGTGAACGCGACTCCGAGATGCGGTTCTGCCGGCGCGGCGCCGCCAGGACCAGGGACGCGATGAGACCGATCACGCCCACCCCCATGAGGATCCAGCCCACGAGGTTGATGTCCACGATGCTGATGACATCCGCCTGAATGGCGAAAGCCAGAATTGCACCCAGTGCAATAAGGAAAATAGATGAACCGATTCGCATTACAAGAACTCCTTCGGATAGCGGTGTCGAGTGTTTCGGGAGAATTCCCCAGCGGTTAACGTCCTGCGCCGCTTCCTCCCGCCGCGGCCCCGCTGGAGGACAGCATAGGGCGTGGTGCGCGTCATAGCGGGGATTGGGGCGTCCACTGCCCGGCGTCGGCGTCCGTGCAACGGTTCGGACAAAATCGGGGCGGGCGTCTTGATAAGCCGGATTAGCGTGGTGCTACCATTGCATCCTAAGCAGGCTGATGAAGTACAGTAGGGCGGAGTTGCACTCCGGTGCATCGGACTATCAGGCAGTGGGCCTCCTCGTGGGGCCCGCTGAAAATCACTCGAAGGAGCATCTTATGAGTTTCATCGGTTTTCTCATCCTCGGCCTCATCGCAGGCGCACTCGCCAAGCTCATCCTCCCGGGTAAGCAGGGCGGCGGAATCCTCATGACCATGCTGCTCGGTGTCGTCGGCGCCTTCCTCGGCGGCTTCATCGGCGGCAGCATCCTGGGTGTCGACCTCGGCAGCACCTTCTCGCTGATGTCCATCCTCTTCGCCGTCATCGGCGCGCTGATCGTGCTCCTCGTCTACGGCGCCATCACCAAGCGTCGCGGCTCGCGCGTCTAGCTCCGGGTACCAGCTGTCCCGGGGGGACGGCTGACGAAAGGGCGCTACCGGACACCGGTGGCGCCCTTTGCGGTTGCAGGGCCCGATAGCAGGACCCTGCGCCACCAGCGGAACCCCGACCACGACCCTGTCACCCCCACCTAGACTCGACTCGAGCACGCCGATCCACCCGCGGAAGGACCACGATGTTTGGCAGGAACAAGGAGAACCCAGCCGTGAAGGCTGCCAACGGGACGCTGTTCGACAAGGACGGCAACCCGAAGCCCGGGATCCTCCGGGGGATCGAGCGGGCCCTGGACGTCCAGCGGCCGTTGATCCTCTCCAATCTCAGCCGTCTGCGGCGCCGTCATCCGAAGGCCTCCCCCGCGGAACTGGCGCGCCTGCTCGAGCGGGATTACCTGCGGGCGACGACGGCCGCCGGGGCCGCCGTCGGGGCCACCGCCGCGGTGCCCGCGGTCGGCACGATAGCGTCCCTCGGACTCTCCGCCGCCGCGACGGTCGGGTTCCTCGAGGCCACGGCCCTGTACGCCGAATCGATCGCCGAACTGCACGGCGTGAGTACGCAGGATCCCGAACGCTCGCGGACCATGGTGATGGCGATCCTCATGGGCGAGGAGGGCACCGCCCTGATCCGCTCCATCCTCGGGGCCTCCGCGGGGCAGGGCGCCCCGCAGTACTGGGGCCAGCTGGTCAACAAGTCGGCGCCCCCGTCGCTCGTGAAGACCCTCACAGGAACCATCCAGCGGCGGTTCCTGAAGAAGTTCCTGGCCAAGCAGGGAGGCTTCATGCTCGGACGCGCCATGCCGTTCGGGGTCGGTGCCGTGATCGGCGGGACAGGCAACCACCTCATGGGCAAGGCCGTCATCCAGACCACCCGGCAGGCGTTCGGCCCGCTGCCGCAGACCATCCCCGGCGAGCTGGCCGACGTGCTGCAGCTTCCCGACCCGGGGTCGAAGCAGAAGCGGGCCTAACCGAAGATCGCGTTCGCGAGGGTGAAGATCAACAGCCCGGCCAGCGCGCCCACCACCGTGCCGTTGATCCGGATGAACTGCAGATCCTTGCCCACCTGAAGCTCGATCTTGCGGGAGGTCTCCTCGGCGTCCCAGCGCCCCACGGTCTCGGAGATGACGCCGGCGATCTCGCTGCGGTAGGTGCGCACCGCGTAGGAGGCGCCGTCGGCGATCCAGCGGTTGACCTTCCCCGCCAGCTCGGGGTCGCTCGTCAGGCGGGAGCCGAAGTCCCGCACGGCGGCCTTGAACTTCGATGTCAGCTCGCTCTCCGGGTCGTTCACGGCCTCGAGCAGGGCCTTCTTGATGGTGGCCCACGTGCGGGCTGTCAGATCACGCACGCGGGGGTCGTCCAGGAGCTGTCCCTTGATCTCCTCCGCCTTCGCGATGGTCTCGGGCTTGTGCTGCAGGTCCTGCGCGAGGTCCCGGAGGTACTTGTCGATGGAGAGGCGGACGTCGTGCTGCGGGTCGTCCTGCACGGCGCGGATGAACTTCGACAGCTCGGCGTGCACGCGGTCGCCGACCACGCCGTCGACCAGGCGCGGTACCCAGGTGGGGGAGCGCTGGGCGACGACGCGCGTGACCACGGCGTAGTTCGCGTCCACCCAGTCGCCGGCACGGTCCACCAGCAGGTCCACGAGCCGGTGGTGGTGGCCCTCCGCGAAGATGCGCTCGGCGATGCTGCCCACCGGCGGACCCCAAGGCGGATCGAGCAGGTGCTTGCGGGCCATCGACTCGATCACGCCCTGCACGGCGTCGTCGTCCAGCACCCTGAACATGCCGCGGATCAGGGCGGCGCCCTCCGCAGCCACGCGGTCGGCGCTCTCCGGCTTCGCCAGCCAGGCACCGGCCTTCTGGGCGATCCGCGCGGAGTCGAGCTTGGCCCGCACCACGTCCTCGGACAGGAAGTTCTCCTCGACGAACTGCCCGAGCGATTCGCCGATCTGGTCCTTCTTGCGCGGGATGATCGCGGTGTGCGGGATCTTCAGCCCCATCGGGTGCTTGAAGAGGGCCGTGACGGCGAACCAGTCGGCGAGGGCGCCCACCATGCCGCCCTCGGCCGCGGCCCGGACGTACTCGAGCCAGGGGTAGGTGTCCTGCAGGGCGAAGGCCACCAGGAAGATGGCGGCCATCACGGCGAGCAGACCTGTTGCCAGCAGTTTCATCCGGCGAAGGGCCTCGGCCCGCTCGGCATCGGTACCGGTCATCTGAGCATTCACCTCCCGAGTCTATCGAGGCCGTCCTACGGGGAAGAAGGCGACGGCGGCCCGATGGTGCACCTCCGGCGCCGTCACGTACCGTGATACCGACACCACCGACGACCGAAAGGGCTTGTCCGTGCCCCCTGTGATCTTCGCCCACCGCGGCAGCAGCGGCACCTACGCCGAGCACACGCGTGCCGCCTACCTGCAGGCGCTCGCGGACGGGGTCGACGGTCTGGAGTGCGACGTCCACCTGAGCCGTGACGGACAGCTGGTCTGCATCCACGACACGACACTCGACCGCACCACCAGCGGCTCCGGGGACGTGGCCGACCGCACGCTGGCCGAGCTGCGCACGCTCGACGTGTCCGCCTGGAAGGGTGTGAGCATCCCGTCGGACTACGGCACTGTCGAGGACCAGTTCCTCACGCTCGCCGACCTCCTGGTCCTGCTGCGCCGGTCCGGCCGACCTCTCCGGCTCGCCATCGAGCTGAAGCACCCGAGCCCCTTCGGACTGCGCCTGGAGGAGGCGCTGATCGCCTTCCTCATGGACGAGGGATGGGACCCGGAGTCCTCGAGGCTGGGCAACCTCGAGATCAGTTTCATGAGCTTCAACCCGGACTCCATGCGGCAGCTCGCGGAGTCGGCACCGCACCACATGCTGTGCCAGCTGGTCGCCGACGTGGAACCCCAGGACGTCCGCGACGCCCTGCGGTTCGGGTCGATCGCCGAGGGTGCCCTCATCACCGTCCTGCAGAGGGCGCTGAAGGAGGGCGAGGAGCTGATCGACCGGCACGAGGTCGGTATCGCGGGGCCGGGCGTGGAGTACGTCAGGGAGCATCCTGAGCGGGTGCGCCGATGGATCAGCGAGGGGATGCGGGTGCGGGTCTGGACGGTCAACACCGTGGAGGATGCCCTGTTCCTCGCGGGACTCGGAGTGCAGGAGATGACCTCGGACTACCCGGCACGGATCCTGCTGGCGCTGGGCAACGGTCAGTAACCGCACAACGCCATCGGCCCGCTGTGGTTGAGTGGGGGGATGCAATCGCCGATCGAGGATTACGCGCTCCTGTCCGACCTCCACACCGGTGCCCTGGTCTCCCGGACCGGCAGCGTGGACTGGCTCTGCTTCCCGCGGTTCGACTCCGACTCGGTCTTCGCGGCCATGCTCGGCACACCGGAGCACGGCCGCTGGCTGGTAGCCCCCCAGGATCCGGCGGCCGAGGTGGTGAGCCGCAGCTACATCGACTCGACCTTCGTCCTGCAGACCCACTGGAGGACGCCTGACGGCGAGGTGCTGGTCACCGACTTCATGCCGCTCACGGACCGCAGGGCCAACGTGGTGCGCCGCATCCAGGGCCTGCGCGGCACGGTCACCCTCCACCAGGAGCTCGAGATCCGCTTCGGCTACGGCGACGTCGTCCCGTGGGTCACCCAGGGGGCCGACGACGGCGTCCCGATGCTCCTCGCCATCGCGGGACCGGATGCGCTGCTGCTGCGCGGACCCCGGCTGCGGGCCACCGACCACCGCCACGAGGGCACCTTCGAGGTCGCGGAGGGCGCCGTCGTCGACCTGGAGCTCGTCTGGTACCCCTCGCACCGCGACACGCCGCCCGCGCTGCACATCGACGAGGCACTGGACACCACGATCAGCTACTGGCGGGCGTGGGGTTCCAGCATCGTCGGGGACGGCGAGTACTCAGGCGCCGTGCAGCGCTCGCTGCTCGTGCTGCGGGCGCTGACCCACGAGGACACGGACGGCATCGTCGCGGCCCCCACGACGTCACTGCCCGAGCAGTTCGGCGGCGCCCGCAACTGGGACTACCGGTTCTGCTGGCTGCGCGACGCGGCGCTGACGCTCGAGGCCATGATGACCCACGGGTTCGCCGAGGAGGCGCTGGGGTGGCGCAACTGGCTGCTGCGGGCGGTCGCCGGTGATCCCGAGGACCTGCAGATCATGTACGGCGTCGCCGGCGAGCGGCACCTCCCCGAGCGGGAACTGGATCACCTGCCGGGCTACGCCGATTCCCTGCCGGTCCGCATCGGCAACGGCGCGGTGGACCAGTACCAGGCCGACGTCGTCGGGGAGGTCATGGTGGCCCTGGAGAAGATGCGAGGCCACGGCGTGACGGAGGACAGCTTCTCCTGGCCCCTGCAGAGGGCCCTGCTCGGCTTCGCGGAGAACCACCTCATGGACCGCGACAACGGCATCTGGGAGATGCGCGGCACGCCGCAGTACTTCACGCACTCCCGGGTGATGATGTGGGCGGCCTTCGACTGCGCCGTGCGGGCGGTGCGGGACCACGGGCTCAGCGGGCCCGAGGAGCACTGGACGGCGCTGCGGGACGGACTCCGGGAGGAGATCCTGGAGCGCGGCTTCAATCACGGGTTGAACGCGTTCACGCAGGTCTACGGCGGCACCGAGGTGGATGCCTCCCTGCTGCAGCTCCCGCAGGTGGGGTTCCTCGACTACGACGACCCCATGATGCTCGGCACCGTCGCGCAGATCGAGCGGGACCTCCTGAACGGGCAGGGACTGCTGCTGCGCTACCGCACGGACAACTCCGACGACGGACTCGAGCCCGGCGAGCACCCGTTCCTCGCGTGCTCCTTCTGGCTCGTGGAGCAGTACGCGCACAGCGGCCGGCAGGACGAGGCGATCCGGCTCATGGACCAGCTGGTGGGGTACGCCAACGAGCTCGGGCTGCTGTCCGAGGAGTACGACGCCGCCAACGGCCGGATGGCGGGCAACTTCCCGCAGGCCTTCTCGCACCTGGCGCTCGTGCGTTCCGCCGATGCGCTGCGGTCGGCCCGAGGCGAGGACGGCGCCTGATCACCGGTGACCCGGGAGCAACCCGGGTCACCGGTGAGGTCGGTCGTCGGAGCCGGGGTGCCGGCTAGGCCGTGACGCCCTGCGGCTTCAGTACCACCTTGATGGTGCCGTCCGTCTTCTTCTGGAAGTTCCTGTAGGCGGCCGGAGCCTCGTCGATCGAGACCTCGTGCGTCATGAGGTCCGTGACGCCCAGCGGGTCCGAGGGCTCCTCGACGATCGGCAGCAGTTCGTCGGTCCAGCGGCGCACATTGCACTGGCCCATGCGGAACTGGACCTGCTTGTCGAACATGCTCATCAGCGGCATGGGCGTTGCGGATCCCCCGTAGACGCCGCTGAGGGAGACCGTGCCGCCGCGACGGACGGCGTCCATCGCCGAGTGGAGGACCGCCACGCGGTCGCTGCCGCCGGTCTCCATGACCTTCTGCGCGACCTTGTCCGGCAGGATGCCGAGGGCGTTCTGCGCGAAGGCGCCGACGGGTGAGCCGTGCGCCTCCATGCCGACAGCGTCGACGATCGAGTCCGGACCGCGGCCGTTCGTCATGCTGCGGAGTTCCTCGGCCGTGTCCTTCGTGAAGTCGATGGTCTCGATGCCGTGGCGCTTGGCCATGTCACGGCGTTCCGGCACGGGTTCGACGGCGATGACGCGGTGGCCGAGGTACTTGCCGATCCGCGCGGCGAACTGGCCCACCGGTCCGAGGCCGTAGACCGCGAGGACGCCGCCCTCGGGGACGTCCGCGTAATCCACGCCCTGCCAGGCCGTGGGCAGGATGTCCGAGAGGTAGAGGTAGCGCTCATCGGGAAGTTCGTGACCCACCTTCACGGGACCGTAGTCGGCGTACGGCACGCGGAGGTACTCGGCCTGGCCGCCCGGGACGGACCCGTACAGCTCCGAGAAACCGAACAGCGAAGCTCCCGATC
Source organism: Arthrobacter ruber (assembly GCF_002954225.1). Lineage (GTDB taxonomy): Bacteria > Actinomycetota > Actinomycetes > Actinomycetales > Micrococcaceae > Arthrobacter_D > Arthrobacter_D ruber. The sequence goes on from NZ_PPTH01000017.1 coordinate 195,016, forward strand.
CCTTCGCGTGGACCTGCGTGGTCTCGCACTGCGACTGCAGGCCGCGGGTGCACATGAAGCAGAAACCGCAGGAGATGTTGAAGGGGATGACGACCCTGTCGCCGACCTTCAGGTTGGTCACTCCGGCGCCGACCTCCTCGACGATGCCCATCGGCTCGTGCCCGAGGATGTCGCCCTTGTGCATGTACGGGCCGAGGACCTCGTACAGGTGCAGGTCCGAACCGCAGATGGCGGTCGAGGTGATGCGGACGATCGCGTCCGTGGGGTCCTGGATCTTGGGATCCGGGACGTTCTCCACGCTGACGTTGCGCTTGCCCTGCCATGTCACTGCCTTCATGGTGTTCTCCTCCGGGTAGTAAGTAGGCTTTCCTTTCCTACTATTCACCGGTTCGTCACAGATGGGAAGCTGCGCCCGCCTCGCCTACCCTTGACATGTGGCGCTTCTCCAGTCTCCGGCGGTGCGCATCGCCCTCTCCGTCGCGATCGCCACAGGACTGTACGGGCTGTCCTTCGGCGCCCTGTCCGTCACCGCGGGGCTCGATCTCCTCCAGACCATGGCCCTCAGCCTCCTGCTGTTCAGCGGGGGATCCCAGTTCGCGTTCATCGGTGTGATCGCCGGAGGCGGCAGCGGCATCTCCGCGATGTCCGCAGCCGCCCTGCTCGGCATCCGCAACGGCGTCTACGGGATGCAGATCAACGTGCTGCTGCGCCCGTCCGGCTGGCGGAAGCTGCCGGCCGCGCACCTCACCATCGACGAGTCCGTGGCGACCGCGACGGGCCAGACCGACCCGGACGAGCAGCGCCGCGGGTTCTGGGCCGCCGGGCTCGGCGTGTTCGTGCTCTGGAACCTCTTCACGCTCGTCGGCGCGCTCGCGGGCAACGCCATGGGCGATCCGGCCCGCTGGGGGCTCGACGGCGCCGCCGTCGCCGCCTTCCTCGGGCTGCTCTGGCCGCGGATCCGGGCGAAGGAGCCCGCCGCGATCGCCGTCGTGTGCGCCGTCGTGACGCTCGTCGCCGTCCCGCTCGTACCGCCGGGCGTCCCGATCCTCATCGCGGCGGTGGTGGCCGCGACCCTGGGCCTCGCGGGCCTCGGTCCGGCCACCGAGGGCCTGGAGCCCGACGTCGACCCCTACCCCTCCGGGGTCCCCGGCCCGGTACGGGGCGACGCATGAGCCTCTGGGGCTGGATCCTGCTGGCGTGCGCGGTGTCGGTCGCCACGAAGTTCGCAGGTTTCCTCGTGCCCGCGAAGCTGCTCGACAACCCCAGGATGCTCCGCGTCGCCGGGTCGCTGACCATCGGCCTGCTCGCCGCGCTGACGGCCGTCAACACGTTCGCCACGGGACAGGTGCTCGTCGTCGATGCCCGGGTCGTCGCCCTGGCCGCCGCGGCGGTCGCGCTGTGGCTGCGGGCGCCGTTCCTCGTCGTCGTCGCGGTCGGCGCGCTCGCGGCGGGGGTCGCGCGGCTGCTGGGAGCGGCGTAGGCCGCTGCCGGCTACGCCGCCGGGCGCGGCACGAACATGATCAGCGCGACACCGACCAGACAGACCGATGAGCCGATGACGTCCCAGCGGTCGGGCCGGAAGCCGTCCACGAGCATCCCCCACGCCAGCGATCCCGCCACGAAGACCCCGCCGTACGCGGCGAGGATCCGCCCGAAGTTCGCATCCGGCTGCAGCGTCGCCACGAAACCGTAGGCACCGAGCGCCATGACGCCGAGCCCTGCCCACCACCACGGCCTTCCCTCGCGGACGGCCTGCCAGATCAGCCACGCCCCGCCGATCTCCGCTCCGGCGGCCAGCACGAACAGGAGGGTGATGCGCAGGGTCGTCATGGCCCCAGTCTGCCCGAGCGCTGCCCTGCGGCGGGGCCACGCAGGGCAGCGGTGGATGATGTCACCTGCCCGGAGGGCGCCTGCCGGTGGTGTGCTCTACTGGGTGCATGATGCACAGGAGCAGCACGTCGCCGTCGGCGGGGGAAGCGCTGACGGCAGCCGCGGAAGCCTATGAGGCAGCGCTGCCGGGGCTGCGCGCCCAGTTCGCCATCGACGGCCTCGACCGGACCGGCGTCCCGACGTGGGCCACCTGGTGGCGGGGTCCGGGGGTGGCTCTGGGCGGCGTCGGGTACGGCCCGTCGGCGGCACAGGCGCGCGTCGGTGCTCTGGGTGAGACGGTCGAGAGTGCCTTCTCCCTCCTGGCGTTCAGACGGCTGGAGCGGACGACGGCGTCCTACAGTGAGCTCCGGCGTCGCCACGGTGCGGCGGGAGTCGCCGACCCGCGGACACTCGGACTGCCGGCGGGTTCCCCCTATTCGGAGGACATGGTGCTGACCTGGGTGCCGATGCGGCGCGCCCTCGCCACCCGTGGCACGGACGACCGCGACCCCCGCGGCGCGCCGACCCTCGAGCTCGACGGGCAGGCCGTGCTCGTGCCGGTCGATCTCGTCGCGAGCAGCCCCTCGGAGCTGGGTGAGCGCGATACGGGTGAGCGACTGCTGATGCCGGTGGCCAACGGGATGGGCGCGGGGACGAGCCTGCGGCAGGCCGTCGTCCACGGTGTCCTCGAGATCCTCCAGCGCGACGGCAACGGTCTGACCTTCCGGGCGCTCGACCGCGGTGCCGTCATCGAACTCGGCCCCGACGACGGGGACGCCGAGACCCGCCGGGCGCTCGGAGCCCTCCGCGCTGCCGGGGTGGACGTGATGGTCAAGATCGCGTCGATCGACCGCGGCGTACCCGACCTGTACGTCGTCGGCCACGCACCCGGCGACGATCTCGTGGTCGCCACGGCCTGCGGCGAGGCCGCGCACCCGGACCGGGACGTGGCGCTGCGCAAGGCCGTGCTCGAGTTCGCGTCGGCGCGGGCCCGCAAGGCGTTCATGCACGGCCCCCTGGCCGCCGTCCGCGGCATCGCACCGCAGGACTACCTGGACGACGCGCTGGCGGTCGTGGACCCGGCCGCCGAGGAGGCGCGCGTCCTCGACGCGACCGTCGGCTGGCTGACCGCCGGTACGGAGCAGCAGGCGGCGGTATGGACCCGCCTGGACGCGACGGTGTTCTCCCGCCGGTCCACCGTACGTTTCGGCGATCTGCCGACCAGCCCCACGGCCGATCCGTCGGCGATCATGGCCGAGCACGGTCTCGAGGTGCTCGTCGCCGACCTGACTCCCCCCGGATCGATCGAGGGCGGCGAGGGCGGGGCGCGGGCGGTCAAGGTCGTGGTGCCCGGGACCGAGGTGGAGACGGTGGCCTATGGCCGGATCGGCGAGGCGGGGGTGCGGAGACTGACCGGCGGCGGCCGGGACGATCTGGCCCGTGTAGGCCGGCGGCCCGAGGGGGACGGGTGGCGGGAAGTGGTCCTGACGGCCGACGCCGTCCAGCGGCTCGGCGGGCCGGCGTGGCTGGACCGCGACGCCGTCGACGCCGTCGCTGCCGGGCTGCTGCCGCTGTACCGCGAGCCCGGCCGCCATACCGCCCGGCTCGTCCTCGGCGAGCGTCCGTGACCGCGACGACCGCGACGACCGCGACGATGCGATGACCACGGACCAGAGCGCCGACGAGCTCGAGAGCTACATCCTCGATCAGGGTGAGCAACCCGGGGGAGCGCCGGTGGTGCTGCTCGACGACGCCGCCGTCGCGGCCGGAGCGGACCCGTCCGCACTGATCCCGGGCATCCTCGAGGGGCTTCCGGAGGCGCTCCGGCGACCCGCACCGTTCACGTACGAGGCGTACGTCCTGCAGAGCGTCCTCGGGGAACTCCTGCTCGAGAGTGAGGGCGCCGGATGGTCGCAGGACGAGCTCCGGGCGATCCCGCTGGTGACCCTGAACTTCCACGACGTCGCACCGGACCACCTCGAGGCCGTGGACGGACGGCTGAACAAGCTGGCGAGGCTTCGGGGGCTCCTCGAACCCGACCGGGACGAGGAGCTCCCCCCGCGGGTCGTCGTCCTCCTGTTCGACGGGTACAGGGACGCGGCGGAGATGATCGTGCCGATCTGCGAACGGCTCGGTCTCCGCGTCGTGATCCTGCCCATCGCCGTCGAGGTCGAGGACGACCGCGCCGGCACCCTGAGCGACGACGAGCTGATCCGGCTGGCACGGAAGCACCCGCTGGGTTTCCATACGCTGACCCACCGCATGGCGGAGGACATCACGCCCGCCACGGTGACCTCCGAGGTGACCGACGTCGTGCATCGGCTCACCCGCCTCGCGGGCCGCCCGCCCCGCGTGGGTGCGTGGTGCGGCGGCGCGCGCTTCGACGACAGCCTGCTCGGGAACCGGCGGCTGCGCGAGCTCGGGGTAACCGGTCTCGTCTCGAACTGGTCCTGGGAGACGATCCAGGGCCAGCCTCCCGCACATCTCCCCTAGCGGGTGTGACCGGCCGGTGCGCCCGACGGTACGGCACCGGACGCAGGCATGCCGGCGAGGCGGGCGTCTCCCGGCACGGCTAGGACCCGGCGACGACGGCGGCCGTCGCCTCGGCGATCGCCGCCTCCTCGTCGGTCGGTATCACGAGGACGGGGAAGGCGGACGCCTCGGTGCTGATGACGCGGGCCTCCTTGCTGCGCTGCGCGTTCTTCTCGTCGTCGAGCGCCAGGCCCAGGGCGCCGAGCCTGGTGACGACGGCGCTGCGGAAGGCCGCGGCGTTCTCGCCGATACCCGCGGTGAAGACGAGGGCCTGCGCCCCGCCGACGGCCACGTGGTAGCCGCCCACGTACTTCGCCAGCCGGTAGGAGGCCACGTCGAGGGCGAGTGCGGCCCGGTGGTCACCGCCGTCCGCGGCCTCCTCGACGGAACGCATGTCGTTCGTGCCGGTAAGGCCCTTCAGCCCGCTGTTGCGGTTCAGCAGCGTGTCGAGGTCCTCCTCCGTGTACCCCTCGCGCAGCAGGAACAGCAGGATGCTCGGATCGATGTCGCCCGACCGCGTCCCCATGACCAGGCCCTCGAGGGGCGTGAAGCCCATGGACGTGTCGACGCTCTCGCCGTCGCGCACGGCCGTGACCGAGGCGCCGTTGCCGAGGTGCGCGATCACTCCCGTGAACGTGTCCGCGCCGAGGAGTTCCGCGGCGCCACGGGCCACGTAGGCGTGCGAGGTGCCGTGGAAGCCGTAGCGGCGGATCCCGAACTTCCGGTAGAGCTCGTCGGGGACGGCGTACCGCCAGGCGTGCTCGGGCAGGGTGCGGTGGAAGGCGGTGTCGAAGACGGCCACCTGCGGCAGGTCCGGCCACTTGTGCGTGATGGCGCGGATGCCCGTCACGGCGGCGGGATTGTGGAGGGGGGCGAGCGGGTTCAGGCGCTCGATGGCCCGCGTGATCTCGTTGTCGATCAGCACGGGCTCGCTGAACCGCTCGCCGCCGTGCACCACGCGGTGCCCGACGGCGTCGATCCCGCGGTCGCCGAGCGCCGCGGCCACCTCGCCGTCCACGCGGTCGAGGGCGGCCGCGTGGTCGGGCACCTCGGCCTCGCCGATGCGCTCCACGAGCCCCTCGGCCAGGACGTCGTCGCCCTCGCGGACCTGGTACTTGAGCGAGGATGAGCCGGAATTGATGACGAGGATGATCATGGGGTCCTGTCGTGTAGGGCGGGAGGTCAGGTCAGGAGGCGGGCTGCTGGGCCTGGACCGCGGTGATGGCCACCGTGTTGACGATGTCCTCCACGGTGCAGCCGCGCGAGAGGTCGTTCACGGGCTTGCGCAGCCCCTGGAGGACGGGGCCGACGGCGACGGCCCCGGCGGACTGCTGGACCGCCTTGTAGGTGTTGTTGCCGGTATTGAGGTCCGGGAAGATGAACACCGTCGCCTGACCGGCCACCGTGGAGCCGGGGAGCTTGGAGGCGGCGACCGAGGCGTCGACGGCGGCGTCGTACTGGATGGGCCCCTCGACCGCGAGGTCCGGTCGCTGCCTGCGCACGAGTTCCGTGGCCCGGCGCACCTCGTCCACAGCGCCACCGGAGCCCGACTCGCCCGTGGAGTAGGAGAGCATCGCGATGCGTGGTTCCACCCCGAACTGCGCGGCCGTCTCCGCCGAGGCCACTGCGATGTCCGCGAGCTGCTCGTCGTCGGGGTCCGGGTTCACCGCGCAGTCCCCGTACACCAGCACGCGGTCCTGCAGGAGCATGAGGAACACCGAGGAGACGATCTTCGCGCCGTCCTTCGTCTTCACGAACTCGAGCGCCGGCCGAATGGTGTTCGCGGTGGTGTGCGCCGCGCCCGAGACCATGCCGTCCACCCTCCCGAGCTGCACCATCATCGTCCCGAAGTATGCCCCTTCGAGCATGCGCTCGCGGGCCTGATCGAGCGAGACGTTCTTGTGCGCGCGGAGCCGGGCGTACTCGGCCGCGAACTCGTCGCGCAGCTCGGAGGTGGCCGGGTCGATCAGCGTGATGCCCGTGAGGTCGATGCCCTGCCCCGACGCGAGCTCACGCACCCGGGCCTCGGGCCCGAGGACCGTCAGGTCGCAGACGTCGCGGCGGTGCAGGATCTCGGCGGCCTTCAGCACCCGGACGTCCTCGCCCTCCGGGAGCACGATGTGCCGGCGCTCGGCCCGTGCCCGCTGGATCAGCTCGTGCAGGAAGCGCAGCGGGGTCATGCTGACCGGCCGCGGGAGTTCGAGGCGCTCCAGGAGCTCGTTCTCGTCCACCCGCCGCGACCAGGCGCCGAGGGCGGAGGCCGCCTTGCGGCGCAGCCCGCTCGCGATCTCACCCCGCACCTCGCTGACGCGCCGGGCGGCGGTGTAGGTGTCGTCGTCGAGCGCGAAGACGGGGAACGGCGCCTGTGCCAGGAGGGCGAGGATGCTCGGTTCGGGGGCGAGCCCGCCGGTGAGGAACATGGCCGATGGCACCGGGAACTCGGGGGAGAACGACGACGCGAGGGTGGCCACGTGCACGTCGGCGCGGTCGCCGGGCACGATCACGAGGGCGCCGTCCTTGAGCAGGTGCAGGAAGTTGCCCACGTTCATGGCGGCCACCCGGATGCTCGTGACGTCGCGCTCGAGGTTGGAGTTGCCGGCAATCTGCCGCGCGCCGAGCTCCGCGGACACCTCCGAGACGGTGGGCTGGGAGACCTCGGCGAGCTCGGGGATCACATACACGGGTCGGCCCGACTTCCCGGGGCGCACGTGCTCGCTGATGGCTGTGACGGCGTCGTCGGCCGCCCGGTTGACCATCATGGCGAGGAGGGACACCTTGGCGGCGTCGAGCTCGCGGCGGGCGACGTCCACGGCGTCCGCCGCCTCGTCCACGGACATGCCCTTGGCACTGACGACGGCGAGCACCATGGCGCCGAGGTTGTTGGCGAGGCGCGCGTTGAGGTCGAACTCGACGGCGGCGTCGTTGCCCGAGAGGTCCGTGCCCTCCACGATCACGACGTCGCACTCCGCGGCGATCTCGCTGTAGATGGCGACGCAGCGGGCGTCGATCTCGGCGCGGTCGCCGGTGACGAGGAGCGCGCGGGCCTCGGCGCGGGTGAGGCCCCCACGGGCGCGGCTCTCGGGGAGGTTGAAGGAGCGCCGCATGAGGCCCACCATCGGATCGGCGGCGGGGTCGCTGCCCTCGACGATGGGCCGGAAGAAGCCCACGCGGTCGGCGTGCCGGTGCAGCATGTCGGCCAGCCCCAGGGAGATCAGGGCCTTGCCGGAGCCGTTGGTCATGGCGCTCACATAGATTCCGCGGGTCATGCGCCCAGTCTTGCAGGGTCCCGGAGCACCCGCCATAACGGGTGTCACGCCACCGTCCTGCTGTCCGGCGGTGGGGGGAGGGCACGGATGGCCGCCCGCGCATGCTGTCCGCGGTCGTTCCTGCCCGTGCGACGCGGGCGTCCGACACTCCTCGTCCGGGGTCTTGACGGACACCGGCACCGGGCGTAACGTACAACCACATGGTTGTAGATCAGCTGCAGGAGGACGAGGTGGACCGCCTTTTCCAGGCGCTCGCCGACGCGACACGGAGGGACATCGTGGCGCGGGTCCTCGTCGCCGAGTACTCGGTATCCGGCCTCGCCGAGCAGTACGACATGAGCTTCGCCGCCGTGCAGAAGCATGTCGCCGTGCTCGAGCGGGCCTCGCTCGTCACGAAGGAGAAGCGCGGACGGGAGCAGATCGTGCGGGGAGAGGTGGAGGGCGTGCAGAGGGCGCGCCGCCTGCTCGACGATTACGAGAGGATCTGGCGGCAACGGGTCGCCCGGATCGAGGACATCCTCGCCGAAGACGAGGATCGCAACTAGGAAGGCAGCATCATGGCGGTCATCAGTGCGCAGAAGGATACTCAGGAGCTGAATTTCCGGCTCGTCGCCGAGTTCGACGCCGATGTGAAGCGCGTCTGGCGGATCTGGGAGGACCCGCGGCAGCTCGAGCGGTGGTGGGGCCCGCCCACGTGGCCCGCGACGTTCGACACCTACGACTTCGTGCCCGGTGGACGTGCGGAGTACTACATGACGGGGCCCGACGGCGAGAAGGCGCACGGCTGGTGGCGCATCACCGCCATCGACGCGCCCACGCGCCTCACGTTCGACGACGGCTTCGCGAACGAGGACCGCGAACCCATGGACGAGCTCGGCGAGACGCACGCCGTCGTCACGCTCGAGGACCTCGGCGGCCGGACCCGCATGACGCTGGTCACCGGGTTCGAGTCGCTCGAACAGCTCAACCAGATGGTGGAGATGGGTATGGAGGAGGGGCTGAAGGGCGCCCTCGGGCAGGTGGACGCCATCCTCGCGGAGCAGGACGCCGCCGTCTGACCGGGCCTGCGCCCGTCATCGGGTCGAGAGGACAGGGATTGCTGTCGCAAGAAGTCCGACCGGACGTTCCTGTCCTCCCGGCCGAGGAATGCGAAGGCGCCGCCGCCCCGAAAGGGACGACGGCGCCTTCGTGCGTGCTGAGCCTTACGCGGTGGCTGCCTTCGGCTTGCGGTTGGGCAGCGCGAGCTTGAAGATCTTCGCCCAGGTGGACCCGACCTGCTTGGGCAGGGGGCCCGTGGTGTAGGGCAGCCCGTAGCGGGTGCAGATCTCGCGGACCTTGACCGCCACCTCGGCGTACCGGTTGGACGGCAGGTCGGGGAAGCAGTGGTGCTCGATCTGGTGGGACAGGTTGCCCGTCATGAAGTGCATGAGCTTCGAGCCCGAGATGTTCGCAGAGCCGATCATCTGGCGGACGTACCAGTCCCCGCGGGTCTCGCCGTCCACCTCCTCCTCCGTGAACGTGTCCGTGCCGTCGGGGAAGTGGCCGCAGAAGATGACGGCGTGGGCCCAGAAGTTGCGGATGGCGTTGGCGGCGAGCGTGCCGTAGAGGGCCTGCTTGCCGGAACCGGTCAGCATGGCGACGGCGGGGGTTGCGGCGTAGTCCTTCGAGAACTGCTTGACCACCTTGACACCCACGGCCTTGAGGTCGCGGCTCATGTCCGCCTTGGACTTCAGACCCTCCTTGAACTCGGGGATCTCGAGGTCGTACAGCGCGATGCCCCACTCGAAGACCGGCGCCAGGATCGCGTTGTACAGCGGGTTGCCGAGGTTGAACGGCTTCCACGGCTGGTCGGGGTCCATGCGGAGCAGGTTGTATCCGATGTCCCGGTCCTTGCCGATGACGTTGGTCCAGCGGTGGTGCAGGTCGTTGTGGGTGTGCTGCCAGGAACGCGCCGGGGTGACGAAGTCCCACTCCCAGGTGGTGGAGTGGATGTCCGGGTCGCGCATCCAGTCCCACTGGCCGTGCAGCACGTTGTGCCCGATCTCCATGTTCTCGAGGATCTTCGCGACGCTCAGCATGGCGGTGCCGGCGAACCAGGCGGGCTTGTACTTGCTGAACAGCAGGGTGCCGCGGCCGGCGAACTCGAGGGAGCGCTGCAGCTTGATGACACGGCGGATGTAGGCGGCGTCCGTGGCTCCTCGCTTGGCGAGGATCTCGTCGCGGACGGCGTCGAGCTCGCGGCCGAGTTCCTCGACCTGCTCGTCCGTGAGGTGCTTGGCGGCGTCGGGGCGGACCAGGGGGTGGCCCGACGCCGCAAGGGCGCCCGGGCGGGTGAGCGTGGTGGTCATAGGGTGCTCCTTCTGTGGGGGGGTCTACAGGTCGAGGTTCACGGGCCCGGCGGCCGCCGAGACGCAGGTCTGGATGAGCTGTCCGGGGGTGTTGTGCAGTTCGCCGCTGCGAAGGTCCCGGACCTGGCCGGCACGGAGCGGGACGAGGCAGCTGTGGCAGATGCCCATGCGGCACCCGCTCGGCATGAGGACGCCGGCGTCCTCGCCGATGTCCAGCAGCGGGGTGTCGCCGTCGGCCTGCACCTCTCGGTCGGACTGCTCGAAGGTGACGAGGCCGCCGTCGTGCCCGGCTCCTGCCGTCAGGTCGGTGCTGAACCGCTCGATCGTGAGCGTGCCCGTGCGGGAGGCCTCAGCCCCGGCTCCGGCGGTGACGTCCGGCACGGTGCGCGAGCGCTCGAGGGCGGCCTCGCGCTCCCACAGGTCCTCGGCGTCGTTGAGGAACCCTTCGGGCCCGCAGGCGTAGGCGGCCCGCGAGCGCCAGTCGGGGCAGAGTTCCGCGATGGCCTTGGCCTTGAACTCCAGTCGGCCGCGGGTGCTCGTGAACCAGTGGCGGACGGTGAGGTTGGGGAACTGGTCGGCGAGTTCGTCCAGCTCCTCGCGGAACACGCTCTTCTCCGGCGTGCTGTTGGAGTTGATGAGCACCACGTCGGCGTCCGGCCTGCGCGGGATGAGCGTGCGGATCATGGACATGACCGGCGTGATGCCGCTGCCGGCGGTGAGCATGAGCAGGGAGCGCGGGTGCTCGGGGAGCACGAAGTCACCCTGGGGCGGGGCGAGGAACAGGACGTCGCCGGGCTTCGTGTCGCGGACCAGCACGTGGGACACGGCTCCTGCGTCCTTGACGGTGATGGCGGGGTCGTGCCCTGCGGCGTTGCTCAGGGAGTAGGAGCGCCACTGCCGGACGCCGTCGAGCTCGACGCCGATCCGCGCCCACTGGCCGGCCTGATGCGCGTGCCAGCCGTTCCCGGGGCGGAAATAGATGGTGGCGGAATCCTCGGTCTCGTGCACCACGCGCGTCACGACGCCGCGCAGCTGGCGCGAGGAGTAGACGGGATTGAAGAGCGCCATGAAGTCTTCCGCCGTCAGCGGGGTGGTCAGCGCCGCGGTCACGCGCGCCAACTTCGAGAACCGGATCATTGAACCAACGATATAGCCTCCCCGGATAAAACAGTGCGCTCGGGGCGTAGAGTTGACGGAGAAGAATTATCTTGACGAAATAGATTGGGGTTGGTTTCGTGAGTTCCGACGAGATGCTGGCGGCGCCGCCGCCGGAACCGCCGTGGCTCGCACTCCCCCCGGAGGTCAGCGACCGCCTGAGGCCCCTCACCGCGGACCTCGTCGAGGCCATCATCGAGGCGGTGCCGCAGCTGGTCCCTGCGTACGCCCGGCCCATCGAGGGGAACTTCGGGCGCGGCCTGCGCCGGGGAGTGGCTGCCGCGCTCGAGCGGTTCCTCGAACTGCCGGGCACCAGCCTGCCCGCGCTGTCGGAGCAGAGCCGCCAGCTGGTCGCGGGTCTCGGCCGCGGCGAGGTCCGGCAGGGACGCAGCATGGATGCACTGCTCGGCGCCTACCGGATGGGCGCACGGGTCACGTTCCGGGAGATGTCGCGCCGCTCCATGGAGGAGGGCCTCGGCCCCGCCGTCGTCGTGGACCTCGGGGAGTCGATCATGGCCTACATCGACGAACTCTCCGCCGTGAGCGCCGAGGCGTACGCGTTCGAGCAGTCCGAACGCGCCGGGGCCGTGGACCGGCGCCGCGCCGAATTGCTGGAGCTGCTGCTGCTCGGCCGGGCGGACGAGACGGCGCTGCGGCAGGCGGCGTCGCTCGCGGACTGGGCTGTGCCCGCGCGGGTGGCCGTGGTGACCCTGCCGCTGGATCGCGCACAGGGGCTCCGGCTGCAGCTCGGACCGGGAGCGATCGTCATCGAGCGCGAGACCGACGCCGTCGCCCTCGTGCCCGGGCGGGGGCCGCGGCAGCGGGCCGACCTCGACCGCGTGCTCACGGGCAGGGGCGCGGCCATCGGACCGGCAGGCGGGATCGAACACGTGGCCCAGTCGCTGCGCCTCGCGGTTCTGGCCGCCTCCATGCTGCCACCGCGCGAGGGCGCGGGAGACCCTCCGGTCTGGGCGGACGATCACATGACAGAGGTGGTCCTCGCGGCCGAACCCTCGGCCGTCGGGGAGCTGGCCCGTCGGAGGCTCGCGCCGCTGGCGGACCTGCCCGACAGCCAGCGCGAGAAGCTCGAGGAGACGCTGCTGGCCTGGCTGCGGCACTGGGGCCAGCGTGCCCCGATCGCCGAGGAGCTCGGCATCCACGCGCAGACGGTCGGCTACCGGGTCCTGCAGCTGCGCGAGCTGTTCGGCGAGGACCTGAAGGACCCGAAGGTGCGCTTCGAACTGGAGATCGCGCTGCGCAGCGACCGGAAGATCCCGGCCTGATCCCTCCGGCCTAGGCCCCCGTGTAGGTGGCCGCGGTCCAGAGATGGAACAGGGCGTACGCGCGGTAGGGGCGCCACGCCTCCGAACGGCGATCGGCGTCCCGGATGCTCGGGTTGCCCATCGCGCGCCGCGCCACGAGGTCGCCCGGTGTGAAGGCGTCGGGGTCGTGCAGCACGCGGACGGCTAGGTAGTCGGCGGACCACGGGCCGATCCCCGGGATGGCCAGCAGGTCCCTCCGCACCGCGGCGTGGTCGCCGGCGGGGTCGAGGGACAGGCCGTCGACGACGGCGCGCGCGACGTTCTGCACCGTCGCGGCTCGCGTGCGGGTCACGCCGACGGCGGCCCGCAGTTCCTCGTGCGGAGCGTCGGCAATGGCCTGCGGCGTGGGGAACAGTGTGAGTCCGGTGTCCGACGGCGTGCCGTAGGCCGCCGCGAGCCGTCCGCCGAAGGTGGCCCCCGCGGCCACGGACACCTGCTGTCCGAGGACCGTCATGATCGCGGCCTCGAAGGCGTCCGGGTACCCGACGGCGCGAAGTCCCGGGCGCCGGCGGACGAGGGGGCCGAGGAGCGGGTCGCCGTCGAATGCACGGGCGACGGCGGTCACGTCCGTGTCGAGGTCCAGCCAGGCGCGCGTGGTGCGCACGAGGTGCGCGAACGCGGCGTCGTCGTCCGTGTCCGCCGTGAGTTCGACGTCGTCGGGCCCGATGGTGACCGTGATGCGGCGCGGACCGCCCGGCGTCGCCAGCATCCGCGTGTGCGAGCGGCCTGACGAGCCCGTGCCGGAGACCTCGCAGCCCGGGATGGCATGGTTCGCGAGGATCGCGGCCATCGGGCCCGCCTCGAGCGGGCCGTTCGGGGTGAGGGCTCGGGTCCGGGTGCGGGTCACGGGAGGATGGCGTCCACGTACCCGCCGTCCACGCGTACCGCCGCGCCCGTGGTCGCCGAGGCGAGCGGGGAGGCGAGGTACGTGACCATGTTGGCGATCTCCTGCGGCTCGATCAGGCGCTCCAGCAGCGACTGCGGGCGGTGGTCCTTCATGAACTGCCGCTGCGCGTCCTCCCACTCGAGGTCCTTGTCGACGAGCTGGTACACGAAGTCCTCCACGCCGCCCGTGTGGGTGGGGCCCGCGATGACCGAGTTGACGGTGACGCCGGTGCCCTTGGCCTCCTTCGCGAAGCCGCGCGAGACGCCGAGCAGTGCCGTCTTGGAGACGCCGTAGTGGATCATCTCCGCGGGGATGGCGACGGCGGAATCGCTCGCGATGTACTGGATGCGGCCCCAGCCGGCCCGGATCATGCCCGGCAGGTAGGAACGCGTGAGGCGGATGGCGGTGAGCACGTTGACCTCGAAGTAGCGGCGCCATTCGGCGTCGTCGATCTCGAGGGCCGGCTGCGCGCCGAAGATCCCGAGGTTGTTGACGAGGATGTCCACGGCGGGCAGGACGCCGAGTGCCCCGGCGACGCCGTCGTCGGTGGTGACATCGGCGGCGACCGCGACGAGGTCGGCCTCCGGCACGTCCCGGCGGATGGTCTCGATGGCGCGCGCGACGCTGCGGGTGCTCCGCCCGTTCACCCCCACGCGGGCGCCGGCGCGGGCGAGGCCCACCGCGATCGCGAGGCCGATACCCTGCGTGGATCCGGTGACGAATGCCGTCTTGCCGCTGAGATCGAGTGCCATGGCCATGGAAGCTCCTGGGACGGGAGGGGAGGGGGTCGCGTCCAACCCTACGACGACGGCACGTCCGGGATGTGTGTATCACGCCGAGGCTGTGGCGTCACTTGATGTGGCGTGGATCTCGAAGCGCGATCCATGGAGAAAAGTCCCAGCCGCACCGGGTAATGTGCACCCGGTATATGGAATACTTCCGCCTCTTCCGAGGTTGAGAGTGGCATCTGGGCGTATTCCCGCCCACAGAAGGAGATCTACCCCCATGGCAACCGACTACGACGAACCACGCGTCCGTCCGGAAGACCAGCCAGCCAACGAGTCCCTCGAGGCCATCCAGGCTCAGCGCAGCGCGACCACGCAGACCGCGCTGATCGATGTCGAGGACGGTGAAACCGCCGAAGGCATCGACCTTCCCGGGGCCGACCTCTCCCACGAGGAACTTCTGATCCAGGTCATCCCGCAGCAGGAGGACGAGTTCACCTGCATGTCCTGCTTCCTGGTTCACCACCGCAGCCAGCTTGCGCGCGAGAAGAACGGCGACAAGTACTGCACCGAGTGCGAGGGCTGACAGCACCTCCGGACGTACCGAAAGCCCCTGGCCCTCCGGCCAGGGGCTTTCATCGTTCGTACCCCTTCGTGCATGAGGATGCCGCTGGTGGCTCCCGGATGCCGACGCCGACCGCAGGGGCGCCGTCAACGCCCGTCGGCGGGAGTGGCGCCGCGTGCTGACCAGTACGGTGGGGGCATGGAGTCTTCCCACGTCATCGTCCTGCCCGGAGGCGGCTACGGCATGCTGTCCGACACCGAGAGCGAGGTCATCGCCGAACGGCTGCGCTCGCTGGGCTTCTCGGCGAGCGTCTTCTACTATCCCGTCCAGACCCGGCATCCCGGCCCGCTGGACGCCGTCCGCGAGGAGATCCGCCGCGCCCGCGCCGCCGGCGTGGAGCGCCTCGCGCTCCTCGGGTTCTCGGCCGGCGGGCACCTCGCCGGACACGCGGCCCTCACGGCCTCCGCCGAGGGCGGCGAGCGCGTGGACGCCGCCGTCCTCTGCTATCCCGTGGTCTCGATGGAACTCGCGACCCACCGGGGCTCGCAGGACGAGCTGGTCGGGCCCGACGCCGGCGGCCGCCTCCGCGCGGAGACATCGCTGAACCGCCTGGTGACCGGCGATGCCCCGCCGTTCTTCGTCTGGCACACCGCCGAGGACGAGGCCGTCCCTGTGGAGCACGCGTACCTGCTCGGCCAGGCGCTCGCAGCGCACGCCGTCCCGCACGCCCTGCACGTCTTCGCCGAGGGCGAGCACGGACTAGGGCTGGCGACCGGGGCCGGCGCCGCCGAGCAGTGGAGCCGCCTGGCCGCCGACTGGCTCACGGCACAGGGCTGGTGACCGGTCCGGCCCAGCCCTCGGGCGTGACCCGGTGATCCTGCAGACCTTCGTGGCGCTCGGTCCGGTGATCGGCCTGATCGCCCTCGGCCATGTCCTCCGTGCGCGCAGCTTCCTGGCGCCGGCCTTCTGGCCCCCGGCCGAGCGGCTCTGCTACTTCCTCCTCCTGCCGGCGCTGTTCATCAGCGGCACCGCGACGGCGGATCTCGCGGGTCTGCCGATCGCCCTGATGGCGCCGATCCTCGCCGGACCGGTCGTCCTGACGGCGCTCGGGCTCGCGGTCGCGCAGCGATGGCTGGATCTCGACGGACCCGCCTTCACCTCGGTGGTGCAGGGCAGCATCCGCTTCAACAACTACCTCGGCCTCTCGATCGCCCTCGCCCTCTTCGGGGCCGACGGCGTGGCCCTCGCCGCGATCGCGAACACCATCCTCGTGCCGCTCGTCAACGTCCTCTGCACCCTCGCCTTCGCGCGCTACGGGGCGGAACCGCTGACGATGGCCGGTACCGTCCGGAGCATCGCCACCAACCCGCTGATCCTCGGCTGCGTGATCGGGATCATGCTGAACATCACGGGGATCGGGCTGCCGCCGGGCGCCGCCGAGTTCGTGCGGGCCCTCGGAACGGCGTCGCTGCCGCTCGGACTCCTGTGCGTGGGCGCGGCGCTGGACCTGCGGAGCATGGGCCGCAACGTGGGCGCGGTCCTGCTGGCGACGGCGGTGAAGTTCACGGTGCTGCCGGGTCTCGGGATCGCGGGATGCCTGCTACTCGGCCTCACGGGGGAGCCCGCGGCAACGGTGATCCTGTTCCTGTCCCTGCCCACGGCGTCGTCGGCCTATGTGATGGCGCGGGCACTCGGCGGGGACGCGCGGCTCATGGCCTCGATGATCACGCTGCAGACCGTGGCCGGGGTGCTCTACCTGCCGGTGGTGTTCCTCGTCATCCGGGCGCTCACCGGCTGAGGGGGTGCCCGCCGAACTGCTCCTCGAGGTCGTGCAGGTCGAGGTCGCAGCCCTTGTCGGATCCGCGGAAGGTGCGGCGGTACGCGGCGGGGCTCACGCCGAGGGCCTTCTGGAAGTGGTGGCGGAGCAGCACCGCCTGGCCGAAGCCGGAGGCCCGGGCGACGGCGTCGACGGTCAGCCGCGTCTCCTCGAGCAGCGACTGGGCCCGCAGGAGGCGCTGCCCGGTGAGCCAGGCGGCCGGCGTGGTGCCCGTCTCGGCGCGGAACCGGCGGGCGAAGGTCCGTTCGCTCATGTGCAGGCGCTGGGCGAGCGTCGACACGGAGATGTCCTGGTCCAGGTGGTCGGCGAGCCACACCAGCAGCTCCTCCATCGACGCCCCGCAGCCGGTGGGGACGGGCCGCTCGATGAACTGGGCCTGCCCGCCGTCGCGGTGCGGGGGTACCACCATCCCACGGGCGATCGCCGTCGCGGCCCGTGGGCCGAACTCCCGCCGCACGAGGTGCAGGCTCGCATCGATGCCCGAGGCCGTACCGGCGCTCGTGAGGATGTTGCCGTCCTCCACGTAGAGCACGTTCTCGTCCACGCGGGTGCCGGGATAGGCGTCGGCAAGGCTCCTGGTGTACCGCCAGTGGGTCGTCGCGGAGCGTCCGTCCAGCAGCCCGGCCTCCGCGAGGGCGAAGGCGCCCGAACACACCGAGAAGATCTGCGCACCCCGCCGGTCGGCGGCCTGGAGGGCCTCCAGGACGGCCTTGGGAATCACGGTGTCCGCCGAGTAGGGAGCCATGACGACGAGGTCGGCGTCGTCGACGCCCGTGAGGTCGCCATCCACCTGCAGGGAGACGCCCGATGACGTCCGCACCATGCCCGGAGCGGGCGTGCAGACGCGGAAGTCGAAGGCGGGGAGGCCCACGCCGAGCGACGAGCGGTCCACGCCGAACACCTCGCAGACCACCCCGAACTCGAAGATGGAGAGGTCCGGGAGCACGATCACGGCGACCTTGGTGAGCATGCCAGCAGTATGGCAGTTTTTGAGCGTTATGGGTCGTTTCTGCCACTCTTTTTCGCTGGCGGAGAGGATGAGGATCGATGCATGAACCTCCTCCTGATCCTTCTGGCCATCGTCCTCACGACCCTGCTGCTTCGGTACCTCCTGCGGATCATCCGCACGGACGCGCCGTCCGACCACCCGGCGTCGCACGCCGACTGGAACATCGACTCCCTGCCCAGTTCCGCCTACGCCCTGCGGCACGACGCCTAGGGGCGATCGCCGGTTCAGTGCGGGCCGTCGAGGTGACCCTCGCGGATCGACGTCCTGGCCTCCGCGTACAGCAGGCTCTCGGCAGCCACGAGCAGCGCGGCCATCCCGGCCGCGAGGGCGAGGGCTCCCAGGGGTGCCAGCTGGGCACCCACGGGCATGAGCAGGAGGAGCGCCGCCGCCCCGCCGAGGCGCCACTTCTTCCAGCCGCCACCGATCCTGCGCCAGAACGCAGAACTGCCGAGGAGGAACAGGGCGGCGCCGCCGAAGAGCGCGAAGGATCCCAGGAGGCCGAAGTCCTCGGTCTTGTAGATATACGCCAGGACGTCCTCCACTCCGAAGGCGGAGAGGATGATCCCGGCCACGAGCGGCAGGTGCAGGTAGGTATAACCGTCGACGGCGGCCGAGGTCCGCTCCTGACCCTGCAGGGCGGCGAACCGGTGCTCGGCCCCGATCGCCGTGACGTCGAAGTGCAGCCACCACAGGCACACGGACAGGGCGATCCCGAATACCGCTCCGAGGAGGATCGGGACGCTCACGGGCTCCTGTGAGGCGCCGACGCCGATGGCCACGATCGACTCGCCGAGCGCCAGAATGACGACGAGTCCGTGGCGCTCGGTCCAGTGCGCGGCGGAATGCACGCGCCAGTTCCCGCCCGAGGAGGTCAGGTAGGTCAGGGCGATGTCGATCACGAGCCCGCCGAGCCAGAACCAGGTCTGCGCCGGTCCGCCGATCACAGCGCCGACGATGATGAGCGTGGACCCCGCGAACATCGCCACCGACGTCTTGATGACCTGCCGCTGGAGCGGCTTGTCGTCCATCGCCGCGTAGAAGTACAGCACCAGGTGCAGTACGCGCACGGTGAGATAGGCCAGGGCCAGGACGAGCGGGCCGCTGAGACCACCCTCGAGATCGGTGAACGCCTCGGGAATGGCGAGCGCCGCGATGAACATGGCGACCATGACGGCGGACAGGCCGAGGCGCATGATGCCCTCGTCCACGTGCGTCTGGTTCCCGAGCCAGGAGTAGGACACCCAGGACCACCAGAGCAGGCCCAGGATGATCATGCCCTGCAGCACTCCGGGGAAGGAGTGCTCGTGGGCCATGAAGCCGGTGACCTGCGTGAACGCGAAGACGAAGACGAGGTCGAAGAAGAGTTCGAAGGTGGTGACGCGGTGCGATTCGTCGGAGACGCGCGCCGCCCGAAGGGATCTCCGCTGGAGTTGCATGCAGAAAGGATAGGACCGCCCGGGCGCATCACCGAGGGTCACCGGGAAAGAATTCGGGATCCGGGTAGTAAGCCTGCTTGCTATCGCCTCTGGGGAGACCTACGGTGAAGGAGAGCCAACCTCCTCGAAAGGGACATCATGATCACGCTCGAACAGATGAAGGATTCGATGAACGCCGGGGCCAACGTGCTGAGCGAGGACGGCGCCGTCCTCGGCTCCATGGGCCAGCTCTACGTCGACGACGCCACCGGAGAGCCCAGCTGGGTCACGGTGGCCACGCACACCATGGGCAACCCGGAGTCGTTCGCGCCGCTGCAGGGTGCCGTGCTCTCGGGCCGGGACATCCGCCTGCCCTACTCGCACGCCAAGGTCTACGACTCCCCGAAGATGTCCCAGGACGGACACCTCAGCCCCGAGGAGGAGCAGCACCTGCTGCGCTACTACGGTCTGATGGCAGGGAAGGACGACGTCGTGACGGACCGGGCAGGCGTCACCGACACGCACGTCGCCGACACGAACGCCGCCGACACGGACCGTACGCGCTCGCAGTCCTCCCGCCCCGAGGGCGACTACTCCATGACGCGCTCCGAGGAGCAGCTGCGCGTCGGCACGGAGATCCGCGAGACCGAGCGTGTCCGCCTCGTCAAGCGCGTGGTCACGGAGGACGTCACCATGACGGTGCAGATCCGCCGTGAGGAGCTCGTCGTCGAGCGCGTGCCCGTCAAGGACGGCAAGCCCTTCTACGACGACGGCGAAGGAACCTTCACCGAGGCCGAGCGCGGGCGCCTGTACTCCGCCGTGGAGACGGCCTTCAACGGCGACACCACCGAAGTGGTCCTGTACGAGGAGCGGCCCCGCGTCGAGATGGAGGTCGTGCCGATCGAGCGCGTCCGCGTGCGCCGCGAGGCCCGCGTCCATGACGAAGTGGTCAGCGGCCAGGTGCGCAAGGAAGTCATCGAGACGGATCGCGTCGACCTGTAGACGGCATCCGGCACCTCGCCCGGGTGCCTGCCGGTCGAGAGGACAGGAGTCACCGCGCCGGAAGGCTTCCGGTGCTTCCTGTCCTCTGTGCGTCCTACCGGTCCTCGTCCGGTCCTACTGGTCCCTCGAGGACAGCACGCAGAACTCGTTGCCGTCCGGGTCCGCCAGGACCTCCCAGCTGACATCGGGTCCCTGCCCGATGTCCGTGCGCCGGGCTCCGAGGGCGATGAGGCGCTCGATCTCGGCGTCACGGTCCTCGCTGGTGTGCGGTGCGAAGTCGAGGTGCAGGCGGTTCTTGCCTCTCTTCTCGTGGTCCACGCGCACGAACACGAGACCGGGCGGCACCTGCTCGAAGGAGAGCTTCGGCCCCAGCTCGCGGGCCCACGGCGGCACGAGTACCGCCTCCTCGTCGTCCTCGAACATCACCTCCCAGCCCAGGGCGTCGGACCACCAGCGCGCAAGGGCCTGATGGTCGGTGGATTCGATGACGGTGGAGTACCAGCGAAGAGTCATGCGCCGATTGTGCCCCCACGGTGGACTACCGGCACCCGGGTGCCGGACAGGTTCCGTCCGCATCCCGTCCACGCTCCTTACGTCAGCGGCCGAGGCGGCTCCGGAACAGCAGATGGATGAAGTAGGGCGCACCGAGCAGCGCCGTCAGGAGCCCCGCGGGCAGCTGCGCCGGGGCGAGCGCCGTCCGACCGATGAGGTCGCCCAGGCACACCAGGATCGCGCCGAGCAGCACCGCCGTCGGGAGAATGAGCCGGTGCGACCCCCCTACGAGGGCGCGCGCTGCATGCGGCGCCACCAGGCCCACGAAGCCGATCACCCCGATCCCTGCCACCGACGACGCCGTCAGCAGCACCGCGGCGGCCAGGAGCACCACCCGCGTCCGCGGCACCCGCAGGCCGAGCAGGCGCGGGGTGTCCTCGTCGAGCGCCAGCAGGTCCTGGGCGCGGGCGAGGGACGCGACGACGGGTAGCGCGACCACGAGCGCCACGGTCATGGGCACGAGGTGCTGCAGCGACCGGCCGTAGGTGGAACCCGACAGCCACGTGAGCGCCTTCGACTCGTTCCACGGATCGGTGAGGACGATCAGCAGCGTGATGACGGCCGTCGCCGCCGCCGAGACGCCGATCCCGATGAGGACCAGCCGGTCGGTCTGCATGCCACCGCGGAAGGACAGCCCGAACACGATCAGGGCGACCACCGCGGCACCGACGCCGGCAGCCGCACTGATGGTCCAGAAGCCGGCCAGCGGGACGACGGTGATCACGAGGACCGCGCCGACGCCGGCCCCGCCCGAGACGCCGATGATCGCCGGCTCGGCGAGCGGGTTCCGCGTCACGGCCTGGATCGCCGTCCCGGCCAGGGCCAGGGAGGCTCCTGCGAGGAGTGCCGCCCCCACGCGTGGCGCACGCGAGTCCATCACGCTGGACACCACCGGACCGGCCTGCCCGGAGATCCAGTTGACGATGTCGCCGAGGAGGAGCTTCGCGTCACCCAGCAGGAATCCGGCGATCGTGACGATCACGAGCAGCGCCGCGAGGACCACGAGGACCGCCGTGCCGCGCGCCGTGCCGGCGGTACGCAGCGACACCCCGCGCGCCTCACGGGTGGGGCCGTCGGAGCGCATGCGGTGCGCGAGGGCCACGAGGAAGATGGCGCCGAAGACCGTTGTCACCACACCGGTGGGCACCTCGACGGCGCTCTCCGCGCCGATGGCCGCGCGCAGGAGGACGTCCGCGCCGAGCACGAGGAAGACGCCCATCAGGGCCGACGCCGGGATCAGGGCGATGTGCCGGTGCAGGCCCGGAATCCGGGGGGCCGCGAGGCGCACGACGGCGGGGGCTGCGAGGCCCACGAAGCCGATGGGTCCAGCGATCGTCACGGCCGCAGCGGACAGCAGGACGGCGAGCACGACCGCGAGGACCTGCGTGCCGCGGACATTGATCCCGAGCACGCGGGCCTGGTCGTCGCCGAGGGTCAGCAGGTCCAGGGAGCGCGATCTCACGAGCAGCACGAGCAGGGCGAATCCGGCCAGCGGTGCGAGCAGCACGAACTTCTCCAGTCCGCTCTGACCCAGGGATCCCGAGCCCCAGGCGAAGAGGCCGCGTGTCTCCTGCGAGAACAGCAGCAGGAGGGTGCTGGTCAGGGCGTGGAACGCGAGCGCGATCGCCGAACCGGCGAGGACCAGGCGCACGCTGGAGGACTGCCCGGCGCCCGAGAGCGCGAGGACGAGGGCCGCGGCACCGAGACCGCCGAGGAAGGCCACGCCCACCGATCCGAGCAGCGGCACCTGCAGGCCGAGGGCGGCGACGGCGACGACGGCGAGGTGCGCGCCCGCGTTGACGGCGAGCGTGTCGGGGGAGGCGAGGGCGTTGCGCGAGACGGACTGCATGACGGCGCCTGCCGCCCCGAGCGCCGCACCGACGAGCAGCCCCGCCGCCAGCCGGGGGACGCGGCTCGCGGCGACCACCGCGCCGGTGGCGCCGTCGTCGTTCCCGAGCAGCAGGCCGAGGATGTCCCCTGCACCGACGCTCGAGGTGCCCTGCGTGATGTGCACGAGGGCGAGGATCAGCGTGGCGGCGGCGAGGAGGCCGCCGGCAACGACCAGGCGCACGCCCGCGCGCGGGCCCTCGGCCCGGGCCTGACGCGGAGCGGGCCTGGTCAGGATTGCCGGCGGCACCGGACTACTTCGCTGCCTGGGCGGTCGCAGCGTCGACCGCCGCGTCCACGAACTGGTCCATGGAGCTCGGGCCGCCGAACGTCCAGAGGGCGTCGGGGAAGCGCGTCACCCTGCCGGCCTCGACGAACGGCAGGGACGTCCATACGGCGTTGTCCTTGAGCTGCTCCTGGTAGGGGTCGCCGAAGGCGTCGTTGGCGATGTACCAGAAGGCGGTGTCCTCCGGCAGAGCGGTCAGTCCCTCCACGTCGGTCTGTCCGAGCCCGTAGGCGGGATCGCCCTCGACGGTCCAGGCGTCGGTGAGGCCGAGCTGCGCGAACACGCTGCCCACGAGTGAGCCCTCGGTGAACGGGCGGATCGAGACACTGCCGGCGTCGACGTACGCGTCGGAGAAGGCGACCGGGGTGCCCGCACCGCCGGCTTCCTCGATGGCGGCCTTGCCGTCGGCGATCGTCGCCCCGAACCCGGACTTCAGCTCCGCGGCCCGGTCCTCGGTGCCCGTGACGGTGGCGATGAGGTCGAGGGTCTCGAACATCTGGCCGATGTTGTCGGTGGCGTCGCCGCCGGCCACGACGACGACGGGCACGGTCTTCTCGATCTGCTCGATCGCGCCCTCGACGAGCTGGTCCGTGACGATGACGACGTCGGGCGTGAGGGACACGAGGGTGTCGATGCTCGGCTCGCCGCGGACGCCGACATCGGCCACGGAGGCGTCGAGCGGTTCGGCGCTGACCCACTGGGCGTAACCCTCGACGTCGGCGGCACCGACCGGCATGACGCCGAGGGATACGAGGTTCTCGACGGCGTTCCACTCGGTGGCGACCACGCGGTCGGCCGGTCCGTCGAGCGTGACCTCCTTGCCGCGCGCGTCGGTGACGGTGATGCTCTCGCCGGCCGCCTCCTCCTCGGTGGGTGTGCTGCCGGTGGCCTCCTCCGTGGTCCCGCACGCGGTCAGGGAGAGCAGGGCCACCGCTGCGAGGGCAGCGAGGATCTTGGGTTGTGTCATCGGTTTCATTTCTCTTCGGAGCGCGGAGTGCGCGGGGGGATCAGGAGGCGACGGGCGCCGGGGCTGTGTTGTGGCGTCCGACGGCGCGGGTGGAGATGGTGCCTCCCGAGACGGTGACGTCGACGCGCACGCCGTAGGCGCGGGAGAGGTTCTCGGAGGTGAGCACGTCCGCCGGTGTGCCCTGCGCCAGAACGGAGCCGTTCTCGAGCAGCACCACGTGGTCCGCGATGGCAGCGGCCTGGTCGAGATCATGGAGGACGACGCCGACGCTCACGCCGTGCTCGGTGGCGAGGTCGCGGACGACGTCGAGGATCTCCACCTGGTAGCGCAGGTCGAGGTAGGTGGTGGGTTCGTCGAGCAGCAGCACGCCGGTGTCCTGGGCGAGGCAGCTCGCGAGCCAGACGCGCTGCACCTGGCCGCCGGAGAGAGCGGTGACGGGCCGGTCGGCGAGCTCCGTGGTGCGGGTGAGCTCGAGGGCGCGTCCCACGGCGGCGGTGCCGTGCGGGTCCTGGCCGGTCCAGCGGCTGCGGTGCGGATGGCGGCCGAAGCCGACCACCTCGCGCACGGTGAGTCCGCCGGGCACGGGACGGCTCTGGGCCAGCAGGGTGATGGTGCGGGCGAACTCCCGGGGCGAGAGCGCGAGGACGTCGGCGCCGTCGTCGAGCGTGACCGTTCCGGCGTCGGGTACGTGAAGGCGGGCGATAGTGCGGAGCAGCGTGGACTTGCCACTACCGTTGGGGCCGATGAGGGCCGTGACGGTGCCCGGCTTCAGGCCGAAGGAGACGGACCCGATGACCTGCCGGCTGCCGTACGAGACGCCGAGGTCGACGACGTCGAGGGCGGGCGTGGCGGCGGGTTCTGTCAGGGGCACGGTCTCAGGTTAGGTTCTCCTAACCAGCAGTGCAAGAAATAACGTCACGCCTGCGTGTCCTAATTCCTCGGCTCTGCTCACCGCCGGGCGCGAGAAAGGCCCCGGGAACGAGGTCCCGGGGCCTTGCTGGTGGTGCGTCCCGCCGAGGTGCGGCGGGCTTCTGCCGGAGGACCGGCGGAAGGGTTATGCGCGTGCGGTCTTGCGGGTGTGGTCGCGGGTCAGCAGCAGTGCCAGGGCGATCATGCCGACGCCTAGGAGGAAGTGCAGCCAGTTGTCCGCACCGTTGAGGGGCACGAAGTTGCCGGCGGAGTTCTGGTCGATGACCAGGCCGTAGATCCACAGGACGAGGTAGACGATGCCGCCGTACAGCAGGTAGGAGCGGGCGCCGCTGATGGTGCGGGCCATGGCGATGCCGGCAGCACCGAAGAGCAGGTGGACGATGTTGTGCAGGACGGAGACCTGGAAGATGCCCAGGAGCTTCGCCTCCGACTCGTGGCCCGCGAACTGCATGGTGTCGTAGTCCGAGGTGATGCCGGGGATGAAGCCGAGCAGGCCGACGAGCAGGAAGACCGCGCCGACGGCGAGGGCTGCCTTCTGGACATTGGTACGTGCGCCCGCGTGGGGCGTATTTGCGGTGGTCATGGAATTCTCCCAAATGAGTGTGCGAGGACCTGTGCCGCCGATTGCTGCCGGTGGCACAGGAAGTGCTGAAAAGACGATGAGACCTGCCGGGACGACGGGGCAGCATTTCCTGATGGCCGCCCGCTCGTCAGGCCCGGCCTCGTAAGCCTACTGGTTATTTGGGGCTGGTGGGGCTCGTGTTTCAGCAAAGAGGCCAGGAATTCGCATCGGGAGTGGCCCTCGCCCGCGCGGGAGGCGGATTCCTGGTGATCGGCGGCTTCCTCGGCGGAGACCTGGCCAGCGGGCGCCCCGACTACCGCTGGGCCGCTCCTCGTCATGACTCCGGGTTCCACCGTGCTTCGGCACATCCCGCCGTCGTCGGGTGCGGATCGCGGACCTGGCGCGACCCCGCCGGAGTCCGGGCGGACGATGGGCATCAGGGTCTGGAGCCGCAGGCACCGCCGTCCTAGGGTGGGTGCATCATCGGGCGGACAGCCCGCACATTCCACCGAGGGGAGCAGGCCAATGGCACGTCAGACCGGCACGACCGAGGGCTTCACCGAGCAGGAGCGCGCGGCCATGAAGGAGCGGGCCGCGGAGATGCGCGCGGAGGCGAAGCGCGGCAAGAACCGCGCCGCCGGCGAGAAAGCGATCCAGGACAAGATCGCCGAGATGCCGGAGCCGGACCGCGGGATCGCCGAGCAGTACCACGCGCTGGTGTCCGCCGTCGCACCCGACCTCGAGCCCAAGACCTGGTACGGCATGCCGGCCTACGCCCGCGACGGGAAGGTGGTGACGTTCTTCCAGGCGGCGGCGAAGTTCGAGTCGCGCTACTCGACGATCGGCTTCAACGACGCCGCGAACCTCGACGACGGCGTGTTCTGGCCCAATGCCTTCTCGATCACCGCATGGAACGGCGAGGTGGAGGAGGAGTTGCGCCGGTTGGTGGCGAAGGCGGTCAGCTGAACCATCAGCCTCCTGTTGCAGCTCATCACCGTTGCTCGAGTGCAAAATGCGCAATCCGCGATATACTAAGCAGGCTGATGAATCGCATCGGTTGCTGTTCATCCCGCCAGCCGCAGTTCGTCCCAACCCGAAGGAGACGCTATGAGCACGAAGGTCGAAAAGAGCATTCTCGTCAACGTCCCGGTCAGCATCGCCTACAACCAGTGGACCCAGTTCGAAGAATTCCCCCACTTCATGGGTGGCGTCAAGTCCGTCACGCAGCTCGATGACGAGCGCCTGAACTGGGTCGTGGAGATCGGCGGCGTCCGCCGGCAGTGGGAGGCGACCATCCTGGAGCAGGTGCCGGACACGAAGGTGTCGTGGGCTGCGACCGAAGGTGCAACGAACGCCGGTTCGGTGTCCTTCGAGGACGTCGGAGGCGGACAGACACAGGTTCACCTCGTCCTCGAGTACGAGCCCGAGGGCCTGGTCGAGAAGATCGGTGACAAGCTCAACGTCATCGAGAACCAGGCCGAGGGGGACCTCAACCGCTTCAAGGCGTTCATCGAGGACGAGGGATACGCCACGGGAGCCTGGCGCGGAACGGTCGGAACCGGCATCGATACCGGAGAGCCCGGCGTCGAGGCTGCTGCCGCGTCCCGTGGGGACAGCGGGAAGGCAGGGATCTCGGGCAAGGTCGCTGCAGGCATCGGGCTCGCTGCCGCCGCTGCGGCCGTCGGGGTAGCCGCCAGCAAGAAGGACAACGACGACACGACGACGGAAGCCGACGTGACGATCACGCCGGTCGATGACGCGGCACCGGTGGTGTACACGAGCGGGGAGAGCGAGCTGTCTCCCAGCACCAGGGACGCCCTCCTGCCGACGGAGGACGACGACACGACCCTCACCCGGCAGACCGGCTCCGCCGACACCCTGGATGATCCGCTGCTGGACAAGAACCGCACCACCGGCGGAGCGCTCTGACCTCCGGCGGCCTGTTCCGACAGCACCGACACAGCGAGTAACACCTGCCCCGCACGGCAGGACAGGGTTACCGCGGGCAGCCACCCACTCCATCGGGAGTGGGTGGCTGTCGCCTTTTCGGGGGATCAGCCCCCCGTTCATTCCGTCCCTACCCGGCCGGAGGCTGCAGCGGCAGGTGGGCTGATCCGCCAGAATCCCGTTCAGTCATGCGCCGATGTTCTGCAGACCTGTTGCCAGGTAGGCGCTCCGTGCCGGGCCGTCCGTCAGGTGGTCCACGAGGCGTCGCGCGGCAGCCTTGCCTGCCGCGCCGGGGCCGGGGGCGAGATAGAAGTCGGTGTGCTGCTGGAATTCCTCCGGCAGGGGGACGACAGTCCCGATGCCTTCCACGAACAGCAGTTCGCTGACCTGCTGCAGGGCGAGATCGGCGCGGCCATCCGTCAGGGCCGTACCCGTGAACCCCGAGTCGAGGACCGTGGCACGTTCGAGCACCTGGTCCGCGATGCCGAGCCGGAGGAGCAGCCCCTGGAAGAAGATCCCGCTCTGCCCGGCCCGCGAGAAGGCAACCGACCGGGCGCCGAGCAGGGCAGCGACGAGGTCGCTCCCGGTCGCCATCGACGGCGGATCGGAGCCCTGGGCCACGCCGAGCCCGAGTGCCGACGTCACCAGCGGCATCGCGCTCCCGCCGGCGAGAACGCCCGATGCCTCGAGGTCGAGCATCGCTTCCCGGGTCCCGATCAGCACGTCCGGTTGGGCGCCGGCATCGACCTTCTCGAGGAGGATGGTCGTCGGGAGGTATTCGGTCCGGACCGACAGGCCGGAAGCCACCTCGAAAGCAGGGAGGACGACGTCGTCCAGGGCCTTGCGGACGACGAGGGAGCTCAGCAGGTAGAGGCCAGGGCCGTTCGGGGGAGATGGCACGGGCACGTCCTTCCGGCGGGTTCTGCGGAGCAGGCTTTCTGCCGAGCAGACCGCGTCCGGCTGGAACTCTATATTGTTGACGCCGAAGATATAGAGTTACGGGAGGTTCGCAGTCCTATACGACGACGATGGCAGACGAGGAACACGCAGATGAAGAGCGCCGTAGTAGTCGTGGGTGCCGGGATCGTCGGGTTGGCCACCGCATATGAGCTGGGGCTACGCGGCTACCGGGTGACCGTCGTCGACAAGGAGCCCCGGCTCGCGGACCACCAGACCGGGAACAACTCGGGCGTCATCCACTCCGGGCTGTACTACGCGCCGGGGAGCCTGAAGGCGACCCTCGGAACCGCGGGTGCGCAGTCGATGCGCCGTTTCGCCGAGGACCACGGGGTGGCGGTGGACATCTGCGGGAAGCTGGTGGTCGCCACCCGGCAGGACCAGGTCCCGGCGCTCGAGGAGCTCCACCGCCGCGGCCTCGCGAACGGAGTTCCCTGCCGGATGATCTCTCCCGAGGAGGCCCGCGACTACGAGCCCCATGTCGCCTGCGTGGCAGCCCTGCGGGTCGAATCCACGGGAATCGTCGATTACCGGGGAATCTGCGACGTGCTGGCACGGCTCATCGGCGAGGCCGGGGGTGAGGTCCGCCTGGGGACCGAGGTCGTAGGTATCTCAACCGATGGCGGGTCCGTGACCGTCTCCACCACCACCGGGGAGATCTCCGCCGACGAGCTCATCAACTGCGCCGGCCTGCACAGCGACCGCATCGCCCGGTTGGCCGGCCTCACCCCCGAGGTGCGGATCATCCCGTTCCGGGGCGAGTACTTCGAGCTCACCCCGGACCAGTCCCACCTCGTCCGCGGCCTGATCTACCCGGTACCGGACCCGAGTTTCCCCTTCCTCGGCGTCCACCTGACCAGGATGATCGGCGGCGGGGTGCACGCGGGGCCCAATGCCGTTTTCGCCCTGGCCCGTGAGGGCTACACCTGGCTCTCGATCAACCCGCGGGACGTCCTCGAAAGTGCCGCCTGGCCAGGGCTCTGGAAGCTCGGCGCGCGATTCTGGAAAGTAGGGCTCTCCGAGGTCGCACGCTCGCTGTCCCGGAAGAAGTTCCTGGCAAGCCTCCGGGAGCTCGTCCCGGATCTCCGCGACGACAGCCTCGTGCCGACCCACGCGGGAGTCCGCGCGCAGGCGATGCGCCGGAACGGCGACCTCGTCGATGACTTCTACTTCGACAGGGCGCCCCGCCAGATCCACGTGCTCAACGCGCCGTCGCCGGCAGCGACCGCCGCGCTGGAGATCGGCCGGCGCATCGCCGACGAGATGGAGGAGCGGAACCGGTGAACGGGGAGGAGGCGCGGCGCTTCGACGCCGTCCAGGTGCACGAGCAGATCGTCGCAGTTCTTCGTGCCTGGGGCATGCCGGACGGGTCCGCCGCCGCTACGGCGACGGTGATGGTGGAGACCGATCTCGCCGGTATCGATTCCCACGGCGTCTCGATGCTGATGCTGTACGAGAAGCTCCGGTCGGAGAACCGCCTGAGGCTCGACGCCGTTCCCCGCGTGGTGCGCGATGCCCCCGCATTCGCCGTCGTCGACGCCGGTGCCGGCCTGGGACATCCGGCAGGTCTTCATGCAGTGGAACTGGCCATCGGGAAGGCCGCTGAGTCCGGGATCGGGGCGGTGGCCGTGGGCAATTCGCACCACCTGGGAGCTCTCGGCTACTACGTCCGCAGCGCCGCGCAGCACGGCCTGGTAGCCCTCATGGCGACGACCACGCGGACACCCGTGGTGGCGGCTCTCGGAGGCACGACGCCGATCCTGGGGACGAACCCGATCGCCTTCGCCGCGCCCCGGGTAGGCGGAGGGGAACTCGTGGTGGACATGTCCACGAGCGTCGTCGCGATGAACAAGGTGAAGGCCTATGCACTGAGTGGACGGGACCTGCCTCCCGGCTGGGTCAACGACCGGCTCGGCAATCCTGTGACCGATGCCGCCCTCGCCTACTCCCTGCTGACCACGCAGGAGGGGACGCTCAGCCCGCTCGGTGGCTCCACCGCCGAGACCGGCGGACACAAGGGATTCGGGCTCAGCCTGATGGTCCAGGTGCTCAGCGCGGCGTTCTCGGGGGCCGCGCTCCCGCTCGCCGACGGCGACAGTGACAACCTCGGGCACTTCGTCCTGGTGGTCGATCCGAGAAGTGTGGCGGCGGATGGGGACACCGCGCGCTACGTCGACGACCTCGTCCGCCTCATGACGCGGGATGAGCCCGACGTCGTCCTGCCCGGCGAACCCGAAGCCCTTGCGCGCGCCGACCGCAGCCACAACGGCATCCCGATCCCGGAGGGCCTTCTCGAGCATCTTCGCGGGATCTGCGGCAGGGCCGGAACCGCCATGATCCTCACGCCGCTCGGGTAGGAGGGCGGCTCGCACGGTGTCCGTGCATCCCCCTCAGTCCTCCGCGGCGACCGCCTGGCGGTCCTGCAGGGCACGGATCCTGGCGTTCTCGATATGAACCCGGATGGCAGAGGAGGCACCTTCCGCATCGCGCCTGGTCAGGGCGTCGAGGATCGCCCGGTGTTCGGCCGCGGTGGTGGTCGGTGCCGTCGAACTGGTTCTGGCATACAACCGGAACCGCTGCGCCTGGCCACCGAAGGATCCCCACGCGTCCTCGAGGAACGGATTGTCGGCCTGATGGGCGATCGCCGCGTGGAACTGCTCGTCCGCCCGGAGGAAGCTCGTGACCGGGGGGCTGCCGGGGAGGTGGGCGCCGGCTTCGAGGTGCTCGATGGTCTCGGACAGGCGGTCGAGGAACTCCGGGGTGACCCGCAGAGCTGCCTCGTAGGCGAGGGCCGGCTCGAGGACCAGACGGGCGTCCATGAACTTCCGGAGATCGTCCATGCTGAACAGCGGCGCCACCCGGTACCCCTTGTGGGCTTCCCGGATCACCAGTCCTGTGGATTCGAGCCTGGCCAGGGCTTCCCGGACCGGAGTCTGGCTGACCCCGAATTCGCGGGCGAGATACACGAGATTGAGTACTTCGTCCGGTTTCCGCCGGCCGTCGACGAGCTGCCCGAGCAGTGCGCCGTGGACTTGGTCGGCGAGGGGCTGCCGGGTGGTCTGACGCGGGGGTGTCCGGCTCACTCGATGGTGAAAGAGAGCTCGGCGACTCCGTCGATGCCGGCCGTGACCATGTCTCCGCGTGTCAACGCCCCCACGCCCGCCGGTGTCCCGGTGAAGACGAGGTCGCCGGCAGACAGGGCGACGGACCGGGAGAGGTGCGCGATGATCTCGGGCACCGTCCAGATCTGGTCGCCGAGATCTCCCTCCTGGCGGATCACACCGTCCACGCCCAGCCAGATCCGGCCCCGGTCGGGATGCTCCACCTCACTGGCGGGTCGGAGGGGCGAACACGGCCCCGAGAGATCGAAGCCTTTCGCGAGATCCCACGGACGCCGAAGGTTCTTCGCCTCGGACTGCAGGTCACGACGGGTCAGGTCCACGCCCACGCCGTAGCCCCACACCATATCGAGGGCATCGGCAGGATCGACGGCGGTGCCGCCCCGACCCAGCGCCACGACGAGTTCGACCTCGTGGTGGAGGTCCGCCGTCTGTGGCGGGTAGGGGACTGCCGGACCGGCATCCCCCGACGCCGGCTGCGGCGCGAAAACGGCGTCAGCGGGTTTCGTGAAGAAGAACGGGGGCTCCCGGTTCGGGTCGGCGCCCATCTCGCGCGCATGATCGCCGTAGTTGCGTCCGACGCAGAACACGCGCCGCACGGGAAAGAGCGCGCCACCGCTGGTCGGGAGGCTGGGAGGCGTCGGAACCGGGACGACGTAGGTCATGGAGCTCCTTGCAGGGGTGCCGGCCGGAACCGGGGTGAAACGCGCTACGGGTGCTTAACATGTTACTTATGGCAATGATGCTTTCGGCACCCCGGTCCCTCGCCTCCGAGCTCCGGGCCCGTGGGGTGAGGGATGCGCGTGATGATGCGACGTCACGGGCTGTCTACTCGAGCGATGCGTCGCTGTACCGGGTGCAGCCGGCAGCCGTCGTCTTCCCCCGGCACCTCGACGAGGTGCTCACCACCCTCGAGCTCTGCCGGGAGCGCGGTGTCCCCTTCACGTCCCGGGGCGCCGGCACCTCCCTGGCCGGCAACGCGATCGGCCGCGGCGTCGTCGTCGATTTCAGCCGACACCTGAACCGGGTCCTCGAGCTCGATGCAGAAGCGCGCACCGCCGTCGTCGAACCCGGGGCCGTCCATGCCACGCTGCAGAAGGTGGCACTGGCCCAGGGCCTGCGGTTCGGACCCGATCCCTCCACCCACACGCGCTGCACCGTGGGCGGGATGATCGGCAACAATGCGTGCGGTTCACGCGCTCTCGCCTACGGCCGCACCGCCGACAATGTCACGCACCTCGACGTCGTCACCGGGTCCGGCACGCGGCTCCACCTGGGCGCGGACGGCACGCCGTCGTCGTCGGAGACCGACGCGCTGCGCTCCCTCGTCGGCGCGGAGCTGGGCACCATCCGCACCGAACTGGGCCGGTTCGGGCGCCAAGTCTCCGGGTATTCACTGGAGCATCTGCTCCCGGAGCGCGGCTTCGACCTGCGGCGGGCGCTCGTCGGCAGCGAGGGGACACTCGCCGTCGTACTGGAGGCCGGCGTGCGGCTGGTGGCCGATGCGCCGCACAAGACCATGGTGGTCCTGGGGTTCCCCGACATCGGTGCCGCCGGCGACGCCGTCCCCGCGGTGCTGCCGTTCGCGCCCACGGCCTGTGAAGGGCTGGACTCCCGGATCGTGCAGGTGGTGCGGGCCCGCAAGGGACCGCAGGCGGTTCCCGAACTGCCGGGCGGTGCCGCATGGCTGTTCGTCGAGGTGTCCGGTGACGACCCCGTCGAGGTGGCAGACCGCGCCCGGCGCGTCGCCGGGATCGGTGCCGCACGGCACTCGAGGATCATCACCGATGCGCGGCAGGCCGCGGCCCTCTGGCGCATCCGCGAGGACGGGGGAGGGCTCGCCGGGCGATCACCCGCCGGCGCTCCTGCGCATGCCGGCTGGGAGGATGCCGCGGTGCCACCGGAGACCCTCGGGGACTATCTCCGCGAGTTCGACGAGCTGCTCCTGGCGCACTCCCTCACCGGCTTCCCTTTCGGGCATTTCGGGGACGGCTGCGTCCATATCCGCCTCGACTTCCCGTTCCAGCAAGACGACGGCGCGGCGGCGTTCCGCGCGTTCCTGACCGACGCGGCGGAACTGGTCGCCCGCTACGGAGGGTCCCTCTCGGGCGAACACGGGGACGGCCGGGCCCGCAGCGAACTCCTCCCCTTCATGTACTCACCGGCAGCGATCGGCCTCTTCGGCAAGGTGAAGGGGATCCTCGACCCGGACAACCTCCTGAACCCGGGCATCCTCGTGGACCCCGAACCACTGGATGCCAACGTACGCGTGGCGGAGGCGGGACCGTTGCGGACCGGTCTCGGGTTCGGCTACCTCCACGATGCCGGGGACTTCAGCCAGGCGGTCCACCGCTGCACGGGAGTGGGTCTGTGCCGTGCGGCGCACTCGGACAACAGCGCCGTGATGTGCCCGTCCTACATCGCCACCCTCGAGGAGAAGGACTCGACCCGCGGCCGCGCCAGGGCGCTCCAGGAGATGATCAACGGGTCCGTCACCGGGAGTGCCACCAGGGGTGCCGCCGGCGCGGGGAAACCCAACTGGCGGGCGGCCGAGGTGCATGACGCACTCGATCTGTGCCTCTCCTGCAAGGGCTGCTCATCGGACTGCCCCACGGGAACTGACATGGCCGCGTACAAGGCCGAGGTCCTCTACCAGAGCTACAAGGGCCGGCTCCGCCCGGCCTCGCACTACTCACTGGGCTGGCTGCCCCGCTGGGCCGGACTCGCGGCACGGGCGCCACGGGTGCTGAACTTCCTCACGGGTCTGCCCGGCATCCGCCAGGTCAGCCTGCGGATGGCAGGGGTGGACCAGCGCCGGAACATTCCCGCGTTCGCTCCCCGGACCTTCCACTCCTGGTTCCGGAACCGTCAGCCCTCCGCTACCCCTGCCGCCCGGCGGGTGATGCTGTGGGCCGATTCGTTCACCGACAACTTCTCGCCGGAGGTAGGACAGGCCGCCGTGCGCGTCCTCGAGGCGGCGGGCTACGAGGTGCGCCTTCCCGAGAAGCCCCTGTGCTGCGGACTGACCTGGATCTCCACGGGGCAGCTCGACTCCGCACGGAAGACGCTGCGATCCACCGTCGAGGTGCTGAACCGGTCCGTGGCCGAGGGCGTCCCGATCGTCGGCCTCGAGCCTTCCTGCACGGGCGTGCTCCGATCGGAGGCCGTGGAACTGCTGGGGACCGAGGCCGCCGGTGCGGTGGCCCGGTCCACGCACACCCTCGCGGAGTTCCTCCGGACCGTGCCCGGCTACGAGCCGCCCTCCCTGGCCGGAACCGTGGTGGTGGCGCAACCCCACTGCCACCACCACGCCGTCATGGGCTGGAGTCCCGACGCGGCACTGCTGGAGCGGGCCGGTGCCACCGTCCAGAAGCTGGGCGGATGCTGTGGCCTTGCGGGCAACTTCGGCGTGGAACGGGGGCACTACGAGGTCTCCGTCCAGATCGCCGAACAGCAGCTGCTGCCGGCCATCCGGTCGACCACGGAGGACGCCGTGGTGCTCGCGGACGGGTACTCGTGCCGCACCCAGATCGAGGACCTGAGCGACCGCCGCGGCATCCACCTGGCGCAGCTGCTCGACCCGGCGGCGCACCAGTCCGGCGAGGCGCCCTAGGCGGACGCGCGGGGTCCGGGGTCTGACGCCGTCAGCCCTGCTCCTGCATCAGGCTCCGCGGGGCCTCCCGGTCCGGGAGTCCCGTGCTCTGGAGGAACCGGAAGTCGCACCCCTCGTCCGCCTGGGTCACCTCCGACACGTACAGCCTCCGGTACCCGCGCGTGGCAGCCGGCGTGGAGGGCGGGCCCAGCACCTCCTCGCGTCGCTCCAGCTCCTCGGGGGAGACCTCGAGCTGGATCAACCGGCGGCGAACGCTCAGGGTGATGGTGTCGCCGGTCCGCACGAGCCGCAGCGGCCCGCCGACCGCGGACTCGGGTGTGACGTGGAGGACGACGGCGCCGGCAGCGGTGCCCGACATGCGGCCGTCCGAGATGCGCACCATGTCCTTCACCCCCTGCGCCGCGAGCTTCCTCGGGATGGGGAGGTAGCCGGCCTCGGGCATGCCGGGTGCTCCGACGGGGCCGATGTTCCGCAGCACGAGGACGTCCCCGGCGGTGACGTCCAGGGCGTCGTCGTCGATCCGCGCCGCGAGGTCCGCCGTGTCCTCGAAGACCACGGCACGGCCCGTGTGCTCCAGCAGATGCGGGGACACCGCCGCCTGCTTGATGATGGCGCCACCCGGCGCGAGGTTGCCGCGCAGGAAGGCGAGGCTGCCCTCCGGGTACACCGGATCGGTGAGCGGCCGCACGATGTCGGAGGGGAAGCCGGGCCCCGCCGCGTCGAGTTCCTCACCCAGGGTGCGGCCCGTGACGGTGGGGGCATCGCGGTGGATGAGGTCCCCGAGCTCGCGCAGCACGGCGGGCACGCCGCCGGCCCGGTGGAAATCCTCCATGTAGTAGGCGCCCGTCGGTTTCAGGTCCACCAGGACGGGCGTCTCGGCACTCATCCGGTCGAGGTCCTCCAGGTCGAGGCGGATTCCGAGGCGGCCGGCGACGGCGGTCAGGTGGATGATCGCGTTGGTCGATCCGCCGATGGCCAGCAGGACCCGGAGCCCGTTCTCGAAGGCCTCCTGCGTGAGGATGGTGCTCATGTCCGTGCCACGGGCGGCCAGGGCCACCGCCTGGGTCCCGGTCCGTTCGGCGATGCGCACGCGGTCGGCCGTCACGGCGGGCGGGCTCGCGCTCCCGGGGAGGGCGATGCCCATGGCCTCGGTCAGGCACGCCATGGTGCTGGCGGTGCCCATGACGGAGCACGTGCCGACGCTTCCCACGAGACGCGAGTTGACGTCGTCGATCTCCTCCTGACCGATCTCCCCGCTGCGGAACTTCCCCCAGAAGGCCCGGCAGTCGGTGCACGCACCGACGCGCTGCCCGCGGTGCCCGCCCGTCAGCATCGACCCGGTGACCAGCGTGATCGCCGGGACGCCCGCCGACGCCGCGCCCATCAGCTGCGCGGGTACCGTCTTGTCGCAGCCCCCGATGAGTACGACGGCGTCCATGGGCTGGGCACGGATCATCTCCTCGGTGTCCATCGACATGAGGTTGCGCAGGAACATGCTGGTGGGCTGCGAGAAGCTTTCGTGGAGCGAGATGGTCGGGAAATCGACCGGCAGGCCGCCGGCCATCAGCACCCCCCGCTTCACGGCGTCGAGCAGCGCGGGCATGTTGCCGTGGCACGGGTTGAAGCCGCTGCCCGTGTTGATGATCCCGATGACAGGCTTGTCCAGTGCGTCGTCCGAGTACCCGGCGCCCTTGATGAACGCCTTGCGCAGGAACAGGGAGAACCCCGCGTCGCCGTAGCTGGTCAGACCGCGCCGGATCCCGGCGGCCCGGCCGGCAGGAGGAACAGATTCGGTCATCGTGCGGCTACCGGAACGCCGGGATGCCCGTGATGTGGTTGCCGAGGATCAGCGTGTGCACCTCGTCGGTCCCTTCGTAGGTGCGCACGCTCTCCAGGTTGTTCGCGTGGCGGAGCGGGGAGTAGTCGAGGGTGACACCGTTGCCGCCGAGCATGGCGCGGGCCTCACGGCAGATCTCGATGGCCTCGCGGCAGTTGTTCAGCTTCCCGACCGAGATCTGGTGGGGTTGCAGGGTGCCGGCATCCTTGAGTCGTCCCACCTGCAGGGCCAGCAGTATCCCCTTGTTGATCTCCAGCGCCATGTTGACGAGCTTGAGCTGGGTGATCTGGTAGCCGGCGAGCGGCCTGCCGAACTGCAGGCGCTCCTTCGAGTAGTCGAGGGCGGCGTAGTAGCTGTCGCGCGCGGCTCCCATGGCGCCCCAGATGATGCCGTAGCGGGCCTCGTTGAGGCATTCGAAGGGGCCGCGGAGTCCCTTCGCCTTCGGGAGCAGGGCGGTGCCGGGCAGCCGGATGTCCTCGAGCTCGATGTCGCACTGGATCGAGGCGCGCATGGAGAGTTTCTGCACGATCGGGGTGGCCTTGAACCCCGGGCTGTCGGTCGGCACCACGAACCCGCGGACGCCGTCGTCGGTCTGTGCCCAGATGATGGCCACCTGGGCCACCGAGGCGAGCCCGATCCAGCGCTTGCTGCCGTTGAGGATCCAGTCGTCGCCGTCCCGCCGGGCGAAGGTGAGCATGCTGCCGGGGTCGGAGCCCCCGGTCGGCTCGGTGAGGCCGAAGCAGCCGATCACCGATCCGGCGGCCATCCTCGGCAGCCATTCGTTCTTCTGCTCCTCCGAACCGTGCTTCGCGATGGCACTCATGGCGAGGGAGCCCTGGACGCTGACGAAGGTGCGCAGCCCGGAGTCTCCGGCTTCGAGTTCCAGGGCCGCGAGCCCGTAGTCGACGGAGCTCCGGCCGGGGCAGCCATAGCCCTTGATGTGCATGCCGAGGAGCCCGAGTTCGGCCATACGCGGCACGATCTCCAGGGGGAACTCCGCGCGGTCGTACCAGTCGGCGATGTTCGGCTTGATGGCGGTGTCCACGAAGTCGCGGACGCGGCCGCGCAGGGCGCGCTCGTCCTCCGTGAGGAGTGCATCGATGTCGAGAAGGTCGGAAGGGTTGGTCATGGGTCTACTTTCCGGTAGCGGTGGGCTGGAGGTGGGGTGCGAAGGTTGCCCCGTCGTGTTCACCGAGGAGCGGGGGCACCCGCGTGTAGCTCGCGGGGGTCTCGGAGAGCCGGATGGGGTTGGCCACCTGCTGACTGGTGCGTCCGGTGGTGGAGTCGGTGATCTCGACGACCGGGGCGAGCCCGAGGTCCTCGGCGAGGGTGAGCGCCTCGGCCACGGAATTGACCTTGCCGGCGGGCACGCCCGCCGCACTGAGGAGCTGGGCCCAATCGGCGGCGCTCCTGGCGCCCAGTTGCTCCTCGAGCAGGACCTTCAGGGCGTCGCGGTGCGCCACGCGCTGCGAGTTGTCCCGGAAACGGGGGTCGGCCGCGAGGTCCGGCACCCCGAGGACGCGCACCAGTGCATCGAACTGCTTGTCCGTCCCGACGGCGATCGCCAGCGGGCCGTCGGACGTCAGCAGGGTCTCGTACGGGGCGATGCTGGGGTGGGCGTTCCCCATCCGCTGGGGCGCCTCGCCGGTGGCCAGCGTGCTCGACGCCTGGTTGACCAGCCCGGAGAGCAGGGACGACAGCAGGTTGACCTCCACGCACTGGCCCCGTCCGGTCGCGTCCCTGGAGCGCAGTGCGGCGAGGATCCCCACCACGGCGTTCTGGCCGGTGACCACATCCACCAGCGCCACGCCCACCTTGCTCGGCTCGGAATCCTGCGCACCGGTGACGCTCATCAGCCCTCCCACCGCCTGCACGAGGAGGTCGTAGCCGGGCAGGTGTGCCCCGCCGGTGCTGCCGAAGCCGGTGATGGAGCAGTACACCAGGTCCGGACGGCGTCCCACCAGGGACGCGTAGTCCAGTCCGAAACGCTGCATGACCCCCGGGCGGAAGTTCTCGATGACGATATCGGCTTCCAGTGCGATGGCCAGGGCCCTCGCCAGTCCCTCCTCGGTGCGGAGGTCGCAGACCACGGAGCGCTTGTTCCGGTTCACGCTGGAGAAGTAAGTGCCCACGCCGTGCTCGTCGACCGGAGGAACCCAGGACCGTGTGTCGTCCCCGGCCGGACTCTCCACCTTCAGGACGTCCGCCCCGAAATCGGCCAGCATCATGGAGGCGAACGGTCCGGCGAGCACCCGCGAGAAATCGGCCACCCTCAGCCCCTCCAGCGGCCCGGGCATCGGGTTCTGCTCCGGCGCGGTACCGGACGCCGGCGTGTCCGTGGTCGTGCTCATCGGGATCCGTCCTCCAGGAGACATGTCAGCGGCCCTGGCCGGCCGCGGTGACGGGGTTGGTGA
The DNA here is from genome assembly GCF_002954225.1 of Arthrobacter ruber. Classification (GTDB taxonomy): domain Bacteria; phylum Actinomycetota; class Actinomycetes; order Actinomycetales; family Micrococcaceae; genus Arthrobacter_D; species Arthrobacter_D ruber. Next base: position 234,018 of record NZ_PPTH01000017.1, read on the forward strand.
GCACGCCGACGCCGGAGACGCGGCACTCGGCCGTGTCTCCCGGCGTGACGTGGATGGCACCGGGTGTCCCGGTGGAGATGATGTCCCCCGGATACAGCGGCATCACCTTGCTGTGGAAACTGATGAGGTAGGCGGGGTCGTAGCGCATGTGGGAGACCGTGTTGCTGCGCCTCACCTCACCGTTGACCACGGTGGAGACCTCCATGTCGGCGAGGGTCCCCTCGCCCACGGCCTCGGCCAGCGGCACGATCCGGGGGCCGAAGGAGAAGAAACCGGGGAAGTTCTTGGAGCGGGTGAGGAACCGCGGGTTGCGCTGCAGGATGTCCTCGGCCGTCTGGTCCAGCACGGGCACGACGCCGGCCAGGTAGTCCAGCGCATCCTCGGGCTCCACGTTGCGGCAGTACCTGCCGATGACCACCGCCACCTCGGCTTCGGTGGTGGTGCGCTCGCTCTGCACGGGGATGGGGATGGCCTCGCCCGGTCCGATGACGGTGTGGTCGCCCTTGATGAACGAGGCGGGTTCCTCGGGCACGCCCTCGGAGAGGTCGGAGGCGTGCTCCATGTAGTTCAGCCCGATGCCCCAGAGCATGCGGGGGTGGCGGTAGGGGGCGCCGTACACGGCGTCCTCGGGATCGCTGAAGACGGCGTCGTCGGCGGCCTCGGCGGCGGCGTCGAGCTGCCCGAGGAGATCACCGGTGAGGACCTCGAGGATGTCGCCGGAGAAACCGGGCAGGAGGTCGCGCACCCGGGCGAGGCCGCGCCGCGGGTGGACGACCGCCGCCGTCTCGGGTCCGGGAGCCCCCGGCTCGCTCCCGGGGGAGGTCGGGGAGGTGATGGAACAGAGGTGCAGGATGCTGGGAGCCATGAAGCTGCCCTTTCGGGTCGGAGGACGGGGGGCTAGTAGGCGCGGACCATGCCGCCGTCGCACCGGATCTGTTCTCCGGTGACGTACGACGCCGGTGCACTGGCCAGGAAGGCGACGACGGCGGCGAACTCGGCGGGGGTGCCGTACCGGCGTGCCGGGATGCCCGCCTCGGACGCGGCACGCGCCTCGGCGGGGGTGGCGCCCGTCCGCTGGGCCGCGGCCGAGTCCAGCGACGCGACGCGCTCGGTGTCGATGCGGCCGGGGAGCACCATGTTGACGGTCACGCCGTCGGCGGCGACCTCCGCGGCCAGGGTCTTGAGGTAGCCCGCGAGCCCGGCGCGGCCGAGGTTCGACAGCGCGAGGTTGGGCAGCGGCTGCTGCACGCCGCTGGATCCGACGGCCACGATCCGCCCCCAGGCGCGCTGCCTCATGCCCGGGAGCACCAGGGAGGTGAGCCGCACGTGCTGGAGCAGCAGCTGGTGGACGGCGGCGAGGGCCTGTACGTCGGTGATGTCGGCCGCGCCGCCGGGAGGAGGTCCGCCGCTGTTGAGGACCAGGACGTCGATGGGCCCGAACGCGCTCTCGGCGGCCTCCACGAGCGCGGCCGGGGCGCCGTCGTCGTTCAGGTCCAGGGCGATCCCGACCGCGGAGGGCAGGCGGGCCGCCTCGGACTTCACCACGTCCTCGCGGCGCGCGGCGAGCACGACGTTCGCCCCCTCGGCGCCGAGGGCCTGCGCGATGGCGAGGCCGATCCCGGAGCTCGCCCCGGGCACCAGTACGTTCTTCCCTGTCAGTCCGGTATCCATCAGGCGATCTCCATTCGTACGGCGTCGAGGTGCGCGTCGATCAGGTCCGCGAGTTCAGGCGGAAGAGAGGGTGCGGGCGGCCGGACCGATGCGTCGGCGATGATGCCCCGGCGGCGCAGGATCTCCTTGCGCAGGGCGAGGCCCACCCCGGGCTGGCCCTCGAAGTTTGCCAGGGGCAGCCACGGCGCGAAGGCACTGCGAGCGCCGGCGAAACCACCGTCGGCGAAGGCCGTCAGCGCGATCTGCAGGCCCTCGGGGTGGGAGAAGCCCGTCATGGCGCCGGCCGCACCCGCTGCGAGCTCGTCCAGGAGCCCCACGCCGCCCAGCCCGCCGTAGACGGGGACGTCCGTGGAGCGGGTGAGCTTCGCGATCGCGGACGCGGTGGGGGGCGCCTCCGATTTCACGGCGACGATGAAGCTGCACTGCTCCACGACGCGCAGGATCTGTTCGGCGCTGATCTTCACGCCGGAGGCCACCGGGTAGTCCTGCAGCACGATGCCCGCTCCCGTGGCGCGGTGGACGGCCGTCAGGTGGGCGGACAGCACCTCGGGGTCGCCGGTGTTCGCCTGCACCATGAGCGCGGCGAGGTTGCTGCCGGCGGCCTCGACGGCGGTGGAGGCCTGCTCGATGGCGACGGCGGTGGTGCGGGCGGACAGGCCGACGACGAGCGGGGTGCTCCCCGCCTCGTCGGCGACCGTGCGGACGATGAGGGACTGCTCGGCAGCGGTCAGTGACGCACCCTCCCCGAAGACGCCGAGGACCACCATCCCGGTGGCCGACAGTCCCGTGTACAGCTGGACCTCACGGCGGAGCGAGTCGGTGTCGACGGCGAGGTCCGCTCCGCTGAACGGTGTTGCCAGCACCCCCCAGAGTCCGGGGGACAGGTGCGGGATCGGGTCGGTCATGGGGACGTTCCTTTCATGGGTGGTCCTCCAGCGGTGGTGGCTGGACGGGGAGTCGTGTCCGGCGCAAGCGCGCCGGGCCCCGGGTCCTCCGGGGGCAGGGGCGCTGCTGCCGACCGTGCCGCACGGATGCTCCGCCGGCCGAGCCGGAACGTCGCTGCGGCCAGCAGGGCGACGACGGCGGCGGTCAGCCAACCGACCCGGTAGGAGGTCGCGGCCACGAGGAAACCGAAGAGCAGGGGACCAACGGCGGCGCCGAGGGAGAGCCCGGTCTGCAGGACCCCCGTGGCCGAGGCGGCGCCCTGCCGGTTGTCGCGCACCACGGCGAAGTGGACGAGCCCGGGCCAGCTCCAGCCGGCCGCGTAGGTCAGCAGCGCCCCGCAGACGAACGCCGCGGAGGAGCCGAAGGCGAGGAGGAGGTAGCCGCCCACGCCGATCACCAGCAGATTGGCCACCAGGATGTAGGGGCTGCGCTGCGGATACCGATCCATGGCGGCACCGAGCACGATGCGGATCGAGAGCCCCAGGAGCGCGGCGCCGGCGAAGAGGAATCCTGCCGCACTGGGCGACATCCCGGACTCCACCGCCGAATCCACGAGGAACACCCCCAGGGAGGTGGCGGCAGCCGCGGCGAGGCCGGCGCCGATGGCCAGCAGCACGAGTCCGCGCCGTGGGGTGCCGCGGTCGGCGGCTGCTGCGGGTCCCGTCGTCGGGCGCTCCGGTCCCTGCGCGGTGAGGCCGGCCCACAGGGCCAGCGCCACCGCCAGGACGACGCCCAGCGCGAAGGCGTAGCGCCAGCCCAGGGTCAGGGCGATGCCCGGAACGGCGAGGCCCCCGATCAGGCCGGCGGCGGGAATGGAACACTGCTTGATGCCGAACGCCAGTCCGAGCCTGCCCGGGACCACCGCCCGCGAGATTCCGAGGTTCGCCGCGGGCTGGGCCAGGCCGTTGGACAGTCCGCCCACCACGAGGGCGGCGATCAGCACCCCGAAGGTCGGTGCCAGGCCGGCCCCGCCGAGGGCGACGGCGGCCAGGACTGCCGAGGCCACCATTCCCCTGGCCGCCCCGATCCGCTGCACGAGCCGGCCGAGCCGCCGCGCGGCGACCCCCGAGACCGCGAAGAGGGTCGCCGCGGCGATGCCCATCTCGGCGGGACCGATGCCGAGGTCGTCCCGGATCTGCACGGCGAGGGCGCCGACCAGAAAGGCGGGCAGCACGCCCAGGGTGGTCACGGTGACGGCCTGGAGCAGGGTGCCGCCCGCGCCCGGCGGCTTGGCGGGGGTCACGACGATTCGGCTCCTGTGCGGCGAGTTCCGTCGGCAGCGCCGTCCGTCCCGGTGCCGGAGGCCTGGCCGACGGCCGTGGCGCCTCCCGCGCCGGACGCGCCGGAAGCGCCCGACGTGGCGAGCTCGGCGGGTGCTTCAGCACCCTCGTCCGGGTGGTGCCCCCGCATTTTGAGGCCGAGGAGGTGGACGACGACCCCGACGGCGATGATCGCCGCGCCGATGCCGATGTACATCGGCTCCATGACGAGCATCGGCAGCGATCCCAGCCCGAGCAGGATCCGCTCGGGCCAGCGGGCCGGGCCGAACAGCCAGGCTCCGGTGGCGACGGCGAGGGCGCCGACGGCCAGGAGCGAGACGGCGAAGGCCAGCGCGACGGTGCCGATGCCGCCCTGCAGCAGCAGTCCAACGCCCGGACCGGAGAGCACGAAGATGAACGGTACGAGGAAGGCCGAGAGGGTGTAGCGCCAGGTGAGCCACATGGTCTGGATCGGTTTGCCGCCGGTGATGGCGGATGCGGCGAAGGGGGAGAGCGCCGTGGGAGGTGAGACCTCACTGAGCACGGAGTAGTAGAAGATGAACATCGCTGCCGCGAACGCGGGGACGCCCACGTCCTGCAGGGCGGGCCCGATGATGACCCACGAGATGATGAAGCTCGCCGTTACGGGGACCGCCAGTCCCAGCAGGATCACCGAGATCGCCGAGAAGATGGCCGTCAGGAGCAGGCTGCCGCCGGCGAAGTCCACGATGATGTTGGCGAGCTTCAGGCCCAGGCCGGTCAGTGTCATGACGCCGACGATCAGTCCTGCTGCCGCCATGACGGGGATGACCGACAGCGCTCCGGTGGCACCGGTGGCGAGCGCGTCGAAGATGCGTCGGGGGGTCATCCAGGAGGCGCGGTCGAGGAAGCTGAGCACGAACGCGAGGATCGTGGCGTACACGACGGCACGGAACGGGGTCATGCCCATGGCCATGAACACGACGATGGCGGCGAGGGAGCTGAAATGGTAGCCGAAGCGCAGGAGCAGCTTGCCCACCGGCTTGACGTCGAAGTCCACGGCCCTGGTCTTGAAGCGGCGCGCATCCATCTCGATGGCCAGGATGATGCCGAAGTAGTAGAGCACGGTGGGGATGGTGGCCCAGATGAGGACCTGGAGGTAGGAGACGCCGAGGAGCGCGGCGATGATGAAGGCGGCCGCTCCCAGGGTGGGAGGGGACATGATGGCGCCGATGCCGGCGGCAGCGAGGATGGCACCGCCGTGTTCCTTCGGGTAGCCGGCCTTGCGGAGCAGCGGCCAGGAGATACCACCGAGGGTGACGGTCGTCGCTACTCCCGAGCCCGAGACCGTGCCGAGGAGGAATCCCGCGAGGGTCACCGTGCGGCCGGGCCCGGACTTGGACTGGCCGAAGGCCGAGAAGGAGAGGTCGATGAAGAACTTGGTGGCCCCGGATGCCCCGAGGACCGCCCCGTAGATGGTGAACAGGATGATGTAGGTCGCTGCCACGTCGGTGGGGACACCGAAGAGCCCCTGCGTGCCCATGACGTTGTGGCCCACGAGGCGGATCCAATTGAAGGACGAGGTGTTGAACGGAGCGGGGACGAGGGAGCCGAAGGAGGCGTAGGCGAAGAAGCCCACGACCACCAGCGGCACGAGGATCCCGACGGTCCTGCGTGATGCCTCCAGGGTCACGAGGATGGCGATCACGCCCATGGCCAGGTCGAGGTAGGTGGGAGTGATCGCGCGCCGGAAGAAGCCGTCCCAGTCGGAGACGATGTAGAGGAAGGGCACGAGCGCCACGATCGCGAGAGCCCAGTCGGCGATGCCCGGGTTGTCCCCCGACCTCTTCGCCTTCGAGGCTTCCGATCGTCCCCAGCCCCGGTAGACGAGGAATGTCAGGGACAGGCCGATCCCGAGGAACAGCGGGAGGTAGAACTGGGTGGGCATGGGATTGAAGACCCAGTAGAGGGCCAGGAGCGAGAGCCCTGCACCGGCGATCTTGATCAGCAGGCCCGGGAGTCCGCTCAGGTGCCGCGCGGGCTTCTCCGCCTCGAACTCGGCGATCAGTGCTTCCTCGTCGATGATGTCTTCCCGCTCGAGGGGGCTGACCGGCTCGTCCTCCTTCAGCCTCGCACGGTCCGCATGCTCGTCCGGCGTGGACGCCTTGTGCCTGGGGGCTGGGGCGGAGGTGTGCGCCTTCACGGCGCCGTTGCCGTCTGGTCGCTCGGTCATGGTGTCTCCTTGAGATGTAACTCAACGAACGGGTTGTTGTCGTCGACGAGGCTCCACAGTTCGAGGGGTGGAGCGCCGTCCACGTGCAGGGTGCGCTGTCCGAGGTCGGTCGCCGCGATCGAGAGCTCCTCGAACACGGCGGGCCGCGCCGGGTCCGGTTCCACGACCCATTCCCGGCGATCGGACTCTGCGGCAGCCGACGGGACGCCGGGGACGGCGTAGTACTCCTCGAGCACCGCGAGCTGGTCGGCTGCGATCTGGTCCAGCACGAAGGTGCCGTCGGGTCCGAGGGTGTAGCGTTCCTCGGCCCGGGTGCCGTACAGCGAGTTGCGGTAGCTCACGGAGAAGCCGGTCCCGGTGAGCGGTACGCTCGCCAGCTCGCCGTCGTCGTTGGTGATGGTGACGAGGACGTCCGGCTGACCGGACGCGCTCGCGAACCCCATGCCCCCCAGCATGCCGAGGCATGCCAGGGCGACGACGACGGCGGCCGGCTTCCGCATTCCCTAGCCCGCGGCCTCGTCGAAGTAGGCCTGGGCGCCCGGGCAGGTCTCGATGTAGGAGATGTCGCCGGCGGTGGCGGCATCGAGCTCGACGGCGGCGGGGTGGACCTTGATGAGGGCCTCCTCGTTGTCGAAGATCGCCTGGGTGATGTCCTGCTGGAGCTGCTCGTCCATGGTGGGGCTCGCGACCAGCAGGTTCGGGGAGGCGATGGCGGGGACGGCTTCGGTCTGGCCCTCGTAGGTGTTGGCGGGGATGTCCTCAGCGACGTAGTAGTCGCCGTACTGGGAGGCGAGGGGCTCGGCGTACTCGCCGATGGGCACGAGCACCATGTCGCCGTCACTGGCGAGGTCGATCAGCGCGCCCGTGGGGAGCCCGCCGGACCAGAATCCGGCGTCGATGGTGCCGTCCCGCAGCGCGGCAACTGTCTCTGCGGCGCCGAGCTGGCGGCGTTCCACTCCGGTCTCGGGGTCGATCCCCGCGGCCTCGAGGATGCGCAGCGCTCCGACCTCGGTGGCGGAGCCCGGCGCCCCCACGGAGACGACCTTGCCGGCCATGTCCTCGACGGACTGGATGCCGGTTCCGTCGACGCTGACGGCCTGCATGAAGTTGTTGTAGATGTTGCCGAGCGAGCAGATCTCCACGGGGCTGCCCTCGAACTCGCCGGCGCCTTCCACGGCGTCGGACACCACGTCACCCACGGAGAAGGCGAGCTGTGCGGAGCCGTTCTCGATGAGGCGCATGTTGTCGACCGAGGCGTTGGTCTCCTGGACGGTGGCGTCGTAGCCCTCGATGTTGTCGCGGATCACGGTGGCGAACCCGCCACCGAGGGGGTAGTAGACGCCGCCGGTGCCGCCCGTCGCGATGGAGAGCGAGCCGCCGCCGCCTTCCTCGGCCCCGCCTCCACCGCCGCTCGTGGTGGGTTCGGGGCTACCGCAGGCGGAAAGGAAGAGCGCGGGGGCGATCAGTGCTGCTGCGCAGAGACGCTTCCGGCTTCGCTGGTTCGTGGTCATGAAATTTTCCTTTGCTGTCGGTGATTTCTGGTTCTTGGTGGAAGGGGGAGACGCGGTGCTGGTGGTCAGGGTCCCGGGCCGGGTGCCGGGATGTCCCCGACGGCGAGCAGGCCCGCGAGCATCCGGTAGTAGCCCACCAGCAGGGACAGCTCCGCGACTCCGGCGTGCCCGACATGCGACAGCACGCGGGCATGGGTGTCGTCGTCGACGGTGGCGCCCCGCAGGAGCAGTCTCGTGAGGTCGAGCGCGGCACGTTCGGCGGGGGAGAGGGTGGGCGGGATGCCGCCCTTCCTGAGGTGCTCCAGTTCGTCCTCGACGATTCCCACGGTCGCTGCCACCCGGCTGTGGGCGTACCACTCGTAGGCCGAGTCGAGGTCCGCGGAGATCGCGCAGATCACGAGTTCGCGCAGTCGTCCGTCGAGAGCACCCTCGAAGCGGAGGACGGCACCGAGCACCTGGACGGCATTGCCGAGGGCGGGGGCGAGGAGCATCGCGTTGAAGGGGCCGGCGAGCGCGCCGTCGTCGTAGACCACCGTGAACGTCCCGTTGCCCCGCGGGGGCCCTGCGATGGCGTCGTAGACCACGCGCTGTTCGGCGGAGAGCTCGGCCGGCGTCAGCAGCGGAAACCGTCCGGTGTGCTGCGGCCTCGTGGTGTCGGTGGCCTCAGACAAGGGTCCGCCCCCCGTCCACGTAGAGGACGTGGCCGGTGACGAAGGCCGCCTGCCGGGATGCGAGATAGAGCACGGGGCCGGTGAGGTCGTCGACGGTGCCGAGCCGGCCGGCCGGAACCAGGCCCGTGTAGAGCTCACGCACGCCCGGGCGGTCGAGGTAGGCGCTGGTCAGGGCCGTTTCCACGTAGCCCGGCGCGATCGCGTTGACCGTCACCCCGCTGGCCGCCCATTCCCGCGCCATCACCCGGACGAGCTGGTTCAGTCCGCCCTTGCTCGCGGCGTAGGGCCCGTGGTCGGGATGGGCGAGCAGGCCCGAGACCGAGGAGCAGTAGATCTGCCGGCCGTACCCGGCGTCGACCATGATGCGGCCGGCGGCACGACCGAGGCGGAAGGCGCTGGACAGGTTGACATCGAGGATCCTGTCCCAGTCCTCGTCCAGAGTGTCGAGGATGGGCACGCGGTTGTTGATGCCGACCGCGTGCACGAGGATGTCCAGGCCCCCGAGCTCCGTCTGCGCGGCGCGTACTGCCTGCTCGCACCCGTCGGTGGTCGTCAGATCAGCGGTGATGGTGCTCGCCGTACCGGCGAAGCCGGACAGGCGTTCCGCGTTCTGGTCAGCCACGAGCAACCGTGCTCCCGCCTGGAGGAAGGCTTCCGCGCAGGCCGCGCCGATGCCACCGGCACCGGCCACCAGCACCCGCTGATCCTCCATACCAAGCCAATCAGCCAAGGAAGCATCTCCGATTCTCTGGGCAGAAAGCGTGGGCACCCGAGGGGCGCCGAGGTCCGTCGGTGCACCTCATTGGAGACTGTATACAATTTGCGGACAGAATGTAACCCGCATCACAAAACTACTCCGGTCGGAGTCCGAACGGTCAGTTTTCTCGAGCGGAACCGGCCTCCAGGAAGGTCCTCAGGGCTTTCACCGCGTGCTCGCGGTGCTCGTCCAGCAGGAGGATGAGCTTCTCGGTGTCCCGCTCCGCGAACGCCTCGATGATCAGGACGTGTTCGTCCTCCACGCGTGAACGGTTGGACTCCGATCCGTAGTAGACGAACCTGTAGGCGTCGGTCGCGTCCCACAGGATCTGGATCATCCGCTCCAGACGCGGCATCCCGGCTGCCTCCACGAGGATGAAGTGGAACCGCCGGTTCGCCTCGGTCATCCCCAGCAGGTCCCCTGCACCGCTCGCCGTCTCGACGTCCCGGGCAGCACTCCTGAGATCCTCCAGGACGGTGCTGCTGAGCGTCCTCGTCATCGCGACCCGTGCAGCCTCCCCCTCCAGCAGCTGCCGGATCCGGTACACCTCCAGCAGATCCGTGAGGGAGAGGGTGGCCACCCTGTGGCCACGGTGGGGTTCGTAGTGGACCTGCCCCTCGGACTCGAGGGTCTTCAGCGCTTCGCGGAGAGGGACACGGCTGACGCCGAACCGTTCCGCCAGTGCGTCCTGGCGGAGTGGCTGTCCGGGCAGGAACTCCCCGGCGATGATCGCCCGCCGGAGTTCGGCGAGCACGAAGGCCTGGGCCGTCGGCGGGCGTCTGGAGCCCTCCGTGGCATTGCTCGTCATGAAACCAGTCCACTTCGTTCGGCACTCATCGTCCGAATTCTAGTCCGGGCGCAACGATCCGGTGGTCGCCGTCGAACGGTCCTGACGCTCCGCCCCGTCGGCGGTGGGATCCGGCCGATCAGCTGTGGGTCGGTGGCACGGCGTCGTGGTTCATGCGCAGGCGCTTGGTGGCGAGATAGCCCCGGTTCTCGCTCCGCTCGGTCACCGCGAGGCCGCGGCGTTCCTTCACGGTGACACCGAGGGCCTCGAGCGCCTCCTCCTTCGCGGGATTCCCCGACAGGAGCCGGACGGTATCGATTCCCAGGTCCAGGAGGATGCCGGCTGCCTGGTCGTAGCGGCGACCGTCCACGGGCAGTCCGAGGGCGAGATTCGCGTCCACGGTATCGGCTCCGAGGTCCTGCAGTGCGTAGGCCTCGAGTTTGGCGAGCAGCCCGATGCCGCGTCCCTCCTGGCCCCTGAGGTACACCACCACGCCGGCGCCTTCCTCGTCGATGGCCGCGAGCGCGGCGTCGAGCTGGTCCCCGCAGTCGCACCGCCACGACCCGAAGGCATCACCGGTGAGGCACTCGCTGTGTACCCGGACGAGCGGAGCGCCGTCGAGGTCGTCGTCGTTCCCGCGCACGAGGGCGATGTGCTCGGCGGCGGTGTCATCGCGATAGCCGATCATGCGGAAGACGCCGTGCTGCGTGGGGAGGACCGTTTCGACGACCCGCGTGACCGCCACAGGCAGGGACGGGGACACGAGATGCGTGGACATGACATCAACCTTAGGAGCGGACGAGGACGCCGCGGAAGCCGACGTCATCCTGATCAACGCATGAACGACGCCGATTATTGCGTCGGGCGCATCCCGCAGCCCGGGTGGGAGTGGGTCGCGCCCCTGTGAAACAATGGACGCAGTACGTGCTCCGGGGTCGGTGTAAGTCCGAACCGGCGGTGATAGTCCGCGACCCGCCTGATGTTCCGCACCCGCGGAGCAGGGGCGGTTGAGCCGGTGGAATTCCGGGACCGACAGTCAAAGTCTGGATGGGAGAAGCACGAACAGCAGGATCTGAGCGCTGCCCGTCGTACGGGTGGCGTCCGTCGTCGTCACTCGTGCCGCGACGTGTCCCCTGCTGCAGCCATTGCCCGGAGCCGTCGTATCGGTGAAGGATCGGCATGGATCGTCCGCAGCGGCTCGTCGAAGCCAGCAGCCCCGCAGCAAGCGCCCTCGCCCCTGCCCGGACTCGTCGATGAGCATGACGTCGGGCACCACCCGCGCGGAAGCGGACGCCATGCAGCGCGCCCTCGCGCTCGCCGCCCAGGGGGTCAGGGGCGCCAATCCGCTCGTCGGCGCCGTTCTCCTCTCACCCGAGGGCACGATCCTCGGGGAGGGTCATCACCGGGGAGCAGGGACACCGCACGCCGAACCCGCCGCCCTCGCCGACGCCCGCGCCCGGGCGAACGACCCCCGTGGCGCCACCGCCGTGGTGACCCTCGAGCCCTGCAACCACACCGGCCGCACCGGACCGTGCAGCAGGGCGCTCATCGACGCCGGGGTGGCCCGCGTGGTCTACGCGGCCGACGACCGGAACGGCGCTGCCGCAGGCGGCGCCCAGCAGTTGCACACCGCCGGCGTCGAGTGCATCGGCGGCCTCGAGGCCGCCCGCTCGGAGCAGCTCAACGCGCGCTGGAGCTCGGCCACGGCCACGCACCGCCCCTTCGTCACCCTGAAATCGGCGCAGTCCCTGGACGGGCGGGTGGCGGCGCAGGACGGCACGAGCCAGTGGATCACCGGCCCGGAGGCACGCGCCGACGGACACCGGATCCGGGCCCTGGCCGACGCCGTCCTCGTGGGGACCGGCACCGTCCTCGCGGACGATCCCCGGCTGACGGCACGCACCGCCACTCCTGCTGGTTCGGATGCGATCGGTCTGCGGGTCGTCATGGGCAGGACACCCGTGCCGGAGGGCGCCGCCGTGCGGGGTCTCGGTTTCCTCCAACTGACCACCCACGACGTCCCCGAGGCACTGGACGAGCTCTACCGCCGGGGCGTCCGCCATCTCCTGGTCGAAGGAGGTCCGCGGATCGCCTCCGCCTTCCTGCAGGCAGGGGTGGTCGACGAGCTCTTCTCCTACATCGCACCGGTGATCCTCGGCGAGGGGACACCAGCCTTCCCGGACCTCGGCGTGCAGACACTGGCCGACGCGAGCCCCTGGAGGCTCGACGACGCCGGCGGCCCGGGCATGCAGCGATTCGGCGCCGACGTACGACTGCACCTCCACCCCGGGTGACCCCGGCTCACCCCGCTCACCACTCCGACCGCTCCACCCGAAGGAAGAACCGATGTTCACAGGAATAGTCTCCGAGCAGGGCCGCGTGGTCTCGCTCGATGTCACCCCCGACGGCGAGAGCGCCCTGCTCGTCTTCGAAGCCCCCGAGACCGGCAGGGATCTCGAGCCCGGCGCGTCGATCGCGGTCAACGGGGTCTGCCTGACGGCCGTCACCCTCGACGGCGCCAGCGGGCGCGTGGGCGTGGACGTGATGGGGGAGACCCTCCGCCGCACCACCACCGGCGAGCTGGAACCGGGTGCCCCCGTGAACCTCGAGCGGTGCGTCCCGGCCGGTGGGCGGCTCGACGGGCACGTCGTCCAGGGACACGTGGACGGCCTCGGCGTGCTGCTCGAGCGTGAGGACCTCGGTGCCTGGCACCGGCTGCGGTTCGGACTCCCGCAGAAGCTGGGACGCTACGCCGCGGAGAAGGGATCGGTGGCAATCGACGGCGTCTCGCTCACCGTCACCGCCGTCAGCGCGCCCTCTGAGCAGGAGCAGTGGTTCGAGGTGGGGCTCATCCCCACCACCCTGCGCGAGACCGGCCTCGGCGCGAAGTCCATCGGCGACCCCGTCAACCTCGAGATGGACGTGCTCGCCAAGTACGCCGAGCGGCTCCTGGGCTTCGCCGCGGTGGACGCGCAGGGCGGGCCGCACGCCCCGGAAGCCCCGTGATGGGCGAGATCCGGCTCGACACCATCGACGACGCCGTCGCGGCCATCACCGCCGGGCGTGCCGTCGTCGTCGTCGACGACGAGGACCGCGAGAACGAGGGCGACATCGTCTTCGCCGCCCAGGACGCGACCCCCGAACTCGTCGGATGGACGGTGCGCTGGACCTCGGGCGTGCTGTGCGTGCCAATGCGGGCGGAGGACGCCGACCGGCTCCTCCTGCCGCCCATGACGGCGGTGAACGAGGACTCGAAGGGCACGGCATACACGGTGTCCTGCGATGCGGCGAGGGGCGTCAGCACCGGCATCAGCGCAGCCGATCGTGCGCGCACCGCCACGGTCCTCGCCGATCCTGCAACGCTGCCGGCAGATCTCACTCGACCCGGTCACGTCTTCCCGCTCCGCGCGGCTCCCGGCGGGGTACGGGTGCGCCCGGGCCACACCGAGGCCGGCGTGGACCTCAGCGTCCTCGCCGGCAAGCGGCCCGCCGCCGTGATCGCCGAACTCGTGCACGACGACGGGTCGATGATGCGCCTTCCCGCGCTGCGCCGGTTCGCCGACGACCACGGGCTCCCGCTCGTCTCGATCGAGGACCTCGTCGCATACCTGCACGCCCGCGACGGCGCCTGACGGACATCCACCTGCACCACCCCATTTCCAGCACCCACCAGAAGGAGAACCATGAGCGGCCACGGAGCACCGAGCATCGACATCAGCGCACTGCCCACCCAGGACGGCGCACCCCTGCGCCTCGCGATCATCGCGGCGAGCTGGCACACCCAGATCATGGACGGTCTGCTCGACGGCGCCCGTCGTGCGGCTGCCGAGGCCGGAGCGGAGGTGACCGAGATCCGCGTGCCCGGCAGCTTCGAGCTGCCCGTGGCCGCCGCGCGCGTGGCGCCGTCCTTCGACGCCGTTGCCGCTCTCGGCGTCGTGATCCGCGGTGGTACCCCGCACTTCGAGTACGTGTGCCAGGCGGCGACGTCCGGCCTCACCGAGGTGAGCGTCCGTACGGGCGTGCCGGTGGGGTTCGGGGTGCTGACCTGCGACACGGAGCAGCAGGGACTCGACCGCGCGGGGCTGCCCGGCTCGTCGGAGGACAAGGGGCACGAGGCCGTCTCGGCGGCACTGGCCACCGCAGCAGTCCTCCGCCGCTGGCGGTAGGACTGGCGACGGCGGCGGGGGGGTCCCTTGCTGCGCAGGCCCCGTTCGTGTTTCAACGTCAGTGCTACTCGGTGAAGCCAGCACTCGCGGCCATATACGTGCGTTCGCTTTCGCCAGCACTGAGTCGTGATGGTGCTGGTGGGCCGCACGAGGCTCGATTGCCGATAACAGCGCATACGAAATAGATATCGGCTTCGGGCGTCGAAGCTTCGGTCTGCTCAGGTGGTGTCGCGCAGAGCCACCTATTCGTGCAGCAGATCCTATGAACAATTTTCGGTCGAAAACACATTCAGACGGTTCTTGTGCGCGTCCAGCGGCTTGTGATATCTGAGTGCTGGCACTATCGATCCATGACCAATCGGACCCTCACCGTTGCCGGTACCACCTATTCCGTCACTGACGCATTTGCACGATTGAAAGGCTATCCGTGGAAGACACCGCTGGCCTTCGACCTACAAGGCACAGGAGAACCGGGCGTACTGACCACCGATGAGGTCATGCGCACACGGAAGGTCAGCTCACGAATGTCCTACGCACAGGCTGCCCGGTTCGTCGATGCAGCGGCTACAGCACCATGGGTCGATGCGACTGCGGACCTGGCTGACGCAGACCCGCAGGAAACGAGTGGACTGTTCAGCGGCATGACAGACCTGTACTGGCACTTTGCTGAAAGAACGTCCCCAGATGTAAGCATCGCGAAACTCTCAAAGGTCCTCTACCTGAAGTACCCAGCCCTCTACCCGATTCTGGACACTCATTTACTAAAGGCATACAAGCCGCAGACCCGGGGTCTGCGCAGGACCTACCGTGACTTCGGGGGGTACCAGCGAGCATGGGTTGTCATCCGCGAAGAACTCCTCGAGGCACGCACCACCGGTGCGATAGACGAACTGCGTCAACGGCTCCGCGACTTCGACTCGTCAGAGGACGACGAGGTGGCGCGGGTCCATCGGCTCGACAAGCTCACTGACCTTCGTCTGCTCGACATCTTGGTCTGGTGAGGATGCCATGCCGTCCACGCAATGCTCGAGCATTTATACCGCTCTCGTAAGGAAGCTTCATGGGTACTGAGAAATTTGGTGAGAAAATTCGCGCCTCAATAGAAAATAATTTTCTGCTAAGAATCTATTTTCGAGTCAGGTGGTCAAATAGTGGATCAAGTGGAGAGAAGGAAACTGGGGCAGTCTTAAGTTCCTTTCCGGTTGCGTGCTCCCAGAAGGTTACGACTGTCTCAAAACCTCGTTCCCTAAGGTTCTCGATTACCGGTAAATAATCTCTGTCTCCAGAAACAAGAACAACTTTATCCCCAGGCTTCATGTACTGGAATGAATCAGAGAGTATCTGTGTAGCTATGGCAACATCGACTTGTTTTTCTTTGTTTGCCGCATTTCTGGCAAAAGTAAAGACTTCGAAACCTTCTTTTTTAGCAAGCTCCCAGAGGGAGTCGTTGTCTGGTGGCAAAGATCCAAACAAGCTTGAGCGGCCAATCTGCGCAGTATCAGGGCAAATACATTTATATAATTGACCAAAATCATACGTCCATGATGGGTCGCTAATTCCTTTATTCATTGCTTCACGTATATCTTTAGCTAAGCCATTCTTTACTGCACTTAGTCGCATTCCTTCAATCCATACGTTGGAATTATCAACATAGACATAGAGTGTCAAAACTTGAACCTTTCAGCGGTCTGATTTTAGTATTTACTGTACCATTGATAACGGTGTGAAAAGGTTTATCACCTCCACGCTCGACCGTGCCGTCTGGACGAAGCCCCGGGTATATCCAGTCTCGGAACTCGGCTACCAGGATGAGGTCATCACGCTCGACCGTGCGAATTTCATCTTCCGCACTGTCGAGAAGTGAGATTTCGACAGTATCCCCTTGAAGTGCTTCAACGCGCCACAAACGCTTGTCACCAGCAATCGTGGATCCCCTAGGAGGAAGGACGCGGACCTTGCTTCCTTTGCGGATTTTGTGGCCGGCGAGCTCGACAGCTTCAGGGGCGTGCCGCTCGAAGTTGAGTTCAAAAGGCAAACGCTCCTGCAGCGGCTGGATCTCGCTCTCGAGATCCTTGCCAAGTTGCGGGTCGAGCTGCTTGGCAGCGCGCAGAAGGTCGGTAAGTCGTGACATCCCCATCCTTACTTCTACATGAATGAAGCCCGTGCTCCTCGCAAGCAGCGCGGGACGAACTCACTCCGAACCCTACCTGCGCTATGCAGATGGAACGAAGTGCAGCCAGAAGCAGGCGGATACTAGGGGTATCTGTACAGAACGTAGACGGACCGTCCTCGCGCCCCAGCAGGTCATGCCTCTAGGGACCGTTCGTAGTCTTCGCGACACGCCAAGCTAAGGGTTGCTAAGAACAACGGCGAGGCAGGCATGCATCTCGCTCAATAGCGCGTCAGCCCGTACTCGATCGGGCATCTCCCCAGCTGCATGCATGTACTTGTTCCGTTGGTTCACGATCGAAGCCATCCATGCTTCCTTCTCGCCTTGACTCAACGCACCCTTGATTAGAAGGCGCTTCATATAGTCTCCGAGACTGTAGTCGGACGGTTGGAGCCAACTCTTAGCAGTAAGGAGTTCGCGAAGCGTGGTATCGAGCGCACGAGTTGTGTGTAGCACGGCGAGCAACCAACCGCTATGTTGTGCAATCCTCGATGTCGCATCAATACGCGCGAGTTCTCCAGTGATTGCGGTCAATTTTGGTGAGTTCATCAGATGGGAGTGGCCGCTAATAAGAATATTAAGCGTCAGCAATCTGTTTTTAGAGTTCATTTTATCCCAACGCCGGGTACTTGACCGCTGCGCCCGCGAACGCAGCAGTTCGGAAAGGTTTCAAGAGATCATTTGTGGTGGCACCTTCGGGTCGCCAATTCTGTTTAATATCAGCTCTGTGCAACGAGAGGTAAGCATCGCCGTTCTCAAGCAATTTAGCCGTCTGGAACAGTGGTGAGATTCCGTTGCCAATCCCGTAATCAAGGGATGTCGCCGCAGTGGAAAATGATCTAACTCGGGAAATCAACTGTGTCCTGCCATGTTCTTCATCAATTTCCGCGGAAAGACTTCCATCAACTGAGAGGTCAATCCATGACGCGAATGACTTGTGGCGATTAGAATGAACTCTGGAAGTGGGAAACCCCGGTTTTTTAATGTCGATGGAGTTCAGCTTTTTCGGCGGAGCCCAAGCAGCCGCAAATCGCTCTGAATTGAAGCGTTTTAGTACTGGAAGAACGTGCCGAAAATCCTCATCCACCGATATGTCGTTCGAGGTTTCACCCTCTTCATCCATCAGCGTTGTTGCTACGTCGAATAGCGCGTAATCATTTGTTGAGACGGGTAATTTATTGTTAGAGATTATGAGCCAAAATGCTGTGTTTTCCGGTAACGCGAGGCGGGACAGAAGTATTCGGCTTTGCTCACTAGGAGATGCAGGGCGAGACCAGGGGCTGCTGTACATGAAAGCCGCAACTAAACCACTGTCGTTACTTGCCAGCAGATCGGGGCCTCGGGACAGGAGTGGATGATCTGGGTACGCAACGAAAGCTTGCTCGTTGAAACGATGACGGGCAAACGATTGAATGAGTTTTCTTCGGTCCACGTATTAACAGTAGTCTTAATTTTTCCTGCCAGCCTGATCGATGTGATTTGGGTGTCGGTGTTGGTTAGCGATCGTGGTTCGCCCCGAGGTGCTGCGCCGACTTCAGTCTGCGCCACACCGATCCAGCCTGAGTGAATGGTGTATTCAAGCAGGCCTGCCCTAGACAGCTCCGCCTGGCGGACGGAGCTGTCTAGGGCAGGTCGTTAGAGCACTGGTTGTAAGGCCCAGCCGCGCGTAGGTTGCCCGTCGAGGAAACTCCACTCATCCGAGCACTTGCTGCACTCGATCCAGACGCTGTGGTCGCGGAACCCAGGAATGTTGTCGTGCTCCTCGACGATCATCCCGTCACCGCATGGGCACCGGAATTCGATCCGCTCCGTCGTGCCGGCGCGCTCACCATATCCAACAGCCTCGGACGTCGCACTGATAGTCGGAGTACGGACCCCCTTTGGTTGGGGAGTGGTCTCAAGCCATTCCCCAATCGCAGTTCGAGCCGCATCGTATGCCTCAGAAGAACGAGAGACCTCGGTCAAGAGGGTCAGCAAGTCGTCGGGCGTAGAAGTGAACCGGTGCTCACTCCGCCGGACACCTTCGGCGTAGTCGCCGGCAAAGGTCCCGACCGGATTGTCCCGCTCAGCTTGCGCTATCAACCAGTCATGGAACGGAGCTGACACTTTCCCGGCGGCTGGCTTCTCCCACTCGTCTTCGACCCGCTCACCCGCAGCGCAGCGCCGGAGTGCATCCTGCAGGTAGGCGAATCCAGGTGGACGGAAGTGATGTGCCTTTGGCTGGTTCGCCCCGCCCTCGACCATGGCTCGTACATATTCATGCTCCCGGTCCGGTATGCCGATCAGCAGGTTAGGCCCACCGTCGGTGTCGTACTCGGCAATGGGAAGATCCAGCGCAGCTGCCGCCCAAATCAGTTGCCCGTTAGTCACATACGAATACGGAGAGGGAAGGAACTTCTCAACAGTGTGCTTGAGCCTGTAGCTACCGACGCTTGGAGGAGTGGCAGGGTCCTCCAGGCTGAACATGCGAAGCACTTCAACGACCAGGGCGAGCTGGATGTAGTCCTTTTCGCCATCGAAGGTGAAAAGATCGTCGGCGTAGAACCCCATGTGACCGAGGACAAAATCTCCCTCGTCGGCACCGATCAGGGGGTGGTCGCGCAGAGTGGAGATTAGCTGTCGTGCGCTGACTCTTTCACCCAAGAGGCCTTGAGCGAATGGTGACCTCATTTGTCGCAACGCGGCCGTGTGCTTGCCCTCGGTGAACTTTTGCCATGCGCGGGCATCTTGCGTCACCGAGCGGTCATTTGTGCTGTTGATGGACATCATCTCAATCTCAATCCCGAGACTTGCACCCCACGCCTACAAGCCCCTTGGTTCTGAGAGAGATCTCTTATCCGAAAGGTAGCAAAACCTGGATCAGCAACTGTTGTCCTCGAGGTCTTCGTAGCGTGGGACTCAGACTCGGAGTAGGGAGGTCCAGAACCACCCGAGAAAGATCATAGCCACGACTATCCCATGAGTCCATAGCGCGTTGGAGGGCCGCCTGATTTGCGGGGTGAAGCGTCACCACATGGTTGTGGCGTTGGGGTACACCTCAACGCAACAGCGTCCGTACGTAAGGGGATCCAATTTCGAACGGTGCCCTCTACCGTCGCGGTGCAGCTGACGACGAACCCGGGATAGGTGAGCTTGCGGTACGTTACCGGTGAAGGGAGGAGGCTAGATGAGGACCACTGTGGGGGTGTTTATCCGGTTTCTTCATCGAGGACCCAGGCGCGTGTGAGGCGGATTCTCATGCGTAACTCGTCGGGGAGCCGGTCGTAGACCTCGAACAGGTGGTCGAGGACGTCGTCGGCGTCCCAGATCCGGGTTGTGAGGCGGTCGGTGCGTATTTCAGCTCGTGCCTGCTTCTTCAGCCCTCCCCATGCGACAAGGAGGCATTGATCGGCCCGGTGCTGGCCCATGGCTCCTTGAAGGCCGCGCACGACCGATGAGCCGATAGGTCCCTCTTCGGATTTCACCTCGACGATGAGGGTGGGGGAGTCGAGGCCGAGGGGTCCGCGGCCGGCGATGATGTCTACCCCTTGGTCTGGCCCAGGTGGGGACACCTCGCAGACGTAACCTTCTACGCGCAAGATCCCTGCCACGAGCTCGGTGAGGCCGTGTCCCTTGAAGTTCTCGACCAGGTGGGTGCGTACCCGGTCCCGAATGGTCTCCAAGGTCGGAATTGCAGCCGGGTCAGTAACGTCATCAGCTTCACTACCACCAGTCGAACCGGTCGCAGTGGTGGTTCGGGTAGGGGTGGTCTGTGGGTTGTTGCCCGGGTCGAGCCCGGTGTCGAGGAGACGACGCAGGCGTTGTTCGGCGTTGTTCTTCGATGCCTGGAAGACGGTCATGGCCCCGTTGATGGTGTTGAGCAGGTCGTCCTTGATCGCGGCCCGGGGGATGTCGGTGGTCTTCCAGTCAACAGTGAGTGTGTGGCGGGTGTTCGGATCGGTCTCACTTGCCCGGTATTCGTAGCCTCTGGTGCAGATGCCGAGGGCGATCTTCTTAGTGGTCTTTAATGGCATCACCACGAGATCGCCGGGTGTGATGGTGTGGCGGATCGCCCAGAGCTGGCCGGTGAAGTTCGCGATTCGTCCGGGTGAGGCGGTCGGGAACGCGGTCTCGACGGCGGCGCGGACCTGGTCCTTAGTCGTTGCTGCGGTTAGGTCCGCGACTTCGAACCAGCCCCCACCTGTTACGCCCTCTTGGAGGGCCCACTGCTCACGTTCGCCGTATTTACCGGCCCGGATAATCCACGCAGTCATTTAGCACCCCCGTCTAACAAGCTCCTCGGCACAGCACCGACCAGTCTCAGCGTATGCCGTGAACCGATCCGGGACCCTCCGGCGCCGGGCAATTTTGATGACACGCAGCGTGGTCCACGCTGTAGTTAGGCTCGTGCCTCCGCGAACCGGGGTGCCATGGATTCCATCTGCTCCATGACGAGTTTGATGGCCTCTGGCTGCTTGTCCGGCGGGTACCCGTTGATGACCAAGAGTCGTTTGATGGAGGAGCGGAGTTTCGCGCGGACGTCATCGCGCACTGTCCAGTCCGTGCGTACATCCCGCCGCATGACGTTGACCAGTTGACGGGCGATCTCAGCTAGTTTCCCCTCGCCCTGAACCGCTACAGCGGCCTCGTTCTGCGACACAGCATCGTAGAAGGCTAGTTCGTCCGTGTTCAGCGGGGGTGTGATCTGTGCTCCCCGGTTCCCTTCGGCCGCGACCTCACGGGCCAGTTCTACTAGTTCGGCGATGACCTGGGCGGAGGTCAGCTGCTGGTTGGTGTACTTGTTCATCAACTCAGTGATGCGTTCGGAGAACGCCCGCTGCCGGATGGCGTTGTTCCGCGTGGTCTTCGCGGATTCGTCGGCGATGAGTTTGCGTAGTGCTTCAATGGCCAGTTGCGGGTTCCGGGCCTGCTGCGTCTTTGCGATGAACTCGGGGGTCAGGTCATCCAGGGACGGCTTTGGCATTCCGGCCGCCTCATAGATGTCCAGGACCTCACCTGAGGATGTGGCAGTGGCAATGAGGTTCCCAAGCAGACGCTGAATTTCCTCTGGTACTGGCTCGCCGCTGGCTTGTCTGGCCTCGGCGTCGAACTTCGCCATGTACACGCGGGTTTCCTCATATACCTGGATCTCTGGTCGCAGCTCGGCCAGTGTCTCGGAGCCTGAGCTGAGCGCCCATGCCCGGGAGAGCTGGCTGGAGTACCGCCGGTACTTGGAGCCGAGGGTTTCTTCGCCCTCGGCCGGCTGGTTTCCCGGCGTTTCGGGGCTGCGCAGGTAGTTTGCTGCTCCGGTTGCCGCGCTGACGAATGCTTTCGGTCCGCCCTTGGTGAGTACGGCTTTCCAGTTGTAGCCGGCCAACAGCTCGCGCAGTGAGCCTACGAGCGAGACTGTCACGCCGACAGCTTCATCGACGTTTTTACCGACCGGCTTGTTCGTCCGGTCGTCCTTCGTGTACTCGCCGAGGGCCTTCGCAAGGTTCTCTGCCAACGGGGCGTATGCCACCAGCAGGCCATCCTTTTTGCCCCGGAATGTGCGGTTCACCCGTGCGAGGGTCTGCATCAGCAGTGCACCCTTGAGCGGCCTGTCCAGGTACAGGGTGTGCAGGGGAGGGGAGTCGTAGCCGGTGAGCATCATGTCTTTGACGATCACCAGTTCCAGTTCGTCGTCGACGTCCCTGAGCCGTTCTTTGATGACCGCGTTCTCCGAGTCGCGGCGCACATGATCAGAGACGGGGGGCTGGTCGGTGGCGTCCCCGGAGTAGACGACCTTGATCTTGCCTTTGGCCAGGTCAGTGGAATGCCAGTCGGGGCGTAGTTCCACGATCGCCGTGTACAGCTTCGCGCAAATCTCGCGGGTCCCGCCGACGATCATTGCCTTTCCCGGGGCTTCGATGAACTTGCCCATCCGGGCGCTGCGGTTCTCCCAGTGCGCGACCAGATCAGCGGCCAGCGCCGCGATGCGTTCTGGCGCCCCGTAGACAGCATTGACGATGGCGACGCTTGCTTCGATGCGTGCCCGGTCGCTTTGCTCGAGTCCTTTTGTTGCCTCGTCGGCTGCCCGATCAAGGATCTCCTCCGTGACCTCCGCGGCCAGTCCCACCCGGATGAGACGTGGTTCGAAGTACACGGGCACTGTTGCGCCGTCCTCGACGGCGCGGGAGAGGTCGTAGATGTCGATGTATTCACCGAACACGTCCTGGGTGTTGCGGTCATCAAAGGAGATTGGTGTCCCGGTGAACGCGATCAGTGTTGCGTTCGGGAGGGCGTCCCTGAGGTGTCGGGCATATCCGTCGAGGTCGTCGTAGTGGGAACGGTGCGCCTCATCGACGACGACAATAATGTTCCGCCGGTCAGACAGCAGCGGGTGGTCCGCGCCGGCGTCTTTCTCGGCCTTGCTGCGCCCGAACTTCTGCAGCGTCGTGAAGTAGATGCCACCGGTGGTGCGGTTGCTCAGCTCCTCGCGGAGCTCGGAGCGTTTCTTGACCTGCTGGGGGGACTCGGCGAGCAGCAGGCTGCGGTCGAAGCTTTCGAAGAGCTGGCCGTTGAGCTCGTTCCGGTCCGTGATGACGACGACTGTCGGGTTCCGGAGCTTGGGGTGGCGTGCCACCAAGTTAGCGTAGAGCTCCATCTCCATCGACTTGCCGGAACCCTGGGTGTGCCAGACGACGCCAGCCTTGCCGTTACTCTCAACGGCTTGGACAGTGCTGCCCACGGCCTTGGTCACTGCGAAGTACTGGTGCGGCTTCGCGATGCGCTTGGACAGGCCGTCCGAGCCCTCGTCGAACGCGGTGAAGTTGCGGACCAGTTGCAGGAAACGTTCCTGGTTATAGAGGCCCTGCAAGGATGTCTCCAGGGCGGTCACGGCTTCGCCGTCCTCCATATGACCCGGAGGGACAGGTAACCCGTCGTCGTCGACGTTCCAGGGCGAGAAATGGTTTAGAGGGGTGAACGGGGTTCCGTACTTCGCTTGGATGCCGTCGGAGGCGAGGGTGAACACGCAGAAGCGAAAAGCCATGGGGAACTCACGCAAATACGTCTGTAGCTGGGCGTGAGCAGCGGCGACGTCCGCGGTGGCACTGCCGGCTTTTTTCAGTTCGATCACACTGACCGGCATGCCGTTGCAGTAGAGCACGACATCGAAGCGGCGGTTGTAATCGCCCTGCACCAGGGTGACTTGATTGACTGCGAGCCAGTCGTTCTGGTCTGGGTCGGCGCTCAGGAGGTGAATCGTCGGGTTGGCCTCATTGCCATCGACATCGATGTAACTCAACCGGTAGCCACCCACAAGGTAGTTGTGGATCCGGTGATTCTCGGACATGGCGTCGGTTGACTTTGGCGCAGCGATTTCAGCGAGGGCCTGCTGTAGGTACTGCACCGGCACTTTTGGGTTGTACCGCTGCAGGGCAGCGAGCAGCCGGGGACGAATCAGCAGCTCGTCCCAAGTGTCCCGTTCGCCCGTGCCGGGCGCGATAGCCTGCCCCGACATCGGCTCCCAGCCGAGCGGCTCGGCCAAAAGCTCAAGCGCCATGCCCTCCCAGTCGGCTTCCGAGAAAGCTAGTGCAGGTGTTGCTGTCATTGATCTTCCCCCTGATGAACCTGGCATTGTTCTGAGACCTTCTTGCATGCCCTGCTTTGGTGCCCGAGACGGCGCTTAGTTCGAATCGGGTCTAGCTCACACTCCCGCGTCCTCCAACGCTCTCTCAGCATCCTTGACCCGCAGCCTGCCGGACATCAGCTGGGGAAGGAGTGTGTCCCGGGTTTCGGCGAGTTGAAGGCTTTCCACCTGAGTGCTTAGGCTCAGCTTCCACAGCGATTCCATCATGTCGCTGTGCTGAGCAATCACGTCTGGCTTCGGGACAAGCACGGGTTCGTCTAGGTGTTTGCGCTGGATGTGTCCCATAGTGGTTGCCTTGTCCGCTGCAACGGACTTGAAGTAGGCAAGTTTCTCCCGGAGAAGTTCATGCACTAGCCATGCGGGGAAGCCCTCGTTAGGGATGACTTTAAAGATGTGTTGATTGATTATCGCTGCCGGACGGAACCAACGATGTAGTGTCAATGATCCCGACCACGCGAACAACAGATCTCCTGGATTAGCAACGTACTGTTCAGGCACGTCGGCGTCGCTATATACGGTAGACCCGCCGATGCCGGAGTTAAGTTCGGCGATGCGAATGACAACGCGTCCAGTTCCACTAGCACCCTTCGTGAATGCTTTGCCATTCACAAACTGAGCTGTCGAAGACAGCGGCTGCAGTGCTGCATCGATAATCATTGACTTGAAGTTAGATTGAGCTAGGGCGTCGATTTTTGAGAAAAGCGTGATATTGGCGGCGATCTTGTCGTCAAGGGCCCCCAGCACTTCTTCGATTCCCGAGCGGACTTCCGCTGGCGGCACCGGAATTCGCAGTCGTTTAAGATCCGCGAGATTGAGTGTCGACTGCACCGTGGTGTTGAGAACGCCCAGTATCTCCGACTTTATTGGGGCCGATTCGAAGCAAAGCTGCAGCCATCGGGCACTAACGCCAGTCGGACGAATCACCGCTATCGCTCGGGCGACGTTCCAGCCGGTCAATGACCGTGGGGCAACAGCCGATTCCCCCACGGTCCCGACCAGTGACAGCAATAGTTCCCCTCCAGAAAGTTGGGTACGGCTATGCTTCGACGCTATTTCGGCAGCGACCCTGATGGGCGAAGAAGCATCGATAACTCCATTGCGCACGTCTTTAACCCGTACGATTGGGACCCCGCCCACCATGTCACTGCCTGGCTGCACGACTCCATAAGAAATCTGGCGATCTTGAACTAGATCCACGAGCGCTAGTCTCGGCCACTCAGACATTAACCCGCCCCAATTGCTGGCGCACAACCGCCGCCAACCGCTCCGACTCGTCGAACTGCTCGAGCAGCTCCTTCGACAGCCGAGCGATCTTCTCCTCGATCGGTTCGCCGTCGTCCTCGACATCAACGGCGCCGACGTACCGCCCAGGCGTTAGGGCGTAGTCCGCGGCCTTGATCTCCGCGAGCGAGGCCGAGTAGCAGAAGCCGGTCTCATTGTCGTACGTTAGGCCCGCATCCACCGCGGAAGCCGTGCCGCGCCACGCGTGATAGGTGCCCGCAATCTTAGCGATGTCGTGGTCTGACAGGGCGCGTTCGGCGCGGTCCACCATAGAGCCAAGATTACGGGCGTCGATGAAGAGCACCTGCCCGGTTCGGTCAATGGAGCCGCGGGGTCCCGCGGTCTTGTCCTTCGCGAAGAACCACGTGCAGACAGGAATGCCGGTGCTGCGGAAGAGCTGAGTAGGAAGGGCGACCATGCAGGAAACCAGGTCGGCCTCGACAAGTTGGGCGCGAATTTCGCCTTCACCGCCGGAGTTGGAGGACATGGAGCCATTGGCCATAACCACACCTGCACTGCCACCGGGGGCGAGCTTGGAAATGATGTGCTGGATCCAGGCGTAGTTCGCGTTACCCGCCGGGGGGACGCCGTACTTCCAGCGGGGGTCGGATTCGGAGCGAGCCCAGTCCTTGATGTTGAACGGCGGGTTGGCCATGATGAAATCCGCGCCGTTGTCGCCGGTAAGTTCGGGGTGTTGGTCACGAGCGAAGGTGTCTCCCCAGCGGGAGGCGAGGTTTGCGTTGAGGCCATGGATCGCGAGGTTCATCTTCGCCATCCGCCAGGTGCGCTCATTGAGCTCCTGACCGTAGACCGAGATGTCCGAGCCTTCCATGTCGTGTGCGGCAAGGAATTTCTCTGCTTGGACGAACATGCCGCCGGAGCCGCAGCAGGGATCGTAGACACGGCCGCGGTGCGGTTCGAGGACCTCGACCAGAACACGGACAACGCCGGCCGGGGTATAAAACTCGCCGCCTCGCTTCCCCTCAGCTTTAGCGAACTTCTCCAGGAAGTATTCGTACACCTCGCCGAGCAGGTCGCGGGCCTTACTGACTCCCTGGCCGGTGAAACGGGCAGAGTTGAACAGGTCCAACAGCTCACCGAGTCGGCGCTGGTCCACGTTGTCCCGGTTATAAATGCGGGGAAGCGTGGCCGCCAAGGACATGTTGTCTCGCATGATCAGGTCCATAGCCTCGTCGATAAGCTGGCCGATGGACTTGGGCTCATCGCCGTCAATCGCGGGCAGGCCTTTGGCGTTGTCGGCTAGGTAGGTCCAGCGTGCCCGTTCTGATACCCAGAACACGCCACGGCCGGTGTACTCGTCCACGTCATCGATCAACTGGGCGATCTGCTCTTCGTTGAGTCCGTCCGCTTCCAACTCGGACTGAATCTGTCCGCGGCGTTCCTCGAACGCATCCGATACATATTTGAGGAACACCAGGCCGAGGATCACGTCCTTGTACTGGGAAGAATCCATGGAGCCGCGTAGCTTGTCCGCGGCCTTCCACAAGGTGTCCTTGAGTTCCTTCATGGTGGACGGGGCGAGGTCCACCTTCACTTTGGGGGGCATTACCAGAATCCTTCGGTTGCTGCTGTGGCGTAATCAAAGCGGGAACTCCTGAGAGTAGGTTTCCTGTCCGCTACACCGTCCGCTCTCAGGGTATCGAGTGATTCCAGCTGGCCGAGGGGTGGGCGCGCCACGGCAAGTTGTCTGATCAGTTTCTTCGCCTCGCCGATTCAGGACGCAGATTCATCTCTTGCCATTGCTTGCCACCAGTCCAGCGTCATACGTCCATCGATCACCCGCGCATCCCAGTTGTTGCTTGAGCCGGGAACGACGAACACACGGCTGTTGCCGATCAACCAATCCTGTTGACCGCGGTGCACGTGTCGGTCGCTGACGCCTAGGTAGGAGCCAGCGGCTCGTTTGCTGTTGAAGACGATCCACGCGGGAGCATAAGGGCCTATGCGAGTCTCGAAACCGCTGAGATCGTAAGTGAGACCGTCATTGGTGCTGCTGGCTTGCGTCTTGTTCAGGTCGCTTAGCCCAAGCCCGAAGGTGAGGAGCGCTGGGTACTCCTCGGGGCGCAACTTCGGCGTCAGACCTGTCATTGCTAACCGACGCCAAAAGTGATTACTGGGATTAGCGTAGTAAGCTCCGTGAATTTTGCTCGTATCGCCTACCGCGGTGCCGACGATGACGGCTTTCAGTCCGACTTGAAGAACATCAGGCAGTACATGGCTCTCAGAATTCATCGTTCCATCATTTTTTTCAGCTTTCGCACTGCATAGGCGACGTTCAGAGTCGGGCTGGTGACTTCATCCACGGTGGGTTTTGCATTCCTACTTTGGAGGTAAGGTGCCAGCACCGACACGCACTACAAAAATACGCACCCCTCGGGCTCGTGCGGCCGCAAGCCACATATTTCCGAGCTATTGCTCGTATCGCCAACTCGGCGGCTCGACGACTGGAATAAGAAATCTTCGTGCAGTTCGACATGTCGGTTTCCCTGGACTTGTCGCAACCGGCGGGCTCATATCCTGCCCGGTGCGCGGTTCACGCTTAGATGCGGTCAGCCACGAAGGAGCTTGAATGCTCCGCTTGCCCACCACCCTAGCCGAACGAGCCCACGCATGCCGCCGGTAACAACGGGAGCTGAGCCAACGAGCGTGGCGGTGCTCCAAAAGCTGGTGAGCTTGCTGGCACGGTCATATGCCCCTAGCCGTGACTGTCGGCGGTCAGTAGTAAACAGTGTTTACCACTGACGAGAGGAGGTCCTCATGGTTACCCGTAAGCAGTCACCTCAGCAGCCCAACCATGTGGTGTCCGTGCGCCTGACCGCTGACATCATTAAGCGTCTGGATGCCCTGGCGGAGCGAACGAATCGAAGCCGTGGTGTTTACCTGCGGTCCGCGATCACCAGGATGCTGCCCACCCTCGAGGCCGAGCACTGGTCACAAACGAGCGCCGTGTACGAAAGCGATTACTTCCATCAGGAATTCATTCAGCTCACAACCCCACTTCTTGGCCACATGTCATCGGAGGATCCCACTCGTGAGGAGTAGGACACCTGTGGCGTTTGGGTACACCCCAACGCCACAGTGCGAATCAGCTCAAACGGTGTGGTTCTAGGGTCGCTTTTCGGGTTTTGCAACACGAACGGCGGAGGGTCTAGACCCTGGTGCAACGTCGGGCTGCTGCTTGGCTGACACAGGGCCGCCTGGCGGGCCGAGCTGCAGCCCCATATCGGATGTGTGGGGTGGTGAGTAGGATCGGCGGATGACTAGCGCTGAGAATGTGCCGCTGACTTACCCGGAGTTCAATGATCAGGGCGATCGAAACCCGGTTCGTCTTCCACTGACGGAGGCCTCGGAGCAGTGGGAGGTGGACACTGCTCAAGCTGTGGAGTCCATGGAGCCGGAGGAACCGTGGAGCTTGGGTACGCCCACATCTGAGCCGGACCAGAGGTAGCCTCTGTGCCCTTGTTGTAGGTGAGGTCCGTGTGGGCGCCGGTCTTGTCATGATGCTCTTGGCCTTGGCTGCCTATCGTGGCCGGCATGTCATCGGGCGTTTCCAAGCGAACGTTTTGTTGGAGGCATTCCACCTCGGAGAGGACCGGCAACCGGAAATCGCAGGCGGGCTGGCTACGGTGTGGGCTGCAGTGGCGGTCCTGCTGCTGGCCGGTGGTTTGGTCATTGTCGCGGCCGGTTTGGTGGCGGTCTAGGAGCAACCGTTCATCGCGTTGTCACCTGTCGCTGGTAGCTTCGCCGGATGGACGCCACCCTGCCCACACCCCAAACCGCGCACACCGCCACGGCCGCGAGTCTCGACGATCGCGGGGGCTTCGACGAGCAGTTTTTGGGTGTGCCGGTGCCGGTGCCGGCCCTGGCCAGGGTTGAGACGGTCCTGCTTCCGTATACGCACTTTTCGGTGTTGATGCGCCCGGATAAGCGGCTGGCGGCGATTACGGCGCTTGGTATCGACGGGGCGAAGCTCATGGACCTGGATCGGTCGGGGATTCAGTGGCGGTTGGATCCGCGGTTGCCGGAGGATCAGCAGACGGGGGAGCGGGTTTACGCGCGCAACGACATCGACCGCGGACACCTCGTGCGGCGGGCATCGGCTGTGTGGGGCGACACCCGGGCAGAGGCCCAACGGGCCAATGAGGACACCTTCCACTACACGAACGCTGCTCCGCAGGCGGCGAAGTTCAACCAGGGCCTGGAGCTTTGGCTGGGAATGGAGTCATACCTGCTGGAGAACGCTGCGGATAACGCCCGGCGCCTGATCGTGTTCACCGGGCCCATTTTCAGCGACGTCGACCCCGTGTACCGGGGTGTGGAGATCCCGTTGCGGTACTTCAAGGTCGCCGTCCTCCTGCAGGAAGGTGCTTTGGCGGCGACCGGGTACGTCGTGGACCAGACACCGCAGCTCGCTGACCTCGACGATGTACCGAAGCCCGACGCTGTTGGGGATGACGCGCCACCGTTGGGGCCGTTCCGGACTTTCCAAGTGCCAATCCGCGACATTGCCGCACTCACCAGGCTGGACCTCGATCAGCTGGCTGCCGTTGATCGGATGCCAATCGCTGCAACCCTGCCCAGCGCGCGCGTGACCTCTGCATGGCGGGAGCTCTCCAGCCCGGAGTGCTTGGATCTCGATTTCGACCTCAACAGCTGATCACGACGCCTGGAAGGCGCCGTCATCGTCGATGTTCTGAGGGGTCAGTGAAGGATCGTGCACCCGCTGCTGGTGCTGAGGTTATGCGGCGAGCTGCCGGAGTTGGCTGCCGTAGAACACGAGGGGGTTGGCGTCCATGTCTCGGTGTAGACCGTGTACCCGTAGGAGGGCCAGGGCGTGGTCACCGGCGTGGACTTCGGTTTCGAGGCTGACCTGGAAGGTGGCGGAGGATCCGGTGAGTAGCACCGCCCCGTCCTCGGTCTGGTACCAGTCGATGTCGGTGAAGCGTTCGGCTGAGGGGCGCGAGAGCATCCTGACTTTGTCGGCGTGGCCGGCGCTGAGGATGCTGATGCCCCATCGTGTGGCGTTGCGAAGAGCGGGCCAGGTCGTGGAGGTCAGGGCGACGTTGACCGAGACGAGGGGCGGGTCCAGGGACACGGAGGTGAACGAGTTGGCCAGCAGACCCACGGGATGTCCGTCGACGATGGCAGCGACGAGACTGATCCCGGTTGGGAAGGCACCTGTCACGCGTCGCATGGCCTGAGCGGTGGGCTCACCGATCTCTGCCCGCACGATAGCCGCGTTGACTCCTGTGCTGCTTTGCTGAACCGTCGAATCCTTCACTGCGTCCTGCATCTTCACCCTTACTCATTCACTCATTTACTCATCTTCGGAGGGGATCTCCGCGTCCAGTTCTTTGTGCCGACGGCTGCGCCGGTACCTGTGTCGGATCGTCCGGTCAGTGCCCTATCGGGAGGTCTGTGGGGACAGTTGCTGCGCGGCGGGGGAGCAGCAGGGCGCCGACGGCTGAGGCCAGGGTCAGGATCAGCGCGGCGATGAACGCGGCCCGCATGCCTTCCAGTGATACGCCGGAACCTGCACTGTGGGCATTGGTCACCCATGTCAGGACTGTAATGAGGACGGCGATGCCGGCGGCTCCGCCGAGTTGCTGCAGGGTGTTCAGGGCGGCGCTGCCGTGCGGGTAGAGGTGGCGTGGCAGGGAGCCCATGGCGAGGGTGAACAGTGGTGTCCACATGAATGCGAGCCCGATGCTGATCAGCAGGTGCAGGGCCAGGAGGATACCGATGGCCGTGCCCGGGGTGGCGGTACTGAGCAGCGCCCAGCCGGCAGCTGCCATGACAGCGCCGGAGACCACGAGCAGGCGTGGTCCCACGCGCTCATACACGCGGCCGACGGATGCCGCGGTGATCGCGATCGCGGCCCCTCCCGGGATGAGGAGCAGCCCGGTCTCGAGTGCCCCTAGTCCGAGGACGTTCTGCAGGACGAGGGGGAACACGACGTTGAGTCCGAAGGCGGTCATCACCATGGCCAGGAAGATGGCGGCGGAGAGGCTGAAGTCGCGGTGCGCGAAGACGCGCATGTCGAGCATGGCTGCGTCTCGGTGCTGCAGGCGCCACTGCCGGGCGATGAACGCTGCCGTTCCCAGCACCCCGGCAACCAGTGCTGCGCCGGCGATCAGCAGTGAGGCGCCTCCGTGGGACTCACCGATCGTGGAGAGCCCGTAGAGCAGGGCGCCGAAGCCGATCGCGGCGAGGACGAGGGAGAGGAGGTCGATCCTGACCGCCGTCGTGGGGTCGAGGTTGCGGATTTTCCAGCCGCCCAGGACCAGGGCGAGGACCGCCAGCGGCAGGACCAGCAGGAAGATCCAGCGCCAGCTCAGCTGCGCCACGACGATGCCGGAGATGGCGGGGCTGATCGCGCCGGCGACGGCCGGGACAGCGGTGGTGATCGCCATCAATTGGCCCCGTCTACCCTCGGGTGCCAGGCGGATCGCGGTGGTCGTGAGCATCGGCAGCAGGACCGCTGTTCCGATGGCCTGGACGATGCGGCCGATGAGCAGGAGCTCGAAACCCGGTGCCACCGCCGCGATGACCGTTCCGAGGGTGAACAGGCCCATGGTCGCGAGGAACAGTGTCCGCAAGCTGAAACGCTGCATCAGGAAGCCCGAGGAGGGGATGATCACGGCCATCGTCAACGCGTAGGCGGTAGTGAGCCATTGCCCGACACTGGCGGTCACCTCGAGGTCGTCCATGACCTGCGGCAGCGCCACGCCCATCGCGAGTTCGCTCAGGATCATCACGAAGGCACTCAAGGACAGGACGGTGATGACCACGACCTCAGCGGGGCTCAAGCGGTCCCGCACCGGTGCAGGTGTGGGAGGCCCCGCCACCGCGGTGTCCAGGTGTTGACTCATGCCGGATTCGGCCCTTCTCGTAAGACAAAACACAATACGGAGTCACACTCCGCTTCCCCGGTGAGGCTACGGGCCGGGGCGTGTCCTCGTCAAGGAGACTGTCTCCGTTTCGTAATGTGACCGTCCTGCCGAGCGTCGCGCAGTGGTGGGGCGCGGTCGGTTTGCTGCTTCCCGCAGAGAGGAGGTAGTCTCCGTTTTGTCGACAAAGGAGCTGACATGACTGCAGGGACAAGCGCCCCTCGGATGCGTGCTGACAAGGAACGCAATCGATCGCACATCCTCGAGGTGGCCCAAGAGTTCTTCTCCGAGGAGGGCGTCTCGGGGTCGCTGGACACGATCGCGAAGCGGGCTGGTGTGGGGCCGGGGACGTTGTACCGGCACTTCCCCACGCGTGAAGCGTTGATCGCTGCGCTGCTTCAGGCCCGGTATGACGAGCTCTTCGACCGCCGCGATGTGATCGAACGTGACGAGCCGGACACTGCCCGCGCCCTGGAGCGGTGGTTGGAGGCGCTCTATGACTACTCGACCGCTTTCGACGGGCTGCCCGAACCGCTGCGTGTCGCGTTGTTCGAGGAGTCCTCACCGCTGGCCACGACGTGCGAGAACTTCATCACGGCCACGGAAGGGTTCCTCGTTGCGGCGCAACGCGAGAACCGTGCGCAGGAATGGGTCCGGGGTCGTGACCTGTTCCTGGGCGTGCTGGCCACGGCATGGGTCAGTGGCGCCGTCCTGGCTGATGACTCCTCAGCGGCCGTCCTGCAGGCCGTCCATAAGACCGGCTGGATGATCCCCGCCACCTAGAAAACTTCGTCCATCCACTCAATCGGCCGCCCCAACAGGGCCGGATGAGTTGGCTGGGCTGGTCACGAGCGCCAAGCCTGGCTGACAGGCGAATGAGCGGTTCCTGCGCCTTCGTGAAGACCGCCCTATGAGCACTTTTAGCCCCATGTGCGGCAACAGCATGCCCGAAGACCGGCACCCAGCCCCCAATACCTAGACCCCAATAGCCAGACTTCACGTACAGGAGAAGCATCATGACCAGGACGACGGTGATCACCGGCGCGGCGTCGGGAATCGGCAAGGCAACACTCGAACGGCTGCGCGCGGAAGGGCAGACGGTGATCGGCGTCGACCTTCGGGACGCCGATGTCACCGCGGACCTCAGTACCGCCGAGGGACGTGCAACGCTCGTCGACCAGGTCACGAATCTGAGCGGTGGCCGGGTCGACGCGGTGATCGCCGTCGCCGGTCTCGTCGTTCCCGCCCCGATCACCGTCAGCGTGAACTACTTCGCTGCGAAGGCCGCGGTCGAGGGACTTCGACACCTGCTGGTCCGTTCCGATGCTCCTCGCGCCGTCGTGGTGTCCTCGATCGCCGCCATCCAGGAGACCGACGACGCACTCTTCGAACGCCTGATGGCCGACGACGAACCCGGGGCGCTGAAGGAGGCCGAGCGGATCGGCACGACGGTGAACGCGTCCGGCGGCAGTTTCATCTACACGACCTCGAAGTACGCCATAGCCCGGTGGGTCCGCGCCCAGGCCCCGACCCCGGAGTGGGCCGGCGCCGGCATCGCGCTGAACGCAGTCGCACCCGGAGTCATCAAGACGCCGATGACCGCCCCTGTCCTGGCCACCGCCGAGGGCCGCAAGATCCTCGACGCCGGAGCCCCCTCACCCTTGAACGGCCCTGCTGCGCCACCGGAAGCACCAGCGGCACTGCTGGCCTGGCTGACCAGTGCCGAGAACACGCACGTGACCGGGCAGGTCATCTTCCTCGACGGGGGAGCCGAAAGCATCCACCGCCCAGAATCCATCTGACCAAGCTGACTGGCAGGCCCCTTCGCCCCTCCAGGAAGAGGTCTATCCCGCCGCAGCGGAACTGTCGTTTTGCAATACGGAGAGTGTCTCCGTATTCTCATAGGTGAGAGACCCAGTGCGTGTGGGGTCTGATGTTCGCGAGGAGAAGGACGGCCATGACCAGTAAGCCGATGTTGCTTGGAACGGTGTTGGGGACGACGTATGGCGCTCACCCGGGGGCGTGGCGGATGCCGTGGGCTGACCCCAACGCCTACACCGACGTCGAGACCCACGTGCGCACCGCCAAGATCGCTGAGCGGGGCGGGCTGGACTACCTCTTTTACCCGGACCGTGTCTTCATCTGGGGCGACCTGGAGTCGGGTCCGCCCATCGTGTCTATCGACCCGGTCATGCTGATGGGCGCCATAGCGTACGCCACGAAGAAGGTCGGCCTGGTCCCTTCGATGTCGACGTCGTTCAACGAGCCCTACGGCATCGCACGCCAGCTCCGGGCACTGGATGTGATGAGTCACGGCCGCGCCGGATGGAACCTCATCCCCAGCTACGAACCAGAAGCCTTCGCCAACTACGGCCGCCCCGTGCCCTCGAAAGAGGAGAAATACGGCCGTCTGCACGAGGTCATCCAGATCACCCAGGCGCTGTGGGCGAGCTGGGGGAGGGAAGCCGGTACCCCGGACAAGGTCACCGGACGGTTCGCTGACACCTCGCACATCCAGCCGATCAACCTCCACGGCCGTCAGGTCGGATCCCGTGGACCACTTCAAATCCCGCCGTCAGAGCAGGGCCAGCCGGTCATCTTCATGCCCTTCGCCAGCGGCGCCGGCATCCAAGCCGCGGGCATGTACGCCAACGGCATCATCGGTAACCCCTACTCCATGGCTGACGCCCGCTCTCAGCGGGACATCATCCGGTCCGTGACCGAGAACGCCGGCCGCAACCCGGACGAGGCGAGGTATCTCTCCTTCGTCGGCTTCGGGCTCGGCGCAACACAGCAGGAAGCCGTCGAACGGCGCATGGCACTGGAAGACGCCGCAGGCATCGAGCAGCGCATCAGTCAGCTCTCCAGGCTGCTCGGCCTGCGCCTGGACCCGGCCGACAGGGACAAGCCATTGACGGTTACGCAGGTCCAGGGACTACACGCACGTTCCGGAAATCAGCAGGAGACCCTCGCCCACCGGCTCGCAAGCCAGGGCCGAACCCCACGGGAGATCCTCGGTCACGGAGTCCTCGACCCGAATCCAGGAGTCGTCGGAACGGCCGAGCAGGTCGCGGACATGTTCCAGGAATGGTGGGACGCCGGTGTCACCGACGGCTTCACCATCGTCATCGACGACGTCCACGACGGGTTCGACGACTTCGTCGACCACGTCGTGCCGATCCTGCGCCGCCGCGGGCTCCGCCCCGACGAATACCAGGGCTCCACCCTGCGCGACCACCTCGGCTTGCCCGAACAGCTCGGACCCGATCCCCGCCTCGCCGACGGCGACGCAACCTCCTAGACGGTGACGCCGGTCGGGCGATGAACCCTAGGGCAGCCCCACGGCTGCGCCCTCGGGGGTGATCCTCGACCGGCCGTGTCATCACGTACCCCGGCGCACCTCCACGGAACTCACGCACCGGACTCACCCACCTTCTGAAAGGTCCCGTCATGGACATCGTTTACACCGCTGAAGCTCTCGCTACCGGCGCCGGCCGAAACGGCCATGTCACAACCACCACCGGGACGCTCGACCTGGACCTGGTAACCCCGAAGGAAATGGGAGGCGCCGGCGGTGGCGCGAACCCGGAAGAACTGTTCGCTGCCGGCTACGCGGCATGCTTCCACTCCGCACTGCAGATGGTCGCCCGGACCCAGAAAGTGAGGATCCCGCACTCTTCTGTCGGAAGCCGGGTCCACATCGGGCCAGATGGCCAGGGCGGATTCGGGCTCGCCGTCGACCTCGAGGTCGTCATCCCCGACCTGGACCACGACCAGGCACAGTCCCTCGCGGATGCCGCACACCAGGTCTGTCCCTACTCCAACGCCACCCGCGGCAACATCACCGTCACCATCTCCGTCAGCGACGACTGACCCCCTGGCGGGCCGACGTCCTCCACTAGAGCCTCCGACCTACCTGACACGAAGGACCACGATCATGACTGACACCATCCCCTCCATCGGAATCGTCGGGGCCGGATCGGTCGGCGTCAACGCCGCCTACGACCTCGTCCGCGCCGGCGCCAAGGTCACCTTCCTCGTCCGCCCGCACCGCCAGGAACAGCTCTCCCGCCCGCAGGTCATGTACTCCTACGACGACAACACCCTCGACCGGTTCTCCGGGTACGACGTCATCACCAACCCCGCCGCCCTGTCCGACCAGCAGCTGGACTTCCTCATCGTCACCCTCGACAACGCCTCCCTCCACGCCGAAGCAGGCCTAACCCTGACCAAAGAAATCGGACGGGCGTTCCGAGGTACGAACACAGGCGTCATCCTCAACGCCGTCGGCATCGAGGTCATCCCCTGGTTCCTCGCTCAGTCCGGTCTGTCCGGCGACCAGGTCGCCATGGGTAACACCAACGCCCTGGTCCACGAGGTCGGTGCCGCGAACCTACCCGCGGACCCGAGCATCGACGCGGACCTGCTCGCCCAAGCGGACTACGCCATCAAACACCTTGGCCCGGCACGGTTCCTCATCGACGACAGCTCCCCGAACCTCGCCGAAGCCTTCGCCACCCTCTACGCCGGCAACGGCATTCCCGTGAGTATTGAGTCCGCAGCCGGATCGGAGATTGGGTTTTCCATGCTCGCCCCGATCCTCGCCTGGGGGCTCCTCGACTGGCGATCCCTCGACGACATCGACGCGACAGACGAGACGTGGCAGCTAGGCGCGAACAGCATGCGCGAGATCCAGCAACTGAACGTCTTCGGCACCGCCGGCAAAGCCGCCGCCGAGCAGACCACCCCTGAAAGCGTCCTGCAGATGTTCCGGCACATGGCCCAGCAGTCCAAGCCCCTCGACTTCGCCGACTTCACCGCCTACCACCACGGCGGCAAGGTGAACCGCCAGGACCTCGACTTCATCGACGACGCCCGCCAACGCGCCGAAGCAGGCGGCCAGGACGCCACTGCCCTGCGCGAACTCGCCTACCGTCTCCACAACGCGTAATCGGTCCCCGGAAAGCACGCGAGCCCCGGGGCTCCGCCGGGGCCCAAGTGCCAAATACGAACGTTTTCGCTACAGATCTCGCTAATCCTCGATTGAGACTCTGGAGGGCCCGTTTCTTGTAGCAATACTCAGTGTCAGAATCTATGTTTCACTTCTGCTGGTTTGGGATGAGTTCCGCTACATTGAGGAGCATGGGACACCTTTTGGGCTACGCGCGAGTGTCGACGACGGACCAGGACGCCGCGTTGCAGGTCGATGCGCTGACTGCTGCCGGCTGCTATCGGGTGTTCGTCGACACTATTCCGGGATCCCTTGATCAGAGGCCAGAGCTCACGAAGCTGTTGGATCAGCTCAGGCCGGGGGACACGCTCGTGGTGTGGCGGCTCGACCGGCTCGGCCGCTCCATCCGTCACCTCATTGACCAGCTCACAGCGCTTCAGGACAAGGGCATTGGGTTCAAGTCACTTCAGGAAACGATCGACACCACTTCACCTGGCGGTCGGCTCGTCTTCCACGTCTTCGCCGCCCTCGCAGAGTTCCAACGTGACCTCATCAAGGAGCGCACGAACGCCGGCCTTGCGGCAGCCCGAGCTCGAGGTCGCACCGGGGGGCGTCCACCGCGACTCACCCCTCAGCAGGCCACGGCCGCGAGGCGCATGTATGAGCAGCAGGACATGACCGTCGAACAGATCGGTCAGGTCCTCGGGGTCAGCAGGACCACCATCTACCGGACACTCAAGCGCGACCAGGCGACTCCTGCAAAGGGGCGAAAGCCGAAGTCGAAATCACCGGCGAAACCAGCGGCCGAGGTCGAAGCACTTGAGGCCCGGCTCGCCCCAGAGGTCTCTCGATGATCAGGAGAACATGATGATCAGAATCATCCGCTGGTTGCTCACCTCGAGCATCCGGTACAGCTACCTGTTCGTCCGCGCCATCCTCCAGCTGCCGCTGCTGCTGCTGCCCATCCCGCCGCGGGTCCGGAATCAGGTCGCCGGCGCCCTGGCGATCGCGCTCTGGTTCTTTTTGCTGCTCGTTCCGGTCGCCGTCTCCGATAGTCCGTGGTGGGCCGAGTGGCTGATCATCGGTGCAGCTGCATTGGTCATCGTCGGTGTGGTGCGGATGGAAGGTCGCCGGCCGATCGTCCGTCGTCCCGCGCGGGTCCAATGACGTCCTGGCGGAGGTAGCCGGCGGTGAGGCAGTGCAGGGGAGAAGCTGACCGGTTTTGGGAGAAAGTCGTCAAGGGTCCGCGGCTTCACGACTGCTGGATCTGGACCGGCGCCGTGGCCGACGACGGGTACGGGCGATTCTGGGTCACAAGGGACGGCGAGCAACGCGCCCTGCGATCGCAACGCTACGCCTACGAACACCTCACTGGAGAGACCCTGCACCCCGGGATCGCGCTCATGCACGTCTGCGACGTCCCTCTGTGCGTTCACGCGACCACCGGGACAGAAAGTCACCTGCTGCCCGGCACCCAGGCGCTGAACATGCTGGACCGATCCCAGAAGCGCCGGCACGCGAATGCCTCGACCTTCCGGTGGCGCCGTGTCGGGCGCGCCCAGTTCCGCGCCCACTCCGTCGAGCTGCGCACAGCCCTCCTCGAGCACGGATGGAACGAGCCGATCATCCGCCCCCTGCTCACTGGCATTGACCCCGAAGCGCCAACGCTCTTCTGACCCAGGTGGGCGGGTTCGTTCTCATTGGAGCGGATGAAGTCCGTCGTCTGGTTGAGTTTCTCCACGCCAGAAGCTCGCTGCATCTTGTCCGCCTTGCATTGCAATAAGTTCATCCGTCCTGGTCGCCAGAGCGGTTGCTGGATCCGAGTCGTCAACGTAGGCCTCCAGCGCTAGGTGCAGTGCGCTGCCGCTCAAGAACTGGGCGTACTCACGAACGGATTGCACGACGTCGAAGCTTGCAGGGTTTCCATGAACCAATGCGTTACGGACGCGGCGCCGACGATCTTCCAGCGCCCTTCCCTCGCGGGTGTAGTCCTCGATGAGGAGTGCGTAGCTTGTGTGGTCACTAATGCTGGCGAACATGCGTTGTATCCACGCACGTTCGTGCTCGAGGCGGCAGAGAGATAGAAAGTCTTCAGACCGATCGGCGATAAGTAGGACCCAGGGCTGCTCTGAATGATCAGACATCCATTTGCGGGTCAGCTCATTGAGCAAGTCCTGATTCCCGCTTAGACCGAGTAAGCACATGCCAACAGCTCGCTGAAGGTCAGTGAGCCATCGAGCGTGAGCCCACCGCTCACCGAGTAGCGTGAACAATGAGCTTGGACTCATCGCGGCATGTGCCGCCACGTGCTGCACGACGCGGTCCGAAAGCGGGATCACGCTGCTGATGTCTGCCTCCGACGGCTTCCGTAGCGCCATATCTCGACTGAACGGATGATCAGCGGCGGTCTGTACCTGAACCGCTGCAGCCAGAAATCTGGGCAGATCTTCGCGAGCGAGAGCATCCGCAATCCGTGGACCGTGTGCCGTGATTGCCTCAGCAGTCATGCTCGCTCCCCAGGTGTCATTAGGAAAGCCTGTGCTGTCGCGGACAGCCTGATGTCCGGCAGTGCTGCTGCGTCCTGAGCGAAGCACTGCGTACTCCGCGAGTTGCGGGCGAATCCCTCCAGAACGGTGGATCGAGACACTGAGGATGATGTCGATCATCTCCACGGCACGTTCCAGTGCGTCGGCGCCCGTGGTCGTGCCAAGGTCAACGCGCACGATGGTGTCAACGTTGTATTCCTCGTCCTCTCGTTCCGATATGCGAAAGATGTGGCTGTGCTGTACCAGGTTCCAAAGCTCTTCCTTGTGAGCGAAGTCGTACCTGTGTGGGGCTGGCTCAGCATTCGGGATTGCCCACTGAGCCTCGTAAAACGAGACTCGGCCTGCTGATAGATGGATGTGCATGCGCCCCTTATAGCCCAACCAAACCACGGTGGGTTCAACATCGACTGGCGTCCCCACATATGCGCGCGCCTTCGAGACTCGTTCGCTGAAGGGAGTGCTGGTTTCAACCCAGGGAAGATCATCAGGATCACGCCCGAACGCGACGATTGAAACGAGGGCGCTAGCAGCCCGCTCCGCGGGCATGCCGCGTCGTTGTACTTGGTCGAAAAGGAGTTCGGCAATCGGGCGATACTCCCGTCGCACCAACGTGCGGTCCTGAGAGGCTGCAACAAGATCGTCCCAGCTAGCGCGCACTGCATCGTCCTCGAGGAGCGCATCCTGAAGGTCTTTCGCAGTGCTCTCTACACCAATCCATTCTGAGCGGGTACGAGTACCAGGGGGTTGCTCAAGGACTGCATTCGGGCTTTCAGTCAGACGATCAAAGGCATCTTGGAATGCCACGAGAGGAGCGGCAATGTAAGCCTTGAGCGCCGGACCCACTGCTTCGACGGACTCCGTCAGGTCGAGCTTCAATGAAGCTCGGTTCGGACGTGGCCTCCAGGCTTCGATGCCACTGGCCAGCTGGACCCATGCAGATATCTCACTCATAACGGTCGTTAAAGGAGGATTCGCGCTCAGCCCGCGTCGCCGGTCCAGTGACGAGACTAGCGATTTCGGCCAGTCTGGATCATCAGCTGACCAGTGATCACTGACGTTGTACTCGATCATCATGAAAGCCTCCTTCTCGGGACTTACCCGATGCCAATACATGTTCGTGTCTATCTTGAACCATGAAGTAGCGCGAGATATGGGCTCTCCGAGCCCTGGATGAACCGATCATCCGACCCCTGCTTCGCGGCATCGACCCCGAGGCACCAACGCTTCTCTGACCACGGAAGGGTCCTCTCGGCCATCGCCGTGTCAGGTCCGTGTTCTACGCTTTGTAGTAGATTCCTGTCCGGGTGTCCGGGTGTCCGGGTGTCCGGGTGTCCGGGTGTCCGGGTGTCCGGGTGTTCGGGTGTCCGGGTGTTCGGGTGTTCGGGTGTTCGGGTGTCCGTCGTTGGAGCATCATGCCTGTGAGCTCGATCCCTCGCCCTGCCGATCTGGCTCACCGCGTCCGTAGCGCGTTTCGTGCCCGGGTCTCCGGTGACCCCACCGGGGCGCCGGACTGGGTGCGCGACATCGCCCTGGTAGGGGAGGGTCCAGGCTTGTTCGAACCCGACGGCATCGTCTGGCAGGTTCACGGTGGCCTTTCCACTTTGGTCGGCGGCGTCGCGGCCCTCCTCGGGCAGGGCGCGCACCCGCTGGCGATGGCCGGGGTCGCACGGCACTCCTCCTACCGCAGCGATCCTTGGGCCCGCCTCGCCGGGACCGCACGCTGGCTCACCATCACCACCTTCGGCTCCGCGGAACTCGCCGAGCGGGACTCGGCACGGGTCCGCCGCATGCACGGGCGGGTCAGCGGTACCACCGACGACGGCCGCGCCTACTCCGCCTCCGACCCCGCCCTACTGCGCTGGGTGCACCTGGCCTTCACCGATGCCTTCCTCGGGGCCCACGAAGCCGTCGGTCACGACCTGGCCCCACGGTTCGGCCGCAACTGGGCCGACACCTACGTCGCCGACTGGTCCCGCAGCGCCCAGACCCTCGGAGCCGAAGATCTCCCGGTCAACCGCCGAGAACTCACGGAGGCACTGCGCGCGCTGGAACCCGACCTCGAACCCGTCCCCGCCGAATTGCTCACCTTCCTGTCCGCCCCGGACGGGCTAAACCGAGCCGAACGGATCTTCTACAGCGGCATCGCCAGCGCCGGAGCGCTGGTCATCTCCCCGTCCGTGGCTCCCCTCGCCGGGGTGCCCGGCCGCGGCGACCGCTCGCTCGCAAACCGCCTCCGATTGCAGCGCACCCGCTTGCAGCTGCGGACCTTCCAACTGGCCCTCGGCCCGCATAGCCCCTCCGTGGACGCGGCGCGCTACCGGCTAGGCCTCGCCGGCCGCCCGGACTGGCTCGACGAAGCCTGAGCTGCGCCTGAACAGCCATCCGACCAGCCGTTCGGCCGGCTAGTCCTCGGGAGTGCGAACCGCTGCACGCTCACGCCGGTAGTCGATGACGGAGCAGATCAGGAACGCAGATGCAGCCAGAACCACGGTAAAGATCGACGCGGGTCCCCACCCTGCCGGCAACCGTTCGGCGAGAACTGTCACGCTAATTCCGAATACGAGTGCGGCCCCGAACAGGTAGCGGCTCCAGAGACTCATGGTCGGTCGTCCTGACGCAGCGCAATGATCGCTCTAGCGACCCACACGACGGCCGCGATCACGATGAGGCAGGAACCGACGACCATGTACCAAGCGTCAACGCTCGAGAACGTCATCACCGAAACCAATGCGAACATCAGGCCCGCGAAACCATAGATCGCCGCGTCGCGCTTCGAGTTGCGTGTTCTTGTCTGTGCTTGGTTGTTCGTCCCCATAGTCATGATCCTGACCCTACTAATGTCTCGTGGCCAGCGCTGTCTCACCGTGTAGTGCTTCCCTGCTCTCCGCTAGGGCTCCGAGCAGGGCGATGGTCCTGCGCTTCGCTCCGGCCTGTCACGGTCAGGCTGCTCCTTCGTCGCATCCCGTCCGAGTCTTTTTGCTGCTGTCCTACGGATTATGCGTCCCCGCTCCGCAGCGTCAACCAGCTCCGCCGGCATCGGGCACACCGGTCCTGTCCGGCGCTCCTGCGTCGCTTATTTCCTCCCAGGATCGGCACACCCTCGCACCTACGGCGTTGAGCACTGCTCCGTCGGGGACGAGCGAGCGAGCTCGCCAGCAGGCAAAAAACACCTGTGAGTGACAAGAACGAC
Organism: Arthrobacter ruber; assembly: GCF_002954225.1. Taxonomy (GTDB): domain Bacteria; phylum Actinomycetota; class Actinomycetes; order Actinomycetales; family Micrococcaceae; genus Arthrobacter_D; species Arthrobacter_D ruber. The sequence goes on from NZ_PPTH01000017.1 coordinate 276,658, forward strand.
GTGGCTGCACGCCGTACCAACTCCGGTACAGGATTCAGTCAGCGGCAGGCCGAACTCATTGAGAGCAGGAAAGCGACTGCCGCCGAGTGTCAGGCACGTAAGGCGGTGGCAGGTACGAATGACGCCGCAGCAGCAAATCGTCGAGCAGAACAGGCGAAGAGGGACAGCGGACGCTCACTCTGATAACCGAACAGGATGCGTAGCCCGACAGCAGCGTGTTACGGATGCCAGCTATACGCGTGAGACTTGTCGAATGGACAAACTGGAACATCAGGTGGGCAAGCAGGAGAAGTTAGAGCTGACCAAGCGGCAGCTGTTGCACCGATGGTTGGTCGAGCGAACAGACCTTGAGTACTCGCTAGGCGCCATTAGTGCAGGACTCCTGGCCGGCGTCGTACTACTTCTTACTGCTCTAAATCTCCAGTCTGCACCGCTCGCCACTGAGGTCGGCAACGTCGCCGAATGGGCCGGCGTGGTCGTAACATTTCTTGGTTTCGTTGGGGCAGTGGCGGCGCTTCGCACACAGAGAAGGTCCGTTGAGATTCAAGATGAACAATGGCGAACTCAGGTGGAAGATCAGGCGGCTGTGGCTATAGGGGAACAACTGCGAGGGTTGGCGGCGGTTAGGCAACAGCTCGAGCTAGAAGCTGAGCGGAACCAGGCGGAACGCGAGAAGTACGCTCGGTCTATTCGGTTCTCAGTAGGGGCTTCACATCAGCGTGCCCTTTCTGGGCAGACCCGGCCAACAGATGGCCACCTGACACTAAGCGTGACAGCAGTTTTCCAAGAGAAAGGGACATTGGACCTCCCTCGACCCTTCACCGATAACAAGCTAATTGTTCCTGCTGCACCACAGCTGATCGACATGAATGTACAAATTGACAGGGTGGAGGAAAATCAGCTCGGGACCGCCGGAATGCGGAAGGAACTCGCTTGGCAGGTGACTGGCGTTGGCCAGTTTGCAGGCGATGATAGTAGGGCTTTGAGATGGCTGACCTCTCAAGTTGCTATTGAGTTCACAGATCCTGAGGGTGTCCGCTGGCGACTAGACGGCGATCAAAATTTGAAGGAGCTACCTGTTGGAGGTTCGCCCGCAGTTGGTGACCGGTAGCGCACAGTGGTGATATGTAGATCTGAGGTTTACCCCTAGGCCCAGCTGTTTAGGGGGCTTCGCGCGCGAGTGTCCGTCAAACCGTCTGGGTCGGTACGATGTGCCGCACTCACCGAAGAGGCCGCGCTTCGCGAAAAGGACGGTGGAGAGGCTGTCAAAGTGGCCGACCCCACCAACTCGACATGACTCCGACTGCATGAGCTTCCAACCACCGCTCATGTAGCGCACGAAGGCGGTCGACTGCCTCCAGATGGTTCCACCACGGCGGCACCAGTGTTGGCCGCCTAAGCGATCCACAGACTGCAATCTGGATACGATGTGCTCAACCCATTCGATGAGATCGGTTGGGCTGACAGCCTCGGGGTCCTAACTAGCCGCTCGAGCTAGCTTTCGTCACGGCCAACGCGAAGCGAGACGAACAGGTCTGGTACGCCAAACGAGTAATTACCCCGATCATGCTGGATCCGACCAGCAACGACTCCTGGATGGACACCTAGTTCCTCCGCCAATCTCCTTACATCCGAATAAGTAGTTACTGCTTTTAGCTTTTGCTCCGCGGATGGTGGTAAAAGTGTGTTTCCGGCAAATTCGTTTGCTTCTTTTTCCTGTTTAGTTCTTCCACCGTCGGCGCCAAGTTTATGTTCGACGAAGACTTCCTTTTTACCATGAAGAAGAACGTGACCCAGTTCATGGAAAAGCGCGAACCACAGATGATCGTTGCGCTTATGTCGAACACTCAGTTGGACTAGTGCTTTTGTGGGCGAGAGCCAGCGTGTAGCTCCATGTGCCCGGGCTCCCGGAACCTCCGGAACGAGCACGACCGCTACACCGGCATCTGCGCAAATAGCTACAACTTGCGGCCAGAACGCCTCAGGGGAGAGGACCGTGAGCGCCCGGAGCCGCGGAATTGCAGCTTTCAATCGCGCTCGGTCGAAAGGTGCCGTATCTACGTCTATTGCAGCTTGTTCGCCAAGACGCAACCAAGCTGCGACCGCGCCGGGGTCGGCCTCAAACGCCGAGGACTGTAGGAACGCCGCTGAAGGTTTTGCCCAAGCTTCCTCCCACGCCTCAATTGACGAAACACCGAAGAATTGAAGAATTTCCTGCAGTAGCGTGCCTGGGTCACGCAGAGTTGCAGTGACGACGCCCTTTTTACGGAGCGCTGCCACTGGCATTAGGCGCAACCATTCTTTCGAAGCTGATAACGACTCGCGTTCAGACATCCGCGAGATGGCGTCGCGATAGTTTGCTTCGAGGGTGTTCCATATCTTGGCGGGGACGCCTGTAGCCCGCTCCAGCTTTATGGCGGTCTCATGAGTCAAAGCGGCTGAGCCGCTGACAATTTGATTGATGTGCTTGATAGATAGTCCCGTCCGAGTCGCGAGATCAGTCTGTGACAGCGGGAGCGTTTCTAGTGTTTCTCGCAATGTTGCGCCTGGGGAGCTCACCTGGTCCGGCGCGTAGGGCGTCCAGTCTGAGGTGACTTGAGATGCTGCGGTCATCATCTATCTCGGTTCCGTCTAGTGAGGGTCTGCAATCTCGAGCACGCGAACACGCGTAACGAGGGAGAGGTCGATTCCGCCGTCGGTAAGGCGGGCGATTGGAATATTGGCTACTTCAAAAATCAGTCGATATGGACCATCGAGGTCCGCGGAGAACTGTTCGTCCCTACCTCCGACGAGTTGATGGCACCGGGCCTGCGGCAGCCTGTGGAACTCCGCGAGATTATCTGATGCGGCCAGCTGGTCTAGCCGCATCAGGAGCTTCTCGGCTCGTTCCTGACCAAGCTTTCGAACCCGTAGTGATGTGCTGTTACACATGCGCGCGAGCCGCGAGTTCGCGAAGCCGACGTCCATGCCGACCTCCTAATAATCATACACCGGTCAGGTGTGCTAAAGTGTTTTTTGTACCTGTTCGGTGCAAAAATATCCCGGCTCCGTCCGGAGAAAGGCTGTACCTCATGAGTAACACAGTTCCAAAAGCGGGCGAGCACTCCCGCGCCGAGTCGTCAAAGAAGCCTGAGAAGTTCTATGAGATTGCTGTGAACGGGGAGCTGGAGGAGGTTCAGGATGATCACCTGACCTTCGAGGAGGTCGTATCGATCGCCTACCCGGTCTCGCCTGGTCCGGACACTGTCTACACCGTCACTTTCCGAGGCGCCAAGGGTCGCCACCATGAAGGAGAACTGGCGGCTGGCGAGTCAGTGACCGTGAAGAAGAAGGGTGCGGCGTTTGATGTCACGCCTACGGGAAAGTCCTAGCGCTGATCTCGCGAGGCTCATGGCGGATGGATATGAGGTATCGATCCGCCACGGGCATCTCGTCATCAGCAACGTCCCTTACTTGACCGCGAACGGTGAGGTTTCAGTCGGGGAGGTACTCTCTGAACTCAACCTTGCTGGCGAGACCACCGCCCCTCCCGAGCCTCACACTGTTTATTTCACCGGGGTTCCCCACAAAGCTCCGGGCGTCCCGATGCACGAAGTTATCGCTATGCTGGGCACCCAGGAACCGATACCGGGGCTCATCTCCAACTCCTACTTGTCGACAAAGCCAGCTAGCGGGCGTTACGCCGACTACTACGAAAAGATCAGCCAGTACGTTCGAGTGATTGTGGGGCCGGCGCGCGCGGTCGATCCTCGGGCTACCGCCCGCACCTTCCGTCCCATAGAGACCGATGAGGACGAGTCGCCATTTGTCTACCTTGACTCCGCATCAGCGCGCGCCGGTATCAGCACCCTCAGCATGCGACTCGCCACCGGGCCGGTCGGGATCGTGGGTCTCGGAGGAAGCGGCTCCTACATTCTCGATCTCGTCTCGAAGACGCCGGTGCCGGAGATTCATCTCTGGGATCCGGATGACTTTCTCACGCACAATGCCTTCAGGGCACCCGGCGCCGCTACTCTGGGACAACTCAATAAGAGGCAGACCAAGGTTGAGTACTTTGCTTCGCAGTACTCGGCGATGCATCGCGGAATCATTGCCCACCCGCAAATGATCGACGCCAGCACGATAGAGCACCTCAGCGGACTGGACTTCGTATTCGTTGCAATTGATACAAGTCCCGTGAAGCAGGAGATCATCCAGTGGCTGACGCAGCAGGGGATTCCTTTGATCGATGTAGGTATGGGAGTCAGTCGCCAGCGGGACGCGCTTGGAGGAATTGTGCGAACCACGACCGTCACCCAAGAGAACAACGCGCACGTGGAGCGCAGGATCTCGTTTACTGACGAGCGGGAAGATGAGTATGAGCGCAACATCCAACTCGCTGATCTGAACGCGTTGAACGCGACCCTCGCCGTGATTAAGTGGAAGAAGCTTAAGGGGTTCTACCGGGACGACGTCAATGAGTTGCATACGACTTACACCATTGCCAGTGGGCAGCTGATTCACTCGGAGAGAACCCAGTGACGATACGCTACTTTGACGCGAAAATAGTCGATACAGTCCCAAAAGTACGTGATAGTGGAGTGCTGTATGTTTCCTACACGCATCAAACGGCCGTGCATGACTGCGCCTGTGGATGCGGAAACAAGGTCGTTACCCCACTCAACCCGTCCGGATGGACTATACGTCTGGCTAATTCGATGCCAACGCTTCACCCGTCGATAGGCAATTGGGGGTTCCCCTGTCGGTCTCATTACCTGATTCAGAACGGCCAAGTTGTCTGGGCTCGCGACTGGACTAGCGACGAAATCTCGCGCGGTGCTAGCCGAGACATGCACGATCGGCGACAGTACTTCGCCTCGCGCACCATCCGAGCGCGGCTGGGAACGATCCTCAGGGTACTGCGTAATGGAAGCTGTTGGCGACGTTGAGGAACGGGGGTGACAGGCAGCCCGGTGGCGAGCGGCAGCAAGCAGGTATCAACCCGGGCTGCGTCATCCTCAGTTGACATGAGGTGAACGACCAGATTCTCAACGAGGTGCTCGCGGGGCGTCTGACATCGTTGGTTGCCGAATTTCAGGGCCTCAACTATGTGTCGGTTTTAGTTCTCGTACCGGTACCCGCATCGAAGATCTCTGATCATCCTTTCACCGAATTGAAGGGAGGAAGTGGCGCTAGCAAAGCAGGCGATTGCGCCGAGAAGTGACGGAAAGGGTGTTCCTTGTAAGGCCCCGATGCCGAAGGCTGCCAGGGGTGGTTCCAGATAGCTCCACTTGTTGCTGAAGAAGCGCGTGCAGCGACGGACGGTGGGGTGGTGCCTCGCATCCGTCAGTTGTGTACTGGCGGGCTGGTGGTCCCCCTTCGCACTCGGCGCAGTACTTGTCGCCGGCCTTTTCGCGTGCGAGCTGGGTCCGGTAATGGACGAGGAAGCATGACATGCAGGCGAACTCGTCTTCCTGCACGGGGATGACCTGTACCAGAAGTTCTTCTTCGAGGATCGCCCCGGGCAGGTCGAAGCCTTCGGCGGTGTCGCCGTCCTCGACGTCGATGACGGCGGTCTGCGTTCATCAGGGGCTCGGGGGCGACTCTATGACTCGGCGCGTCAGCGGGGTTCTGAAAGGATCGAAGCATGACAACCTCTGACGTCGCCCTGCCTGATGAGTATGGCTCGACCCTGCAGGCGCTGAAAGACCGCGTGCGGCGTGCTCGCCAGAGAGCCCGGCGGACGGTCAACACGCAGCTGATCGAGCTGTACTGGCACCTGGGTCACGAGATTCTGATCCGGCGTGAGCGCCAGGGGTGGGGGACCGGGGTCATGAAGAGGCTGGCGGATGATCTGCGGGCCGAGTTCCCGGATATGACCGGTCTATCGCGCAGCAACTTGCAGTACATGCGGGCCTTCGCGGCCGCTTGGAACGAGGACGCAATTGTCCAACAGCCTGTTGGACAATTGCCCTGGGGCCACGTCGTTCTGCTTCTGGACAAGCTCGACAACCAGGCATCGCGTGACTGGTACGCCGCCGCAGCGGTGGAGTACGGCTGGTCCCGGAACGTGCTGGCGAACATGGTCATGAATAAGTCGATGGAGCGCACCGGCACAGCACCGTCGAACTTCAGCCGCCAGCTCGCAGCGGGCGATTCCGAGCTGGCCCAGCAGACAGCCAAGGATCCCTACGCCTTCGAATTCCTCGGGCTGTCCGGCGAGGTCGCTGAACGGGATCTCGAGCAGGCCCTTATGGACCGCATCGTCGACACCCTCCGGGAGCTTGGTCCCGGGTTCGCGTTCGTCGGCAGGCAGGTACACCTCGAGGTCGAGGGAGATGACTTCTACATCGACCTGCTGTTCTTCCACGTCGAGCAGCTGCGCTACGTCGTCATCGAGCTCAAAACCGGGAAGTTCCAGCCCGAATACGCCGGGAAACTGAACTTCTACGTCGCCCTGGTCGACGACAAGCTCCGCCGCGAGGCACATAACGACACCGTCGGGATCCTGATCTGCGGCAGCAAGAACGACCACACCGTCCGCTACGCCCTCGGCCGCTCCGAGTCACCAATGGCCGTATCCACCTACACGTACGAAACCCTGCCGGCCGCGGAACGACGAGCCCTGCCGGCCGCCGATGAACTTGCCGCAGCCTTTGACGAGATCGCATCCGAAAGCGCGGAATAGGAGGGGTTTCAGCCCCTCCCCGAACCACTACCTGACATAAGGTCAATTATCGGTTGTCCGATTGCAGGATCGAAACGCACCATTGAGTGAGCTGCGGGAGCGAAGCCCTTGGCCGCAGTGAGCCTAGAACAGCGGCCAGGGCACCGCCGGCATCTCACCCCTCGGGCCCGGGAACCGCGCGGTCGCGCGCAGGGCGGCACAGCGCGCGGCGAGCGAAGAGATCTCCTCGGCGGTGAGCAACTCCGCCAGATCCCGGCCCAGCTCACCCCGCAGCCCTTCGCGAACACGGTCGATGCCGTCGAGTTCCTCGGCGGTCAGCGCCTCACCCAGCCACCCCCACAGCACCGTGCGCAGCTTGTGGTCGCTGTGGAAGGTCAGCCCGTGGTCCACGCCGAAGCGGTGCCCGTCCGCCATCTCGAGGATGTGGTCGCCCTTCCGGTCGGCATTGTTGACGACGACGTCGAACACCGCCATGCGCCTCAGCGCCGGCGTGTCCTCGTGGATGAGGGCGACAATCCGCCCGTTCTCATCCTGGCCCTCGAGGACCTGCTTCCAGCCGGTCTCCGGGACGTCGTCCGCCGCGACCAGGTCCGCGGCGTCCTGATCGGGGTCCGTCTCCTGCCAGAGCTGCACCATGCCCTCACCGAACGGACCATCGCGCAGCCAGGTGCGCGGCACGATGTTCCAGCCGAAGGCCTCCGAGATCAGGTAGGCGGCCACCTCCCGGTGGGCCAGGAAGCCGTCGGGGAAGTCCCACAGCGGCTTCTCGCCCTTGATCGGCTTGTACACGACCGCCGTGTCGCCGATGCCGCCCAGGAAGGTGGCGTTCGACGCCGTCGTGATACGCCCGGTGAGCGTCAACTCGGCGGTCATCAGGTCAGGCACCGGCATCAGACCTCGGGAAAGGTGCAGGTGTGCCCGTCGGCGTCCATGGGGTGACCGCAGATGACGCAGATCGGACGCCCGGCACCCACGACCTCCCGGGTGCGCTTGGCGAAGGCTCGGGCGGTACCGACCGGCATCCGCACCCGCAGCACCTCGGAGGCGTCGTCGTCGTCATCGTCGGCGAGGAAGCCGTCGTCGTCGGCCTCGACCTCGGCGATCGGGTAGGCCTCGACGACGATCTGCGCCGTCGTCGGGTCCCAGCCCAGGCTCATGACGCCGGTGCGGAACTGCTCCTCGACCGTCTCGAGCTGGTCGTTGTCGACGAGTTCGATCGGCGTGCTCGTGGGAACGCTGAAGGGGTTGCCCTCGAGGGTGACGAGCTGGTCCAGGATCTCGTCGATCTTCTCGGCGAGCTGGGCCGACTGCTGCTTCTCCAGGGCGATACTCACGATCTGCTTCCCTGCGCGTACCTGCAGGTAGAACGTGCGCTCCCCGGGAACGCCGATGGTGCCGATGACGACGCGGTCAGGCCAGGCGAACTCGTGAACAGTTGTAGGCATAGGTCTATTTTAGGGTCACGGGGTTGGCGGCGCCGTGTGCCCTGCGCCACCGCCCACCGGCGCATCGCCGGCGGCGGCGCTGGCCGCGAGCCACGACAGGTCCCCGGCGTCGGTGTTGGTCGCGTGGACGGTCGTCCGGCCGGTGCCGTAGCGCACGATCGACACGGAGGCGGGGCCGACGTCGATGCGCTGGAACAGGTCCAGGTGCATGCCGAACGCGTCGGCGAGGATCGACTTGATGATGTCACCGTGACTCACCGCCACCCACACGGCGCCGGGCCCGTGCTCCGCTTCGAAGGCCGCATCACGGCGTCGGATGGCTGCCACCGACCGGGCCTGCATCGCGGCCATGGACTCGCCGCCGGGGAAGACGACGGCGGACGGCTGCGACTGCACCACCGACCACAGGGGTTCGGTCGCAAGATCCTTCAGCAGGCGGCCCTGCCACTGGCCGTAGTCGCACTCGGTGAGATCGGCGTCGAGCGGCGCGTGCGGGGCGCCGGTCTGCCGGTCGAGGATGAACCGGGCGGTCTGCTGACACCGCTCGAGAGGGCTCGACACCACGCCGACGAGAGGCACGGCCGCGAGCCGGTCGCCGGTCACGGCCGCCTGGTCGCGGCCGATCTCGTCAAGACTGACGCCGGGAGTCCGGCCGGCCAGGAGTCCGAAGGCGTTCGCTGTGGTGCGGCCGTGCCGCACAAGGATGACTGTGGCCATCCACCCAGCCTAGCCACCCGCGACACCAGGGAATGACGGGAGATACCCCATGCGTTAGCATGGACGTATCAAGGGGAGTACTCCCGATTGCGATGGACCCGTCACTACGGATGCAGCAATGCATCCCGGGCCATCGGTCCCGGTTCCGGCCGGACGGAGGAGACCTTGGCGCCTATGTCCGACGCCTACCCTTGGGAGCCCCCCTCATGCAGGTCACACCCCTGATCTGGTTCATCACCCTTGCCGTGACGGTCCTCTTCTTCGTCTACGAATTCTTCGCGCACGTGCGCAAACCCCACGAACCGACCATCGGCGAATCCGCCCGCTGGTCCGCCTTCTACATCGGCCTCGCCCTGCTGTTCGGCGTCGGCATCGGCGTGGTGTCGGGCTGGGACTTCGGCGGCGAGTACTTCGCCGGCTACCTGACCGAGAAGGCCCTGTCGATCGACAACCTCTTCGTGTTCCTCATCGTGATGACCGGCTTCGCGGTGCCGAAGAAGTACCAGCAGAAGGTGCTGATGATCGGCATCATCATCGCCCTGATCCTTCGCGGCGGATTCATCGCCATCGGCGCGAGCCTGATCGAGAACTTCTCCTGGATCTTCTACATCTTCGGCGCCCTGCTGCTCGTCCTCGCCTACCGCCAGGCCTTCAGCAGCCACGAGTCCAACCCCGCCAACGGCAAGTTCATGCAGCTCGTCCGCCGCGTCCTGCCCGTCACCGACGAGTACCACGAGGCGAAACTGACGGTGAAGAAGGACGGCACGCGCTACGCCACACCGATGCTGCTGACCATCATCGCGATCGGCTTCGTGGACCTCATCTTCGCCGTCGACTCCATCCCCGCGATCTACGGCCTGACGAACGAGGCGTACATCGTCTTCACGGCCAACGCCTTCGCGCTCATGGGCCTGCGGCAGCTGTTCTTCCTCATCGGCGGACTGCTCGAGCGCCTGGTCTACCTGGCGCAGGGCCTCGCCGTCATCCTCGGGTTCATCGGCGTGAAGCTCGTCTTCCACGCGCTGCACGTGAACGAGCTGCCCTTCATCAACGGCGGGGAGCCGCTGCTCTGGGTGCCCGAGATCCCCATCTGGTTCTCGCTGCTGTTCATCGCCGCCACCATCACCGTCGCCACCGTGGCGAGCCTGCTGAAGACCCGGGGCGACGGCGGCAGGAACCAGCGCGACCAGGTGCAGGGCGACCAAGTGGCCACCGCGGTTCCCGACGGCGAAGATGCGGACCCCCAGGCCGACGACGACGCGAACACCAGCGCGGGCGCACGCAAGTAGCTGAACGATCGGACGCTCCCGGCAGCTTCTGGCTGCCGGGAGCGTCCGCTGTAGTCAGGGTGCCGGTGCCTTGTGACTACCTGGGAGCGGGACCAGGCGGCCGACAGGACCGTCCTGCCCGGCCGCCCGAGGTGCGTTCGGCCGGCTGTAGGAGGCTGCTTCCTCGAACGACGCCCGCGGCGTCTCCAGGCCGCGTAGGCCGGCGGTGTCGCGCCCGAGCCAGAAGTTGTTCCACCACCCCCACAGCACCCGCCACTTCCTCTCCCACGTGGGGATGGCGAGAACGTGGTAGCCGCGGTGCATGATCCACGCCGGGAAGCCCTTGACGACGATCGGTCCGGATTGGAAGACGCCCGATCCGAGGCCCAGGGTGGCGACCGCTCCGAGGTTGCGGTGGAAGTACTCATGCGCCACGCCGCCGTGCAGCGTGTCGCGGATGTTCCTGGCCAGGAGCTTGGCCTGCCGGATCGCGTGCTGGGCGTTAGGGACGGTGTAACCGCCCACACCGCCCCCGGTCAGATCGGGGATGGCTGCGTTGTCGCCGGCGGACCATGCGTCAGCAATCGGCTCGTCCGGGAAGCCGATGCGCAGGTCGGCGCGAGCGATGATGCGGCCCCGCTCGTCGACCGGCAGGTCGGTGTTCCTGGTGATCCGGGGGTTGGCGATGACACCTGCGGTCCAGACGAGCAGTCCGGCGTCGAGCGTCTCACCGGTGGACAGCGTGATCCGCCGGTCGGTCGCGGAGGTGACCTGTGTCGAGAGGTGGATGAAGGCCTGGCGGTCGTCGAGGTGCCGCAGGACCCAGCGGCTGGTCTTCTCGGAGACTTCCGGCAGGATCCGGCTGGTGGCCTCGATGAGGTGGAAGTGCGTCTCGGCGAGGGTCAACTCCGGGTACTTCTTCAGGGCGGCGGTCGCGAGGGCCCGGAGTTCGCCGAAGGCCTCGATGCCCGCATACCCGCCTCCCACGAACACCACGGTGAGGAGTCTCTCCCGTCCGGGACCGGGCGGCAGGGCGGCCGCTGCGTCGATGTTACGCAGCAGGGTGTCCCGGATGAGGACCGCCTCCTCGATGTTCTTCACCCCGATCGCCTGATCGGCGATGCCGGGGATGGGGAAGGTGCGAGTGACGGCGCCGGCGGTGACGACGACGACATCGTAGGACTCCTGGCGGCTGTGTCCGTCGGAGAAGTGCAGTGTGGCCGTCCGGTGGGCATGGTCGAGGTAGTCCACCCTGGCGGTGACCATGCGTGTCTTCTTCAGGTGTCGCCGATGGACGATGACGCTGTGGCGGGCCTCGATGGAGCCGGCGAGCACTTCGGGGAGGAACGGCTGGTACGTCATGTAGGGCAGCGGGTCCACGAGGGTGACCTGTGCTTCGCCGGGGTTCAGGTACTTCTCGAGCTTCCATGCGGTGTAGAAGCCGGCGTAACCGCCGCCGATGATGAGGATCTTGCGCATGATGCGCCTCCGAATTCTGTCTGATGTGCCGGCGCCTGGTGCGCCGTCCGGTTGCTGTGTTACCGATGCCGATGTCGGCGGATCTGCGTGTTCGGGCAGGTGAGCGGTCGAGGGTCCGGGTCAGGGGATGACGCGGTAGCCGCTGCTGATGGCGATCCGGTTGTACGCGTTGATGGCCATGACGATCCACGCCACCGCGGACATCTGTCCCGAGGTGAGGTGCGCGGCTGCCGAGGCGTACAGCCCCGAGTTGTGGTGTGCGTCCTGGATCCGGGTGAGGTATTCGGTCAGGGCGAGAGCGGAGCGTTCCTGCTCGGTGAAGTATTCGCTCTCGCGCCAGGCTGAGAGCACGCTCAGGCGGATGGGTGTCTCGCCCTTGGCGAGGGCATCAGTGGCGTGAATGCGGAGGCAGAACGCGCAGCCGTTGACCTGCGAGGCGCGTAGCTTCACGAGTTCGACGAGCAGTGGTGACAGGCCCTCCTCGATGGCGGTCCTGTCGGCGAGCCTCGCGAGCGGCGCCAGTGCGCGGTACAGCTGGGGGTGTCGGCTACCGAGATCGGTGCGGGCGACGGCGGTTCTCGTGGTCATGACGTCCAGTCCTTCGGGTGGTGGTCCCAGCAGCGGTTGCTGGTGGAACCACCATCACGCCGGAGACCGGCGACGGACGAAGGAATGGGACGAAGTGGCATCGATCGTTCCACCGGGCGGCCTCGTGCGCCCCGGTCGTACGCTGCCTTCAGCGCGTGCTCAGGTCCTCGCGCGGACAGCAGCCGCATACGCGGCCGAGGCCGTGCCGTCGATCGCGAAGCGGGTCAGGCTCCGGAGGAAGGCGCCGTCGATGTCCTGCCCCGTTGCGATGAGCCGGTGGTGGATGGATCCGTAGACGGCGTCGACGACGGTCACGAGGTCGACGTCGTGACGGATCTGGCCCCGATGCTGACCGCGGCGGAGGATCGCGAGGAATCCCTGCCGGCGTTCGCGGATCAGCGTCTCCCGGAACTGCACGGCGAAGTCCTCGCTGCGGATCGCCTCGGCGAGCAGATTGGCGACGGTGGATGCCGCACCGCCCACCTTCAGGCAGTACGTGAGCGCCACCAGGTAGGAATGGAGGTCGCGCTCGGCGTCCCCGGTGTCCTCGACGTCCGTGAGGAGGTTGGTCTTGTAGGTGAAGGCCTCCAGCACCAGCAGCTGCCGGCTGGGCCAGTAGCGGTAGAGGGTCGATTTGCTGACGCCTGAGGCGCGGGCGACGGCGTCGATCGTCACGGCGTCGTAGGTCAGGCGGTCCACCAGGGTGCTGGCCGCCTTCAGCACCCGCGACCTCACCTCGGCCTCGTGTGAGGCGATCAGGGGGTGCGCCGGATCGGCGCCGCTGCGGGGCGCGGACCGAATGCTCCGCCGTCCGGGGGCTGCAGGCATCAGTCCACCGGATGCTCCGTCGATCGCTGTCATGGCAACTCCCGATCCTCGCCCGCGGGTCCTCGCAGTGGCGAGATTACACCCCGCACGTGAACCGGGAGAACGCGCGATCGGCGCTCACCGCGGTGTGGGTCAGGTCCAGTAGAGGAGCTTGGCGGCCGGCAGGCGCCGCTCCAGTTCCTCCGTGAACCAGCCGCGCATCTCGGTCATGGTCTGCTTCGGGTAGACGTACTTCACGCCGCCGAACTTCGAGCGCTTCTGGCTGCGCAGGTCCTCGTCCATCTCGAGTTTGGTCCTCGGGTACCACCCGAGCAGCACCTCCTTGCTGGCGGGGGTGAAGCGGTGCGTGATGATCTCCGCCGTGAGATCGAGGTCCTCGATACCGGCGACGGCCGCGGCGACGTCGTCGAGCAGTGCCCCGTACTGCTCCCGCCAGCCGGGAATGGGCATGATCGGGGCGATGGTCAGGCCCACCCGGTAGCCAGCGGTCGCCATCGCGCGGAGAGCGGCGAGGCGCGCGGGCATGCGCGCCGTGCCGCCCTCGAAGCGGTTGGCCACCTCGGCGGCATTGACCGAGAACCGGATGCGGGTACGGCGTCCGTGGTCGAGGGTCACGAGCTCACCGACGTCGTCGAACTTGGTGGTGAAGCGCAGCTGGACGTCGTTCCCGAACTCACCCGCGCCGACCCGTGAGATGGCAGCGGCGAGGGAGCCGGTGACGCTCTCGATGCCGAGGGGATCGGTGTAGCAGGACAGCTCGAACGTCGTCCCCTCGTCCCCGCGCTCGATGGTCCCGCGGGTGACGGACCCCCTGCCGGCGTGCGTGCGGATGCCGTCCAGGACGTCATCGAGGTTGGCGTACGCGCGGGTCACCGGCGGGCCCTGCAGGGATCCGGCGAGATAGCAGTACTGGCAGTGGGCAGGGCACCCCTTGGCGAGGTCGATCCGCCAGTCGGCGCTCGGCGGGATCGGCTGCGGCTTGAGGGCACTGGGTGGAGCGACGACCACCGCGAGCGTGTTCTTCGCGGACGCGTACGTCTCGCGCTCGGTGGCGCCGCGGAGGCCCGTCAGCGCGTTCCCGGACAGGAACCGGATGTCGTCGACCCCGGCGCGCTCGCACCGCCGGACGATCTCGGCGGTGTGCGGGAGTTCGGCTGCAGCCCGTGTGATCATCACGTGTTTGGGGACCCACAGGCGGGTAGGAGAGAGGGTGGTCAGGTCCAGTTCCTGGGCTGTCATCATTACCCTGTACAACACCGAGGACGGCGGGTCTGTTCCGTGGGAACCGACCCGCCGTCCCTGTTTCAGCGGCTGTTCGAACTGCTGTTCGAGGGGCCTGTCTAGCGGGTGACGACGACGTGCTCGTTGGGCACGCAGTGCGTCATGGTGAGGCCCTCGACGTTCCGGAGACCGTTGTTGCCCAGGTTCTTCAGGCGGGCCAGTTCGTCGTCGGACAGGGTCTGGCTGGCCAGCGGCGGCAGGTCCTTGACCTCGTCGAGGCCGATACCCAGGCCCTCGCCCACGCGGGCTCCGAGCTCGTCGTCCACGAAGTAGAAGTGCCAGACCATGCGCTCCTGCACCGCGCGTGCCGCCTGCCCGATGAGCGTGACGAAGTTGCCCACGAGGTCGTCCTTCTCCCACTGCTCGAGCAGCTGGTAGCGCTGACCCGCCTGCAGGTAGTCGTTGGTGAGGGGGATGCGCTTGCGCGTCAGCCGTCCCTGGATCTCGGGGCCCTGGTCGTCGTGCGTGGGGTACTCGCCCTCGCGGAGGCCGCCGGTGATGGAGGGCTCGTAGTTGACGTGGGGGTTTTGCCCGGGAGCGAGGTCCCTCGCGTAGGACATCTGCCCGCCGCTCTGGTTGGTGTGCACGGGCGCGTTCTTCGCCGAGTTCACAGGCAGCTGCAGGTAGTTCGGGCCGACGCGGTAGCGCTGGGCGTCGCTGTAGCTGAAGGTGCGGCCCACGAGCATCTTGTCGTCCGAGAAGTCCAGTCCGTCCACGAGCACGCCCGTGCCGAAGGAGATCTGCTCGTTCTCGTTGTGGTGGTCCGACACGTTGCGGTTCAGGGTCATGGTGCCCACGAGCTTGGGCTCGAAGTCCTGCTCGGGCCAGGTCTTCGTGTCGTCGAGCGGGTCGAAGTCGAGCTCCGGGTGGTCGCGGTCCTCCATCAGCTGCACGTACAGGTCCCACTTGGGGTAGTCGCCGCGCTCGATCGCCTCGAAGAGGTCCTTCGAGGCGTGGCCGAGGTCGGTCGCCTGGATGTTGGCGGCGTCCTCCTCGGTCAGGCTCTTGACGCCCTGCTGCGGCTGCCACGTGTACTTCACGAGCTTGGTGTCGCCGTCGGCGTTGACCCACTTGTAGGTGTTGACGCCGAAGCCCTGCATGTGGCGGTAGTCCGCCGGGATGCCGCGCGGGCTGAAGAGGTTGACGAGCATGTGCATCGACTCGGGGGTCTGCGACATGAAGTCGAAGATGCGCGCGGGCTCCTGCCGGAACGTAATGGGGTCCGGCTTCAGGGAGTGGATGACGTCGGGGAACTTGATGGCGTCGCGGATGAAGAACACGGCGAGGTTGTTGCCCACCAGGTCCCAGTTGCCGTCCTCCGTGTAGAACTTGACGGCGAAGCCGCGGGGATCCCTGGCGGCCTCGGACGAGTCACGGCCGCCGATGACGGAGGAGAAGCGGATGGCGACGTCGGTCTTCTTGCCGGGCTCGGAGAACAGCTTGGCCCGGGTGTAGGTGGCGATCGGCTCGTCGCCGACCATGCCCGTGGCCTCGAAATCGCCGTAGGCCACGAATCCGCGGGCGTGGACGACGCGCTCCGGGATGCGCTCGCGGTCGAAGTGGGTGATCTTCTCGAGGAACTGGTAGTTCTCGAGGGTCGCCGGGCCGCGGGCCCCGACCGTACGGGAGTTCTGGTTGTCGTAGACCTGGTGGCCCTGGCGGTTGGTCAGGACGGGACGGTCGTCCCCTTTGGCGGGCGGCTGGCTGGCGACATCGGTCATGCGGTGCTCCTCACAACGGACTCTCAACAACGGTTTGTTTTGAGTAGTTCAAAACAAACGGTACAGTGTTATCCATGCCCACCGCACCTTCTTCCCTCTCCGACACGGATCTGCTCCGGCAGATGATCCGTGCATCGGGGCTGAAGGTGACGGCGCCCCGGGTCGCTGTGCTGCGCGCCCTGCAGCAGCTTCCGCACTCGAGCGCCGAGCGCGTGTTCGACGGCGTGAAGGACGAGCTCTCGAGCACGTCCCCACAAGCCGTCTACGGAATCCTCGCGGCGTTCACGGGCGCCGGGCTGGTCCGCCGGTTCGACCCTCCGGGGTCACCGGCCCTGTTCGAGTGCAGGGTGGGGGACAACCACCACCATCTTGTCTGCATTCGGTGCGCGACCGTCCGGGACGTCGACTGCGTGATCGGGCAGGCACCCTGCCTGGAGCCATCGGACAATTCCGGCTTCACCATTTTCGCCGCCGAAGTGACGTTCAACGGCCTGTGCGAGCAATGCCGCACGGCCGCGTCCACCGACGACGACTAAATCCATACCACCCAGGCGTCGACCCATCAGGGTCCGGCGCCTCCCTTCCGGGCATACGTTCTCGCGTCCTCATGCCGTCATGCCCGGATACACCCACAAGGAAGACATCATGACCCTCATCGATTCCACCCGCACCGACATCCGCCCTACCTCCGGCAGCAGCATGGTGCCCGTCCCCTCCGCAGGGAGCTACGTCACGACGGCGCGCAGGACGCCGCGGAACGAGGCGACGACGGGCACCTACACCTCGCGCAGGCCCACCTCTGCCGCCTGCAGCGGCTACGTCACCACCGCGGCACCCCGCCCGGTATCCGGCGGCTCCTACACCTACATGGGCTAGCAGCCCGTTCCGTCGCGGGTGGTGCACAAACCCTGACCATGACGTTGACTGGACCCGTAGCCGGCAGAGCGTCGGCGCTTCGGAGGAGGCATCATGGCCACGTGGCTGATCACCGGCTGCTCGACGGGACTCGGACGCGCGCTCGCCGAGGCCGCCCTGCAGCGCGGGAACAACGTGGTGGTCACGGCCCGCGATGCCGCGACGGTGGAGGACCTCGCAGCCCCGTACCCTGATGCGGCGCTGGCCCTCTCCCTCGATGTCACCGACCCCGACCAGCTGCGCTCGGCGATCGCACGGGGGACCGAGGCGTTCGGCGGGATCGACGTGCTGGTGAACAACGCCGGGTACGGGTACCGCGCCGCCGTGGAGGAGGGCGACGACGGCGACGTGCGCACCCTGTTCGACACGCACTTCTTCGGCACCGTGGATGCGATCAAGGCCGTCCTGCCCCAGATGCGGTCCCGCCGCTCGGGCACCATCGTCAACCTGTCCTCCATCGGCGCGAGGATCACCCCCGCCGGTTCGGGGTACTACGCGGCCGTGAAGTCCGCGGTCGAGGGGCTCACCGGATCGCTGCGCAAGGAACTCGAACCCCTGGGTATCACGGCGATGGTGGTGGAACCCGGCGGGTTCAGGACGGACTTCTCCGGCCGGTCCCTCCAGCAGTCCCCGGAAGCCATCGACGATTACGCCGAGACCGCCGGCAAGCGCCGCAAGGAGAACGACACCAGCCACGGCACGCAGCCCGGCGACCCCGCCAAGGCAGCGGCAGCCATCATCACCGCGGTGGAATCCGACGACACCCCCGAGGTGCTCGTGCTCGGGGCGGACGCGACCTCCGCCCACACCGACGTCCTGCGGGCTCAGCTCGCCTCGCTCGAGGAATGGCGGGAGATCAGCGAGAGCACCGGGGTCGACACCCAGCAATCCGAGGAGACACCATGAAGGTCCTGATCACCGGCGCCCACGGGAAGGTCGGTCGCGCCACGACCCAGGCGATGATCGACGCAGGCCACGAGGTGCACGCCACCGATCTCACCCGACCGGGCTTCGAACGGAAGACCGGCGATGCGCCCCGGTACACGATGGCTGACCTCACCGACGCGGGGGAGGCCTACGCCGTGGTCCACGGCGCTGACGCCGTCGTGCATATCGCCGCGATCCCCGAACCGACGGGCAATCCGCCCCATGTCGTGTTCCAGACCAACATGATGGCCACCTTCAACGTCCTCGAAGCGGCCATCCGCTTCGGTGTGAAGCGCTTCGTCTACATCTCGAGTGAGACCGTCCCCGGGTTCTTCTTCCCCGAGCGCGACTTCCTGCCCGACTACGCGCCGGTGGACGAGGAGCACCCCATCCGCCCGCAGGACCCCTACGCCCTGTCCAAGCACTTCGGCGAGCAGCTCATGGACGCCGCGACCCGTCGGGCGGACATCCGGTGCATCTCCATCCGGCCCTGCTGGGTGCAGTTCGAGGGCAACTACGAGCACAACCTGGGCCCGCAGATCCGGGACGCCTCGGTGCTGAGCCCCAACCTGTGGAGCTACATCGACGTCTACGACCTGGCGGACGCCATCGTGCTCGCCACGGAGTCGGACCTGCCGGGCCACGAGGTCTTCTACATCGCCTCCCCCGACAACGTGGGCGGCTACGACTTCGCCGAGATCCTCGCGAAGTACTACGGCGACCGGATCGAACTGCGCGAGCTGGACCGGACGGACGCCTCGGGTATCTCCAGCAAGAAGGCGCAGAGGATGCTCGGCTGGGAACCCAAGCGGTCCTGGCGCGACTACCTCGACGCGGAGGGGAAAACCCTCACCAGGTAGACCGCGAGCACGAGGCGCCCAGCAGCACGTCGCGCCGATCACGAGCTGTCTCCTCGAGCTGATCCGAGGGCGGTGCGGTAGCGGGTGGGGCTCGCCCCCATGCGGAGCCGACCGCCCCGGGTTCTGCGCCGAGGGTGTTGTTCCGCCTCCCTCTCTGGGAGGCTGGGGCCATGATCGTCGATACAGCCCGGCGCCCCCGTTCCGACGGCACTCCTCCCCGCTTGGCAGACCCGCGACGATTCGGGGCACTGATCGGGCTGGTAGGAGCCTGCGTGTTCGTCTTCTCCTACACCTCGGGATCCACCGGACCGGTGGCTATGGGCGCCCGCGTCCTGGTTCTCGCCGTAGTGGCGGCCACGCTCTGGTTCCTGTTCGTGGCTCCGCGTCCCCTAGGGCCGTTCGTCCCCGCCCGGGGATGGCAGATCGGCGTCTATGTCCTGTGCGTGATCGCCGAGTTCGCCGTCATCGCGGCCGGTTCCGGACTGCTCGAGGCTGCAGGAGTCGCGGAACTCCGGCCGGCGCTGATCGCCCTCGTGGTCGGGGTGCACTTCCTGCCCTTCGCATGGGCCTTCAAGGAACGCATGTTCTACACGCTGGGCGGGACCCTGATGCTCCTCGGCGGTGCGGGCCTGCTCATCGGGACGTCGACGAGTGCACTGGTGGCCGCCGTCGCCTCCGGGCTGGCGATGGCATGCCTCGTCCTCGCCTACAGCCTCGGGGCCTTCGCGTCACGAACGCGAGCCTGACCGGTCAGGAGTTGGCGGCCAACTATCACTGGACGTGGCCCAGTAGGGCAATAGACCCTCACCACATCGGACCTGCCTGATGCACTCATGAGGTGGCATGATTGGCGCACCTGGGTGCGCTCGAAAAGACGGTTTCACGTCAGACGGGACTCTCATGCGCGCTCGAGGGAGACAAGTAGTCATCGCATTATCTTTCGCAGCCTGCCTCTCGGCTTGCTCGTTCGTCTCCGGCGATGGGGAAACGCCTCCCTCCACTGCCTCGTCAGCAACGACAGCTACCGGAGTCCCCGAACCCTCCGTCAGTGCCGCCTCCCAATCTGCTGCTGCGTCAACCACACCTACCGCGTCTGCTTCGGCTGCTTCCCCAAGCGGTACTTCTACGGCAGGTACGGATCAGCACCATAGCGATGCCGACGCGGTTCGGGAGAGCTTGTACCTGGACGAGTGGGTCAAGAGCATCGCGAGGGCTTTCGACGGTATGGCGGCTAGCCTCTACACGGACTCTGGCCCGGGAGGGGATCGCTTCTCCAGTCTCGAGGATGCCTTCGCCTATATGGAGGGATTCACGGTGCCCGCCGGGTTCGAGGTGTCGTACGAGACGATGGTAGAAGGAACCTACGTCGTGGCCGTTTGGCACCCTCAAGCATGGACGTATCAGACCGAAATTACGGCCTTCACCAGCCGGAAGGGTCCTTCGACCCCGACCTCAACGTTGGTACCGTTTCGCGAGAACCCTGAAACAGCGGTCGACACAGCCACAGCGGAGGCCCTCTGGGAGGTACTTATTCGGGTCCATTCCTCCCCCTCAGGGGATGATGGGCCCACAGACGACCAACTCCGTCAGGAGGGAGTCCTGCTCGACGGACAGGAGTGGTCCATTGAGTACAACCCGGCGGATGCTACTCATTTCATACTCCGAGTGTGGAACGAAGCCGGCTATCTCTTCGATTCGAAAGAGCACGCAGCTTATTTCGACTCCTACGCGAGGAACGACTATCGTCCCGAAGCCAACTTCGCGATCGACCGGTTCTGGAACCCTGTGACGGCTCCGGGCGCATCTGGTGACCCCGATCGTCTGACTGCACCAGCCCACTCCTCGACTGTTCCGACTCCTACCCCTACAGAAGGGGCCGGGAGGTGATTCTGCTGATCCGCGTGCATGGTGCCATCTCCGCTCACGCCAGCTTGTAGATCATGGTCGGTCACCAGGCACTGGCGTTCCCCCTGCCGGATCCGAATCCTTGCGGCAAGAGACTGACCGGTCAGGAGCCCGACTTCTCCTCGACGATCTTCAGCACCGCCGCGTCGTCGAGCTTCTGCCACGGCGAGGCGTCCGAGCCCTGCTCCGCCGCCTCCGGGCTGTCGCTCTGGCTCCACCACTTCGCCTCGAAGACGCGGCCGTCCACCAGGATCCTGTCGCCCCTCTCGTACACCGCCTTCGGATCCCACGCGGGGAACAGGCCGGCCGGCGCGGTGACCGCCGGGACGGGGCGCTCGTTCGGCAGCACCGGACCCAGCAGCGTCCACGGGGTCTCCTCCGCCTGCAGCACGGGATCGTCCGGCAGGTCGCCCTGCGTCCAGTACTTCGCCGTGTACACGTTGCCGTGCCACACCACACGGTCGTCCTCGCGGTACGTGCCGACGTCGGACCAGATGGGGTAGGGGCTCGTCTCGGGATCGTCCTCGACCAGGGCGGCGGGTGACTCCTCGACCACGGGTTCCTCGGCGAGGGTCGAGGCCCGGCCCTCGAAGTCGGCGCCGAGGAGCGCGGCGAAGGACAGGCCCTCCTGGTCGATCCCGCTGCACGAGTCCGAGACCACGGTGGTGTCCGCGTAGTTCTCGCTGCACGTGGCATCGCGATTCAGCGACCACATGGACATCCGGCCCGCCCCGCGCTCGATGGCGAAGGTGTTGAAGGCCTTGGCGTCGTCGAGCGTGAAGACCTCGCCCTTGACGTCGTTCTGCCCGATCATCGGCGTCAGCCCGATCTTCCGCCAGGCCGCCTGCGGCCCGATGTCGATACCCGCCCGCTCGTACAGCACCTGCAGTTGGCGGTGGGTGGCGTCGGCGGCATTCTGGGACGCCGTCAGCATGCTCGTGCCCTCGGGGCGGCTTCCGCCGTAGTCCATCGTCATGACGTTCACCCCGGCGAGGTCCACGCCTGCCTCGAGGAACTGCGCGACGGCGGCGGTCCCGTCCGTGGTCAGCCCGGACGGCGCGACCGGCAGGGTCAGCCAGACGTTGAGCGGCGTGTCGCCGCCGGCGCGTTCGGCCTGCAGGGCGGCGAGGGCTTCGGCGCGGCGCTTGCCCGCGGCGGTGTCCTTCAGGTTCTCGCCCTCGATGTCGAGGTCCACGGTCGAGAGCTTGTACCGGTCGATGACCTGTGCATACGCGTCCTCCAGGTCCTCCGGATCCGTGCAGGCGGTGGCCAGCTCGTCGTTGAGGAGCCCGCCGAAGGACACGATGACCTCGCCGCCGTCCTGCGTGAGCCGTGCGACGCGGCGGTCCAGGTCCAGCGCGGCCTCGGCCTCGTCGAGCCCGTAGAAGGTCCCCCAGGACGGCGTGCACGGCTCGGTCTTGGACGCCACGACGAAGGACAGCACCGCGCTGCCGCCGATCCCGGCCGCCGGGTCCTCGAACTCGTAGGACGGCGTCGCGGTGACGTCCACGTACCCCGCGAAGAATGCGCCCGTGCTCTCCGCGGCGCGGGCGTCCTCCCAGCGGTCAAAGCCGGTGAGCCCGCCGACGGCGAGACCACCGACGACGACGGACAGGAGTGAGAGGCGGAGGACGGAGAGCTTCCGGCCGGGAAAGCGTGCAGACACATGGACCCCAGGAGAACAGCCCCGAACGAGGCGAAAGAGCGCACCCCAGGTGCGCGAGACGCTTGAAGCGTAAGGGAAATTATGGCCCACGTCATTCTTTCGCCTAACGCCGATGGCGAGCGATCCGACGGTAGACAGTGGCGCTGCATGTCGCGGGGGCGACGCCGTGTGTCCACCCGTCCGCTGAGTGCAGAGGTAGCCATGTCCAGACACAGCGATGCCACCGCGTCCGCCACGCCCCGCCGATGGGCGCGTGCCCGGAGCGGCGCGGCCGCGGGCACCCGGGCGACTGCTGCGCCGTCGTCGGATGCTGCCGAAACGGTCCGCGAGCAGGTGGCCGCGGCTGCCACGGTCACCGCGCCGGCCCGGCGGCGGCAGTGGGGTGCCGAGCGGCGCTCCGAGCCGCTGTCGATCGTGCACCCCACGCCGTCGTCGCGGAAGATCGCCCTCGGCCGGATCGGTATCGCGGTCACGGTGCTGGCCTGGCTCACGTACATCGTCACGACGATCCTGCGGCAGTTCGCCAACAACCCGGACGCGGGGTTCCGGTTCCAGATCGAGGCGGCGTCGTACCTGATCGTCGTCACCTTTCTGACGTTCTCCGCGCTGATGTACCTGCTGGCGCGGCAGGGTGCGCTGTACCGGTTCCGGGACCACCGGCGCGTACCGCGCGGCGAGCTGGACCGCCACTTCGCACACCACGAGGAGGGCATCACCGTGCTGGTGCCCTCCTACGCCGAGGAGCCCGCCGTCGTGCGTGCCACGCTCTGGTCCGCGGCGCTGCAGGAGTTCCCGAACATCCGCGTGGTGCTCCTCCTCGACGATCCGCCACACCCCACGGATCCCGTGATCCGGCAGCGGCTCGACGCCACGCGGGCGCTGTCCTTCGAGATCGAGTCGGCCCTCCTCGAACCGTCCACGCGGGCCACCGCTGCGCTGGCCGCATTCGAGGCGGACCTCGCCGCACGTGGCGCCGACGCCCCGCCGTCGTGCGACGACCTGCCTCCGCTCATCGCGGCGTACGAGTCCGCCGCCCTGTGGCTCGAGGACATGGCCGACGCCGAGACGGTGGAGGACCACGTGGACGAGTTCTTCGTGGACCTCGTGATCATGGGACTCGCGCGCGAGCTCCGCCTGACCATGTTCGCGCTCGACGCCGCACTGGTGCAGGAGCAGTGCCCGCGGCCCGACCGCATCCGCGAGCAGTACCTGCGGCTCGTGCGGATCTTCAACACGCGGCTCGAGACATTCGAGCGGAAGGCCTACGCGTCACTCTCGCACGAGGCGAACAAGGCCATGAACCTCAACGCCTACATCTCGCTCATGGGCCAGCGGTGGCGGAAGGAGGAGGTGGCCACCGGCACGGTGCTGCGTCCGCTCGCGGACGGGGAGGAGCCGGAGGGCGACGACGTCCTGGACGTGCCCGACTCCACCTATCTGCTCACGCTCGACGCCGACTCGCTGCTGCTGCGCGACTACTGCGTGCGGCTGGTGTACCTGCTGGAATCGCCCGGCAACGAGCGGATCGCCGTCACGCAGACCCCGTACTCGTCCTTCCGGGGTGCGCCGACGCGTATCGAGCGAGTGGCGGGCGCGACGACGGACATCCAGCACATCCTGCATCAGGGCAAGTCCTACTACGGGGCCACCTTCTGGGTGGGCGCCAACGCCGTCATCCGGAAGCGGGCGGTGGAGGACATCGTGGAGGTCGAGAACGTGGGCGGCTTCGAGATCAAGACCTACATCCAGGACCGCACGGTCATCGAGGACACCGAGTCCAGCGTGGACCTCGGCACCCACGGGTGGACTCTCATGAACTACCCCGAGCGCCTCAGCTACAGCGCCACCCCGCCGGACTTCGGGTCCCTCGTGGTCCAGCGCCGGCGCTGGGCCAACGGCGGGCTGCTGATCCTGCCGAAGCTGTGGAACCAGCTACGACGACGCCGTCACCTCCGCGAGCAGGTGCTCGCCCGCGAGGTGCTGCTGCGCGTGAACTACATGGCGTCGATCGCATGGGCGAGCTTCGGGCTGCTGTTCCTGCTGGCGTACCCGTACGACAGCCGGCTCCTGAGCCCCGTCGTGTTCCTCGCCGCGGCCCCGTACTTCCTGGCGATGGGCAGCGACCTGCGGGACTGCGGGCACCGCTTCTCGGACATCTTCCGGATCTACGGCTTCAACCTGGTGCTGCTGCCGGTCAACCTCGCCGGCGTGCTGAAGTCCATACAGCAGGCGTTCACGGGGGAGAAGATCCCCTTCGTGCGCACGCCGAAGGTCAAGGACCGCACCGCGGCGCCGGGTCTCTACGTGGTGATCCCGTACGCCATCGTGGCGTTCTCGCTGCTCACGCTCGCCCGGGACGTGATGGAGAGGAACTGGGGCAACGCCGTCTTCGCCGCCCTGAACGCCGTCCTGGCCGCCGGTGCCATCCGCGCCTACATCGGGATCAAGAACTCGCTCGTGGACATGTGGCTCGGCGTCCTGAACTGGCTGTACGTGGCGCCGCGGGTGAAGAAGGTCGAGGAGTCGAAGGTCGTCCCGAAGACCGCCGCGGAGGCGGACTGGGAGTCGATCCTGTACCACGGCGACCGGCGCCTGAACCGGGACCTGCGCTCGGGCAATGACCGGCGCCGTCGGGCCGGTGTGCGGTAGGCAGGAGGATGACTGATCTGCGAGTGGCTGATTGACTGGTTGCTCGCGAGGCGTCCCGGTCGGGGCCGCCGGATGATCGACCGAAAGCTGGTGCCGGCATGAGCCTCATCCCCTTCCGCGGGAACACACCCCGCGTGGACGAGACGGTGTTCGTCGCTGCGACGGCGACGCTGATCGGCGACGTGGTTCTGGGCGGACACTCGAGCGTCTTCTACGGCGCCACGGTTCGCGCGGACACCACACCCATCCGGGTGGGGGAAGGCACCAACCTGCAGGACAACGTCGTGGTCCACGCCGACCCCGGGTATCCGGCGGTCATCGGCGACCGGGTCAGCGTGGGACACGGCGCCGTGGTGCACGGCTGCACCATCGAGGACGACTGCCTCATCGGGATGAGCGCCACGGTCATGAACGGCGCGGTCATCGGGACGGGATCGCTGGTCGCAGCGGGAGCGGTGGTCCTCGAGGGCACAGTGGTCCCGCCGCGGTCGCTCGTTGCCGGCGTCCCCGCCAAGGTCCGCCGGGAGCTCACCGACGACGAGGTGGAGGGCGTGAAGGCGAACGCCGAGCAGTACAGGAGCCTGGCGCAGGAGCACCGGGCGGCGTCGACGACCTGACCGGGCAGTGGCCCTGCATCACACAGGAGCCCCGGTAACCTTCCGGTCCCGGGGCTCCTGTGTGTTGCGATGCGTCGGGCTGTCAGGCCACGCAGCCGCCGAGCGCGATCTGCCCGTCGATGGCCTTGATCTGCTTCTGAACATCGCCGAGCTTGCCCTGGAGGGTGGCCACGGTGGCCTTCTGCGCCGCGATGGCATCCTTGTTGGTCTTCTTCTGGCCTTCGAGTCCGCGAAGGACCGTCTGGGCATCGGTGACCTGCTTGTCGAGGGTGGTCAACTGTCCCTGCAGGCTCTTGAGCTGGGCCTCGGTGGCACTGATCTCGCCGTTGAGTTTGTCCAGCTGGGCGAGGAGCGGAGCCACCCGGCCCTGCAGGGTGAGCACCTCGGACTCCCTGGCGGTGATCCGGGTGTTGAGCCCTGCAAGCGCCGCGACCTGCTTGTCCAGCTCGGCATTCAGCGTGCTGATCTCCCCCTGCTTGGTCACCACGGCCCGGGCTGCGCTCTCCGCGGCGGCCTGAAGCGTGGGCAGGCGATCCTGCAGTCCGGTCAGGTCGGCTGTCTTGGTCGCAACGGCTGCGGTGGCCGAGGCGAGCTGCGCCTCGGCATCGCTCAGGTCGGTCCTCAGGCCGCCGAGCACGTCCTTCTGGGCGGCGATGGCGGCCTCGGCCGCGGCGACGTCCCCGGTCAGGCGTGGCAGCTCGGACTGCAGAGCTGCGACGACCTTCTCCTGCGCCGTCACGGCGTCACGGGCTGCAGTTGCTGCTGTTGTAAGAGCCGGCAGTTGCGCCTGGAGGGCCGTGACGGTGTCCTGCTGGGCGGCAACCGCGGTGTTCGCCTCGGTCAGGGCAGTCTGCAGTGCGGGCAGCTGTCCCTGCAGCGTCCTGACCTCCGACTCCTTGGTCAGCACGGAGGCGTTCGCCGCGGTCAACGCCGCCTGCAGGGGTGCGGCCTCCTTCTGGAGGTTGCTGCTCTCGGTCTGCTTCGCCAGCAGTTCCGTATTGAGCTTGTCGACCTGACTCTGGAGCCCCTGGAGGTCGCCCTGCAGGCTGGAGATCTGAGAGCTCTTGTTCGCAATCTGCGTATTGACGCCGTCGAGTTCCACCTGCTTCGCGTTGCGCTGGGCGATCAGCTCGGCACGCCGGCCATTGCCATTGCCGTTGCCATTACCGTTGCCGTTGATCTGCGACGTAAGTGCCGCGATCTCGTCCAGGAGAGCCGTCCGACGGTTCTGCAGCGTAGTCAGCTCGCCCTGGGCAGTGTTGAGGGCGCCCTGCTTGGCCGTGATCTCCGCGTTCTTGGCGGTGATCATCTTCTGCTTTTCCGAGATCTGGGCAGTGACCGCGGCCTGGCCGCTGCTGTTGGCGGCAACGGCGTCCGCAGCCATGGCAGCGTCTGCGCGCAGGGCTGTGAGTTCACCGTCGGCGCGGGTGATGGCGGCCTGCTGCGCCGTGACGGCGTCTGCTGCCCGCGTCGCCGCACCCTCGAGAGCGAGGAGATCGGTCTGGGCTGCTGCAATGGCGGCCTGCTGTGCCGCGACGGCGTCTCCGGCCGTCGCGGCCTGCACCCGAAGCCCCGTGAGCGACCGGGCGGCGGCCTCGATCTCCTCCTGCTGGGCATCGAGAGCGGACTGCGCCGTGGTGCCGGCAGCGACGAGCTGCGCCAGGGCGCCCTCGGAATCGGTCACCGCCTGCTGTGCTGCGCCGACAGTGGTCTCTGCTTCCTCCGCCGTCGTCGTGAGGGCCGCCAGCTCGCGCTGTGCCTGTGCGATGGCGTCCTTCTGCAGTGTCAGTTCGGCCGCTGTCCGTGCTGCGTCGGCTTCGAGGCCGGCCAGCTCGTTCTCTGCGAGGCGGAGCGACTCCTGCGCGGCATCGACGTCGGCAGTGGTGGCGAGTGCCTGCTT
The DNA here is from genome assembly GCF_002954225.1 of Arthrobacter ruber. Taxonomy (GTDB): domain Bacteria; phylum Actinomycetota; class Actinomycetes; order Actinomycetales; family Micrococcaceae; genus Arthrobacter_D; species Arthrobacter_D ruber. The sequence goes on from NZ_PPTH01000017.1 coordinate 304,091, forward strand.
CCGCAGTTCGTCCGCGTCGGCCTCAGCCGCGGTCAGCTCCGCCTGGAGCGGTGCGAGCGCGGCGGCCACGTCCTTCTGCTGCGCCTGCAGGTTCGCGAGGTCCGAGGTGGCCGTCTCGATGGCCTTCGCGGTGCTCGCCTGCTGAGCGGTGACGGCAGTGAGCTCAGTCTGAGCGTTCTTCTCGGCGGCATCCAACTGGGCGCTCTGGGTCTCGAGAGCGGCGATTGCCTTGGTGGCGTCGTCGATCTGCGTCGTGAGGGCGGCGGCATTCACCTGCAGTACCGACCGCTCGGCCTGCAGCTTGGTGATGACGTCCGCATTCTTTCGCGCCGCGTTCTTTAGGAGGTTCTCCTGCACCGTGCCCCGATGCGCCGCCTGGTTCACCACCCCGTTGCACACCCCCGACGTCGGCCCTGACTGCGCGGATGCCTGCGGGGCGAGGACCAGGGCTCCACCGAGGATGCCCGGCAGGAGGACTGCGGTCGCGAGTCGGCGGGTGAGGGTGGATGTGGTGTTGCTGGTGCGCACGTAAGCTCCTGAAGGCTTTGGGGAGGCGTCATCGCCTCCCCAAAGGTAGGGGCGATAGTTCACACAGGAAACAGTGCTGTCTACGTGAGTATCGAAGGCAACTACTTGGACGCACGCTGCCGATTACCTGCGGGCCTTGTCCTGCGCGTCAGGTCCCGCAGTAGGTCGTGTACTTGCCGAAGTCGTCCGGGGCGCCCGCGGCGTAGCGCTCCAGCCCCGGGCGCTCCTCGAACGGGCGGGCGACGACCTCGACGAGCCTGTCCAGGGGGCCGAGGTCGCCCGCGGTCGCGGCCTCCAGTGCCTCCTCGACGAGATGGTTCCGCGGGATGTACACGGGGTTCACGCGGTCCATGGCGTCGGCGTCGGGCCCGTGAGTGAGCCACCGCTCGGCCCAGGCGTCGAAGGCGGCGACGTCGAGCACCTTGTCCCGCGCCGGCCGGGCGTCGCCGCGGACCACCGAACTCAGTCCCCGGAAGAAGGACGTGTAGTCCACGTGGTTCTCCTGCAGGAGGGTGAGGACGTCATTGGCCAACGCTGACGCGACCTCGTCTTCGACGTCATCGGGCAGCCCCAGTTTTGCCTTCATGCCCTCGAGCCAGGCGCCGCTGTAGCGGGGGCGGAAGGACTCGAGGACACCGACGGCGAGGGCGATGGCCTGCTCCTGCTCCTCGTCGATGAGCGGCAGGAGCGTCTCGGCGAGGCGGGCGAGGTTCCACTCGGCGATCAGCGGCTGGTTGGCGTAGGCGTACCGGCCGCCGCGGTCGATGGAGCTGTAGACCGTGGAGTAGTCGAAGACGTCCATGAACGCGCAGGGCCCATAGTCGATGGTCTCGCCCGAGATGGTCATGTTGTCCGTGTTCATCACGCCGTGGAGGAAGCCCACGAGCATCCACTGCGCCACGAGCGCGGCCTGCGCGGACAGCACCGACTCGAACAGGGCGAGATAGGGACGCTCGGCAGTCGCGGCCTCGGGATAGTGGCGGCTGATCGCATGGTCGGCGAGGCGCTTCAGCAGATCCTGCTCGCCGGTGGCCGCTGCGTACTGGAAGCTTCCGACGCGCAGATGGCTGCTCGCGACGCGCGTCAGGACGGCGCCCGGCAGCATGGTCTCGCGGCGTACATCGCGCCCGGTGGCGACGACGGCGAGGGAGCGCGTGGTCGGGACGCCGAGGGCCTGCATGGCCTCGCTGACGATGTACTCGCGCAGCATGGGACCGACGACGGCGAGGCCGTCCCCGCCGCGCGCGAAGGGTGTGCGGCCGGAGCCCTTGAGGTGGATGTCGCGGAGGCGGCCCTCGACGTCGGTCACCTCGCCGAGCAGCAGCGCCCGGCCGTCGCCCAGGCGGGGGTTGAAGCTGCCGAACTGGTGGCCGGAGTAGGCCTGGGCCACCGGCGTTGCGCCGTCGGGCACGGAGGTGCCGAGCAGCAGGGCCAGGCCTTTGGGGGAGCGGAGGAACCCGGGCTCGAATCCGAGCTCCGCGGCCACCGGCTCGTTGAGGGCCAGGAGTCTCGGGGAGGGGGCGTCGTCGGCCTGCCAGGCGACCGCCATCTCGGGCAGTTCCCGCGCGAAGCGGCCGTCGAAGATGATCCTGGAGTGTGTGGGCACGCTCATCCCTCCACCGTACGCCCGCCCACTGCGATGCCGGCGCCTGTGGAGATGCTGGCCCAAGTGGCCTCCGGATCGTAAACTAGTAAGCCACCTGACGTTCTCGGGTGACGAGGCGCACGATCGAAGGAGATCACCATGGGCATCAGCAACAGGATCAGGACCGCGGCCAACCGCTACCTCAGCAGGTCGGGCACCGCGACCACGGGCAGGACCGCCGGCGGGGCTGCCGGACGACGGGGCACGCCCGTGCCGACGGGCAAGGCCGGCGGGATTCTCCGCAACCTGCTCAACCGGAAGTAGCAGCAGCGCTCAGGCCCTCGTCCTTCCGGGAATAGGGCCTGAGCGTTCCGCCGTTGCGCCAGGTATGCAGATAGAAATCTGGTCCGACGTGAAATGCCCGTGGTGCTTCGTCGGCAAGCGCCGCTTCGAGAAAGCCCTCGCCGAGTTCCCCCACCGCGACAGCGTCGAGGTGACCTGGAAGAGCTACCAGCTCGACCCGTCCCTTCCCGACCACTACGAGGGCACCGAGCAGCAGTACCTCGCAGAACGCAAGGGCATCGCGCCCGAGCAGGTCCGCCAGATGTGGCAGCACCTCTCCGGGCAGGCCGAGGGCGAGGGCCTCTCCTTCGACTTCGACAGCGTGGTGGTGGGCAACAGCTTCACCGCGCACCGCTTCCTGCACCTCGCGAAGTCGCACGGTCTGGGCGACGCCGCGAAGGAAGCCGTCATGTCCGCCCACTTCGAGCAGGGACTCGACACCTCCGACGTCGAGGTCCTCGTCTCCCTCGGCACGGGCGTCGGCCTGAACGAGGACGAGATCCGCGACACCGTCTCCGGCGACCGCTTCGCCGACGACGTCCGCCATGACATCGAGGAAGCCCGCACGCTCGGCGTGCAGGGTGTCCCGTTCTTCGTCGTCGACCGCAGGTACGGGATCTCCGGCGCACAGCCCGTGGAGACGTTCCGGCAAGCCCTCGACCAGGCATGGCGGGAGTCCCACCCCCTGGTCTCCCTCACGCCGTCGCCCGACGGACCCGCCTGCGGCCCGGACGGCTGCTGAAGTCCCCCTGAACGCCCGCGGACGGCGGCGCCCCTGTTCCGTCGTCAGCGGCGCGCCGCGCCCCTCGCCATCTTCCGCAGTTCGTCCTGAACGCGTTCGAGTTCACGCCGACGCCGGGCCTGGAGTTCCTCCGGGTCGGGCGTCCTGTTCCGTGGAGGCTCGTTGACGGACCCCTGGTCCGGTGCCGAGCCCTCCCCGGACGCGGGGACCGGTTCCTCCGGAGCGTCCGTTCCGTGCAGGGGATCGAAGAACAATGCGTCGCGGCCCATCAGCCCTCCTTGTGGCGGTATCTGCTCCGACACTAGCCGTCCCGTGTTTCCGGCTGTTTTCGTGAACGAAGCCTGATCAGGTGAGGCCCGCCGCGCGCGCGACCACCATGCCGCCGTCGTTGATCCGGGCGATGGCCCACCCGATGCCGCACACGGCATACAGCGAGATGGGCACCAGCAGACACCACTCCCGAAACGAACCGGCGTTGCCGAGCACGGGGATCGCGATGTTCCCATTGGGCCGCCAGACCTGCGCGATGACCGGCACCTTCGCCAGGCCGCGCGGCCGCCGGAGTCGGAACGGATACAGGGGGTTGCAGCCACCGGTGGTGAGCATGTCACCGAGGATGTGCGCGATCACGCCGATCCCCACCGCGAGCGGGAACCAGAACTGCTCCTCGGGGGCGAACGCCGTGACGAACGCCCCCGCCGTCAGGCCGACCGCCCACGGCGACCTGCGCATGCTGTCCGGGATGATCTTCAGGGCCTTCGCCGCGAAGGAGACGAGCAGCACCGTGAGCAGGCCGGCGCCCGGGTAGATGGTGCCGAAGTCGGCCGTCTCGACGGTCCAGAGCCCTGCGACGAAGGCGACGGCGACGAACGCGGCGACGCCGAGCAGCGAGTGCGTGCCCCGCCGGTGACCGCCGGAGATCGCTCCGATCCCGGCGCACAGCAGATTGGACAACGGCGGCAGGGAGTGGGCGATCGTGGCACTGTGGTGGTCGGCGTCCGGCAGGAGCGCCGCGCCGGCGGTCACGAGGGCACCGGTGACGACGCCGACCGGACTGACGTCGAGCAGCCCGAAGCCGAGGGTGACGGCGTCCGGCAGCAGGGGCACCAGATGGCCGGGATGCACCTCGATCCGGGTGGTGGCGGCAACCCAGGCGGCGGCGCCGCAGGCAGCATGGTGGGCGCCCATCATGGCGGGAGTCCTTTCGGTGAGACCGCGCCGGCTGCAGGATTCCAACCGGCGGCGAGATTCCATCCTGTCGCGCGCCACCGTCATTATCCGAAGCAGGGGGCTCCCGGGGACGCCGGAATGGCTCCGACCCCGGCGCGGTTCCTGTAGACATGCCCCTTCCCTTCGCCGGTGTGTCCATCCTCGACCGCGCCCAGTCGCGGACCGGGTCCTCCGAGGCGGAGACGCTGCAGCGCGTCATCGGGCGCGCCCGGCAGGCCGAGCGGCTCGGGTTCACCCGGTTCTGGGTCGCGGAGCACCACGGCGTGCCGGGGATCGCGGGGTCGGCGCCGGCTGTGCTCGCCGCCGCCGTCCTCTCCGCCACGACGACGATCCGCGTCGGGACGGGCGGCATCATGCTGCCGAACCACCAGCCCCTCGTGGTCGCGGAGCAGGCCGCGACGCTGGCTGCCCTGTCCGGAGGCCGCTTCGACCTGGGCATCGGCCGATCGCTCGGTTTCACCTCCGCGGTGCGCGCCGCGCTGCGGACCGGCAGGGAGGAGGCGGACCGGTTCGGGCAGGACATCGCCGAACTGCTGGCCTTCCTCGACGGCACCGCGCCGGTCACGGCCCGCCCGCAGGACGCCGGCCGGACACCGGTCTTCGTCCTCGCCACCGGGCAGGGCGTGGACATCGCCGCGAAGGCCGGCCTCGCCGTCGTCCTCGGCGGACCCGCCCTGTTCCGGGACGGCCAGCCGGCACTCGAGCGCTACCGCGCCTCCTTCCGCCCTTCCGCATGGTGGGACAGACCGCACGTGACCGCGTCGCTGAACGTGGCGGTGGCGGAGACGACGGAGGACGCGCGCCGCCTGCTCCTGCCGGAAGCGCGGGCGCTCGCCGTCTCGAGGACCAGGGGGTACTTCCCGCCGCTCGAGGCGGTCCCGTCGGAGCCGCCCACCGCCCGGGAGGAAGGCCTCATCGAGGAATCACTCGCCACGGCCGTTTATGGGACGGTGCCCGAGGTGGAGCGGCAGCTGGCCGAGGTGCAGGCGCGCACGGGTGCGGATGAACTGCTGGTCAGCGGTGGAGCCTACGACCTCGGAGCGCAGGAGGCGTCGGACGAACGGCTGGCGATACTGACCCGGCCCTGACGCCTCCCCGCCCGGCGCGATGGCCAGTCGGACCACGAATGGTAAGCATGCTTGTTACATGGCGCCGGGTGGCTCTAGTGTTTCGTTCATGCGCCGAATCAGGCGGGCTTCACCGACGACAGGAACACCATGCTCACGCTCAACGACCTCAACCCCCTCATCCGGCACCATCGCGCGGTCGTCACGGACCAGGGGGACAAGGTGGGCTCGATCGGAGTGGTGTACCTGGACGACGCCACCGAGGAGCCGACCTGGGTCACCGTCCACACCGGACTGTTCGGCACCAAGGAGTCCTTCGTGCCGCTCGCAGGAGCTTCGGTGGACGGCGACCACCTCGTGGTCCGCTACCCGCGGGACCTGATCAAGCATGCACCGTCCACCGAGCGTGACGGCCACCTGGGCCCCGAGGACGAGAGGGCTCTGTACCGGCACTACGGCCTGATCCACCCGACGGCGAAGCAGGGCGAGGTGCCGGCTGCTGCGGCGACGGCGGTTGTTCCGGCGACGGCCGCGGCGGCGGTGACAGCCGCTGCTCCCGCTACGGCCGCTACGGCTGTGGCTCCGGCCATGGCGGCGACAGCCGCCGTCCCCGTGACGGAGGTGGCGCAGGCTCCGGCACGCACGACGTCCGCGACCGCCGCGGTGACAGCTCCTCCCATGTCCCACACCCCTTCCGAGGCATCGACGGAAACCTACGCGCAGGCGGAGACGGACACGCCGACGGAGGCCCACGCGTCGGTTGCTCCGACCCACACGCCCTCGCCCTCGCCCTCGCCCTCGCCCTCGCCGACGCCGACGCCGACGGAGACGCACGACGATGGCGGCACGCCCTGGGTGGTCCGCTCCGAGGAACGGCTGCGGGTCGACACGGAGGAGTACGAGGCGGCGCGCGTCCGGCTGCGGAAGTACGTCGTCACCGAGGAGGTGTCGCAGTCCGTACCGGTCGAGCGGGAGGAGCTGGTGATCGAGCGCGAGCCGATCACGTCGGCGACGCTCGACAGCGACTACGCCGGTTCGCTGTTCCAGGAGGAGGCCGTCGAGTTCGTGGGGCGCGAGGAACACGCCGTGGTGATGGGCAAGGAGACCGTCGCCGTCGAGCGTGTCCGGCTCGGCAGGACCAAGGTCACGGGCAGGGCGACGGTGAGGGAGCAGGTGCGCAAGGAGCGCATCGCCAGCTCCGTCGACGGGGAGGGGGAGACCGGCGCCGATACCGGCACCCGCCGGTCCGGGGGCCGCACGCGCCGCGCTACCGGCAGCACCGGCCGGGGCCGGGTCGCGACATCCGACGATCAGGCGGGGAGGATCGTGACGAACAACCCGAACCCCCTCATCAAGGGCAAGAACAAGAAGCGCTGACAGGACGGCCGCCGCGCCGGGGGAGGCGGCAGTACCTCCTCCGGGCGGTACGTGCTGCCCCGAACCGGCCTCCACCTGATAGCTTTCGGACGGAGCGGCGGGAGCCGCACCCCGCCCACCACCGGAGGCACACATGACGAGTCCGACCGAGGAATCCGTAGGAACCCCTGTCCGGGCGAGCCTCGCGTCCTGGCCCACGCCGCTCGAGCCCGCGCCCCGGCTGGCCGCTGCCCTCGGCCTCGATCCGGACGACCTCTGGATCAAGCACGACGACCTTATCGGGCTCGGCGGCGGCGGGAACAAGGTGCGCAAGCTCGAGTGGACCGCCGGGACGGCGCTTGCACAGGGTGCCGACGTGTTGATCACGAGTGGGGCGGCGCAGAGCAACCACGCCCGCCTGACCGCTGCCGCGGGCGCCCGGCTCGGGGTGGACGTCGTCCTCGTGCTGGCAGGGCAGGCCGCGCCCACCGGCAACATCGCCCTCGATGCACTGCTCGGCGCCTCCCTCCACTGGTGCGGCGACGCCTCGGACGAGGAGCTCGCCACCCGCGTGGACGAGGTGGCCGACGAGCTCGCCGCGCAGGGCCGGCGACCCGGCGTCATCCCCTTCGGCGGGTCGAACGCCCTCGGCGCCAGCGGCTACCGGATGGCCGGCGACGAACTCCTGCACCAGGACCCGTCGGTGCAGCAGGTGGTCGTGGCGGTCGGTTCCGGCGGGACGATGGCCGGACTCGTGGCCGCGCTCGGCGCCGAGCGCGTCCTCGGCGTCGATACCGGTGCACTGTCGGAGCCGTCCGCCGCCGTCGCCCATATGGTGGCGGAGCTCACCGGGCAACCCGAGGACGAGCCCGCCCTGCGGATCGACAGGACCCTGCTCGGCTCGGGCTACGGTTCCGTCAGCGACGACGTCCTCGACGCGATGCGCCTGGCCGCCCGTACCGAGGGCCTCGTCCTCGATCCCACCTACACGGCGCGCGCCATGGCCGGACTTGTCGCTGCGGTCCGCAGGGGTGAGCTGGCGGCGGGGCAGCGCATCGTCTACTGGCACACCGGAGGGCTGCCCGGACTGCTGGGGCACACGACGGCGCTCGAGAGGATCATGGCCGGATGAACACGTCTGCAGGGCACGACGACGCCGCCGCTTTCGCGTCCTACTCGGACGCCTTCACCGAGGCTCCCGGGTACCTGAACTTCGCCAGTTACGGGCCACCGTCGCGTGCGGTCCGCGAGCGGGTGGCACACCTCCTGGAGCTCGCAGGCAATGCCGTCGCCGATGCGAGCGACGTGCTGCACCACGAGGACCTGCGCGCACGGGAGGCCTTCGCGCGGCTCAGCGGCTTCCCCCTCGAGAACGTGGGGCTGACCGGCAGTACCTCGCTCGGGCTGTTCCAGGTGGCCTTCGGCCTGCCCGGCGGATCGGTGCTCGTCAACGCCGGCGAGTTCCCCTCCAACACCTACCCCTGGCTGCGCACCAGCGCGGTGGGACGGGCCCGCGTCGACCTGACCGGTGGGCCGGGCACGCGCATGACGCCCGACGTCGTCGCCGGCGGACTGACCGATGACACCGTTGCGGTGAGTGTGAGCGCCGTCGACTTCCGCACCGGCTACCGTGCGGACCTGGCGGGCATCCGCGAGGTGATCGGACCCGACCGGTTGCTGGTGGTCGACGGCATCCAGGGCTTCGGCGTGGCGGACGTCGAATGGACGCTGGCCGACGTGCTCATCGCGGGCGCGCAGAAGTGGGTCCGCGCCGGGTGGGGCGTGGCCGCCCTCGCCCTGTCGTCGCAGGGCATGGAGCGGATCGAGCCGCTGCTGACCGGCTGGACGGGCGTCACGGATCCGCGCCGGTACGACGGCGAGGAGCACCCGCCGCTGCCCGGGGCGCAGCGCTTCTCCATCTCGAACCTCTCGCCCTACGCGACCGGCGCCTTCGCGGAGGCTCTCGCACTGATCGAGACTGTGGGGGTGCCGGCGATCGACGGCATCGTGGCCACCCACGCCCAGGGGCTCGTGGAGCAGCTCGACGCCGCCGGAGTGGAAGTCCTCTCGCCGAGGGACCGCTCGGAGAGTGCCGGGATCGTCGTGGCGGAAGTCCCCGGGCGGGCGGCCGAGGCACACGCTGCCCTCGCGGCCGCCGACATCACGGCGACGCTGCACGGGGAGGACCGCATCCGCTTCTCCGTGCACGCCACCACCCGCTCCGAGGTGTTCGGCGAGGCTGCGAAGGTCCTGGCTCCGTTCACCTGACGGACCGCCTTCTGGCGGACGAGGCACGACATGGTTCACAGAACGCAACCGAATCCTGAAAGTGTCCGCGGCTGGTGCTAGCGTCCCACCCAGAACATGTGACCTAGGCAACATGTTCGTAATCTCAGGCACCTACCCTGAGCTTGCTCTGCATCAGCTGGGATATTTCATTTAGGAGACCCCTTGAATCTCACCACTCGTACCCGGGGGCTGCGGTGCGCGATGGCGCTCGCCGTGACCAGCGCCGTCGTGCTCGCTCCCGTGAGCGCACAGGCCACCACCGGCACCGCGGCGGACTCACCGACCGCGACGTCGTCCTTCATGTCCTCGCCGAGCGCTGACGGCGCAGCGGCGAAGGCCGACGACCGCTCCGACCCTGCGGCCGACGAACGCCGCGCACTCAACCAGCAGGGCGTGGAGAAAGTCATCTCCGGCGAGGCGAAGGTCGAGGACCGCAACGGCTCCAAGGCCGTCAAGGTCGCTCCTGGCCAGTGGGCGCAGTACGGCCTGCAGGACAGCGACCAGATCCTGTCCTTCCTCGTCGACTTCGGCGACAAGGTGGATCCGCGCTTCCCGACCTCCACGCCGGGCCCCACGAACGGCGCGATCAAGGAGCCGAACCGTGCGGTGGACAACTCCACCTACTGGTCCGACACCTTCGACCGCGAGCACTACCTCGACATGTTCTTCGGCACGGAGGGCGAGTCGCTGAAGGGCGTCTACGAGGAGATGTCCAGCGGCCGGTACACGGTCGACGGCGACGTCAGCGACTGGGTGACCGTCCCCTACAACTCGGCCAGCTACGGCGAGACCGAGAGCCAGGCGGACATGACCCGCTTCGTACAGGACACCGCGAACGCCTGGTACGACTCCCAGGTCGCTGCAGGCAAGACCGCTGCCGAGATCGACGCGTACCTCGCGACCTTCGACCAGTGGGATCGCTACGACTTCGACAAGGACGGCGACTTCGACGAGGCCGACGGCTACATCGACCACTTCCAGGCCATCCACGCCGGTGAGGGCGAGGAGGCCGGCGCGGCGTCGTCGGCCATCTGGTCCCACCGCTGGGCGGTCGGCCAGGCGGGACGCGGCACCGCCGGCCCCGCAGCCAACCCCTACGGCGGCATCAAGATCGGCCAGTCCAACGTCTGGATCCGCGACTACACCACGGAGCCCGAGAACGGCGGCCTCGGCGTCTTCGCGCACGAGTACGGCCACGACCTCGGCCTGCCGGACCTGTACGACACGAGCGGCGGCGAGAACGGCACCGGCTTCTGGACGCTCATGAGCTCCGGTTCGTGGCTCGGCCACGGCGACGGCTCCATCGGCACCACCCCGAACCACATGGGTGCCTGGGAGAAGCTGCAGCTCGGCTGGCTCGACTACGAGGTCGCGACCGCGGGCGAGAAGTCGACCCACAAGATCGGCCCCTCGTTCCACGCCACGAAGGCCCCGCAGGCCGTCGTCGTGAACCTGCCCAAGGACGCCGCGGGCAAGAACCGCTTCTACATCGCCGAGAACCGGGTGTACGCGGGCTACGACGCCACGCTCGCCACCGGTCCGTACAACTTCGGCTGGGGCCTCACCTCGCCCGACACCGTGGAGCACTACAAGTACCAGGACGGCCTGAGCATCACGTACTGGAACACCGCGCAGTCCAACAACAACACGCGCCAGCACCCCGGCGCCGGTCTGGCCCTGCCCGTGGACGCACACCCGAAGGCCCTCACCTGGTCCGACGGCACCATGGTTCGCAACCGCATCCAGAGCTTCGACGCCACCTTCGGCAAGGAGGCCACCGATCCACTGAGCCTGCACCGTGAGACGGCGGCAGGCATGACGACGCTCACCGCGCCGTCGCAGCGCGGCGTCGCCGTCTTCGACGACACCAACCCCACCGCCTACTACGACGCCGCGAACCCGCAGGGCTCGGTCGTCGTCGCCGGCACCGGGACGAAGATCGAAGTGATCCAGTCCAACTCGACGGGCATGCTGACCCTCCAGGTCCGCTAATCCGCATCAGCACGCAGAAGGAGCCGGGAGGTAATTCCCGGCTCCTTCTGCGTCTGCGGTGCCCCTGTCAGGGCCACTGTTCCTGGTTCCTGCGGCAGGATGCGCCGCCGTCGTTCCTGGTTCTTGGGCGTGAAGGGACCGGAACGCGGCGAATCGGGGTCCTTCCGGCCGGACAACGTGGAACGACGGAGAGCCGTCCGGCCCGGCCCGGACTAGTGCGTACCCCTCCGGCGTCTCGGACTGGCGACGACGGCGACCGCGACGGCCAGCGCCAGCGCCACGAGGCTGAGGACTCCCGCGGCGACGTAGCGCCCTGACGGGCCGAGACGGGCCTGCTCCACGTCCTCCTCGGCCAGCACGTCCACCGCCTGGGGCGTGGCCGTCCCCGGAGCGGTGGGCGTGGAGGACGGGTCGAGGTAGGGGGCGGGGGAGCGCTGAACCGGTGCCCGGAAGACCTCCACCCCGGACGTGCCGTTCCCGGTTGCCGCGGACGCTCGGGCCGGCCCGGACGTGGCCGGCGCGCCCTGACTGGGCGGGGGCGACGCGGGGTCGTCCGTCGCCGGGTTCGTCGGCGGCGCGACGTCGGGTTGCTCCTCGGTGGGTGACTCCGACGGATCGGGGGCCTTCTCCGTGGGTGGCTCGACCGGAGGTGCCGTACCCGGGTCGACCGGTGGTTCGACCGGCGGATCCATGGGTAGTTCCCCCGGGAGTGTTGCGGGCGGTTCCGACGGGTTGACGGGAGGAACCACCGGCTCGTCGGTAGGCGGGTCGACGGGCGGCACGACAGGAGCCGTCGGCGCGACGAGCTGGGGAACGACCGACGGAATGACGACTTCACCGGTGGGTCGCGGCGCTGGATCCACCGCCGGGGTGATCTGCCGGGTCACTCCGGTGCCGGCCTGGGCAGTGGTGCCCACGCCCCAGGCCGCTTCGGCACCGGTGGACAGGAGGCCGGCGCTGAGGGCCAGGAGGGCAAGGGATGTGGGCGCGCGCATGGCAAAGTCTTCTCCGAGGGGTGGCGAGCCGCTGCGGGCACGAGGGCCACGTGTCCCCAGCTGGCTGACGGTCACTTCCCATCGTACGGAGCCTCCGGTTCCACGCCCACTGATCGGACCGCTGCCGTCGTGCTTGCCAGATGGTGCCGACGTCGTACGGGCTGTCCCCGCCCCAGCGGACTCACATGTGCGCAGGGGCCGCCGGGCGGAAGACGAAGAAGCGGTAGGCGACGTAACGGAACACGTTGCCGAGGAGGACGCCGATGACGTTTCCCGAGATGTTGTCGGCCAGTGGACCCGTGAGGCCCAGCACGTAGTGCGACACGAACAGGCACGCGGCTGCGATACCCAGCCCCATGAGATTCGTCAGGCCGAAGAGGAGCGCCTCCTCGCGCTTCGGCCGGCCGGCGAACTGACGAAATGTCACGTAGTGGCTGCCGAGCCACGAGACGCCGGTGGCCAGGGCCACGGAGGACACCTTCGACGTGATCGGTCCGACGCCGCATCCGGCGGCGAGGATGTTGTAGACGGAGATGTCGACGAGAAAGGCGAGCGTCCCCACGGCCGCGAAGGATCCGAGGCGTTGCACCGCGCCACTCATGCTCTTCCTCCTCCATCGACGACGTTGGATTCTACTCCTTAGGTTGCCTAAGTAACCAATTGCAGGCCACGCGGCGGCCTACCTGGTCAAGGCCGGCCCCCGACCGCGCCGGGCGCCCCACCGTGGCTAGCATGAGGGCCTACCCACGGAGGACCCCATGAACGAAACCATGCTCGCCGGACGGCTCGACGTCAGCACCGGATCCTTCGAGGTCAAGGAGGTGCCGGTGCCCGTGCCGGGCCCGGGTTTCGTCCGCGTGAAGGTCCGGGCTGCCGGCGTGTGCCTCTCCGACGTCCACCTGATCGAAGGGCTCCTGAAGCCCCTGCACCTCCGCGGTGACGAGGTGACCCTCGGGCACGAGGTCTCGGGCAGCGTGGATCTCGCCGGTGACGGCGTGGAGGGCTGGTCCGCGGGCGACCGCGTGGTCCTGCAGGCCGGTTACGAATACCGGGGCGTCACGCTCACCATGGGTGTGGACTACGACGGCGGCTGGGCCGAGTACGTGGTGGTGCCCGCCGGGGTGCTGGTGCCGTTGGGTCCGGACTTCTCCTTCGAGCAGGCCGCCATCATCCCCGACGCCGTCTCGACCCCCTGGGCCTCGATCGTGTCCACCGGGCAGGTGCGGCCGGCGGAGGCGGTGGGCGTCTGGGGCGTCGGCGGACTCGGAGCCCACGGCGTGCAGCTGCTGCGCATGATCGGCGCCGCGCCCATCGTCGCCGTGGACATCCTGCCCGAGGCCCGCGAGCGGGCCCTCGCCTTCGGCGCCGACGTGGCCCTCGATCCGCGTGCCGACGACTTCGCCGCCGCCATGGCCGCGGCGACCGGCGGGCGCGGGCTCGACGTCGCCTTCGACTTCGCGGGAGTGGACGTCGTGCGGGCGCAGGCGCTCTCGTGCCTGGGGCTGCAGGGCCGGCTCGTCCTGGTGGGCCTGAGCGGGAACCCGATCACCATCTCCGACAGCACGGCCTTCTCCTACACGCGCAAGCAGGTCCGCGGACACTACGGGTCCGAGGCCCACCACGTGCCGGAACTGGTGGCGCTCGCGGAACTCGGGCGCCTCGACTTCGCCCGCTCCATCAGCGATACCCTTCCGCTGCGTGACGCCGCGGTCGCTGTTGCGCGCCTCGAGCGCAAGGAGGGCAACCCCATCCGGTTGGTGTTGGTGCCCTGACGGTCGGTGTCCGCGGAGCCTGCACGATCGGCAGGGAGGGCGTCAGTCCATCATCGACCGGTCGTCCAGCCGGTGGTAGGAGCGGTTGTGGTAGACCAGCGGCCCCGCGTCGTCGTGTCCGCGCTGCTCGATGGACACGACCTCCGCGGCGAGGATCATCGATCCGCCGACCGGCAGCCGGTGCAGGATGCGGCAGCGCAGGGCCCAGGGCGCGTCGGTCAGGAGCGGTTCGCCCGAGGGTAGCGGCTGCCACGCGACGGCTCCGCCGAAGCGATCGGCTCCTCGGGTCGCGAACAGCCGGGCGATCCGGAGCTGGTCCGCACCCAGCAGGTGGACCAGGAGCGTGTCAGCCCGGACGAGGGCTGCTGCCGACGAGGACGCCGTGGACACGGAGAACGTGAGGACGGGCGGCTCGGCCGAGACCGAGGAGACCGACGACGCCGTCAGGCCGACCGGCCCGTCGGGTCCCCGGGCCGTGAGGACAGCGATCCCGGCGGGGTGTGCCCGGAAGGCGTCCTTGAAGAGGTCGGCGGTGGGGGCGTGGCCGGCAGAGACTGTCATGCTCTCAACGCTAGAACCTGAACAAAGGTTGAGGTCAAATCGGGCTGTCGGGATGCGGACGTTCAGGGGTCGAGCAGCGTGGACGGGATGCCGCGCCGGCCGGCGTCATCGTTCGGGTTGACGAAGCCGCACGTCGCAAGGGACAGGCAGCCGCAGCCGATGCAGCCGTCCAGCCGGTCCCGCAGATGTTCGAGCTGGGCGATGCGCTGCTCGATCTCCTGCTGCCAGGCCGCCGACAGCCGCTGCCAGTCCTCCTGGTCCGGGACGCCGTCCCTGGGGAGCTCGGCGAAGGCCTTCGCGACGGTGGCGAGCGGGATGCCGGCGCGCTGAGCGGCGCGGATGACGGCGACGCGGCGCAGGACGGAGCGATCGTACCGGCGCTGGTTGCCGCTCGTGCGGCGACTGCGGATCAGCCCCTGGCGTTCGTAGAAGTGCAGGGCGGAGACGCTCATGCCGCTGCGCGCGGCCACCTGCCCCACGGAGAGGTCCCGGTCGGTCGGCATGGTTCCTCCTGGGCTACGTCGTCGTGCCAGCGTAGCGCCGGGTCCTGCGGCGGAGAGTACCCGCGCCGGCCCGGCTCCCGATGGGCACATGCCCGGAGCCGGCCGGCGGAGGCGCGCTAGCGGCCGAGCAGCTCCCCGACGTACTGCTTCAGGGGCGTGGTCGGGTGGCCGATGAGGCGGGACAGGGTGCCGTCGCTGCCGGCGAGGGCGCCGTCGGCGATATTGGCGTCCAGGGCGGCGACGAAGCGAGCCGTGCCCTCGTCCAGCCCGGAGCGCGTAAGCGCGGCGACGTGCTCGTCCACAGACACCTTGTCCACGGCGACGGGCGTCCCTGCCACCTCGGCGACCGTGGCAGCCAGCTCGTCGAAGGTCCAGGGCTCGTCGCCGCCGAGCTCGAGGATCTCACCCGCGTAATCGTCGGACAGCAGGACGACGGCGGCGGCCTCGGCGTAGTCCCGGCGCGGCGCGCTCGCGACCCTTCCGCCCCCTGCCCCGGTCAGGATGCTGCCCGTGGACACCGCCTGATGGATGGTGTCGTCATAGTTCTCGGTGTACCAGTTGTTGCGCAGCACCGTGTAGGTGAGGCCCGAGCCCTCGAGCAGACCCTCGGTGGCCTTGTGCTCGGGCGCGAGGACGAGCGACGTCGTCGAGGCCTTCGGTGCGCTCGTGTAGACCAGGGTCGCATCCACGCGCCGAGCCGCGTCGATCACGGCCTTGTGCTGCACGGTGCGCTGCCCCGCCTCGTTGCCGGAGATGAGCAGGATCTTCTCGGCACCGGCGAAGGCGTCGTCGAGCGTGGAGGCGTCGGCGTAGTCCATGCGCGCCGTCCGGACGCCCTGCGCAGCCAGCCGGCCGAGGACCTCCTCGTTGCGCCCGCCGGCCACGATGGTCGAGGGGTCCACGCCGCGTGCGAGCAGCTGCTCGATCACGAGGCGGCCGAGATGGCCGGTGGCTCCGGTGATGGCGATGGTCATGGCTGTCCTCCAGTTCGTGCACCCGGGTGGTGCGTCTACCAGCGCCAACGGAACACGGCCGAAAAGACTTCCCGCCACTCCGCGTGGACAGTGGCCGCAGCGGCACGATAGGACTGGAAGGAGACCAGCCCCCCACAGACAAGGACCTCGCCGTGCACCAGAGCCCATCCGATCAGGAGCGCCGCCTGAGGGTCGGGGTGGTGGGGATCGGCTGGGCCGGTCGCCAGCACCTCGAGGCCTACGCGAACAGCGCCGACGTCGAGATCGTGGGGCTGGCCGGCATGGAACCGGACCTCCTCGCCGAGCTCCGCGACGAGTACGGCATCCCCCACGCCGTCGAGCGGTGGGAGGACCTGATCGCACTCGACGGGCTCGACGCCATCAGTGTCGCCGTCCCGACCTTCCTCCATGCCCCCATCACCGTCGCCGCACTGGAGCGGGGCCTCCACGTGCTCAGCGAGAAGCCGATCGCGCGCAACGGGGACGAGGGACAGCTCATGGTCGACGCCGCGCGGAAGGCGGGGCGCGTCCTCGACGTCGCGTTCAACCACCGCCGCCGCGGTGACATCACGGCCCTCAAGCGCGTGCTCGATGACGGCGAGCTCGGCCGCCCCTACTACGCGAAGGCCTCCTGGCTCCGCCGCGCCGGCATCCCCTCGCTGGGCAGCTGGTTCACCAACCGGGAGATGGCCGGGGGCGGACCGCTCGCGGACATCGGCGTCCACGTGATCGACTACGCGCTGCACCTGCTCGGTGAGCCCAAGGTCCTCTCGGTCTCGGCGTCGACCTACTCCGAGCTCGGACCGCAGGGACGGGGCGGTGGCGGCGAGTACAGCGCGCAGGCCGTGGGCTCCGCGTTCGAGGTGGAGGACTTCGCCTCGGCGTTCATGCGCCTCGAAGGCGGCGCCACGCTGCTGGTCGAGGCCGGCTGGGCCGCCTACCGCGACACCGACGATCTCCTCGACTTCCGCATCTACGGGACCGACGGCGGTGCCCAGCTGACCAGGGCCGGTGCGCCGTACAGCGCCGTGGAGAGCCTGCACGTCTACACCGAGAAGGGCGACTACGAGCCGGAGGTCGGCCCGTCGCTGGGCCACCAGGGCGTGGTCGACGACTTCCTCGCCGCCATCCGCGCGGGCGAGGCCGAGTGGGGGCGGCACGACGGCTCGCTCGCGCTGGGCCGGGCCCGCATCATCGACGCCTGCTACGCATCCGCGGCCCGGCACAGGGAGGTCGAGCTCTGATGGCGGACAGCACCGGAACCAGCATCACCTTCGACGGCAAGCCCACCGTCGTCGTCTGGAACGAGGGCGTCCACGAGGTCCGCAACGAACCCATGACGATCGGTGAGATGTACCCGCGGGGCATCCACGGGGCCATCGCGGAGTCGCTCGCCGGCTACTTCCCCGGCTCGGACATCACGACCGCGACCCTCGCCGATCCCGAGCACGGACTCACCGAGGAGCGCCTCGCCGGTACGGACGTGCTGCTGTGGTGGGGCCACATCGCCCACGGTGAGGTGTCCGACGACGTCGTCGACCGCGTGCACCGGCACGTCCTCGGCGGCATGGGCCTCGTGGTGCTGCACTCGGGTCACTTCTCGAAGATCCTCACGCGGCTCCTCGGCACCACGTGCTCCCTGAAGTGGCGGAACGACGGAGAACGCGAGCTGGTCTGGACGGTCAAGCCGTCGCACCCCATCGCGGCGGGTATCGAGAGCCCGATCGTCATCCCCGAGCAGGAGATGTACGGGGAGCTGTTCGACATCCCCGAACCCGACGACCTCATCTTCATCAGCTCCTTCGAGGGCGGCGAGGTCTTCCGCTCGGGCGTCACCTTCTCGCGCGGCAAGGGCCGGATCTTCTACTTCAGCCCCGGCGACCAGGAGTACCCGGTCTACCACCATCCGCAGGTGCAGCGCGTGCTCGCGAACGCCGTCGATTGGGTGGCGCAGCCCCGCGCGGACCGGACGAGGCGGGAGGCCCCGGGCGTCGAGAACCCGGCGCGGGACTGGTTCCTGGCCTGATCGGACCGGCCGCCCCCGCTGCGTAGAAGGCAGGCCGGTCCGCCCGGCCACGAGCGCTGCGGCGCGGGGTCGGGTGATCGGGGTCCGCCACACCGGTCGCGGGGTCGATGCAGCGGACGCCCGTCGGTACTGGTTATCGACACGGTCCGGACCGTCGGTACGGCGATCGTCCCGATGATGGTGACGGATCAGGTGAGTTGCCACTCGGAGACGTCCAGGACGCGGTCCGCGCGGGCCCGGGTGGCAGCGACGAGCGCCCCGTTCGGTTCGTCCACGCGACGCACCCACTCCTCGGCGGCTGCGGGCGTCTTCCCGAACAGGACATGCCGGGCCACGAGACGGCGTCGGCGCACCTCGGGGTCCACGTCGATGAACCACACCTCGTCGAGGAGCTCCCGCGCGTCCTGCCACCCGGGCTCCTCGAGCAGCAGGTAGTTGCCCTCCGTCACGAGCAGTGACGACGACGGCTGCACCGGCAGGGCGTTGGCGAGCGGCTGTTCGAGGTCGCGCTCGAAGGCAGGCGCGTAGACGGTGTGGTCGGGGCTGCTCCGCAGGCGCGCCAGCAGGGCGGCGTAGCCGTGGGCGTCGAAGGTCTCCGGCGCTCCCTTCCGGTCGAGGAGCCCGAGGCCGTCCAGCGCCTGGTCGGCCAGGTGGAACCCGTCCATGGGCACCAGGGCATGTTGGTCCGGGTCGAGCCCGACGACCGCCGCCGCGATCGTGGACTTGCCCGCGCCCGGCGGACCGACGATCCCGAGCATGGCCCGTTGACCGTCGGCGGGTCCGGGAAGGAGCCCGCATAGCTCCGCGGCGTTGCGGACGGTCACGGCATTCACGGCAGTGTCCTCCGGGGGTCGGGGACCGGGCTGCGCCGATCCTCCGTCCATCATGCCGTGCCGCCCATGCACCGGCAGCCCGGGAGATTGCCCGGCTCCGCGCGTGTACCGCGATCGACGCCCCGCGGTGGAACGGGTACGCACTGGTGGACGCGCTCCCTGGCGGGCCACGATGGAAGGGTGACCGGATCAGGAGGCCAGATGGGACACGTGGTGCTGCTCGGGGACTCGATCCTCGACAACGGACGGTACGTCGACGGGGGCCCCGACGTCGTCGCGCAGGTGCGGGACGCCCTGCCCGCGGGCTGGGACGCCACGCTGCTGGCCGTCGACGGCGACGTCACCTCCGGCGTCGCGCGTCAGCTGCGCGCCCTGCCGCCCGGCGCCACGCACCTCGTGGTCAGCGCCGGCGGCAACGACGCCCTCGGGTACCGGCACCTGCTGCAGCTCCCGGTGGGCGGGGTGATGGAGGCGCTGCTCGCCTTCGACGCCCCCCGGAGGGCGTTCGCGCAGGACTACGGGGCGATGCTCGACGGCGTCCTCGCGGTGGGGCTGCCCACCGCCGTCTGCACCATCTACGACACACCCGCCTCGGAGCCGGGCTCCACGGTGATCCGCACGGCCCTGGCGTTCTTCAACGACATCATCACGCGGGCCGCCTTCGCGCGGGGCGTGTCCGTCGTCGACCTGCGGCTGGTGTGCGACGACGACGGCGACTACGCGAACCCCATCGAACCCTCCGTGCAGGGCGGAGCCAAGATCGCGGCCGCCATCTCCGCGTTCCTCCTGCCCGACCCGGACCGTCCTTCGTCCACCGTTCTTGTGCGGTGACCTCGGTCGGGCCGGGGCAGAGCTGTCCCTACGGCAAGCTGCAGCCCCGCCCGACCGACTCGCACCGCTCACCCGGCGGGGCGGAGCGAGGTGATCATCGCCCTGATGTCCTGGTACTCCTGGGTCTCCATGTAGGCCTGGGGTGTGTCGATGTGCTGCGGTTTCCCCGGGTAGATCAGGTACGGGTCGTAGATGCCGCCGAAGGCGGCCCCCGACGGCGGCCAGGAGAAGAAGTGGGCGATGGGGCACGCTCCCGGGCCCGTGGGCTCGGGTGCCGACGTGATCCCGTACGCGAGCGTGGTGGCGGCCACCGGATCGGCGACGGTGGGGTCGGTGCGTCCCTCGAACACGAACCTCGGTGTGGCCGTCCCCTGCGAGAGCGCCGGGAGCGGCTCCGTGTCCAGCTGCGCGTGAGGGAGTTCCGCCGGGCAGACGGCCCCTGTGACGAGATTCGTCTGCAGGGTCGCGAGCTGCCGGCCCGTGGCGTCCCCGATGGCGATGGACACGCCCGCGGGCGGGGGCTCCGGGGCATCGGCGACGGTCCACCCGGCGGGGTGGTCGAAGGACAGACTGCCGTCCGACGTCGTGTAGGTGACCCACGTGCCGGGCGCCGGTTCCGTGGTATCGGTCGTCGGTTCAGCGACCGGTGTTCCGGCCGGTGTCGTCACCGGTGTCGCTGTCGATTCCGCGGCGGGCGGCGGTTGCTGCGTCGCGGCGCCCGAACCGGAACCGCAGGAGGAGAGGAGGAATGCGAGGCCCAACGCCCCGCAGCAGATCGATGACCGCTTGTTCTGGCGACCCATGGCTACTCCTTCGTATCGTGGGTGGACCGTTCCATGGTGCGACCCGCCTGCGCCCTGGGAAAGGAGTGCGATCGAACTGGAATCAAGATCGTGGCATTGTTGCCGTTCCGTGCCCCTCCCGTGACACCGCAGTGATACCGCGGTGATACCGCAGGAACCGGCGGTGCCCGGTAAACCACTGGACCGGCTCCGCGCCCGGTGCCATGGTTGGTCCATGGTCAGCGAAGACGACGTCCGCTCTGCATGCCTCGCCCTGCCCGGGACGTCGGAGCGGTTGAGCTGGAACCGGCCGGCATGGTTCGCCCGGACGCTCTTCGCGCGCATGTGGGACGACACCGTCCTGACGGTCAAGACCACCGAGCGTGCTGCGCTCCTCGCGATGCAGCCCGGCGTCTTCCTGCTCCACCCGCACCACGAGAAGTACGAATCGCTCGTGCTCGTGCGTCTCGGCCGGGTCGAGCACGACCAGCTGGTGGAGTTGATCGGGGAGTCCTACCGCATCGCCGACGAGACGCCCTCACGGCGCTGAACCAGGATCGGGGAACGGCTGTGGTGTTGGTCACGCAGCGGTGATCCGAGGGCCGGAACAGGTCCCGCACCATCGCTGGGCTGTAGGTAGTCCCCGGGGCCGTTCGCGAGTAGGGCGGTACCCACCGACAGGTAGAGATGGGGCCGAGGGGGAGCAAGTGACCTCGTGAGGCCACGGGATCCCTACTCGTGAAGCGACCACCGCCCACTCGATACTTTGAGACCGGTGCTCGCTGGCAGAGCCGGCGACGACGCACCTATTCCCTCCGGGGTGGGCGAACGGGCTGGACCTGACCCGTGCACACAGCTGCCGGGCCGGCTTCCACCGGTGTGCAGCTGGAAGTGCTCCTGTCCCACATCCGTCTCACACGAGGCCGTCCGACGCCGTCCGGCGACGAGCGGCCCAGGGGAAATCATGACCTCTCTGCAGTCCCTCGTCCAGGACTCCTTCACCCGACGCCGCACGGTGGCCATCATCGTCGCGCTGATCCTGACGGCCCTCGTGCCGCTCGCGGACTCCGTCCTGCCGGCCGGCTGGTCCTCCGTCCTCCTGGCCGCGGGGATCCTCCTGCTCATGGTCACGCTGCTGCTGCTCGTACGCCCCGGCTCCTCCGACGCCCTCGGGGCCGCGGAGTCCGACGGGGGCAATCGCCGCGGCGCGGGGCTCCTGCTGTACCTGTCGCCGGTGATCCTGCTGAACCTCGTCTATCCGCTCGTCAGCCCCGCCATGGCCGCGGTCGACGTCGGCGGCGTGCAGCTCACCCTCGTGGTGCTCGCCTCCTCCATCACCGTCCCGTGGCTCGCGCAGGCTGCCTGCCTTCCGGCCTACCGCGCCATCGGCGATCTCATGGCCGAGCGCGACATGGCCGCGATCACCCGTCGTTTCTGCACCACCTGGCCCGCGATGTTCATCCAGTCGCTGCCGCTCGTCGTCGTCTTCGCCGTGCCGCTGTGGCTCGCCACGCACTGGTCCCTCCCGGCCCTCGCTACCTACGCCGCCCTCTGCGCCCTCCACCTGCTCTTCGTCCAGTCCCTCATCCTCACGAACGTGGGGGAACGCCGCGGGCTCTGGGCTCTCGCCTGGGCGGCGTATGCCGTGGCACTGTTCGCGGCCCCCACCCTCTGGTGGCTCCCGCCGCTGCTCGGAACCCTCACACAGGTCGCAGCCATGGGACGCGGTCTGGCAGCAGCCCGGTTCGCCCGCCGACTCGACGCCCGCCACTTCTCGGCCGACCTCGTGCGCGGACTCCTGCTCGGCGCGGTGCTCTGGGCCGACAAGTTCGTCCTGTTCCTCGTCACGGACGGCGACTTCCAGGTGGTGATCGTGTTCCTCGCGATGCTGCCCGCCGTCGTCGCCTACAACTACTACTTCGTGAATCTCGCTCCGCGGGTGGACCGGGCTGTGACCGAACTGCACCGCACCATCGCCGAGGAACCACTCACGCTGCTCGCCACGAGGTCCCGGGCACTGAGCCGCACGGTGGACCGCGCGATCCTCAGCACGGGCGCGGTCGGCATGATCCTCACCCTCGTCGTCGTGCTGCTGCTCGAGGGCATCCAGCCCGTGAGCGCACTGCTGGCCGTCGCGGTGGGCGTGGCGTCCTGGGCCTTCATGATCCTGACGCTCCTCAGCTACGAACTGGACTACATCGGCGAGAAGGTCCTGCCGCAGATCCTGGGTGGCACCCACCTCGCGCTGTGCGCGGCAGCCTTCCTGCTGGTGGGCGCCGTGCAGGGTTCTGCCGGAGCCCTGCTGGCGTACAGCCTGCTCGTGGTGGCGGACCTCGTGCTCGTCGCCGTCGCATGGGTGCTCTACAAACGGCACTGGACACAGCCCGAGTACACCCTGTTCTGGCGTCACGCCACGTCCTGGTAGCCCCGACCGACCGACCCGACCCGCTCCCAGCGACAAGGAAGAACCATGTACGTCTTCAAGAACCCGAAAGCCCGTCACGCCGCGCTCGAGCAGTCCCCGGCCGCCCTCCTCCCCGCCGAGGCGGCAGCACAGGTCCACTACGCGGACGTCGACGTCGCCATCGTCATGGAATCCACCTACCCGTACCTCAAGGGCGGGGTCTCGGCGGTGGTGCACGATATCGTCACCCACAACCCCGACCTCACCTACGGCATCATCCACATCACCTGGGACTCCGCGTCACCCCAGGAGGACCTGTACGGGATGCCGGCGAACGTGGCCTGGGTGCGCCCCGTCTACCTGAGCCTGCAGGAGCACCGGCACGACTTCATGGCGGTGTCCTCCAGGGATCTCGGGATGACCCCGGTGGAGCGCTCGGCGCTCGCGCACCGGGTGTTCGACGCGCTGTACGCGCTGTCCGAACGGGGCGAGGTGGAGCCGCTGTGGCAGCTGATCGACGAGGGGCTGAACGAGCGCACCCGCACCTTCCCGCTCTGGGCCCTCCTGGGATCGAAGGAGTTCATGGAGGCACTCTCCGAGCGGATGCCCCAGCTCGACCTGTCCCTGGCGGACTCCTTCTGGACGCTGCGGAACTTCTTCTCGCTCGCCTTCGCCGTCCTCGGGGAGACCATGCCGAGGGCGCGGGTCTACCACGCCCACACCACCGGCTACGCCTCCCTGCTGGGGGCCGCAGCCGCGCGGGACCACGGCACGTCATTCCTGCTCACAGAACACAACCTGTACGTGCGCGACACGGTGAACACGCTGCTGGACCGCAACATGGCGCTGTCCATCACCTCGGAGGACTACCGGACGTTCGACGTCACACCGGAGCAGCGGGCGTGGATGGCGTGGTGGACCGAGATGGGTCACTTCTGCTACCCCAGCGCCACCCTCATCACCTATCTGTACCCCAGTGCCATCACTGAGGCGGCACGTCTCGGCACGGACATCGACAAGTCCGTCGTCGTGCCCAACGCGATGGTGATCGAGGAGTTCGACGACAAGTACCGGGCCCGGCGCGCCGCGCAGGAGTTGCTGGCGCAGCGGGGCGACGACCACGTCTGGAAGCTCGTCTACATCGCCCGGGTGGTTCCCATCAAGGGACTGCTGGACCTGCTGTCGAGCATGGACATCCTGCGCCGCCACGGTTTCCCGAACCTCCACCTCGACGTCCTCGGGCCCACCGAGCACGTGCCCGAGTACTACGAGGCGTGCCTCGCGAAGATCGAGAGCCTCGGGCTGCACGACCACGTCACCGTCCACGGCACGGTCAACGTGAGGGACATGCTCGACCAGTTCGACCTCCTCGTGCTCCCGAGCTACAACGAGGGCCAGCCCATCGTGGTGCTCGAGGCCATGGCCGCCGGCATCCCCACCGTCGGCACCGACGTGGGCGGCATGCGCCAGTTGATCGGCGACGAGCTCCACGCCAGGGACGGCCGCACGGTCGGGCCGTGCGGTGAACTCGTGATCGCGGGCGACGTGGAGGAGATGGCGGAGAACATTCGCGCGGTCATCGGCAACGCGGAGCTCTACCGGACCTACGCGGCGAACGCGCGCACCCGCGTCCAGGAGTTCTTCCAGATGCACGAGATCATGTCCTCCTACAACGAGATCTACCGGACGGTCGGTGACATCACGGATCTCGGTGAGCTCACGACGACGGGCCTCGGGGACCTCACGCGGTCCGGCCTGTGACCGGCGTCGGCGCCTGGATCCGGTACGGCGATCCCCTCCTGCCGGGCCAGCTCGAGTTCGCGGCCCAGCACTACCGTGCGGCGATCCTCCAGCCGTGGGAGGTCGACGCCGCCGAGGAGCTCAAGCGGCTCCGCCCGGACATGACGGTGCTCTGCTACAAGTGCCTGTCGTCCGTGCGGAGCTACGAGCCCGGACCGGTCTTCACCTCCGGCGTCTCCTACGGGGAGGCGGACGCGGACGGCGCCTGGTTCGCCACGCGCCTGGACGGCTCCCGCATCGAGTGGGAGCGCTATCCGGGGCACTGGCAGATGCGGGTGTGGGATCCCGACTACCAGCGCCGCTGGGTGGGCAACGTCGTCGAGGAACTGCGGGATTCGCCGTTCGACGGCGTCATGGCGGACAACGACGTGTTCGACGACTATTACGGCCTCCGGCTGCCCATCGAGGGCGCCACGGAGATGGCGGCACTGCGGACGGCCCTCGGCGACCTCGTACAGGCGGCCGGGACGGCGCTCAACGCCGCCGGCAAGATCCTCGTGCCGAACATCGCCGAGTCGCGCCGCGAACCGGGGCGGTGGGCCGCACACGCCGCCTACGGCGGGGGCTTCGAGGAGGTCTGGCTCGGCTACAGCCCCGTGGACCTGTTCGATCCGGTGACGGCCGAGGCACAATTGTCCCAGGCCGCCGGGCCCGGACTCTCCATCCTCCGCGTCCCCACCGACGGCGACGACCGCCACCCCAACTTCGTCTACGGGCTCGCGGCGTTCTGGATCTTCGGCGAGGGCCGCGGTGCATACAGTGCCACGGCTCACGACGACTACAGCCGCCTCCACCACGCACCCGAACTCGACTGGCAGCTCGGGGCCCCACGGACCGCACCGCAGGGTGGGAGGCATGCCTGGTGGCGGGAGTTCGAGGACGGGTTCGCCGCCGTGAACTTCAACCGGGACGGCCGCCGGCGCCGCAGGGTGCGGGTGCCGGCCGGCCTCGTGGACGCGGAGGGGCGCTCCGCGCCGTCGTCCGTGGTGCTGCAACCGCAGCGCGGCGTCCTGTTCCGCCGCCCCTCCTGACCACCGCCTCCCCCCGCTGACGGGCGGGCGGGTCCTTGCGCAGGTTCTGCTCAGGATTACCGACGGTCGGGCCCTTCACCTGTCCTGACGGAACGGGCACATCCATGATGTGCGTATGAGACTCAAAGCCGCCGGGGTCACGGCTGTTTCCACCGCGCTGGCCCTCGCCTTCGCCGTCGGTACCCTCGTCACGCCTGCGAGCGCCGGCAGTGTGCCGAAGGGGAGCGGCCAGCAGCTGCCGGCCTACCTGCAGGGGTACCGGCAGGGCCAGCTGCTCTGCCCGGGAGCAGCGCTCACGGGCAAGGTCTCGGTGGCGATCGTCGACCCCATGACGGCCACCACGGACGCGCCGGGTGACTGCACGCTCTCCGACATGAAGGCCGCCAATCCCGGCACCACGTTCCTCGCGTACCTGAACATCGGTGCCATGCGGGATGCCGAACCGTGGAACGGCGTCTTCCGGAACTCCTGCGCGGACACGGCGACGTCGGAGGGGAGGCAGTTCGCCGTCACCACGCCGAACCCGAAGGTGGCCGTGAACGAGGACGGCTTCGCCTCCTACCCGGGCTACTCCTACCTGACCGTCGCCGACCTGTCCCCGGCCTACGCCGATGCCTGCGCCGCGACGGCGCGCACCATCCTCACCACGGACGCGCAGCGGGGCACGACGAACGCTCCTGCCGCCCGGTTCGACGGCATCTTCCTCGACGACGCCTCGATGTCGCCCTCACACGGCCAGGACATGGTCGACGTGGGGCAGTGGGGCCCCTGGGCGAGCGACGACGCCTACGGGAAGGCCCTCATCGCCGCGGTGCAGCGCTTCGACGCGACGCTCACCCGCACCCTGGGCCGGGACGTCCCCGTCGCCGTCAACCTCGGCGTCTACCCGGCCTGGAGCAATCAGGTGGACCTCGCCACAGAACTGGCGGCCACGGGCAGCGTGGACTTCGCCCTCCGCGAGCACGTCGTCTCCAACGGTACGGGGCGCCCAGCGCCGCTCGTGGACCTGGAGCAGGCCACCGCCGCCTACAGGGCCATCACGGCCGCCGGGATGCCGGTGGTGGAACACGACTACTCCGTGCCCCTGCGTGAACTCCCGGCGGCGGCCTACCGCCAGGGCGGCGACATCGGCTCCTCGGCCCCGTGCCTGCGCGACGGCTTCGGCGCGAGGGCTTCCGTGGTGGCCGCGGGCAAGGCGCGCCGCGTGCTGGACCACCGGATGACGCTCGGGCACCTGCTGCAGACCCGCACGGTCTCGGCCCGGCAGATGACCGCCACGCTCTCCCAGGCGGAGCCCACCTGCCAGGACAATGCGTGGGACGACGACGCGAACTTCGAGACCGTCACCACGGTTTCCGTCGCCGCCTCGGACCCGCAGGTCACGGCGCTCACGAAGGCCGTGACCGGCGGAGCGTACGCGACCGTCGGCCCCGTGACACTCAGCGGCGTGAACGTGGTGAAACTCTCGAACGGGAGCGTCGTCGCGGTCAACACCACCAACCTGACGCGCTCGGTGTCCGCCTACGGGAAGACGCTCACCGTCCCCGGACGGTCCGCGACCATCGGCTGACCCACCGCGGGCCCGCACCTACGCTCGGTCGACGACGGCCCGCAGGTGGGTGGGTAGGACGCTGCCCGGGGCGCGGCTGCGGATGAGCGCGAGGTCCCGGGCGTGCTCGTGCAGACGCCGGTCCTCCTCGGAGCGCGGCACCCACGGCGGCACCGGGACGGCCGTGCCCTCGGCGTCGCGCGCCACCATGACGGTGAGGCACTCGGTGGTCAGGTCCAGTTCCCGCGACGTCGGGCTGCCGGAGCGCACATGGACCGCGACGTGCATGCCCTTGCGCCCGGTGTAGACGAGGCGTGCCTCGACCTCGACGACGTCCCCGATGTGCAGCGGCTTGAGGAACCGGACGCCGCCCGAGAAGACGGCGACGGTGTCCAGTCCGCAGTAGCGCGTGGAGCAGACGTAGGCGGCCTCGTCGATCCAGTCCATGACCGTGCCGCCATGCACCTTCCCGCCCCAGTTGACGTCGGTGGGCGCGGCGAGGAACCGAAGGACGGTCCGCTCCGCGGTGCCGGCGTCCGTGTACGCCTGGCGGCGCATCTCCTCGGTGATCTCCTTGCGGACCGCGATGCGGGCCACCGCGTGCTCGCTCTCGAGGCGCTCGGCATCCGAGCGCGGTTCGAAGGGCGGGACGGCGACGGGCCGGCCGTCGGGGCCCACGGCCACGAAGATCACGAGGCACTCGCTGCGCCTGCCGCCGTCGCCCCCCGAGACGGATCCGGAGGAGACGATGGTGCGGATGTGCATCGACGAGGTGCCGGTGTGCACGATCGTGGCCTCGACCTCCACGAGGTCACCGACCACCACCGGATCCGCGAACTGGATGTTCCCCACGTACGCGGTCACGCAGTACGTCTTCGCCCAGCCGACGGCGGCCGCGTAGGCCGCCTTGTCCACCCACTCGAGCACCGTGCCGGCGTCCACCGACCCGCTGTGGCCGAGGTCGGTGGGGGAGGCGAGGAACCTCAGGGTGATGGAGTTGGAGGGGTTCATGACCCAGTATCACCACGTTCCGGACGCATCCGGAAGCAGCGCTACGCGTCGGGGGTGACCAGGCGGCGCACGGCCGTGCGGATCAGGCGGCGACGGTGCTCGTGCTCCGCGTCGTCGTCGTCGGGCGACGCGGCGATCGTGGTGCTCACGGGCGACCAGGTCAGGGAGAGCGCGATGACCATCGAGAAGAGGTCCGACGGCGGGATGCTCGGGTCCACGAGCCCCTCGGCCTGGGCGGCCGCGATGGCTGCGAACTTGGGCTGGTCGAGGGTGCCGATCTCCGGACCGAGTCCGCCGAAGGGCGCGCGCTCGAGCCGCGTCCAGACCGCGAGCTTCACCACGAGGGGGTGCGCGAGGTAGTCGTCGTACAGGCGCACCGCGTAGCCGGGCAGGTCCCGGCCGTCGATCGGCACGGCGTCGACGATCGCGCGGAGGCGCTCGGCGAGCACCGCGCTGAAGAGCTGCTCCTTGTTGCCGAAGTAGGCGTACAACTGGGCCTTGTTGGCCTGCGCGGCCCGGGCGATGCGGTCGATGCGCGCCCCGGCGATCCCGCGCTCGGCGAACTCCTCGGTGGCCGCCTCGAGGATCCGCTGCTTGGTGGCATCGCTGTTTCCCATCCGATCAGTCTATCCAACCGTTTGGTTTATTTCCGGCTCAGCGGCAGGTACAGTCTCCCCGTATAACCAAACAGTTGGTTTCTAAGGAGTGCAGATGAGACACACCAATGGATTCGCATCGATCCCGGGCGGCACCGGCGTGACGCCCTGGACCTTCGAGCGGCGGGACCTCCGCCCCGATGACATCGCCGTCGGCATCGGCTATTGCGGCGTCTGCCACAGCGACCTCGATGCCCTCGCGTCGGCCGCCCGGGGATCGGCCCGGCTGGTACCCGGCCACGAGTTCACCGGGACGGTCACGGAGGTCGGCGCGGACGTCACGCGGTTCGCCGTCGGGGACGCTGTCGCCGTGGGCAACATCGTCGATTCCTGCGGCACGTGCCCGGCCTGCCTGGCCCGCCAGGAGAACTACTGCCATGACTTCCCGACCCTCACCTACGGAGGCGTGGACCGCCAGGACGGCCTGCCCACGCAGGGCGGCTACTCCGACGAGTACGTGGTCCGTGAGGACTTCGCCTACCGCATCCCTCCGCAGCTGGACCCCGCTGCCGTCGCGCCCCTGATGTGCGCGGGGGTCACGGTGTGGGAGCCGCTGCGGCGCTGGCAGGTGGGACCGGGCAGTTCCGTGGGCGTCGTCGGGCTCGGTGGCCTCGGGCACCTCGCCGTCAAGCTCGCCAAGGCGCTCGGCGCACGCGTCACCGTCTTCACCACGTCACCCGCCAAGGCCGATGCGGCGTACCTGCTCGGCGCGGACGACGTCGTGCTCTCCAGCGACGACGCCGCCATGGCCGCACAGTTCGACACGCACCATCTGATCCTGGACACGGCATCTGCCACCCACGACATGACCCCCTACCTACGGGCGCTGGCCCTGGACGGCACGCTGTGCACCCTGGGCATCACCGAGCGCCTTGACTTCGACCCGATGGCCCTGCTGATCGGCCGCAAGAGCCTCGCGTCGGCCGGCAGCGGCGGCACCAGGGCCACGCAGGAGTTGCTGGACTTCTGCGGCGAGCACGGCATCACGGCCGACGTCGAGGTGCTGCCCGTGGGCGAGGTCGACCAGGCGCTGGACCGGCTTCGGCGCAACGACGTCCGCTACCGCTTCGTCCTCGACCTGACCGCGTAGTTCAGGCGCCGACGTCGATGACGGTCACACCGCCCGCGGACCGGTCGCCGGCCATCGCCACCAGGGCGTCCGGGACGTCCTCGAGCGGGATCCGACGTTCGATGAGGTCCTGCGGGCGCAGCCGGTCCGCGGCCACGAGGTCCAGCAGCCCGGGGTAGTCGCGCGCGGGCATGCCATGGCTGCCGAGGACGGACAGCTCCCGGCCGATCACGGCGCCCATGGGGATCACGGGATCGGAGGGGAAGAGGCCGATCTGCACGTGCCGGCCGCGGGGGCGTAGCGCGAGGATCCCCACGGCGGCGGTCCCCTCCCGGCCGAGGGCGTCCACCGAGACGTCGAAGCCCTGCGGCGCCGCTTCGGCGAGCCCGGCCAGCACCTCCGCGCGGGACAGGCCGGAGGAGTCGATAGTACGGTCGGCGCCGAAGCGTGCGGCGCGCTCCAGTGCGGCGGCATCGATGTCCACCGCAACCACCCGTGCGCCCAGGGCCACGCCGATCATCACGGCGCTCAGGCCCACGCCGCCGCACCCGACCACCACGAGCGACTCCCCGGCCCCGAGGCGGGCCTGGTGCACGAGGCCGCGGTACGACGTCGCGAAACGGCAGCCGAGGAGCGCCGCCGCGCCGGCATCGAGGGAGGCGGGGACGGCGATGAGGTTCGTGTCGGCGTCATGCAGGGCCACGAGGTCCGCGAACGAGCCCCAGTGCGTGAAGCCCGGCTGGGTCTGGTTGCGGCACACCTGGCCGTTGCCGGACGCGCACTCCGGGCAGTGCCCGCAGGCGCAGACGAACGGCGTCGTCACGCGGTCCCCCACGGAGAAGAGCCGTACGTCGTCGCCGACGGCCTCGATGGTACCCACCAGTTCATGGCCGGGGACGTGCGGGAGGGTGATGCCGTCGTCGTGCCCGAGCCAGCCGTGCACGTCGCTGCGGCACAGGCCCGTGGCCTCGACGCGGACCACGACGCCGCGCGGCGAGGGGGTGGGGGCGGGGACGTCCCGGAGGACGGGGCGGGCGGAGAACCCGTCGAAGCAGACAGCGCGCATCGCACCATTCTGCCCCGGGGAGTCCCCGCCCGGTGCATCGCCCGCAGACGTCGTCACACCCTGGTGCGCACGGTCCTGCGCACTGCACGCGACCCCGTGCGGCGCCCCCCGGTGATCAGCGGATCCTTCGCCAGGTCCATCATGAGCGCCACGCACAGGCCGATCATCACGAGCAGGAACGGGGCGGCGGCGATGATGGTCAGCGTCTGCAGGGCTTCGAGGCTGCCGACGGAGAGCAGGACGGCGGCGACGCCACCGGTCAGGACGCCCCAGAGGATGGTCAGCCACTTGCGGGGGACGGCGGCACCGAAGGAGGAGAGCGACCCCAGCACGATCGAGGAGGCATCAGCACCCGAGATGAAGAAGACGGCCACGAGGACCACCACGAGGATCGAGGTGACGGAGGCCAGCGGGTATTCGGCGAGCAGCGCGAACATCGCCGACTCCTGGCTCTCGGCGTTCGCCGCCGCGATGTCCACGCCGGTGTTCTGCAGGCTGAGGGCCGAACCGCCCCACACGCCGAACCAGATCACGCTGATGATGCTGGGTACGGCCACGACGCCGATGACGAACTCGCGGATGGTGCGGCCGCGCGAGATCTTGGCGAGGAAGGAGCCCACGAAGGGCGTCCACGAGACCCACCAGGCCCAGTAGAAGATGGTCCACGCCGCGAGCCATTCGTGCCCGCCGAACGCACCCGTGCGGGAGGACATCTGGGGGAGGCCGATGAGATAGTTGCCCGCCGAGGCCGGGATGAGTTCGAGGATGAAGACCGTGGGCCCCACGACGAACAGGAAGAAGAGCAGGGCCAGCGCCAGGATCATGTTGCCGTTCGACAGCCACTTGATGCCGCGGCTCACGCCGGACACCGCGGAGACGACGAAGCAGACCGTCAGGATCGCGATCAGCGTGATCTGGAGGGCGAGACTGCTGCCCATGCCGAAGACCTTCGTGAGCCCGCCGTTGATCTGCAGGACACCGAGCCCGAGGGACGTGGCTGAGCCGAAGAGGGTCGCGAAGATCGCGAACACGTCGATGGCCCGCATCCCGGCGGGGGTGGGGCGTCCGCGGAACAGGGCCGTGAAGGCACCGCTGAAACCTGCGCCGCGTCCCTTGCGGAAGGCGGAGTAGGCGAGGGCCAGGCCGACGACGGCGTAGATGGACCAGGGGTGGATGGCCCAGTGGAAGAGCGTGTAGCTCATGGCCTGCTGGGCCGCTTCGGAGCTGCCGGGCGCGATGCCCTCGACCGGCGGGGCGAGGTAGTGGGAGATGGGCTCGGTGACGCCGTAGAACATGAGGCCGATGCCCAT
Source organism: Arthrobacter ruber (assembly GCF_002954225.1). GTDB lineage: Bacteria > Actinomycetota > Actinomycetes > Actinomycetales > Micrococcaceae > Arthrobacter_D > Arthrobacter_D ruber. The sequence goes on from NZ_PPTH01000017.1 coordinate 336,395, forward strand.
GCCGGCGCTGAACATCATCGCGATCCAGGACGCCCGCGAGTGCTCGGGCTTCTCGCCGTCCTTCCCGAGCGGGATCCGGCCGTACTTGCTGAAGGCGAGGAAGAGGGCGAACACCACGAAGCCGGTGGCCGTGAGCACGAACGCCCACCCGAAGTTCGCCACCAGTCCGTTGAGTACGGAGGTGGTGAAATCCGAGAAGCCGGTGGGGAAGACGACCGCCGTGAGCATCAGCAGGATGACGATCGTGAGCGAGACGAACAGGACGGGCCGATCCAGCCGAGCCTTGGCAGGAGCCTCTCCCGGAGGGGCCTCGAAAGGCGTGTCCTCGCTGGGCGGTGATCCTTGGATGTGCTCGGTGGAATTAGACATAGGGCTTAGGGTACGTGGGCGGCCGGCACCGGGGCCCGGCGGATCGGAGCCCCGAAAACCCTTGCCGGAACCCCCTCCTGGTGCGTCAGGCGCAGCCGGAGCCGCCTCTCGGGCGCCGACCCCGGTACCGGCCCACCGGCCCTGCTTCCTTGGGTTCGCGGGGATCGCGGGCTGTTCCTGCCGCCATGCCCTCCCTCGTCCTCCGTCACCGTGCGTCACTCTCGGAGGGGCTGCGCCGACGCCGGCAGGAGCGACCTGGCAGGCGCTTCGAGTGTGACGAAGCACCCATTCCGAGGGCTCTCGTGGCACCGGCCTGCAGGAGACCCTCGCCCGGGTCAGCCCGCCCGGAGGCGGCGACGCTCCCGGCGGGTCGTGGCGGTGTCGGTGGTCAGGCTCAGCCCGAGACCCACGGCGACGAGCAGGATCATGACGAAGGGCAGGACATCGAGGCCGATCCCGTCGAGCAGGAGCCCGCCGAGCAGTGCACCCCCACCGATGCCGATGTTGAACGCCGTCGTCTGCAGGGCGGCCGAGAGGTCGCGCGTGCGGAAGGAGGCGGTGCGCAGCATGCGGGTCTGCAGCATGGCGGGGATGCCACCGAACGCGGCACCCCAGACGATCACGGCGATCAGCACCACCACCGTGTTGGTGGTCGCGAGGGCGAGGGTGAGGACGGCGGCCATGACCACCAGGACGACGCCGGCGAAGGCCTTGCGCGGGAAGCGGTCGGCCGCGTATCCGGCCCCGACGAGACCGATGATGCCGGCCCCGCCGTAGAGGAACAGGACCAGGGCCACGGATTCCGGCTCGAAGGACGAGACGTCCGTCAGCCAGGGGGCGATGTACGTGTAGAACACGTTCTGGCCGGTGATCAGGATCAGGATGACGGTGCACAGGAGAAGCACGCCGCGGAAGCTCGGGTCGCGGCGCAGCGGGACGGGCTCCTCGCCGGCGGCGCGCTCCTGGCGGTGGTTCACGGGTGGGAGGAACTTCACGATCACGAGGGCCAGGATCGCCACGACCACACCGATGATGGTGAAGGCCGCGCGCCAGCCGAGCGCGTTGCCGATCGCAGTGCCCACCGGGACCCCGAGCACGAAGGCGGCCGTGCCGCCGCCGGCTGTGATGGCCACGGCCTTGCCGAGCTGCTGGGCCGGGACGAGGTGCGCGGCGTAGGCGGCCACCACGGCCCAGAAGAGTCCGTGTGCCAGTCCGCCGAGGATGCGCGCGGCAACCAGGACACCGTAGGTGGGGGCGATGGCCGCGAGGACGTTCGCGACGGCGATCACGAGCAGCACCGTGACGACCAGCGACTTCCGCGAGAACCGCTGGGTGACGGCGGCCAGTGGCGTGGTGGCCACGACGACGGTGCCCGCGAAGACGGTCACGAGGTAGCCGGCCGTCGAGATCCCGACGTCGAGGTCGCGGGCCATGGCGGGCAGGAGCCCGGTGGGCAGGAACTCGCTGGTGACGGAGACGAAGATCGCGCCCGCGAGCGACAGCAGGCCGATATAGGGGAACGGCGCGGTGGTTTTCACCGGGGAGGAGACAGACAAGGGGGTACCAATCGTGGGAACTGCCGGCGGTCGTTGCCTCGGTTGCGCCGTTGGGAACCGTGGGGCGTACTCGAGCCAACACCACGGAGAGCCTTGACTTCTCTGATGGCAACACCGGAAGGTCCCGGGACATTCCTGCCGTACCTCCGCGGACAGGCCACCGCGTCGAACGGCCGGAGGTACCGGGGCGCACCCGCGGATCTGCGACGGCGCCGCGGGGGTGCGGCGGGGTCTCCGGCCCGGTTGCGGGTCGGGGCGCCGGTGGCGCTCACGCAAGGATGGCCGCGACGACGACGAGCGCCGGGATGGCGAGCGCCGAGGACAGCAGGACGGTGTCGCGGGCGAGGGGGATGCCCCGGCCGTAGCGGCTCGCGAACATGAAGACGTTCTGCGCGGTGGGCAGGGCCGACACGACCACGGCGCCGAGCAGCCTCTCGCCGTCGAGCCCGAAGAGATGATGGGCGATCAGATATGCCGCAACCGGCATGCAGGCGGTCTTGAGCGCGGTGGCGGTGAGCACCTGCAGCCGGTCCGGTCCGGGCCGGAGCGGGCGGCTTCCCGGCAGGGACATGCCGAACGAGAGAAGCACCATGGGCACGGCGGCGCCGCCGAGCAGCGCCAGGGAGTCCCACAGGGGCGCGGGCGGGCGGAACCCGGTCCCCGACACGGCGACGCCGAGCAGTGACGCGATGATCATGGGATTGCGGAACGGCTGGGTCAGGACGGCCCCCACGGACGGCTTCCGGCTGGAGGTCAGGTCCAGGATCGTCAGGTAGAGCGGCGCCAGCAGCAGGAGCTGGACGAGCAGCACCGGGGCGATCAGCGTCGGGTCTCCGAGCGCGTACACGGTGATGGGGATGCCGATGTTGTTCGCGTTGACGAAGGAGCTGGCCATGGCGCCGATCGCGGTCTCCGCCGCGGGTCGGCGGAACAAGACCCGGCTCAGCGCCACGTAGAGCGCCGCGACGGCGAGGGAGGACAGGAGCGCGATCGGCACGTACTCGGAGAACACCGCCCCGAGGTCGGCGTCGGCCAGCACGGTGAACAGGAGGGCCGGGTTGGTCACGAAGAAGGCCACCTGGTTGAGGGTGAACCCGGCCTGGGGCCCGCCGATCGCGAGCCGCCCGGCGAGATAGCCGACGAGGATCACGGCTCCCACGACGGCGAATCCGCCCAGCACTCCCAGCATCGGTCCTCCCTCCACGCCACGGGCGGTCCGGCCGCCCTCCACGAACCTAGTGCGTTCCGCGTCGACCGCCGAACTTTTCGTGGGAAGCGTTTTCCCAAATCCCTTGATCGCGGAATGGACCGCCGTTAGGCTGACTGCACGTCACCGCCGGTCTCCACCTCGACGCCGCCCCATCCGGCGTCCCGGTACTGCGGTGGATCCCCACCCCGTTTTCAATGACGAAGCGAGAAGGTACCTCCTCATGTCATCATCCGGTCTCAAACGCGCCCTTTTCCGGTCACCGCTCCTGGCAGGAGTGACCGTCCTCGGCGTCTCACTCTCGGGGGTGCCCGCTCTCGCCGTCGACCCTCCGCCTCCACCCGCCGCCGCGGAGGAGCCGTCGTCGTCGCTTCCCGTGCCCACCAACGTCCGGCTCGCACGCCTGACGGACTCGAGCGTGATGCTCCGCTGGAACGAGGTGCCGGGTGCAACCGGATACATCGTGCTCCGCGCGGACACGATCGACGGGGACTATGTGCGCGTGGCGGAGACGACGGGCGACGTCTTCGCGACGGACACCACCGCCGACACCTCGGCGCCCCGCTTCTACCGGGTCCGGGCACGCGGTGCTGACGGAGTCACCGCGCCGTCAGCGGCCACGGCGTCCAGCTTCTACAACAATCCGCCGGCACTGCCCGAGGGCGGCGAACTCAGCTTCGACCTCGGGTCGGGCGCCGTGGCTCCCGGTGCGACGGCGATCAGCGCCACCACCGCCTACGGTCCCGGCACCCGCGCGGGTTTCGTCGATCCCTCGAAGGTCACGGCGAGCGACCGCGGGACACCCGACGCCCTCCGGTCCGACTTCGTGACGGTCGGGGACACCGAACTGGTGGTGGATCTGCCGAACGGGGACTACACGGTCACCCTCATCGCGGGTGACGCGGCCGGACCCACCGACATCGCACTGGTCGCCGAACAGATGACGAAGGTGCAACCGACCACCCGGGTGGCCGGTCAGTACCTCGAGATGTCCTTCGACATCGCGGTCGTGGACGGGCAGCTCAACCTCGACCTCGCAGGCACGGCCGCGAATCTCAATGCCCTGACCATCACCCGACTGCCCGACCGTGCACAGGCCCCCTCGCCCACCGTCTGGCTCACGGGCGACTCGACGGTGCAGACCTACCGCTCGGATGTGGCGCCGCAGGCCGGCTGGGGCCAGATGATCGACCGCTTCCTCGACGACGACGTCACCGTGGACAACAGGGCGATCGGCGGACGCAGCTCCAAGAACTTCATCAGCCAGGGACGCCTCGACGAGGTTCTGCGCGGCATCAAGCCCGGGGACTACCTCTTCGTCCAGTTCGGGCACAACGACAACAGCTACGGCGTCGACGACCGCTTCGCAGCCCCCGCCGACTACTACGAATACCTCCGCACCTACGTGGACGGGGCGAGGCAGCGTGGTGCCACCCCGGTCCTCGTCACCCCCGTCTCCCGCCGTGCGTTCGGGGCGGACGGCAAGGCGGTGGTGTCCTTCCCGGCCTACGTCGAAGCGGTGCGGAAGCTCGCGGCGGAGACGGGCACGCCACTCGTGGACCTCGCCGCGTCCAGCCGCGAGTACCTCGACGAGATCGGAGCCGAGACGGCGAAGTCCGTCTTCCTCCACGTGCCGGCCGGGGTCTACCCGAGCAGGCCCACCGGCACCGTCGACGACACCCACTTCCAGGAGTACGGCGCCATCCAGATGGCACGGCTCGTCGCCGGAGGCGTGGCCGCCCTCGAGATCCCGCTCGCGGCGGAGGTGGAGGAGGCGGAGCCCCCGGCCGCCGTACCCGCCGCCCCGTCCGGGGTCGTCGTCACCAGTGTCTCGAACGCGAGTGCCCAGCTCACCTGGCGCGCCGTCGAGGGCGCGGACATCTACCGCGTGTTCCGGAGGGACGCCGGTGCTGACGATGCCGCCTACGCGCTGGTCACCACCTCGACGCTGCCCCAGGCCGCGGTGCCCGGCCTCGCCGAGGGCAGGGAGTACGACGTGCGTGTCGTCGCGGTCAACGGCCGGGGCGACTCCGCACCGTCCGCCGCGGTCCGGGTGGCCACCAGGTCGCCGCTCTACCGGTTCGACGTGCAACTCGCCGGATCGCCCGTCATGCCCGGCTACACGGAGGTGAACCAGACGAGCGCCTACTCCGCGGAGCGCGGCTGGGGGTTCCTGAACACCACGGGGCTCGGCGGGCGGGACCGGGGTGTCGCCTTCACGCCGCGCCCCACGGATCTCGAACGTGACTTCCTGTTGCCGACACCGGCACACACCTTCGCCGTCGACGTTCCCAACGGCGCCTATTCGGTCCGCACCTACAACGGCGACTGGATCGGCACCAGCCGCTCCAACGTCCAGCTCGAGGGCAAGGACTTCGGGTCGGCCAACGCCGGAGCCGGGGCCGTGGCCCGGAAGACCAGCGAACCCGTCACCGTGACCGACGGTCAGCTGAACCTCGTGATGACGGGGACGTCGTCGCGCCTGAACGGCATCGAGATCACCCCGCTGCAACTCGCGCCCTCCGGGCTCGAGCTGCGGGACCTCACCATCGACGGATCCGGCGTGGCCGTGTCCCTCGCCTGGCAGCCGGCCGAGGGTGCCACGGGTTACCGGGTGTACCGCACCGCGACGGGCTCCACCGGGCGCGTCGCCGTCGGCGATGTGACGGGAGCGGCCTTCACGGATACCTCGGCCGACGTCGGTCTCGAATACACCTACACCGTCGTCGCGCTCGATGCGGGCGGCAGTGAGTCCGTCGCCTCGAACGCGCTCGTCCTCACCACCGTGGATCCCGACGTCCCGAAGGCGCCGGTACCTGCGGGCCTGGTCCTCGGGGCGGTCAACAAGAACGACGTCACCATCAGCTGGACGCCGTCGGAGGGCGCCCTGTTCTACCAGGTGTATCGCGCCGAGCCGAAGGCCGACGGTTCGCTCGGCGAGTTCGAGCTGGTGGGACGCGCCGACGGCGCGACCTACACGGACGACGGCGTCCTGACGACGATCGAGTACACCTACGCCGTCACCGCGGTGAACGCCGGCGGGGCGTCGGAGCGGTCCTCGACCATCACCTCCCCGGCGGCCACCACCCTGCAGCGGCAGGCCGAGCGACTCGACCGCGCACCGGTCGCGGTGCAGGGCGGCAGCGGCGTCTACGTCGGCTGGCGCATGCTGGGCCTCGACGACGACGGCATCGCCTTCCACGTCTACCGCGACGGCGAGCGGGTGACCGACGCGCCCGTCACGGCGAGCACCAATCTGCTCGACGCCGGCGGCTCGGCGGCATCGGTGTACCGCGTGAGCTCGGTCGTCGACGGCGTGGAGCGCTGGGCCACCGAGGACTTCACCGTCTGGGGCCAGCAGTACCTCGACGTACCGATCGAGAAGCCGGCCGACGCCGTCACCAAGGACGGCCAGCCCTACTCCTACAAGGCCGGCGACGCGTCCGTGGGCGACGTCGACGGCGACGGCGAGTACGAGATCATCCTGAAGTGGGATCCCACCAACAGCCGGGACAACTCGCAGGCCGGCTACACGGGCACCGTCTACGTGGACGCGTACAAGCTCGACGGGACGCGCCTGTGGCGGATCGACCTCGGGAAGAACATCCGTGCCGGTGCGCACTACACGCAGTTCCAGGTCTTCGACCTCGACGGGGATGGCAGGGCCGAGGTGACCATAAAGACCGCGGACGGCACCGTGGACGGCGCGGGCACCGTGATCGGTGACGCCGCCGCCGATCATCGGAACTCCACCGGGTACGTCCTGAGCGGACCCGAGTACCTCACGGTGTTCGACGGCGCGACGGGAGCGGCGATCGACACGATCGACTACCTCCCGGCCCGCGGTGACGTCGGTGCCTGGGGTGACGCCTACGGCAACCGGGTGGACCGCTTCCTCGCGGGCGTGGCCTACCTCGACGGCGAGAAGCCGAGCGTGGTCTTCAGCCGCGGGTACTACACCCGCGCGGTCGTCGCAGCCTTCGACTTCGACGGCAGCGAACTCACCTCCCGCTGGACCTTCGACTCCGACCGCTCCGGCAGCCAGTACCGCGGCCAGGGCAACCACGGGTTCTCCGTGGCGGACGTGGACGGCGACCAGAAGGACGAGATCGTCTTCGGCTCCATGACCATCGACGACGACGGCGAGGCCCTGTACACCACGGGCCTCGGCCACGGCGACGCGCTGCACGTCTCGGATTTCGACCCGACCAACGAAGGGCTCGAGGTCTTCGCGGCGCACGAGGACATGGCGTCCTCCGGGAACCGGGGCGCCACCTTCCGCGACGCCGCGACGGGCGAGATCCTCTGGTCCATCCCTGCGGCCCGTGACACCGGCCGCGCCGCCATGGCCGACATCGATCCGAGCCACCCCGGCGCGGAGGGCTGGGCGATCGGTGGGGACGCGGCCTACAACTCGCCGGTCGGACAGCTCCGCTCGTCCGCGGGCGAGCTGATCTCGGAGAAGATCCCGGCGGCCAACTTCCTCACCTGGTGGGACGGGGACCTGCTCCGCGAGATCACGGACAACGACTACGACGCCGCAGCGGCGGCCGGGGTCCCGACCGTCTCCAAGTGGAACCCCGCGACGCAGGAAGCCGACGAGATCTACCGGGCGGAGGGGACGCTGAGCAACAACACGACCAAGGCGAATCCTGCGTTGCAGGCGGACCTGTTCGGTGACTGGCGCGAGGAGATCGTCACCCGTACGGAGGACTCCTCGGCGCTCAGGATCTCCACGACGGTCGACGTCACCGACCACCGGCTCCGCACCCTGCAGTCCGATCCGGTGTACCGGCTCGGGGTCGCCTGGCAGAACACCGCGTACAACCAGCCCCCGCACACCTCGTACTTCCTGGGTCAGGACATGAAGGCACCTGCGGCGCCGAGCATCACCTACACGGGTGAGGATGCGGGGCCGGGCGAGCTGGTCGACCCGGAGCCGTCGTTCGTGCCGGGTCCCGCCGGGGCGAAGGACCTCAAGGAGTCCACGCGCGTGGACCTCGGCCTCGCGGGTGAGAAGTTCGGGCGCGGCGCCAGTGACGTGACGCTCGAGAACCTCGAGCCGCGCCAGTGGTACTACGTCTACCTCGACGCGACCGGTCTCGGCTGGCGCCAGGCGGACGACGACGGCGAGGTCACGGTGACCACGCCGAAGGACACCCGTCCGGGCAACAACAAGATCGTGGTGTTCGATCGTGAGGGGACGCTTCACGGCTGGGAGGCCCTGCGGGTCACCGGTCCCTGAGCGGCCGACGGAAGGCCCGGACGGCCGGCCGTCCGGGCCTTCCGCCTGTCCGCCCATCGGCGGGGCTCGCGCAGCAGGAGCGGAAGAGTGGCTGGCGATCGTGTTCCGGTGCTCGGCGTCGGCGAACCGGTCGCGGCGGTCATGGGAGGCCGACCGCCCGCCGCGCGTCCCCGCGTGCCAGACTGGGACCATGCTCGTAGCCTTCAGCGTCGCCCCGTCCGGTTCCTCCGACCTCTCCCGCGAGAACCCCGACGGGTCCGTGCACGACGCCGTCGCCGCCGCGGTCGCCGTCGTGCGTGAATCGGGGCTCCCGAACTCCACCGACTCCATGTTCACCACCATCGAGGGGGAGTGGGACGAGGTGATGGCCGTGGTCAAGAACGCCACGGAGGCGGTGGGCCGCTACGGCAGCCGCGTGTCGCTCGTCCTGAAGGCGGACATCCGCCCCGGACGCACGGGCGAGCTGACCGGCAAGGTGGAACGGCTGGAAGCGGCGCTCGCCGAGCAGGAGCAGTTCGAGGGCCACTCCTGACCCCGCCCGACCCTAACCGGTGGCTTCAGGCCACTAAGCTGGCACCGTGACACCGCCCCTGCTGACGCTGCCCTACGTGATCCGGCCGGCCACGGTCGACGACGCCGAGACGTACGCGCGCACCCACGTCGCGGGGCTGCACGAGACCTACGAGCACATCATGCCGCCGGAGTACCACGAGTACTACGACGCCGAGCTGCCCGCGATCATCGAGCGCCGGCGGGCGGCGTTCGAGGACGCCGAGCGCGCACCGGGCAGTGCGCGCAGCTGGCTGGCGTTCGACGACGACGGCGCACCCGTCGCCATCGCGACGTCGGGACCGGGACGCGACGAGGACCGGCCCGACTTCGAGCTGCACCACATCTACACGCTGCGCTCCACCCACGGTTCGGGCCTCGGCCAGCGCCTGCTGGACACCGCGATCGGCACGCGGGCCGCCTACCTGTGGATCCTGAACGACAACCCGCGGGCCGAGCGCTTCTACGTCCGCAACGGCTTCACGCCCGACGGCACGTCCATGCTCTGTGGCCCGACCTGGCACTACAGGCCGATGTTCCGCATGCACCGCCCCGACCAGCACTGAGCCCGACCAGCACCGAGCCCGACCAGCACCGAGCCCGACCAGCACTGCACCCGCTCGAACCTGACCAGAGGAGACCGCCCTGATGGCGAAACCCACGGGGCCGCGCCCGGAGATCGGCGAGTTCCCCATCGACACCGGGACCTGCGAGCTCGAACCCGATCCGTACAACTCGAACGGGTGGGTGCTGCGCATCAACGGCGTGCCGAGCTCGCACATCGACCTCGCGGACCCGCTGCAGCTCGACTTCGAGTACATGCGCTGGATCGCCTCCCTCGTCGACTCCCGCTGGGCGCCGTCGGACAGGCTCCGAGCCCTGCACCTCGGCGGGGGTGCGTGCTCGCTCGCCCGGCGCTTCGCGGCCTCCCACGCGCAGGCACGCCAGGTCGTCGTCGAACTCGACGGACGCCTGGCCGAGCTGGTGCGCGCGTGGTTCGACCTGCCCCGCGCACCCCTCGTCCGCATCCGCGTCGGCGAGGCGCGGACCGTCACGGAATCCCTGAGCGAGGGCAGCCGCGACCTCGTGATCCGGGACGTCTTCGCCGGGGCCCTGACGCCGCTCCCCCTCACCACGCGGGAGTTCACGCGGGCCGCCAAGCGCGTGCTCGCACCCGACGGCCTCTACGTGGTCAACTGCGGCGACGGCCCCGACCTCGGCACGGCGAAACGGGAGGCCGCGACGATCGGTGCCGAGTTCGCCCACACCGCGATCATCGCCGACCCCGCGATGCTCAAGGGCCGGCGCTACGGCAACGTGATCATCGCCGGGAGCGACGCACCGTTCGGTGAGGATCCCGGCCTGGCCCGCGAACTGCTCGGTGGGGGAGTGCCGGCCCACCTGTGGCAGGACGCCCGCGTGAGGACCTTCGCCGCCGGGGCGCAGATCCTCACCGACTGACGACGCCGCCGAGCCCGTCGAGGGCTCCTGAGGGGATCGTCAAGCGCAGCACGCACAGTCCCTCCGAGGCACCGGGCCTGCGCCCCCCACTAGGCTTACCGCGTGGAACTGGGACTGCTGGGCATCATCGGAATCGCCGTCCTGGTAGGGGTGGCCGTGCTCTCGAAGCGCGTGGGGGTCGCGGCGCCGCTCCTCCTCGTGGTCGTGGGGATCGGGTTCTCCTTCGTGCCCGGCGCGCCGCGCTTCACCATCCCCGACGAGTGGATCCTGACCGGCATCCTGCCGCCCCTGCTGTACGCGGCGGCGATCAAGACGCCCGTGACCGACTTCCGCCGGAACCTCACCCCCATCGCGAGCCTGTCCGTGGCCCTCGTGGTCGTCTCGGCCTTCGTCACCGGGCTGCTCCTCCACGCCCTGCTGCCCGGGCTCGGGCTCGCCGCGGCGGTCGCGCTCGGCGCCGTCATCAGCCCGCCCGACGCCGTCGCCGCCACCTCGATCGGTCGGCGCCTCGGCCTGCCTCCGCGGCTGCTCACGGTGCTCGAGGGCGAGGGGCTGGTCAACGACGCGACGGCGCTGGTGCTCCTGCGCAGCGCCATCGCTGCGTCCGCGGGAGCCCTGGCCGGTGTCGGCGCGGCCGTGGCCGATTTCGCCTTCGCCGTCGTCGTGGCGCTGATCGTGGGCTACGTGGTCGGGGTGGTGACCGTGTTCGTCCGCTCCCGGTTCGACGACCCCGTGCTGGACACCGCGCTGTCCCTCGCCGTGCCCTTCATCGCCTTCATCCCGGCCGAGGAGCTGCACGCCTCCGGGGTGCTGGCCGTCGTGATCGCCGGGATCTACACCGGGCACCACAGTGCCAGCCGGCTCGATGCCCGCGCACGCATCAGCGACAACGTGAACTGGCGCACCGTCCAGTTCCTCCTGGAGAACGGTGTCTTCCTGCTGATCGGCCTGGAGGTCCGGGGCCTGCTGCAGGACATCGACCAGTCACTGTTGACCGTGGGGCAGACCGTGCTGATCGGTCTCCTCGCGACCCTCACCCTGATCGTGCTGCGCTTCCTCTGGGTGTTCCCCCTCGTCCTGCTCATGCGACGGCTGCCGAGCCGCGCGGAACGCCGGACGCTGCAGCTGCGGCGCGGACTCGGCCGGCTCAAGCAGCAGCCCACGCTCGACGCCAGGCAGAAGCGGCGCAAGCGGGTCCTCACGAGGCTGTACCAGCGCCGTAAGGCGGACCTGGACCTGGAGCGGCGCGAGGGGCTCGGCTGGAAGGGTGCCACGGTGCTGGGCTGGTCCGGCATGCGCGGGGTGGTGACGCTGGCTGCGGCGCAGTCCCTGCCGGAGTCCTTCGCCTACCGGGAGCAGCTCGTGCTGATCGCCTTCACCGTCGCGGTCACCACCCTGCTGGTGCAGGGCGGCACCCTGCCGGCGCTCATCCGGGTGCTGAGGATCGAGGGCATCGACGTCGGGTCCGACCACGAGGAGTCCGCCACCCTCTTCGACGAGCTGCGCACCGAGGGCCTGCGCGTGCTCGACGACCCGCAGGCCATCATGGGCGAGGACGTCCGGGTGGACGAGGAGGTGCTGGACCGCGTCCGCACGGACACCGGGAGGCGGTCCGAGTTCGAGTGGGAGAGGGCGCGGCTGTCCGAGCAGAAACTGGTGCGCTCGCCGCACCGCCAGTACCGCGACCTGCGGCTGGCGGTGCTCGCGGCGGAGCGGGAGGCGCTGCTCGCGGCCAGGGCCCGCGGGACGTACTCGTCGCGCGTGCTGGCCCGGGCCCAGCGCGTGCTCGACGTCGAGGAGACGCGCCTGCGCCCGCGGAGCGGTTCCTGAGCCGACGTCGGCTCCCTCCGGATGTGCACGACGAGTGGGGCCGATCGCCCGCGCCTCATGGACGGCGCCGCGCCGCAGGCACCGGGGCCCGGCCGGAGTCGGGCCGGATCCCGGGGGTCGTCAGCCGCGGCCCAGCAGTTGCGGCTCCAGGGCCGCGGTCGCCCGCCGCAGGGCGTCGACGACGGCCGCCACGGCCGGCTGGCGCAGCGCGTCCGCCCGCACCACGAGCCAGTAGTCGAGCTCCTCGGCGACGTCGGTGGGGAGGAGTCGAACGAGATCGGGGTGCCGGTCGGCCATGAAGCACGGCAGGAGGCCGAGGCCGGCGCCCGCCCGGGTGGCCTCGACGTGGACGAAGACGTTGGTCGAGCTCAGGGCGTCGCGCATGGCCGGCAGGAGCCGCCGGGGCGCATCGAGGCTGTCCACCTGCAGCATCGAATCGATGAAGTACACGAGCTGGTGCCGCATGGCCTCCTGGAGCGTGGCGGGCGCGCCGTGGCCGGCGAGGTAGCCCTTGGACGCGTAGAGCCCCAGGACGTAGGTGCCCAGCCTCTCCGCCTCCGCGCGGTGCACCTGGGGCTCCCCGACCACCACCTCGAAGTCGAGGCCCGTCCGGGTCTGTGAGGCCCGGCGCGTGGCCGTGATGATCTCGATCCTCAGCCGGGGGTTGCCGGCGCGGAGCCGGGCGAAAGCGGGTGCGGCGACGAAGGCGCTGAAGCCGTCCGTGGCACTCATCCGCACCACGCCGGAGAGGCCGCCGTCGTCGTCGCCCCCCAACTGCGCGATCGCGTCCGTGACGACGGCCGCCGCGTCCGCTGCCCGCCGGCCCAGTTCGGTCAGCTCCCAGCCGCCGCTGCCGCGCGAGACCACACGCCCGCCAAGCGCCTTCTCGAGGGCCGCGATCCGCCGGGACACGGTCGTGTGATTCAGCCCCAGCACATCACCGGCCGTGGTGAAGCGCCCGCTCTGGGCGACGGCGAGCAGGACCACGAGATCCTGCGCGTTGGGCACGCTCATATCTGCAGTATTGCAGAGCATTCCTGCCGTTCTGGTCATTGGCTGGGCTGGATCCTGCAGCAATACTCGTAGGCATCACCCGGGACCCTGCAGGGGCCGGCATCCGTGTCAGCGTCGACGAAGGAGATCCATGAGCACGACGGCGTCCCAGCCCGCGGCGGCCCTGAACCCCGGGTCCCTGGCCGGACGGCGGGCACTGGTCACCGGTGGCGCGAGCGGGATCGGTGCCGCGTGCGCGCGGGCGCTGGCCACGCGGGGAGCCCACGTGGTGGTCGCGGACCGGGACGAAGCGGGCGCCGGATCCCTTGCCTCCGAGCTCGGCGGTGAGGCGTGGGCGGTGGACCTGCTGGACACCGCGGCACTCGAGACGCTGACCCTCGAGGCGGACATCCTCGTCAACAACGCGGGGATCCAGAGGGTCAGCCCGCTCGAAGAGTTCGATCCCGAGGACTTCCGCCGCATCCAGCGGCTCATGGTGGAGGTGCCGTTCCTGCTGATCCGCGCCGCCCTCCCGGGGATGTACGCGCGGGGCTTCGGCCGGATCATCAACATCTCCTCCGTGCACGGGCTGCGGGCCTCGCCGTTCAAGGCCGCGTACGTCACCGCCAAGCACGGCTTGGAGGGACTCTCCAAGGTGACGGCTCTCGAGGGCGGCGCCCACGGCGTCACCAGCAACTGCGTCAACCCGGGCTATGTCCGCACGCCCCTCGTGGAGAACCAGCTGACGGACCAGGCCCGCGTGCACGGCATCAGCGAGGAGGAGGTCCTCGAGCAGATCATGCTCACCGAGTCCGCGATCAAGCGACTCGTGGAGCCCGAGGAGGTCGCCTCGCTCGTGGCCTGGCTGGCCGGCGGGGACGCCAGCATGGTGACGGGGTCCTCCTACGTCATGGACGGCGGCTGGTCCGCCCGCTGAAGCGGGACGTCCCCCACAGACCGGCGACGACGGCGGTCCTCCACCCGCCGTCGTCGCTTGCCGGCTGCTGGGGCGCCGTCCCTGGATGCCGCCCCGGGATCAGATGCCGAGCAGTTCCTCGATGGGTCCGATCCCGAAGAACACGACGAACGCGGCGGCCACGGCCCACATCAGCGGGTGCACCTCGCGTCCGCGGCCCTGGATGGCGCGGATCAGCACGAACGCGATGAACCCGGCGCCCAGGCCGTTGGCGATCGAGTAGGTGAACGGCATGAGGGTGAAGGTGAGGAAGGCGGGAAGGGCCACGCCCCAGTCGTCGAAGTCGATGCGGCCCACCTGGGACACCATCATGAAGCCCACGACCACGAGGGCCGGCGCCACGGCCTCGAACGGCACGAGGCTGATGAGCGGCGTGAAGAACATTGCGAGGAGGAACAGCAGGCCCGTCACCACGTTCGCGAGGCCGGTGCGTGCACCTTCGCCGATGCCGGCACCGGACTCCACGTAGATCTGGTTGGACGACACGGACCCGGCGCCGCCGGCCACCGCGCCGAGCGCGTCGATCACCAGTACCCGGTTCACGCCGGGGATGTTGCCCCTGGCGTCGACGAGCTTCGCCTCGTTCGCCAGCCCCACCATGGTGCCCATCGCGTCGAAGAAGATGCTGAGCAGGATCGTGAAGGTCAGCAGGATCGCCGCGGTGGCACCGAGGTGGCCGAAGGCGCCGAACAGGCTGACGTTGCCCACCAGGCTGAGGTCGGGCACGCCCACCCACGAGCCGCTGGGGAGTTCGGGGACCACGAGGGACCAGCCCGCGGGGTTCGGATCCTGGTCGGGGCTGACGCTGGGGCCCACGTCGACGACGGCCTCGAGCATCACGGCGAGGGCCGTCGCGGCCAGCACGCCGATCAGGATGGCGCCGCGCACCTTGCGGACCACGAGCGCGATGGTCAGGATCAGGCCGAAGACGAAGACCAGGGTGGGCCAGCCGATCAGGACGCCGCCGAAACCGAGGCCCACGGGCACGGTGGTGTTGGCGACGTCGGGGACGCGGCGCACGAAGCCCGCGTTGACGAGTCCGATCAGGGCGATGAACAGGCCGATACCCACCACGATCGCCGTCTTCAGGCTCTCCGGCACCGCGTTGAAGACCGCCGTCCGGAAGCCCGTCAGGACCAGCACGAGCATCGTGAGGCCCGCGAGCATGACCAGTCCCATGATGTCCGGCCAGGTCAGGCCCGGGTTTGTGGCCACGGTGATGGCTACGAAGGCGTTGACGCCGAGGCCCGTGGCCAGGGCGAAGGGGTACTTGGCCCAGGCGCCCATGACGATCGTCAGGACGCCCGCCACGAGTGCCGTCACGGCGGCGACCCGCTCGAAGCCGAGCTCACCGCCCGAGGAGTCGGCGCCGGCGAGGATGAGGGGGTTGAGCACCACGATGTAGCTCATGGCGAAGAAGGTGGCGAGACCGCCGCGGATCTCGCGGGAGAACGTGGACCCCCGCTGCGTGATGTCGAAGTAGCGGTCCAGCACGGAACCAGTTTTGAGCATGGGGGATCCTAGGGCGGCAGGGGCGGGGACTCGGGAGGAAGTCTATCCCGCGCCCCCGCAGCGGCCTCGTTCGTGACGGCCGGACCCAGCACCCGGTCAGGGACGCCGCGTAGGGTTGGGGCATGTCCGCCCTCCTGCCTGTCCACCCTCCCGTGACCCCCCGGCGTCGTCCCCGCGTGGCCGCCGCGGTGATCCCCGCCGTCCTGCTCGCCCTCGCGATGCTGTTCGGTCCCGCCGGCGCCGCGACCGCCCACGACGAACTCACCGGCACGAACCCGGCCGAGGGCGCCACCGTGGAGGTGCTCCCACCGGCCCTGGAGCTGAACTTCTCCAACGTCCCGTCCGGCATCGGCGCGCAGGTGCAGGTGCTCGACGAATCCGGCACGGACTGGGCCGACGGGCCGGTCGAGATCGTGGACCGGACGGCCACCCAGCCGTTGCGCCCGGGCGCCCCTGCCGGCGGGTACACCGTCAACTGGCGCGTGGTGAGCTCGGACTCGCACCCGATCGAGGGCACGTTCGCCTTCCGGACACAGCAGGGTTCGACGACGGTGCCGGACGCCGCGACCACCGCCGGTCCCGTGGACGCGCAGGATGCCCCGGCCAACGAGACGCAGACGGCCGGTGTGAGCGACTTCCCGTGGAGCATCGTGCTGATGATCGCGGCCCTCGTGGCCATCGCCGTCGCGCTCGCCGTGACCGCGCGCAAGCGGCTCGGCGCCGGGAAGTAGGGGCGGTCAGGACGCCCTTCGGGGCGCGCCGACCGGGCGCCCGCAGGGAGGACCCGGCCGTAGCTCGTCGGCGGCGGAAGGTGACGGTAGGTGTCAGGCGCCCAGCGGTGAGAGGGCTGCACGCGGCGGGACGATCCGGCTGAGCGCGGCGGGCCCCTGGGCCCCGATGGCGTCGCTCACGAGCTTCGCCTGCCGCACGATCTCGCGCGTGGTCGGCGTGAGTAACTCGCCGACGCCGACGAGGTGCAGGCCGATCGCGCGCAGGGCGTCCTTGAAGTCCCGGCCGATCGCGATGCCCATGGACCGCAGGAACCTCCTCAGCTCGTTCTGCGGGTACTTGGTCAGGACCACGTGATCTGCGAGGAGGACGCCGTCGGCCGTCTGGACGGCCCATTTCTTGCGTCCCACGGGAGCCCTGAGGAGCTTCGGGTGCCCGATGACGCTGAGTTGCTCGGCCACGGTGCTCTGGCGGACGTCGAGCCGGTGGGACGCGGCGTAGGCCCGCAGGAGCCGCATCAGTTCGGTGCGCTCCGACAGGGACACGGAGTCCGTCATGATGGTGCGCATGGCCCCGGAATCGAAGCATTCGACGCTCTCGACGACGATCGAGCTGATGCCGCGTCGGCTGAGCTCACTGGCGACGGCGAGTCCCGACAGTCCTGAGCCGATGACCACGGTGCTCGTATGCTCCGCGCGTACCGGCACGGACGCAGAGCGGACCGGGTCAAGCGGCAAGGAATCCACCGGGTTACCTCCACACGACGTAGGGGTCCCGTACGGTCCGGCGCCTCTTCCGGACCGTACGGACTCCTGGCTGCGAACGGGTCAGCCAGGAGCGGTACGCGCAGGGGCGTCCGGCCCACGGGCCCAGCCCCCGCAACGGGTCTCCCGCAGCCTATATAACTTTTCAGACGCTGAATAGACCGGGGCCGGGCCTGTGGGTTACAAATGGTGGACCGGGTTGCCACCGGCGGTGGGGACCCGCGACGGAGGAGGATTGCCATGGTCAGCGAGCACGCAGAAGGCTTGTCGCAGGGGCCGGCGCAGCACGGCATCGTCGTGGGTGTCGACGGCTCCGACCAGAGCACGTGTGCCCTGCTCTGGGCCGCACGCGAGGCGGAACGGCGCACATCGCCGCTGTACGTGGTGACGGCCTACACCGTGCCCGTCTTCGCGGCGTCGAGCATGGACGCCGGCTACGCGACGGTGGACGACGACGTCATCCGCGAGAGCGCGCAGGCCGTCCTCAATGACTCCCTGACCCACCTCGAGGGCATCGCCGTGGACGTGCATCCCCGGATCGAGACCGGCGACGCCGCCGGTGTGCTCCTGGATCTCTCCGAGGAGGCCGAGCTCATGGTGGTGGGCTCCCGGGGCCGCGGCGGGTTCGTGGGACGGCTCCTCGGTTCCGTCAGCAGCGCCCTGCCGGCCCACGCCAAGTGCCCGACGGCGGTCATCCCCGTGTGCACCGGCGCGCGCCTCGGGCACCCGGAACTCGACAGGAAGCCGCGCAGGGACAAGGACCGGCCGGCCCCCGAGGTGCAGCCGGTGGTGGTGGTCGGCGTCGACGGTTCGGAGCAGGCCCGCATGGCCTCGCTCGCCGCCGCCGAGGAGGCCCGGTCGCGGGGGCTGGCGCTGCGCGTCATCTGCTCGGTCGCACCCTTCAACGGATCACTCGCCTGGGTGCCGGCACCCGTGGACCGGGAGGCACTGCATGCGGACCTCGCCGTCCAGCTCGCCGCCGGGCGCGACTGGCTCAAGAGCCACTTCCCCGACGTCGACATCCGCGTGGACCTCGTCGACGGGCCGCCGGCCGAGGTGCTCATCGAGGCTTCGGCCAGCTCGGAGCTGCTCGTCGTCGGCACGCGCGGCCGTGGCGGCTTCACGGGCATGCTGATGGGGTCCACGAGCCAGGGCGTGCTGCACCACGCCCGTGGGCCCGTGCTGATCGTGCCGGACAAGGCCGATCCGCGCCTCGAGGACCGGAGCTCGTTCGGGCCGATGATCGCTCCGGTCCGCTAGGGACCTGGACGCGTCCCGCCGAGGGATCGAGCGGTCCCATGCCGCCCATGGAGGCGGGATCCGTGACGGGGATGCCCTGCTCCGGGTCGAGGGCGTCGACCACCCGGTTGCCGCCGATGGAGATGCCACGTGCCGGATGTCCGCGCCGCTGCCCCGGGACACGAGGGCGCGCGGTCGTGTGTCGCGTCACCCCCAGCCGAGTTCGTGGAGCCGCTCGTCGTCGATCCCGAAGTGGTGGGCGACCTCGTGGACCACCGTCACGAGGATCTCCTCGACGAGTTCCTCGCGGGATCCGCACAGGCGCATGAGGGGTCCCCGGAAGATGCTGATGCGATCCGGCAGGGATCCGGCGTCCCACCACCCGTCCCGCTCCGTCAGGGGTGTCCCCTCGTAGAGTCCGAGCAGTTCGGCATCGGCGGGCTCGCCGGGCCCGGGCTCGTACTCCTCGACGACGAGGATGGCCACGTTGTCCATGGCGCGGGCGAGGTCGTCGGGGATCAGGTCGATCGCATCGTCGACGGCTTCCTCGAACTCTTCACGCGTGATCTCGAACGGCACGCCCCGATCGTACAGAGATCCCCCGCGGTGCATCGGCCCGGACGGCTTCCGCAATCGGCCGGGCGGTCCGTCCCGGGTGATTTTGTGGAATCGGGAAACTGCCCCTATAGTTTTATAGGTCCACGACAGGGAATGATCCGCCGGAAATGCTTGCCCTTCCGGAAGGTCGCAGGAGCCCGAACTGTGGTTCTGGCCCCCATCGTCTAGTGGCCTAGGACACCGCCCTTTCACGGCGGCGACACGGGTTCGAATCCCGTTGGGGGTACGCAGGAGCTGCCCTCGCGGGCGGTCAACCAGGACGAAAAGTGCTGGTAGGCTGGAACTCTTGCAAACGAGCAAGTGAAGTTAGCAAGGCCCTGTAGCGCAGTTGGTTAGCGCGCCGCCCTGTCACGGCGGAGGTCGCGGGTTCAAGTCCCGTCAGGGTCGCTCAGGCGGCCGGATCCCTTCGGGGAGCCCGGTCGGGCTGGATACGGTGATCATCGTCAGATGGTTGCAAGGCTCTGTAGCTCAGTTGGTAGAGCGTTCGACTGAAAATCGAAAGGTCACCGGATCGACGCCGGTCGGAGCCACCGCAGAACCCCGCAGTTCCCCCTGGAACGCGGGGTTTTTTCGTGCCCGGGTGCGGGCAGGCCGCCCCTGGGCGCATGGCGGGGTCGACGTCCGTGGAGGGTCCCGGTGGATCCGGACGGTCCCGGTGCGACCGCGACTGCTCCTTCAGCACGTACCAGGGGCCCCGCCGTCCTCCCAGACAATGCCGTGGTTCGCGCCGTAGCATTCCAGCGGACGCCTCCCGCCGGGCCTGCCGCCCGTCCGGTTGCTCAGGAGAACTACCTGGGATAGTAGTGGGGCTTCCGAGCGTTGAACCCCCGGCACCGCACCGAGACGAGAGGGCACCCGTGAGATTCCTGCATTCCGCTGCCGCGCTCTGCGCTCTCGCAGTGGCCCTTGCAGGGTGCAGCCAGGGGGGTGGTGTCCCCGAGGAGACGGCACTCACGATGCCGGCCAGCCCGTCAGCGAGTCCTGGTCCGCTGCCCGGGTCGCCGTCCGACCAGCCGGGCCAGGCCACGCCCGCCGAGCCGGATGCCGGTGGCAGCACGGCCCCCGGGTCGACGGCCGGTCCCTCCGACCACTGCGTGATGGTGGCGGGCGGGGTCACCACGGCGATGCTGGCACCGCTGAGCCTGCGCTCGCAGTCCGACCCGGATGAGCTGCATGCCCTCGAGCAGCAGATCCTCGCCCTGCGGGACAGGGTGCCTCCGGAGCTGCACGACGACTTCACCGCCCTTGCCCACTCGGTGGAGGCGCCCCCCGAGGGCTCGGGCACCTTCGACGAGAAGGCGTTCCGGCGTGCCATGGTGCCGGTGCAGGACTGGCTCGGACGGCACTGCGCCGACTCCTGATGCCCGGGCCGACACGCCGTCCAGGACGACGGCGGAGCCGCCCCTACCGCCCGTGACGGCGTGGCTTAGGCTGGGCACAAGCGAAAGGGGCCTCAGTCGATGATCGAACAACCCACGGGACGACCGCTGCCCGTCCTGCAGGCCGCGCCGGCCGGCCGGACCGTCATCGGCGACCCCGCCGCAGTGAAGATCGCGGCCATCGCCGCGCGCACCGTGCCCGGGGTGCATGCGCTCGGCCCCGGCGCCGGGCGTGCGCTCGGAGCCATCCGCGACGCCGTCGGAGCCAACGATGCCTCGCACGGCGTGAAGGTCGAGGTGGGGCAGACCCAGCTGGCCGTGGACGTCAGCCTCGTCGCGGAGTACGGCTACGCGCTCAACGCGCTCGCCGACGCGGTGCGTGCTGCCGTCTACGACGCCCTCACCGACCTGGTGGGCCTCGAGGTCATCGAGGTCAACGTGGAGGTCCTCGACGTCCACGTGCCGCAGCCGGCCGACTCCAAGGCCGTGGAGCGGGTCCGCGCCACGAGCCCGACGGGCGCCACGCAGGTCAAGCCCCCGGTCGAATGAGGACACCATGACACCCACCACCATCGGCATGGCGGCCGGAGCCGTCCTCGCCTTCGCCGCGCTGATCTTCGGGTTCTGGGGCTTCCTCCTCACTCTGGTGCTCGTCCTGTGCGGCGCCGTCCTCGGCCGGATCGCCGAGGGCAAGCTCGACCTCCGCGGCGTCTTCGACGCCCTGTCCGGCCGGCGCTCGTCCTCGTGACCCCTGCGTGATCAGCCCGTGACGCCCGATACCGTTCCCGCCGCACCCACCCGCCCGCCGACCCTGGTCCTGGCGCGCCCGGACCGGGCGTCCCTCGCCGGGCACAACCGCATCACCACGCAGGCGCTCACGAGCCTCGCCTGCGCAGCGGCCGCCGCCGAACTCGACGTCGAGCCGGGCCAGATCAGGGCCACGTTCTCCGACGAACGCGGTCTCCTCGCGCTCCTCCTCGCGTTGCCTCTTCCCGTGCCGCCCCTGGCCCGCGTGCTCGACGACCCCGGGATCGTCGACACGTTCGGCGGTCCGATCCTCGTCCGCGCGGAAGCGGCCAGGACCCCGATCCTCCGGCGGATCGAGGAGCTCAGCGGGGCCCGGTTGAGCCGGGTGGATATCCGCATCATCGGCAGCACGGTCACCAAGGGGGCGAGGGTCCAGTGAAGGCCGATCCACTGGACCGGGCGACGTCGGCGTCCACCGCCCGTCTGGTGCGCCGGGAGCTGTACTCCTCGCGGGCTCTCCCCTCCGTGGTCACCGCCGCCGTCCTGATCGCGGGATGCCTGGTCCTCCTGTTCGAAGCGGTGCTCAAGGCGGTGGGCGACAGGCCGTTCCTGCTCGACGTCGAGGCGGTGGCGGCCTGGCTCGGCACGCTCCCGGGTGGCGTCCCCGCTTCGCTGCTCGGCGCGGGGTCGGTGCTGCTGGTGGTCCTCGGGGCGCTGCTGCTCCTGCTCGCGCTCCTGCCCGGACGGCGGGCCCGCTACACCATCCCGAACGAGCGCGCCGCCGTCGTCGTGGACGCCGAGGTGGTGGCGTCGTCGCTCGCCCGCAGGGCACGCGTCGCCGCGGGCGTGGCACCCGAGCAGGTCCTCGTCACGGTGGGCCGGGGTTCCGTCACGGTCCAGATCAGGCCGACCTCCGGCACCCCCGTCGACGCCGACGCCGTCCGCGCTGCCGTCGCGGACGACCTCCGCCGCTCCAGCATCAAACCCGAGCCGAGGATCGCCGTCGTCGTGGCCGAGTCCGGGGTGATCGGACAGTGAACACCACGCCACGGCTGCTGAACCGGTTCGTCCTCGCCGTCGTCGGGTTGATCGCGCTCGCCCTCGGGGCCGGTGGCCTCGCCCTCCTGACGCTGCCCGCCGCGGCCGGCTGGTGGCGGTCGGCGGCGCCGCGGGCCGGGCAGGCCGTGGAGGACCTCCGGAGCCGGACCACGCTCGAGGGCCAGGAGGACACCTGGCTGTGGATCGCGCTCGCGCTGGTCCTGGTGTTCCTGATCGTGATGCTCATCGTCTGGATCGCCGCCCAGGGGAGGGGCCGCACGGGACTGTTCGCCACCGGCACGGTGACCGGCAGGGGTGGTGGCGGGGCGACAGGCAGAGGCGATTCCAGCGGTGGCGGTACGGCGGGATCCGTGACGATCACGGCAGCGGCGGCCGAGCAGGCGTTGAAGGCAGCGCTGCTGGAGCGGCCCGATCTCGTGGGCGCATCCGTGAGCACCTGGCGGATCCGGGGCGTGCCGGGGATCCGGGTCCGCGTCCTTCCCCGGAAGGGTGTGCCTCCCTATGACATAGCGGTCGAGGTCTCCCGCCTCGTGGAGGCCCTCGACGCGGTGACCGGTTCCAGGACGCCGGTGCTCATCAGCGTCAGCTCGGGTGCGAGGGCCCGTTTCACCCGGGCGGACCGTGTCACCTAGAACCACGCGTAACTCAGGTCACAATTCTGTATCGAACCCCTCGTGGACCGGCGTCGGGTTGTCCGGACCTTTTGTAAGCGCTTACGCTCGGTTCATCATTCAGGGAGGCGGGCCGGCGCCGGTACCAGGCCTCGACCTCGTGACCGGCGCAGAACGTATCCCAGGACAAAGGAGTCTGTTTCAATGGCGACCACTCGCTCACGGAAGTTCCTGCTGCCCACTGCAGCACTCAGTGTTTCCCTTCTCGCCCTGTCCGGCTGCGGGTCCGAAGGATCCGACAGCGCCGGCGGTTCCAGCGACGCCGACTGCTCGGCCTACGAGTCCTACGGGACCTTCGAGGACGCCGAGGTGAGCGTCTACTCGACCATCGTCGACGTCGAGGCGGAACTGCTCGAGAACTCATGGGCCGACTTCGCGGACTGCACCGGCATCGAGGTGGCGTACGAGGGGTCCAAGGAGTTCGAGACCCAGATCGGCGTCCGCGCGCAGGGCGGCACGGCTCCCGACCTGGCCATCTTCCCGCAGCCCGGCCTGCTGGCCGACCAGGCTCCGAACCTCAAGCCCGCGCCGCAGGCCGTCTCCGACCTCGTCGACGAGGGCTGGTCCGCGGACTGGAAGAAGTACGGCACGGTGGACGGCATCTTCTATGCGGCGCCCATGCTCGCGAACGTCAAGGGCTACGTCTGGTACGACCCCGCCACCTTCGAGGAGAAGGGCTGGGACGTCCCCACGACCTGGGACGAGATGACCGCGCTGACGGAGAAGATCGCCGGGGAAGGGGAGATGAAGCCCTGGTGCGCAGGCTTCGAATCGGGCGAGGCCACCGGCTGGCCGGGTACGGACTGGGTCGAGGACGCCGTCCTGCGCGAGCACGGTCCCGAGGTCTACGACCAGTGGGTCACCCACGAGATCCCGTTCGACGACCCCAAGATCGTCGCGTCCTTCGACCGCGTCGGGGAGATCCTGAAGAACGACGAGAACGTCAACGGCGGCTTCGGCGATGTCCGCTCCATCCTCTCGACGCCGTTCTCCGAGGCGGGTCAGCCCGTGCTCGACGGCGAGTGCGCCATGCACCACCAGGCATCCTTCCAGGCCGCCAACTGGCCCGAGGGGACCACCGTCGCCGAGGACGGCGACGTCTGGGCCTTCATGACGCCGCCGATCGACGCCTCGCAGGGCACCGCCATCACCGGTGGTGGTGAGCTGATCGGCGCGTACGCCGACCGCCCCGAGGTCCAGGCCCTGCAGACGTACCTCGCCAGTGCCGAGTTCGCCAACGCCCGCGTGTCCCAGGGCGGCGCCATCAGCGCCAACAAGGGACTCGATCCCGAGGTGGCGCAGTCGGACCTCGACCGTCAGTCGATCGAGCTCCTGCAGGACCCGAACACCGTGTTCCGGTTCGACGGCTCGGACCTGATGCCCGGCGCCGTGGGTGCCAACTCCTTCTGGAGCGGCATCGTGAACTGGCTGAACGGCTCCTCCACCGAGGAAGTCACCACGTCCGTCGAGGACAGCTGGCCTGCTTCCTGATGCACCGCGGCTGGTAGCCCGCCTGTCGCCGGGCGAGGCACCAGCCGCCCTCGACGGGGCAGGATGCGCCGCTCCACGCGGCGCATCCTGCCTCCGTCGACCATCCCTACTTCGCTCAGGTGCACCCAGGAGGCCGTGCTGTGGAAGACATTGCAGAAAAAGGGCTACAGGTGGTGGTGGGGCTCGCCGTCTTCGCCGCCGTCATCGGCCTCATCATGGTGCTCGTCGATCGGGCCCCGAAGAGCGGCCGGGAGAAGGTCCAGATCGCAGGGTTCCTGGCTCCGGCCCTCGTGCTGCTCGCCGTCGGCCTCGTGTTCCCCGCACTGCAGACCTCGTACCTCTCCCTGACCGACCGCAACGGCGAGTTCGTCGGACTCGACAACTTCGTCTGGATGTTCACGCAGCCCGAGGCACTGGTGACCCTGCGGAACACGGTCATCTGGGTGGTCCTGGTCCCGCTGCTGGCTACGTCGATCGGCCTCGCCTACGCGGTGTTCATCGACCGCGCGTGGGGCGAGAAGGCGCTCAAGGCCCTCGTCTTCATGCCCATGGCGATCTCCTTCGTGGGCGCCGGCGTGATCTGGCGGTTCGTCTACGCCTACAAGGGGCCCGAGCAGGACCAGATCGGGCTGCTCAACCAGATCCTGGTCTGGTTCGGCCGGGAACCGAAGCAGTTCCTGCTCGATGCCCCCGAGAACACCCTGTTCCTGATCGCGGTCATGATCTGGATCCAGACCGGCTTCGCCATGGTGGTCCTCTCGGCCGCCATCAAGGGCATCCCGACGGAGATCGTGGAGGCGGCGCGGCTGGACGGCGCCGGCCCGTGGCAGCAGTTCCTCAACGTCACCATCCCGACCATCCGCGGCTCGCTGATCGTGGTCGTCACCACCATCACGATCGGCACCCTGAAGGTGTTCGACATCGTCCGGACGATGACGGCGGGCCAGTACGAGACCTCCGTCGTGGCCAACGAGATGTACACCCAGGCCTTCCGGGCGGGGGAGCCTGGACGGGGGGCCGCGCTGGCCCTGATCCTGTTCCTGATGGTGCTGCCCGTGGTCGTGTACAACGCCCGGCTGCTCCGCAAGCAGAAGGAAATCCGATGAGCACTGTGCCCCTGGAGAACGAGAAGAGCCTCCTGCCGAGCGCCGGCGCGAGCACTCCGCCGGGACGTCCCGCCCTGCAGAAGCGGGTCCGGCAGCGCCTGACCTCACGGACCGCGACGGCGGCCGCCGTCGTCATCGCCGTGATCTGGACCATCCCGACCTTCGGCCTGCTCGTCTCGTCCTTCCGGCCCGAGGACAACATCAAGGGCAACGGCTGGTGGAACGTCCTCACCGACCGCCAGTTCACCATCGAGAACTACGTCGACGTCCTCAGCCCCGGTGGAAGCCAGTCGCCGAACCTGCTCTCGTACTTCGTCAACTCGCTGGCCATCGTCATCCCGGGCACCATCTTCACGCTGGTCCTCGGCGCCATGGCGGCCTACATGTTCGCCTGGGGCCGGTTCAAGGGCAGGGACAACCTCTTCATCGTCGTCTTCGCCCTGCAGATCGTGCCCCTGCAGATGGCGCTGATCCCGCTCCTGCAGCTCTTCACGCAGGTCCTGAAGGTCGGGGACTTCCAGCTGCTCCCGAGCGGTACGTATGCGCAGCTCTGGGTGGCCCACACCATCTTCGGCCTGCCGCTGGCGATCTTCCTCCTGCACAACTTCATCTCCGAGATTCCCGGCGAGGTCATCGAGGCCGCGCGGGTCGACGGCGCCGGCCACAGCACCATCTTCTGGCGCATCATCATCCCGCTGGCCACCCCCGCTCTGGCCTCGTTCGGCATCTTCCAGTTCCTGTGGCTGTGGAACGATCTGCTGGTGGCCCTGGTCTTCTCGGGCGGAGGGGCCGACGTCGCGCCGATCACGCAGCGCCTCGCCGAGCTCCAGGGCTCCAGGGGCGGCGAATGGCAACGGCTCACCGCGGGGGCCTTCGTCTCGATCATCATCCCCCTCGCCGTGTTCTTCGGGCTCCAGCGGTACTTCGTCCGGGGACTGCTCGCAGGCGGCCTGAAGGGCTGAGTCATGACGAGCATCGACGACGTCGCAGCAGCCCTCGGTGTGTCGACCGCCACGGTGTCCCGCGCACTGCGCGGGCTGCCGGGGGTCGCCGAGGAGACGCGTGCGCGGGTCACCTCGGCCGCCGACCGGCTCGGATACGTGCCGTCCTCGTCCGCCTCCGGCCTTGCATCGGGGCGCACCATGGCGATGGGTGTGCTCGTCCCGGCGATCGACCGCTGGTACTTCTCCGCGGTCCTCGAGGGCGTCGACCGGCAGCTGCGCGCCGCCGGCTACGACCTCATCGTGTTCAGCCTCGGCGGCGACGGCGTGAACCGCGACCGCGTGTTCCACCGCTCCATCCTGCGCAAGCGCATCGACGCCCTCCTGGTCATGTGCATGCGCCTCACGGCGGAGGAACGGCAGGCGGTCCAGCAGCTCGAGTACCCGCACATCGTCGTGGGAGGAGCCATCGAGGGCGTCCGCCACGTGGGGATCGACGACGCCCGGGCGGCACGCGACGCCGTGGAGCACCTGATCGGCCTCGGACACACGAGGATCGCGCACATGCGGGGCGGCAGGTCCTTCGACATCGACTTCGAGGTGCCGCGCATCCGCGAGGAGGCCTTCGAGCAGGTCATGGCCGAGCGCGGGCTGCCCCTGCGCGAGGAGTGGTCCGCCTTCGGCGACTTCACGTTCTCCACCTCGCGGGTCTCCGCCCTCGCGCTGCTCGACGATCCGGCCGACCGCCCGACCGCGGTGTTCTGTTCCTCGGACGAGATGGCGTTCGGCGTGCTGAAGGCGGCGGCCGAACTGGGCATCGACGTGCCGGGCGAGCTGTCCGTGATCGGGATCGACGACCACGAGTTCGCCGAGCCCATGGGGCTGACGACCATCCGCCAGGACCCCGGGGACCAGGGCGCCTACGCCGCGGACATCCTGCTCGGGGAACTGCTGCGCAACGAGCCGGCCGAGTACCCGCCGGCGCGCCCGCACCTGCTCGTCGAGCGGGCATCGACGGGGCCCGCCCCGGCCTGAGCGCCGGCCCGGCCGTCGCGCGCACCGATCCGCGACGGCGACGGCGACGGCCCGGCGGACCTACGCGCCGGCGACCGGCTCAGGAGGCGCGGGCGAGCTGGCGGATCGGGATCCACCGCGAGGCGAGGCGCCGGTAGGAGGCGGCGGCGCCCATCATGTCCGCCTCGGCCAGGCTCTCGATGCCGAGGCGCACGTCCATGGGGGAGTCGTCGGGGAACACACGGTCTGCCACCGAGCCGTAGTCCACCTCGACCACGGCGTCACGCCGGAAGATCTCGAGCCACTCGACGATCTCGGTGAGCTCGTCGAGCAGGTCCATCTCCGGGGCGCCGATGGCGAGCTGGGCGACGGAGCGCCTCCCGCGGTCGATGCAGTCGCCGATCCGCGCGAGGATCCGGACCGTGGACACGCGCCCGTCGTCCTCGACCACCTCCGTGAGGTCGTCCTCGTGGATCAGGGCGAACCAGGCGAACGGCACGCCCCACGTCGCCGACCGCGTGTGCAGCCGGGCGACGGTGTCCGCGAAGGTGTCGGGGTCGAGCCTCGCCTGGTGCGCCTCCCGGGCGGCCTCGGGCACGAGGACGTCGATCAACGGGCCGCGCAGGCTCTGGTCCAGCGACTCGGCGGCGAGGGTGGTGCGGACGGCCAGCTGGTTGGGGCAGTAGTAGGGCGCCGTCGTCCCGCTCGCACCGGGGAAGTGCGTGACCCGTACGAGGTCCGGCTCGTGGTGCGGGAAGGGATCCGAGACGCTGCGCAGGATGCGCCGCAGCGACTGCTCGTGCTCGATGGCCTCGGTGAGCGTGCGCTCGCGGACGCGCTGCTCGAGCATGGCGAGTTGCTGCGCGTCGGAGAACGCGTCGAGGGGCTCGTAGACGCGGAGGTACGAGACGTAGGGGAACGGCTGCAGGATGCGCGCACCCATCGCGCTCACGGTCCGCTGAGTTCCACGACGACGGGAGCGTGGTCGGAGGCGCCCTTGCCCTTGCGCTCCTCGCGGTCCACGAACGCGTTGGTGGCCCGTCCGGCCAGGGCGGGCGAGCCGAGGACGAAGTCGATGCGCATGCCCTCCTTCTTCGGGAACCTCAACTGCGTGTAGTCCCAGTAGGTGTAGAGCCCGGGACCCGGCGTGAACGGGCGCGCGACGTCGGCGAACCCGGAGTCCAGGAACGCCTGGAACGCGGCACGCTCGGGCGGGCTGACGTGCGTGTAGCCGCCGTTGACGAAGAGGTCGATGTCCCACACGTCCTCGTCCTGCGGTGCGATGTTCCAGTCGCCCATCAGGGCGATCTGCGCCGCGGGGTCCTCCTCGATCCAGCGCTGGGCATGGCCCCGGAGGACGTCGAGCCACTCGATCTTGTACGGCATGTGCGGGTCATCGAGCGCGCGGCCGTTCGGCACGTACAGGCTCCACACGCGCACGCCGCCGCAGGTCGCGGCGATGGCGCGTGCCTCCTGGACGGGCTCGGTCCCGGGCTTGCCGAAGGCGGGCTGGCCGGGGAAGGTCCGCTCGACGTCGTCGAGCCCCACCCGGGAGGCGATGGCGACGCCGTTCCACTGGCTCAGGCCGAAGTGCGCCACCTCGAAGCCGCTGTTCTCGAACAGCTCCCAGGGGAAGTTGTCGTCCTTGCACTTGGTCTCCTGGATGGCGAGGACATCGACGTCGGACCGGTTCAGCCAGGCTTCGACGCGGTCGGCGCGGGCACGGAGGGAGTTGACGTTCCAGGTGGCGATCTTCACGGACCCTACGTTACCAACGGCGGTGTTTACTCCCGCCACCACGAATCGAAGATGCTCACGGGCACCGTGCGCTTGTGCCGTGTGATCCAGTAGCGGTGCTCGATCGCCTTCGCGGCGTCGGGGTCCACCTCGCGTCCCTCGAGGTAGTCGTCGATCTGCTCGTAGGTCAGCCCGAGCTCGTTCTCGTCGGCCCGGCCGGGGAGCTCGTCCAGGAGGTCCGCCGTGGGGATCTTGTCGTAGAGCGCGGCCGGTGCCCCGAGCTCCTTGAGCAGGGCGCGGTTCTGGCGTTTGTTCAGCCCGAACAGCGGCAGGATGTCCGCGCCGCCGTCGCCGAACTTCGTGAAGAAGCCCGTCACGGACTCGGCGCCGTGGTCCGTGCCGATCACGAGGAGGTTGTGCTGGCCGGCGACCGCGTACTGCGCCACCATGCGGGCCCGGGCCTTCGTGTTGCCCTTGGTGAAGTCGGAGATGCGCTCGCCGGTCGTCTCCGCGTACTCCTGCTGGAAGCCGTCGACGGCGGGGGCCACGTTGAACACCGTCGAGGTGCGGGGCTGGATGAAGGCGAGCGCCGCCTGGGCGTCCTCCTCGTCCTTCTGGACGTTGTAGGGGAGGCGCATCGCGATGAAGTCGGCGTCGACGCCCTCGGACCGCAGGTCGTCCACGGCCAGCTGGGCGAGCTTGCCGGCGAGGGTCGAGTCCAGACCGCCGCTGATGCCGAGGACGAACCCGCGGGTGCCTGTGGACCTGAGGTAGTCCTTGAGGAAGCCGACGCGGCTCCGGACCTCCGCAGCCGGGTCGATGACGGGCCGGACGCCCATCTCCTCGATGATCTGTGCCTGTAGTTCACGCATGACCCCAACGCTACCCCGCTTCGATTTCTACGACGTTACGAAATCGGGGGGAACTCCGGCCGGATCAGGCGGAATCGCGGATCACGAGCGAGGTGGGGAGCATCGTGGCCCGCTGTGCGGGCCTCCCCTCGATCAGGTCCACCAGGATCTCGGCCATCTTCTTCCCGAGCTCGATGATCGGGTGGTGCACCGTGGTCAGGGCCGGGGTCACCGAGGTGGCGAAGGAGTCGTCGTCGAACCCGACGACGGCGATGTCCTCCGGGATGCGCAGGCCGCGGCCCTGGATGGCGGTGTACGCACCGGCCGCCATCTGGTCGTTGCCCGCGAAGACGGCGTCGAGGGGCGTGCCGCGGTCCAGGAGGCGATGCATGGCACGGGCGCCGGAGGCGAGGGTGAAGTCCCCCACCTCCACGAGCCCGTCCGACAGTCCCGCCTCCACCACGGCCGTGCGCCACCCCGCCAGCCGGTCGATGCCCGGCGGCATGTCCTGCGGGCCGGCGATGGTCGCCACATGCCTCCGCCCGCTGTCGGTCAGCTGCCGGGTGACGCTGTAGGCCGCCCGCTCGTTGTCGACCTCGACGTAGTAGCTCTCCCTGCTGCCCACGAGGGGGCGGCCGGCGAACACCATGGGCAGCGATCCGGAGAGGTGCGTCCAGGAGTGGTCGCTGCTGTGGTGGGACACCACCAGCACGCCGTCCACGTTGCCGCCGAGCAGGAAGCTGCGCGTCTTCTCCGGTTTGGACTCCGAGGAGATCACCATGTTGAGCGTGTACTCGGTGTCCGTGAGGAACAGCGCGATGCCCTGCACCACCGAGGCGAAGAACGGATCGGCGAAGACCTTCGACGTGGACTCGGGGACGATCAGGGTGACGGCCTGCGCCCGGCGCTTGGCGAGCGACCGCGCCGCGCGGTTCGGCGTGTAGTCGAGCGCGAGGATGGCCTTCTTCACCGACAGTGCGAGTTCGGGATCCACGCTCGGCGAATCGTTGACCACGCGGGACACGGTGGCCCGCGACACCCCGGCCAGGGCCGCCACCATCTCCAGCGTGGCCACCGGCCGGGGGGCGCCTGCGTCCTGCGTCGTCGTCATCATCTTCTCCGAGGTTCCTCACGTATGGCTGAAGCCTACGTCAGGCACTCGACCTCGCGAGGCGCGCGGCGCCCGTGGCGGAGATGACGGCCTGGTAGGCCAGTGCGCTGTCCTTCACCGTCCGCTCGAACGAGGTGTAGTCCACCCTGACGATCCCGAACCGCTTCCCGTACCCCCAGGACCATTCGAAGTTGTCGAGCAGCGACCACACGAAGTACCCGCGCACATCGGCACCCTCGTCGATGGCGTCGCCGACCGCCGTGATGTGATCGAGGATGAACCGCGTGCGCTCCACGTCGTGCACCGCGCCGTCGTCGCTGACGACGTCGTCGTACGCCGCGCCGTTCTCGGTGACGTACAGCGGCGGCAGGCCGGGGTACTCCTGTCCGAGCCGCACGAGGAGCCTGCGCAGCCCGTCCGGGTTGACCTCCCAGCCCATCGCGGTGCGCGGCAGGCCGCGGCTCGGGAACGCGAGGTCCTCCGAGCCGATCCAGCACGACGACGTCGGGCGGCTGGCGCCGCCGGAGTGGCCGTCGCCCCCGTCGGTGTCGGGGTGGCCGCTGATGAGGTCGTCGTGGTAGTGGTTCACGCCGAGGAAGTCGATCGGGGTCCCGATGACGTCGAGGTCGCCGGGGCGGATGACGTCCCGGATGCCGAACCGCTCCAGGTCCGCGAGGGTGTCCTCGGGGTACGCGCCCCGCAGGACGGGATCGAGGAAGATCCGGTTCTGCAGCGAGTCGAACCGGCGCGCCGCGTCCAGATCCACCGGGTCGCTCGGATCCCGGGGGATGGAGTTGCTCAGGTTGAGCGTGATGCCGAGCTGCTGCGCGCCCCGGGCCCGCAGTTCGCGGACCGCCAGTCCGTGCGCGAGGTGCTGGTGATGGATCGCCGCGACGGCCGCCGTCGGATCCTGGCGGCCCGGGGCGTGCACCCCGGCGGCGTAGCCGAGGAGCGACGAGCAGAACGGTTCGTTGAACGTGGTCCAGTGCTCCACGCGGTCGCCGAGTGCGTCATGGACGTCGTTGGCGTAGTCCACGAAGCGGTAGGCGGTGTCCCGGTTGGCCCAGCCGCCCTGCTCCTCGAGGGCCTGCGGCAGGTCCCAGTGGTACAGGGTGAGCCAGGGGAGGATGCCGGCTTCGAGGAGTTCGTCCACGAGGCGCGAGTAGAAGTCGAGGCCCTCCGCGTTGGGTCCGCGGTCCCCGGGCCGCACCCGTGCCCAGCTCGTCGAGAAACGGTAGGAGCCGAGGCCGAGCTCCTTCATGATCGCGACGTCCTCGGGCATGCGGTGGTAGTGCTGCACGGCGTCCTCGGGGGTGTCACCCGCCGCGATGGCCCCGGGTACGCGGGCGAACGCGTCCCAGACCGAGTCCTCCTTGCCTCCCTCGTGGCCGGCTCCCTCGACCTGGGCGGCGGCCGTCGCGGAGCCCCAGAGGAAGCCGGCGGGCCAGGTCCTGGCGGTGGTGGTGTCGAGGTGGCGTGTCATGTCAGATGTCATCAGCCCTTCACTGCTCCTTGCATGATTCCGGAAATGAGTTGGCGTCCCGCGAGAACGAACAGCACCAGCAGCGGGAGGGTTGCCAGGACGGCGCCGGCGAGGACGATCGAGTAGTCCACGTACCGTGCCGACTGCAGTTGGCTGAGCGCCGTCTGCAGGGTGGGGTTGCCGGGACCGAGCACCAGCAGGGGCCAGAGGAAGTCGGTCCACGCGGTCATGAACGTGAACAGGCCCAGGATCGCCATCGCCGGCCGGGCCGCCGGGAGGGCGACGTGCCAGAAGGTGGAGATCATGGAGGCGCCGTCCATACGGGCGGACTCGATGAGCTCGTCGGGGATCACGTCCACGAGGTACTGGCGCATGAAGAACACGCCGAACGCCGTGACGAGCGTGGGGATGATGACGGCACCGATCTCACCGGTCCAGCCCAGCGTGCGCATCATCATGAACAGAGGGATGATGCCGAGCTGCGTGGGGATCGCCATGGTCGCGATCACGGCGACCATGAGCCCGTTGCGGCCGCGGAAGCGGAGTTTCGCGAACGAGTATCCGGCGAGGGTCGAGAAGATGACGACCGACACCGTGATGATCCCCGAGATCAGCACACTGTTGCCGAGCGCGAGCCAGAACGGGATGGTGTCGAACACCTCGCCGACGTTCGCCCAGAAGTTGCCTCCGGGGAACAGGGGCGGCCAGGTCTGCCCGAGGGCCTCGTTGGACCGGCTGCCGATGATCACCGACCACCAGAGGGGATAGGCGGAGGCCAGGAAGAAGGCCATCAGCAGTCCGTAGGTCAGGAATCCCGGCCGTCGGCCGTTGCCGAGCAGGCTGCGCCGCAGGGCACGTCCCCGGGCGTCCCGGGTGGGGGTGGGCCGTGGCCGTGTTCCGATGGCGGTCATCGCGTGCTCCTCGGGGTGGTGCCTGCTGGGGTGGCTGCCGGTTCCGCAGACCCGGGGGCCGGCGGCTGGGGACCGGCGGCGGGGAGCACGACGGCGGGGGCGGTGGAGCGCTTCCGGCGACGACGGCCGGCTCCCCTGCCCGGGGCGCGGCCCTCGCCGGTCGTGGCGATCCGCTGTGAGATCAGGTAGTTCACGAGGCCGAACAGGACGATGATGAGGAACAGAAGCCATGCGATGGTGGCTGCCTTGCCGAAGTTCGACCGGTCGAAGGCCATCTCCCAGAGGTAGAGGACGGTCGTCTGGAACTGCGCCGCGGTTCCCCCGGACGTCCTCGGGTCGAAGAGGCGGGGCTCGGTGAAGATCTGCAGGCCGCCGATGGTGGCGGTGATCACCACGAAGATCATGGTGGGCCGGATACTCGGCAGCGTGATGCTGAAGAAGCGGCGGAAGGTCCCGGCACCGTCGATCGCCGCGGATTCATAGATGTCGCGGGGCACCGACTGCATGGCCGCCAGCAGGATCAGGGCGTTGTATCCCGTCCAGCGCCAGTTCACCATGGTGGCGATCGCAATGTGGCTCGGCAGCGTCTCGTTCGTCCAGAGGATCCTGTCGATCCCGAAGCTCTCGAGGATGTTGTTGATCAGCCCGTACTGCTCGCCGAACAGGTTCGCGAAGATCAGGGCGACGGCGACCGGGGTCACGATGTAGGGGAGCAGGATGCTCATGCGCCAGAACGTCCTGGCGCGGAGGTTCTGGTCCAGCAGTGCCGCTATGGCGGTGGCGACGATCAGCTGCGGGATGGTCGAGAGCAGGAAGATACTCAGCGTGTTGAACAGCGAGTTCCAGAAGAAGCGGTCCTGGAGTACCTCCTGGAAATTCCGCAGGCCCACGAAGTCGCCCTGCCCCTTGAGCAGGTGCCAGTCGAAGAGCGAGACGAAGAAGGTGTAGCCGAGGGGGAACAGGCCCACCAGGGCGAAGAGGACGAAGAACGGGGCGATGTACAGGTACGGCGAGGCCTTCATGTCGAGGACGTTCAGTCGCTGACGGAAGGTGAGTGCGGGTTTCATGGGGGCAGGACTACTGGCTGCCGGACGGTTCAGTGTCGTGGTCATGTGGGTTCCAGACTCCATGGGGGCCTCCGGCGGTGCCGGAGGCCCCGTGGCCGGTGCTGCTAGTTGTTCACGACGCGGTCGTTGAGAAGCGAGATCGCTTCCTCCCAGGCCTCGTCGGCCGTCCCTGTGCCGTTGTCCAGGATCTTCAGCGCGGGCGCGAAGACGTCCTCCTGGATCTCCGAGTCCTGCGGGCCCTTGAACTGGGCCACGACACCCTCGGCGCGTGATGCGAAGATCTCGCCGTAGGGCGCGTCGTTGAAGAGTTCGTTGGGAACGGCGTCCTCGACGATCTTCTGCTGGGCCTCGAGCGTGCTCGGGAAGTTGTTGGCGGCAGCGGACTGCTTCACCTGCTGCTCGGGAGCCGTCAACCAGGTGGCCAGCTTCGCGGCTTCAGCGGGATGCTCAGAGCTCTCGGGGACGGAGAGGAAGGCGCCACCCCAGTTGGACGCACCGCCCGGGAAGACGTCCGCGACGTCCCAGCCCGTCTCCGTTCCGCCGCCTGCGGACTCGAGCTGCTCCTTGATGGTGCCGAGCATCCAGGCGGGGCACACGTGGACGGCGAAGGATCCGTCGACGAAGGCCTTGCCCTTGCCCCAGTCGAACTGCTTCTGGTTGGCGGACAGGCCGTCAGCGGTGCCGGCGGCGAGGAGGTCGAACTGGGCGCGCATCGCCTCGTTGCCCTCGACGTTCAGCTCGCCGTCAGCGGTGTAGTAGCCCTCGTCCATCTGGTTGACCATGGAGTTCCAGACGAACGCCGACTGGTCGTACCAGGCCTTGCCGGTTGCTTCCTTGTACTGGCGGCCGAGATCGAAATAGGTCTCCCACGTGGCGTCGTCGCCGCCGAAGAGCTCGGCGACCTCCTCGCGGTCCGTGGGGAGGCCTGCTGCCTCGAACAGCTCGCGGTTGAAGCACAGGGCCTGCGGGCCGATGTCCGTACCGAGGCCGATCACCCGGCCGTCCGGGTCGGTGCCCTGCTCGAACTTCCAGTCCACCCAGTTGTCCTTGACGTCCCCTGCACCGTACTCGTTGAGGTCCACGAACTGGTCGGACACCTCCATGATGGAGCCGAGCCAGCCCTCCTCGACCGCCACGACGTCGCTCAGGCCGGAACCGGCTGCGAGCTTCGTGAAGGCGTCGGTGCGGGCGTTCGCGCTGCCGTCGATGTTGTTGGCCTCGATGGTCACGCCCGGGTTCTGCTGCTCGTACTCGGCGTACAGATCGTCGTAGCCGAACTGTCCGAAGGTGGTGACGGTCAGATTGACCGGATTGTCGGCGCTGGCCGGCTCGTCGTTCCCCCCTCCGCCGCCGCAGCCCGACGCCACGATGGCCAGGGATGCGACGCCGGCGAGGGCGGTGATTTTCCTGAGTCGCGAGAATTCCACGATCACTCCTTTGTGTCTGTGTGAGCGACGGACGCCGACGGCGAGAGAGCGCTCTCTGGATTGTGGGAACACTGTAAGTGCTGCAGGTCACAGAGGTCAAGAGAGCGCTCTCTCAGATGCGGGAAGGGCAGGTGAAACAGCTCTGCCCACCCTGGAATGCTTCAGGGTGGGCAGAGCCGGGTCGGGGTGACGCGGGAGGCGCCTACTGGCTGAACGCGGCGTCGAACGAGGTCTCCGAGGGCGCGAAGTCGAAGCCCTTGAGGAAGGCGAGGGCCTCGGGCGCGCCCTGCAGGCGATCCATGCCGGCGTCCTCCCACTCCACCGAGATGGGCCCCGTGTAGCCGATGGCCGTCAGCGCCCGGAAGCTGTCCTCCCAGGGCACGTCCCCGCGGCCTGTGGAGACGAAGTCCCAGCCACGCCGGGGGTCGCCCCAGGGCAGGTGTGAGGAGAGGATGCCGTTGCGGCCTCCGCCCATGCGCATCTTCGTGTCCTTGCAGTCCACGTGGTAGATGCGGTCCTTGAAATCGGAGATGAACGCCACCGGATCGATCTGCTGCCACATGAAGTGGCTCGGGTCCCAGTTGAGGCCGAAGGCGGGCCGGTGGCCGATCGCCTCGAGGGTGCGCTGCGTGGACCAGTAGTCGTAGGCGATCTCGGAAGGGTGGACCTCGTGGGCGAAGCGGACACCGCACTCGTCGAAGACGTCCAGGATCGGGTTCCAGCGGTCCGCGAAGTCCTGGTAGCCGGCATCGATCACGCTCGCGGGCACGGGCGGGAACATCGCCACGTACTGCCAGATCGAGGACCCGGTGAAGCCGACGACGGTGTCCACGCCGAGCTTCTTCGCGAGCCGTGCAGTCAGCTTCATCTCCTCCGCGGCACGCCGGCGCACGCCTTCCGGGTCGCCGTCGCCCCAGACCCTGGGCCCCACGATCGCCTGATGGCGGAAGTCGATCGGGTCGTCGCAGACGGCCTGGCCCTTCAGGTGGTTCGAGATGGCCCAGACCTTCAGGCCGTTGCGCTCGAGGATGTCCAGCCGGTCCTGGATGTAGGCGTCGTCGTCCCAGCGCCAGGCGTCCAGGTGGTCGCCCGATACGGCGATCTCCAGTCCGTCGTAGCCCCACTGGCCGGCGAGCTCGGCGACCTTCTCGAAGGGGAGGTCGGCCCACTGGCCGGTGAACAGGGTGAAGTTGCGGGTCATGCAGTCTCCTCGGATCGGATGGGCTGGTGCTGTGCGGCAGTGGCGGGAGCCACCTGGACGACGGCGCTCCTGGCCGCCGCGCTCTCCTCGACCGCGGCGAGGACGCGCTGGATCTGCAGGCCGGCCTCGAAGGAGGGCTGGGTGGGCCGGCCGTCCCGGATCGAGGTGAGGAAGTCGCGCACCTGGTGCGTGAACGTGTGCTCCCACCCGATGATGTGCCCCTGGGGCCACCAGGCATCGAGGTAGGGGTGTTCCGGCTCGGTCACGAGGATGCGGCGGAAGCCCTGCTCGGTCGCCGGACCGGTCGCCTCCATCAGCCACAGTTCGTTGAGGTTCTCGAGGTCGAAGCGGAGCGCCCCGCGCTCACCGAACACCTCGATACGCAGTCCGTTCTTCACGCCGGTCGCCATGCGCGAGACCTCGACCGTGGCCACGGCCCCGCCGGTGAGCCCGGCGGTGATCCACGCCGCGTCGTCGACGGTGACGGGCTCCCGTCCCTCGGGGCCGGGACGCTCGTCGACGAAGGTGTGCAGGCGGCCCGAGACCTCGGTGACGGTCTGCCCGGTGAGGAACTGCACCTGGTCCAGGGCGTGCGAGGCGATGTCCCCGAGGGCTCCCGAGCCGGCGGTCTCCCTGCGCAGCCGCCAGGTCATGGGCGATTCGGCGTCGACCAGCCAGTCCTGCAGGTAGGCGACGCGCAGCTGGCGGATGGCGCCGAGCCGGCCGTCCGCGATGAGGTTCCGTGCGTGGGCGAGGGCGGGGACGCGCCGGTAGTTGAACCCCACCATCGACTGGACGCCGCGCTCCCGCGCCTCCACCGCCGCGGAGACCATCTCGGTGCTCTCGGCGATGCTGTTGGCGAGCGGTTTCTCCACGAGGACGTGCTTGCCCGCCTTCAGCGCCTCGATGGCGATCTCCGCATGCAGGTAGCCCGGCGTGCAGATGTCCACGATGTCGACGTCGTCGCGGTGGATCGCCTCGCGCCAGTCCGTGGAGGAATCCTCCCAGCCGTAGCGCGCTGCAGCCTCGGCGGTCCGCTCGGCGTTCCGCCCGACGACGACGCGCCTGGCGACCGCGGGGACGTCGAAGTGGCTGCCGACCGTGCGCCAGGCCGCCGAGTGCGCCTTGCCCATGAACGCGTAGCCGATCATGGCGACGCCGAGGGGCCCGGCGGCGGAATCGTCCGGTACCTGGCCGGAAAGAGGGGATGTCATGGGCTTCTCCAGGTGAATGGGAGGGCGGACTGCCACTGAGCGGCTGGTCCGTGTGCGCTGCTTCACATCAAGTATCTCCGACTTTTGCCGATCGTCAGTCAAAAGCAGGGGGATGATCTGTAGATTCCTTCCCGCCGGATGGCATAAGCAGCCATGGGCGGGCCCGTGCCGGGCCGGGAACGCTAGGGCGCCCGGACGATCGGGCCTCCGCCCCCGGAGGAGTCGACGGGGCCCGGATCCCTCCGGTACGGCCCGGTCCGGCTCGGGTCCGTCTGGTTCGGGCCGGTCCGGCTCGGATCGGCCCGGGTGAGGAACGCCAGTCCGTCGCCGGCCAGGCGGTCCTGGCTCGTGGCCAGCGGACGCCAGATCGACGCCGCGACGGCGATGCTGGCGTTGTGCGCCGTGAAGCTCTCGATGTTCAGCGGCCCTCGGTACTGCACCTCGTCGAGGGCCGCGAAGATCCCTGGCCAGTCCGTCTGGTCGCCGCCCGGCGCCCCGCGGTCGTTGCCACAGACCTGGAGGTGGACCAGATGGTCGCCGGCCGCCCTGATCGCCTCGGCGGACGAGCGTTCCTCGATGTTCAGGTGGTAGGTGTCCAACGCCAGACCCACGCCCCGGCCGAGCAGCGGCCCCAGCGCCTCGAGGGCCTGTCCGACGGTGTTGATCAGGGATGTCTCGTAGCGGTTCAGGGGCTCGATACCGAGGACCACGCCTGCCGCGAGCGCGTGCTCGGCGACGGGCGCGAGGTTCTCCCGCAGCTCCGCGTAGGCCGCGGTGCGCTCGTCGTCGTCCATCCTCCACACCCGCCCGGTGGCGGTGTAGAAGGGGCCGCACACGCTCGTGGCGCCGATCGCCGCCGCCAGGTCGATGCACGCGAGCAGGTAGCGCCGGGTCTCGCGGACCGCGCCGTCGGAGGCGCCCACCAGGTCCCTGCCCGGAGCCATCGCCCCGACGACGGTGGGTGCCAGCCCGGTCTCGGCGAGGGCGTCCCGCACGACGCTCGGCGTGAGGTCCCCTGCGTTCTCGAGGGGGAGTTCCACGCCGTCGAAGCCCAGCCCGGCGATCCTGCGGAGGAGGGGAGGCAGGTCCGCGTCGGTCAGGGGTGATGTCCACACCCATGTGTTGATGCCGATCGGGCGGGCTGTGCCGTCGGTCATGGTCCTGCCTCCTTCCTCGTCCGTGCATCAGGACGACGCGTCAGGACGACGCGTCAGGGGATCTGCCGCTCCTGCCACACCGTCGGGTACCCGGGCAGGTCCTCGCCACCGAACTTGGCGTAGTGCCCGTCCGGCATGCCCTCGTTCGCAGTCAGGAACTCGCCGCGCTCCTCCTCGGTGATCGGGGACTGGGGGAGGACCCACTCGGCCGGGACCTCCTCACCCGCGAAGATCTTCTGCAGCGCGAGCAGCGGGGTGCGCCACTGGAAGTTCGAGTAGACCGGTGCCAGGCCGTCGATGCCCGTCTCCTCCCACTTGCGCAGGAAGCTCATCTCGTCCTCACCCGTCATGACGGGCAGGTCGGCTCCGGCGTCCTCGAACGCCTCGATGGCGGCGACGGCGCCGTCGCCCGCGTCCATCCAGATGCCCTGCACGTCGCCGGTGGCGAGCTCGTCGGAGATGATGGACTTGATCTCCACGGGGTCGGCGCCGGTGAAGTAGTCCACGGCCTCGATGCCGTTCTCCTCGAAGATGCGCTCGGCCGCGGCCCAGCGCTGCTCCAGCACGTCGACGCCGGGGAGGATGCGCAGGGCCACCACCTTGTCGCCCTCGTTCAGCCGCTCGCTGAGGAACTCGGCGGTGTCGATGCCCCAGGCGAAGCCGCCGATCGGGTGGATGAACGTGACGGCGCAGTCGGTCTGGACGCCGCGGTCGAAGACGACCACGGGCTTGCCGGTCTCGCAGGCGCGTTCGACGGCAGGCGTCATGGCCGCCGTGGAGTTCGGGGAGATGATGAAGGCGTCGCAGTTGCCCTCGGCGATGAAGTAGTCGATGTCGGCGATCTGCGTGTTGTCGTCGTCCTGCGCGTCACGTGTCTCCATCTCGGAGATGACGCCGGCCTCCTGCAGCACCTGGAGCTGCTGGTTCATGGTGATCCAGCCCGTCTGGCGCCACGGGTTGGAGATCGAGGCGTTGGAGAAGCACGCCTTCTTCGGTCCCGTGGAGGCGAAGGCCGAGGTGTCCTTCATCTCGCCGTCGATGTACTGCAGGTACGGCTGCTCGGGGTCACCCTCGAAGGTGGCCGAACGCTGCGCGTCCTGCTCGTCGTAGACGGCCTGGTCGAACCACTCCGTGCTGTCCTCGCTGGGCTGCGCGGCCCCTGTGGTCTCGGTGGTCTCGGAACTCGCGGTGCCTTCGGCGGCAGGCGGGTCCTCGATGGACGAATCGGTGGTGCAGGCCGTCAGGGCGAGCAGCGACGTCGCTGCGATCACCGTGACCTTGCCCAGGATGCTTCCACGCATCATGTTCCTCCCTCATTGGTGCCCGGTGCGGGCGTGGGTGCTGCTATAGGACGGTGTTCGTCATGGGCCCGGGAGCTGGCGCCGCGCCGTTTGCGCTGCCAGTTCCGGGACGCTGCGGCCACGGCGACGATGATGATCGCGCCCTGGACGCTGTCACGCCAGGTGGATTCGACGCCGAGGAAATTGAGGAGGGTGAACAGCAGTTCGAGGGCGAAGGCGCCCGCCGCGGCGGAGAGGACCCAGCCACGTCCACCCCCGATCACCACACCGCCGAGGACGACGGCGGTGATCGCCGTGAACTCGTAGCCCTGGCCCACGGACGGGTGGACCCCGGCGTATCCCACGAGGATCACGCCGGCCGCGGTCGCTGCGAGGGAGGACAGCATGAACGCCCGCGTCCGCACCCACCAGACGGAGGCGCCGGTCAGGGCCGCGGCCCGGGAGTTGTCCCCCACGGCCACGAGCGTGCGGCCGTAGGGCCTGCGCATCAGCCAGAAGGCCGCGGCCGCGGTGGCGACGAGGATGAGCACGGGGTAGGGCAGCACCTCGAGGACGGGGACGTCCTGGATGCCGCCGCGGCCGATCTGCCGGAAGCTGTCCGCCGGGTTGCCGGTGGCCGCGCCGCCCGTCCAGAACAGCACGAGGCCGAGCAGCGCCAGCATGGTCCCGAGGGTCACGATGAAGCTCGGCACCTTCAGGAGTGTCGTCACGAGGCCGTTCACGAGGCCCACGAAGGCGCCGAACACGATCATCAGGGCCAGGACCGGGATGGTCCGGGACTCGTCCTGGCCGATCAGGTTCCCGGCGATGATGACCTGCGCCGTCACCACCGATCCCATCGAGAGGTCGAACTCGCCCGAGACGATGACGAAGTACTGCCCGATCGCGGCGATCGCGATCGGCGCCGTGCGCCCGATGAAGCGGATCAGGGAGCCGGGCTCCCCGAAGGAGGGGTTCGCGGCGAGGACGGCGAGGAAGAGGAGGGCGACGAGGACGAAGATCGCACCGCTCGGGGTGCGCAGCGCACGGAGGACGCGTTCACCGCGGGGAGAGCGGTTCTGCTGCAGGACCGCACGGTCGGTGGCCACGCTCATGCCGACACCTCGTCCCGTGCGCCGGTGCCGTCGCCGCGCGACGGTCCCCCTTGCCGGGAGGTGCCGGGTCCCGGCGGTGGGGCGTCGTCATCATGGGCCGGCCCCCGGCCGAAGCGTGCGGGCCTGTGCACCACCTTGCGCCGTGCGTACACGGCCA
Organism: Arthrobacter ruber; assembly: GCF_002954225.1. Taxonomy (GTDB): domain Bacteria; phylum Actinomycetota; class Actinomycetes; order Actinomycetales; family Micrococcaceae; genus Arthrobacter_D; species Arthrobacter_D ruber. Next base: position 378,562 of record NZ_PPTH01000017.1, read on the forward strand.
CGGCGACCACGATCACGATGCCCCGGACGACGTCCTTGAGGAAGGGGTTGACCTGCAGGACGCTCATGATGTTGTCCAGCATCGCGAAGATGAGGACGCCGCCGAGCGTGCCGATGAGCGAGCCCTTGCCACCCGCGAGGAGCGTCCCGCCGAGGACAACGGCGGCGATCGACAGGAGGTCGTACCCGCCCTGGGAACCGATGGTCGGGCTGCCGACGCCCAGGCGGGCCGCCAGCAGCAGGCCGGCGAGCCCCGCCATGGTGGAGCAGATCACGTGCGCCGCGATGACCGGGGTCCGCGTCCGGACGCCGGACATCCTCGCCACCGAGGCGTCGCCCCCCACGGCGTACATCGCGTGACCCAGGCGCGTGGTGTTCAGCATGAGGAGCACGACGGCGGCGCACGCGAGCATGATCAGGGTCGAGACGGGGACGGGTCCGATCCCCGTGGCCCCGATGAGGCGGAACGCGAGCGGCGCCTGCCCCGCGCTGCCCTGGTAGTTGGATCCGAGGTAGCCGCTCACGATCAGCCCCATGCCGAGGGTCGCGATGAAGCCGTGCACCTGCAGTCCTGCCACGACGGCGCCGTTGGCCAGGCCGATCAGGGCGGAGACGAGGAGCGCCGCGAGCACGGCCGGCAGGATGTTCCCGGGCTGGTTCGCCATGATCCCGGCGCCGATGAGGCTCGAGAGACTGATCACGTAGGGGACGGAGAGATCGAGGCTCCCGACGAGGATCACGAGTGTCTGGCCGATGGCGATGAACCCGAGGATGCTCGTGCCGGTCAGGATGTCGGAGACGTTGCCGGGGCTGAAGAAGTTGCGGCCCGCGGAGCCCACGAGGACCGTGCCCGCGATGATGGTCGCGAGGGCCACGAGGTAGACGATGTGCGTCGAGCTCAGGCGGTTCACGGCAGCACCCCCCGGGCGCCCGTGGCCAGCTGCAGCACCTGCTCCTCCGATGCCGACGGCGGTATCTCCCCGGCGATCCGCCCGTCCCGCATCACGATCACGCGGTCGGACATCCCGAGGACCTCGGGCAATTCACTCGAGACCATGAGGATGGCCTTGCCTTCCTGCGCCAGCTGGCGCATCAGCGAGTAGACGGCGACCTTCGCGCCGACGTCGATGCCACGGGTGGGCTCGTCGAGCAGGACCACCTGCGGGTCGATCGCCAGCCATTTCGCGAGGACCACCTTCTGCTGGTTCCCGCCCGAGAGGAACTGCACCTCCTGGTCGAGGTCGCGTGCCACGACCTCCAGGGATGAGAAGACGCCCGGTGCCTGACGGCGGGCGACGGCGGTGCGCCGGGGGGTCACCGAGCGCACCACGGCCAGTGCGTTGTCGAGGATGGACTGGTTCAGGCTGAGGCCCTGCGCCTTGCGGTCCTCGGTGATGAGCGCGATCCGGTGCCGGATGGCGTCGCGGGGGGAGTGCGGCCGGTACGGCCGGCCCTCGAGCGTCATTGTGCCGCGCGTGAAGCCGGCCGCTCCGAAGATCGCCTCGACCAGCTCCGTCCGCCCCGAGCCCTGGAGTCCGGCGACACCGACGATCTCGCCGGCGTGGAGGGTCAGGTCGACGTCGTCGAGCTGGCTGTTGCCGCCGCCGCTGATCTGCAGCAGGGGCCCCCCGGTGGCTGTGCCGGGGAGGGCGTCCGGGAAGTAGGCCGAGATGGGCCGCCCCACCATGGCGCGGACCAGCGAGGCGTCGTCGAGCCCGGCCGCGGGGGACGAGGTGACGATCCGCCCGTCCTTGAGCACCGTGATGGTGTCGCACAGGTCAAAGATCTCCTTCAGCCGGTGGGACACGTAGAGGATGGCGGTCCCGCGCCTCCTGAGGCGGTCGATGATGCCGTAGAGCAGCTCGACCTCCGGTCCCGCCAGCGCCGCGGTGGGCTCGTCCATGGAGATGATCCTGGCGTCGTAGCTCACGGCCTTGGCGATCTCGACGATCTGCTGCTGGGCCACCGAGAGGGAGCTGACCGACGCCGTGGGCCGGATGCTCGTGATGCCGAGCTCCTCCAGCAGGTCCGCGGTGGCCTGGTTCATGGCCCTGCGGTCGACGAGCAGGCCCTTCCGGGGTTCCCGGCCGAGATAGATGTTCTGGGCGACCGTGCGCTCGGGCAGCAGGTTGAACTCCTGGAAGACCGTGGACAGGCCGGCCTGGTGCGCCTGCACGGGGTGCGTGAAATCCACCGGTTCGCCGTCGAGCTCGATGCGCCCCGCGTCGCGCACGTAGACGCCGGCGAGGAGCTTCATCAGCGTCGACTTGCCGGCGCCGTTCTCGCCCACGAGGCCGTGGACCTCGCCCGGGAACAGCTCCAGGGCGGCGTCCTGGAGGACGGGCACTCCGAAGAAGCTCTTCGAGAGCCCGGTGACGCGCAGGATGGGGGCTACGGCCCCGCTGGTGTTGACTTCATCGTCCACGCGGCCACTGTGACACGACCTCCCACTTTTGTCGAGGGACTGTCAAAAGATGCTTCCCGAACGTTATCGATGGAGGGGGGAGCCATTGGAAGTGCCGAGTGCTTTACTGAAAGGGTGCTCACTCCCTCGTCGATACGGGCTTCCACCAGCGACGCTGGACCTCCCCGGCGGCCCTCCGCCGTCGCCGGGTCAGGCGCGAGTGAGATCTTCCAGGTGCTCCGGGACGGGAGGCCCCGCACCCGGGCGGAACTGGCGGAGCTCACCGGCCTCGCCCGGTCCACCGTCGCGGTGCGGATCGACGCGCTCATGTCGTTGGGGTTCGTGGCGCCCTTCGGCGGCGCGGCATCCACGGGCGGGCGTCCGCCGTCGTTGTTCGCCCTGAATCCGGGGGCCCGGGTGGTGATCGGTGCGGACCTCGGTGCCACGCACGCGATCGTGATCCTCGCGGACCTCTCCGGGAAGGAGCTGGGACGCGAACAGCAGCAGATGAGCATCGGCGACGGCCCCGAGGCCGTCCTGGGCTGGCTGGCGACGGCCATCACGGGGCTCCTCGAGCGGGACGGCCGCACGGCGGGCGAGCTCGCCGCCGTCGGCATCGGCCTGCCGGGACCCGTCGAGCACGACACGGGGCGCCCGATCAACCCGCCGATCATGCCCGGCTGGGACCGGTTCGACGTCCCTGGCCTGATCCAGCGCGACTTCCCCGTCCCCGTCCTCGTGGACAACGACGTGAACATCATGGCGCTGGGCGAGCTGAACGCGAGCTGGCCCGGGGTGGAGGACCTCATGTTCATCAAGGTCGCCACGGGGATCGGAGCGGGGATCATCCTGGGCGGAGTCCTGCAGCGCGGAGCGCAGGGCACAGCCGGCGACCTCGGCCATGTGCGGGTGCCCCGGGGCGGGGAGACCGTCTGCCGCTGCGGGAACGTGGGGTGCCTGGAGGCGATCGCCGGCGGTCCCGCCCTGGCCGCGGCGCTGAGCGGGCCCGGCGGGAGGGCCCTGTCCGGCAGCCAGGACGTCGTCGAGCTCGTGCGCTCCGGCGACGTCCTGGCACTCCAGGCGGTGCGGCAGGCCGGCCGGGACATCGGCGACGTCCTCGCGACCTGCGTCAACCTCGTCAATCCGTCGGTGATCGTGGTCGGCGGGGCGCTGGCGCAGGCGGGGGAGCACCTCCTCGCGGGCGTCCGCGAGGTCGTGTACACGCGCTCGCTGCCCCTGGCCACCGAGCACCTGCGCATCGTCCCCTCGGTCACGGGGCAGAACGCCGGTGTGGCCGGGGCAGCCGTGCTCGCCATCTCGCACGTGCTCTCGCCCGAGGCGATCGACGCCGCGAGCGCGCGCCTGGTCGGTTGACCGCTCGGCGCCCTGCGCCCGGTGTCCCTGGGTCCGTGGGTCCGGGTCCTACGACGACGGGAGCGGATGCGGCCGGACCGGCCCGGGCCGTGTCCGACGCCGTCGGGCCCGTCGATAGACTGGCCGCATGACCGCCGAGACCTCCGCGCAGACCACCGACCGCTCCCGGCTCCTGGAGCTCATCAAGGAACTCGCCGTGGTGCACGAGCGCGTCACCCTCTCCAGCGGCGTCGAGGCCGACTACTACATCGACCTCCGCCGCATCACGCTCCACCACGAGGCCTCGGTCCTCGTGGGCCGCGTCATGCTGCAGCTGCTCGACGACGCCGGGATCGCCTTCGAGGCGGCCGGCGGCCTCACGATGGGCGCAGACCCGGTGGGGACCGCCGTGATGCACGCCGCCGCGCAGGCCGGCCGTCCGATCGACGCGTTCGTGGTGCGCAAGACCCAGAAGACGCACGGCATGGGTCGTCAGGTCGAGGGGCCCGAGGTCTCCGGGCGCCCCGTCGTCGTGCTCGAGGACACCTCGACCACGGGCGGCTCCGCGCTCACCGCCGTCGAGGGTGTGCGCCGGGCAGGGGGCGACGTGCGGGCAGTCGCGGTGATCGTGGACCGCAGCACGGGATCGAAGGAGCGCATCGAGACCGAAGCCGGAGTGCCGTATCTCTTCGCGTTCGGCAAGGACGAGCTCGGCCTCGCCTGATCGCGGGGGGGGGGTCGGCACGAGGATCGGTACGTGACGAACGAGGACGCCGCGGCGGTGCAGCGGGCGTGGGACTTCCGGAAGTCCTCGCGGCGGTCCTTCCTGATCGGCTCGGCGGCAGCCGCGCTGGTGACCACGGATCTGGCATGCACGCGGTTCATCCAGTCCCAGCGGAACCGCACGCGGATCCTGCCGCTCGACGACGAGTCCGCGCGCGCCCGGTTCCCCGACGACCGCTGGATCCTCTTCCCCGGGTACAAGACCAGCTGGGAGGAGGGGCTCTGGATCTTCAATTCCCTGCAACCCGTGCTGTCCAGGCGGGCTCAGTCGGCCGTCATGGGCTACTCCAACCGGGGCCTGGACATCGACAACGTCGTGGCCACGATGTACCGGTACGTGGAGAACTTCCGCCTCCGCAGGCTCTACTTCTACGGGCACAGTTTCGGCGGGATGGTGGCCGTGGAGGTCGCCGCCCGGCTGCGTACCCGGGGGATCCCCGTGGAGCTGATCCTGCTCGACTCCTCACCGTCCAGCAGGTTCGACGTCCGGGACAAGCGCATGTTCGAGGGGGTGGTGCGCCTCTACGAGGCGGGGGTGGGCGTGCCCATCAGCCTGCGTGGGACCTATGAACTGGGCGAGCGGATCGCCCACAAGAACGAGCGGACCTGGAGCCAGATCGTGGACCAGACGCTCGAGCAGGTCTCCCCGCTGGCGCCCAGCAGCAGACTCATCCAGTCGCAGTCCTCGTACATCTACCATTTCGACCTCCTCCCGTTCCGGGGGTCCCTCGGCGACACGAAGGTGGTCTTCGTGGGGAACCCGCACGACCGCGTCGTGGACTACGCGACGGCCCGCGCCGGCTGGGCGCGGGAGCTGCCCCTCAACGTGGTGTCGGTGGATCACGTGACGGAGGGTGCGTTGCCCGCGCACGCCAGCCCGCAGTGGAACCCGGGTGTCTACCAGGACATCGTCGCCGCCGTCCAGCGCAGGTACGTCCCCTTCCCGCGCGGCGGCGGCGTGCAGCGCGCCGTCGTGGCCGGCGGTGCGCCCGACGGCGGGCCGGCCCAGGTCTGACCGGCCCGAATCCGACCGGCCCGAGGCCGACCGGTCAGACCTGGTCGATCAGGTCCGCCACGGAGTTGCACGTCTGCGCCGGCCGGAACGGATAGGCGTTGATGTCCTCGGGCTGCGTGATACCGCTGAGCACGAGGACCGTGTGCAGCCCGGCTTCCATGCCCGCGATGATGTCCGTGTCCATGCGGTCGCCGATCATCGCCGTCGTCTCGGAGTGCGCGTCGATCCGGTTCATGGCCGAGCGGAACATCATGGGATTCGGCTTGCCCACGATGTACGGAACCCGGCTGGTCGCCGCCGTGATCATGGCCGCGATCGCGCCCGTCGCCGGCAGTAACCCCTCCTTCGACGGACCTGTCACGTCGGGGTTCGTGGCGATGAACCGGGCGCCCTCCAGGATCAGGCGGACGGCTTTCGTGATCGCCTCGAACGAGTACGTGCGGGTCTCGCCGAGCACCACGTAGTCGGGGTTCGTGTCCGTGAGGACGAACCCCGCCTCGTGCAGCGCCGTCGTGAGTCCAGCCTCACCGATCACGTAGGCCCTGCCGCCCGGCAACTGGTCGCTCAGGAACTGCGCCGTGGCCAGCGCGGAGGTCCAGAGGTTCTCCTCGGGGATCTCCAGTCCCGAGGCCTTCAGGCGCGCGGCAAGATCGCGTGGCGTGTAGATGGAGTTGTTGGTCAGGACCAGGAACCGCTTGGAGGTGGTGACCCACCGCTCGATCAGCTCGGCGGCGCCGGGGATGGCGTGGTTCTCGTGCACCAGTACGCCGTCCATGTCGGTGAGCCAGCACTCGATGTGTTCGTTCTCGCGCATGGGTGTCCTTCCAAGGGAGTTGACCGTCCGCCGCCAGTCTCCCACCTCCCGTGCCGTCTACGCTTGAACGGTGAACCAATCCCTCCCGAACTCCGGCTCCCCCCTGCCCGTCCCCGAGGGGCCGCCTGTCGGCGTCGGACCCTGGGAGGGCGAGTGGCCCGACGGCGACCACTGGGACCGCGAGCTGCTGGCGGCCGGTGACACCCGGAACGTCACCGACGGCTACCGGTACTGGACGCACGAGGCGATCGTGGCGGACCTCGACGAGCGGCGGCACGGCTTCCACGTCGCCATCGAGAACTGGCAGCACGACCTCAACATCGGGTCCGTGGTGCGCACGGCCAACGCGTTCCTCGCCAAGGAGGTCCACATCATCGGACGACGGCGGTGGAACCGGCGCGGCGCCATGGTCACGGACCGCTACCAGCACGTCCGCCACCACCCCACGGTCGCCGACTTCACGGCCTGGGCGGACGCCGAGGGGCTGGCGGTGATCGGGATCGACAACTTCCCCGACTCGGTGCCGCTGGAGACATACGACCTGCCCGAGAAGTGCGTGCTCGTGTTCGGGCAGGAGGGGCCCGGTCTTTCCCCCGAGGTGCACGAGGCCGCCGAGGCCACGCTCTCGATCGCGCAGTTCGGGTCCACGCGCTCCATCAACGCCTCCGCGGCGGCCGCGATCGCCATGCACGGCTGGATCCGCCGGCACGTGTTCGGCCAGCAGGTGTTCGGCCAGCACGTCTGACGGGTCACGGCGTGGTCGCACCCGCCGTTCCGCCGTGGCCCGGCCCGGGGTCCGGCTGCCGTCCCTCCTGCGCCCGGCAGGCGTGCTCGCTAGGATGATGCAAGCACTTCCCACCACTAAGGAGTCCTCAGCATGCCTATTGCAACCCCTGATGTTTACGCCGAGATGATCGACCGCGCGAAGGCGGGCGGCTTCGCATTCCCGGCTGTGAACGTGACTTCCTCCCAGACCCTCAACGCGGCGATGCGCGGTTTCGCCGAGGCCGGTTCCGACGGGATCGTGCAGGTCTCCACGGGTGGCGCAGCCTACTGGTCGGGCGCGAGCGTCAAGGACATGGTTGCCGGTTCGCTGGGCTTCGCCGCGTTCGCGAAGGAGGTCGCGAAGAAGTACGACGTCAACATCGCGCTGCACACCGACCACTGCCCCAAGGACAAGCTCGACGACTTCGTGCTGCCGCTGCTCGCCGCGTCCGAGGACGCCGTGAAGAACGGCCGTGACCCCGTCTTCAACTCGCACATGTGGGACGGCTCCGCCGAGACCCTCGAGGAGAACCTGCGGATCGCCCGTGAGATCCTGCCCCGCGCCGCAGCCGCCAAGATCATCCTCGAGGTCGAGATCGGCACCGTGGGCGGCGAGGAGGACGGCGTGGAGAACGCCATCAACGACAAGCTCTACACCACGGTCGAGGATGCCCTCGCGACCATCGACGCCCTCGGCGCCGGCGAGCACGGCCGCTACATCACCGCGCTCACCTTCGGCAACGTCCACGGCGTGTACAAGCCCGGGGGTGTGAAGCTCCGCCCCGAGATCCTCAAGGACATCCAGGACCAGGTGGGCCAGAAGATCGGCAAGGACAAGCCCTTCGACCTCGTGTTCCACGGCGGTTCCGGCTCCTCCGAGCAGGAGATCGCCGACGCCGTCTCCTACGGCGTCATCAAGATGAACATCGACACCGACACCCAGTACGCGTTCACGCGCCCCGTCGCCGACCACATGCTGCGCAACTACGACGGCGTCCTGAAGGTCGACGGCGAGGTGGGCAACAAGAAGACCTACGACCCCCGCGTGTGGGGCGCCTCGGCCGAGGCCGGCCTCGCCGCCCGCGTCGTCGAGGCCGCCGCGTCCCTCGGGTCCGCCGGAAAGAAGCTCTAGCCCGATGTCCGACGAGTTCCGGAAGAACCTGCTGGGGCCCGAGCCCACCCTCCTCCCCGAGGAGCCCGACGTCGTCGACCGCCTCGCGGCCGGTGACGAGGCCGTGGACCTCGCGGCGAAACACCCGACGTCGTCGCTCGTCTGGGCGATCCTGGCGGACGAGGCGTACGCCGAGGGCCGGACCATCGAGTCCTACGCCTACGCCCGCACCGGCTACCACCGCGGCCTCGATGCGCTCCGTCGCAGCGGGTGGCGCGGCGCCGGTCCCATCCCGTACTCGCACGAGCCCAACCGCGGCTTCCTCCGCGCGCTCTACGCACTCGGCCGCGCCGCCGCGTCGATCGGCGAGATCGAGGAAGCGGAGCGGATCGCCGTGTTCCTCAGGGAGTCGGACCCCGAGGCGAGCGCGCAGCTCGCGGGCTGACCCACTCCCTGGCCGCCGCGGCGTGCGCCGCTCCGGCGGAGGGAGAGCAGAGATGACGGGATCCGCTCCGGTGGGCCCGTCATTTCTGCTCTCTGCGCTCGGCGTCCCACCACCCGACTACGGGGTCCGGTACTCGGCTGCGCTGCCATAAACGAGTAGTCCCCATTCTTGTGCCGATGTGACCAACGCGACCAGAGTTAAAAGCTCCACAGACGGTGGTGAGGCGAACGGAAGTGGGGCTGGAATGTCCACGAACATCAATGCGGGGCAGTTGTACACGGTGGCGGAAGTTGCGGCCATGATGAGGGTCTCGAAGATGACGGTCTACCGGATGGTGCAGTCGGGCACCATCCAGAGCATCCGGTTCGGGAGATCCTACCGCGTGCCGCAGAGCGCGGTGCGGGACTACCTCGAGGCGGCCAACCGCGGATCGGACTACTCGATCTGATCGCTGCACGCGGGCCCCGGACGTCCACGGGGCCCGCTGCAGGGATGGCCGGCACCTCCGAACGAAGGCGATGCCGCACGCCCATTCAAGGCGGGTCGATGCCGTTTTCCTTGAAGTATGTATTGATTAACGATAGCTTTGTGCTGAGAATCAGCAGAAGGAGCTGTCATGGGAAAATCTACCGTCCTCGCCCTGCGGATCGTGCTGTGCATGATGTTCGCGGGCTCCGTCTTCATCCAGGTGGTCATGGTGCCACTTCTGGGGGTCGACCTGGAGCAGGCCGACCCCGATGTGGCGCTCATCCGCACGCCGCTGGTGGTGCTCACCGTGCTGACGATCCTCGCCCTGCAGGTCGCGATGGTCTGCGTCTGGGGACTGCTGGCCATGGTGCGGCAGGGGACGGTCTTCTCGGGTGCGGCCTTCCGGCTGGTGAACATCGTGATCGGGGCGTTCACCGCAGCCAGCCTGCTGACCTTCGGGCTGGGCGTCGCGCTGGCTCCGGGCGAGGCTGTGGCGCCGGGAGTGGTGCTGCTGATCGGCGGCATGGCCGTGTGCATCGCGGCCGTGGCGCTGATCGTGCTGGTGCTCAGGGCGCTGCTGGTGCAGGCGGTGGACCGGGACGCCGAGGCCCGTCAGCTGCGCACCGAGCTGGACGAGGTGATCTGATGCCGATCGTGGTGCGGATCGACGTCGAACTGGCGAAGCGGAAGATGAGCGTGGGGGAGTTCGCGGAGCGGGTGGGGCTGACGCCCGCCAATGTGGCGGTCCTCAAGAACGGCCGCGCCAAGGCCGTCCGCTTCAGCACCCTCGAGGCCATGTGCAGGGTCCTCCGCTGCCAGCCCGGTGACCTGCTGGAATGGGCCGACGATGACGACGACGACGGTGACGACGACGCAGTGCAGGCCGGTGCTGCAGAGGTCGCCGGTCCTGGGGCCGGACCGGGTGCTCCAGCGCCGGTCGACGGGGCGTCGGTCGGCGGTGGTGCTGCCCGGCGCTCCGGGGGCGGCAGGTGAAGGACCTCGCCCGGTTCTTTCCCGCGGCCCCGGCACCCGGTACCGCCGGGGACGCGGGTCTCTTCGGCCCGCACTCGACCGCCTGGCGCATCGCCCGCGAACGGTTGATCGTGGCCGGGGGGCCGGCGGCGCTCCTGCTGCAGGTGGCGCACCCGCTCGTGGCCGAGGGGGTGCGTGCCCACAGCGGATTCGCCGACGATCCCTTGCGCCGCCTGCGCGGCACCCTCGACGCCGTCCTGACCGTCACCTTCGGCGACCGCATGCAGGTGCAGGCGGCCGCCGGGTACGTGGAGCGCAGGCACCGTCCCGTCCGGGGAACCCTCCCCGTCGAGGGCGGCGGGATCCCTGCGGGCACGCCCTACAGCGCGACCGACCCGGACCTGACGCTGTGGGTGTTCTCGACGCTCGTCTGGACGGCGCTGGAGGTCACGGACGCCTTCCACCGGCCGGTGCCCGCCGAGGAACGGGATGCCTACTATCGGGACATGAGGCGGCTCGCCCGCCTCTTCGCCGTCCCGGACGAGGTCCTGCCGGAGGACTACGCAGCGCTCGACAGGTACGTGGCCCGCCAGGTCCGCACCACGCTCGACGTCGGTGCCGCCGCGAAGCAGATCGCCCGGCAGGTCCTCGCCCCGGAGCCGCCGCTCGTACCCCGGCCGCTCCGGTCCGTTCCCGCCGTCCTGGCGGCGGGCGTCCTACCACCCGTCCTGCGCGACGCCTACGGACTGCCGTGGAGGCGGCGCGAGCGCGCGGTGTTCGCCGTCGTCCGCCGGGCCGCGCGCCTCGCCGTGCCCCTGCTGCCCGCCCGCATCCGCTACTGGCCTCACTACCTCGTGGCGCGGGGCCGGATGCGCGCCGAATCCTGACGGCCCGCCGGGCGAGACCGGCGGCGTCGTGCACGCCTTCTGAAGCACCGGTCGTCGGGGAGAGGTGTGTCGCCCCCTGGCACACGGTGCCGGGGCGGGAGCGCATGCACGAAGCCTCGGGCACGGCGTCGGTCGGCCGGAGGCGCCCGCCTACTGCTCCGGACGGCGGATCGTCGTGGTCACCGCGACCAGCTGCGGACGCGGCGGGGCCGAGCTGAAGCCGAACCGAACCGGCGGGCTCACCGGCGCCAGGGTGCCGAGGTCCACGCCGCGCCAGATCGCCGTCGCACCGACGATGGCGCGGGCGGAGGTGACGCCGTAGTACTCGGTGCGCCCGTGCCCGGCCGAGCCGGCCGTCGCCACGCCCTTCACGAGCCGTGACGCCACCGGATTGACGAGCGCCAGCCAGCGGGGATGCGTGGCCAGGCCGGTGGGGACCAGGCCCAGCAACCGCCCGAGGAGGGTGACACCGCCGATCCCGGCCCGTACGTGCAGCTCCCCGGCCTCCACCACGAGCCGGTCGCTCGTGAGGGTGGACGTGACCGGCGTGAGCACCACGTCGTCGAACGTGTAGGTGGCCCGGACGTAGTCGGCGATCTCCTGGCCGGGGGCGAGCAGCGTCCGCCGGCCCGCGGCGTCCTCCAGCATCACGTCGGTGAAGGACCCGAACGGCGAGGTGTCCCAGCGGCCGATCACCAGCCGCGTCCCCGACGTGGTCCCGATCCCGGCGATGTGTCCTTCGAAGCGGTCCATGACCCCATTCTGCACGGGCCGAGCGGGCGCCGTGGGGGCCGGTGCCGGCCCCCGCGCCGGTCACGCCCGGCGTTTTTCGGCGCCGGCAGGGCGGCTCGGCTAAACTCGGACGGTAAGAGCCCCAGTGGGCGCACTTCCCGTGCGGCCGGTTGGGGCGTTCTGATGCACGGCGTGCCTGCCGCGGTTGCGCGGCGAGGACCCGTACCGAATGGGGGAGGATCCCATGCCAGCAATCGTCATCGTCGGAGCCCAATGGGGCGACGAGGGTAAGGGCAAGGCCACCGACCTGCTGGGCGGCCGGGTCGACTACGTCGTGAAGCCCAACGGCGGCAACAACGCCGGGCATACCGTCGTCGTCAACGGCGAGAAGTACGAGCTGAAGCTCCTCCCCGCCGGCATCCTCAGCCCCAACGCCGTCCCGATCATCGGCAACGGCTGCGTCATCAACCTCGAGGCGCTCTTCGAGGAGATCGACGGACTCGAGGCGCGCGGAGCCGACACCTCCAAGCTGCGCGTGTCCGCGAACGCCCACCTCGTGGCGCCCTACCACCAAGTGCTGGACAAGGTCACCGAGCGCTTCCTCGGCAAGCGCGCCATCGGCACCACGGGCCGCGGCATCGGTCCCGCGTACATGGACAAGGTGGCCCGTCTCGGCCTGCGCGTGCAGGACGTGTTCGACGAGTCCATCCTCCGCCAGAAGGTCGAGGGCTCCCTCAAGCAGAAGAACGAACTGCTCGTGAAGGTCTACAACCGGCGCGACGTCCAGGTCGAGGAGGTGGTGGAGTACTTCCTGTCCTTCGCCGAACGCCTCAAGCCCCTCGTCATCGACTCCACCTTCGTGCTCAACGAGGCGCTCGACGCCGGCAAGGTGGTCCTCATGGAGGGCGGCCAGGCCACGTTCCTCGACGTGGACCACGGCACCTACCCGTTCGTGACGTCGTCGAACCCCACCGCGGGCGGCGCGTCCGTGGGCTCGGGCATCGGCCCCACCCGCATCTCCCGCTCGATCGGCATCATCAAGGCGTACACCACGCGCGTGGGCGCCGGACCGTTCCCCACGGAACTGTTCGACGACATGGGCCTGTACCTGCAGAAGACCGGCGGCGAGTACGGCGTCAACACCGGCCGCCCGCGCCGCTGCGGCTGGTACGACGCCGTCCTGGCGCGCCACGCCTCACGCGTCAACGGCTTCACCGACTACTTCGTCACCAAGCTCGACGTCCTCACGGGGATCGAGAGCATCCCGGTGTGCGTGGCGTACGACGTCGACGGCGTGCGGTACGACGAGATGCCCATGACGCAGACCGACTTCCACCACGCCAAGCCGATCTTCGAGTACTTCGACGGCTGGACCGAGGACATCACCGGGGCCAGGACCATCGAGGACCTGCCGGACAACGCGCAGACCTACGTGCGGGCGCTCGAGAAGCTGTCCGGCACACGGTTCTCCGCCATCGGCGTGGGCCCGGACCGCGACCAGACCATCGTGGTCAACGACCTGATCGGCGGCTGACACCGCCTGTCGTCGGCTGTGCGGGGTCCTGGGGCTACCAGCCCCAGGTTCCCGTGCCGCCCTTGAACGGCCCGACGATCGCCCCGGTGACCCACCCTCCGTAGAAGTCGCCCTCCTGCGCCTGCACCGTCTCGCCATCGACCGTGCAGCGCTCCATCCGCGAGGGATAGATCGCGGCGCGCGAGGCCAGGTCCTCGTACCCCCGCACCGGGGAGGGGTAGGTCCACGCGCCGCGCGGGCTCCGGGTACTGCCGGCGACGACGTCGAAATAGCTCGCGGCGCCCTTGAACTCGCAGTGCGTGGTGCCCTCGACGGGGACCAGGACGCCCGGCGCGAAGTCGGCGAGCGGCAGGTAGTAGACCGGCGGGTGGCTCGTCTCGAGCACCCGCACCGCGCTGTCCGTGGAGACGATCACCTGCCCGCCGAACCACACCTCGATCACCATCGTGGTCCGCTCCACCCGAGGTGGCCTCGGGTAGTCCCACACGGACTCCTGGCCCGGCCCGGGCGGCGTCCGCCTGCTCTGCATCGGGTTCCTCATGGGAGAAAGGCTACCCGGGCGTGCCCGACGGGGAGTCTGTACGCTGGACGCAAGGCACGGCACACACGTGAGGGCGGGAACATGTTGGTCAGCGTTGGTCAGTTCCGGCCGGGTGGGGACACCCCGGCCAACCTGGCGGTCATGCGGGAGCTCGCCGCCACCGCCCGCTCCGAGGGATCGGAGCTGATCGTCTTCCCCGAGGAGTCGATGCTCGCGATCGGCGAGGTCGAGGGTTCGCTGCAGCAGGCCGTGGAGGCCACCTGGACCTCCTTCGTCCAGCAGCTGTCCTTCATCGCCGCCGAGTACTCCCTCGGGATCGTCGCGGGCGGGTACGAGCCCAGCGGTGAGCAGCGACCCTTCAACACCCTCGTCCTCATCGACGCGACCGGCCGGATCGTCGACACGTACCGCAAGCTCCACCTCTACGACGCCTTCAGCTACCAGGAGTCCACCCGCATCAAGCCGGGAGACGGCGGGATCACGGTCGCCGAGATCGGCGACGTGCGGGTGGGTCTCATGACGTGCTACGACATCCGGTTCCCGGAGCAGGCACGCGCGCTCGCGGACGCCGGGGCGGACCTCCTCTGCGTGCCGGCGTCCTGGTTCAAGGGCGATCACAAGATCGAGCACTGGGAGACGCTGCTGAAGGCCCGGGCCATCGAGAACACCCTGTGGGTGGCTGCCGCCGGGACCTCCAGCGACCACACGATCGGCCATTCGGCCATCTTCGACCCGATGGGGATCCCGCAGGTGCACCTCGAGGAGGAGGAGCGCGGCGTCGTGACCACGCAGGTCTACCGCCGCAGGGTCGACGACGTCCGGGAGTTCCTGCCGGTGCTGCGGAACCGGCGCTTCACCCGGAATGACACCATTGTCGACGCCCACTGAGGCCGCGGGTCCGGTCGTCGGTACCGCCGGGAGGCGTGACCGGCCCGCCGAGACCGCGCGCGCCGCCAATATCCGGGACGTGGCACGCCGGGCGGGCGTCTCCCACCAGACCGTCTCCCGCGTGATCAACGGTCATCCGAGCCTCCGGCCCGAGACGCGCGACCGCGTGCTGGCGGCCATGGACGAGCTCAGCTTCCGTCCCAACCGCGCCGCCCGAGCCCTCGTGACCAGCCGGTCCACCACCATCGGCGTCCTCGTGAGCAAGGGCTTCGAGTACGGGCCCGCCGCCAGCCTGCAGGCCATCGACAGCGCCACGCGCGAGGCGGGCTATGCCGTCGACGTCGCGCACCTCGACGACGCCGAGGGCGGGTCGATCCGCGCAGCCCTGGACCGTCTCCTGGCCCACAACGTGGACGGCCTGATCATCCTGGCCCCGCAGACGCAGACCTTCGCGGAGATCGAGCGCCTCTCCATCTCCCTGCCGTTCGTGACGGTCCACTCGGCGCGGGCCCACGACGACCACCGACTGTCCGTGGACCAGTCGGGCGGGGCCGCGCTCGCGACCCGCCACCTGCTGCAGCTCGGCCACCGGAGGATCGCGCACATCGCCGGACCCGAGGGCTGGTTCGAGACGGAGGCACGCATACGGGGGTACCGCGGCGAGCTCGAGGCCTGGGGGCAGGAACCGCAGGCCCTGCTGTCCGGCGACTGGACGGCGGAGTCGGGGTACCGCGCGGGGCTCGCCCTGGCGGCCGATCCGGGCGTCACCGCGGTGTTCTCCTCGAACGACCAGATGGCGCTCGGGATGCTCCATGCGTTCCGCGAGCAGGGGCGCCGGGTGCCGGAGGACGTCAGCGTGGTGGGGTTCGACGACGTCCCGGAGGCCGCGCACTACTGGCCGCCGCTGACCACCGTCCGGCAGGACTTCCCGGAACTGGGCCGACGCTGCGTGGCGAGGCTGCTCGGCCTGATCGGCGAGGAGGGGGCCGGTAACCTCTCGATCGCCGCGCCCGACGTCGTCCCGGAACTCGTGGTCCGGGCCTCCACGGTCGCTCGGACCTGATGCCGGCCCGCCCTGCGCATTGACACATCACACCGCCGCACGCCTACACTGGTGTCCGCGAATGTGAACGGTCACATAGACCGCGCATCCGCACTCCGATCCACCAGAGCACTGCTTCGCGGTCTCGAGAAGAACAAAGAGGTCCTTCCCTTGAGTGACTCCACCCCTGACGCCCCGGCCGAGCAGAGCGGCCGCCCCACCTACGTCATCGGCGTCGACTACGGGACCCTGTCCGGGCGTGCCGTCGTCGTCCGTGTCTCCGACGGCGCCGAACTCGGCGCCTCGACGCTCGAGTACCCGCACGCCGTCATGGATGCCACGCTCGCGGCCACGGGGGAGCAGCTCCCGCCCGAGTGGGCCCTGCAGGTGCCCTCCGACTACGTCGACGTGCTCCGCACGGCCGTTCCCGCCGCCGTCCGGGAGGCGGGGATCGACCCGCAGGACGTCCTCGGCATCGCCACCGACTTCACGGCCTGCACCATGGTCCCCACCCTCGCCGACGGGACGCCGCTCAACGAGGTGCCGGGCTACGAGGGCCGCCCGCACGCCTACGTGAAGCTGTGGAAGCACCACGCCGCCCAGGGCCAGGCCAACCGCATCAACGCACTCGCCGCCGAGCGCGGCGAGGCGTGGCTGCCGCGCTACGGCGGACTGATCTCCAGCGAATGGGAGTTCGCGAAGGGCCTCCAGCTGCTCGAGGAGGACCGCGAGCTGTACGACCGGATGGACCACTGGGTCGAGGCCGCCGACTGGATCGTCTGGCAGCTCACCGGGCAGTACGTCCGCAACGCCTGCACCGCCGGCTACAAGGGCATCTACCAGGACGGCGCCTACCCGTCCGAGGAGTTCCTCGCCGCGCTCAACCCCGACTTCGCAGGGTTCGCCCGCGAGAAGGTGGAACACACCATCGGTGCGCTCGCGTCGAAGGCCGGCACCCTCTCGGAGCAGGCCGCGGGGTGGACCGGCCTGCCGGCGGGCATCGCCGTCGCGGTCGGGAACGTGGACGCCCACGTCACGGCTCCTGCCGCGCAGGCCACGGACCCCGGCCAGATGGTGGCCATCATGGGCACCTCGACGTGCCACGTCATGAACTCGGACCGCCTGAGCGAGGTGCCGGGCATGTGCGGCGTCGTCGACGGCGGGATCGTCGAGGGATTCTACGGCTACGAGGCCGGTCAGTCCGGCGTCGGTGACATCTTCGCCTGGTTCGTCGCGAACCAGGTGCCCGGCGAGATCCGGGACGCGGCCACCGCGCAGGGCCAGAGCGTGCACGAGTACCTCACCGAGCAGGCGCAGGACGAACCCGTGGGTGCGCACGGACTCGTCGCCCTCGACTGGCACTCCGGCAACCGCTCCGTCCTTGTGGACCACGAGCTGTCAGGCACCATCGTGGGACTGACGCTCGCCACCAAGCCCCACGAGGTCTACCGCGCACTCCTGGAATCGACGGCCTTCGGGACACGCAAGATCGTCGAGACCTTCAACGCCGCCGGCGTGCCCGTCACCGAGTTCGTCGCCGCCGGCGGCCTCATCCGCAACCCGTTCCTCATGCAGGTCTACGCCGACGTGCTGAATATGCCCATCTCCATCATCGGCAGTTCCCAGGGGCCGGCCCTCGGCTCCGCCATCCATGCCGCCGTCGCCGCCGGTGCCTACGAGGACATCCACGCGGCCGCCGCCGCGATGGGCCGCCTGAACCGCGCCGCGTACACCCCCGACGCGGACCGCGCCGCCGCCTACGACGCCCTGTACCGCGAGTACACCGAACTGCACGACTACTTCGGCCGCGGCACCAACGACGTCATGCACCGGCTCAAGGCCCTCCGCCGCTCGGCCCGCACCCAGCAGGCCCCGATGCAGCAGGCGGTGTCCGCATGAGCCGGTTCACCCCTGGGGTCGAGGCCGCCATCGACGCCGTGCGCCAGGACGTCGCCGCCCTCCACGCCGAACTCGTGCGCTACGGCCTGGTGGTGTGGACCGGCGGGAACGTCTCCGGCCGGGTGCCCGGCGCGGACCTCTTCGTCATCAAGCCCTCCGGCGTCGGCTACGACGAACTGACGCCGGAGAACCAGATCCTGTGCGACCTCGACGGCAACGTCATCGCGGGGACCCCCGGATCCGAGCGGTCGCCGTCGAGCGACACCGCGGCGCACGCCTACGTGTACCGGCACATGCCCGACGTCGGCGGCGTGGTGCACACCCACTCCACCTACGCGGTGGCCTGGGCCGCGCGCGGCGAGCCGATCCCCTGCGTGATCACCGCCATGGCGGACGAGTTCGGCGGCGAGATCCCCGTCGGTCCCTTCGCCATCATCGGCGACGACTCGATCGGCCGCGGGATCGTGGAGACCCTGACCGGCCACCGCTCGCGCGGCGTGCTCATGAAGAACCACGGGCCCTTCACCATCGGCCGGGATGCCAGGGACGCCGTGAAGGCCGCCGTCATGCTCGAGGACGTGGCCCGGACCGTCCACATCTCCCGCCAGCTCGGTGACCCCGCGCCCATCGGGTCCGAGCACATCGACTCCCTCTTCGACCGGTACCAGAACGTGTACGGTCAGCCCTCGACCCCAGGAGCCCACGCATGAGCCCCCTCAGCACCACCCTCGACCCCTACGAAGTCTGGTTCGTCACCGGCAGCCAGGACCTCTACGGCGAGGAGACGCTGCAGCAGGTCGCGGAGCAGTCCCAGGAGATCGTGCGCATGCTCGGCGACGCCGGCCTGCCCGTGAAGGTGGTCTGGAAGCCGACGCTCAAGGACTCCGCCTCCATCCGGCGCATGGCGCTCGAGGTCAACGCCGACGACGCCGCGATCGGCGTGATCGCCTGGATGCACACCTTCAGCCCGGCCAAGATGTGGATCGCCGGACTCGACGCCCTGCGCAAGCCGCTGCTGCACCTGCACACCCAGATCAACGTGGCCCTGCCCTGGGGCGAGATCGACTTCGACTTCATGAACCTCAACCAGGCCGCCCACGGCGACCGCGAGTTCGGGTACATCCAGTCGCGCCTCGGCGTGCCGCGGAAGACCGTCGTGGGACACGTCTCCAGCCCCGAGGTCTGCGCCAAGGTCGCCACCTGGCAGCGCGCCGCCGCGGGCTGGGCCGCCGTGCACGAGCTGAAGGTCGCCCGCTTCGGCGACAACATGCGCAACGTCGCCGTGACGGAGGGTGACAAGACGGAGGCCGAGCTGCGCTTCGGTGTCTCGATCAACACCTGGGGCGTCAACGACCTCGTCGCCGCCGTCGAGGCCCAGTCCGACGCCGCTGTCGACGCCCTCGTGACCGAGTACGAGGAGACCTACGACGTCGCCCCCGAGCTGCGCCGCGGCGGGGAGCGCCACGAGTCCCTGCGGTACGGTGCCCGGCAGGAGCTCGGGTTGCTGTCCTTCCTCGAAGACGGCGGGTTCGGCGCCTTCACCACCAACTTCGAGGACCTCGGGGCGCTCCGGCAACTGCCCGGCCTCGCCGTCCAGCGGCTCATGGCCCGCGGCTACGGCTTCGGCGCCGAGGGCGACTGGAAGACCGCCGTGCTGGTGCGCGCCGCGAAGGTGATGGGTGCGGGACTGCCGGGTGGCGCCTCGCTCATGGAGGACTACACGTACCACCTGGTGCCCGGGGAGGAGAAGATCCTCGGGGCGCACATGCTCGAGATCTGCCCCACCCTGACCACGACGAAGCCCTCCCTGGAGGTGCACCCGCTCGGGATCGGCGGCAAGGAGGACCCGGTGCGGCTGGTGTTCGACACGGACGCCGGCGCCGGCGTCGTCGTCGCGATGTCCGACATGCGCGACCGCTTCCGCCTCACGGCCAACGCCGTCGAGATCGTCCCGCCCGACGCCCCGCTCCCCAACCTGCCGGTCGCGCGCGCAGTGTGGAAGCCGGAGCCGAACCTCGAGACGTCCGCTGCCGCCTGGCTCAGTGCCGGGGCGGCGCACCATACCGTCCTCACCACCGCCGTGGGTCTCGAGGTCTTCGAGGACTTCGCGGACATCGCCGAGGTCGAACTGCTGCGGATCGACGCCGACACGAAGCTGCGGGACTTCCAGCGCGAACTGCGCTGGAACGCGGCCTACTACCGGCTCGCGCAGAAACTCTAAGAACTTTCTCCAGAAAGCCGGCACCGCTGCCGGAAACCACTCACAAGAAAGTCCCACCATGAATCGGAACTATCTGGCCGGCATCGCGGCCGCCAGCATCCTGACCCTCAGCCTCACCGCCTGCGGTGGCAGCAGGGGCGGCGGCGACGCCGCCGCCGAGGGCGGGTCCAACGAGGGCGCCAAGATCGGCGTGGCCATGCCCACGCAGCAGTCCGAGCGCTGGATCGCCGACGGCGAGAACGTCAAGAGCCAGCTCGAGGACCTCGGCTACGAGGTGGACCTCCAGTACGCCAACGACGACATCCCCACGCAGGTCTCGCAGATCGAGAACATGATCAACGGTGGCGTGAAGGCCCTCGTCGTCGCGTCGATCGACGGCACCACCCTCACGAGCGTGCTCGACCAGGCCGAATCGCAGGACATCCCGGTCATCGCCTACGACCGCCTCATCAACGAGTCGGACACCGTGGACTACTACACCACCTTCGACAACGAGGAGGTCGGCGTCCAGCAGGCCACCTCGCTGCTCACGGGCCTCGGGATCCTCGACGCCGAGGGCAAGGAGACCGGCGCGGCGGGTCCCTTCGACGTCGAGCTCTTCGCCGGCAGCCCGGACGACAACAACGCCACGTTCTTCTGGGACGGCGCCATGAAGACGCTGAAGCCCTACCTGGACAGCGGCGTGCTCCGCGTCCCCAGCGGCCAGACCGACTTCGAGCAGGCGGCGATCCTCCGCTGGCTGCCCGACACCGCGCAGGACCGCATGGAGGACCTGCTCACCGTCGGCGGCGGAGAGCGCCTCGAGGGCGTCCTCTCCCCGTACGACGGACTGTCGATCGGCATCATCTCGGCCCTGACCTCGGGCGGCTACTCCGCCGACGAGCTGCCCGTGGTCACGGGCCAGGACGCCGAGGTGGGATCGGTGAAGTCGATCATCGCCGGCGAGCAGTACTCGACGATCTTCAAGGACGTCCGGGAACTCGGCAAGCAGGCCGTCACCATGGTGGACGCGCTCATGAAGGGCGAGGAGCCCGAGGTCAACGACACCGAGACGTACGACAACGGCGTGAAGGTGGTCCCGTCCTACCTGCTCGAGTCCGAGATCGTCACGGTCGACAACTACGAGGAATCCCTCGTGGAGACCGGTTACTACACCGAGGACGAGCTCAAGTAGCCCTCCCGTAGCTCCATGATGCCTGTGGCTCCGGACCGTCCTGGTCCGGAGCCACAGGCGCCCTCGCCCGGCGGCTGCCGGGACTTCCACTCGAGTAAGCGAGGCATGACCATGGCGGAGAACATCCTTCGGATGCGCCGCATCACCAAGACCTTCCCAGGCGTGAAGGCACTGCAGGACGTCACCCTCGACGTCGAGCGTGGAGAAGTCCACGCGATCTGCGGGGAGAACGGGGCCGGGAAATCGACCCTCATGAAGGTGCTGTCGGGCGTGTACCCGCACGGCACGTACGACGGCGACATCGAGTTCGACGGCTCCGTCGTGGAGTTCAAGGACATCCGCGACAGCGAGCGCGACGGGATCGTCATCATCCACCAGGAGCTCGCCCTCTCGCCGTTCCTGTCCGTGGCCGAGAACATCTTCCTCGGGAACGAACGCGAGAAGCGCGGCTTCATCGACTGGAACGAGACCAATGTGGAGGCGGGGAAGCTCCTGCGCCGCGTGGGCCTCGACCTTAACCCGGTGGTACGGGCCGGTGACATCGGCGTGGGCAAGCAGCAACTCGTCGAGATCGCCAAGGCGCTGTCCAAGAACGTCCGGCTGCTCATCCTCGACGAACCCACCGCGGCGCTGAACGACGAGGACTCCGCGCACCTCCTGGGGCTCGTCAAGGGGCTCCGCTCCGAGGGCATCACGTGCATCATCATCAGCCACAAGCTCAACGAGATCCGGGAGATCGCCGACTCGGTGACCATCCTCCGGGACGGGCGCACCATCGAGACGCTCAGCCTGCATGACGGTTCGGTCACCGAGGAACGCATCATCCGGGGCATGGTGGGGCGCGACATGGAGAGCCGCTACCCCGAGCGCACGCCCGTCATCGGCGAGGAGGTCCTCCGGGTGGAGGACTGGACCGTGCACCACCCCCAGGAGACCTCCCGGGTGGTCGTGGACTCGGCGAACCTCTCCGTCCGCGCAGGCGAGGTGGTGGGGATCGCAGGCCTCATGGGGGCCGGGCGCACCGAGCTCGCCATGAGCGTGTTCGGGCGGAGCTACGGCTCCCGCATCACCGGGACCCTGTACAAGAACGGGACCGCGATCGCGCCGCGCACCGTCAGTGAGGCCATCGGGCACGGCATCGCGTACGCCACCGAGGACCGCAAGCGCTACGGGCTCAACCTGATCGACGACATCAAGCGCAACGTCTCCGGCGCCGCCCTCGGCAAGCTCGCGAAGCGCGGCTGGGTGGACAGCGGCCGGGAGGCCGTCGTCGCCGGTGACTACCGCAGGTCCATGAACATCAAGGCGCCCTCCGTCACCTCCATCACGGGCAAGCTCTCCGGCGGGAACCAGCAGAAGGTGGTGCTCTCCAAGTGGATGTTCTCGGACCCCGACGTCCTGATCCTCGACGAACCCACGCGGGGGATCGACGTCGGCGCCAAGTACGAGATCTACACGATCATCAACCGGCTCGCGGCCGAGGGGAAGGCCGTGATCGTCATCTCCTCCGAGCTCCCCGAGCTCCTCGGCATCTGCGACCGCATCTACACCCTCGCCGAAGGCCGCATCACCGCGGAAGTGCCCATCGGGCAGGCGACCCCAGAACTCCTCATGCAGTACATGACCAAGGAAAAGGACTGACTCCATGGCAACCACCGTCAAGGACCCCCACGTCGCGACGACGCCGCCTCCCGTGAAGAACGGGTTCTCCTTCCTGACCAGCAGGCTGCGGCAGATCGGCATCTTCGTAGCCCTCATCGCGATCGTGACCCTGTTCCAGGTACTGACCGGCGGAGCGCTGCTGCAGCCGGACAACGTCTCGAACATCATCGTGCAGAACAGCTACATCCTCCTGCTGGCCATCGGCATGGTCATGATCATCGTCGCCGGGCACATCGACCTGTCGGTCGGGTCGGTGGCGGCCTTCGTCGGCGCGATGTCCGGCATCATGGTGCAGGACTGGAGCTTCCCCTGGTGGGCGGCCTTCCTCGCATCGCTGGTCATCGGCGGACTCGTGGGCGCCTGGCAGGGTTTCTGGGTGGCCTACGTGGGCATCCCGGCCTTCATCGTCACGCTGGCCGGCATGCTCGTGTTCCGCGGCCTGACGCAGATCGTGCTCGAGAACCAGCGCATCACCGGCTTCCCCGAGGAGTACCGCCAGCTCGGCGGCGGCTTCCTGTTCCCGGGACTCTTCCCGGCGGAGACCAACCTCCTCGACTGGACCACCGTGGGCCTCGGCGTCATCGCCGTCGCCCTGCTCGTGGCCACGCAGCTGCGCGGCCGGGCGACCCGCGCCCGCCTGAAGCTCGAGGACGAGCCGGCGTCGTGGTTCTTCACGAAGCTCGGGTTCATCGCGGCCATCATCCTCGGCCTGACCTACCTGCTCGCCAGCTCGCGCAGCGGGACGCCGATCGTGCTCGTGGTCCTCGGCGTGCTGATCGTCGGCTACAGCGCGGTGATGAGCAACAGCGTCTTCGGCCGCCACATCTACGCCGTCGGCGGCAACCTGCAGGCGGCACAGCTGTCGGGCATCAACACCAAGCGCATCGACTTCATGCTCTTCGTCAACATGGGCGTCCTCGCAGCGCTGGCCGGCCTCATCTTCACGGGCCGCCTCAACTCCGCGGGGCCGGGTGCCGGCAACCTGTTCGAGCTCGACGCCATCGCGGCGGCGTTCATCGGAGGTGCGGCGGTGACGGGCGGTGTGGGAACCGTGATCGGCGCCATCACCGGAGGGCTCATCATGGGCGTGCTCAACAACGGGATGTCGCTGCTCGGCGTCGGCATCGACTACCAGCAGTTCATCAAGGGCATGGTGCTCCTGCTCGCGGTCGGGTTCGACGTCTTCAACAAGCGGCGCGCCTCGAACGCGCTGAAATAGGACCGACGAGAAAAGTTTCCGGGCGGGCGTAACTTTCACGTCCTCCGCGTCGATTACCCGTATGTAAGCCGCACCGAGGTCTTTCCCCCAACAGACCTCGGTGCGGCCTTTTCGTTGGCCCGGTCTGCGCGGCCGGGCGCTTCGGGGGAGGGGCCAGCGGTTACGATGGGTGTCGCCCTCCCCCCGGACAAGGAAGAGACCGTGGTCACACCGCTGCCTGATGATGCGCTGGTCCGCGCACAGGCGGGCGACCCCGCGGCGTTCACCGAGATCTACGAGACCCTCGGTCCGCGCGTGCTGGGCTATTTCCGGGGACGCGGCTCTGAGGATCCGGAGGCGCTGACGCAGGACGTCTTCCTCACGGTCTTCTCGAAACTGGACTCCGTCTCCGGCGGGGTGCAGGGCCTGCGCACGTTCACCTTCTCGGTGGCCCACGCACGGCACGTGGACGAGGTGCGGAAGAGGGTGCGTGCGCCGGTCCTCGTGGGCTACGAGGCCGAGGGCGACACCCGGGTCACCGAGTCGGCGGAGACGGTGGCGCTGGGCAATCTCGACTCCGCGGGGACGGGTGGGATGCTGGCGCAGCTCAATGCCGAGCAGCGCGACGTGCTCCTGCTGCGGATCGTGGCGGAGCTGCCGATCGAGCAGGTCGCGGAGATCCTCGGGAAGTCCGCAGGATCGGTCAAACAACTGCAGCGGCGGGGGCTGCTCAAGCTGAGGGAACTGGTACAACCCAATGGATCGGACGCGCCATGACTGCACGTGACACCCCGTCGCCGGAGCCCGTGCTGCGTCTCCTCGGGGAGAGCGGCCTGCCCGAGGAGCCACTGCTCCTCGACGCCGTCCGGCACATCGGTACGCTCGGCGAAGGACCGGCACCCGACGCTTCCGCCGAGCTCGGACAACTGATGGCCGACGGCGGCCGGGCACCGAGGAGCCGTCGGAACAGACGCCGCATCACCTTCATCGGTGGTGCGCTCGCGGTGTCGATGGGCGCCGGGATGTCAGGGGTCGCGGCAGGAACACTCCACCTGCCCTCCGGTCTGGGCGACGCCGTCGACTCGATCGTCCACTTCACGGCCCGCGACGGCGCCGGTCGCATGGAGCGCCCTGCACACCCGCAGACCAGCGCATCGGAGGTCCGTGCACCCTCCGGCCGTGGGGCTGCAGGCGCTGCCGACGAGCACCGAACTCCCGGCCCTCCCGGCGCCAGGCCTCCCGGAGCTCCCGCGGCGTCCGGTTCGGCTCCATCGACGTCGGATCCCGCAGCCCCGGGGACCGGGACCTCCGTCGGTTCGAATATCCTCCCGGCGTCCGGGGCGCACTCGTCCTCCGCCGTGAGCGGTGTCTTCGCCGTATCCCCGGCCGTGCCCCTTGTCGCACCGAGCGCCCAGGAACCTGCCGGACCTGTCCCACCTGCTCCTGCCCCGCCGCTGCCGCCTGCCCGTGACACCCGCATCACCACGGCTCCTGCTGGTCCACCCGCACCCGTGGCGGTCCCTGTCCCGAAGAAGGGCACTGATACTGATATCGCCGAGCGGGGCCCGGACAGGGTGGAGCAGCGCAAGGTCGGTCCGGTGAGGGCTGGTCAGGACACGACGGGTCCGGGCAGGGCTGGTCAGGACACAGTGGGACCGGTGAAGGCTGGTCAGGACACGACGGGTCCTGCCGGGAAGAATCGGGACGAGACGGGCCATGACCGGAAGGTCGGGATGAAGCGCCTCGACGTCGGTCCCGCAGCGGATGAGGTCCAGCCACTGCCGGCCCCGCAGCGTCCGGGTATCTCGTGGCTCCGTACACCTGCCGGACCGTCGAACCCCGTGACCTTCCACGGCGACGCTCCCGTGGCACGGGAAGCCGACTCGATGGAGCTGTTCCGGGCGGAGACGTTCGTCGACCCGGCGGCCGTACCACCGGAGGAGTACCCGGTGCCGGATCCCTGGGCCGGAGATGTCGTCCCCGAGGGACCCGCCGTACCCGAAGTGCCGGATACGCCGGCTGCCGGCGTCGTGCCGGAGGTATCGGACGCGCCCGCGGGCGGCATCGTCCCGGAGGTGCCGGGCGAACCTGCTCCTGGGGCGGTGCCGGGGGTGCCGGACGCGCCCGCTGCGGACGTCCTGCCGTCACCGGATGACGTGCCTGATCCTGCGGTGCCGGGCGCCCCGGCCGCCGGCGTCGTCGAAGCGGGGAACGGCCTGCCCGCAGGCCGCTGATCGCGCCGATCGCGTCCACCGGTGCGGCGATCGACGCTGCGTGGCGGCGGCCCGGGGCCGAAGCGCTACGAGGTGATCTGGCGCTTCGAGGAGATGACTCCGGTGTTGAACCCGGCGAGGTTGAGCCCACCGTGGAAGCGCGCGTGCTCGATCTTGATGCACCGGTCCATGACGACGTCCAGGCCCGCAGCCTCCGCGTCCCGCGCGACGTCCTCGTGCCACGAGCCCAGCTGCAGCCACAGCGTCCTGGCTCCGACGTCGAGGGTCTCCTGCAGCACCGAGGGCAGGTCGTCGTGCCTGCGGAACACGTCGACCACGTCGGGCACCTCGGGCAGGTCCTTCAGCGAGCCGTACGCGGGCTGCCCCAGGATCTCCTTCGCCACCGGGTTCACGAAGTACAGGCGGTAGGGGGAGGAGGACTGCAGGTACGTGGCCACGAAGTAGGACGCCCGGGAGGGCTTGTCCGAGGCCCCGACGATCGCCACCGACCGCGCATTCCTCAGCAGGGCCAGGCGTTCGGGTGCCGACGGCCCTTCCCACGTGCGCTCCGGTGCTGTCGTGCCGCTCATGCTCCCACTCCCACTGCCCGCGTTGCCGAGGCGTCGTCGTCGTTCTCCCCGGCCGCTTCCTGCGGGAGGTCGTCGAACGCCTCGTCCGACGAGCCGGTCGCGGTCTCGAGCGCCTGGTCGAGATCCCACAGGATGTCGTCCAGGTCCTCGAGCCCCACCGAGATGCGGACCAGGTCCTCGGGCACGCCCGCCGCCACGAGCTGCTCGGCCGAGAGCTGCTGGTGCGTCGTCGAGCCGGGATGGATCACGAGCGTGCGCGCGTCCCCCACGTTCGCCAGGTGCGAGGCGAGCTGCAGCGATTCGATGAACTTCTGGCCCGCCTTGCGTCCGCCCCTGATCCCGAAGCTGAACACCGATCCGGGGCCCTGCGGCAGGTACGTCCTGGCGCGCTCGTGGTGCACGTGCGTGGGGAGTCCCGCGTAGTTGACGTACTCGACCCGGGGATCGGCCTGCAGCCATTCAGCCACGGCCTGGGCGTTCTCGAGGTGCTCGTCGAGGCGCTGGGCGAGCGTCTCCACGCCCTGCAGGAGCTGGAAGGCCGACGACGGCGAGAGCGACGGACCGATGTCGCGGAGCTGCTCGGTCCGCAGCTTGGTCAGGAAGCCGTACTCCCCGAAGTTGGCCCACCACTGGATGTTGCCGTACGAGGGCACGGGCTCGGTCATGGTGGGGAACTTGCCGTTGCCCCAGTCGAACCGGCCGCTCTCCACGACCACACCGCCCAGGGTGGTGCCGTGGCCGCCGATGAACTTGGTGGCCGAGTGGATGACGATGTCCGCGCCGTGCTCGATGGGCCGCACGAGATAGGGCGTGCTCAGGGTGGAGTCGACGATGAACGGCACGCCGGCGTCGTGCGCCACCTTCGCCAGTCCCGCGAGGTCCGCGATCTCCCCCGAGGGGTTGGCGATGACCTCGGCGTAGACGGCCTTGGTGTTCTCCCGGATGGCGGCCGCGTAGTCGGCGGGGTCGGTGCCGGGCACGAAGGTGGTCTCGATGCCGAAGCGGCGCAGCGTGACGTCCAGCTGCGTGACCGTCCCGCCGTACAGCTGGGACGCGGCGACGATGTGGTCGCCCGCCTGGCACAGCGCCGCGAACGTGATGAACTCCGCGCTCATGCCCGACGCCGTCGCCACCGCGCCGATGCCGCCCTCGAGGGAGGCGATGCGCTCCTCGAACGCGGCGACGGTGGGATTGCCGATGCGTGAGTAGATGTTGCCGTACTTCTGCAGCGCGAAGAGGTTGGCGGCGTCGTTGGTGTCCTTGAACACGAACGACGTCGTCTGGTAGATCGGCACGGCGCGCGCGCCGTGCGTGGCGTCGGGGGTGCCGCCGGCGTGGAGTGCGCGCGTGCGGAAGCCGAAGGAACGTTCTGCCATCAGATACCTGCCTTGGTGGGTCCGTTGGTCGCGCCGTACCCGGAGTGCCCCGGGTCCCTGTCGTGCGGGCAGTGCGTGCCTCCGGGGGGCTGCGGGAAGTCTGCGGGGTCGGTGGCGCTCATCGTGTCCTCCATCGGTCTGGCAGTAGCACCCTTCTGTCGCCGCCGGACGGCGGAGGCCAGGGTTGCTGCGGCGTCAGGGAGCCAGATCTCTCAGCCGCTCGGGATGGTCAGGAACGAGTGTGACACCGCCCCGCGGCGGAACCAAACCATGTGTCGTCGGATGAGGCGGACGGCCGATTCCGGCGTCTTGACAATATTCACATCTGCACCAAAGACTTTGCCATGGGAGCGCTTCCACGGGGATACGGAGCGCGTCCCGCTCGGGCTCTCACGCCAAACGACCAGCACCATGAGGAGCAATGATGCTCAGCATCGCCAGTAGATGTGCCATGACTCTTGCGCTCGCAGGGGTCCTCGCTTCCACCGCCTTCGCGGCCCTTCCGGCTGCGGCCCAGGGGCCCAAGGGCGGGCCCCTGCAGGGGGCCGGATCATCGCCCACCCAGTTCTACGTCCCGATGAAGAACCACTACCACGAGGCCCAGCGCCAGATCGCGGACCTCAGGTCCTCGGGTGACAAAGCGACCGCCGAGAAACTCAGCGCCATGGTCTCCACGCCGCAGGCCGTGTGGGTCACGGGCAATGATCCCGCAACGGTGACGCAAGAAGTGCGCAATACCACCCACCGTGCAGCCGGCAAGGGCCAGATGCCCGTGCTCGCCGCCTACAACCTCCCGTTCAGGGATTGCGCACAGTACTCGGCCGGTGGCGCCACCGATGTCGCGGGATACAAGGCCTGGATCGACGCCCTCGCGGCAGGTATCCAGGATCGGGCCGCGATGATCGTGCTGGAGCCGGACGGACTCGGCAT
Source organism: Arthrobacter ruber (assembly GCF_002954225.1). Classification (GTDB taxonomy): domain Bacteria; phylum Actinomycetota; class Actinomycetes; order Actinomycetales; family Micrococcaceae; genus Arthrobacter_D; species Arthrobacter_D ruber. Next base: position 407,578 of record NZ_PPTH01000017.1, read on the forward strand.
CATCCCCTGGCACCGCACGATCGACGGCAACCTCGAATGGTGCCAGCCCGCGGAGGCGAAGAGCGCGACCGCGGCCGCGGAGCGCTACGAGATGCTCAACTACGCGGTGGACGAGCTGAAGGCGCTGCCGAACACGAAGGTCTACCTCGACGGGACGCACAGTGCCTGGCTGGGTACGGGGGAGATCGCCAACCGCCTCGTGAAGGCCGGCGTGCAGAAGGCGGACGGATTCTTCCTCAACGTCTCCAACTACGAGCTGACCGAGCGGCAACTGAAGTACGGCTCCTGGGTGTCGCAGTGCATCTACTACGCCACGGAGATCGAGCCGGGCGCCCACGGTTCCTGCGCCGGCCAGTTCTACCCCGCCTCGCCCACGGACTTCTCGACCTGGGGCCTGACGGACGCCTGGTACGCCCAGAACGTCGCCGGTGCGCGCAACGCCCCGACCTCGGACGATCTCGCACACTTCGTGATCGACACCAGCCGCAACGGCCGCGGGCCCTGGGTCCCCGCCACCACCTACCCGGACCCCCAGGTGTGGTGCAATCCTCCCGCTCGCGGGCTCGGCTACCTGCCCACCTCGGACACGGGCCACGAGCTGGCGGACGCCTTCCTCTGGATCAAGGTACCCGGCGAGTCCGACGGCGAGTGCAGCCGCGGCCTGACGAACAACGGCGGGGTGGATCCCGCGTGGGGCCGGGTGGACCCCTCGGCCGGTGCATGGTTCCCCGAGCAGGCACTCGACCTGATCAAGAACGCCAGCGCGCCCGTCCGGCCGTAGCGCAGTCCGGAGTGTGCGCGGTACCACAGCCCGCGCACACCCCGGCCGCCTAGGCTGGACCCATGGAGGATTGGCGGTCGGCACAGCGTGCCCCGGAACGCAGGCTCTGGGGCACGCTGTGCTGCGTCGGCGTGGCCCTGACGGTGGCCGTCGCGAGCAGCATCGTGGGGGCGGCGGTCAGCCCGACACCGATCCCGGGAGGGTGGTTCTACCTCCAGCAGTCCGTCCTGCTCACGCTCGGCGCCGCAGGAACGGCGCTCGCGTTCCGCCGCTTCGCCAGTGCCGGAAGGGCAGGGTAACCGGCGTTATGCGAATGTGACAAACCGTTCGAGCAGTGGCTATCGTCGTCGAGTGCCTCCGTCTCAGTGAGGCTCTCCCGGACGGAATGCCGAGCCCTGCCGTCGTCCTGGACACGTTCGCAAACATCACGGCGGGGACGGGGGAACCACAGTTCCAGCGGACGTGCAGCACCAGCTGCCATCGTCCTTGGGGTTAAGTCGCATCGCATCGCCCTACCGGCCGATGCCCGCGCCCGGGTGACTCCCATCCGAACCCGACAGCTCACCCCGCAGGCATGGGAGAGGTATACAACCATGTCAGTTAAGACTTCACCGGCGCGCCACCGTGCCGACATCGACGGCAACCTCGCACTGCAGGGCCTGTCCCGCGCCGCGAAGGCCCACGCAACCACCGTCGGCCGTCCTGTTGCCGTCGTGGCCGTCACGTCGGGCCTCGCGCTCAGCGCCGTCGGCACCGCCAACGCCAGCTCGTACACCGAGCAGGGCACGACGACCGCCCCGGCGGCCGTCGCAGCGCCCGTGGCCGCAGCACCTGTAGCCGCTCCGGCTGCAGCCCCCGCCGTCGCTGCTGCTCCGGCCGCAGCGACCCACACCGTCGTCGCCGGCGACACCCTCGGTGCCATCTCCGCCCGCCACGGCGCTGACCTCAACGCGGTCCTCGCAGTGAACGGGCTGTCCCTCGCCTCGATCATCTTCCCGGGCGACTCCATCGTGATCCCCACGGGTGGAGCCGTCCAGGCACCCGCGCAGACGGTGTCCGTACCTGTCGCCGTCGCTCCCGCAGCCCCCGTGCAGCAGGCAGCAGCCGTCGCCCCGGCGCCGGTCGTGCACCAGGCGGCAGCCGTCGCACCCGCACCCGCCGTGTCCGCTGCGCCGGGCTCGAGCGTCTACCTCGCCTCGGCGGAGATCACCCCGGCCGCGACCCCCAGCGGCGTCGGCGGAACCCTCCTGGCCTCCGCCCAGGCGCAGCTCGCAGCCGGAGCGGTGCAGGACTGCACCGTCCTGGTCGAGAACGCACTGCGTGCGGCCGGCATCTCCGTGGGCGATCTCGGCCCCTCGCAGTTCTTCCAGTTCGGAACGCGCGTGTCCACTCCCGCCCCCGGCGACATCGTCATCACCGGTGGCCACGTGGCCATCTACGCCGGCGGTGGCCAGGTCATCAGCAGCGGCATGAACGGGTCGAACCTCACCATGCAGCACCCCCTCTCGGATCTCGCGGGAGCATCCTTCGTCCGGGTCTAGTACCTGAACGGACCACACACGGGAAGCGGCAGGTGCTTGGACGGGGCGCCTGCCGCTTCCTTCTTTAACGGGTGGTCCTCAGCGGCGTGCTGCCAGGACGCCCTGGATCCCCGGGATGCAGGCCTCGTTCTGGAGGGAGGTGGTGTCCCCGAGCGGGGCCCCCTCGTAGAGCTGCGTGAGCAGGCGCCGCATGATCTTCCCCGAGCGCGTCTTGGGCACATCGGGCACCACGACGACGGCCGACGGCCGCGCGATCGGCCCGATCACCTCGGCCACGTGGGCGCGCAGCGTGGCCGTGACGTCCCCGCCCGGGCCGGATCCCGCGCCGAGCACCACGAACGCGGCGATGGCATGACCCGTCAGCGGGTCGGAGATCGGACACACGCCGGCCTCCGTGACGAGCGGGTGGGCCACGAGCGCCGACTCGATCTCGATCGTCGACAGGCGGTGGCCGGAGACGTTGATGACGTCGTCCACACGCCCCAGGATCCAGGTGTCGCCGTCGTCGTCGTACCGCGCGCCGTCGCCGGCGAGGAACCAGCCGTGGACTGCGAACTTCCGCCAGTAGGAGTCGAGGTAGCGCTGGGGGTTCCCCCACACCGTCCGGGCCATGGCCGGTCCGTGGCGGTCGACGACGATCAGCCCCTGCACGCCCGGCGGAACGGTCCGGCCGTCCTCGTCGACGATGCGCGTGCCGACCCCGGGCAGGGCACGTGCCGCGCAGCCGGGCTTGAAGTCCGCGTCGGTGGGGCTCGGGGAGAGCACGGTGGCCCCGGTCTCGGACTGCCACCAGGTGTCGACGACGGGCACCTCGTCGCGGCCCAGGTTCCTGCGGAACCAGCGCCACGCCTCGGGGTTCACGGCCTCGCCCACGGTGCCGAGCACGCGGATGCTCGAGAGGTCGTAGGAAGCCGGGACGCCGTCGGGGAACCAGCCCATGAGCGAGCGGACCAGGGTGGGCGCGGTGTAGTAGCTCGTGACGCCGTAGCGTTCGATGATCTCGAAGTGGCGGCCCGGGTGCGGCGTGTCGGGAGTGCCCTCGAAGAGGACCTGCGTGGCGCCGTTGGACAGCGGCCCGTACAGCTCGTAGGTGTGCGCGGTGACCCATGCGAGGTCGGCGGTGCACCAGTGCACGTCGCGGTCGCGCTGCGACGGATCAGGATGGCCGAAGAGATGCTCGAAGCTCCAGGACGCCTGGGTCAGGTAGCCGCCGGAGGTGTGCACGAGGCCCTTCGGCTTCCCGGTGGTCCCCGAGGTGTACATGATGAACAGCGGCGTCTCGGCGTCGAACGCCTCCGGGTCGTGGCGCGGTGAGGCGGTGTCGACGACGTCGTGCCACCACACGTCGCGGCCCTCGGTCCAGCTGACCGCGGACCCCGTCCGCCGGACCACCAGGACGTGCTCGACGCTTCCCACGCCCGCGACGGCGGCATCGGCGTTGTCCTTCACGGCCACGGCCGTACCGCGGCGGTACTGTCCGTCGGTGGTGACGAGCAGCTTCGCCCCGGTGTCCTCGACGCGGAAGCGCAGCGCCTCGGCCGAGAACCCGCCGAACACGAGGGAGTGCACGGCCCCGATCCGGGCGCAGGCGAGGGTGACGACCACCGTCTCCACGAGTACGGGAAGGTAGACGACCACGCGGTCGCCCGGGCCGATGCCCAGGCCCAGCAGGGCGTTCGCGGCGCGGGACACCTCGTCCTGCAGCCGGGCGTAGGTGATGGTCCGGCGGTCGCCCGGCTCACCCTCGAAGTGGAGGGCCACGCGGTCACCGTTCCCGGCGCGCACGTGCCGGTCCACGCAGTTCGCGGCGACGTTGAGCGTGCCGCCGGCGAACCACTCGATGACGGGGACGCTGAGCGTCCCGTCCTCCTGCGGAGCGGCCTTCCGGAACGTGTGGACCGTGTCCCACGGCGTGTCCCAGTCGAGCCGGCCGGCCTGTTCGGCCCAGAACGCGAGCCGTCCGGCCTCGTCCTGCAGGGCCGCCGGGTCGTCCGCCGTCGTGCCTGCCGGCGCCGTACCTACGCCCACCGGCGCACCGCCCAGCGCTCGGCGATGCCGAGGAGCGCGTCCGTCGTCTTGCCCAGGACCGCCAGCAGGATGATCGCCAGGATGATGCGGTCCACGCGGCCCGAGTACTGCGAGTCGGTGAGCAGGAAGCCGAGTCCCATCGACGACGCGATCAGTTCGGCCGCCACGAGGAACAGCCAGGACTGCGCGAGGGCCAGCCGGAGGCCGGAGAACAGGGCGGGGACGACGGCGGGGAGCTGCACCGTGGTCAGCAGGCGGACGCCGTTCAGTCCGAAGGCCCGCGCCGCCTCGACGAGGTTGCGGTCCACGTGCCGCAGCCCGAGGTACAGCGTGGTGAACACGGGGAAGAACGCGCCGATGCTGATCAGCGTGACCTTGGAGTCCTCGTTGATGCCGATCCACAGGACCAGCAGCGGGACCCATGCCAGTGACGGGACCGCCCGGAGGGCTCCGACGGTGGGGGTGAGCAGGACGTCGGCGATGCGGGAGAGTCCCAGCAGCGCACCGGCCAGCACGCCGAGCGCGGAGCCGATGAGGAATCCGAGGAGCACGCGCTGGGTGGAGATGAGGATGTGCGTGGCGAGCTGGCCGCGCTCGGCCAGATCGACGGCGGCGGCGAGGACAGACGCCGGCGACGGCAGCTGCGAGGGCCGGAAGAATCCCGAGGCCGTGCTGAGGTGCCAGGCGAGCAGGATCAGCACCGGGACGACGAGTCCGAGCAGGACGACGCCGATGCGCCGACCCGGTACGCGCGTCCGCCCGCCCCTGGCCGCAGGCCCGGCCACCGGGGAGCCGGCGGCCCCGTGGCCCTCTTCGCTGACGGGTGTCGCGCTGCTGCCCGTGAGGTGCTCGGCACTCATGAATCGGAACCGATGGACGCCGGGTCGGCCTTCTCGACGAGCGAGGCGTCGAACAGGGACCCGAGGGCGTCGTCGATCTGCTGCTGGGTCTGCACGTCGCCGGTCTCCACGAACACGGGGCCGATCTTCTCGAGCACGCTGCGCTGCGCGTCACCCGGCGCCGGATCGACCTCGAGGTTGGTCCGGTCGATGATCACCGCGGTGGCGACGGCCGGGTCGATCGCGGCGACCTCGGCGAGGATGGCGGCGGTCTCCTCGGGGTTCTCCTTGGCCCACTCGCGGGCCTTCTCGTAGGCGTCGACCACGGTCTGCGCGACGTCGGGCTTCTCCGCGAGGAAGTCCTCCGTGGCGTTGAGGAAGCCATAGGTGTTGTAGTCGATGTCGCGGAAGAACAGCTGGGCGCCGTCCTGCTCGGCGGCGGCCATGATCGGATCGAGGCCGGACCACGCGTCGACGGCGCCGCTGGCGAGAGCCGCGCGGCCGTCGGCGTGCTGCAGGTTCTCGATGGTGACCTCGGACTGGTCCACGCCGGCGGCCTCGAGGGCCTGCAGCAGGAAGAAGTAGGGGTCGGTGCCGCGGGTCGCCGCGACCGACCTGCCGCGCAGGTCCTCCACGCTCGTGATGCCCGAGTCCGGCAGGGTCACGAGCGCCGCCCACTCGGGCTGCGAGTAGATGTCGATGGCCTTGATGGGCGAGCCGTTGGAGCGGGCGAGCAGCGCGGCCGAACCCGCCGTCGAGCCGACGTCGATGGCACCGGCGCGGAGCGCCTCGTTGGCCTTGTTCGACCCGGCGGACTGCACCCAGTTGACGGTGATGTCCTGGGCGGCGAGCTCCTCCTCCAGCCAGCCCTGGTCCTTGATGATCAGGCTCAGGGGGTTGTAGGTGGCGAAGTCGATGTTCAGGGCGCCGCCTTCCGTGGCGGCGGCGCCATCGGCCACTGCCTGCGTGTCGGCGGCGTTCTCGCCGGCCAGGCAGCCGCTGAGGCTCAGCGGGAGGGCGGTGGCGAGGGCGAGGGTCGGCAGGAGGGCGCGGCGGTTCATGGTGGTCCTTTGCTGGATGGAGCGGGAAGAGGAAGGCAGGGGGCTCCCGCCGTACGACGACGGCGGAACGGGGTGGGAATGCCCGGGCTAGTGCCCGGTCACACCGAGCAGGGAGAGCAGGGAGCTCCGGAGCGCTCCGAGGTCCGAGGCGTTGCGATCCCGTGGCCGGGATCCGGGGACGGTGACGAGCTCCGCGACGGTCGAGCCGTCTCCGCCCTCGCCCCGTCCGAGGACGAGGACCCGGTCCGCGAGCTGGAGGGCCTCGTCGACGTCGTGCGTGACGAGCAGCACCGTGGTGGGCTGCGCGCGGTGGATGTCGAGCAGGAGGTCCTGCATCTTGATGCGCGTCAGGGCGTCGAGGGCGCCGAAGGGCTCGTCGAGCAGGAGCACACCCGGGTTGCGGGCCAGCGCGCGGGCCAGCGACGTGCGCTGCGCCATGCCGCCGGAGACCTCGCGAGGCCGGTGCTTGGCGAACGTGTCGAGCCCCACGAGCTTCAGGAGTTCGAGGACCCTGGCCTTGCCGGCACTGGCGCTGGAGGACTTCGGCAGCCCGATCGCCACATTGGCCTGCAGCGTGTGCCACGGCAGCAGCCGGGGCTCCTGGAACGCGACGGCGCAACGTTCGTCGATGCCGGTGACGGGCGTCCCGTCGATCAGGACCTCGCCGCTGTCGGGGATGTCGAGGCCGGCGGCCGCGCGCAGGAGCGTGGACTTGCCGCAGCCGCTCGTGCCGAGGATGGCCAGGATCTCTCCCGGCTTCACCTCCACGGTGACGTCGCGCAGGACGGTGCGCCGGTCCGTGGGCGAGCCGAAGCTGCGGCCGAGCCCGGCGAAGTGGACGCCGAGGGCCTGCTTGGTGGAGGGCTGGGTGCTGCCGGGTGCCAGAACAACGGTCATGGTGTCTCCATCGGTCCTGGCGGTAGCACCCTACGGACCGAGCCTTCGCCACCGTCGTGCGGTGGTGCCCGTGGCTCGGACCTCGTTATCGCCCGACGTCAGGGGGACGTCGGACAACCAGGGTTGCTGCGGCTTCACTGATCCAGGTCTCTCGGCCGCTCGGGATGGTCACTCCCATGAAACGCCCGCGCCGTGTCGGGAGCAAAATAGGGCGTGTAACAAATGCTGTAACAAATCCGTCGGGACACCCGGCACGAGGAGCAGGAGGCGCCGTGGCGCACGAGAACGATCCGCAGGTCATCAGGAGGCTCCTGACCGAGCGCGGACGCTGGGCCGTGGTGGGGCTGTCGGACAATCCGCGCCGGGCGGCTGTGGGTGTCTCGCGCTTCCTGCAGGAGAACCTCGGCATGGAGATCATCCCGGTGAGCCTCAAGGGCGACGACGTCCACGGGCAGAAGGGCTACACCCGGCTCGCGGACATCCCCGGGAGCATCGACGTCGTGGACTGTTTCGTGAACTCGTCCCGCGTGGGAGCCGTGGTGGACCAGGCGATCGCGGTCGGCGCCCGGGCCGTATGGCTGCAGCTGGGCGTGATCGACGAGGACGCCGCCCGCAGGGCGACCGAGGCAGGGCTCGACGTCGTGATGGACACGTGTCCCGTGATGGAGGCGCCGGCGCTCCGTCAGTAGCGGCTACATGCGCTGGTATCTCGAACGGATGATCATGAAGACGCCGTAGGCCATGAGGCCCACCGCGACGGCACCGAGCAGCCAGGCACCGAAGGGCTGGTCGCGCAGGGTCTTCAGGGCGCCGTCGAGGCCGGTGGACTGTTCCGGGTTGTTCGTCACGGTGGCGACGACCACGAGCACGCCGAGGACGCCGAGCGCGAAGCCCTTGGCGATGTACCCCACGGTCCCGAGCACCACCACGGCCGTGCCGGGTCTACCGGCGGGCAGACCCGAGAGATTCCGGCGGAACCTGCGGGTGGCCCCGCTGTAGACGAAGTAGCCGCCCACCATCAGGATGCCCGTACCGACCGCGAGGAGGAGGGCCGAGCCGGCCGGGTTCGACATCAGGGTGGCGCTGAGGGAGCGGGTACTGCTGCTGCTGTTGCTCGAACCGCCCAGCGCGTACCGCCCGAAGGTCACGCCGATGGCGGCGTAGACCGCGGCCTGCCCGCCGCTCTTCAGGCGGGCCTTGAGCTTCTCCCGGTCGCGGAGGGTCTTCGTGCCGAAGACCGTGGTGGCGAGCTGGAAGAGGGCGAGGGCGAGGCAGCCGATGAAGCAGAACCACAGGAGCAGGGTCCCGCCGGGGCTGCCTGCGAGTCGCCCGATCGCCCCGCTCTGGTCGGCGCTGCCCGAGCCGCCGCGTGCGAGGCCGAACGCGATGACTCCGATCAGCAGGTGCAGGATGCCCGCGGCCACGTAGCCCGCGCGGGCGGCGAGTTCGAACCCCCGGGAGTTGACGGCCTCCTCGGCGGCGTCGGACGCCCTGTCCGCCGTGTCCCTGGGTCCGCCGTGTCCGTTGTGCCTGTTCGAGGCCGTTCCTGATGCCATGGGAGTCCCGCCTTCGTCGCCGGTCCGGACCTCCATCCTGCCACTGCTCCCCCTGCTTCGGGCGGTTCCGGGTCCGCTAGGTTGGAGCGAGGACATCGGCTCCACCGGGAGGGGAAGAGGCAGGCATGGACCGGTTCACGTACGAGGAGCAAGGCGCCACGGACAGGCCCTACCCGGAGGCCCTCGACGACGGCTGGCCCCCCGGCTACACCGTGATGGTGGAGTCCCACGAGATCGCGACCGAAGACCCCTCCGCAGCCTTCATCAGCCTCACGGAGGGGATCCTGGCCTGGGACCTGCACCGGCGGGCCGGGCTGACCATGCAGTCCGACGCCGCCCGGGCCCACCCCGGTGTCCGCGTGGTGGCCGGCTTCGGCATCGGGCCCGCCCGGATCAAGGCGCCCTGCCGCGTCATCTGGTCCCGCGAGCCGCAGCTCGACGGGGCCGGACGGGCGGTACCGGGGCAGCGCGGCGGATTCGGCTACGGGACGCTGCCCGGCCACCCCGTGAAGGGGGAGGAGGGGTTCTACGCCGAGCTGACGGCGGACGACCGGCTGCTGTTCATCTGCTCCGCGTACAGCGTGCCGGCCACCCTCCTGTTCCGGCTCGCCTCGCCCGTCACCCGGCTGACCCAGAGGTACGTGCTGTCGCGCTACGTGAAGGCGGCGCGGGAGCTGGCGGGAGCGTAGCCCTGCACGTCGAGGGCCCGGTTCTCGGTGTCCACCGCGCCGCCTGAGCACCCGTCGGCCGCTCGAAGCCCCGGCATCCGGTACGGCGGACCGTCCCCGGACCACCCCGACGGACCCCGCCATCAAGAACGCGTAGGGGTTTCACCGAGGGCCATGAGGAAATCGTGAGGATCGGCTTTTCGATCCGGCACGGGGTGTGTAATCGAGCCCGTGCCCCGTGCGGGCACCCGCCCGGCAGGAAGCCCGGCGGACCGCAGTCCGATGGAGTTCCTCGTGCTTGACGTCGTGTACCTCGTGGGTGTCGTGGCCCTGTTCGCCCTGGTCGCCCTGATCGCCCGGGCGGTGGAGAAGCTGTGATCGTCTTCAACCTGATCGCGCTGGTCCTCGGCATCGCCGCCCTGGGCTACCTCGTGTACGCCCTCGTACGTCCGGAGCGTTTCTGATGACCCTCGCCGCGGCCGTCCTGCCGCTGCTGACCGTCGTCGTCGTGCTCGCCCTGATCCACCGTCCGCTCGGCGACCATATGGCGCGGACCTTCACCGGCACGAACGATCTCCGCGTGGAGCGGGGGTTCTACCGTGTGCTCGGCGTCGACCCGGCGTCCTCCCAGTCGTGGCGCTCCTACCTCACCGGGGTGCTCGCCTTCTCCGCCGTGAGCGTGCTCCTCGTCTACCTGCAGCAGCGCACGCAGGCCCTCCTGCCCTACTCCCTCGGACTGCCGGCCGTCCCCGAGGGCCTGGGGTTCAACACGGCCGTCTCGTTCGTGACCAACACCAACTGGCAGTCCTACTCACCTGAGGTGACCCTGGGCTACACCGTGCAGATGGTGGGCCTGGCCGTGCAGAACTTCGTCTCCGCCGCCGTCGGCCTGGCCGTCGCCGTCGCGTTCGTGCGTGCCTTCGTGGCACGCCGCAGCGCGACGCTCGGCAACTTCTGGGTGGACCTCACCCGCGCGGTGCTGCGCATCCTGCTCCCCGGCGCTGTCATCGCGGCCCTGATCCTCCTCTCCGGCGGTGTGATCCAGAACTTCAACGGGTTCACGACCGTCGCCACCCTCACCGGCGGCGAACAGGTCATCCCCGGAGGGCCCGTCGCCTCGCAGGAGGCCATCAAGATGCTCGGCACCAACGGCGGAGGCTTCTTCAACGCCAACTCGGCGCACCCCTTCGAGAGCCCCTCGCCGTGGACCAGCGTGTTCCAGGTTCTCCTCATGCTCGCGATCCCGTTCAGTCTGCCGCGCACCTTCGGCACCATGATCGGGCAGCGCCGGCAGGGCTACGCGATCCTGGGCGCCATGGCCGTGATTTCCCTGGTCTCGTTCACGGCCGCCACCCTCGCGGAGCTGTCCGCCCACGGCGCCGCAGCCCAGGCCGCGGGCTCCGCCTCCGAGGGCAAGGAGCAGCGCTTCGGCATCGTCGGGTCCGTCCTGTTCGGCTCGGTCAGTACGCTCACCTCCACGGGCGCCGTGAACTCGATGCATGACAGCTACACGGCGATAGGCGGCATGCTCCCCCTGATCAACATGATGCTCGGCGAGGTGGCACCCGGCGGTGTGGGCTCGGGGCTGTACGGCATGCTCGTCCTCGCCGTCGTCACCGTCTTCGTCTCCGGACTCCTCGTCGGCCGCACGCCCGAATACCTGGGCAAGAGGATCGGCGCCCGCGAGATCAAGCTCGCCAGCCTCTACATCCTCACCATGCCCGCCCTCGTGCTCGCCGGGACGGCCCTGAGCTTCGCTGTTCCCGTCCTCCGCGCCGACATCGACGGGACCTCGATCCTCAACCCCGGTCTCCACGGCATGTCCGAGGTGCTGTACGCGTTCACCTCCGCCGCCAACAACAACGGCTCCGCCTTCGCGGGCCTCACCGCCAATACTCCCTGGCTCAACACGGCGCTCGGCGTGGTGATGCTGCTGGGGCGCTTCCTGCCCATCGTCTTCGTCCTCGCCCTCGCGGGCGCCTTCGCCGCCCAGGACAGGGTGCCCGCGACCGCCGGGACTCTGCCCACGGACCGCGTGCAGTCCGCCACGCTGCTCGTCGGCGTCACCGTCATCGTCACCGCCCTCACCTTCTTCCCCGTGCTCGCACTGGGTCCGCTTGCGGAAGGATTGCTCTAGATCATGTCCACCATCACAGAGCCGGCAGCCGGCAGCAGTAACAGCCCGGCACCGGAGGGGAACCGGCCCGCGAGGACACCCGGTGGAGCTTTCTCCGCCGCCCAGCTCGCCGAGGCCCTGCCCGGCGCCTTCCGCAAGCTCGACCCGCGGCAGATGTTCCACACACCCGTCATGTTCATCGTCGAGGTGGGCGCGGTCCTGATCACCGCCATCGCCATCGCCGAACCCTTCCTCGGCGGTCCCGAGGCCTCGGGCGGCAGCGAGGTCCCGGCGTCGTTCGCGTGGCTCATCGCCGTCTGGCTCTGGCTCACGGTGCTCTTCGCGAACCTTGCGGAGTCGGTGGCCGAGGGCCGCGGTAAGGCACAGGCATCCAGTCTGCGGCAGGCGAGGACCGGCACGACGGCGCGCGTGATCCGCGACTACGCGGCGGACACCGACCCGGGCGCTCTCCGGGCGTCGATCGCGGAGGTGCCGTCGTCGGACCTGACCCTCGGCGACATGGTGGTGATCGAGGCCAACGGACTGATCCCGGGTGACGGTGAGATCGTCTGGGGCATCGCTTCGGTGGACGAGTCGGCCATCACCGGCGAATCCGCCCCCGTGGTCCGGGAATCCGGCGGAGACCGGTCCGCCGTGACGGGCGGTACGCGCGTGCTGTCCGACCGCATCGTCGTCCGCATCACCAGCCGGCCCGGCGACACCTTCGTGGACCGCATGATCCGCCTCGTGGAAGGCGCCGAACGGCAGAAGACGCCCAACGAGGTGGCCCTCGACATCCTGCTGGCCACGCTCTCCATCGTCTTCACCGTGGTGGTGCTGACCATCAACCCGATCGCGAGCTCCTCCGGCGTCTCCGTCAGCGTGCCCGTCCTCGTCGCGCTGCTCGTCTGCCTGATCCCCACCACCATCGGTGCCCTGCTCTCCGTGATCGGTATCGCCGGTATGGACCGGCTCGTGCAGCGCAACGTCCTCGCCATGTCCGGCCGCGCGGTGGAGGCCGCCGGTGACGTGACCACCCTGCTGCTCGACAAGACCGGCACCATCACCTACGGCAACCGGCGGGCCAGCGAGTTCGTCACCGTGGGCGGCGCGGACCGGCGTGAACTCGTGACCGCCGCCGCGCAGTCGTCCCTGAGCGACCCGACGCCCGAGGGCACGTCCGTCGTGGAACTCGCCGTCACCGAGGGATTCATCCGCTCCGCGGTCGAGGGAACGGTGGTCCCGTTCTCGGCCCTGACCCGCATGAGCGGTGTGGACTTCCCCGACGGCTCGGCCGTCCGGAAGGGTGCCGGCAGCGCGGTCCGCGAATGGGTCGCCGCCGCCTCCGGCATCGTCACGGCGGAGCTCGACGACGCCGTCACACGCATCTCCCAGCTCGGCGGTACCCCGCTCGTGGTCGCCGTCCGGGACGCCTCCGGCCGTGCCCGGGTGCTCGGGGTGGTCCACCTCAAGGACGTCGTGAAGGACGGGCTGCCCGAACGGTTCGCCGAACTACGCACCATGGGCATCCGCACCGTCATGATCACGGGGGACAACCCACTGACGGCCAAGGCCATCGCCGCGGAGGCCGGCGTGGACGACTACCTGGCCGAAGCGACGCCCGAGGACAAGATGCGCCTCATCCGCAGGGAGCAGGAGGGAGGCGCGCTAGTGGCCATGACCGGCGACGGCACCAACGACGCCCCGGCCCTCGCGCTCGCGGACGTCGGCGTCGCGATGAACACCGGCACCTCGGCGGCGAAGGAGGCCGGGAACATGGTGGACCTGGATTCCGATCCGACCAAGCTCATCGAGATCGTGCGGATCGGCAAGCAGCTGCTCATCACGCGCGGTGCACTGACCACCTTCTCCATCGCGAACGACGTCGCCAAGTACTTCGCGATCATCCCCGCCATGTTCATCGGCGCCTTCCCGGGCCTCGCCGCCCTGAATGTGATGCAGCTGAACTCGCCGTCCTCGGCGATCCTCGCCGCCGTCATCTTCAACGCGCTGATCATCATCGCCCTGATCCCGCTCTCGCTGCGCGGCGTGAAGTACCGCGCCGCATCGGCATCGAGCACCCTCGACCGGAACCTGCTCGTCTATGGGCTCGGTGGGATCATCGCGCCGTTCATCGGCATCAAGGCCATCGACCTCGTGCTCTCCCTCATCCCCGGTTTCTGATCCCCGTCCGCCGACGTCCACGAAATGGCATCCCATGAGCTCCTCCCGCAGCACCGTCCGACAGCTCGGCACCGCCGTCCGAGCCCTCGTCCTCACCCTCGTCCTCGGCGTCGGCTACCCGCTCGTCATCACCGCCCTGGGGCAGGCGGCGTTCGGAGACCGGGCCGACGGGCAGCCCGTCACGCTCGACGGCGAGACCGTCGGCTCCGCGATCATCGGTCAGGGCTTCACCGACGCCGAGGGCGCGGCGCTCCCGCAATGGTTCCAGTCCCGTCCGTCCGCGGCCGGGAACGGGTACGACGGCGGCGCCTCCGGCGGCAGCAATCTCGGCCCCGAGAACCCCGACCTGGTCGCGGCCATCGAGGAACGGCGCGCTACCGTCGCGGAGCTCGAGGGGGCGAACCTTTCCGCGGTACCCGCGGACGCGCTGACAGCTTCGGCCTCCGGTCTCGACCCCCACATCAGCCCCGAGTACGCGCTGCTGCAGGTGCCACGCGTCGCAGCCGAACGCGGTCTGGACGAGACCGACGTCGAAGCCCTCGTGGAGGAGAACACGCAGGGTCCCGACCTCGGCTACCTCGGGGAACAGCGGGTCGACGTGCTGCAGTTGAACATCGCCCTCGCCGCGCTGGAGACTTAGGCCATGACGCGAGGCCGGTTGAGGGTGTTCCTGGGAGCGGCCCCGGGCGTGGGGAAGACCTACGCGATGCTCGAGGAGGGCCGTCGGCTCCGCTCCGAGGGGCGCGACGTCGTCGTCGCGCTCGTCGAGACGCACGGCCGCACCGCCACCGAGGCCATGACCGAGGGCCTCGAGGTGCTGCCGAGGCGCAGCCAGGACCACCGGGGAGTCCGCCTCACGGACCTCGATCTCGAGGCCGTCCTGACCCGGGGGCCCGGGGTGGCGCTGGTGGACGAACTGGCCCACACCAACGCGCCGGGCACCGGGCACGAGAAGCGGTGGCAGGACGTCGAGGCGCTGCTCGACGCCGGGATCGACGTCATGTCCACCGTCAACGTGCAGCACATCGAGTCCCTGAACGACGTCGTGGAACGCATCACCGGGGTGCCGCACCACGAGACCGTGCCTGACGAGGTGCTGCGCCGGGCAGATCAGGTGGAGGTGGTGGACCTCGCCCCCGAGGCGCTGCGCGTCCGACTCGCCGAGGGGTGCATCTACCCCTCGGGTCGTATCGACGCAGCGATGTCCAACTACTTCCGGGTGGGCAACCTCACCGCGCTGCGCGAGCTCACGCTCCTCTGGCTCGCCGACGAGGTCGACAGCGCCCTCCAGCGGTATCGCGCTGAACAGGGGATCGACGACAAGTGGGAGGCGCGCGAGCGTGTCGTCGTCGCGCTGACCGGCGGGCCCGAGGGCCGCACCCTGCTCCGCCGTGGTGCCCGGATCGCCTCGCGCTCCACGGGAGGGCAGCTGCTGGCCGTGCACGTCACCAACCAGGACGGCCTGCGCGACGCCGACCCCGCCGAGCTCGCGGCTCAGCGGTCCCTCCTGCAGAAGCTGGGCGGCACCTACCACGAGGTGGTGGGCGACCAGACGTCCAGGGCCCTCGTCGACTTCGCCAAGGGGGCCAACGCCAGCCAGCTCGTCATCGGTGTGAGCCGCCGCTCGCGGCTCGCCGCCCTCCTCACCGGCCCGGGCATCGGTGCCACCGTGATCCGCGAGTCCGGCGAGATCGACGTGCACATCGTCAACCACGCCTCGGCCGGTCGCAGGTTCGCGCTGCCGCACGCCGGCGGAGCACTGTCCTGGCGCCGACGCCTGCTCGGGGCCCTCGTAGCCCTGATCGGCGGGCCGCTGCTGACGCTGCTGCTCATGGCGCTGCGCTCCGAGGAGTCCATCACCGGGGACGTCCTCAGCTACCAGCTGCTCGTGATCGTGGCCGCGCTGATCGGCGGCATCTGGCCGGCGCTGTTCGCCGCCGTCCTGTCCGGGCTGACGCTCGACTTCTTCTTCATCGACCCGATCCGCACCCTCACCATCGGCGAACCCGCTCACCTCACGGCGCTGGGCCTCTACATCGTCAACGCCGTGCTGGTCAGCTACGTGGTGGACCAGGCCGCCCGGCGGACGCGCGCGGCGTCACGATCTGCGGCCGAATCCGAGCTGCTCGCGACCGTCGCGGGCGGGGTGCTCCGCGGCCAGGACACGCTGCAGGCGCTCGTGGCGCGCACGCGGGAGGCCTTTGGGCTGGACGCCGCGCGGCTGCGCGCCCCCGACGGCTCACTGCTGTGCGAAGACGTACCCGCGGTGTCACGGGCCGGGCGCCGGGGCCCGACACCGGTCCTGTCCGGGATGTCTCCGCCGGGGCCGGGCGTGCCGTCGGCGACGTCCGGAGGGGACGGCAATGACGGGGATAGCAGCGACGGGGACGGCAGGAACGGGGACGGCGCCGGACCGGTTCCGGTCAGCATCCCCGTGGGGGAGCGGGCGGTGCTCCAGCTCGAGGGCCGCACCCTCGAGGCCGCCGATCGCCGCCTGCTCGCGGTGATCACGGCCCAGATCGACGCCGCCCTCGAGTACCGCGACCTCGCGCGCACAGCGAGCGAGGTGGGACCGCTCGCCGAGGCGGACCGCGTCCGCACGGCGCTGCTCGCGGCCGTCGGGCACGACCTCCGCCGGCCGCTCACCGCCGCGACGACCGCCGTCACGAGCCTGAGGTCCGCAGAGATCACGTTCTCAGCGGAGGAGCAGGCAGCCCTGCTGGAGACCGCCGAGCAGAGCCTCGGCACCCTCTCGACCCTCGTCACCGACCTGCTCGATGCAAGCCGCATCCAGGCCGGGGTGCTGGGTGTCGTGCTGGAACCACTGCGGCCGGAGGACATCATCCTGCCCGCGCTGGAGGAGCTGGACCTGGGCCCGGGTGACGTCGAACTGGAACTGCCCGCCGAATCGCCGCTGCTCCTGGCCGACGCCGTGCTGCTGCAGCGCGTCCTCGTGAACCTGCTGTCCAACGCGGCCCGCCATGCGGGCGGTGCGGAGCCGCCGGTGCTGTCCGTGAGCGATTTCGGCGGGCGGGCGGAGCTTCGCATCATCGACCGCGGTCCGGGCATCCCCGACGACCGGAAGGGCCAGGTGCTCCTGCCCTTCCAGCGGCTCGGGGACACGGACAACGACGCCGGACTCGGCCTCGGGATGGCACTGGCCAGCGGGTTCGTGGAGGGCATGGGCGGGAGCCTGACCCTCGAGGACACACCGGGCGGCGGGCTCACGTCGGTGGTGTCCCTGCCGCATGCGCCGCGGTCCGGGACCGCGCTGCTCAGCGGGGACAGCGTGGGTGCCGCATGAAGGTCCTCATCGCCGACGACGATCCGCAGATCCTGCGCGCGCTCAGCATCACGTTCACGGCGTCCGACTACGACGTGGTCACGGCGGGCGACGGCGGGGCCGCCCTCCGCCGGGCCGCGGAGCACCATCCGGACATCGTGGTGCTGGATCTCGGTATGCCCCACCTCGGCGGCATCGACGTCATCCACGGGCTGCGCGGCTGGAGTACGGTTCCGATCCTCGTGATCTCGGGGCGGATGGACTCGATCGACAAGGTCCAGGCTCTCGATGCCGGCGCTGACGACTACGTCACGAAGCCGTTCCTCACCGACGAGCTGCTCGCCCGCGTGCGAGCCCTCACCCGGCGCCGGCTCCCGGTCCGTGAGGAGGCCGGGGCGGCCTTCGGGGACGTGCGGGTGGATCTCGTGGCGAGGTCCGTGGTCCGGACGACCGACGGCGCGGACATCCACCTGACCCGGACCGAATGGCGGCTGCTCGAGACACTCATGCTCAATCCCGGGCGGCTCGTACCGCAGGAGATCCTGCTGACGGAGGTGTGGGGGCCGCAGCACGTCAACGACTCCGGCTACCTCCGCCTGTACATCCGGCAGCTGCGCAAGAAGCTCGAGCGGGACCCCGGCTCGCCCCGGCACCTGCTGACCGAGGCGGGGATGGGCTACCGGTTCGTACCAGGATGACGGGTGCGCCGCCGTCCCCGGGAGCCGAGGCCCCCGCGTCCGGGGACCTCGGCTCCGGGGGCAGGACACCCGCCGCGGCGGTGCCGGCAGGCCCGGCCTCTAGCTGAAGTGCTTCGGCAGCGTCCCCTCGTGGGCCTCGCGCAGGACGTCCAGCGGCAGGGTGAAGTAGCCCTGCACGTCGAGCGCCCGGTTCTCGGTGTCCACCACGCCGATGCGCATGGTGGGGAAGTTCCGCGCCGTGCACATGTCGTTGAAGCGCACCTCCTCCGAGCGGGGGACGCTCACGACGGCGCGTGCCTGGCTCTCGCTGAACAGGGCGGTGAAGGCGTCGATGCCGTCCCGCTCGCACAGCTCGTCGAGGCCGATCCGCGCGCCGACGTCGAAGCGCAGCGCCATCTCGCTCAGGCCGGCGGCGAGCCCGCCCTCGGAGAGGTCGTGCGCCGCGTCGATCATGCCGTCGCGTGAGCAGTTGACGAGGATCGCCGCGAGCGTCTTCTCGGCGGTGAGGTCCAGGGCCGGAGGCCGTCCGCCGAGGTGACCGCGCAGATTGGCCCACTCGGAGCCGTCCAGTTCGTCCGCCGTCGTGCCCAGCAGGTAGACGGCCTGGCCGTCCTCCCGCCAGCCCGAGGGCGTGCGGCGGGCGACGTCGTCGAACACGCCCAGGACACCGACCACCGGGGTGGGGTGGATGGCCACGCCGCCGGTCTGGTTGTACAGCGAGACGTTGCCGCCGGTCACGGGCACGCCGAGCTCCTGGCAGGCGTCCGCGAGGCCCCGGACGGTCTCGGCGAACTGCCACATGACCTCGGGGTCCTCGGGGGAGCCGAAGTTCAGGCAGTCGGTGACGGCGAGGGGCGCGGCGCCCGACGTCGCCACGTTGCGGTAGGCCTCGGCGAGGGCCAGGCGTGCGCCCTCGTACGGGTCGAGGTAGGAGTACCGGCCGTTGGCGTCCGTGGAGATCGCGACGCCGAGGCCGGTCTCCTCGTCCACGCGGACCACTCCGGCGTCGTCGGGCATGGCGAGGGCCGTGTTGCCCTGGACGTAGCGGTCGTACTGGTCGGTCACCCAGTCCTTCGCGCACATGTTGGGCGAGGCCATCAGTTCCAGGACGGCCTCGCGCAGGTCCGCCGGCCGCTCGACGCCCGCCGAGGAGGTGGTGAAGGCATCCGCCTGGACGCCGTCCAGCCAGGTAGGGCGGTGGTAGGGGCGCTCGTAGACGGGGCCCTCGTGCGCCACGGTGCGGGGATCGACGTCGACGATCTTCTCGCCGGCCCATTCGATGATGAGGCGCCCGGTGTCGGTGACCTCGCCGAGCCACGAGTACTCCACGGCCCACTTGTCCATGATCGCCTCGAATGCCGCGACGTTCTCGGGTGTCACCACGGCCATCATGCGTTCCTGCGACTCGGACATGAGGATCTCACCCGGGGTGAGGGACGGGTCGCGCAGCAGCACGTTGGTGAGTTCCACATGCATGCCGCCGTCGCCGTTGGAGGCCAGCTCCGACGTGGCGCAGGAGATGCCCGCGGCGCCGAGGTCCTGGATGCCCTCCACCACGGAGGCCTTGAACAGCTCGAGGCAGCACTCGATGAGCACCTTCTCGGCGAAGGGGTCGCCCACCTGCACGGCCGGGCGCTTGGAGGGCTTCGTGGAGTCGAAGGACTCCGAGGCGAGCACCGAGGCGCCGCCGATGCCGTCGCCGCCGGTGCGGGCACCGAAGAGGACCACCCTGTTGCCCGCGCCGGAGGCGTTGGCGAGGCGGATGTCCTCGTGCCGCAGCACGCCGACAGCGAGGGCGTTGACCAGCGGGTTGCCCTGGTACACGGAGTCGAACACCACTTCGCCGCCGATGTTCGGCAGGCCGAGGGAGTTGCCGTAGCCGCCGATGCCCGCGACGATCCCGTGCACCAGGCGCGCGGTGTCGGGGTGGTCGATCGCCCCGAAGCGCAGCGGATCCATGACGGCCACGGGGCGGGCGCCCATCGAGATGATGTCACGGACGATCCCGCCGACGCCGGTGGCCGCGCCCTGGTAGGGCTCCACGAAGGAGGGGTGGTTGTGGCTCTCCACCTTAAAAGTCACGGCCCAGCCGTCACCGATGTCCACCACGCCGGCGTTCTCGCCGATGCCGACGAGCAGGTGCTCCTTCATGGCGTCGGTGACTTTCTCGCCGAACTGGCGCAGGTGCACCTTGGAGGACTTGTAGGAGCAGTGCTCACTCCACATCACCGAGTACATGGCGAGTTCGGCGCCGGTGGGCCGGCGGCCGAGGATCTCCTCGACACGCCGGTACTCGTTCTCCTTGAGGCCGAGCTCGGCCCAGGGGAGCGCCTGATCCGGGGTGGCCTCGGCGTGGGCGACGGTGTCGATGTTGAACTTCCGGGACGTCGTCTCTGCAGTCACTTAGCCCACCAGTTTCTTGAGTACCGAGGTGAAGATGCCGAGTCCGTCGGTGCCGCCGCGGAGGTCCACGGCGCCGCGCGCGGAGGAGTCGGGGCCGAAGCCCGCCTCGACGGCGTGTTCGGGGTGCGGCATGAGCCCGACGACGTTGCCCGCCGCGTTGGAGATGCCGGCGATGTCGCGGCGCGATCCGTTGGGGTTGCCGCCGACGTAGCGGAAGACCACGCGGCCCTCGCCCTCGAGCTCGTCGAGGGTCCGGTTGTCGGCCACGAACTGCCCGTCCTGGTTCTTGAGCGGGATGACGAGTTCCTCGCCCTCCGCGTACTCCGAGGTCCAGAAGGTCCCGGCGTTCTCCACGCGCAGGCGCTGGTCGCGGCAGAGGAAGTGCAGGGACTCGTTCTTGATCATGGACCCGGGCAGCAGGTGCGCCTCGGTCAGGACCTGGAAGCCGTTGCAGATGCCGAGCACGGGGAGCGCGTCGGCGCCACCCGAGGCGGCCGCCGTGATCTGCTCCATGAGCGGGGCGAAGCGGGAGATGGCGCCGGCGCGCAGGTAGTCGCCGTAGGAGAAGCCGCCGGGGATGATCACGGCGTCCACGCCCTGCAGGTCGTGGTCACCGTGCCAGAGCTGGACGGCGCTGCCCCCGGCGAGCCGCACGGCGCGGGCGGCGTCGCGGTCGTCCAGGGTGCCGGGAAAGGTCACGACACCCACGCTTACGCCGTCGAGCGGACTGGCCGCGTCGGCCGGTGCGAGGGGCTGCGGGCCGCCGATGAGGGGGGTCTCGACAGGGGAGGAGGTCACTGGGCGTCCTCCTCGAGAACCTCCACGCGCGTGACATCCTCGATGACGGGGTTGGACAGCAGCGTGGTGGCGGCATGGCGGGCCTGCTCGAGGACCTCGTCCGTGACGTCACCGTCCACGGTCAGCTCGAACCGCTTGCCCTGGCGGACAGCGGTGAAACCGGTGAGGCCGATCCGGGGGAGTGCGCCTGCGATCGCCTTACCCTGCGGGTCGAGGATCTCGGGCTTGGGCATGACGTCGACAACGATCCGGGGCATCCGGCAACTCCTGTGGGTGAGCAGTGGGTATGCAGCCGCCCGGGAGTGCCGTCTCACGCCGCATCAGGGTCGATACCGGCGCTCCGCGAGCTTGCGGGTCCAGTCTACCGGGGTTTCGCCGCGCACCCGTCCCGTACCTGCGCCGCCCGCGCGGGCCCCCTACTGCCCTCCGGGCGTCCCCAGGAGGTCCCGGACCTTGTCCCAGCGCGAGATCTCGCAGCCGTCCGTGAGGGAGAAGGAGGCCAGCACGGACGTGCCGTCGAGGTCGCCGGTGATGCTCGCGGTCTGCGGCCCGCCGTACTGCTGCGTGCAGATCACGTCCTTGTTCGGCCGAGCCGTGAAGAACTTCGTGCCGAGCCGGCCGAGCGCGGCGCACGCGGCCTCGGCCCCGGGGAGGGTGGAGGCGGGTCCGGGCGCGCCGTCGACGCACTCGAGGACGTACTGAACGGGTTCGGCCGCGGCGTCCTGGCTGACCGAGATGGTCAGGAGGGCGTTGGTGGCGCCGGCAGGAGGAGCAGCCGACGTCGGGGTAGGCGGGGTGGACGCCGTGGGGGATGCCGTCGGGGAGTCGCTCGCGGACGGTCGGGGGGTGGCGAACTGCACGGCGGTCTCCTGATCGGTCGGTTCGGCCGCCGGCCCACCCGGGGTGCAGGCGGCGAGGGTGAGGCACAGGGCGGCGAGGGGCAGGGCGCGGCGCAGGACGGCGCGGCGCGGTCGGCGTCCCGGCATCGGGTCGGTACTGGTCACGGTGTCCCTTCGAGTGGTTTCCCAGCGTAACGGCTGGTGGGGGCACAGCGAAGCACCGCGGCGCCCGGTCGCGTGCCGGTGCCGCCGTCGTCGTCAGTCCGCGGCGAGAGCCCGCTCGAGGTCCTCGAGGAGCCGCACCCGGAGGGCCTGCGACTCCTCGGCGAAGCCGCGTTGCAGGCGGACGTACTCCGCCTTGCCCTCGGCCGTCTCGATGGCGATCGGCGTGTAGCCCCAGGCTGCGAGATCGTACGGGGAGGCCCGCATGTCCATGACGCGGATGCGCCAGGACAGCTCGAAGCAGTCCATGACGAGCTCACTCGGGAGCAGGGGCGTGAGCTTGTAGGCCCACTTGTACAGGTCCATGTTCGCGTGGAGGCACCCGGGCTGTTCGAGGTCCCGCTGCGTCGCGCGGGTGGGCGCGTGTTCGTTGAGGGGCACGGCTTCCGGGGTGTAGAAACGGAAGGCGTCGAAGTGCGTGCAGCGGATGCGGGAGGAGTCGACGACGTCGTCCGTCCCGTCCGCGCCCAGGCGCAGGTCGAGGTACTCGTGGCGCACGCCGTTGACCGCCGAGCGGTAGGCCATGGCCCACTCATGGAGCCCGAAGCAGCCGAACTGCGCCGGGCGGGCCGCGGTGCGGCCGAGGATCAGGCGTGCGAAGTCGATGGCGTCACGCCGTTCCTCGACGAACCGGCCGACGTCCACGCGCACGCCGTCACCGGCGGCGTAGTACTTCCAGCCGGCGCGCTCCGCGGCGGCGGGGCCGGTCAGCACGACTGCCGCCCCGGGGTGCCAGCGCAGGAGCTGCCCCGGCTTCTGGTTGTAGTAGGTGAAGAGGAAGTCCTCCACCGGGTGCTTGGCCCCCCGTGACCGCCGCTCCAGGTACGGCTCGCTGAAGCGGGTCACGCGGTCCCGGTGCCGCCGTTCGCGGTCCTGCCAGTCGGCCTCGGGGAGACGGGTGGGGACAACGGCGGGCATTGTTCCATTATCACCTCGACCCCCAGAGGTAAATCCCCTGTGAAAAGAGAGGGAATTCGGGCCGTGGCGCGCTGGTCACCATGAGTTGCCTCAGGTAAGTTGTGACTGCTGTGGCGCTTGTGATCGTCATCACAGGGTGGGGGTCCTCTCCAGGAGTCACGGCGCAGGGGGAACGGTTCCGGCCGGCCCGCACTTCCACGAGAGGCACTACCTTCCAATGACACAACGGAGAACAGCCGGACAGGGGCGCAGCACACTGCGCGCTGCCACGGCGATCGTCCTGGGTCTGCCACTGCTGGTGACGTCGACGGCCGTCGCGCCCGCTGCTTTCGCAGCGCCCGCGCAGGGCACTTCGATCATGCCCCAGAAGGCTCCGACCAAGGAGCTGGACCCCGCGCAGTACCCGGATGGCAAGTACATCGTCGTGCTCGCCGACAAGCCGGTCGCCACCTACGAGGGTGGCGTGGACGGCATCGCACCGACCAAGCCGCAGAAGGGCGAGAAGCTCGACGCCGCCGCGGAGAACGTGCAGCAGTACTCGCAGTTCCTCGAGACCAAGCAGCAGGAGGTCGCCGGCGAGAAGAACGTCGACATCAAGCGCACCTACACGGCAGCGCTGAACGGCTTCGCCGCGGACCTCAGCACCGATCAGGCCGTGGAGCTCGCCAAGAGCGACGACGTCCTGCTCGTGGCACCGGACGTCGAGAACGCGCCGGACTACTCGAGCATCGACTTCCTCGGCCTGAACGGCAACAAGGGGACGTGGAAGAGCCAGTTCGGCGGCGAGAAGAACGCCGGCGCCGGCACGGTCGTCGGTGTCATCGACACCGGCTACGCGCCGGACAACCCCTTCTTCGCGGGCAGCCCCGTCAAGCCGCTCAAGGGCAACGCCAAGCCCAAGGTGGGCGAGCCCTACCGCGACGCGAGCGGCAACATCGCCATGCTGAAGTCCGACGGCAGCACCTTCGTGGGTGAATGCCAGGTCGGCGAGGACTTCGACGGAAGCCTCTGCAACTCGAAGGTCCTCTCGGCCCAGTACTTCGCGGACACCTTCGTGGCCAGCGTGCCCGAGGCCGACCGCGCGCCCCAGGAAGTCCTCTCCCCCGTGGACATCGACAACCACGGAACGCACACGGCCAGCACGGCCGCCGGCAACGCCGGTGTGACGCAGACCGTGGACGGCCGCAACTTCGGCGTCTCCTCGGGTGTGGCCCCGGCCGCCAAGATCTCCGTCTACAAGACCTGCTGGGAGGACAACGACCCCGCCACCGGTGGCTGCTACTCCTCCGCGGCGATCGCGGCCATCAACCAGGCCATCCTCGACGGCGTCGACGTCCTCAACTACTCGATCTCGGGCAGCACGACGACGACGACGGACCCCGTGTCCCTGGCCTTCCTCTCCGCCACGTCCGCGGGCATCTTCGTGGCCGCCTCGGCCGGCAACTCCGGCCCCACCGCCAGCACCGTGAACCACGGCGGGCCCTGGATGACGACGGTCGCCGCCAGCACCTTCAACTACGAACTGCAGGGCACCGCCGAGTTCTCCGACGGCACCAAGTACCGGGGCGCATCGATCATGCGCACGGGCGTCCCCGCCAGCCCGGTGGTCCTCGCGGCCGATGCCGCGGCAGCCGGTGCCGTCACCCCGAACCTCTGCGGTCCCAACACCCTCGACCCGGCGAAGGTGGCCGGCAAGATCGTGGTCTGCGACCGCGGCGTCGTCGACCGCACCGCCAAGAGCGCCGAGGTCAAGCGCGGTGGCGGTGTGGGCATGATCCTCGTGAACCTCGTCGACTCCTCGACGGACACCGACCAGCACGTGATCCCCACGGTGCACGTCAACGCCCCCGAGGCCCTCGAGCTCAAGGCGAAGGTCGCGGCCAACCCCGCCATCAAGGTCGCCCTGCAGCCCACGGACACCACGGGCAAGCCCCTGCCGCCCGTACCGCAGATCGCCGGGTTCTCCTCGCGCGGCCCGCTGCTCGCCACCGATTCCGATCTCCTGAAGCCGGACATCACGGCTCCCGGTGTGGCCGTCCTCGCGGGCGTCTCCACCGTCGGATCCAACGGCGCGCAGTTCGGCTTCCTCTCCGGGACCTCCATGGCCTCGCCCCACGTGGCAGGCCTGGGCGCACTGGTACTCAGCAAGAACCCCGGCTGGTCACCCGCCACGGTGAAGTCGGCCATGATGACCACGGCCACCCCCCTGAAGACCGCCACCGGCGGCGTCGAGACCGACGTCCTCGCCGTGGGTGCGGGCCACATCAACCCGGCCACCGTCCTCAGCCCCGGCCTGGTCTACGACCAGAACGAGGACGACTATCTCCGCTTCATCGCGGGGACCGGCTTCGACCTCGGGATCGGGGACATCGAGCCCGTCGCGGCCAAGGACACCAACGTCCCGTCCTTCGCGCTCGGCAACCTGACGGGTCGCACGGAGGTGACCCGCACGGTCACCGCCCTCACCCCGGGCATCTACCGTGCCACCGCCAACGTCCCCGGCGTGAAGGTCACGGTCACGCCGTCGATCCTCAACTTCAGCGCCGCGGGGGAGACCCGCACGTTCAAGGTCTCCTTCGAGAACCAGAGCGCTCCGTTCGGCAAGTTCGCCGGCGGCTCGCTCACCTGGGAGGGCCAGGGCAAGAAGGTCACCTCACCGGTGGCCGTCCGCCCGCAGGCCGTCAACGCGCCGGCCGACGTGACCCTCACCTCGGCCGGTTCCAACGGCAGCGGCACCTTCGACGTCACCTCGGGGACGAATACCCCCATCAAGATGACGCTCCTGGGCCTCGCCAAGGCTGACTCCTCGGCGATCAACCTGGTGCCCGGTGGCCTGGCTAACGGCAACAACGCCTCCAACGCCGTCAAGGACGTCACCGTCCCCGCCGGCGCCCCGGTCGCGAAGTTCTCCGTCCTGTCCAGCGACCCTGCCGCCGACTTCGACATGTTCCTCGTCACGCCGGCCGGCACCGTCACCCAGGTGGCGACGTCGGACGCGAGCGAGACCATCACGCTCGAGAAGCCGGCGCCCGGCACCTACCGGATCATCGCCAACCTGTACGCCAGCACCGACAATGCGCCGACCGCCGGCACGATCGATGCGGCAGTGCTGACCGGCACGGAGAAGAACGCGACACTGACGCCCAACCCGCTCGCCCTGGCGAACGGCAGCAAGGGCGCCGTGACCCTCAACTGGACCGGCCTCGCTGCCGGCTCACACGTGGGACGCGTGACCTACGAGGGGTCCTCGGCCGTGACCTACGTGACGGTCGTCGTCGGCGGAGCGGGCAATGTCGCGGCGCAGCCGACGGCGGAGCTCCCCACCGTCAACCCGGCGGACAAGCTCATGACCGGTCCTCGCGAGTCGACCACCCCGACCGGCGACAAGTAGCAGCACACCCCACGGGGACATGAGAAAGGCCGGTGGATCATCGATCCACCGGCCTTTCTCATGCTGTCGGTGCCGTTCGTCATTCCTGCTTCCCGCGGCATCCCGGGCCCGATGTGCCCCAGCGCGCCGCTCCTCGTACCCGCGGGCATCAGGAACCGGGAACGACGGCGGGACCGGCCGTCGCGCAGGCGACGGGCGGAGCGGAGGTCCTAGCGCCCCGAGCCGGCGTAGACGGTGGCCGTGGCGTCACCGTCGAGCTCGAACGCAGCGTGGACGGCGCGGACGGCGTCGTCGAGCAGGTCCGCTCCCGTGACCACGGAGATGCGGATCTCCGACGTCGAGATCATGTCGATGTTCACGCCGGCGTCGGACAGGGCACGGAAGAAGCGGTAGGAGACGCCCGGGTTGGAGCGCATGCCCGCACCGATCAGGGAGAGCTTGCCGATCTTCTCGTTGTACTCCACCGTCTCGAAGCCCACGCGGTCCTGCGCCTCGCCGAGGGCGGCGAGCGCCTCGACGCCGTCGACGATCGGCAGGGTGAACGAGATGTCCGTGCGGCCCGAGCCGTGCGTCGAGACGTTCTGGACGATCATGTCGATGTTCGTGTTGGCACCCGCGACGATCCCGAAGATCTCCGCCGCCTTGCCGGGGATGTCGGGAACCCCGACCACGGTGACCTTCGCTTCGGACCGGTCGTGGGCCACTCCGGAGATGATGGGCTGTTCCAAGGGTTCTCCCTCTTGAATCTTGATCTGGTCGTCGGGGCTGGGCAGCACCCAGGTGCCCTCGTTGTGGCTGAAGGAGGAGCGGACGTGCAGGGGGACCCCGAAACGCCGCGCGTACTCGACGCAGCGCAGATGCAGGATCTTGGCGCCCGAGGCTGCCATCTCGAGCATCTCCTCGCTCGAGATCGTGTCGATCTTCTGCGCGGACGGGACCACGCGGGGGTCGGCGGTGTAGACGCCGTCGACGTCGGTGTAGATCTCGCAGACGTCGGCCCCGAGCGCTGCCGCGAGGGCGACGGCGGTGGTGTCCGACCCGCCGCGGCCGAGGGTCGTGATGTCGTTGCTCTCCCGGCTCATGCCCTGGAAGCCGGCCACGATCGCGACGTCGCCCTTCTCGATGGCGGTCAGGATGCGGTGAGGGGAGACGTCGATGATCCGTGCCTTGCCGTGGATCGCGTCCGTGATCATGCCGGCCTGGCTGCCGGTGAAGGACTGCGCGGAGGCACCGATCCCGTGGATCGCCATGGCCAGCAGGGCCATCGAGATGCGCTCGCCCGCGCTGAGCAGCATGTCCATCTCGCGGGCGTCCGACGTCGCGCTCACCTGGGCGGCGAGGTCGAGCAGCTCGTCCGTGCTGTCGCCCATGGCGGACACGACCACCACCACCTGGTGGCCTGCAGCCTGCGTGTCGACGACGCGCCGGGCGACCCGCTTGATGCCCTCGGCGTCGGCGACCGAGGACCCGCCGAATTTCTGGACTATGAGGCTCATGCACTCGCTCACTGGGACGACGGCGGTGGACCTCGCCGTGCTGGCTGGGACTTCAGGGGCGGCAGCACCGGCGCCTCGGGGCGGCAGTTCGAAACCCTGCGCCCGTGCCAGTCTAGCGACGGGCTGATCCCCGGCCCAAAGTCCGCGTCCGTTTAAGAACAGCCGCCGGAACGTGCTCCCCGCGTCGATCCTGCGGTCCTGGCACCGGGGTGTGGCCTACTCTCGTACCATGACCGACGAATGTGGGGGAATCGTTGTCGAGGGGGTTGCCAGGAGCTTCGGCCCGGTACAGGCGATCCGCGACATCGATTTCGAGGCTCCGCCCGGGGAAGTGACCGCTCTGATCGGTCCCAACGGCTCCGGCAAGACCACCTTGATGCTCATGATGGCGAGCCTGCTGGCTCCCGATCACGGCACCGTGCGTGTGGCGGGCTTCGACCCCGTGACACAGCCCGCGGAGGTGAGGAGCCGTGTGGGCTGGATGCCCGACACCCTCGGGGTGTGGGAGTCGCTCACCGCCTTCGAGGTGCTGAGGACCCTCGGCACGCTCTACGGCATGAGCGTCGCGGACAGCGCACGGCGTGCCGACGAACTGCTCGTCGCCGTGAAGCTCACCGAGTTCGGCCGTGCCCCGGCCCGCGTGCTCTCCCGCGGACAGCAGCAGCGGCTGAGCCTCGCCCGGGCGCTGATCCACGATCCGCAGGTCCTGCTCCTGGACGAACCCGCATCGGGGCTCGATCCCGGCTCCCGGGTGGATCTGAGGTCCCTCCTGCGCTCCCTGGCCGCCGCGGGCAAGACCGTCGTCGTATCGAGCCATGTCCTGTCCGAACTCGACGAGATCGCCGATCGCGCGGTCTTCGTGAGCCGCGGACAGTCGGTCAAGAGCCAGACGCTCCACGAGGCCGGCAGCCAGGCACGCCGCTATTACGTCCAGGCCGAGCCGATGCAGGCGCTCGCCGATGCCCTGCGGAGCCACGGGGTCCGCTACGAGATGCGCGCCGACTCCCGCCGCGAGGAGTTCCAGATCCAGCTCGGCAGCACGGCGGAAGCCTCCTGGCTGCTGCGCACCCTGGTGATGGCCGACGTCGTCGTCACCGCCTTCGCGCCCGCCGGCGGCGCCCTCGAAGAGACCTACATGAGCCTGGATACGGACCGACTATGAGCGCAGGAACCGAACACTCGACCAGGCAGCCCTTCGGGCAGGCCACGCGGCTGCCGCTCTGGTCCGCCGTCCGCACCGTCTTCTCGCTCGAGATGAGGCAGCGGCTGCGTGGCAGGGGCTGGTACTGGATGCTCGGCATCTGGTTCACCGTGATCGCCCTCATCTTCGTGCTCGGGACGGCGTTCCTCGGCGCCACCGACAACGAGGGCGGGGTCCTCTTCGACCTGGTGGTGGGCTTCATCCTGCTGTTCGGCCTGCTCGTGGCACCCGGGCTGTCCGCGAACGCCGTCAACGGCGACCGGGCGGGTGGCACCCTCGCGATCCTCCAGGTGACCCTGCTGACGCCGGGACAGCTTCTCGCGGGCAAATGGCTGGCCTCCTGGGTCGCGTCGCTCGCCTTCCTCGTCCTCAGCAGCCCCTTCATCTTCTGGGCCCTGGCGCTGGGAGGGGTGAACGCCGCGGAAGCGCTGGTCTCGCTCGTCATGCTCGCGGTGGAACTCGGCGTCGTCTGCGCCATCGGCGTCGGGGTCTCGGCACTGGCCAACCGGCCCCTGTTCTCGATCGTCAGCACGTACATGCTGGTGGCTTTGCTGGCGATCGGCACGGTGATCGTCTTCGGGTTGAGCACCACGCTCGTCATGGAAGAGAGGACCGTGCGGTCCTCCTACTACACCTATCCCGAGAGCAGCCTCGACAGCATGGGCGTGCCGGAGGAGGGCGCCGAGGCGGTGTGCCAGTCCCAGACCTACACCGCGGACCTCCCCGACACGCAGTACATCACGTGGCTGCTCGCGGCGAACCCGTTCGTGGTGGTCGCCGACGCCGTGCCCTACAGCCTCCCGGACGTGGAGGCCGACCCGGCGCCGGGTGGGATGGTTCCGGGCAGCTACTACGCGCCGGGTGTCATGGAGACGGTCAGCCAGGGGGTGCGCTCGGCCCAGGCGGGGCCGGACCTCGAGGTCACCTGCGAGGAGTCGATGAGTGGGCGCCAGCCGCTCCCGCAGGGCGTGCCGATCTGGCCCCTCGGCCTCGGCCTCCAGCTCCTGCTGGCCGGCGCGCTCCTGCTCATCGGCCGCCGGAAGCTGACCATGCCCGCCAGGCGTCTCGCGCAGGGGACGCGCATCGCCTGATCGGCGTAGGCGAGCCCGGGCAGGCGCGGACCCGGCTCGCCGTCGACCCTCGGGGGGCCGACCGTCAGGACATGGCGCGGCGGCCCTCGAAGGCGCGGCCGAGGGTCACCTCGTCCGCGTACTCGAGGTCCCCGCCGACGGGCAGGCCGGAGGCCAGGCGGGTCACCGGGATCCCGATCGTCTTGAGCATGCGCACCAGGTAGGTGGCCGTCGCCTCGCCCTCCAGGTTGGGGTCGGTGGCGATGATGATCTCCTGGACCTTCTCGTCCGAGAGGCGCGCCAGCAGTTCGCGGATGCGCAGCTGGTCCGGTCCCACCCCGGCGATCGGGTTGATCGCGCCGCCGAGGACGTGGTACCTGCCGCGGAAGGACCGTGTGCGTTCGACGGCGATGACGTCCTTGGACTCCTCGACCACGCAGATCATGGACGGGTCGCGGCGCGGATCGCGGCAGATGGCGCACTGCTCCTGCTCCGCCACGTTGCCGCAGATGGTGCAGAACTTCACGCGTTCCTTGACCGTGGTGATCGCCGTGACGAGGCGCTTCATGTCCTCACCGTCGGACTCGAGGATGTGGAACGCGAGGCGCTGGGCCGACTTCGGCCCTACCCCGGGCAGGCGTCCGAGCTCATCGATCAGCTCTTGCACTGCGCCTTCGTACACGATGGTCCCTCTTCTGCTGTATGGTCCGCCGGCCCGGTTGCGTCCGGCGGCATGCTCTTCATCTCCCCTGCCGACGGCGCCGGGGTGCCCCTCCATTGTCCGCCCTGCGCCGCGATGCGGGGCGGACAATGGAGGGCGATTACGCCGTCGGCCTGCGCTTCACGTCGATGGACGCCGGGAAGGACGTCACTGGCCGTCGATGCTGCGTTCCTCGACCAGACGACCGTTGAGGATGCGCTCGATCGCCGTGCGGCCCACGAGGCCCGATTCCTCGATCGTCTCGTCGTCCGCGCTCGGCTCGTCCTCCACGAAGCGGAGGTCGACGGCACCCCTGGCCGCCGCGGCCTCCTCGGCCCGTTTCCGCTCGGCTTCATCGAGGAGTTGCTGGTAGCGGCTGATCGGCTTCTGACGCACGTTCCCGGCGGATGCCGAGGGATCCGGGGCGGGATTGCTACCGCCCCGGGCGGGTGCGGCGGGCACGATGGGGCCGGTGGTCGCCACGGACCCGTCCGTGATGGAGCCGGCCGTTCCGCGTGATGGTGCCTGATCGGGCATCCCGGCGGAGCCGGTCAGGCCGCGCGGCTGCGCAGGGGCCGGCGACAAGGGTGTCCCGGGAGAGGCAGGAGGCGCTTTGGCCACCGGCGGGCTCCACACCACGGATCGGGATCGCTGCGGCTCGGCCGGCGGTGCCGCGGCAGCCGCCGGGCCCCCGGCGGGTGCCGTGGCCCGTGCCGTACCGGCGTGCGGCGCGCCGGCATGTGCCGGGCCCGCAGCGGGTGCCGCGCCGGCCTGTACCTTGCCGGCTTGTGCATTGCCTGCGGCATGTGCCCCGGGTGCGGTGGAGCGGGCGCGCTGCGGAGCGGACGCCGAATCGCCCGCGGATGCCGGCGCTACCGTGCCCGGCCCGTTCCCCTGTGCTAGGGACGGGGTGCCTGCGGGGTGGGCACCCGCGGCCCCCCGCTGGTGCCGCGGCCGGTGGTCGTAGGGGTCCTCCGGCACCGAGCCGACGTCGGATCCGGGATCGAAGGCGTCCTCCGGGGGTTCGACGAGCGCCCACGAGTCGTCCGACATCGAAGGATCCCAGGCGCCGACGGCCTCCGGCACTGCCGGACCGGTGGAAGCAGCGGGCCGGCCGGTACCGCCCGTGGTGCGGGTGCCGGTAGGTCGCGCGTCGTCACGGCGCACGGCGGCATCGGGGCGCCTTCCCTGCTCGGCGTCAGGCGTCGGCGCTGCATCTGACCGCACATCGGACCGCAGGGCGTCGGACCGCGCGGCGGGGTGGCTGCCCGAGCGGGACGGTGCTCCCGTGGTCGACGACGCCCGCCCTCCGGCGGTGCCAGGACTGCTGGATGACGGCGCAGCTGGGGGCGCAGCCTGCCCGGGCACGGGCCCGGACGCCGCAGGCCCGTCCGTGGGAGCGGGCGCGGAGGCGGCTGGACTCGTCCCATGTCCCGATCTGCCGACTGCTGACGGGGCGGCAGCCTGAGCATCATCCCGGCTCAACGAGGGCCGGGTACCGGGGGACGGAGCGTCCTCGTCGGCGACGACCGCTGATCGGTGGGCGGGCAGGCCGACAGCCGGGGGCGCGGGGGACTGCGATGAACTGTTCGGCCTCCCGTCAGCACCTCCGCGCCCGGGTGGGGGCACAGCAGGAGCGAGGCCCGGGTTACTGCCCGGGGCCGCCTGACTGGCCGGTACTTTTGGGCCCGACTCACCCGCCCCGCCGGCGTCGTGGACCGCCTCGATGGAACAGGTGAGACCGAGCACCTTGTGGATGGCCTGCTTCACGTTGTCCACGTGGGGGCCGCGCTGGAAGCCGATGGCGGTCCCCTGGTTCGCGAAGGCCAGGACGAGCTGGTTGCCCTCGAACGAGCGCGGCTTCGCGGAGACGTTGACGATCAGCCAGGTGGCCCGCTTGATCCGGGCGACCTCGTCCATGATCTCGGGCCAGGCGCGGCGGATCATCTCGACGTTGCCGCCGGAAGCACCGGGAGCCGGGGGCTGACCCTGCCCCTGGTCCGCGCGGCGGGCCTCCTGCTGGGGCCGCCCCGCGCCAGTCTGTGCCGGGTCCACCTGCGGCCGGCCGGTCTGGGGAACGTCCTGCGGTGCCTGCTGCGGCCGGCCCTGCTGCGGCCGACCCTGCTGCGGTGCCTGCTGCGGTGCCTGCTGCGGCGTTCCCTGGGGACGGGAGGGCGCACCCCAGGACGGCGCGTCCTGGCTGCCGCGAACCGGGGCGTCGCCCGCCGGTCCGTCCGTGGCACCCGGGCGCCGGGTACGGTCGGGAGCCGCCTGCCCAGCACCCGAAGGCTGCCGGTCGCGGGCGGCATCGGCTGCCGGCGCACGCCCGCCGTCGTGCTCAGGCGCACCGAGCGGAGCCGGCGCTGACGGCTGTCCCCGGCGGTCGGCAGCAGCGTCCGGCACCCTCGGTGCGGCAGTATCGGCGTCGTCCTCCGTGTCCGCCGCCCGACCGGGCTGACCCGTCGGGGCGGAGAAGGCGGGTGCGGCAGCCGACGGGACCGCAGGTACCGCGTCGGACTGGTTCGAGGCACGCGGAGGACCGCCTGCGGCCGGCTCCTGCGGCGCCCCACCCTTCGTGGCCCCGGGACCCGCGAAGGCGGAGTCGGTGGACACACCCCAGCTGCCACCCCAGTCGGGGGACGAGTCGGCGGGTACGGGTCCGCCACCCGGACCGGGCACGCGGGCTGCGACGGGGACGGCGGGGGAGGAGGGATCCGGAGCGGTGCCGGGATCGGCGACCGCGACGGCGGGAGCTGCCGGATCGGCTGCGGGCAGCGACCAGCGGGCCGCAGCCTCCTCCGCGGTCCTGGGGACATCGAGGCGGGGGCGGGCGGGCGCCTTCGGCGTTTCCTCGGCTTCCGGAGCAGGCGTACCGCCGGCGTACTCCAGGCGACGCTCGATGCGATCCACGCGGGCGAGCGTGCCCCGGACCGTGGCGTCGGCCGCGGGAAGCAGCAGCCGGGCACACAGGAGCTCGAGGTGCAGGCGGGGCGAGGTGGCGCCCGTCATCTCGGTCAGCGCGGTGTTGGTGACGTCCGCCGAGCGGGACAGCTCGCCGGCCCCGAGCTGGTTGGCCTGGGAGCGCATGCGATTGAGCTGGTCGTCGGGGACCCCGCGGAGGATCGACGCCGCTCCCTCGGGCACGGCGTTGATGACGATCAGGTCGCGGAAGCGCTCGAGCAGGTCCTCGACGAAGCGGCGCGGATCGTGCCCGGTCTGGATGACGCGGTCCACGGCATCGAAGACGGTGCCGGCGTCACCGGCCGCCACGGATTCGACGACGTCGTCGAGGAGCGTCGCATGGGTGTACCCGAGGAGCGAGACGGCGAGTTCGTAGTCGAGGCCGTTCTCACCGGCACCGGCCATCAGCTGGTCGAGGACGGACAGGGAATCGCGGACGGAACCCCCGCCTGCGCGGATCACCAGCGAGAGCACCCCGGGCGCCACGGGCACGTTCTCCTGGCGGCAGAGAAGCTCGAGGTACGCCATGAGGGGCTCCGGCGGAACGAGCCGGAACGGGTAGTGGTGCGTGCGGGACCGGATGGTGCCGATGACCTTGTCGGGCTCCGTCGTGGCGAAGATGAAGAGGATGTGCTCCGGCGGCTCCTCGACGATCTTCAGCAGGGCGTTGAAGCCCGCCGACGTGACCATGTGGGCCTCGTCGATGATGAAGATCTTGAAGCGGTCGCGGACGGGCGCGAAGGTGGCACGCTCGCGGAGGTCGCGGGCATCGTCGACGCCACCGTGACTGGCGGCGTCGATCTCGATGACGTCGAGGCTGCCGGAGCCGTTACGCGCCAGTTCGACGCAGCTGTCACACGTGCCGCACGGTGTGGAGGTGGGCCCCTGGGCGCAGTTGAGGCAGCGGGCCAGGATGCGGGCGGAGGTGGTCTTGCCGCAGCCGCGTGGGCCCGAGAACAGGTAGGCGTGATTGATGCGGTTCTTGTCGATGGCCGCCATCAGGGGTTCGGTGACATGCTCCTGGCCGATGACGTCCGCGAAGGTCTCGGGACGGTAGCGGCGGTAGAGGGCTGTACTCACGGATGAACCTTATCGGTTGGTGCTGACGGTTTGCATGCCGGGCCGGTGGACGCGGGGAACAGCTGCGCGGGATCCACGACCCAGGGATCGCGCGGCAGCCGAGGGGGGTCGAACACCGCGAGGGCGGCCTCGGGCGACCCGTCGGGAAGGTCCAGCGAAGCCAGGATGACGCCCAGCACCGCACGCGCCGGCCAGCCTCGCCGGGCAAGGTCCTCCAGTGTCACAGCGCCGTCCCGTTTTGCCAAGCGGCGGCCCTCCGGCGAGACGGCGAGGGGCACATGGGCGTAGACCGGGACCGGCAGCCCCAGCAGCGAGGCCAGGTAGGCCTGCCGGGGAGCGGAATCGAGCAGGTCGTCCCCACGCACCACCTGGTCGATGCCCTGGGCGGCGTCGTCGACGACGACCGCGAGGTTGTAGGCGATCACGCCGTCGTTCCTGCGGAGCACGAAATCATCCACCGGTGCCGTGACGCGGCCGGCCATCAGGTCGTCGATGCTCCACGTCCCCGCCGCGGAGGCGAGCCGGAGCGCCGGACGCCGCTGCGTCCGCCGTCGTCCCCGCTCGTCCTCGCTGAGCCCGCGGCAGGTCCCCGGGTAGAAGCCGGGCCGACCGTGCGGCGCGCTCGCGGCCTCGGCGATGTCCCGGCGCGTGCAGAAGCACTCGTAGACCCGTCCCTGGACCATCAGCCGGTCCAGTGCGCGCTCGTAGCGTCCTGTCTGCTCGCTCTGGCGGATGACGGGTGCGTCGGGGACGAGCCCCAGCGCGGCCAGTTCGGCCAGCTGCTCGGTCTCGGCTCCCGCGCGGACGCGGTCGAGGTCCTCGACGCGGACCAGGAACCTCCTGCCGGTCGAACGGGCGAAGAGCCAGGCGAGGACGGCGGTGCGGAGGTTGCCGATGTGCAGCTGTCCGGAGGGGCTGGGAGCGAACCGGCCGGCGCCCTGCTCTGCCACCGTCCGACCTCCCGCTGCTTGCTTAAAGTAGAGACCCCCCATGCACCTGCCAGAGCCCGCTTACCCTTGCTACCTTCCGGTCCTGGGGGAGTTCACAGGATGACACCACATGAGGGGCCGGGAAATAGTCTACACATGAGGATGGACGGCTTCCGAATCGGCCGGGGAGGGCCGCCGGATGGCGCCTGCCGCGCACGATTCGGCAGGATCGGCTTGTATGGGTATTCTGGTATCTGCTCCAAATGAGGAGGATTCGCCTAGCGGCCTATGGCGCACGCCTGGAACGCGTGTTGGGTTAACGCCCTCGGGGGTTCAAATCCCCCATCCTCCGCTCGAAGCAGCTGGACCCCGGCCACACGGCCGGGGTCCAGCTGCTTAAGCGGACCCTGTCACACGGCGGATGCGGGTTTTCGCCGCTGCCTCCGCAGGGCCCTCCGGGCCGAGTCCGAGACGGATCACGCCGAGCACCAGGCGGACCCCGGTGCTGACGGGCAGCGGAACCGGTCCGAGCGACGGCACCCGCAGGCCCAGCATCTCGCGGTGTCGGGCATCGAGGGTGGCCACCGCTCCGGCGAAAAGGATCCGGTACCCGAGGCGCTGCGAGCGCGGCAGCGGAGGACGGCGGATGTAGGTCAGAGCCTCCTGAACCTGCTCGCTGTTCGTGAGTTCACCGTCGAACGCCGCGAGCTGGGAGCGGAGCTCTTCCTCCGACCGGGGCGGGTCCTCGAGCCCCATCAGCCGCCCCGCCTGGGCCCACTCCTCCACGTAGCGGTCAGCGCCGCCCGGGATCGGCCCGCCGTAGGCGGCATGGGCGGACACGAAGGCGTCGGTGAACGCCAGGTGCACCCAGCGTGTGAGATCGGGATCGGCTGCGGAGTAGGGCTGCTCCGCGCCCCGGCTGTCGGTGTACGTACCGTGCACGCGGGTGTGCAGCCGCTGCACGAACGCGGACCCCTCCTGGGCGGCGACCTTCGAACCGTACGTCACGGTGAAGATCCAGCGGATCGTGTTGGCGAGGCGCCCGAGCGGCTCCTCGCGGAAACTCGAGTGGGCGTGGACGCCCGCCATGGCACCGGGATGCAGGGTCTGCAGCAGCAGCGCGCGGATGCCTGCCACGGTGGGCGTCATGGAGCTGTGCACCGTCCAGACGGCCGAACCGACGGGGAAGTAGCCGGCGTCGTCGCCCTTCTCGAACTCGAACTGCCACTGGGGGATGGTGGGATCGCCGTCCGTGAAGGTGGTCCTGAGCTGCGTCTTCCAGGTGTCGATGATTCCCATGCAAGACCTATCGTTGAGGGTGACCGGCCACCTCTCGGGGGTCGGCGTGCGCGACCGTCCCGGCCGCCGTCTCCTCCAACGTATCTCCGCACCCGTTTGCTCCGGCCGGTTCGCCGGTCCGCGGACCATCCGGGGGTCGGGGCAGGACGAAGCACGAGCAACACCACTACCAGGGAGCCTCAATGTCCTCGTCAGAGCTGTACGGGATCGACCTCACCATGAACGACGGTACCCGGAAGTCCTTCGGCGACTTCCGCGGGCATCCCGTCCTGGTGGTGAACGTGGCCTCCAAGTGCGGCTTCACGCCGCAGTACGCGGGCCTCGAGAAGCTGTACGGGACGTACGCCGAGGAGGGCCTGGTGGTTCTCGGCATGCCCTGCAACCAGTTCATGGGCCAGGAGCCGGGGAACGACGACGAGATCGCCGAGTTCTGCTCCACGACGTTCGGCGTGACGTTCCCGCTGATGTCGAAGGGCGACGTCCGCGGCAAGGACCAGCACCCGCTGTACGGGGAGCTGACGAAGTTCCGGAACGGCGTGCTGCCGGGGCTCGTGAAGTGGAACTTCGAGAAGTTCCTCGTCAACCGCGAGGGGTCGGTCGTCGCGCGGTTCGCGCCCACGGTGGAACCCGACGCACCCGAGCTCGTCACCGCGATCGAGGACGTCCTGGCACGGCCCGCCGCCTGAGCGCGACACCGGACCGGGTCCCGCGCGACCGGGCCACCCGGACGCGTCCGCGCAGGAGCGCCCCGGGGCTCGAGCGTCAGCCCAGTGAGGCGACGCACCGCGTGAGGAAGGCCGCTCCGGCCTCCTCGTGGATCAGCGAGCCCTCGGTGAGGATCTCGTAGGGCTTCGCGGGGATCCCGTCCGCGGGCCGCACATCCACGTGCGCGACGTCGAACCCCTGCTCGTGCAGGTAGTCGGCCATGGCGTAGTCGGTGCGGGAATCCCCGACCGTCCGCCAGGTCCGCGGGATCTCCATGAACGGGGCGATGAGCGTGAGGGCGCGTTCAGCGCCGACATCCTTGCCCACGCGCACCGACTCGATGTCGGTGGAGATGATGGTCGGGTCCACGCGGTACTCGATGTCCCCGTTGCTGTTCGGTTCCTCGCGCTCCAGCCGGCACGCACCCATGTCGTGGCTGTGCATGATGTCCAGGGCATCGCTGTCGAAGGAGCCCTGAGCCGCGAGATAGTCGGCGTTCGTCGCCTCGAGGGACTGCTCCACGGACACCATGGCGAGTTTCGTCTCGTCGAAGAACATCAGGTCGGCGTACTTCTCCTCCACGAGGTCCCGGACATCGTCGGCGAAGCTGCTCGGCAGCGCGAGCGCGCGGTCGACGAACACCTGGCCCGCGCCGTCGGCCGTGAACGAGAACCACGTGCTGCCCTTCTCGCAGACGGCGTGGAAGGTGACCCCGGCCGGTATGCCCCGCGCGAGCATGGGCTCCATGACCTGCTCCCTGATGAAGGCATCCGAGCGACCCGTGTTGAAGACGACCGGCCACCCCGCGGAGGCGAGCGTCAGCAGATCGTCGATGATCCCGGCCGGCACGGTGCGCGTGACGGGGCTCGCCACCGGGCCGTCGACGTCGAGCAGCAGCCCCTGGACGGGCCGCCCGTCGGCGGACGCGGGAGCGGCGGGGGCATCGGGGAGCAGATCGATCGGGGCGTCCGTAGGCATGACCCCATTATGTTCCCGAGCCGCTCCCGCCTTCCATTCGCACCCGGTCGACGGCCGCGTGGGAGACTGCTGGGCATGGACAGCATGCGGGGCATCGCAGTCGTCGGATCGATCAACGCGGACCTCCTGGTCACCCTCGAGCGCCATCCGCAGCCGGGCGAGACCGTGCTGGGCCGCACCATGACGGTGCTGCCCGGCGGCAAGGGCGCCAACCAGGCCGTGGCCGCGGCGCTGCTCGGCGCGGACGTCATGATGGTCGGCGCGGTGGGCACCGACTCCCATGCGGTGACCGCCCTATCGGCGCTGGACTCCGCGGGCGTCGATCTGCAGGCGGTGCAGCGGATCGACGGCGGCACGGGCGTGGCGATCGTGGAGGTGTCCGACGACGGCGAGAACACCATCGTCGTGCTGCCGGGCGCGAACGCCGCCGTGACACCCGCCCTGGTCGCGGCGTCGGAGGCAGCCATCAGGACTGCCGCCGTCGTCGTCGTGCAGGGCGAGCTGCCGGCCGACGCCACCGCGGAGGCCGTCCGCCTCGCGTCCGGGCGGGCGATCATCAACCTGGCCCCCGTCATCGCCGTCGACCGCGAGGTACTCCTGCGGGCCGACCCGCTGATCGTCAACGAGCACGAGGGCGCCCTGCTCCTCACGCAGCTGGGCGGCGCCGAGGCCGGGGACCACGCCGCCGTCGTCGCCGGCCTCCTCGCCTGCGGCTTCGCGTCGGTGGTCATGACCCTCGGTGCCGCCGGCGCGCTGCTGTCCGACGGCGGAGCGGTCCGGGCAGTACCCGCCCCGCAGGTGCACGCCGTGGACACGACCGGCGCAGGTGACGCCTTCGTGGGAGCACTCGCCGCCCGCCTCGCCACGGGCGGATCGCTCGACGACGCCGTCCGGGTCGCCGTGCGGGTGGGCTCCTACGCCGTCCAACGCCCGGGTGCGCAGCCCTCCTACCCGACGCAGGCCGACGAGCTTCCCGCCGGACACGAGGTGTAACCATTGAGCCACGAGATGACGGTACCGAGCCCTCCGCGTTCCTTTCACTGAAGCAATTACCTAGGCTGTAGCAGTGATCTTCAAAGCAGTACGTGACGGACGGCCCTACCCGGACCACGGACACGTGACCCCCAAGGACTGGGCGGAAGTACCTCCCCGGCAGGTACGGCTCGACGACCTCGTGACCACCAAGACCACCCTCGACCTCGAGGCGTTGCTCGCCGAGGACTCCACCTTCTTCGGGGACCTCTTCCCGCACGTGGTGCAGTGGAAGGACGTGCTGTACCTCGAGGACGGCCTGCACCGCGCCGTCCGGACCGCCCTCCACCAGCGGACCATCCTGCACGCGAGAGTCCTCGTGCTCGATGACTGACCGGGAGTCGACGGCACGGCACGGGGCGCAGGGCGCGATGCGCCACCAGCGGACACAGGAGTCGCCGCGCCAGCTGCGGGCCCAGGCGAAACGTGATCCCACCGAGTGGCACGGCCACCGGATCGTCACCGAGACCGACCTCGGCGCCGTCTTCGAGGAGGACGACGCCGAGCGGCGCCGCCGTATGTCGCGGCGCCGCATCCGCCACGGCGTCGTGCTGGTGCTGCTCGTGGGACTGCTGGCAGCCGGCGTCTTCCTGGCCGTCGGCCTCGCACGCGGCGACATCAGCATCGGGGCCTCCGAGCCGACCCCGACGCCCACGTCGACCTGCCCGGCGGGGCCCTTCGACTACCAGGACCCGAGCGCCATCACCGTCAACGTCTACAACAGCACGAGCATCGACGGTCTTGCCGGCGCGGCGGCGGACCAGCTCCGGGGCCGCGCCTTCGCGGTACGGGACATCGGCAATCGCCAGGTCGACGCCGCGGCCGTGACGGCGGTCATCGTCTCGGGGGAGGGCGGACGCGCCAACGCCTTCACCCTGCAGCGCACCCTGCCCGGATCGGTCTACCGGGCCGACGAGCGCGAGGACAGGTCGGTCGACGTCATCGTCGGGTCCTCCTTCGCCGGCCTGGTGCCGCCCGAGGGAGTGGACATCACGCCGGCGGGGCTCAGCTGCGCACCCGAGCCGGGAGCGACGCCCACCCCCGTGGCACCCTAGGCGCCCGCGGACGTCCGTCGGTCCCGGATGCGGGGAGGACGCGGATGACCGGAGGCCGGCCTCGTGGTCATGTCCGCGGGCTCGACGTCGGCGCGGTCCGTTCGGTGTCGGCGGTCAGGAGGCCGATCGGCCCGCCACGGCACGGCGCCGGAGCGCCAGCGGATAGACGACCCACAGCAGCAGCACCACGAGCAGGATCGATCCGGCCACGACGAGGCCCGCGGCCCGGCCCACCACGAGGTCGAAGATCAGCCATGCGGTGCCCGCGAGCACGAGTCCCACGAGGGCGATCGTGGTCCGGATGATGACCGCGGTGTGCCGCACGAGCGTCGCCTTCACGCGCAGGCCGAACAGCACGCGGTGCAGGTTCACCGAGGACAGCACCAGGGCGGTGATCAGCGCCGACAGGCAGACGAGGCACAGGTAGACGAGGACCTGCACGTCGTCGAGCTCGGTGAACCGGCTCTGGAACGGCAGGGTCAGCAGGAATCCGGTGAGGATCTGGATGCCCGTCTGCATCACCCGCAGCTCCTGCAGCATCTCCTGCCAGTTGCGGTCGAGGCGCTGGTTGCTGCTCTCGCCCCGCCCGTCGTCGTCCGGGGACAGGTCGGTGCCGGACGCCCGGACGACGGCGCCCGTGGCGCCGGACGGGGCGCCGTCCCGGTCCGACGGCGTCGAATGCCCAGGACCCGGACGGGACATGGCTGCGCCGCTCTCTCCGACCGGATCCGCCGCGGTGCTCACCTGGACTCCCTCCCGTTACGCGCGCGCGCCGCCCTGCCACACGGCGTCGAAGGGGGCGTTCGACGCCACGCGGTTGCGGATGCCCTCGGTGACGAAGGCCTTGGCGGTGCGGGCGGCGTCGAGCGGTGCCGCGCCCTTGGCGAGTTCGGCGGCGACGGCCGCTGCCAGGGTGCAGCCCGCGCCACTCACGGCGACCTCGCCGACCTTCGGTGCGGACAGCACCTCGAGGGTCTCCCCGTCGAAGTAGACGTCCACGGCGTCGGGTCCCTCGATGCGCACCCCGCCCTTGGCGAGGACCACGGCACCGCTCTGCCGGTGGATGATGCGGGCGGCTTCCTTCAGGTCGTCGAGCGTCCCGATGGTGATCCCGGAGAGGGACTCCGCCTCGAAGTGGTTCGGGGTGACGAAGGTGGCCAGCGGCAGGATGTTCGCCTTCAGGGCCTGGTCGGTGTCGAGCGCGGCACCGGGTTCCTGTCCCTTGCAGATCAGGACCGGATCGAGGACCACGTTGTCCCACTCCTGGCTCTTCAGGGCGGTGGCCACGGTGTCGATGGTGTCGGGGGTGCCGAGCATCCCGAGCTTGACCGTACGGAGCGGGTAGCAGGACTGGATGGCCTCCAGCTGGTCGGCGATCACCTGCTGGTCCACGGGTACGAAGCGGTGCTGCCAGTCGTTCTTCGGGTCGAAGGAGACGATGCAGGTCAGCGCCACGATGCCGTAGACGTCGAGTTCCTGGAACGTCTTGA
The DNA here is from genome assembly GCF_002954225.1 of Arthrobacter ruber. Taxonomy (GTDB): domain Bacteria; phylum Actinomycetota; class Actinomycetes; order Actinomycetales; family Micrococcaceae; genus Arthrobacter_D; species Arthrobacter_D ruber. The sequence goes on from NZ_PPTH01000017.1 coordinate 449,797, forward strand.
GGTCGGCCTGGGCGCCGGCGCCGCCCGTCGCCTCGGAGCCGGCGATGGTCAGGGTGACGGCGGGGGTTGCGGAGGTCTGGGTCTCGGACATCTCCCTAGTCTGCCCGAACCGGCTCCGGGGCGGCCACCCGGCCCTTCACCGGGATCTCGTCGAGCGCCGGGCAGAGTGGAGGGTAGGGCGAAGCCTGCGGCTCCCACGCGCGTGTCGCCCGGATCAGCTGGACGATGTCCTCGTGTAGTACCTCCCCAGCACCTCCGCCTTCAGCTCGTAGAACGAGCCGTCCTCGATCGCCGCCCGCGCGTCGTCGACCATCCGGACCACGAAGCGCTCGTTGTGGATGGAGATCAGCGTCGCGGACACCATCTCCTTGGCCTTGAACAGGTGGTGGATGTAGGCGCGGGTGTAGTGGGTGCACGTGTAGCAGTCGCAGCCCTCGACCAGCGGGGTGAAGTCCCGCCGGAACCGGGCGTTCGAGAGGTTCCACCGCCCGTCCGGCGTGTAGAACGCGGAGTTCCGTGCCACCCGCGTGGGGGAGACGCAGTCGAAGGTGTCGGCTCCGTTCTCGATACCCGTGAAGAGGTCGTCGGGTTCGGAGATGCCGAGCAGGTGGCGGGGCTTGTCCTCGGGCAGCTCGTCGCTGCACCAGCCGAGGATCGTCCCGAGGTTCTCCTTCTCGAGTGCGCCGCCGATGCCGAAGCCGTCGAAGTCCATGCCGCCCAGGTCGGACGACGCCTTCCGGCGCAGGTCCTCGTACTGCGCGCCCTGGATGACGCCGAAGAGGGCCTGGTACGGGCGGTGGCTGCGCTCGGCGGTGAGCCGCTCGTGCTCCGCGATGCAGCGCAGGGCCCAGAGGCGCGTGCGTTCGAGGGACTCCTCCTGGTAGCCGCGCGAATTCATGAGCGTGGTGAGCTCGTCGAACGCGAACATGACGTCGGCGCCGAGCTGGTGCTGCACCTGCATCGAGATCTCGGGCGTGAAACGGTGCCGGTCGCCGTTGAGATGGCTCTTGAACCAGACGCCGTCGTCGTCGATGTGCGCGAGGCGCTCCTTGCCGACGGCCACGCGGTCGTCCGCACCGGCCTTATCCGCGTCCACGGGGACGTCCATGGTGATGACCTTCTTGAAGCCCGAGCCGAGGCTCATCACCTGGAATCCGCCCGAGTCCGTGAACGTGGGACCCGGCCAGTTCATGAAGGCGCCGAGCCCGCCGGCCTCGTCGAGGATGTCCGCGCCGGGCTGCAGGTACAGGTGGTACGCGTTCGCCAGGAGCGCCTGTGCCCCGAGGTCCGCCATCGCGCCGGGCAGGACCGCCTTCACCGTCGCCTTGGTGCCCACGGGGATGAACGCGGGCGTCCGGATCTCACCGTGGGGGGTGGTGATCGTGCCGGTCCGGCCGTGACGGCGCCCACCGTCCCCGGCCCCCGGCGTCGTGTCCTCCAGCCGGTGGGAGACGGAGAAGGCGAACGAGGACTGCTGGGACTGTGGATGCACCACCCTATTTTGCCAGCCCCCGGGCGTCCCGCCGGCCGTGCCGGACCGGGCGGGCCCGGTGGGCCGGCTACTCCGCGGCGAGCTGCTCGTCGAGCGCCCCGACCGCGGCGAGCTCGGCGGCGATCCGCCGCTCCAGCACGTCGCGGCTCAGCGTCTCGGACCCGCCGTGTGCCCGCAGGTACAGCAGCACGCCGATGCGCAGCACGCGCCAGTCACGCTCCACGTCGGTCTTCCCCGCCGAGGAGGCGCGCAGGATCTCCGGGTCGTAGACGTTCGGTTCGTTGAGCTGGCGCTGACGGTACATCGCGGCGGTCTTGGCGCGCAGCGGGTCCGTCTCGGCGTCGTCGGCCGCGCGGATGGCCGCGGAGTACCGGGCCGAGCGGGCGTCGTCGTGCCGGGTGAGGTAGGCGGCGATAGCCAGGCCGCCCTCGATCCACTTCCACCGCCCGAAGTTCCCGTCGAAGGGCAGCTCCGCGAGCAGGTCGGCGACCATCAGGGCGGACGCCGTGTCGGCCTCGTCGATCAGCAGTGCGAGCGCGAGCTGGTGGAGGTCCTGCAGGTTGCTGCCGGACTTGAGGTTGATGCCCCGCGCCAGCCGCCCTGCCACCTCCTGGACGGCGGTGCTGTCCGGATGTCCCTGCGCGATCTGCGCCACGAGCGCCTCGGGGGAGCCGTGGTCCGCGGCGACGGCGGAGACGCCGATCTCGGCGTCGGCGGGCTCCACGTAGACCATCGAGCCCGTCGCGATCGTGACCCGGCGCCCACCGGCAACCGTCGCGACGACGAGCGCGGGGACTCCGAAATCGTCGTTCTCGACCGCGACGGCGGAGACCTCCGCCGGGGCGCCGCCGTCGGGCAGTGCCAGGACGTTGCCCGTCACCAGCGCCTCCGCCGGGACCGCGCGCAGTCCTGTCCTGTCTGCTCTGTTCACCATCATGTACGTCGTGCCAACCTCTGCCAGTAGCCCCCTGGATGTTCTGCGGCGCCCCAGCGCGCCCGTTTCACGATACGGTAACGCGGCTGCCGGCGAGTGCTGCGTCCTACGGCTAGCGGCCCCACCCGGCATGCGCGAGCGCCTGGCGCAGCAGATCCCCGCGACCGCCGGAGAGCTCGGCCTGGATGGTGGGGCTCAGGGCCTCGGAGGGGGTGAGCCAGGACAGCTCGAGCGCGTCCTGGCGGGGAGCGCATTCCCCGGTCACGGGGATGATGTACGCGAGGGCGACCGCGTGCTGGCGGTCGTCGGTCAGGCCGGTCTCCGAGGGGGACGGGAAGTATTCCGCGATCGTGAAGGGCAGGGGCGACGGCGCCAGCTGCGGCAGGGCGAGCGGCCCGAGGTCCTTCTCGAGGTGGCGCAGCAGCGCCGCGCGGATGGTCTCGCGGTACATCACGCGGCCGGACACGAAGGTCCGCAGCATCTCGCCCTGCTCGTTGGCCTGCAGGAGCAGCCCCACCTCGTTGACGTACCCGAGGGCGTCGCACCGCACGGGGATCGCCTCCACGTACACCATCGGGAGGCGGCGGCGGGCCTCGTACAGGTCATCTTCGGAGAGCCAGCCCGGGTTGGGATCAGGGGTGCGTACGTTCATACCCCCAGTTAAGCAGACACCCGCCCCTGAATCCTGTCAGTGGACCGCCCGAGGAACTCCCGCCGGCACTCGTTGATCCAGACCTCGGCGCCCCAGGGAGCGCGTACGCGCAGCGACCGCCCGTAGCTCCCGTCGACGACGGCGGGCTCGAACCCGGCACCGGTGAGGCCGCCGAGCAGGTCCTGCACATCACCGTCGTACTCGAACGCCAGTTCCGCCGCCGTCCGATGTCCCGTGTGCGCCGCCACGAGGCCGCCGTTCTTCGCGCGGAAGTCGTGCCACGTGCCGGTGTCCGAACTGATCCTCGACCTCGCCCCGATGTCCTGCAGGACCCCGACGGCAGGGCCGACGTCGGGGGTGTACCAGCGGACCAGGACCGCCAGGGGCGACGGCGGCGCGCCCGTCTCGCGCGGCCCTGCGTCCGCGAGGAAGGACATCCCGTCCGGTGCGGAGACGCGGGCCGCGAGTCCGTGGCCTTCCCGGGAGAGCTCGACGGTCAAGCGGGCACCGCCCTCGGCGGTCCGGCGGGCGAACTCGCGCACATCGGAGACGTCGAACGCGAGCGAGGTGGTGCCGTCCTCCGGGCTGCCCGGCTCACAGGCATGGAGTGCCACGCGACCGCTGCTGGCGTCGAACACGGCGTAGGAGCCGCTGGGTGCGGGGTCCGCGGCCGGGCGGAGCCCGAGCGCCTGCAGGAAGCGGGACGCGCCCGGAAGATCCGGCGTGTTGACGATGGGGCGGACGCGGAGCATCGGTTCTCCCTGGGGTCGGCGCGGAGGGCCTGTTCCACGAACGCGGACAGGCTGAGTGTCTCGTCGATACTGCGGTGCTTGGCCTCGACACGAGGTCCGGGGGCAGGTTCACGTCGAACTGCACCTTCGGTTCGTCGGCCATGGACAGGATGCCAGCAATCGGGTTCACGAATGACCAAGGGAGTCCTAGGGTGTTTGGCATGAAGGCCGAACTCCCCGAACTCCTGCTGCCCGATGCGCCGGCCTGGCGCCACTGGCTCGAGGAGAATCACGCGTCCTCGCCGGGCGTCTGGCTCATCGAGCACAAGAAGGGCGGGACGACGACGGCGCTGACCTACGCGCAGGCGCTCGACGAGGCGCTGTGCTTCGGCTGGATCGACGGCCAGGCGAAGTCCCGCGACGAAGGCAGCTACCTGCAGCGCTTCACGCCGCGCGGTCCGCGGAGCATCTGGTCGGTCCGCAACCGAACCTATGTGGACCGGCTGCGCGCCGAGGGACGGATGCGCGAGGCGGGGGAGCGGGCGGTCGCGGCGGCGCAGGCCGACGGCCGGTGGGAGCGGGCCTATGCCGGTCCGGCGACGGCCCAGGTGCAGCCGGAACTCATGGCGGCGATCGAGGCCGACGAGGCCGCACTGGCCACCTTCCGCACCCTCTCCTCCCAGAACCGGTATGCCATGATCTTCCGACTCTCCCAGTTGAAGACCGAGGCGGCGAAGCAGCGCAACATCACGAACTTCGTCGCGATGCTCGCCCGTGGCGAAACGGTCCACCCCCAAGGGCAAGGGGCGGGGCAAGGCCGCCGAATAGTACGCCCTTCGCCGATTCTTTACCAGAGCTTAAGGACTGACGGGTAGTTCTGGCACGGTTTCATTCGCTATGGTCGGAGAGCGTCATCCTGTTCCGAATCAGATCGCGGTAGCTCCCATCCGGAGCGCTGACTGCTACGAACCAGGACCGCACCACCGGTCGACCGGCGTCCGCGCCCTCGACCGCAGCACCATCCGGCTCAGCTGTCAGTACTGCTGGGGAGCAGAGGCTGAGCCGGCACAACGTCATTTGCACTCATCGCACGGCCCGACCGGTCGCGGCGATCCTGTACAGGGGTATTTTTTGTCTCCACTTCGTGGGGGCCGGCGGTCTCACCGGCGCACGGTCTCTTGGTCTCTTCTGCACCGCGTCATGGCGATGTGCCTCGCGGTCGTCCTCGGCGCGGGTTCGGTCGTCGCGCTGTCCGTCTCCACTAGCTCGGGCGCTGTCGCGGCTCCGAGCGTCGCGAACGTTCCCGACAAGAAAACCGAGCCCTCTCCTTCCGTCGCGACGTCGACGCCTACTCCTGTCGAGGTGTCCACTCAGCCGGCCCCTCCTCAGGAGTCGAACCCTGAGGATTCCGGGCCTGCCCCGTCAGTTGCAGCACCCACTCGGGAGCCGAGCCCGGACGAGCCTGAGCCTCGCATCTCCGTTCTGCCCCCCACCCCGAAGCCCGTTCCCTCTCCCGCGCCCGCTGCAACCCCGGACCTCGTGGTGCCTGGTGATGACCCTGCGGCCGAAAGCGGTCGTTCGCCACCTGCGGAGCCCGATAGGGCGGACGAATTCAGAACGTTCGCCCAGGTCGGTTCCGCTGCCATAGGTGCTCCCGAGGGGCCCCGCCAGGTGTGGGTCGAGTCCTTCGAGCAGGGACTGACGAACACCGCCAGCGGACTTCCCACCTACGCCACGAACCGGTACACGGCGTCGCCGGGCTGGGCGACAGGAGCGAACTGCACGGGCGTCCTTCTGAACTACCTTGCCCCGTACCCGAACACTGCGTTCTGTCCCTCGCAGACCTCAGGAGGATCGTCCGCTGCGCGCGAGGCCCGACGCATGGCGGACGTACTCGGCCAGGTCCAGGTGCCCGTGGTCGGCGGTACGGCCGCCAACGCGCCGGCCAACGGTTCCAACGCCACGACTCGGAGCAATCACGCGCTCGTCTCGCTTCCCTACGCCGCACTCCCGGCGGGCAGCACCACGGTCCTTCAGTCCGCTGCAGGGATCGGAATCAGCGCCCCGAACCCGCGGTACTACGCACTCGCGATGGACGCCGTGGGCGCGCGGTGCGGCACGAACAACGCGGCGCTCTCGCTGAACCTGGTCACGGGTGCCACCACTCCGGTAACCCTCCTGACGGGATTCGGGGCCCCGATCGTTCCATGTACGCGAACGGGCAACGTCTACTACACGTCCCCCGCTCTCAGCACCGTCCCCGGCCTCACCGAACCGGCGTTCCCGACCTCCGTGCGGGCGGAGACCTTCAACGGTACGAACACCGCCCTCCTCACACCCGCGCAGATCTCCGCTGCCCGGGTGCAGATCGCGAACGCTCAGGCGGGCGCGGGTGGCGGGTTCGGCGTGGACCAGATCCGGGTACTCGACGTCACGCCCGCTCTGGACGTCGCCTTCGATCCTGCACCGGCCACGGCTACCGTGCCCACGACCTTGACCTACACGATCACCAACACCTCGGAGCTCTCTGCAAAGGCCGACTGGGGGTTCACGAACACGCTTCCGCAGGGGCTCACCGTGGCGCCGAACCCCACCCTCGGCGGCACCTGCGTGAACTCCGTCGGCGCCGCCTTCGCCGTCACCGCCGCGGCGGGTACGGGTAGCATCTCGGTCACCGGTGGAGACCTCCCTGCGGGCGCAGCCTCGTGCACGATCTCGGTCAACGTGGTGGCAGCACAGGCAGGAACGTACTCCAGCGGCACCGTGACCGCCAACGGACTCATCGCATCGGCGCCGATCGACCTCACGGTCGACCCCCGGACCACGATCACGGTGCGCAAGAACCTCCCCACGCGCACGGCATCGGCCGACCAGTTCACCCTTTCGCTACGCGAGGGCACCACCGTGCTGGCGTCGGCCACGACCTCCGGCACCGCCACCGGCATCCAGGCCGCGCAGATCACCGGCTCCACGGTGCGACCAGGCGCCACCTACACGATCTCCGAGGCACCGACGAACAACGCCGGTCTCGGTTACTCGAACGGCTACGAGTGTGCCCGGGCCGGCACGGTGATCGCCTCCGGATCTGGAGCGTCGGGTACCATCACCATCCCCGACGAGGCGGGGGCGGAGATCACCTGCACCTTCACGAACACCGCGCAGACGCCGCGCCTGTTCTGCGACACCAACCACTTCTACTCGATCCAGGCCACCGGTGCGCTGGAGCAGGCGGACATCGTCGCGGGAGGCCTTCCCGCTGCAGTCGGAAGCTGGACGAGCGTGTCATCAGCGAACGCCCTCGGCATCGGATCGGGCGGGAACGTCGCGTACGCGCTCGACCGGTCGAGCGACGGAAGCGACGTGCTGTCGATTCTCAAGTGGACCCCGGGCGGCGGTTTCGTGAAGCTGCCCAGCTCGGCCTACACGACCACGACCAATAACGGTGTCGAGGTCGCGGGCACCATCGTTGCCGGCGCCGTGGACCTTTCGAACGGTCGCTATCTCTTCGGCAAGTTCAACGGTGGGCAGTTCCACATCTGGAGCTTCACCGAGACGAACCCACTCGCGTCCCGGTTCGCTTACGTGGGTTCGTTCGCCGCAGGCACCGTATCCGCGAACGGGGACATGGCACTCGACGCCAACGGGAACCTGTATGTGGTCGGTGCGCCTTCGGGCGACTCCACGAGCACCACGAGCACCATCACGATCTACACGATCGCCAGGGCGACGCTCACCGCAGCGAACGGCGGCTCGTTGGCGGTGAGCACGTCCACGGCGAAGCCGTTGACCGGCACCGATGCTGCCTTCGCCAATCCGAACGGCGTCGCGTTCTCGCCACGCGGTACCCTCTACCTCGGCAATGTGGGAAGCGCCTACGAGTTCGATGCCAACACCGGGCGCCGTGTGCCGGGTACGCCCCGCGTGTCCGTCAACTCCACCGACCTCGCGAGTTGCACGACGCCCTCGACCATCACCGTGCAGAAGAACGTGGTGGCACGGCAGGCCCCGAGCGACCAGTTCACCCTGACGGCAGCGACAGGATCGCCACCGGCAACAATCGCCACGGCAACGACCTCCGGAGCTGCTACCGGGCGCCAGGCTGAGCAGTTGGGTCCCTTCCCCGCCGCGGCAGGCAGCACGATCACCATCTCGGAGACCATGGCCGCCAGCTCCGCCTCCGCACTCAGTAGCTACAGGACCTCCTACGACTGCTGGGCAAACGGAGTGCGATTGAGCGCGGGTAACACCACAACAGGTACCGTCACCATGCCCAATGGTCTCGGTGTCAATGTGAACTGCACGTTCGTCAATTCTCCGGGCCCTGTTGCTGATTCGAGCGTGCGGATCACGAAGACCATCCGAGAGGCCTCGGGTCTCACTCGCCCCGGCGTCGACTGGACCGTGGGGGTGACGGCGACGGCGACCACGGGAACCGCGACGGCCCTGCCGAGCGAGGCTCCCAGGCAGCAGACCGATGCGGTGGGCCAGGCCAGCTGGCAGGTGCTGTTCGGTTCGGGGGCGTCGCGGGCAACGGTCGTCGTCTCGGAGGTCCAGCAGGCAGGGTTCGAGTTCGTCAGCGGCTCGTGCACGGCGAACGGCGCGGCGCGTCCGGTCACCTTCACGCAGGCCGGGGCGATCATCAGTGCCAGTCTGACGGACATACCCCCCGCTTCCGCCATCGACTGCACTCTGATCAACCGGCCTACGGCATCCCTCACACTCGTGAAGGAAGTGACCTCCGGGTCTGCACTGCCCACGGACTGGACCCTGAGCGCCACCGGCCCCAGCGGGGCCCTACCCGGGCCCTCCGGCCGTTCGGGTTCGGCAGCGGCTTCGGGCGTTCCCGTCACCCCCGGTGTCGCCTACCGCCTGGCGGAAGCCGGCGGTCCGCTCACCTACGTGCAGACCGGCGCATGGCAGTGCCGCACGGCAACCGACGAGCCTGTCGCCGTCACTGCCGCGGGAGATGTCACCCCGACCGCCGGCGCCCGGATCACCTGCACGGTGACGAACTCGACAGCGTCCATCACGCTGCTCAAGCAGGTGCTGAACCCCCGGACGGGCTTCCAGGCCCCGGACTGGCGGGTCACCGCGACACCGGCAGCGATCGCAGGCGGGGTCCTGCCGACGGAGAGCCGGCTCGGTGCCGAGTACGTCGCCTCGGGCAACCCGGCGAACACCTTCTTCGTGAGACCGGGCCACAGCTACACGCTGTCGGAAGCGGCCACCGATCCTGCACGCCCCCTCGCGTACCAGGAACTTCGTCTCGAACAGCTGACCGGGTCGACGTGGACCCCTGTGTCGTCACGAACCATCTCCGCTCCGGCGGCGGGTCAGACGGCGGTCTACCGCTTCGTCAACGCCCCCGTGGAGCCCACCACACTGCCGCTCACCGGCGGCACGAGCGCCGACGCGTACTACATCGGAGGGGGATCGCTGCTCGTTCTGGCGCTCGCCTTCTCCGTGTGGCACGGGCGTCAACGAGGGCGAGGCGCCTTCCGGTGAGGTGCATCCACCCTTCCGTCCCACGTTCCTGCTCTTTCCACTCGTTCCCTTCGGTCTCACCCTTGCAACTCTCACTCACTAGGAGATAACACGTGTCCACCTCCATCCTCCGGCGGCTGTCCGCCGCTGCCGGCGTGCTGGCGCTGAGCGCAGCGGCGACGTTCGTCGCCGTCGCACCGGCGACAGCCGTCACCCAACCGGGCAACATCGATCCGTCGATCCCCCGCACCCTGACCATCCACAAGTTCGCGCTGGGCCCCGAGAACGGTCAGCAGGTCGGTACCGGCCAGGAAGTCAACGTCCCCGGCACGCCGCTGGCAGGCGCGACCTTCACCGCCGCCCTGGTCCAGGGTGTCGACCTCACCACGCCGGCAGGCTGGACCGCGGTCTCCACCCTGACTCCTGCGACGGCGGCATCGCGTGTCACTGCGGCCGACACCTACACGGCGACCACCGGCACCGACGGTGTGGCACGGTTCAATGCCGGTGACACCCTCCCGCTCGGTCTGTATCTCGTGACCGAGACCGCACTGCCGGCCGGGGCGACCAACCCGGCCGCGCCGTTCCTCGTCACGCTGCCGTTCCCGACGGGTTCGGACGGTGCCCCGTCCAACCAGTGGATCTACGACGTGCATGCCTACCCCAAGAACGCGGTCACCGATCTGACGAAGACCCGCGTCCCGGCGCCGGCCAACTCGGTCGAGGCCCGCAATCCCGACCTGATCCGCTGGGCGATCACCCAGAGCGTGCCGACGCTCGCCGGTGGCACCACCCTCGACACGTTCGCGCTCACCGACTCGCTGCCCGCGGAGCTCGAGTACCTCGCGAACGGCCCGGACGGCGTCGCCCCGACGAGTGTGCGGGTCACGAACGCCGCCGGCGTCACCCAGAACTTCGTCGAAGGTACGGACTACACCCTCGTGTACGCCGCCGCCACGAGTAACCTCACCGCCACCTTCACCCCTGCTGGTCTCACCCGACTGTCAGCCCTGCCCGGAGGCAAGGTGACGCTCACCGTGCTGAGTCGTGCACTGACGATCCCCGCCAATGGCTTCATCACCAACACGGCGACGGGCGTCGTCAACGGCAGCACCACGACGGTCGAAGGCAGGACCCCGATCGGCCAGCTCACCGTAGCCGCCTTCCAGAACGGCGGACGGAACCCCCTCGCCGGCGCCGTGTACCAGGTGTTCCTCAACGAGAACGACGCCAACCTCGGCCAGAACGCCGTCTTCATCGACGGCGTCCAGAACTGGACGACCGGCGCGGACGGCCGCGTCGCGATTCCGATCATCACGCCGGGCACCTACTACGTGCGCGAGATCACCCCTCCGGCCGGATTCCAGCTGCCGCGGCCGAGCCAGGCGCAGGTCCGGGTTGTGCCCGGTGCTAGCTCGACCGTCGCGCCGGTGCAGAACTACGTCGAGTTCCTGCATGACCAGGTTCCCGCCTTCGCTCTCCCCCTCACCGGTGGTGACGGGGCCCTGTGGTTCACCGTCGGTGGTACCGGGCTCATCGCGATCGCCCTCGGGACCGGGGTCGTCGCGGCGCGTCGTCGTGCCACGTCGGCGCTCGCCGACGCGTAACGTAGCACTGTGAATGCGGAGGCGGGGCGTCAGGAAGGCGCCCCGCCTCCGCGCGTTCCGGGGGAAACGCCCGGATCATCCGCCGCCGCTCCGCCCTCGGGGCCGGCCCGGCGCGGGCGGGACCAACACCTTCGATGGCGGCTCCCGGTGCTGCCACTGCTGGTCGCGCTCGCAGTGGTCACCGGGGCAGCACTCCTGCTCTACCCGGCCGCGGCCGCGTGGTTCAGCTCGGTGGAGCAGTCGCGCGAGATCGACAAACTCACCGAGGGCATCAACGACCTCGGCGCCGAGACCTTACGCGAGAAGCTCGGGGAGGCGCGCGAGTACAACGAGTCCTTGAGCGGCGGTGGAGCGGCCGTCGCAGCGAACGAACGGCTTCCCCTCGCGGACGAACCCGGCTCCGATGACGAGCAGCAGTACCTCTCGATGCTCCGGGGTGATTCCGAGGGCCTGATGGCGCGGATCAGGATCGCCTCGATCGGACTCGACCTGCCGATCTACCACGGCACGAGCGAAGCGGTCCTCGAACGCGGCATCGGCCATCTCGAGGGCACCGCGCTCCCCGTCGGCGGGCCGTCGACCCACTCCGTGGTCACCGGCCATCGAGGCCTCGCGACGTCCGAGCTCTTCACCAACCTCGACAAGGTCACGGTCGGGGACGCCTTCACCATCGAGGTCTTCGGCGAGACTCTCGCCTACCGTGTCACCGAGACGCTCGTCGTCGAGCCCGAGGACACCGAGACCCTGCTCATCCAACCCGGCAAGGATCTCATCACCCTCGTCACCTGCACGCCCCTCGGCATCAACAGTCACCGCATCCTCGTCACGGGCGAGCGCGTGATCCCCACCCCCCAGGCCGACATCGACGCAGCCGGTGATGCCCCCGACGTGCCTGGCTACCCGTGGTGGATGGTCATCGCCGGCGGCGTGATCGCGGGCGCCGGCACGTACGTGTGGCTTTCGGGACGGCCGCCGCGGGCTGTCCGGCGGGAGCTCGCCCGGGAGCGCCAGGCGCTCACGCTGGATCAGCTGATGGAACGAGCGCAGTGAGAGGTCATCCCTCGCTCCGGTGCGGCGGACGACCTGTCCGCTGATCGACGGAGGGCGTGTCAGTACCGGGGCAACCGGTGCCGGCACGCCCGTGCCGCTTCCAGGACCGTCCACGCCTGGAGCTGCGAGGACAGGCTCACAGGTCCGTCCTGCCGTGGGGGGAACAGGAAAGCCGTCGTGTCCGACCCGGCACGGGCGGCGCGCGTACCGGCCGGGCCGGGGCGGTCCACGCGGGTACCGATGGCACCGGGGACGTCAACCTCCGTGCGGTCGGCCCAGAGCCGCCCGGCCGTGGCATCCAGGAGCGTCCGGGCGGTCACCGCAGCGTCTGCGTCGATGCCCGGGGTCACCGCGGCGAGCGCCAGATAGCGCCCCAGGATCCCGGTGAAGAGACCGCCGTCGCCCTCCGCAGACAGCGGCAGTGCGCCGTCGTCGTGGGCCACGTGGTCCGCGACGGCACGGATCAGTGCGTCCGCCCGCGCCAGGTTCTCCTTCCCGCCGGTCGCGACGAGCGCCCCGAGCACGGTGCCCTGGTTGTAGGTGTGGATGGTGCGCTCCACCTGTCCGCCGGCCTTCACCCCGTCGAGGTACAGCCCGGTCTCCGTGTCGAACAGGCGGGCCCGGAGCCAGTCGAGGAGCTCCTGGGCGCGGAGGGTGTCCCCGGCGCGCGCGAAGAAGAGCGCTGCGGGCGCCGTGCTCGGGGTGTTCTTGTAGTCCCGTGTGGTGTTCCAGTAGACGCCGCCGCCGAGGTCCGGTGTCTGCGCGGACTCCAGGGCGAGCCCGAGGACCCGCACCCGGCGTCGCGGCCGCCGTCGTCCCTCCACGCCGTCGAGGCGCTGCAGGGCGAGTGCCAGCCAGGCCATGTCGTCGTAGTAGGCGTTGCGCCAGCGGCCGCCGTTGCGCACCCAGATGCCGCGGGCGAGCCTGCGGGCGTCCGCCAGCGCATCACCGTCGGGATTCCGCAGGTGCTCGTCCAGGAGGCAGTCGAGGTAGTGCGCCTGCCACCAGTAGTGCCAGTGGCTGCGGGGACTGGTCGGTGACGGATAGGCGACGGCGCCCAGCCTCGTTCCCGGGAGGCGCAGGCTGCGCCGTGCGAAGAGGCGGCGGACAGTGCTCGCCGCCATGGCGGCGGCGTCGTCGGGGATGGGCATATGACCACCCTAGCCACGCCGGCCCGACCGGAGATTGCGCACGATGCGCAGTCGAACCCCGTCCGGGTGCGCAGTGGGCCACGTCACAGTATGCTGGGCGTGGGGACGGACCAACGGCGGTCCTCCCGGCGCGGAAGGATCAGCATGGACATCAGGGGATCGGTGGCGCTCGTCACCGGAGGTGCGTCCGGACTCGGATTCGCCACTGCCCGCAGACTGGTCGACGACGGCGCCTCGGTGGTGCTCGTCGATCTCCCGCAGTCCGCCGGCACCGGGGCCGCGACGGAGCTCGACCCGTCCGGTACCCGCGTGCGGTTCGTCGCAGCCGACGTCGCCGATCCCGTGCAGGTGCAGGCGGCGGTCGCCGCTGCCTCCGAGCTCGGGCCGCTGCGCATCGTGGTCAACTGCGCCGGTATCGCCACGCCGGGCAAGGTCCTCGGGCGCGAGGGTGTCCTGCCGCTCGAGCAGTTCGCCCGTGTCATCAACGTCAACCTGGTGGGCACATTCAACGTCATCCGGCTCGCCGCAGAGGCCATGGCCGCCACCCCCACCGTGACCGGCCTCGGCGGCTCCGACGAACGCGGCGTCATCATCACCACGGCATCCGTCGCGGCCTTCGACGGCCAGATCGGGCAACCCGCGTACTCGGCGTCGAAGGGCGGCGTCGCGGCCATGACGCTACCCATCGCCCGTGAGCTCGCACGATCCCTGATCCGCGTCGTCACGATCGCCCCGGGCATCTTCGAGACGCCCATGATGGCGGGACTGCCGCAGGAGGCCCAGGACTCCCTCGGCGCCCAGGTGCCGCACCCGTCCCGCCTCGGCAGACCCGTCGAGTACGCGGCGCTCGCCGCCCACATCGTCGAGAACCAGATGCTCAACGGCGAGACGATCCGCCTCGACGGCGCCATCCGCATGGCACCGAAGTAGGACGCGCCACTCCGGCTTCACCGCCCGGTCTCAGCTCGATCGAAAGGACGGCTCGATGGAGAGCCACTTGCCAAGCGCCGACTTCCTCGGCTTCGAATCGCTCCTCGCCGCCCATGAGCGGGAGAAACTGCAGGACGTGCGTGACTTCCTCGCCAAGGAGGTCTCACCGCGCGCCGTCGAATGGTGGAACCGCGCCGAGTTCCCCCACGAGATCCTTCCCAAGCTCGCCGGGTTGAACCTCAGCACGCCCGTGCAGCAGGGCTACAGCCACCTGTTCAGCGGGCTCGTGATCGCCGAGTTGACCCGTGCCGACACCTCGATCGCCACGTTCTTCATGGTCCACCACGACCTCTTCGTCGAAGCCCTCCACACCTTCGGCAGCGAGGACCAGAAGGCCCGCCTCCTGCAGGACGCCATGGACCTGAGGATCACCGGTGCCTTCGCGCTCACGGAGCCGCTGCACGGGTCCGATGTCGCCGGCGGCATGGCCACCACCGCCACGCGCGACGGCGACACCTGGATCATCAACGGCGTCAAGCGGTGGATCGGCAACGGGACCTTCTGCGACTACATGCTCCTGTGGGCACGGGACACCGGCACAGGAGGCGTGCGCGGCTTCATCCTCGACGCCACCCTGCCCGGCGTGACCCGCACCGTCATCGGGAACAAGACGGCGCTCCGCACGGTCCAGAATGCCGACATCACCCTGACCGACGTCCGGATCCCGGAAGCCGACCGCTTCGCCGGCATCGAGTCCTTCGACGACACCCGGCAACTCCTGCTCGGCTCCCGCATCCTGGTCGGCTGGCAGGCCGTCGGACAGCAGCTGGCCGCGTTCGACGTCGCCCGGCAGTACGCCGTGGAGCGCCACCAGTTCGGGCGGCCGATCGCAGGCTTCCAGCTCGTCCAGGACCAGCTCGTCACGATGATGGGCAACACGACGGCGAGCCTGGGCGTCATGGTGCGGGTGGCCCAGCTCCAGGGACAGGGCGCGTCCGACATGCCACAGGCCGCTTTCGCGAAGTCCTTCACCACCGCGCGGATGCGGGAGACCGTCGCCCTCGGCCGGTCCATCCTCGGCGGGAACGGGATCGTGACGGACTTCGGGATGGCGAAGATCTTCGCGGACGCCGAGGCGGTCTACACCTACGAGGGCTCCTACGAGATCAACAGCCTCATCGTCGGCAGGGCGCTGACAGGCATCTCGGCCTTCGCCTGATCGGCCGGTCGGGGCGGGCGCCCGGTCACATGACGGACGGGGTGAGGCGCCCGACACATTACTGGGTAGTATCCCAACAGCAATCCGTCGTATCCAGTGCCGCATACGCCCCGTTTTCCATGCCCTGAAAGCAGGCCGTTGTGACAGTGCCCCTCGAAGTGTCTCCTCTGCAGGCCGCCGACCCGTTCGCCAGTGCTCCCGACGACATCAGCTCCGACCTCCGCGCCGACGTGCGGCGCGTGAGCACGCTGCTCGGTGAATCGCTCGTACGGCAGCACGGCCCGGAGCTGCTCGACCTCGTGGAGCGCGTCCGTCTGCTCACCAAGCAGTCCAAGGAGTCCGGCAGCGGCACGGACGCCGAGCGGGCCGCCCTCGCGGAGCAGGTGCGCGAACTGCTCGCCGCCCTGCCCATCGACCGGGCCACCGAGCTCGTGCGCGCCTTCGCGGCCTACTTCCACCTCGCGAACGCCGCGGAGCAGGTGCACCGGGTGCGCGGGCTGAGGACCCGCTCCGAGGAGGACGGCTGGCTCGCCCAGACCGTCACCCGGATCGCAGCCGACGCCGGTCCCGAGGCGCTCGCCGACGTCGTGCGGGCGCTCGACGTCCGCCCGGTGTTCACCGCGCACCCCACGGAGGCCTCGCGCCGCTCGGTGCTGGACAAGCTCCGCCGGCTCTCCGACATCCTCGCCGACACGACGCCGGAGGGCTCCCGGCAACGACGCCGGCAGGACCGCCGGCTCGCCGAGGTGATCGACCTGATCTGGCAGACCGACGAACTGCGGCAGGTGCGCCCCACGCCGATCGACGAGGCCCGCAACGCCATCTACTACCTCGGCGACATCCTCACCACCACCATGCCCGAACTGCTCGAGGACCTCTCGGACCTGTTGGCCGAGCACGGAGCCGCCCTGCCGTCGGAGGGCGCCCCGCTGAAGTTCGGCTCCTGGATCGGCGGTGACCGCGACGGCAACCCGAACGTCACCGCCGCGGTGACGCGCGAGATCCTGCAGATCCAGAACCAGCAGGCCGTCCGGATCGCCCTCCACTTCGTCGACCGGCTCATCTCCTCGCTGTCGTCGTCGACGGCGATCGTCGGGGCATCCGAGGAACTGTCCGCCTCGATCGAGCGCGACCTGGCGAACCTGCCCCGCCTCGACAGGCGCGTCCTCGAGCTCAACGCCCAGGAGCCCTACCGGCTCAAGCTCACGTGCGTGAAGGCGAAGCTGCTCAACACTGCGTCCCGCGTGCAGAACCAGACCGCGCACGAGCCCGGCCGCGACTACAACACCACCGCGCAGGTGCTCGCGGACCTGCAGCTCGTCGGCGACTCGCTCCGGCAGCACTCGGCGGGTCTCGCGGCCGACGGCGCCCTCGCCATGGCGTCGCGGGTCATCTCCTCCTTCGGCCTGCACCTGGCGACCCTCGATGTCCGTGAGCACGCGGACATGCACCACGACGTCATCGCGCAGCTGACCGACCGCCTCGGGGAGCTGGACGTGCCCTACCTCGAGCTGACCCGCGAGGACCGCCTGCGGGCGCTGTCCCGCGAACTCGCGTCCCGGCGCCCGCTCGCCACGGTCAACCCACCGCTCGACGACGGCGCACGGCGCACCTTCGACGTCTTCCGTGAGATCGCCTCGGCGCTGGGAACCTACGGCCCCGATGTCATCGAGACCTACATCGTGTCCATGACCCGAGGGGCGGACGACGTCCTCGCGCCCGTGGTCCTGGCGCGTGAGGCGGGACTCGTCGACGTCGTCGGTGACGGCTCCGGCGGCCCGGACTCGGGGGCCTTCGCGAAGATCGGCTTCGCGCCCCTCCTCGAGACGGTCGACGAGCTCCGCGTCTCCGCCGAGATCGTGGACACCCTGCTCTCCGACCCGACCTACCGCGAGGTGGTGCGCCTGCGCGGTGACCTGCAGGAGGTCATGCTCGGGTACTCGGACTCCAACAAGGAGTCGGGCGTGCTCACGAGCCTGTGGGAGATCCACAAGACCCAGCGCCGCCTGCGCGACGTCGCCGCCAAGCACGGCGTCCGGCTCCGCCTGTTCCACGGACGCGGCGGGTCGGTGGGCCGCGGCGGCGGCCCGACGTACGACGCCATCCTCGCACAGCCCAACGGCGTGCTCGAGGGCGAGATCAAGTTCACCGAGCAGGGCGAGGTCATCAGCGACAAGTACTCCCTGCCGGCGCTGGCCCGCGAGAACCTGGAACTCTCCCTCGCCGCCGTCATGCAGGGGTCGGCCCTGCACCGCACACCCCGTACGTCCGACGACGACCGCGGACGCTGGGCCGAGGTCATGGAGACCGTGTCCGACGCCGCCTTCGCCCGGTACCGCTCACTGATCGATCACGAGGACCTGCCGGCGTACTTCCTCGCCTCGACGCCGGTGGAGCAGCTCGGTTCGCTCAACATCGGTTCGCGCCCGTCCAAGCGTCCCGACTCCGGCAGCGGACTCGGCGGGCTCCGGGCCATCCCGTGGGTCTTCGGCTGGACGCAGTCACGGCAGATCGTCCCCGGCTGGTTCGGTGTCGGCTCCGGACTGCGGGCCGCCCGCGAGGCGGGGCACGAGGGGGTGCTCGCCGAGATGCTCGACCGCTGGCACTTCTTCCGGTCCGTCGTCTCCAACGTCGAGATGACGCTCGCCAAGACCGACCTCGAGATCGCTGCACACTACGTCGACGCCCTGGTGCCGGGTGAGCTGCAGCACCTCTTCGCCGTGATCCGCGAGGAGTACGAGTTGACCCTGGCCGAGATCAGGCACCTCACCGGCGAGCTCGAACTGCTCGACAACCAGCCCGTCCTCAAGCGCTCGCTGGCGGTCCGCGACCAGTACCTCGACCCGATCTCCTACCTGCAGGTCGAGCTGCTGCGCCGTGTGCGCGCGGAGGCCGACGGCGGGCAGCCCGACGGACAGCTCCAGCGCGCCATGCTCATCACCATCAACGGCGTCGCCGCGGGCATGCGCAACACGGGCTGATCGGGGAGTCGGCCGGCGTCGCACCTGTCGTCGTGCCCGAGGCTGCCGTCCCGCACGGCCGGAATACGTGCAGGGCGGTGCCGGTTTCGCCTCTGGCAGCAGAACGGCAGCTGCCGCACCGGCATCCCAAAAGGAGAACCGCATGAAGGCAGTGTTCTACGAGCAGTACGGCAGCCCCGACGTCCTGCAGTACGGGGAGCAGCCCGACCCGAAGGTGGGACCGGACTCCGTGCTGGTCGACGTGCGCGCAGCGTCGGTCAATCCCGTGGACTGGAAGATCACCGCGGGCTACCTCGACGGCGCGCTGCCCACCTACTTCCCGGTGATCCCGGGATGGGACGTCGCCGGCGTCGTCGTGCAGCCCGGCCCCTCCGTGACGGAGTTCGAGGCCGGCGACGAGGTCATCGGCTATCTCCGCATGGACACCGTGGGGCTCGGGACGTTCGCCGAGCAGGTGGCCGCCCCCGTCCGGACGCTCGCCCGGAAGCCACGGAACGTGTCCTGGGCCGAAGCGGCCACGATGCCGCTGGCGGGGCTCACCGCGTACCAGTCCCTGCAGGCGGTCGGCGCGGGGGAGGGCGACACCGTCCTCGTGCACAACGGCGCGGGCGGCGTTGGTACCTATGCCATCCAGATCGCGAAGGCCTGGGGAGCCCGGGTGCTGGCCACCGCGTCGGAGAAGAACCATGAGTTCCTGCGCTCGCTCGGCGCCGAACCGCTGACCTACGGGGAGGGCCTGACGGAGCGCCTACGCAAGGCGGCACCGGACGGGCTCGACGCCGTCGTCGACTTCGTGGGCGGCGATGACAGGGTCGCATCCCTCGAGCACCTCAAGGACCAGAAGCGCGCGGCATCGGTGGCCGACGTCGCGGCGAAGGACACGGGCGGGCGTTACATCTTCGTGCGGGCCGAGCCCGCAGACCTGCTCGCGCTCACGGAACTCGTGGAGGCGGGGCGCGTGAAGCCGGTCCTCGCGGAGACCTTCCCGCTGGAGCGCGCCGCCGACGCCTTCCGCAGCAGCATCGAGGGCCACGTGCGGGGCAAGATCGCCGTCACGGTGGGCGAGCAGGACTGATCCTGGCACCAGCCACGATGCGTCCACCCACTCGGTGCCAGCCCTCGACGCGGTGAAGCGGGAATGTTCACCCCTTCGCACTTCACGGTCCTGAGAACCGGGATGCAGCCGCGGGTAGAGGCTCCCGACCCACCCGGGCCGGGGTGCTCAGGAGCGCGAGTCCTCGTAGTCGTCGCCGAGGAGATCGAGCGGCTCGCGCTGCGCGTCCTCCTGCGCGCGGAGCCAGCGGCGGTAGGCGTGGTCCACGCGGTGACGGCGCGATCCGGCCGTGATGAGCAGCAGGAAGATGGCGAGGGCCGCGACGAACGCGACGCTCAAGGCGACCGGCTGCCCCAGCACGCGCTCGACGGCGATCCACAGCAGGCCCCACGAGGTGGCGGCCGCGACGGCGAGGCGTCCGCGGTCGGTGGAGCAGATCACGGCGGCGGTCATCATGACGGCGATGACGCCGATACCCGCCCACAGGGCGCCGCCCCAGCCGAACAGGTCCACGCCCCCTGCGGTGAGGAGCGCCGCCGCATTCGCCGCAGCAGCGACCAGCACCCACCCGAGGTACAGTCCGATCGGCGTGTCGACGAGCGCCCCCTCGAGCCGGGTCTCGCTGGGATGGTCGTTCAGGGCCCGGACGGCCGCGAGCAGCGTGAAGAAGAGCAGCATGATCACTACGAGGCTCAGCACCAGCAGGTCCGCCTGCGCGCTCAGGATCCAGGCGAGGTTCAGGAGCATCGAGGCCGCGACGGTCCAGCCCAGGTGCCGCTGGCGCTCCGACCGGCGCTGCGACGGCAGCCACTGGAACACCGTGTACGCGATGAGACCCGCATAGATGACACTCCAGATGGCGAACGCCGACGACGACGGCGCGAGCAGGGTCGCGTCAGGAGCGAACAGTCCGCCGGCGGCGTCCCTGATCGACGGACCGCCGAAGGCGCCGACTCCCGCGGCCGAACCGAGGATGCACGCGATGGCGCACACGGTGACGGCGGTCTGCCGCACGAGGTCCCGATCCCAGGAACCCATGGTGCGGACTGCAGCAGTGCTGCCCCGACGGGCGGCCCTGTACGTCGCGTCCGCAGCGACCCTCGTCCTCCCGGCCGCGACCCTCGCCCGGTCGGAGGCGATCCTCGCCTTTTCTGAGGCGGTGCGGTGCCGGTCCGAGGTGCCGGATCCGCCGCCGGCTCCCTGCGCGCCGGCTGACGCGGTGGCACTCGGGAGGGTCCCGGTGCCCTGCGACTCGTCCGTCCGGCGGTCCTGGTCGTCGTCGTGCGTGGACACCGCGCGTGGCTGCGCGGCCCGCAGGCGTTCGAGGACGCTCGCCGTGTCGGAGGGCGGCTCGGCCGCGGGCGTCGACGGCGCGATCGTCGGCGGCCGGACGGGCTTGTCAGGAACCCTGGGTCCCGGGGTCTTCGGGGTGCTCATGCGCGTTCGTAGCCTTCCGGTGTTTCCTCACGGCGAGGACTGCCGCCGTGATGGCTCCCACCAGCGTACCGACCGCCATTCCGAGCAGGGCGCTGACGCCGGCAGGGAGGCCCGTGGACGCCCCCGCCACGAAACCGAGGCCCAGCAGCCAGGCGGTCCACAGCACGCCACCGCCCGCGGCCGCGAGCATGAACGGGCGCAGCGGGAGTTCGGCGATACCCGCGGCGGCCACGCTCGCGGTCCGGCCGCCGGGAAGGAAGCGGACGGCGACGACGGCGGCGTAGGTGGGCGAGGTGCCCGCCTTGTCGATCGCGTTGCGCAGTCCGCGGTGGATGGAGCGTCCCCACCGGAAGCGGTCCAGGAAATGCGTGAGGCGGCGCCGGAACAGCAGGAAGAGCGCGACGTCGCCGAGCCAGCTGCCGGCGAAGGCCGTGACGATCGCGAAAGGGAGCAGCAGCGTGCTGTGTGCCGACATGGTGCCGGCACCGATCACGAGGAGCTCGGAGGGCACCACGGGAAGGACGACGTCCACGACCACGACGGCGAGCATGACGAGGAGGTAGAGCGGTGCTGGGATGTCCGTGCCGGGCAGGTCCACCCTGCAAATCTACCGTCCGCCGGGCGGCAGAGGTCCACGGCCGTCACCGGATCTCCGACGCCTCAGGCGGACTCGCCCAGCACGAGGCCGGACTCGAACCGACGTTCCTCGCCGTTCACGGGATCCGTGAAGGCGATGCTGTGGGCCAGAAGCTGCAGTGGCCGGGCGTAGTCATCGGGTGCCCGGGGGTGCAGCACCGGGTAGAACGGGTCGTTGACGATCCCGAGTCCCAGCGACGCCATGTGCAGCCTGAGCTGGTGCGTCTTGCCGGTGTGCGGCTGCAGCCGGTACAGGCCCCGGTCCCCGCGCTGCTCGAGCAGGCTGACCGTGGTGTGCGTGTTCGGCGGTCCCTCGACCTCCTGGGCGAGCAGGTACGTCCGCGACTTCACGATCCGGCTCCTGACGTCCCGCGGCTCGGTGTCCAGGTGCAGTTCGGGCCGCACCGGCGCGACCGCGCGGTACTCCTTGCTGATGCGCCGGTTCTCGAAGAGCAGCTGGTACGCGCCGCGGGTCTGCGGGTCGGTGGAGAACATCAGGATGCCCGCGGTCATGCGGTCCAGTCGGTGCATGGGGATGAGGTCCGGGAGATCGAGCTCCACGCGCAGCCGGACCAGGGCCGACTCCGCCACGTACATCCCGCCAGGGGTGGTGGGCAGGAAGTGCGGCTTGTCGACGACGAGCAGGTGCTCGTCGCGATGCAGCACCGACAGCTCCACCGGCAGCCGCTCCTCGACCGGCAGCTCCCGGTAGTACCAGACGAAGGTGTGCTCGCCCAGCGGCGTGGTCCGTGTGAGGACCTCGCCGCCCAGCGCCACCACCTCCCCGCGGTCGAATCGCCGGCCGATGCCGTCGGGGTCGACGTGGTCGAAGCGGTCGAGGATGTACTCCAGCGCCGTCTCCCAGGGCCCCTCGGCGGGCAGCCGGAGCCGGGTCGCGTTCACGCCGTTGCGTACGGGCAGGGGGGAACGCATCGCCATCACCGCATCACCCGCCCGTCGCCGTCCATCCCGTCAGGGTAGTGCCGTCCCTGCTGCGGCTTCCAATCGCGGCTGGCAGTGCGGGCAGTAGTAGAGCTCGCGCAGCTCGGTCTCCTTGTCCCCGAGCTGCTCGAGCGCAACGGGCGTCCCGCAGCGCAGGCACCCTCGCCGCGACCGCCCGTAGACCCAGAGGGTGTTGCCGCGCAGCTGCCCGGTGGTGGCCCGGGTACTGCGCGCCTTGTTCGCCTCGAGGAGCTTCTTCGACAGCTCCACCATGCGCGGCAGGTTGGGCACCTCGCCGGTCGGCGTGAGCGGGTGGACACCGGCCAGGAAACAGAGCTCGCACCGGTACACGTTGCCGATCCCGGCGAGGTTGCGCTGGTCGAGCAGGGCCAGGCCGATGGGACGTTCGGGCTGCTCGAGCAGGCGGCGGAGCGCCTCGTCCGGATCCCAGTCCGGCCCGAGCAGGTCCGGTCCCAGGTACCCCACCGCCTCCTCCTCCTCGGCACGCGCGATCACGCGGAGGAATCCGAGTTCGAACCCGACGACGACGGCGCCGTCCGTCTCCAGGATGCACCGGGCCTTGAAGGCGGGCCGGCGCCACTTCTCCCCGCGGGCGTAGACGTGCCAGAGGCCCTCCATCTTGAGGTGCGAGTGGATGTCCCAGCCGTCCTCGCCCCCGCCGCGGATCAGCAGGTGCTTGCCGCGGGCCACGGCCTCCTGCACGGTGTCCCCGGTGAAGTCCACGGTGGCGAAGCGGGGCACGCGGATGTCGCAGCGCGTGAGCACCTTCCCCGCGAGGGCGCGATGCAGCTCGCGGGCTGCCCGCCAGACGGTATCGCCCTCAGGCACGGATCCTCAGCCCCTTCGGCGTGGAGTGGAAGCCGGCGTCGGCCAGAGCGCGGCCGATGTCCGTGTCCAGGATCTCGCCGCCGTTCACCTTCTCGAGGGCCATCTTGTCCGCGGCGCCGCGGCGGATGATGGTCACCAGCGACAGGGCGGCCGCGCGCAGCACGTCCGGGTCCTCGGTGAAGGTCAGCAGGGTCTTCCCGCCGCGCTCCACGTAGAGGGCGAGCGCTCCGTCCACGAGGACCACGAGGGCGCCCGCCTTCCGTCCGGCACGGTGTCCGCCGTCGGCCTGCGGCCAGCTCAGCGCCGCGCCGTAGGGGTTGGCGGGATCGGTGGCGGCGAGCGCGACGGCCTTCAGGGGGGCCGCTTCCCCGCCGAGCACGTCCTGCGCGGTGGGCAGCTGGTTGTCCGCGCTGAAGGAGCGCAGGCGGTCCACCGTGGCGGGCACCGCGAACTGGGCCGCGCCGAGGTGTTCGATGAAGTAGCCGCGCCGGCACCGGCCCATCTCCTCCAGACGCGCCAGCACCTTGTACATGAGGCCGAACCCGCCCGGGATGCCCTCGTTGCCCACGGCTCCGCGGGTGACCACGCCGTACCGGTCCAGCAGCAGCTCCGCCGTGGCGTGGGCGTGCAGCGTCGTCTCCGCCTCCACCCCGGGCAGCATGTTCCACCGCCCGCCGGCCAGGGGCGGTGTGGGCCGCTGGTAGGCGCCGCCGTCGTCCGCTCCCACGGTCAGGCGCATCGAAGCGCCGGTGAGGGACTTGCCCGGCGCCCGGCCGAGGCGTCCCGCCCGGGAGGTCCGTGCCCGGGCCGGGACGGGCTTCTGCTTGTGTGCCGTCTTGCCGTGGGCGAGGAGCGCGCGTACCGGCGTGAACGTGTCGTTGCTGATCCGGCCCGCCCACACCAGGTCCCACAGGGCCGTGACGACGGCGGTGTCCGTCGTCGCCTCCTGCACGTCGAGCAGATTGGTGAGCTGCCGCAGGAAGAAGCCGCCGCCGCCGGCCAGCAGGTCCAGCAGTGCGGTGTGCAGAGAGGAGGGCTCGAAGGCGGGGTCGGGGCGGAGCGTCAGGGGGGCGTTCTCGGCCAGGTGCAGGGCGATCCAGCCGTCGTTGCCGGCGAGGGATCCCGCGCCGGACCACAGCACCTCGCCGGTGGCGGTCAGCTCATCGAGCATGGCCGGCGCGTAGTTGGCGACGCGCTGCGCCAGGATGAGCGGCTCCCAGGCGGACGCCGGGATGGGCACGCCGGAGAGCTGGTCGATCACGGTCACCACGCCGTCGAGCCCGCGCAGGCTGGAGCCCACGTGCTGCCATGCCGGCAGGAACCGTGCGTAGGCCGCCGGGTCCACCGGCTCGACCTCCTGGCGCAGCGCGGCCAGCGAGCGGCGGCGCAGGCGGCGGAGCACCTCGGCGTCGCACCACTCGCTGGCCGCCGGGGTGTGCACGGTGATGGTGCCCGGAGCAGCGCCCGAGGCCGCCGAGATGTCGAGGACGGGCACCGACTCGGCGGGTCGGAACTCACCCTCCACCACCCGGCCGGCGCCGGCGAGGCGCTGGAGGGATCCCGTGACCACGGCGACGCCGAGCCCCAGGCGGGCGGCGGCCTCGGCGGCGGTGAACGGACCGTGTGTGCGCGCGTAGCGCCCGATGAGGTCCCCGAGCGGATCGGCGACGGGCTCGATGAACGCCAGCGGGATGCCCATGGGCAGCGGCACGCCGATGGCATCACGCAGCCGGGCCGCGTCCTCCACGGCCGCGATGCGCTCGACGCCGGCGATGTGCACGGTCAGCGCCCGGTTGGCCTTCACCAGGGCCGCGACGTGCTCCCGGACCAGGTCGGGTGAGGCACGGCCGGGCGTCGGGGCAGGGGAGGCTGCGGCAGCGGCGAGCGCCTCGTCCGACAGGTCCTCGTCCGGGTCCTCGTCCCCGGCCCGAAGGTCGATCCCGTGGAGGACGCCGGGCGCCTGGGCGCCACCCGACCCGGCGGCAGGGAGGGCGGGCTGCGCATCCGCCGGAGCCTCGAGCCGCTCGGCGATCTCCCCGACGGTGAGCGGCCCCAGCAGGCGCAGCAGGTCCGCGACGCCCTCGAGTCCGCGCGCCAGACGGTCCGGCCGGAGACGCTGCAACTCGAGTTCCGTCTCGGCGATGACCCGCGCGTCGAGCAGTTCCCGCAGCTCCGCCCGCCCGAGCAGCTCGTTGAGGAGCGTGGGATCGAGGGAGAGCGCAGCGGCCCGGCGTTCGGCCAGGGGCGAGTCACCCTCGTAGAGGAAGGACGCCACGTAACCGAACAGCATGGACCGCGCGAAGGGCGAGGGCTGCTGCGTGGTGACCTCGACGATGCGCAGCTCCCGGCGCTCGATCGATGCGGCGAGGTCCTTGAGGGCGGGCAGGTCGTAGACGTCCTGCAGGCATTCGCGCACCGTCTCGAGGACGATCGGGAAGGTGGGGTACTTCTTGGCGACGTCGAGCAGCTGCGCCGAGCGCTGCCGCTGCTGCCACAGGGGCGTGCGCTTGCTGGGGTTCTGCCGCGGCAGCAGCAGGGCGCGGGCGGCGCACTCCCGGAACCGGGAGGCGAAGAGCGCGGAACCGCCCACCTCGGCGGTGACGATGCCGTCGAGCTCCTCGGGATCGAACAGGAAGAGGTCCGCACCGGGCGGTTCGTCGTCCATGAGCGGCACGCGCAGCACGATGCCGTCGTCGGATGCCATCGCCGCACCGTCCATGCCGTACCGCTGTTCCAGTCGCGCGCCGACGGCGAGCGCCCAGGGCGCGTGGACGGGCATCCCGAAGGGGCTGTGGAGCACCACGCGCCAGTCGCCGAGCTCGTCGTGGAACCGCTCGACGACGAGCGTCCGGTCGCTGGGAACCACCTCGGTGGCCTCACGCTGCTCCGTCAGGTAGGTGATGAGGTTCCCTGACGCCCACGCGTCGAGGCCGATCCTCGCGCACCGCTCCTGGGCCTTGTCCGGCGTGGAGCCGGACATCTCCCGGTTGAAGGCGCCCAGGGCGCGGCCGAGCTCCACGGGCCGGCCGAGGGAGTCGCCCTTCCAGAAGGGGAGCTTGCCGGGCTGCCCGAAGGCGGGGGAGACCAGCACGCGGTCGTGCGTGATCTCCTCGATGCGCCAGCTGGTGGCCCCGAGCGCGAAGACGTCGCCCACACGCGACTCGTACACCATCTCCTCGTCGAGCTCCCCCACGCGGCGGCCTCCCGCACGGGGCCCCTCGCCCTCGGATCCGACGAGGAACACCCCGAACAAGCCGCGGTCGGGGATGGTGCCGCCGGAGGTGACGGCGAGGCGCTGGGCCCCGGGCCGGCCCGTGATGGTGCCCTCCACGCGGTCCCAAATGATGCGCGGGCGCAGTTCGGCGAACTCGTCGGACGGGTACAGGCCGGCGAGGAGGTCGAGGGTCGCGTCGAAGGCGGACCGCGGCAGGGTGGCGAACGGCGCGGAGGCACGGACGACGTCGAACCACTCCTCGACGTCGATGGTGCCAAGCGCCGCGGCGGCGACGGTCTGCTGCGCCAGGATGTCCAGCGGATTGGTGGGGATGTAGAGGGGTTCGATCTGCCCGGCGAGCATGCGCTCCACGGTGACCGTGGTGTTGACGAGATCCCCGCGGTGCTTGGGGAACAGGACGCCCTGGGAGACCTCGCCCACCTGGTGGCCGGCGCGGCCCACGCGCTGCAGCCCGCTGGCCACCGAGTGGGGGGACTCCACCTGCACCACGAGGTCCACCGCGCCCATGTCGATGCCCAGCTCGAGGGAGCTGGTGGCGACGACGCAGCGCAGCCGCCCGGACTTGAGGTCGTCCTCGATGAGCGCGCGCTGGTCCTTGGACACCGAGCCGTGGTGGGCGCGGGCCAGCAGCGGCTCCGCGCCGTTGCTCTGCCCCGCCTGGGCCATCATCTCGGCCGGCGTGGCCGTGGTGTGCGCGAAGGACGGCGCCGCGGGCTCGACGGCGGCAGGGTTGCCGCCCGCGGCCCACACGGCGTCGCGCTCGAGGCGCTCGGCGTGGATCTCGTTGAGGCGTGCGGTCAGGCGTTCGGCGAGCCGGCGGGAGTTCGCGAACACGATCGTCGACCGGTTCTGCTCGATCAGGTCGACGATCTTCTCCTCGACATGCGGCCAGATGCTCGCCTGCGGCACGGCGTCGCCGTCGTCGTCGGTGTTCGCCGCGGCCCCTCCGAGTTCCGTCATGTCCTCCACGGGCACGGTGACGGTCAGGTCCCACTTCTTCTCGGACGGCGGGGCGACGATCTCCACCGGGGCGTTGCCCGCGAGGAAGCGGGCCACGGTCTCCTTGGGCTCCACCGTGGCCGAGAGGCCGATGCGCTGCACGGGCTTGTCGAGCAGGGCGTCGAGGCGGGCCAGGGACACCGCGAGGTGCGCCCCGCGCTTGGTGCCCGCGACGGCGTGGACCTCGTCGATGATGACGGTGTCCACCTCCATCAGGGTCTCCCGCGCCTTGGAGGTGAGCATGAGGAACAGCGACTCGGGCGTGGTGATGAGGATGTCCGGCGGCCGCGTGAGCATGGCACGCCGCTCGGCCTGCGGGGTGTCACCGGAGCGGACGCCCACCGTGATGCCGGGCGCCGGCAGTCCCAGGCGCTTGGCCGTCTGGGTGATCCCGATCAGCGGTGCGCGCAGGTTCCGCTCCACGTCCACACCGAGCGCCTTCAGCGGCGAGATGTAGAGCACGCGGGTGCTGCGCTTCGGTTTCGGGGGAGTCTTCCGGCCCTTCGCCGGAGCGGGGGCCTCCGGTTCGAGATCGCCGTTCCCCTCGCCCGAGGCGATCAGGCGGTCCAGCGCCCAGAGGAACGCAGCGAGGGTCTTGCCGGAGCCGGTGGGTGCGACGACGAGGGCGTTGGACCCGGCCGAGATGGCGGACCACGCGCCCTCCTGGGCGGGCGTGGGCTCGGAGAAGGCCCCGGCGAACCACTCGTGCGTGGCCGGGGTGAACCTCGTCAGTACCTGCGTCGTCACCACTTCATCATGCCCCAGCGCACCGACACTCGACGGAGGTGCGGCGCACCTCCGTCCTACTCCCGCCACAGGGGCGGGGGGAGTAGGTTTCAGGGGAGAGCCGCGCCGCGCGGCCGGGGGAGGAGCGGTCATGGCGGCACGAGAAGCAGGGGCCGCTCAGCCTCGCGTCCCCCGCGGGCACGTGTCCCACAACTGGCTGCCGGTGGCGGGGATCGGGTCCCTCTTCGTCGGCGGGGCCGTGGCGGCGCTGGTCTTCGACGGCGACACGGGCCGCACGGCCGTCTACTTCGTGGTCGGCACGCTGGTGCTCATCCTCCTGACCGCGCCGTGGCTCGTCCGCCACCCGCCCGCGATGCGCGCCGGCCCCGGTGCCTACCTGGTCCTCGCCGTCGTCGTGGAACTCGGTGCACTCCTCGGCGGGGCCGTGGAGGCGTTCCGCGGACTCGGTGCGTGGGTGGTGCTCGGGATCGGCCTCGCGGTGTACGGGCACTTGGAGCGGGGCCGCGTGATGGTCACGGCCGGAGCGGGCGCCGCGCTCCTGGGCGTCGTCGCCATCGTCGCGGCGCTGCCCTGGCTGACCCTGGTGCTCGCACTGGCCACCGCCGCGCTGCTCGTGTTCGCGGCCTGGCGGCTGCGGCTGCTCGGGCTGCAGACGGCCGGGGCGCCCGGGTTGCCCGGCGTCCCGGGCGTTGGACGTGCCGTCGGGGATGCAGGGAGTGAATCAGAGGCTCGATGGTGGTACGGGACGGGAGGACGACGGCGATGATCGATCGGGAGGGACTGGCTGCGTTCCTGCGCCACCGGCGCGAGGCGCTGCAGCCGGAGGACGTCGGACTGGTCCGGGGTTCCCGCCGGCGGACGGAGGGCCTGCGCCGGGAGGAAGTGGCAGCGCTGTGCAGCATGTCCACCGACTACTACGCCCGGTTGGAGCGCGCCACGGGACCGGCACCGTCGGAGCAGATGGTCGGTGCCATCACGCAGGGCTTCCGTCTGTCGCTGGACGAGCGTGACCATGTCTTCCGTCTCGCCGGGCACCAGCCACCTCCTCGCGGGACCTCGAGCGAGCACATCAGCCCTGGTCTGCTCCGTGTCTTCGATCGCCTGCAGGACACTCCTGCGGAGATCGTCACCGAACTCGGCGAGACTCTTCGCCAGACCCCGCTGGCGGCGGCGATCATGGGCGACGCGTCTCATCGCAGGGGCGTGGACCGGTGTATCGGTTACCGGTGGTACACCGATCCATCGGTTCGGGCGCACTACCCGCCCGAGGAGCAGGAGGTGTTGTCCCGCGTGTATGCCGCCGGGCTGCGGGAACTGACCGCGCTGCGCGGCCCCCGGTCGCGGGCAGCGCAGCTCGCCACCCTGCTTCTCGAGCAGAGCGGGACCTTCCACGATGTCTGGGCCGCCCAGGAGGTGGGCGTACGGCCCCCGGAGGTGAAGCGCTTCCACCATCCGGGAGTCGGGCCGCTCGAACTGGCATGCCAGACACTGCTCGATCCGGAGCAGTCCCATCGCCTCCTGGTCTATACGGCCGCCCCCGGAAGTGACAGCTACGACAAGCTGCAGGTCCTTGCGGCGATCGGTGCATCCACTCCTCCGTGATCCTCCCGTCCGAGGGGTGGATTCCCGATCAGTGGATGGGCGCGCACTGGATGCGCCCATGGCGGACCGTGACCATGAGCTGGTAGCAGAAAAGATCATCCCCCACCCGAAGGTGTCACGCTCATGACTCGCACTTCCGACTTCCAGGTCCCCGACCTCCACGGCACGTACGCCCTCGTCACCGGAGCCAGCGACGGCATCGGCTACGTCATCGCAACTCGCCTTGCACGGGCGGGTGCCGACGTCGTCCTGCCCGTACGGAACGCGGCCAAGGGGCAGGCGGCGGCCGAACGGATCCGCACCCGGGTGCCGGGGGCCGACGTCACCACGCGGGCGCTGGACCTCTCCTCCCTGGATTCGGTGGCGTCACTGGTAGGGACACTCACCGCCGAGGGTCGCCCCATCAACATCCTGATCAACAACGCCGGTGTCATGACCCCACCGAACCGCCTGACCACGAAGGACGGGGTCGAGCTGCAGTTCGGTACCAACCACCTCGGGCACTTCGCACTCACGCTCGGCCTCCTCCCGCTACTCCGGGACGGCGGCGCCCGTGTGACCCACCAGACGAGTGTCGCCGCTCGACAGGGCGGAATCAACTGGGACGACCTGAACTGGGAGAAGGACTACGACGGCATGAAGGCGTACTCCCAGTCGAAGATCGCCGTGGGACTCTTCGCCCGCGCCCTCGACGCCCGAAGCCGAGCCGAGGGCTGGGGACTGACCAGCAATCTGTCACACCCCGGGATCTCGCCCACCAATCTGCTCGCCGCGCAGCCGGCCATGGGCCGCCCGAAGGAGACCGGCAGCCGCCGATTGATCCGCCTCCTGTCCCGCGTGGGAATCACGGGAACGGTCGACAGCGCAGCGGGCCCTGCACTGATGGCGGCGACCGACCCGACGGCACGAGGCGATGAGTTCTACGGCCCCCGACGCGTGCTCGGTGGCCCACCCGCCCGACGGGACCTCTGGGCTCCGCTCACGAGCACGGACGACGCCGACAGGATCTGGGAGCACTCCGAACGCCTCGTAGGGGCACACTTCGCGAGGTGATGCGAACGGTCCCTCGATCGCGACGCCGGACGCAGCAGCACCGTCCGGGAGGGTATCCACCGATCGAGGATCACCCGACGGCCCGAGCCGGCTAGGAGGCGGGCTGCAGCGTCCCGACCGTCATCAGCACCACGGAGGTCGCGGAGCACGCGGGCAGCTGCTGCGGCAGCACGAGCGAGTCGGTGGCGCCGGGCGGGTACACGCGGAGCCCGACGGCGGGGGTGAGCCCGCAGTCGGCACCGTAGTTCTGGGCGTTCGTCTGCCGCACCGTGGTGGTGGACGACGCCCCCGGCGCGAGGGTGACCGGGACCGACGCCGACCCGTCGCGGTCCGCGGGAGCGCCGATCTGGGCACCGGATGCGTCCACGAAGGAGACCCCCGGGAAGCCGTCCACGGTGCATTCCTGGTCCGAGGCGTTGGTCAGCACGATGGTGCGGGACACGCTGCCCGCCCCGGCGCCGCCGAGCTGGTCCTCGACGCTCCCGGTCAGCTGCGCCGCCGTGCAGGTCCCACCCGCCGCGGGCGTCGGCGCCGCGCTCGGCGTCGGATCCGCGGAAGAGGAGGCGGAGGTAGAAGCCGAGGCAGACGGCTCGGCGGCCCCGGACGGGCCCGACGACGGCGATGCCGACGGCTCCGTGGTGCCGGTGGCCGAGCCCGATGCCGACGGCGATGCCGACGGCGATGCCGAAGCCGACGACGATACCGACGACGACACCGGCGGTGCCGCAGCCCCGCCGCCGTCCGTCCCGGACGACGCGCAACCGCTCGCCACCATCAGGGTTCCGGCGGCCGCAGCGGCCATGATCCAACGCTTGCTCCCCAGCAGACTAGTCATGCCCTCACCCTACGTGCGGGATCCCGGAGCGCCAGTGGGCGGAGAACGCCGTGCCGTGATCGTTATCTGCGCCACCATCCGGGCCCCTGCCCGCGCAGGCCCGCGCAGGGCTCACGCCGGGCTCATGCCGGGCTGCAGGATGCCGGTGGGAGCCGGGTGGCGCCTATTCGTGGTGGTAGGAGCGCCCTCCGGCGATCTCCTGCGCGCGGTACACCTGCTCGGCGAGGATGAGGCGCACGAGCTGGTGAGGGAAGACCAGCGGGGAGAGGGACCACACGAAGTCGGCGCGCTGGTGCACCTGCGGGTCCACGCCGTAGGCGCCGCCGATGATCACCGTGACGCTGCGGGACGCCTCGAGCGGCCGCAGGAGGGTGCGGGAGAGCGTCGGCGAGTCGATGGCCTTGCCGCGCTCGTCCAGGAGCACCACGTAGTCGGTACCGAGCCGGGCGAGGAGCCGCTCGGACTCCTCCCTGCGGGCGGCGTCGTGCTCGCGGGCGGAGTGGTTGATGAGCTGCCAGGACAGGTCGAACGGCTTCTTCAGGCGCTTCGCGTAGCGCTCGATGCCCTCGGAGACCCAGCTCTCGTGCTTGCGGCCCACTGCGAGCACCCGGATTGCCATGGCCTCAGGTTATCGCCCCGGACCAGGGGCCCGCGTGGCGCCGGAGGGGTCCCGGGAGGCACGGGAACTGCCCCCGGAGGACCCCTGGAAGTGAACGCCCGGCGAACACGAGGCAAAGAACAGGCGTCCGCACAAGGGCTTCACCCGCCGAACTTCTCCTGTCCGATCCCGTGGACCGTCAGTACGCTGACGGAATCCCGGGCAGGGAACGAATCGTACGAAGGAGGCGGCAATGTCGACCATCACCGATGGAATGGACGCACCACGCGCAGCGGACGATGAGGCGCGCTCCCGACGACGAACGGTCGGCGTGATCCTCGCCGGTGGTATCGGCACGCGGATGGGCCTCGAGATCCCCAAGCAGCTGGTACCCGTGGCGGGCCGCACGAGCCTCGAGCACACCGTCGAGATCTTCCAGCAGTGCCCCGTCATCGACGAGATCATCGTGATGATGGATCCGGGCTCCATGGACCGCGCGGAGAAGCTCGTGACGCGGGAGCGCTTCCCGAAGCTGGCAGGGCTGCTGCCCGGCGGCCGCGACCGCAACGAGACCTCCTACCTGGCGCTGCGGGAGATCGCGACGCCGGGCTCCAAGGTGGTCTTCCACGACGCCGTCCGTCCGCTCCTGGACCCCGCGATCATCCGCGCGTGCGTCGATGCGCTGGACACCTACGACGCCGTCGACACCGGCATCCCCTCGGCCGACACCATCATCGAGGTGGACGAGCACGACATCATCCGCGCGGTGCCGCCGCGGGCATCCCTCCGCCGCGGGCAGACGCCCCAGGCCTTCCGGTGGGACACGCTGATGGAGGCCTACGGGTCCGCGCACCAGGACCCGGACTTCGCTGCCACGGACGACTGCTCGGTGGTGCTGAAGTACTGCCCGGACGTCCCGATCATCGTGGTGCCGGGCCACGAGGCCAACATCAAGATCACGCACCCCATCGACATCCACCTGGCCGACAAGCTGTTCCAGCTCAAGCACCAGAACGCCCCCGCCCTGCCGTTCCGGGCCGCCTCGCTCCGTGGCGCCGTCGTCGTCGTGTTCGGTGGCAGCTCGGGCATCGGCAGTGAGCTCGGCCGGCAGCTCTCTGACGAGGGCGCACACGTGCTGTGCCACAGCAGGACCGGCAGCGGCACCTTCGTGGAGGACCGCGCCTCCGTCGCGCGCGCCCTGGCCGACGCCGCCGACCGGTTCGGGCGGATCGACCACGTGGTGCTCACCGCCGGGGTCCTGACGATCGGCGACCTCGTGGGTCTCTCCGACGAGCAGCTCCAGCACGACGTCGGCGTGAACCTCATGGCCGCGTTCGTCGTCGCGCAGGAGTCCCACTCCCACCTGGCGGCCTCCCGCGGGTCCCTGCTGCTGTTCTCCTCGAGCTCCTACACGCGCGGCCGCGCCAAGTACACGGTGTACTCGGCCACGAAGGCGGCGCTCGTGAACCTCACGCAGGCGCTCGCGGACGAGTGGAGCTGCGACTCGATCCGGGTCAACTGCATCAGCCCGAGCCGCACCGCCACGCCCATGCGGGAGAAGGCGTTCGGTCACGAGGACGAGGCCACGCTCGTGCAGGCCGCCGACGTCGCCCGGGTGTGTGCGCAGGTCCTCGCCTCCGACACCACGGGGCAGGTCTTCGATGTCCGCCTGGCGCAGGTCGATCCACTGCCGACCCAGCTGGAAAGTGTCCGGTGAGGGCGGGGTCCCTCACAGCCGACGCACAGCGGCTGGTGATTCCCGACGCCCGCATCCCCTCCGGTGACGCCCTGTCCGTCCTGCTCGGCGGGCGCCGCATCTGGACGGTCCGCGCCCCGGGGGCGGACGACGACGGCGCCCTCACCCTGCCCTGGCCGGCCTCGCTGGCCGAGCGGCTCACGGGCCGGGCACGGCTCGCCGTCGAGCACGCGGGCCGAGAGGTGGCAGCAGCCACCGTGGCGTTCGACGACCACCCGACCGACTTCGGCCTGAACGAGCCGGGCACGGGGATCCCGCTGGTCGTCAACAAGTGGGGGCGCATCGCCCGGTCCTTCGAGGGCCGTGACGCCTCCCTCCTCGAGCAGGTACTCGACGAGGCCGAGCGCCTCATCGAGGTGCTGCACCGTACGCTCGGGATCGACCTGTTCGTCACGGGCGGCACGCTCCTCGGCCCGGTCCGGGACGGTCGGATCCTGGCCCACGACGACGACGCCGACCTCGCCTACTTCAGCGGGCACACCAACCCGTCCGACATCGCCCTCGAGAGCTTCCGCATCGAGCGGACGCTTGCGGAGCAGGGGTACGAGACGGTCCGGCACTCGAGCGGGCACCTGCAGCTGCTGTTCCCCGGCGGCACGGTGACGGACAGCTTCTACCTCGACATCTTCACCTACTTCGAGTGCGACGGCTGGTTCTACGGAACCTTCCACGCCCGCGAGCGCGCGGACACGGTCACCCTCCACCCGCTGAAGCCGCTGTCCGTGAACGGCAGGATGCTGCCGGGCCCCGCCGAACCCGCGCAGCTCCTCACCGCCATCTACGGGCCGTCCTGGGCGGTGCCGGATCCCACGTTCACGTTCGCCACGCCGCCCGCCGCGTTCCGCCGCTACTACTGGTGGCTCAACCACTTCGACGTGGACCGTGAGAACTGGGAGGACCACCATCGCGCCGAGATCGAGGCCGGGCCGGGCATCACGCCCTCGGACCTCGCCGTCTCCGCCGCGCAGCAGCTGCCGCCGTCGTCGACCGTCCTGGACCTCGGGTGCGGTCTCGGAGCCGACGCCCGGTACCTGGCCGACCGCGGCCACCGCGTCCTGGCGGTCGACTACAGCCGGCCCGCGCTCGCGTGGGCGAAGGAGCACCTCGCGCACGACGACGGCGTCCGCTTCGAACGCGCGAACCTGACCATGGCCCGCCACGCGCTGCACCTGCGGAAGCGGTGCGCCGAGCTCGACACCACCGTGCACGTCCACGCGAACCACCTCTTCAACGCGCTCAACCCGCTGGGGTGGGACACCACGCTGATGCTCGTCAAGCACCTGCTGGCGGCGCCGGGGAGCACCGCGTTCCTCGAGGTGGGGGTGGCCGGCGCGGAAGGGTCGGCGAGCTGGATGGAGTACCAGCCCGTGGACTGGACGAGATTCCAGGAGCAGTTGCACCGGTACTCGCTGAGTGCCGAGGAGCAGGACGACGACGGAGCAGGCGAGGCGACAAGCCGCCGCGTGCTCGTGAGGAGGGAGAGGGCATGACCGACACGACCCAGGCCACACCCCGGGCGACGACCCAGGACATGAAGCTGCAGTTCACCGGACCGGAGGACCTCGCGGAGCAGGTCCTGGCGCTCCGGGGGGAGATGCAGGAATTGCTGGCACTCCGCGGCGAGGTGGAGCAGCTGCGCGCGGAGGTCGTCCGGCTCGACGCCGACCTCGACGAGTCGCGCCGGCTCAACCTGCGGGCCGCCGAACTGCTCGACGTCGTCTACGAGGAACTCGGCACGCGCCGCACCCCGTCGGAGGAGGCACCGTGAGCCCCCGGGAGGTCGGACCTCCGCTGGAGATCATCGGTGGTTTCGAGAGCACCTTCATGCCCGCGCACGACCGCGACATCGTCGAGACCACGGAGCACGACATCCGCTGGCGCGAGGACCTCGCCCTGCTCTCGAAGTCGGGCATCACCCGGCTGCGCTACCCCGTCCGCTGGCACCGCATCGAGGAGGTCGAGGGCGTCTTCGACTGGTCCTCCACGGACGAGGTGCTGGGCTACCTGCACGAGCACGGCTTCCGGCCCATCGTGGACCTCGTGCACCACACGAGCTACCCGGCATGGCTCGCCGAGGGCTTCGCCGACACGCGGTTCGGCCCGGCCTACCTGCGCTACGCGGAGGCCTTCGCCCGCCGCTACCCGTGGGTGGAGGAGTACACCCTCTTCAACGAGCCCTTCTCCACCCTGTTCCTGTGCGGACACGAGGCCATCTGGCCGCCCTACCACTCGGGGTTGCAGGGATTCGTGGACCTCCTGGTCAACGTGCTCCCGGCGGTCGCGGAGGCGAGCACCCTGTACCGGGAGCTGCTGCCGGCCGCCCGGCACGTCTGGGTGGACACCTGCGAGTTCCACACCGGCTCCGACGAATCCGGGCAGCGGTACGCAGACATGGCCAACGACCGCCGTTTCCTCGCCCTCGACGCCTTCCTGGGCCGCGGGTACGACGTCGACAGCCAGCTCGGCCGCGATCTCGCCCCCGTGGGTGGCGAGCGCCTGCTCGGTCTCCCCACGGGGACCATCGACGTGCTCGGCCTGGACTACTACGCGCACTGCCAGTGGAACTTCTCCGAGCAGGGCGGCACGGCGCCCACGCCCACCCCGCTGCCACTGGCCGACCAGATCCAGCAGTACTGGGAGCGGTACGCGGTGCCGTGCATGCTCACCGAGACCAATGTCCGCGGTCGCACCTCGGACCGCGCCACCTGGCTCAAGTACGTGCTCGAGCAATGCGAGGACGCCCAGACGCGCGGCGTGGCACTGGAGGGTGTCTGCTGGTTCCCCGTCATCGACTCCACCGACTGGAACTCCCTGCTCTTCCGCTGCGAGGGCCACGTGGACCCCGTGGGTGCCTACTGGCTCGACGAGGACCTCGAGCGGCGGACGTCCGTGATGTCGACGTCGTACGCGCTCGCGGCCGGGGGAGCCCGCGCCGCGGACCTCCCCGCCTACGTGCTCGGTGAACCCGTGGCCACCTGGCTGCAGGGCTACCGGCAGCAGATGGCCCACTGGGACTGGCAGCAGCCTCCCGGGACCGATCTCGGTTCCCGCCTCCCCCGTACAACCACTCGAATGGAATTGAGGATCGTCGATGCACAGTGAACTCATTGTCTTGTCCCACCTGCGGTGGGAATGGGTCTGGCAGCGGCCTCAGCAGCTCGTGTCGCGCCTGAACCGTGCCCCGGGGCGCACGACCTACTTCGTCGAGGAACCCCTCACGCCGCCCGACGTCGAGCTGACGGAGAACCGGCTGGGCACCACGGACATCGACGGCCTGACGCGCGTCTACCTGGAGATCCCGGAGCAGGGCCGGCACGTGGGCTTCTTCGACGAGGTCATGCCCGACTACGTCGCGCAGCTGCCCCAGCTCCTCGGCCCGCCCACGGGCGAGCGCGTCGTGTGGATCTACACGCCCCTGGTGCTGGAAGCCGCCCTCGCCCTGGAGCCGACCACGCTCGTGTTCGACGTCATGGACGACCTCGCGGCCTTCCGGAACGCGGCTCCCGAGCTGCTCGTGCGGCAACGCCAGGCGCTGAAGCGGGCCGACGTCGTGTTCGCGGGCGGGCGCTCGCTGCACCGGTCGGTGGTCAAGCAGGGCAGGGAGGACGCGCACCTGGTACCGAGTGGCGTCTCCGTGGCGCACTACGCGGCCGCCGCGCGGGCGGCGGACCCGGACCGCAGCAAGCCGGTGGCCGGCTACGTCGGCGTGCTCGACGAACGGCTCGACCTCGACCTCGTCGCGGGCCTCGCCGAGCGCCTGCCCGAGTGGGAGATCCGGATGATCGGTCCCATCTGCAAGATCGAGGAATCGGACCTGCCGCAGGCGCCGAACATCACCTACTACGGACAGCAGGACTACAAGGACCTGCCGGGGCACATGGCCGACTTCGACGTCGCCCTGATGCCGTTCGCCCTCAACGAGGCCACGAAGTCCATCAGCCCCACCAAGACGCTGGAGTACCTGGCGTCCCGGCTGCCGGTGGTCTCCACCCGGGTGCCCGACGTCGTCGCGGACTTCCCGGGCGTCGTCGAGCTGCAGGACGACGCCGAGGGCTTCGCCGCGGCCTGCGAGGCCCTGCGGGGTCGGGCCGGTGAACCGCCGTCCGCCGAGCTGCGCAAGCTGCTGAGGCGCCACGACTGGGACAGGATCGCGGAGCTGATGGACAAACTGGTGTTCGACCAGGAGCGGTCGGCGCCGGAGCGCGCCACGGCCGAGGCCACCGCCTAGCGCCCATGCCGACTCCCAGTAGACCCGAGGGTGCAGCCCTCTCGGGGGAGCACCCTCCCGCCGACCATCTCCTCCTCCACTTCAGCGACACCCACTTCGTGGCCGACGGCCCGCTGTACGGCGGGGTCGACGCCCGCGAACGGCTCGCCCAGCTGCTGGAGGAGGTGGGGCGCTCAGGCGTCCGTCCCGATGCGCTCGTCTTCACGGGCGACCTCACGGACAAGGGCGCCCCCGACGCCTATGCGTCCCTCCGGGAGGTCGTGGAGCCCGTCGCCGAGGAGTTGGGCACTCCGGTGATCTGGCTCATGGGCAACCACGACAAGCGGCCCGCCCTGCGCGCGGCGCTACTCGGCGAGCCGCCGGAGGACACGCCGCTGTACCGCAGCTACCGATTGGGCGGGCTGCGCGTCATCGCGCTCGACACCTCGGTGCCCGGCTACCACCACGGGGAGCTCGACGACGCGCAGCTGGCCTGGCTCGGGGCGGAGCTGGCCCGGCCCGCGCCCGAGGGCAGCATCCTCGCCCTCCACCATCCGCCCATCCCGACGGTGCAGGACCTCGCCGTGCTCACCGAGCTGCGCCGGCAGGACCGGCTCGCGGAGGTCGTGGCGGGGTCGGACGTCCGCCTGATCATCGCCGGCCACGCGCACTTCCCGTCGTCCGCGATGTTCGCGGGGATCCCGGTGTCGGTAGCGTCGTCCACCTGCTACACGCAGGACCTCACCGTGGCCGTGGGCGGCGTGAGGGGCAGGGACGGTGCGCAGGGCTTCAACCTCGTGCACGTCTATCCGCACACGATCGTCTCGTCGGTGGTCACGATCGGGTCCTACCCGACCGTGGGGGAGTACATTCCCCCGGAGGAGGTACGACGGCGCCTGGCGGCGGTGCACGGGGCGGTGGGCCCGGTGCGGCGCTGAGTCTCCGGTGAGGGGGCCTCAGCCATCCGCGTTCTCCCGCGACGTGATGCCGAAGCCCGGGGACTGCAGGTCGGTGAAGTTCCCGACGCTGGCGCGCACGACGCACTCGCCTTCAACCGGTGCAGGCAGCTCACCTCCCGCACCCGCGGCGGGCAGGGTTTGTTGTGGGCGTACGACGCCGACGGCAACCGGACTTCCTTCACCGATACCCGGGGTACGACCACCACCTACACCCGCGACAGTGCCGGACGGCTCACCACCGTCACCAACCCGCTGCTCGGGCACGCGGTGTTCACACACAACCCCTCCGGACGCCTCACCTCGGCGACTGCGGGATATTTGGTGCAGGAATGGGCCTACCGTCATGGGGCTCTTGCTGAGCACAGCCGCACCGTCTCCTCCACCCACGCGGGGTGGGCCGACCACATGGACGGCCCAGAAAGTGCCTCGAGCACTACAGACGGCACGGACGTGACGCTGATCGGTCGGGACGACGACAGCCGCATCACCGCGCTGACCCGCGCCGGGGCGGTCACACGGTACGGGT
Source organism: Arthrobacter ruber (assembly GCF_002954225.1). Taxonomy (GTDB): domain Bacteria; phylum Actinomycetota; class Actinomycetes; order Actinomycetales; family Micrococcaceae; genus Arthrobacter_D; species Arthrobacter_D ruber. The sequence goes on from NZ_PPTH01000017.1 coordinate 489,463, forward strand.
ACGACGGAGCCGGGCAGCTGATCACCGCCACCACCTCCGCGATCGGTGGCTCGGAAGCACCGGCACCGGCACCGCAGGCGGAGTCGACGTCGGAGTGGGAGTACGACGCCGGTGGACGACTGGTCCGCGAGGCCACCCCGGCAGGGTCGCGGGTATTCGACTACGACGCCGCAGGACAACTCCTGGCCATCATCGGCCCCGACGGGTCACGGACGGAATTCATCCACGACGGACTCGGCCGGCGCACCCGGCTCATCCACCCAGGGGGGTCCTGGACCGAGTACGCATGGGGCCCCACCGGTCACCTGAAGAGCACGTGTGACCGCACCCCCGACGGCGAGGTCACGTCCCGACACGAGCTGTGGGTCGACGCCCTCGGCGAACTCGCCGGCATCGACGGCGCCCGGCTGTGGTGGGACACCGCGAACCACATACCCACCCTCACGGGTATCACCCCAACGACCTCCGGCGGCACTGGCCCTACTCCCACCAGCGGCCTCGCAGGTGTCGCTGGTGAGCAGGTGTTGTCCCTGCCCGGCGGTGTGACAGGAATCGGGGAGGCATGGACGGCGTCGGGCTGGCGGGCCGCCCGCCCCACCGATGAGGCCGACCCTTGGGCGGTCCTGGGCGCCCCGGCGATCCCCGACCCCTCACCCGGACGCACCTCGGCCGGGATGGTCGGTGGACTGCCGGTGGGTGTCAGCCTGACCCGTCACGGCGGGGTGGACACTGCGGGCCTGGAGTGGCTCGGAGGTGGGGCGCTGACTGCCGGGCGGGCCGCCGCTGCTATGGCGTCATTGGCTTCGAGGCTCGGCAGCTACGTCGCCGTGAATGCGGGTGTCAACGGGGCAGCGGGCGCTGTTGGTGGCGCTGCGACTCATCTGATCAAGAACGGGGGCAGAGTCGACAACTGGCGGTCCTTCGCTGGATCCGTAGCCGGTGGTACTTTGAGCGGCGCTGTGGGCGGGCTGGCGGGACCTGCTGGCGGGACCCTGGCCCGTGCAGGCGGTCATGGCGCATATACGCTCACTGCCGCAGGCGCCAGGCCTACACTTCAGGCTGCGGCAGCAACCACTGCGCTTGGAAGTGGTGGTGCGATCGCGGGTACCGTGACCGACAAGTTCATCTCCGGGGAAGCAGTCACGTGGGCCGACGTAGGGTGGTCGGGGATTACCGGTGGTGCGCTCACCCACCTACCTGGCGGACCCAGCTCATCAAGTACACTCCAGCAAGCGGCACGAACGAACGTCAGTACGTTGTCGGGGCTTGCGAGCGGCGGCCCGAACTCGATTGCGTTGGTACGTTCCTCCCTCTATGGAACGACGACGGGATCGGGACTGGATGTTGCCAAGTTTTTCGTTGCTGGAAACTGAGACGCGGAGAAATTGATGGACGACCGTAAATCTGCTCGATTGCGTGGTTCAGGTGAATCACGCGAAGTCTGGTTTCGCCTGCTGATTCCCGCGATACTTCTGGTCCTGTTGTTGTTTCTGCTGGTCGGCTATGTGCCGCGCGAGGCGCTCGTGCCGGCGATCGTAGTAGTGGGAGCGGGGCTACTGATCAGTGGCGCTGTAGGTGTTCGTACGGGCATCCGCGGGCCGGCCTGGCTCATCTACGCTGTGATTCTTGCTGAACTGGCTCTGTTGCTCCTCGCGCCTGCCCCCTGGCGGGGGTTTGCCCTCCTGTCCGTTCCGGTGTCTGCCATCGGATACGTCATCGGGAAGGAACTCGCCTTCTTCGGATACAACCGTCGTCACCAGGCTTCACCGTCTACGTGGGTCGTGGCCGGAGAAGCGATCGACAGTGTCGCGGAAGCCAAACAACGGGCGCTGTCCCGACTGGGGCGCTGGGAGAGTCTCGAGGATGGTCGGTTCGTCGTCGTTCTCGGTCACCGTCGCTTCGAGGCCTGGGGCGCTGCAGCGGAAGGATTTGTTGTACACATCGCTTCGGACGGTCGAGACCTTGAGACGTTGTCAGTACTCACTCATGTTCCTCACCAGAACGACGAAGTATCGATCCGCCTGGACACACATGGTCTGACGGGCAGGGTGCCGCAGGGAGTGAAAGTTCCCACCGACGTGGCGGAGCAGGCCCTCAACGGGTTTTTCGAGACCCAGGGAGCCAAGGACCTCACCGGCTGGGCTTGGGAGCGCGGCGCTCAAGCCCAGGACCTTCGTTTCTCCTAGGCGACGGCCCGTATACGCCGGCACCGATTGCGATCCCGTTCGCACCGGTGGTCCCGTCGATGCCTGAAGTCGGAAGCCAGTGCCCCCGGCCCTCTAGTGATGCGCTTGCTGCCTGGACAGTGGACGGTCGAGGCATGAGCACCGTCGCGGAGGCGCGGAAAGCGGCTGGTGCTGCCCTGAACGGCACGAAGGGTGGGCGTCTGTCCGTCGAGCGGCGGGACGCGCGGTTCGAGGTGGCCGGTGCGGTACACCCGGGCTTCATCTGCCATCGCACCACCGACGCCGCCGATGAAGGATCTTGGGCGGTCCTGGTGCGTACCGGGCCGGTGGCGAATACTCGGTGGAGATACCGATGGGCGGTCCGAAGGGTTTCATGCCCCTGCGACTGGTTCACGACGTCGTGGCCGTCGAAGAGGCACTGGCCGAATTCTTCGCGGATCCGGGATCGTCCTCGTTCGGACAGGACTGGGAGACAGGCAATCAGGCTGAAGGTACCCGCCTGACAACCCGCTAGTTGTTCTGGGCCGGGAGCTCAGGCTTCCCGGGGAGCTGTGTTCACGCTTTCCTCCTGTGCTGCTGCCGCCGAACAGCCACCGCAGTCGCAGGCGTCCACGGCACCGAGCCCGCGGAGGGAGGTACCCAGTTCTCGATGGTGAACAAGGACTGGAAGGACGTGGACGATCTCGACAACGAGTACGTCAGCACCTTCAACAACGTCTCCACCATGACGGAGAACGAGACGACGGTGCCTCCCGCGGGAAAGGGATTCACTGTCACCGAACAGGTGATCATGCAGATTCGGGTGGAGCACGCGAACACTTCCAGCATGATCACCGCGAGATTCAATTCCGCCGATCACAACCGCTTCCTCATCGAGCTCACGTAGCTCCGGAGCCTTCATGATCGCACTCGGCGATCCGGGCCGAGCGTAGGGTGGAAGCCGGACGAAAGGAGCACTCCATGAAGAAGATCCTCATGGTTCTGACCAGCGTTTCAGAGATCGGCGATACAGGGGAGAGGACCGGCTACAACGTGGCCGAGGCCGCGCACCCCTGGAAGGTGTTCAAGGATTCCGGGCATTTCGTCGACTTCGCCTCCATCCAGGGCGGGCAGCCCCCGCGCGACGAGGTGGACACCACGGACCCTGTCCAGGTCGCCTTCACCGAGGACGAGACCACGCGTGCCGGGCTCTACAACACGGCCCGGGTGGATGTCGTCGACCCCGCCCAGTACGACGCCGTCTACCTCGTGGGCGGCCATGGCACCATGTGGGACTTCCCGGACAGCGAGGGCCTGCAGAGACTCGTGGCGAGCGTCTACGATGCCGGCGGCCTGGTGGGCGCGGTCTGCCACGGACCGGCGGGGCTGCTGAACGTGGAACTGGAGAACGGGTTCCGCCTCGTGGAGGGCCGGAGGGTGGCCGCCTTCACCAACGACGAGGAGGTCGCGGCGGGGAAGGACGGGGTCATCCCGTTCTTCCTGGCGGATCGGCTCGAGGAGCAGGGCGCCACCCACGTCCCTGCCGATGTCTTCGAGGAACAGGTAGTGGTCGACGACCGGCTGGTGACCGGTCAGAACCCGGCGTCGGCGGCCGGGGTGGCCAAGGAGATGGAGAAGCTCTTCGCGGTGGTCATCCACCAGGAGAAGGCCGACGAGCAGCAGGAGACGGAAGCGCTGCGTGCCGAGAAGGACGCTCTCAAGGCCGCTGCGGCCGGCGGCGAGGAGTAACAGGGACTGATGGACTCGTCGGGGGAGGCGCGGCGTCCGCTCCGCGCCTCCCCCGACGAGGGTTCAGGCTCCGGCCGGGCCGGAGGGGTGGTCAGACGTCCCGCTTCTTGGCCACCACCAGGGCCGCCGGAGGTTCGGCCTCAGGGCGTGGGGTCGTCCTCCGTCGTCTGTTCCTCCCGGATGATGCCGCCGGCAATGACGCTCGCGCGTGCAAGGACGTCACGCTGCGCCGGGTTGTAGAGGGCCATGATCGATTCGACGACCGTGTTCTGCGTCGTCTCGAGGCTCTTCGACAGGTGCTTCCCCGGATCCATGACCCACGGGTAGTCCCTGATGGCGCGTGCGATGACCGGTGCATAGCGTTCCGCGAGTTCGGCGCGTGCTGTCTCGTCGGCGTCAGGGGGCAGCGCGTCGAACTCCTTGCTCGCCGACTCGGGATCCGCCCGGACCATGTTCCGCAGATCCTGCATCGCGTCGTCGTCGTACAGCTGGGAGTAGATCAGCATCAGCGACTGATCCGGCTTGGACAACTGGGGTGCCAAGTCCTCGAATCCTGCCGGGACGCCGGTCACCGAGGCTCCCTGGAGGATCGCCTGGATCTCCGCCCTGGCGCGCTGCAACCTCTCGATGCTCACCGCGAGGTCCGCGTCGATGGCTCTCAACGCCTCGAACGACGAATCGCCCTCGAGGGCCACCTCGTCGATCTGATCGAGCGGGACGCCGAGATCCCGCAGGCGCCGTATCTTCAGGAGACGGACGAGGTGCCTGACCTGGTACTGCTTGTAGCCGTTGGGCATCCTGTCCGGCTGCTCGAGGAGCCCCACCCGATGATAATGACGCACGGTGTTCACCGTCGTCCCGGCCAGTTCGGCGATTCCCTGGGTGCTCCACGCCATGTCCGCAGTCCTTCCTCGTTCTGCTCCACCGGTCCGCTCGTCACGTACCTGCTGTCGGTCGATCGGCCTTCCGGAAGAGAACCTCATGGTCCCACCGAAGGGTCAGGGGGTCACGGGGTGTCCGTCACCAGCCCAGGACGCCGACGAGCCAGGTCGCGACGAGGGAGACGACGACGGTCCACAGCGCGATCGCGACCCCCTGCCAGAGCAGGACCCGCTTCCTGTCGACGCCGGACGCCGCGAAGAATGCGGCAGTGAGCTGCGTGGGAAGAGCGAGAGGGGCGAGCAGGCTCGCGCCCGGCACCCCGAACCGCGAGAGCCAGCCCTGCAGGCGCCGCTGCCCCTTCGCCCGCCTGGCCGAGGGGGCGGGCGCAGGATCTGCCGCCTCAGCACCGCCTCCTCGGTGGGCGACGACTCTCTCGCGGACGCGGGAACTGACGACGACGACGGCGAGCACGCTCAGGAAGTTGCCCACCATGGCTGCGATCGCCGCCACGAACGGATTGATCCCGAGGATGATCCCGATGCCGGACGCCCCCTCGCCCTCGACGTAGGGGATCATGCCGGCGACGGCGACACCGATGGGCTGGACGAATTCGGGTAGTTGTTGCACCCATTCCTGGATGCCTTCGTAGGGGTTGGACATTGCGTTTTCCTCCGTGGTCTCGACGGCGGGCACGGGTCGCGCCGCCGTCGTCCACCACGCTTCCGCGACGGCGCTGGTTGCGCTCTGTCGTGGCGTGGTGGGGTGTACGTCAACCAGTGAAAGGCCTGTTCCAGCCACAGGGTCAAGGCGAGGAAGCGAGACGTTGGACACATACCCGGCTGAGCCGCGATCCGACCTCACCGTCGCCCAGACAGGGGCATCCACCCGTGTTGACCCTGTGGTGGGAACAGGGTGTTTCCTGTGGTGCACCGGCACGGCGGCGTGGGAGCCCAGCGTTGCAGCCTCCCGCCGGCACATCCACCGAACCCTCAGCGAAGGACACCCGGTGACCGTGCACCTCAGCCATCCCCACGGTCTGCTGCAGCAGACCGACTACGCGCCGGTCGCCCCTGCCGCCCATTACCGTCATCGGAGTCCAGGCGCTGTGGGTTCCCGCTCTTCCCGTCGAGATCGAAGCCACGGCTGTCCTGAGGTGAGCCGCCGGGGCTCCGCGGCGAAGAGGCACCAGCGGACCCGGTCGCCCGACGCCCCCCGTCCACCAGGCAAAGCGAAAGGCCCCGCATCCCTGTTTTCACAAGGGCTGCGGGGCCTTCTCCATGGCGGTGACGGTGGGATTTGAACCCACGTTGGCTTTTACACCAAACAACATTTCGAGTGTTGCACCTTCGGCCGCTCGGACACGTCACCAACGCCACTACGTTACCGGTTCCACCACCCCGAACCCAAAACGGGTCCGGTGCGGACCTACGGCAGGTCGATGACCTCGTTCTTGCCGGAGTCCGGCTTGGTGCCCGTCACGAGGCCCTTGACCATCTTCACGGCCGAGACCACGCGCGGCGCGTCCATGGACCAGTACTCGGCCGTGTCGGCGTCGACGTGGATGAGGGCGACGGCGGGATCGTCGCGCCCGTCCTCGAACCACGCGGACACCGAAGGGCCCCACAGTTCGTCGATCTTCGCCTGGTCCTTCGTGAGCGTCGCGGTCCCGGCGATCGAGACGTAGCCCTTGCCCGTGCTCGCCGAGACGTTCACCTGCGGGTTCGCGCGGATCTCGTCGGCCTTGGGGGAGGGGTCCTCGGTGAAGAACCAGAGGTCGCCGTCGAAGTCCTTCGCCTGCAGGGCGAGCGGCCGGCTCACGAGCTGCCCGTCGAGGCTCACCGTGGTGAGGATCGCGATGTCGGCCTTGCCGAGGATGTCCTGTACTTCCTTCAAACCGTCCTGCTGGTCTGCCACGTCTACTCCTTGTCGAAGGGTGCTGCGTATTTCATCAGCCTACGCAGTATCAGGGAGCGCCGGAACCGGACCGCTGGGCTGCGAAGAACTCCCGGAGCAGCGCGGCGCACTCGTCCTCCCGGACCCCGGCCACCACCTCGGTCCAGTGGTTCAGCCGCCGCTCGCGCAACACGTCGAACACCGAGCCGGAGGCCCCGGCCTTCTCGTCCCACGCCCCGAACACCACGCGGGGGATGCGCGCCAGGACCGACGCCCCCGCACACATGGCGCACGGCTCCAGCGTCACCACCAGCGTGCACCCCTCGAGCCGCCACGCGCCCAGCCGGAGAGCGGCAGCACGGATGGCCTGCACCTCGGCGTGCGCGGTCGGATCCCCGAGCTCCTCGCGCTGGTTCCAGCCCGTCCCCAGCACGTCGCCCTCCGGGTCGATGACGACCGCACCGATCGGCACGTCGACACTCGCGCGGGTCCGTTCGGCGGCGTGCAGGGCCAACCCCATCCACGCCCGATGCTCGGGATCCACGGGCTGCAGGGCAGGGCTCATGGGCTCAATGGTACTTTTGAGGCATGCGCGTACTGGTAGTCGACCACCCCCTGGTAGCCCACAAACTCACGGTTCTCCGGGACAAGGACACGTCGTCGCCGGTGTTCCGGCTCCTGACCGAGGAGCTCGTCACCCTGCTGGCCTACGAGGCCACGCGCGACGTCCGCGTGGAGACCGTGTCCATCGAGACACCCGTCACCGCCACCCAGGGCACCGGGCTCGTGAAGCCCACCCCCCTCGTGGTCCCCATCCTCCGCGCAGGCCTCGGCATGCTCGAGGGCATGACGCGCCTCGTGCCGACAGCGGAGGTCGGTTTCCTCGGCATGGCCCGCAACGAGGAGACGCTCGAGGCCATCACCTACGCCGAGCGGCTGCCGGACGACCTCACGGGCCGGCAGGTCTTCGTGCTCGATCCCATGCTCGCCACGGGCGGGACCCTCCGTGAGGCCATCAAGTTCCTCTTCGCCCGCGGCGCCGCCGACATCACCTGCATCTGCCTCCTCGCAGCACCCGAGGGACTTGCCACCCTGCAGGAGGAGCTCGAGGGCCGTAACGTCACGATCGTCCTCGCCTCGATCGACGAGAAGCTGAACGAGAAGTCGTACATCGTCCCCGGTCTCGGGGACGCGGGAGACCGCCTCTACGGCGTCGTCGGCTAGGTCGGACACTTCCCTCCGGGAACCGGGCAGCACCCTGCCGCTCGGTGGGGGTTGCGTCGGCGCGCGCGAAGGACTGCAATAGTGCGATGGCGACGGACAGCGGCACCACCGAAGCGAGCACGCATGGCGGACTGAAGCGCGCGATCGGTGCGCCGCTACTCTTCGCGTTCATCGTCGGAGACACCCTCGGCGCCGGGATCTACACGCTCGTCGGTACCATGGCCGACGACGTCGGGGGCGTCATCTGGTTACCGCTGCTCATCGCGCTGGTGGTGGCGCTCCTCACCGCGGGCACCTACGCGGAGCTCATCACCAAGTACCCGCACGCCGGCGGCGCTGCACGGTACGTGGACCGGGCCTTCGGCATCCCGTACCTGTCCTTCCTCGTCGGGTTCCTGATGATGGCGTCCGGCATCACCACGGCGGCCGCCCTCGCGAACGCGTTCGCGGGTGACTATCTGTCCGCCCTCATCGACGTGCCCGCCGCCCCTGCCGCGGTGGTCTTCATCATCCTGCTGACGCTGATCAACCTCCGGGGCGTCCGCGAATCCCTGACCGCGAACCTCGTCGCGTCCGTCATCGAGGTCACCGGCCTCGTGCTCGTCATCGTGCTTGCCGCCCTCGTGCTCGGCAGCGGCAACGGCGAGCCTGCGCGGCTCCTCGAGTTCGCCCCCGACGTGCCCCCGCTGGAGGGAGCCTTCGCGGCCTCCGTCGTCGCGTTCTTCTCGTTCCTCGGGTTCGAGGCGGCCGCGAACATGGCAGAGGAGGTCCGGGATCCCTCGAGGGCCTACCCCAAGGCCCTCTTCGGCGCGATCGGTACCGCCGCGGTCGTCTACCTCCTCATCGCCGTCGGCGCGGTCATCGTCCTCCCCCCGACGGAACTCGCGCAGTCCACCGGGCCCCTGCTCGACGTCGTGAATGCCAGCGGTGCGGGGATCCCGCCCTGGCTGTTCAGCATCATCGCGCTGATCGCGATCGCCAACGGCGCGCTGCTGTTCATGGTGATGGCCAGCCGCGTGGGCTACGGGCTCGCGGAAGCCGAGCTCTTGCCGAGCGCGTTCGCCCGCGTGCTGCCCAGGCGGCGCACGCCGTGGGTCTCCATCATCGTCGTCGCCGGGCTGACCATCGTCCTGACCCTTTTCGGGGACCTCGCCACCCTCGCCGAGACCACCGTGCTCCTGCTCCTGCTGGTGTTCATCTCGGCCAACATCAGCGTCCTCGCGCTCAAGAAGGACAGGGTAGAACACTCCCACTTCTCGGCCCCCAGGATCGTGCCCATCCTCGCCATCATCGCCAGCATCGTGCTGCTGGCACAGCAGTCCGGCGTCGTCTGGCTCGGGGCCCTCGCCTACATGGTGGTCGGGTCGGTGCTGTTCCTCATCGCCCGCGCCGGGCGCAGGCGCGAGGCGCGCGTCCCGCAATAATGCCGCCCCAACCGGGGCCCGACCATCGGCGCCCGCCGTCCGCATCGCGGACAAGTTCCTTTGTTACTTGCGCGTAGGCGAATGTTACGTGCAATAATTTCCAGCGTGATCACCAACTCACCCGCATCCGCAGCTTCCTCCCCGGACACCGTGTCCGTGGCGGCTTCCAGCTGTCTTCGAATGCACGCGTAACGGTTACACCCAACCTCTTCTTACGCACTCCGAGCCCAACGGCGGGCATTTCTCAACATCCCGACCGGGCGCGTCCCGCATTCGAGCCGTGATGACGGCACATTTCTCCGAGGTGGTTTCCATGTCAGTCAATCCGGGCTACGTCCATATCTCCCAGCGCTCCCCGCAGAACCGCGCGTCGTTCGCGCCGTCGTTACCCGCCCACACGCAGCAGGTGCCCCGCCCGCACTCGCGTCTCCAGGCGATCCCCGGGAGCGACCCCCAGCACCTGAGCGCCCCGGTCCCCGTCGTCACGCCCAACGGCGTGCCCGGTCCGCAGGCCGTCACGGGCGACACCACGGCACGCGGCTTCGTGCTGTACGTCGCGCTCGACGAGGCGACCGCCGCAGCGGCCGGAACCACCCTATCGAAGCTCGCGCAGGACGTCCGCTCCTACGTGCGCTCGCTCGTGCCGACGGCCGAGAGCCACGCGGCCGTGGCGCTGGCACCGGCCGACGCCGCGGGATCCGATATCGACGTCGTCCGTGCGGCCCTCGGCGATCCCACGGTGGCCCGGCGTCCGCGGCCGGCCGCAGCGCCGGCCCCGTCGCAGGCCCAGTCCGTGCGCCCGACCGGCGTGCTCATCGACCTGTCGCGGCGTGAGGTGCACCTCGACGGTGAGACGCTGAATCTGACGTTCAAGGAGTTCGAGCTGCTGAACTACCTCGTGGAGAATGCGACCCGCACGGTGGGTCGCGAGGAGCTCCTCGGGGGACTCTGGCGCAACGCGGACGAGGTGCCGAACGAGCGCACCATCGACGTCCACATCCGGCGCCTCCGGTCGAAGCTCGGGCGGCTGGCCAACACGGTGCGCACCGTGCGCGGCCAGGGCTACCGCTTCTACGACCACCCCGAAGTGGTGGTCTGGGCCGCTCCGGAGTACTCCATCTAGGCTCCTGCCCATTGCCGGGACGCCATAGACTGCGGAGCATGTCCTCCGACCATCTGAAGAAGCTCATGCTGCTGCGGCATGCGAAGGCCGAGTTCCAGGAGGGCGTCTCCGACCACGAGCGCTCGCTCAGTTCGCGGGGTCACGCGGACGCCCCGCTCGTGGGCCGGTGGATGGTGGAGCACGACGCCGTCCCCGATTTCATCCTCGTCTCAACGGCCCTGCGCACCCGGCAGACGTGCACGTGGGTGTGCAAGGAGCTCGGGGACAAGGCGCCCACCCCCAAGCTCGAGGACGACCTCTACGCGGCACGGCCCACGGAGATGCTCTCGCTCATCAACCGCGTGCCGCCCACTGTGACCAGCCTCCTCGTGATCGCGCACAACCCAGGGGTCCAGGAACTGGCCATGCGCCTGGCTTCCGTGCGGTCGGACGAGAGGGCCGTCATGGACCTCGCCACCGACTATCCGACGGCGGGACTCACGGTCCTGACCTTCGACGGCGACTGGGCCGAGCTCGACGGGCGCGACGCCGAGGTCACCGACTTCGTGGTGCGCCGGGCGTCCACCCTCCGCTGACCCCGGGCCGGTGTGTCTCCCCGGGGACGCCGCCGACCGCTAGAACGGTGTCCCGCCGGGCTTCCGTCGTCCGGCGAGCTGCCGGCGTTGCCATTCGTACACGCCGGGCAACCACTCCCTGCCGTAGGTCGCCGACGGGCCGATGCGCGGGTCGGCAGGGGCGCGGCCGTCGCGCAGGGCCTCGACGTACGTGCGGTCTAGGTCGATCCGTCGGCGTGCCTCACCGGCTCCGCCGACGGATCCATGTCCCGGGATGACGACGGCGACGTCGCCCGCCACGGCCTCGAGCAGCCGCAGACCTTCGAGGTAGTCCTCGAGCGGACGGGCGGTGTCCAGGTCGGGGAACGGCATCAGGATGTCGGAGAGCATGTCGCCGGCCACGAGGACGCCGGGCTCCTCGACCAGCAGTGCCGCGTGTCCCTGTGCGTGCGCGGGATGCTCGATGATCCGGACTGCCGGGCCGTCCCAGGGGATCCGCGCGGTCCCGGCGGGCAGGCCGGTGATGAGGCCGAAAAGGTCCAGCGGGATCTCGTCTGCGATCTCCGGTGGTAGCCCCTCCGCCACGCGGGCCTTCCAGTCAGCGTCGGACAGCAGGTCGTGCATGAACTCCGCGCAGCGGGCCGTACCGTACCGTGGAGCCGTGCCGAGTCCGGTGTGCCAGAGCACGTGGTCCCAGTCGGGGTGCGTCGAGAAGCCGGCCGCAACGCTCCGACCCGAGGCGCGGAGGTCGCCCGCAAGGCACGCCATCTCTGCGTCCCGGATCCCGGGATCGACGAGCAGCACGCCGGTGGAGCCGTCGATGACGACGGCGTTGTTCCGGATCAGTTCGCTCTGGTGGACGAGCACGCCCTCCGCGACCTGCGTCAGCATGTGATTCCTCGCGTCCGTGGCATCCCCGGAGACATGGGCGCTCGCCCGCTACAGCCCGTACTGCTCGAGCAGCCGCAGCCAGACCTCGCTGACGGTGGGGTAGGCGGGCACCGCATGCCACAGGCGGTCCAGGGGCACCTCCCCGACGACGGCGATGGTGGCGGCGTGCAGCAGCTCGGACACCTCCGGTCCGGCGAACGTCACGCCGACGAGCACCTTGCGGTCCTCGTCCACCACCATCTGCGCCCAGCCCTTGTAGTCGTCCGAGTGGAGCGACGAGCCGGCCACGGCGATCGGCAGCGATGTCTCGGACGCGTTGATGCCGTCCTCCCGAGCCTGGTCGAGGCTGCGCCCCACCATCGCGATCTCCGGGTCGGTGAAGACCACCTGGGGTACGGCCCCGCGGTCCGCGGTGGCCGTGTAGGGGCTCCAGTCCACCGCGGAGTCCCCGAGAGTGCCCGCGGCGCGGGCGGCGATGGCGTCGCCGGTCATGCGCGCCTCGTACTTCCCCTGGTGCGTGAGCTGCACCCTGCCACCGGCGTCGCCGACCGCGTACAGCCAGCCTCCGGCGTCGGGCACGCGCCCGGTGTCGTCCGGGTGGATGTTCTTCGGGTCGAGTCCCAGGTCCTCGAGGCCGAGTCCGGTGGTGTGCGGATGGCGGCCGGTGGAAAGGAGCAGCCGTTCCGCGGTGACGCGCCGGCCGTCGCCGACGTCGAGCACGAACAGGCCGTCCTCCTTGCGGATCGCGTTCGTGGCCGTGTCCGTCAGGATCGTGATTCCCTCTCCCCGTAGCGCCTCGAGCACGAGGTCGGACGCCTCCTTCGGGTAGTTGCCGAGGATACCGCTGCGCGCGACGACGGTGACCTCCGCGCCGAGCCGCGCATAGGCCTGCGCCAGTTCGACGCCGGCCACCCCGCCACCGAGGACCGCGAGGCTCGCCGGGACCTCCCTGGCCGAGGTGGCTTCGCGGGTGGTCCAGTAGTCGAGGTCCTGGAGGCCGTCGATGGGCGGCACGGTCGGCGTCGAGCCCGTGGCGAGGACGACGGCGTGGCTGGCCCGGTAGTGCGACTCGGATCCGTCATCGTGGCTGATGGACACCTCCCGCTCACCGGTCAGCGTCGCCCACCCGCGTTCGAGGGTGATCCCCGCCGAGGCCACCCATTCCTCCTGCGAGGAGTCGTCCCAGTCGGAGGTGAAGGACGTGCGGCGCTCCAGCACCTGCCGGGTGTCGAGCGACCCGGTGACCGCTTCGCGGACACCGGCCACGCCCCGTGCCGCGTTGAGGACGGTTCCGGGACGGAGGAGAGCCTTGGAGGGCATGCACGCCCAGTAGGAGCATTCACCGCCCACGAGATCGGATTCGACGAGGACGGCCGAGAGGCCCTTTTGGACCACCCGCCCTGCGACATTCTCGCCGACTGCGCCGGCTCCGATCACGATGACGTCGATGCTCCGGGGTTCACTCATGGGCTGAGCCTTCCACCGACGCTGCACGGGGGCAACCCCACGCAAAAGGCCCCGGCCGAAGCCAGGGCCTTTCAATGGTTCCAGAGAACCGTGGTGCGCGCGAAGGGATTCGAACCCCCAACCTTCTGATCCGTAGTCAGATGCTCTATCCGTTGAGCTACGCACGCATCCGTAGTCCGTCGATCCGCAGTGCGAATCCGTCCTACAAGCGGGCCGTTTGGCCGTAGACAACTTTAGCGTGAAATCAGCGGGGCGCCTAATCAGGTGCCCCCTCTCTCTGCGACTAGACCGGTCTACGTGACCTTTGTCACAGTCCGGCGCTATGCAAGCGCATGACATCGCTGTTATGACGCGGATCACCGGAGGACACCTGGACGTGTCCCGCGGTCGGGACCCTTGCGCGAAATATCCCGCCCCTAGCATCGATACACCGAGCACCCAACCGAAGGGAAGAGTAATGGGCGATACTGCGCATCAGCTGGACGAGGCCGGCACCACCCCCACAGATCCCGGCAGTACGCTGCCGGATGCCTCCGGCGCTGCGCCGACCACCCACCCGGCGCTTCTGGACTGGGTCAGGAGCGTGCAGGAGCTCACGCAGCCGGCCGACGTCGTCTGGATCGACGGCTCGGAGGCGGAGAACACGCGCCTCACCGAGATGCTCGTGGACAGCGGGACCTTCGTCCGACTGAACCCCGACACCTTCCCCAACTCCTTCGCGGCGTTCTCGGACCCCAAGGACGTGGCCCGGGTGGAGGAGCAGACCTTCATCTGCTCGAAGGACGAGCGCGAGGCCGGTTTCACCAACAACTGGATGGACCCGGAGGAGATGAAGGCGAAGCTCACGGGTCTGTTCGCCGGCGCCATGCGCGGGCGCACCATGTACGTCATCCCGTTCGTCATGGGCCATCTCGACGCCGAAGACCCCAAGTTCGGCGTCGAGATCACGGACAGCGCCTATGTGGTGACGTCTATGCGCATCATGGCGACCATCGGCTCGGCCGTGTTGGACCGGATGACCGAGCTCGGCGCCCCGTTCGTGCCCGCGCTCCACTCCCTCGGCGCCCCGCTGGAACCCGGTGAGGCCGACGTGCCGTGGCCGTGCAACGACGACAAGTGGATCGTGCACTTCCCCGAGGAGCGCTCCATCTGGTCCTACGGCTCCGGGTACGGCGGCAACGCCCTGCTCGGCAAGAAGTGCTACGCCCTGAGGATCGCCTCGGTCATGGCCCGCGACGAGGGCTGGCTGGCCGAGCACATGCTGATCCTGAAGCTCACCTCCCCCCAGGACAAGACCTACTACCTGTCCGCGGCGTTCCCGTCGGCGTGCGGGAAGACGAACCTCGCCCTGCTCGATCCCACGATCGAGGGCTGGAAGGTGGAGACCCTGGGCGATGACATCACGTGGATGCGCTTCGGCACAAAAGGCGAGCTCCGCGCCGTCAATCCCGAAGCGGGCCTGTTCGGGGTCGCTCCGGGCACCGGGTGGGGGACCAACCCGAACGCCATGCGCGCGATCGCCAAGGGCAACTCGGTCTTCACCAATGTGGCACTCACCGACGACGGCGGCGTGTGGTGGGAGGGCATGACCGACGAGGCGCCGGCGCACCTGACCGATTGGCAGGGCCGGGACTGGACGCCGGACATGGACCACCCGGCCGCGCACCCCAATGCCCGGTTCTGCACGCCCATCGACCAGATCGACATGCTGGCCGAGGAGTTCAACCGGCCCGACGGCGTGGAACTCTCCGCGATCCTCTTCGGGGGGCGCCGCAAGACGACCGTGCCCTTGGTCACGCAATCCCGCAACTGGGCCAACGGCATCTTCATGGGCTCCACGCTCTCCTCCGAGACGACGGCGGCCGCCGCCGGCCAGGTGGGCCGGGTGCGCCGCGACCCGATGGCGATGCTGCCGTTCATCGGGTACGACGCCGGCGACTACCTCCGCCACTGGCTCACCCTCAGCGCCGGGGCGGACCAGTCACGGTTGCCGAAGATCTTTCTCGTGAACTGGTTCCGCCGTACCGCTTCCGGTGGGTTCGCCTGGCCGGGCTTCGGTGACAACTCGCGCGTGCTCAAGTGGGTCGTCGAGCGGCTCGAGGGCACGGCCGATGCCGTCGAGACGCCCATCGGTTTCGTGCCCACCGGCGACGCCTTGGACCTGACCGGACTGGACATGACACCCGCGGAGGTCGAGGCAGCGGTGCACGTGGACGCCGTGGAGTGGGCGGAGGAGCTCGAGGGGATCGAGCAGTGGTACGGCCGCTTCGGGGAGTCGCTGCCCGAGGAACTGAAGGGACAGCTCGACGAACTGAAGCAGCGCTTCAGCCTCGCCTGACCGGACACGACAGAGGCCCCTTCCGGCAGGGAAGGGGCCTCTGTCGTGCTCGCAGTGCTCCGCGTCAGTCACGGATGACGGCGAGGACGCGCTGCACGAGGTCCTCGAGCGTCTGCGGGTCCACGGCCTCCGCGTTGAGCCGCAGGTACGGCTCGGTGTTCGAGGGGCGGAGGTTGAACCACCAGTTGCCGTGCTCCGGGGTGAACGTGAGGCCGTCCAGGTCGTCGACCACGACACCCTCCTGCTCGAACTCGGTGCGTGCCCGGGCGATCGACGCATGGACGTCCGCCACCTTCGAGTTGACCTCGCCCGAGGAGAAGTAGGGCTCGTACTCGCGCCCGAGATCCGACAGCGGACCGTCCTGCTCACCGAGTGCGGCGAGGACGTGCATGGCCGCGAGCATGCCGGTATCGGCGTTCCAGAAGTCGCGGAAGTAGTAGTGCGCCGAGTGCTCGCCACCGAACACCGCACCCTCCTCGGCCATGACGGCCTTGATGAAGGAGTGGCCCACGCGGGTGCGGACCGGGCGGCCGCCGTCGTGACGGATCAGTTCGGGTACCGCGCGGGAGGTGATGAGGTTGTGGATGATGACCGGCTCGGCCTCACCGGCGGCCTGGGCGCGGGCGATCTCGCGGCGGGCGACCATCGCGGTGATGGCGCTGGGCGAGACGGGCTCGCCCTTCTCGTCGATGATGAAGCAGCGGTCGGCGTCGCCGTCGAACGCTATCCCGATGTCCGCGCCGTGCTGGACGACGGCGGCCTGCAGGTCGAGCAGGTTCTCCGGCTCCAGCGGGTTGGCCGGGTGATTGGGGAACGAGCCGTCGAGCTCGAAGTAGAGGGGCACGATGTCGAACGGCAGGGCGGGGAGGATCCGGTCGCCGAGGACGGCGGGGGTGGTCAGGCCTGCCATGCCGTTGCCGGCATCGACGACGATCTTCAGCGGGCGCGACGACGAGAGGTCCACCTGCGAGCGGAGGAACCGCGAGTACTCGTCGAGGATGTCGCGGACACCGGTGGTGCCCTGGACGTCGGCGGCGGGGATGGTGCCGTCCGCGAGGTAGCGCTCGGCCCGCTCCTGGACGTCCTTGAGGCCGGTCTCGGAGGACACGGGGACGGCTCCCGGACGGGTCATCTTCATGCCGTTGTACTGGGCGGGGTTGTGGCTGGCGGTGAAGGTCACGCCGGCCGCGTCCAGGGTGCCGCTCGCGTAGTACAGCTCGTCGGTGGAGATGAGGTCGAGGAACGTCACGTTCGCACCACGCAGCGTGGCACCCTCGGAGAACGCCTTCGAGAACTCGGGGGACGACGGACGCATGTCACCGCCGACGAGGATGGTCTCGCCCGCGAGGTCCAGGGAGTCCACGAAGGCCGCCCCTACCGCGCGGACCGAGTCCACCGTGATCGTCTCGCCGACGATGCCGCGGACGTCGTAGGCCTTGAAGGATGCTGAGAGATCGAAGGTTCTATTCACGCTTGGAAGTGTATCGGTGGGACCCTGGTGCCGGTTGCGCACATGGCGGATCCTCCCGCTCCGACTGGGGGAGGCGGCTGGGATACTGGGGAGATGTCGCCGACCGCCACGCTGAACGACCAAGCAACCGAGATCCTGCACACCCTCGTCGGGTCACAGGATGCGCAGTTCCACGAGGGGCAGTTCGAGGCCATCGAGGCCCTCGTCGAGGGCGGCCGGCGCGCGCTCGTGGTCCAGAGGACCGGGTGGGGGAAGTCCGCCGTCTACTTCGTGGCGAGCCTGCTCCTGCGCGCCCGCGGGGCCGGGCCCACGCTGATCGTCTCGCCCCTGCTCGCGCTCATGCGGGACCAGGTGGCCGCTGCCGCCCGCGCCGGCGTGCGGGCCGAGGCCATCAACTCGGCGAACCAGACCGAGTGGCAGGACATCGAGGCGAAGCTGAAGGCCAACGAGGTGGACGTCCTCCTCGTCTCGCCTGAACGCCTGAACAACCCGTCCTTCCGGCAGCTGTACCTGCCGGAGCTTATGCGGAGGACCGGTCTGCTCGTGATCGACGAGGCCCACTGCATCTCCGACTGGGGCCACGACTTCCGGCCCGACTACCGGCGCCTGCGCGAACTGATCCTGGGCCTCCCGCAGGGCGTACCCGTGCTGGCCACCACGGCCACGGCGAACTCCCGCGTGGTGAAGGACGTCGAGGAGCAGCTCGGCGCAGGAGGCACCGACGTCTTCACCCTGCGCGGCGAGCTGGCGCGGAAGTCCCTGCGGCTCGGGGTACTGCGCCTGCCGAGCCCCCGCTCGCGCCTCGCCTGGCTCCTCACGCACCTGTCCGACCTCCCGGGCAGCGGCATCATCTACGCCCTGACCGTGTCCGCGGCGGAGGACACCGCCCGCCTCCTGCGGGAGAACGGGCACGCCGTCCGCGCCTACACGGGCCGCACCGATCCGGCCGACCGTGAGGCCGCGGAGGCCGCCCTGAAGAACAACGAGGTCAAGGCGCTCGTCGCCACGAGTGCTCTCGGGATGGGCTTCGACAAGCCCGACCTCGGCTTCGTGGTGCACCTCGGGGCTCCGTCCTCGCCTGTCGCGTACTACCAGCAGGTGGGGCGCGCCGGTCGCGGGACGCCGAACGCCGACGTCCTGCTGCTGCCCGGTGCCGAGGACCGCGACATCTGGGAGTACTTCGCCACGGCGTCCATGCCCTCGCAGGACGCCGCCCTCCGTGTGCTGGACGCCCTGGAGCCCGGCGTCGTCCTGTCCACGCCGGCCCTCGAGACACGGGTCAATCTGAAGCGCTCACCCCTGGAACTGCTCCTGAAGGTGCTCGACGTGGACGGCGCCGTCCGCAAGGTGACCGGTGGCTGGGAGAGCACGGGGACGCCGTGGACCTACGACGCCGAGCGGTACCGGCGCATCAGTGAGGCCCGCGTGGTGGAGCAGAAGGCCATGCTCGACTACGAGAACACTGCCGGCTGCCGCATGGAGTTCCTCTCGAAGTCCCTCGATGACCCTGCGGCCACTCCCTGCGGACGCTGCGACAACTGCGCCGGCCCCTGGTACTCGGACGAGGTGGCGCACGAGGCGTCCGATTCCGCCAGCCAGGCCCTGAGCCGGGTCGGGGTGGAGCTCGAGCCGCGGGGCCAGTGGCCCTCCGGCATGGACAAGCTGGGCGTGCCTTTGAAGGGGAAGCTGAAGCCGGGCGAGGTCAGCCTGCCGGGCCGGGCGCTCGCACGCCTCACCGACCTCGGGTGGGGCAACAGGCTGCGCGAGCTCATGGCGGACTCGACGCCGGACGCCCCGCTGGATCCGGCCGTCGTCGAGGCCGTGGTCCGCGTGCTGGCGCAGTGGGGCTGGGACGAGCGCCCGGTCGCCGTGGTGAGCGTTCCCTCCCGGCGGCGCCCGGAGCTCATCGGGTCCCTCGCCCAGGCGCTCGCCCAGGTGGGGCGCATCCCGTATCTCGGGCAGCTGGCCACCCCGCACGGCTTCCCGCAGGGCCAGCCGGGAGGCAACAGTGCGTTCCGGCTGGCATCCGTGTGGGACCACTTCGCCGTTCCCGAGGGAGGGGCCGCCTGGTTCGCGGCGAACCCCGGGCCGGTGCTGCTCGTCGACGACTTCGCGGACAGCCGCTGGACCATCACGGAGGCAGGACGGGCGCTCCGTCTGGCCGGCGCCTCGGGCGTCCTGCCGTTCGCGCTGGCGCTGAAGGCGTAGCGGCGGCCGGTTCTTCGGCCGGCCTGGACAGCGTGGCCCCTGAGCGGCTGCCGGGCGGATGGGAAGGTTCCGCCGGCGCTTGGAAAGGCCAACAGAAAGGCCCCCGTTTTCACGGGGGCCTTCGCGCGGAGACGGGGGGATTTGAACCCCCGGTAGGCTTTAGGCCCACACTTCATTAGCAGTGAAGCCCATTCGGCCGCTCTGGCACGTCTCCATCGGCTATCTCTAGCCTCCCAAGGTTACCCAGAAGGGGACGGCAAGAGCAAAACCGCACCGGCCCGCCTCCCCGCGTTGCCGTGCGGCCGCTCGCAGGCCGTGGGGTCAGAGCGACCCGGTGAGCGCCCGCCAGAGGAACTCGAAGCTCATCGCGTGCATCCTGGCGGCCTGCCGGTTGTCCGCCGCACCGGCATGCCCGCCCTCGAGCGCCTCGTGGAACCAGACGTCACCGATGCCGAGGTCCTTCATCTTCGCGGCCATCTTGCGGGCCTGCACCGGGCCCACCCGGTCATCGCTGGTCGCCGTCCAGAGAAGCGTCTTCGGGTAGGCGACGTCGTCACGGAGCAGGTGGTACGGCGAGAAGGTCTGCACGTACTCCCATTCCTCGGGTTTGTCCGGGTCGCCGTACTCGGCGATCCACGAGTACCCGGCCGAGAGCTTCGTGTACCTGCGCATGTCGAGCAGGGGCACCCCGCACGAGATGGCGCCGAACAGGTGCGGGTACGTGGTCAGCATGTTGCCCACGAGCAGGCCGCCGTTGCTCCGGCCTGTGCAGCCCAGGAGCGCCGGCGATGTGACGCCGCGCTGCATCAGGTCCTCGGCGATGGCCGCGAAGTCCTCGTAGGCGCGGTGGCGGTTGGCGTGGAGGGCCGCGTGGTGCCACTGAGGCCCGTACTCGCCGCCGCCTCGGATGTTGGCCAGCACGTAGACCCCCTGCCGGCCGTCCTCCGTGGTCCGCTCGAGCCATCCGCGCCCGATCACGCCGCTGTAGGCGGGCGTCATGGAGTGCTCGAACCCGCCGTACCCGGAGAGCAGGGTGGGGTTGCCGCCGTCGAGCACCAGGTCCTTCGGTGCGAGCTGGAAGTAGGGCACGCGCGTGCCGTCGTCCGAGACCGCGAAGTGCTGCTCCACGGTGAAACGGTCCTCGTCGAAGTAGGACGGCGAGGACTTGACGGACGTGTGCTCGCCACCGATCGTGCCGCGGTGGAGCGTCGACGGCGTCAGGAAACCGGTGGCGATGAGCCAGTAGTCGTTGCCGGCGGCGTCGTCCTCGTCGTCGACCGCGTAGGCGTCCACGGAGTGGAGCGGCGGGCAGGCGTCGAGCAGTTCCGCACTCCAGTCCTTGCCCGGATCGAGGATGCGGATCTCGGAGGACACGTCGCGCAGCAGGTTCAGCAGCAGGTAGTCGCGGGTCCAGCTCCAGGACTGGAGGGACGTCGACGGATCGGGGGAGAAGACGGTGGTGAAGGAGCGCCCGCCGGCGAGGAAGGATTCGAGGCCGATGACCAGCAGGGATCCCGCCCGGTACGTGGTCCCCTCCGTGGTCCAGTCCGTGCGCGGCCGGACGATCAGCCACTCCCGGTGCAGCGAGATACTGGCGTCCTCGGGCACCTCGATCAGGTGCCACCCGCCGTCCTGTCGGAGGTAGGTGCGACGCGTGTAGAAGTCGATGGTGTCGACGGCGATGTCGCGCTCGAACCCCGGCGTGGAGTCGTGCGCCACGAGCGCCATCATGTGGTCCACGTCCACCTCGAAGTACTGCTCGGCGGACGCGAGATCGCCCCCGCGCCGCAGGGTCCGCACGGTGCGTGGGTAGGAGCTCGACGTCATCGAGCCGGGACCGAAGTCGGTGCCGACGTGGAGGGCATCGGGGCCGGCCCAGCCGATGCGGCTCTTCGCCGTAGGTATGTCGAAGCCGCCGTCCACGAAGTCGAGGGTGGCAAGGCTGAACTCGCGGTAGCGCGCCGCGTCGCCGCCGTCCGGGGAGAGGACCACGAGGACCCGCTCGTGCGGTGCGCCCTCGGCCGGGCGGAGGAAGAGGGCCCCGCCCCAGACCCACTCCGTGCCTTCGGCGGCGCTCAGCGCGTCGACGTCGAGCAGCAGTTCCCAGGCCGGGGCGTCGGAGGCGTAGCTGTCCCAGGTCGTGCGGCGCCAGATGCCCTGACGGTGCTCGGCGTCACGCCAGAAGTTGTAGTAGAAGTCGCCGTGCTTGCCCACCATGGGGATGCGGTCCGTGGAGTCGAGCACCTCGAGGATGCCGCGCTCCCGTGCTTCGAAACCCGGCGTCAGGAGGGCGTCCTCGGTCAGCGCGTTCTCGGCGCGGACCCACTCGAGGCCCTTCTCCGCGTAGATGTCCTCGAGCCAGAGGAAGGGGTCGTCCGCGGTCGCGGTGGTCTCCGTGGGGTGCGTCATCCGCCCATCCTATGCAGGGCGCCGAAGGCACAGCCATCACGGGATGCCCGAGGGCGGCAGGGACCCGGAGCCTGGTTGGATAGGCTTGACGCGTGGAGAACCAGGAGGCGAGGCGCGTGGCCGTCATCGGAGGCGGACCCCGCGGCACCTCCGTGGTCGAGCGGCTGATCGCCCGCTACCGGACCCTCGGTGCCGGGGCGCCGGGCCTGTCCATCCACGTGATCGAGCTCTTCGAACCGGGCCCGGGCCACGTCTGGCAGACGGGCCAGTCGCGGCTCTTCCTCATGAACACGCCCTGCCTCTACCCCACGGTCGTCCCCGTCGGGGAGACCGCCGCGGGCGTCGCAGCCTCGCCCGCGGGCCTCTCCTTCGACGCCTGGCGGACGCGCGTGAACGACGGGCGGATCAGCGGGCTGGGCCACGACGACGTCACCGAATGCGCGCGGCTCACCTCACGGGACTTCCCGAGCAGGGCGCTCTACGGCCGGTACCTCGCCTGGACCTTCGCGGAGGTCGTGCGGCAGGCGCCGCCCGGCGTCGCCGTCGTCCACCACCGCAAGGAGGCGGTAGGGCTCGAACGGGTCGACGACCCCGACCGCCGGTGGAGCATCCTCCTCGACGACGGCACGGAGCTCCCGGCCGACGACGTCGTCCTGGCACTGGGACATCTCGCGGCGACCCTCACCCCCGAGCAGGGGAGGCTGCAGGACGCTGCGGCACGCCACGGACTGCAGTACTGGCCGCCCTCCGTCCCCGCCGACGTCGCCTGGGACCGCCTCCCTGCGCGCAAGACCGTCCTGGTCCGCGGACTCGGCCTCAACTTCTTCGACGCCATGATCCAGCTGACCGAGGGCCGCGGCGGGCGGTTCCTCCCGGCCGAGGACGGGCGGCTCGCGTATGAGCCCTCCGGCCGGGAGCCCCGGCTCGTCGCGGCCTCCCGGCGGGGTGTGCCCTACCGCGCTAAGGCGTCCCTCGACGCGTACATCCCACGCGGCGTCACCCTGCGCTTCTGCACGTCGGCCCGGGTCCTTGCCTTCCGGCAGACCGGTGTCCAGCCCGGCTTCGACCACGACCTCTGGCCGCTGCTGCACCGTGACGTGCTCTGGGCCTACTACGCGACCCTTTGCCGCACTACGGGCCACGCCCTCGCTGCGTCGCCTGCGGACTTCCTCGCCGAACTGGACGCCGCGCTGGGGACGGAGGGGCCCGCCTGGGAAGCCGCGGCGGGGGACGCCGTCGCACGTGCGATCCCCGCCGACCTCCGGCTGGACGTCGAAGCCCTCGGCCAGCCTTTCGCCCGGCGACGTTTCGCCGACGGTGGGGAATTCGCAGCGGCCGTCCTCGCCTATCTCGATGCCGACGCCGCTGGTTCCGCGGAGGGTGAGGACGACCCGCTGAAGATGGCGATCGGCGCCATGAACGCCGGGAGGTCCGTCATCAAGCAGGCCGTGGCCGACGGCGGGATCTCCGACTCGTCCTGGAACACCGAGCTCCGCGGCTGGTTCGAGCCGCTCGTCGAAGGCCTCGCCAGCGGTCCGCCGCCGGTGCGGATCGCCCAGCTCGCGGCGCTCGTGCGGGCGGGGATCGTCCGGTTCGTGGGACCGAATCCGAGCTTCGGCTTCGACCCGGACGAGGAGATCTTCCGGGCCACCTCGCCGTGGGTGCAGGGCGAGACCTTCACCGCGCGCTACCTCGTGGAGGCCATGACTCCCGCGAACCGGGTGACCACGAACCTGTCCCCGCTGATGCGCACCCTCCTGGAGGACGGCACCGTCAGGCCCCGGACCCTCATGGGCGAGGACGGCGTGCCCGTGACGTCCGCAGGGCTGGATGTCACGGCGCCGCCCTACCGCGCCGTCGACCGGACGGGCAAGGCACACGACGCCCTGTTCGTGATCGGCCTCCAGCTCGCGTCGGTGCAGTGGGGGACGGCCATCGCCGCCGAGGCCGGCGCGCCCCTGGATGCCGGCAGCAGGACACTGCTCGACGCCGATGCCATCGCCGGCGCGATCCTCGAGCACGCGGCGCGCCCGTCCGGCTCCTGACCCGACGGGCCGGCGTCGGCCGGCAGGACAGGGCCGGACGCACCAGGACCTACCAGGACGCACCGGGACGCACCGGGACGCACGGCCGCAGCAGGGATGAAGCGCGTGCGATGGCGTCGGAGGCCGGGTGCGCCAACGACAGGAGGGACCCCCACCGCTCGGTGGAGGTCCCTCCTGTCGTTGGTTCCGGGCGCGCCCGGGCGCTCCCGGGACCGGGCTACCTAGCGGCTGATGCAGCGCTCGTAGTTCGCGAGGTGAGCACGGTAGCTCACCCAGCTGCCGTTGTTCGCGCCCTCGGCCGGAGGAGTCGGCTCGGTGCAGCCCGGCTTACCCGGCTTGACGGGCTTGACGGGCTTGACCGGCTTCTCGGGCTTCACGGGCTTCACGGGCTTCTCCGGCTCGACGGGCGTCTCCGGTACCGGTGCCGCTTCCACGGTGACCGGCAGGGTCACCGTCGTGCCGCTCGGAGCGGCCGTCAGGACGATCCGCCCCTGTCCGCTCGCGGTTGCCGGGACGGTGAGGTCCACCGTCGCGCTGCCGCCCGAGACCGGGACGGACCCGAGCTGCGTGGCGGTGCCGTCCGCGGCCACGAAGCTCACGGCCAGCGAGGTGTTCGCCGGGCTGCCGAGCGAGGTGAGGTCCAGCTTCGACACCGTGAAGGAGACGGCTGCGCCGGCCTTCACCGCGGTCGGAGCACCCTGCACCTGGACGCTGCGGCGGTCGAACGACGGCGACAGCGGGCTGTTGGCCCGGATGTAGTCGATCCACGCGTCGCGGTCCACGAGACCCGACTCGCGGGTGTCGGAGCCCTCACGGAACGCCGTGAAGTTGTCGCCACCCTGGGCCAGGAAGCTGAACGTGCCGATCCGGTAGTCCTTCGCCGGATCCAGCGGTGCGCCATCGATCATGACGGAGGTGATCCTCGAACCCCGCGCGAGGGCGGGATCGTAGGTGACGCTCACGTTGTCCGAGAGGCCGAGGGCCAGGAAGGACCGTGAGCTGCCCTCGGGCTGCCACTGCTGCTCGAGGACGGCCTTGAACTGCGCACCGGTCAGGGTGGTGGTCCAGAGATCGTTCACGAAGGGCAGCACCGCGTTGGCCTCGGCGAAGGTGATGACGCCGTCGGGACCGTAGTAGAGCTCGTTGCGGAGCCCGCCCGGGTTGACGACGCCGATCTGGGCTCCGCCGCGCTCCGCGGAGGAGAGGCTGGTGCGCAGGGAGTCGGCCACGAGGTTGCCCAGCGTCGACTCCGAGGCGCGGTCATCACGCGCTGTGCCGATGAAGGCCGTGGTGATGTCCTGCGTGACCGACCCGACCGGCTGGTTGCCGATGACCGCCGCCTGCGCGAGCGCCGCATCGACGATGGTCTTGACCTGGGCGACCCGCGGGAAGGTGCTGACCAGGGTGGCGTCGGCGTCCGTGGTGCGGGCGACGTTGCGTGCCGTGTAGGACGCGACGTCGCCGGTGGCGGTGTCGACGGTCAGTGTGATCTGGCCGACGAACTCGCCGTAGGACCCGGTCTGGAGGATCGGCCGGGTCTTGCCTGCGGCACCCGGGACGGGGGCGTCCCACGCGTACTGCTTGTGCGTGTGGCCGGTGAAGATCGCGTCCACGAGGGGCGTGGTCTCGGTGACGATGCGCGCGAACGTGCCACCCGCGGCGACCTCCTGCTCGATCGTGGACTTCTCGACGACGCCGTCGCCGGCGCCCTCGTGGTACTCGGCGACGATGACGTCGGCGAGGTCCTGGTCCTCGATCTCCTTCGCGACGCGGTTGACGGCGTCGACGGGATCGCCGAAGTCGACGTTCGCGATGCCACCGGGGCTGACGAGCGTCGCCGTCTCCTCGGTGACGACGCCGATCACGGCGACGTCGACGCCGTCGACCTCGATGATGGAGTACTCCTCGAGCGCGGGCTCGGTGGTGCCCTTGGTGTAGACGTTGGCGCCGAGGTACGGGAAGTCCGCCTCGTCCGCGACGCGACCGGTCAGGTCCGTGAGGCCCTTGTCGAACTCGTGGTTGCCCACGGCGGAGGCCTGGAGGCCCAGGGCGTCGAGGACGTCCAGGGTCGGCTTGTCGTCCTGCAGCGAGGACGCGAAGAGGGACGCGCCGATGTTGTCGCCGGCGGACAGGAACGCTGTCCTGTCCTCGCCGAACTCGGCCCGCAGCTTCTCGACGGTCCCGGCGAAACGCACCGTGTTGGCGTCGATCCGGCCGTGGAAGTCGTTGATGTTGAGCAGGTTGAGTTCCGCGGTCGTGTCGGCGGGCATCAGGTCGAGGCCCACGATCACGGGGTCGTGGTCGCTGGCGCGGTACTGGTCCGCCGCGTAGTAGTCGGTGACGTTGTTGTTGTAGCGGCTGTACTCGAAGGCCACCGACTCGACGGAGTTGATGTTCCACGTGTCCACGCCGGTCACGGTGGCGTCCGCCGCAGGCGAGGCCAGGATGTGGTCGAGCGAGCCGCTCAGGCCGGAGAAGACGTACGAGTAGTCGCCGTCCTTCTCGCCCTGGTTGACGTACCCGGCCTCGTACATGACCTCCATGGGGTCCTCGTGCGTGTACGAGTTGAAGTCGCCGGTCAGGAAGACCTTGTCGGTCTTCGCCGTCGCTTTCAGGGAGTCGGCGAAGGCTACGAGGGCCTGGGCCTGCGTGACGCGCGCGGCGTTCCAGGCGCCCTGGCCGTCGCCCGTATCGGCGTTGCCGCCCGAGCTGGGACCGGAACCCTTGGACTTGAAGTGGTTGACGATCGCGAGGAAGGTCTCCGACTCCGTGCCGCCCACCGGCTTGAACGCCTGTGCGAGGGGCTTGCGGGCGTTGGAGAACGCCACCTTGTCGTTGAGGATCACGGACTCGCCCACGGGCTCGGCCACGGCCTTCTTGTAGATCAGGGCGGTGCGGATGAAGTCCTCGTCGGCGGGAGCCGGGACGGCCGCGGGGGAGCGGACGTAGTCCCAGGTGCCGGGAGCCTTCTCGTTCAGCGCCTCGACGAGGGTGGCGAGTGCGGCGTCGCGGTCCTTGCCGAAGCGGACGGAGTTCTCGACCTCCATGAGGGTGACGACGTCGGCGTCGAGGCCGTTGATCGCGGCCACGATCTTTGCTTCCTGGCGCTCGAAGTTCTCCTTGTTCGCGGCACCGCGGGAGTCGCAGCCACCGTCGACGGTGATCGGGTTGCCCGCGCGGTCCGTGAAGTACCTGCAGCCGACGAGGTCCTCACCGGTGGTGGGGAAGTAGTTCAGCACGTTGAAGGACGCGATCTTGAGGTTTCCGCCGACCTCTTCGGGGGCTGCGGGACGCTCGCCGGCGAACTGCACGGGCTGCACGCCCGCCGGGTTCGCGCCGTTGAGTTCGGCGAGCGGCTGGAACTTCCAGGTGCTGTTGCGGTAGTCGAGGACCACCGGGGAGGTGAACGCCGCGCTGTAACCGACCCGGACGGGCTGGGACGGCGTGAGGTACGGGAGAACCTTGCCGCGGTTGGGCTGCGAGGCGAAATTGGTCGACGCGCCGTCGTCCAGGCGGATGGTGCGGGCCGCGTTGTCGGCGATGACCGCGGCGTTCTCGGCGGTGCCGGGGCGGGCGACGTCGGTCGGCTGGAGGAGACGCCCGGTCCCGGCGGCCAGGGTGACCTCGCCGTACTGGTTCAGGGCGTAGTTGTCGGCGACGGTGAAGGCGCCGGAGGGCTGGAAGAGCATGCCCTCGGTCGCTTCACGGGCGGCCTCCGTGGCGGGCAGTGCGATCGCGGAGGCCTTGGGCTCCTCGGCTGCCTCGGTGAGCTTCGTGGTGCCACCGGCGGCGACGGTGAGCTGCGTCAGGTTGAAGAACTCACCGGCGGTACCGGTGACCTCCACGTAGTCGCCCACGGCCACGGATGCGACCGTGTCGGGGGAGTAGACGAAGATGGCGTCCGAGGCGGTCTGGTCGGCTGCCGCCGAGCTCCCCGGGGTCTGGAGGTAGAAGCCCGCGAAGCCGCCCGTGGGGTAGGCCGCCGTGACCTTGCCCCGCGTGGTGACCGTCTGGCCGGACAGCGGCGTCGCCGCGCCCGTTCCCTGGATGTCGCGGATGGGGACGACCACCCCCGGCGTCGGAGCCGGCGGGGTCGGCGTCGGTGTGGGGGTCGGCGTGGGCCCGCCGGGCGTCGCCGTGGCGTTCGTCGGCGTCGTGTCCTGCAGGCTGAAGTCCGCACCGTTGTCATCGGTGTCGGCGAAGTCCGTGCGGTTGGCGGACTTCGTGCTTCCGGCGCCGGGGGTGGTGGCTACAGTGCCCTCGAACGCGTTGGCGGTGCCATAGCCCAGGGCGTCCACGACGGCAGGCGTGCCGACGATGCTGCCGACGGGCAGCGCGCCGACGCTGGCGGACTGGCTGGACAGCACGATCACGCCGCCCCCGGCACCCGGGTTGAAGCCCGTGGCGAGGTCCGGGGTGGGCAGCGCGGATCCGGCGGTGCCGTTGCTACCGCCCTGGATCAGGAAGTAGCCCTTGGCCGGGATGGTCCCGCGGAGCGCGGTCGGGGTCGGCGCGGACGTCGAACCCGGCGCCCGGTACTGCAGTGACCAGCCGTCCAGGCTGACCGGCGCATCGGTGGGGTTGTAGAGCTCCACGTACTTGTTGGTGAAGGGGGTCCCTGCCGAACCGCCCGAGATGAAAGCCTCGTTGATGATGACGCCGTCTCCTGTGACGGACGCCGTCGCCGGTGGTGTCTCCACCGCGGCGGCCGGTAGTGCGATCATCGGCGAGGCGAGCAGCCCTACCGACAGCGCCGCACCGAGCGCTCCCTTCCATGACGAATTGATCATTCGTTCTTTCTTCTCCTTGACGATGGCCGTCGAGCGGCCGTGAGTGAAGCCCGCCGACCCGTCGATGGGTGGGCGCGTTGGCATGAGCACCGTATGTGACGCAGGTGACATTCCATCCCCGGGGAGAAGCCAACCAGATCATCATTAACATTGGGTAACCAAAACACCAGTGGTTCCGGAAGATCCGGGACTCCTGACCGTTATTCGTGGACGACCCGCATTATCGACGGGCGTTTCGGAGCGTTCCGGTCACGGATTCCTCGCCCTGGTCCGCGACGAAGCAGAGGATCTCGCGGTCGTCCGCCGCGTTCCAGCTCTCCTCGACGGGATAGAAGTAGAGCAGTTCCAGGACCGAGGCGTCGTACTCGAGTCCGACGTACGCGGCGAACTCCTGGGCGCAGAAATCGCCGGCGGCGGTGCTGGCGGCAGGCACCCCTGGGTAGTCCCCGCCGGGCATCTCGGTACGGGCGAACGCCTCGAAGACGTGCGGCTCACCGCATGGCAGCACCGTGATGTCGGAGGTCTTCTCCGTACCGGGGTCGTCGATGCAGTCGCCCACCTCGATGGAGAAGGCGTCCGTGCGGGCCTCGGCGGTCACGGCACCGTCGGCGTTCCGGTCGGGGCCGGTAGGCGGGAAGGCGGTGCAGCCCGCCACCAGGGCGAGTGCGCCCGTCGCCGCCGCGGCGGAGATCACCCGCCGGATCCTGCTGTGGTGCCCAGTGCGCATCGAGACCCTGTCGTCGGCCACGGTGAGCGTGGCGCGGCTGTTGCTCCTCGGGACAGTACCGCACGGACGGCGCGGGGCACCACGGGCGGGGGAGCGGGTCAGCCGGAAGCAGGAAGGGAGGCCCCGCGGTGCGGGGCCTCCCTGGAAGCGGAAGGTAAGGGATTCGAACCCTTGAGACGGGGTGACCGCCCACTGGTTTTCAAGACCAGCTCCTTCGGCCGCTCGGACAACCTTCCGCCGCTAGTGTTTCACGAAGGGCGGGCGGCGCCCAAATACCCGGGAGTGGAGGCAGGCATGCGTGCAGTGGTGATCGAGGGTGCCGGCGGGCCGGACGTCCTCGCGGTGCGGGACGTCCCCGAACCCGTGGTGCGACCGGGCGAGGTGCTCATCGACGTGGTCGCCGCCGGGCTGAACCGGGCCGACGTGCAGCAGCGTCGCGGTCTCTACCCGCCGCCCGAGGGTGCGTCGTCCCTGCCGGGCCTGGAGGTGTCCGGCCGGATCGCGGACGCCGGCGACTCCGCGTTCGCGGTGGGAGACGCCGTCGTCGCCCTCCTGGCCGGCGGCGGGTACGCCGAGAAGGTCGCCGTGCCGGCCGGGCAGGTGGTCCGTGCGCCCGACGGCGTGGATCTCGTGGAGGCCGCGGGTCTTCCCGAGACGGCGGCGACCGTGTGGTCGAACCTCGTGCTGCAGGCCGGTCTGGCCACGGGCGAGGACGTCCTGATCCACGGGGCGTCCGGCGGCATCGGCGTGATGGCCGTGCAGGTGAGCCTCGCCCTCGGCGCGGTACCCCACGTGACCGCGGGATCGACGGCGAAGTTGGGGATTGCCCGGTCCCTCGGGGTGCGGACCCTCATCAACTATCGCGAGCAGGACTTCGTCGAGGAACTCAGGTCTGCCACGGGTGGCCGGGGCATGGACGTCATCCTCGACGTCGTCGGCGCGAAGTACCTCGCGCGGAACGTCGAATCCCTCGCTCCCGGCGGACGGCTCGTGGTCATCGGCCTGCAGGGTGGTGCGACGGCGGAACTCGACCTCGGGATGCTCATGGGCAAGCGGGCGAGCGTCGCCGGGACCACGCTGCGGGCCAGGCCCGTCGGGGAGAAGACGGCCATCATGGCGGCGGTCCGCGACCACGTCTGGCCGCTCGTCGCCTCGGGGGCCGTGAAGCCGTTCGTCGGCCGGACCTACCCGCTCGCACAGGTGGCCGAGGCCCACACCTACTTCGACGCCGGGGAGCACACCGGCAAGATCCTGCTGGTCATGGACTAGGCCGTCCGGGCAGGAGTTCGCATGCACCGGCGCAGGTGCAGCGCCAGCACCAGGGCGATCCCGACGAACGCCCCGATCGCCGTCTCGACGGCCCGGTCCACGAGCAGCCCCGACGGGTCGGCGGGGTGTGCCAGTTGGGTCGAGACCAGGGCGAGGGGCGTGACGAAGGCCTGCGCGAGGGCGTACTGGCGCAGGATGAACATCTCCGCGGCGAACTGGGCGACGGCGATCACGAGGACGAGCTGCCACGCCGGCAGCCCCGGCAGCAGGATGAGCGCGGTCAGGGCGAGCCCGGCGACCGTGCCGAGGACTCGCTGGAGGCCACGGGTCACGCGGGCCCGAGCGGTCTGACCGACCAGCGGGACGGTCGCCGCGACCATGGCCCAGTAGGTGTGGCCGATCCCGAGCAGCGTCGCCGCGCCGCCCGCCAGCAGCGCCGCCACCACGTACAGGACCGACTCCCGCGCGAGGCCCGCCAGATGGCGCGCCGTCGGCCGGTCCGCCGGTGCCCGGCGCCAGGGCGTGCGGTGGCTGGGCCAGAGGGTGCCCGCCAGCCCCAGGAGTACGGCGAAGGCGACGGTGGCCGCAGCCGTGGCGAGCCCCTGCTCCAGCGGCGGCTGTGCCGGCACGGACGCGATGGCCGCGAACGCGAAGATGTGGAACAGCGATCCCCCCGGACGGAGTCGGAACAGGCCCGCGCAGAAGGTCCCGAGCCCGGCGACCGCACTGGTGAGCAGGATCAGGCCCCACGCGCCGACGTCGGCGCGTGCGGTCAGCGCCGCCGCGAGGATCACCGCGAGCATGAGACCGCCGCCTCGCAGCTGGGTGGCGAGGCGCGGACGGTGGGGTTCGTTGCGGCCGTAGATACCCGCGAAGGCCCCGAAGGTCGCGAACACGGCCAGATCGAGCCGGCCGAGCAGCAGGAGCGCGAACAGGGGGACGCCCACACCGATGGCGCACCGGAGGGCGGGATGGTGGTCGGAGGAGGGCGGTGCCATGTGTACGAGGTCACGGAGGAGGGGCACGGACTGCTGGCTTCCGGTCGGAGGGATCGACGGCGCCGCTGGCATCGAGTGGCGGAATGCCACCGATCAACACTACTCCCGTCACCGTGCCGCGCACCGCCGTTCCGGGACCGTCAGCATGCTTTCGGATGTCCGGAGGCTGTGCGAGGCTGGCAGGACAGCAACCGGAAGGAGCACCACCGTGGGCAGCACGCATCACGACGACGAGGGCGGCCTCTCGCAGGCAGCCGACAGCTTCGCCGAGAACCTCGGTGACCAGGTACCCGATGGCGCGGACAACGGACCGGAGGATCGCGCGGACGGCGCCGCGGACGACCGCACCAGGACGCACTCGAGCATCAGCGAGGGCATGAACGCGAACGACGACGACGAGCCGCCCGCCGTGCTCGATGACGGACCCGACGGGGGCTCGCGCGGCTCGTCCTGACGGGCCCCACGCGGCTCCTCCTGACGCCGCTCGCGCCGAGCTCGTCCCGACACCGCCGGCCGGGCACGGTCCGCGGGGACAGGGATGCCGGCGCGGGCGTAACGCCGCCGGCAGGAAGGCGGTCGCTCGCCGCACCGGGAGGTGTGTTCGGCGCAATGCGCAGGTTGCCCTGCTTGTCCTGTGACGCAGACCTCACTAGGTTGCTACCTTCGTGTGCACCACACTCTCGCACTCGAGGAGCATCATGAGTAAGAAGCAGAACGGATCCCACCGGCACGCCGACGTGCTGGTGACGGATCCGGACCTGCCGCCGGTCGCCGTCGACCCGCAGCAGGCCGAAGCAGAAGACCGCCGGTGGACGCCGGCGAAGATCGCCCTCTGGGTGGGCATCGCACTCCTCGGCGGTATCGCGTGGACGATGCTCGCCATCGTCCGCGGTGAGACCGTCAATGCCATCTGGTTCGTCTTCGCGGCCGTCTGCACCTACCTCATCGCCTACCGGTTCTACTCGAAGTTCATCGAGCGCAACCTGCTCAAGCCCGACGACCGGCGCGCCACCCCCGCGGAGTACAAGGCGGACGGCAAGGACTACGCCGCCACCGACCGCAGGGTCCTCTACGGCCACCACTTCGCCGCCATCGCCGGAGCCGGCCCGCTGGTGGGTCCGGTCCTCGCAGCACAGATGGGCTACCTTCCCGGCACGCTCTGGATCATCATCGGCGTCATCTTCGCGGGTGCTGTCCAGGACTACCTCGTCATGTTCTTCTCGATGCGCCGCGGCGGCCGTTCCCTCGGCCAGATGGCGCGCGAGGAGCTCGGGGTCATCGGCGGGACCGCGGCCCTCATCGCCACCCTGACCATCATGATCATCATCGTGGCCATCCTCGCGCTCGTGGTCGTGAACGCGCTCGGAGAGAGCCCCTGGGGCGTCTTCTCCGTCTCCATGACCATCCCGATCGCACTCTTCATGGGCGTCTACCTGCGCTACCTCCGACCCGGCAAGGTCACCGAGGTGTCCCTCATCGGCTTCGCGCTGCTGCTGCTCGCCATCGTCGGTGGCGGCTGGATCTCCGAGACGGCCTGGGGCGTCGAGATCTTCACCCTCGACCGCATCACGATCGCCTGGGGCATCATCATCTACGGTTTCATCGCCGCCGTGCTGCCCGTCTGGCTCCTGCTGGCACCCCGCGACTACCTGTCCACGTTCATGAAGATCGGCACGATCATCATGCTCGCGGTCGCGATCGTCATCACGCGCCCGGAGATCAGCGTCCCCGCCATCACGCCCTTCGCGACCTCCGGGACCGGCCCCGTCGTCGCAGGCACACTGTTCCCGTTCCTCTTCGTGACCATCGCCTGCGGTGCGCTCTCCGGGTTCCACGCCCTGATCTCCTCGGGCACCACGCCGAAGATGATCGAGAAGGAACGCCAGACCCGCTTCATCGGCTACGGCGGGATGCTCATGGAGTCCTTCGTGGCCATCATGGCGCTCGTTGCAGCCCTCTCGATCGACCGCGGGATCTACTTCGCGATGAACTCCTCCGCGGCGGCGACCGGCGGCACCATCGAGGGCGCGGTGACCTTCGTCAACGGCCTCGGCCTCACCGGTGTGAACCTCACCCAGGAGGCCCTGAGCACGATGGCCTCGAACGTGGGCGAGGAATCGATCGTCTCCCGTACGGGTGGCGCTCCTACCCTTGCCGTCGGTATCGCGCAGATCATGCAGGGTGTGTTCGGCGGCGCGGGCATGATGGCTTTCTGGTACCACTTCGCCATCATGTTCGAGGCGCTGTTCATACTCACCGCGGTCGACGCCGGAACCCGGGTTGCCCGGTTCATGCTGCAGGACAGCATCGGCAACTTCGTGCCCCGCTTCCGCGACACCTCCTGGCGTGCCGGGGCGTGGATCTGCACCGCGATCATGGTGGCCGGCTGGGGAGCGATCCTCATCATGGGCGTCACCGACCCCCTCGGCGGTATCAACACGCTGTTCCCGCTGTTCGGTATCGCCAATCAGCTGCTGGCGGCCATCGCGCTCGCGGTGTGCATGGCGATCTGCGCCAAGCGGGGCCTGTTCCGCTTCCTGTGGATCCCGGCCCTGCCGCTCGCCTTCGCCGCGGTGGTGACCATCACGGCGTCGTTCCTGAAGATCTTCTCGCCCGTCCCGGCCATCGGTTACTGGGCGCAGCACACGGCGTTCAGGAACGCCCTGGCCGCCGGTGAGGAGAGCTTCGGCACGGCCAAGACGGTCGCCGCCATGGAGGCGGTGGTGCGTAACACCTTCATCCAGGGCACGCTGTCGATCATCTTCGTGGTGCTCTCCATCATCGTCATCCTGACGGCGATCCTCGCCACCATCCGGGCCTACCGGCACGGCGGCGGCGAGGAGACCGAGGACGCCCCGGTGGCCTCACGCATCTTCGCACCAGCCGGCCTCATCGCGTCACCGGCCGAGAAGGAACTGGAGACGCAGTGGGCGGCTCTGGAGCCGGGCAGGCGGCCCGCGAGGACGGGGCACTGATGACCGTGCCGCAGGTCCTCTCCCGCGCACGCGACACCGCGCGTGAACTCGCGTGGCTCTTCAAGGGGGTCATGGGGGAGAACGCGTACCAGGCGTACCTGGACCACCACGAGCGCACCCACGCGGGCGAGCTCCCGATGACGGAACGCGAGTTCTGGCGGGACAAAACCGACCGCCAGGACGCGAACCCCGAGGGCCGCTGCTGCTAG
Organism: Arthrobacter ruber; assembly: GCF_002954225.1. Classification (GTDB taxonomy): domain Bacteria; phylum Actinomycetota; class Actinomycetes; order Actinomycetales; family Micrococcaceae; genus Arthrobacter_D; species Arthrobacter_D ruber. The sequence continues at coordinate 524,274 of NZ_PPTH01000017.1, forward strand.
CGGGCTCCCAGCGAGGAAGCCGGGCACTCCGTACGGAGTGCCCGGCTTCCTCGTGTTCGAGCTGCGCCCGCTCGGGCGGATCCGTTCCGTACCGTCAGCGCTTCTCCCACCGGAAGCGCCTGGCGGCGACCAGGTAGGGCAGCACGATCCAGGCCAGGATCACGACGGCGGCCCCGGCCACGGAGGCGTCGAGGGTCCCGGCGCCCCAGCCCGCCATGAGGAGGTTCTGCAGTGCCCCGCCCGGGGTCAGGCGGGAGAGCATCTCGAAGCCGTCGTCGAACGCGGTCCAGAAGAAGGTGCCGATGACCACGAAGAAGAACGGGAGCGTGGTGATCTGGGCCGCAGCGGCTGAGGGGGTGAAGACACTGGTCAGCATGCCGGCGGTCGCGCACAGGGCGAGGAAGCCGAAGACCGCGCCGAGCACCACCAGCGGCCGGGTGGGGGCCTCCACACCCGCGACCGCGAAGCCGACGCCCACGAGGGCCAGCTGCGCGGCGACGAGCGCCACGATGGGTGTGAGCATCCCGAGCCAGATCACGGTGTCCGATGACTCCCCGCTGCGGAGCCGCTTGAGGAACAGCTCCTGCCGCCGTGTCGCGAGGGTGGTCGTGGCGGTAAGGTAGACGCCGAGCAGGGCCACCACCATGAGGGTCAGGCCCACCAGGACGGCGACGCCGGAGGGGCCGGTCATCTGGTCCGCGCCGACGTAGTACATGTAGACGGCCATGGCGACGGGCATGAGCACGGCGCCGGTGAGCACCGTCTTGTTGCGGAAGATGATCCGCAGTTCCATGAGCGCGATGGCGAGGATGCGGCTCGCGGACGAGGGGCCGTGCAGGGCGTCCGAGGGGGTCTTGGTCAGGGTTGTCATGGTTCTCTCCGGTTCAGGGGTGCAAGGTCGGGGACTAGGCGGCGAGGCTGACCCGGCGGAACACGGCGGCGAGGGAGGCCTCGGACGCGGACAGCCGGTCGAGTCGGATCCGGTGCTCGTCGGCCCAGGACAGCACCTTCCACAGGTCCTGCTGCAGGTCCAGGGACGGCACGGCCACCCGCGTGCTGGCCGGCGTCGGAGTGAAGTCCGGGGAGAGGCCGAGGCGCGTGAGCTGCAGGACGTCGACGGCGGCGTCCACCTCGAAGGAGATGGCCGACGGTTCACGCCCCAGGACGTCCGGGAGGGTGCCTTCGACGGCGATGACGCCGTCGTGCATGATCGCGAGCCGGTCCGCGTAGGCCTCCGCCTCCTCGAGGTAGTGGGTGGTGAGGACCACCGTGGTGCCGGCGTCGTTCAGTCCACGCACCAGGTCCCAGGTGCGCTCGCGCGATTCGGGGTCGAGGCCCGTGGTCGGTTCGTCGAGGAAGAGGAGGTCCGGTTCGTTGGCGGTGGCGAGGAGGAGATCGAGGCGGCGGCGCTGCCCGCCGGAGAGCATCTTGACGCGGGTCGATGCCTTCCCTGCGAGGTCCAGCGTCTCCAGCCCCGTCCCGATGACGTCCTCGCGGGACCTGGACCGCGGGTCCGGTGAGGAGAGCCGGAGCCAGAGACGGCAGGTCTCCGCGACCGTGAGGTCGTCGGCGAACCCGGCCTCCTGCAGCATGATGCCGAGGCGGGGGCGGATCGAGGACTTGTCCCGGTAGGGGTTGCCGCCGAGCACGGACACCGTGCCCGACGTCGCTGCCCGGTGACCCTCGAGGGTCTCCATCGTGGTGGTCTTGCCTGCCCCGTTGGTGCCGAGCAGGGCGAAGAACTCTCCGTTGCGGATGGTCAGGTCGATGCCGCGCACGGCCTCGTAGGAGCCGTACGAGCACCGCAGGTCCCGTGCGGCGACGGCGATGGTGTCCGCGGGCTCGTCGGAGCGGCCGGCGGGGTGCAGGGTGGTCGGGGTGCTGGGTGAGCTGGTCATGGGTCCATCCTCCCGAGGATCACCGGGGCGCATCAGTGGCGGGGCGTCACCTCTTCCCGTGTCCGTTCCCACGCCGGGACCATGACATATGTCATGGTCCTACGATGGGAGCCATGGCGTTCTTCAAGGCTCCTGCCCTGTCCCGGGAGAGGGCGGCGACGGCGGCCGACGCGGCACCGGGTGCCGAGACCGGCCGCGGCGTCCGCGCGACCTGGCGGTACACCGTCGGGTCGATCGTCTTCTACAGCATCTTCATCAGCATCATGGGCACGCTCTTCATGCTCGGCGGGGGCGACTACGGCCTGCAGGCCCTGGACATCGTCATCATCGCGCTCGCCGTCGCCTCGGTCGCCGCCCTGACCCGGTACTGCTGGTTCTTCCGCGGCGGACTCGGCGGCGGCCTGCCGGAGCGGAAATACACGCTGTGGCTCCTGCTTCCACCGGCCGGGCTCTGGTTCCTGGGACTCGCCCAGCCCCACACCCTCTGGGTCGCCGGCATGCCGCTGTGGTTCGCGGCGAACGCCCTCGCCGTCGTCGTGGGCCGCCGCGCCCGCTGGTACGTCCTGGCCGCAGCGCTCGCCGCCCTCGTCCTGCACGGGCTGCTCGGGGCCCTGCTCGGCACCGGCGTGGGCGGCTTCGCGGACGACGGGAGTTTCTTCGCCATGGGCCTGTGGGCGGTTATGACGCCCCTGCTCTTCGTGGCCAGTATCTGGTGGTGGGAGATCGTGGTGCGCCTCGACGACAGCCGCCGCACCTCCGGCGAACTCGCCGTGGCGCAGGAGCGGCTGCGCTTCGCCGCGGACCTCCACGACATCCAGGGCCACCACCTGCAGGTCATCGCACTCAAGACCGAACTCGCGGGGCGCCTGCTCGACGCCGATCCGGAAGCCGCACGGATCCAGATCGGCGAGGCCCAGCAACTGGCGCGCACGGCGCTGGAGGAGACACGAGCCCTGGTGCACGGCTACCGCACGGTCTCCCTCACCGCCGAGGCCGCCAATGCGGCCGAGGTCCTGCGGGCCGCCGGTATCGGTACCTCCGTGGAGATGGAAGCGGAGGGGCTGCCACCGGAGGAGAGGACTTTGTTCGGTCTCGTCATCCGGGAGGCCACCACCAACATCCTCCGCCACAGCGACGCCACCACCGTGACCTTCCAGCTGGCACGCTCCGGCCCGGGATGGATCCTGGCGGTCTCGAACGACGGCGTCGGCGGCACCGCGCCGGAAAGCGGCGGATCGGGCATCGACGGCCTGCGCCAGAGGTTCGAGGCCGTCGGCGGAGCTGTCGGGGCGGGCATCGCCGACGGCCGGTTCGTCCTCACGGCCTCCGCCCCCGGGACCCCTGATCCTTCGACGGGCATCGACCATGGGCGGGCGGCCCCGGGATCTCCTCCTGCCACCGCTGGCCGCTCGCGGGTGGATGCGGCGCACCCGCGGGGAGGACGGTCATGATCCGCCTGGTCCTCGCCGACGACGAACACCTGATCCGAGGAGCCCTCGAAGCCCTGCTGGGGCTCGAACCCGACCTCGAGATCGTGGCCAGCACCGACAACGGGACGGACGCCGTGCGCCTCGCGAAGGAGCACGTACCGGATGTCTGCGTCCTGGATCTCGAGATGCCCCCCACGGACGGCATCTATGCCGCGGAGGAGATCCTCCGGAGCGTCGCGACGCGCGTGGTGATCGTCACGCGGCACGCCCGGCCGGGCGTGCTCCGCCGCGCGCTGGCAAGCAGGGTCGCCGGATTCGTGCCCAAGTCGACCCCCGCCGACCAGCTCGCGAACGTCATCCGGGACGTCGCCGCCGGGCGCCGGTACGTGGACCCGGACATCGCCGCGAGCGCGCTGACCGGCGAGTCCTGCCCCCTGACGGCCCGGGAACTGGATGTCCTGCGCCATGGCCGGCAGGGCGCCAGCGTCCAGGCGATCGCCCGTGAACTGCACCTGGCGCCGGGGACGGTCCGGAACTACGTGTCCTCGGCGATGGCGAAGCTCGGCGCACCGTCACGCCACGACGCCGCCGCGAGGGCGTGGGAACAAGGCTGGATCTGACGTGCCCGGCCCTCAGGGGGTGTGGGAGCATTGCGTCATGACTGAACAGCAGCCTGCCGGTCCCGTGGTCCCCGCTCCCGGCACCCCCGAGACCCCGCAGGGCGGCGCACCCGCCGTCCCCGGGCAGGCGGACAACCGTCCCGCGACGCTCGCCGAGCTCGTGGACGAGCCCGCGAAGGTCATGCGGATCGGGACCATGCTCAAGCAACTGCTGGAGGAGGTCCGGTCCGCGCCGCTCGACGACGCCGGCCGCACGCGCCTCGCCTCCATCCACGAGCGCTCCGTCCAGGAGCTCGAGGACGGCCTCGCCCCCGAGCTCGTCGAGGAACTGCACCGCATCAACCTGCCCTTCGACGACGACACGGTGCCCACCGACGCGGAGCTGCGTGTGGCCCAGGCCCAGCTCGTGGGCTGGCTCGAGGGCCTCTTCCACGGCATCCAGGCCGCGCTCGCCGCGCAGCAGATGGCCAACCAGCAGCTCGCGGCCCGGCTTCAACTCCGTGAGCTGCCGCCCGGCACGGTGATCGCGCCCGGCGTCGTCATCGGCGAGGACGGCGAACCCCGGCGCACCCCGCCCGTGCGGCAGGCCCAGGCGTCCCCCGCGGACAGCCACGGACCCGGCCAGTACCTCTGAGAGCGTAGGTGGCATTCTTCGCTGCGGCGCGGCAGGGGCGGAAGGACGACGCCGAGCTGGGCACCGGGGTGTGGCGGCGTGCGCACGACCGCTTCCGCCGCGGACTCGACCGCTATCACCAGATCCTCGAAGGCATCGAGGACGACGACGTCTACAACGAACTCGTGCAGGTCGCCGACGACCTGGGCGCCATGCTCCCGCGGGTCCGCGCGATCTGCGTCCGTGCCCAGGCCTCGTCACCGAGCACGGGCCTCGACATCCCCGGGGCGCTCCTGCAGGTGCACCGTGCGCTGTCCCGTGCAGGCAACACGCTGGCGACGACGGCCGAGGCGGCCGCGATGACCCGGCTCGACGGCGAGCGGTGGGGCATCGCGTCCTCCGGGCTCGACAACGTGCGGCGCCGCGCCCAGCTGGTGGCGGAGGACATCGAGGAAGCCGAACGGTCCATGCCGGGCGCCGGGGAGCGGACTCAGTAGAACAGCAGGGTGCTCCCCGGGTCCACGGCGATGTCCCAGACCTCGAGTTCCTGCCCGCCGCACTCACCGCGTCCACCGGTCGGCACCCCCCGGATAAACGGCGTGGACCGGTCGTCGTCCACATAGGGGTAGCCGCGTTCGTTGAGGACGGTCAGGATGCGGTGACGGACGGGCGGATCGCCGTCCGTGGAGGTGCCCACCTGCTCGCGTTCGTAGGCGGAGAAGCCCTCCGGCCAGCGCAGGAGGACCAGGCGGCCGTCGTACGTGAACATCACGCAGGCCCTCGTGCCCTTGACGCCCATGCGGAACGTCCCCTGGAGGTTCTCCGGCTGATCCGATGCGTCGCGGTCCCGGTCGGGGCGCACGCCGACGACCACCGCGGGGTCCAGCGCCCCGGGAGGTTCCCCGCTCGTGTCGAGCACGAGTTCACCCGGCGGCATGGCCCGGATGGTGTTGCGCAGATCCTCCGGCAGGGGCACTGGCTCGCCGGCGGGCGTGGCCGCCTCCGGTGCCCGCCGGTTCACGAGAGTGAGCACGGAGCCCTCGCCCTCGATCGGCGTGAGGACGCCGTGCTCGCCGTGAACGAGGAACATGAGCTGGTTGGGCGGATGGAAGGTCCTGCTGTACGGGCGCTCGAGGGTGCTCCGGCCCGTGACATCGACGGTGAGCACCCGCTCCGCCGATTCGCCCTTCAGCGTCTGCACCACGGAGGCGTTCCGCAGGATCCGCACCTCGCCGTCGATCACCGATGCCCGGATCTCTGCGGCGGCCACGACGGCGACGACGTCGGCCGACTCGAACAGGTGGGCCGTCCCGCTCGTGGGACCGGTCGCCTGGCGTGCGAGGAAGGCTGCGACGACCGCCGCGATCAGCAGGAGGCAGGTGGAGCCGATGATCGTCCGGGCCCTCCGGTTCGGAGCGGCACCGACGTCGTCGGCCGGGGTCCCGGTGATCATCCGCGCCGGGACGGGTGCCGGAGTGGAGGGGCTGTCCGGCGGCTCGGCGCCGGATGGTGCCCGGGCGTTCGGCGGGGCGTTGGGAGGCGGGCCCTCGGAGATGTGATCGAAGGTCCCGTCCGGGGGATCGGCGCCCGATGCTGCAGGAGCATCCGGCAGGGCGCGCAGTGCACGGCGGCTGCGTCCGAGGTCGTCCTCGGTGACGGAGCGGGCGGGATCGGCGGCGGTCAGGACGGCGGCGAGGGTGGCCTGTCCCGGTCCTGCCGACAGGTGCCCGCACATGGCCTCGACCGCGGTGAGGCGGCCGGGATCCTGCCCCGACGCCCTCGCCGCGGCCTCGGTGTCGAGGCCGTCCCAGTGACGCAGCAGGAGGAACTCCCTCTCCCCGGGCGAGAGGGCGGCGAGGGCGGCCTGCAGGTCCCTGTTGCCCTCGACGCGGGGAGGGAGCGACGGCGGCAGGAATCGTTGCAGGGACGCCCGGGCCTCGGTGACGAGGAGGATGCGCACGGCAGCAGGGGTGGCCCGAGGGGCGACTGCTTCGACGGCTTCGACCGCGTCGACCGCCACGTCCACGGCGAGCCGTGCGGACCTCGAGCGCCGGAAGGCGTAGAGGTAGGCGTCGTCGTGCAGGGCGACCCGCACCGGTTCGTCCATCGCGCCCATCCCACACCTCCGTCATCGCAGGCTGGTCCGTGGGGTCCGCTCCCGGAGCGAATACCTCGCGGGCTGATAGTTGTCGGCGGAAACAGAAATAAACAGGTCTCCCCGTTAGTTCCCGCCTATATGACTACATCACCAAACCTTACGTTCACTGACGGCCTCACGATCCCCCAGCTCGGGTACGGCGTGTGGCAGGTTGAGGACAATGTCGCCGAGGACGTCGTGGGCAAGGCCTTCAAGGCCGGCTACCGCCACATCGACACCGCCAAGATCTACGGGAACGAAGCGGGCGTGGGACGCGCGATCGCGTCGTCGGGCCTGAGCCGTGACGAGATGTTCATCACCACCAAGCTGTGGAACGCGGACCAGGGCTACGAGAGCACGCTCAAGGCGTTCGACGAGTCCATGGAGCGCCTCGGACTGGAGACGCTCGACCTCTACCTCATCCACTGGCTCCAGCCCAAGCAGGGCAAGTACGTGGACACGTGGAAGGCGTTCATCGAGCTGCAGAAGCAGGGGCGCGTGAGGAGCATCGGCGTCTCGAACTTCACCACCGAAGCGCTCAAGGAGATCATCGACGAGACCGGCGTGGTTCCGGTCATCAACCAGGTGGAGACCCACCCCTACCTGAACCAGGCCGAACTGCGCGCCTTCGAGGCGGAGAAGGGCATCCTGCACGAGTCGTGGTCGCCCCTCGGGTCCGGTAAGGGACTGCTCGACGACGCCGTGCTGCAGGACATCGCCGGCAAGCGCAACGCCACCCCCGCCCAGGTGGTCCTCGCCTGGCACCTCGCGCTCGGCAACGTGGTCATCCCGAAGTCCGTCACGGAGTCGCGCATCATCGAGAACTGGGAATCGCTCGACGTGCAGCTCGAGGACGAGGACGTCGAGGCGATCAACGGCCTGGACAAGGGTGCTGCCGGCCGTATCGGTGCCGATCCCGCCACGTCGGACTTCGCCTAACCATTCCCGGCCCGCTCGCGCCCCATGGGTGCTTGCGGCGGGTGCGTGGATACGCGTCATCGACCAGAAGAGCCGCCCGGCACTGCCGGGCGGCTCTTCTCGTGGTGGTGCCGGGCCTCAGGCGGCCTGGGCCAGCGCAGCCCGGAGGGGGTAGTCGGTCCCTTCGAGGATCAGCTGGGCGCAGCGTCCCGTCCCGAGGTCGACGACGATCGGCGCAGCCAGGTTCACGCTGGTGCCGCCCGGACCGGGATTGGCGACGACGAACAGATGGGCCTCGGGCACGTCGGGTCCGAGGACCTCGCGCTGAGCCTCGGACAGGCGCGGACTGTAGTGGGGCACGTACGTCGCGGCGTCGAGGAGGAACAGACGCACGGCAGGCTCCTCGGCGGCGGTGAGGGTGAAGAGTCCTTGGGCGCCCGGGACCTCCTCGAGGTTGAAGTCCGTGAGCGGTGCGAGGCCCGGTGGGGGCGTGACGAACGCGGCCCTCATCGCAGGAAGTCCATGAGGGAGGGCTGCAGCACGCGGGCCGAGACGGCGAGCGCACCCTGGTAGGCGGTCTCCTGCAGCCTGAGGTCCAGGATGATGGACGCGAGGTCTACGTCTTCCACGGCGGCGCGTTCTCCTTCGAGTGCCAGCGATGCGTCGGCGACGGCGTCCTTCGCCTCGAGCAGGCGCGCGTGCCGTGTGCCGATCTCGCTGTGGTGGGCTGTGAGGTCCTGGATGCGCTGCTGCAGCGGCGCGAGGTGGACCGACACGTCCTTGCCGGCGCGCAGGTCCGCGGCGATGCCGTCCAGCAGGGCGAAGGCCGAGGCGCTGCCGCTGCCGAAGACGGCCGCCCCGTCCGCGTCGACGCGGACGGTCTCATGGGGTCCTACCCTGCGCCCGACCGTCCCTCCGGTCGCGAACGTGAGGTCCGGCGCGAGGGCGGCGGCAGTGTCGGCGTTCCCCGCGAAGAGGAAACGGCCCGCGTAGGTCGCGTTGGCCTGCGTGGTGAGCTCGGAGCGCAGCGACTCGACCTCGAGGGCGAGGGCCTCGCGCGCGGCGGGTGGCAGGGAGGAGTTGGAGCCCTGCAGCGTGAGGTCGTTCACGCGGTCCAGCGCCCGCTTCGACGTCGTCATGGCATTCTCGAGTTGGGTCAGCCAGCCTTCGCCGTTGGAGATGTTGCGGCCGTACTGGGTGGTGGCGCTCATCTCGGCGCGGACGCGCAGGGCCTCGGCGGCCGCGGCAGGATCATCCGACGGGCGGGCGATGGCCTTCTGGCTGGACGCCTTCTCCTGCAGGTCCGCAAGACGCGCGAGGTTCGCCTGCAGGGAACGCTGCGCCCCGTGGAGCATGGTCTGGTTGGTGACACGTGTGATCATGATGGCTCTTCTACCGTCCTACGATTCCCATGCGGTTGATGAGGACGTCGAGCATCTCGTCGACGGCCGTCATCACGCGTGCTGCGCCCTGGTATGCGTGCTGGTACTGCAGCAGGTTGACCTGCTCCTCGTCCATGCTGACCGATGTGGCGCCGAGCTGCTGCTGCAGTGCGGTGGTCGCGGACACCTCGGCGAGGGCGTTTCCCTGCAGTTCGGCGCGCGCGGCGGCGCCGAGACCCGTGACGAAGGCGGACCAGACGGCGTCGGGCGATCCCGCCCCGGTGCCGATCCCCGAGATCGCGTCGGCCACCGAGCCGTCATGGGCGCCCGATCCGGGAGCGCCCGCGGCGAGGTCCTCGCGGCGGGTCGGCAGGACGGTGAGCGAGGCCGCGGGGCGGCCCGGCTGGTGGGCGAAGAACGGGCCCTTGCCCGTGCCGCTGTGGAGGGCGTTCACCTGGTCGGCGAGTGTCGCCGCGAAGGCGTCGTACCCGTCGGCCGCCTGGGCAAGGGCGCCGCCCGCCTCGGCGGGGGCGAGGAGCGAGAGCGTGGCCGCGAGTTCGCCGCTCTCCACGCCAGCCGGGGCGCCGGGCCGGTGGGTCCATTCCACCTGGACGGCGCCGGCACCGCCGAGCTGGATGGGCCCGGTGACCTGCAGGGCGCGCGCGGTGGTGCCCGCGACGAGCGGGTTGCCGGCCAGCAGGACGTCGGCTGTGCCGTCGGGATTGTCACGGACCGTGGCCCCGGTCAGTCCGGCGAGCGTCGCCGTCAGGGTGGTGCGGCGGTCCACGAGCTCGTTGGCCGGGGCGCCGGCGGCGACGCTGGAGCGGATCTGCCGGTTCAGGTCGGCGACCTGGGCAGCAGCGTCGTTGACCTCCGCGACGAGGCCGGTCGCCGAGGAGCGGACCGTCGCCCACTGCTGCTCGACCTCGCGGTAGCCCGCGGCGATCCGGGAGGTGAGCTGCCCTGCCGCCGCGAGGAGCGCCGACGCCGGGGCGTCCTTCTCGGGCTGGTTGGAGACGCCCTGCCAGCCCGCCCAGAACTTCTGCAGGGAGTCTGACACACCGGTGGTGCCGGGCTCCTTCAGGCCGTCCTCGAGCGCGGAGTAGGCCTGGGCGCGCACGCTCGTGTAACCGGCGGCCCCGGCGGTGATGCGGACACGTGCTTCGAGGTGCGCATCACCGAGGCGGGCGATGCCCTGGACGAGCACGCCCTCGCCCGAGCGCGTGCCGGTGCTGAAGAGTGTCGGACGCACCGGCGCGGCGGCGGAGGTCTCGAGGCGCTGGCGCGTGTACCCCTGCGTGGTCGCGTTGGCGATGTTCTGCCCGGTGACGTCGAGGCCGGCGCGGGCGGCGGCGAGCCCTGAGTAGGCCGTGGTCAGTCCGCTGAATGTGCTCATCGTCCCGTCACAGATCCTTGTCGAGGAGGGTGGGTTGTCCGGCTCCCTGCAGGGCGGCGCCGTCGGCGGCGTACGTGCCCGTCCCGGTGCCGATCCCGGCGAGGGTCTCCTGGGTGGACCGGCTGGCCGCCCTCAGGAACTGCTGGTTGGTGTCGCGCAGCGCGCCGATCTGGGCGACCAGGACGGTCATGGCCTGCAGGTGCGCGGAGAGCAGTTCCTGCCAGGGTCCCTCGGGGGCCACCGCGGCCAGTTCGCGGAGTGTCGCGCCGTCATCGAGGCCCCACGCGGCGGCGACGCCGGAGGCGTGCACCGCCCGGGCCAGCCCGATGTCGCGCAGGCGCTCGAGCACCTGCTCCACCTCGCGGGTGGCGTGCTGCAGCCAGCGGGTCTTGCCGGAAGTGAGCAGCAGCTGCTCCTCCTCGAGCTTGAAGACGAGGAGTTCGAGCAGTTCACGTTCCTGCCACAGCAGGGCGGACAGATCCTGGGGACTCACCGTCCCACCTCCTTCCCGGTGTCACAGACTTGTGGAACAGGAAGAACTATCGGCATCGGCCGCTGTGGCGTTAGCGATGTCCCTGAGCGCGTCGGCTCGATCGCTCGCACCGCAGCCCGGATGCGGGCCGCGCGTCGACCAGGAGGCGTCGCGGGAGAACCTGCGCGCGGATCAGTGGGAAGCCGGGTCCGCGTGGTCCTTCCCCGGCCGGTGTCCGGCGACCGCAGCGCGGATATCGCCTCCCTCGTGCTCTCCCTTCTTCCCGAACGGGAGCGCCTTCAGCAGCGGGTGCACCACGGCCATGACGACGGAGCCCCAGGCGAAGCCGAGGATCGCGGAGCACAGGGTGTTCACGAGCCAGGCCAGGAAGCCGCCCACCACCGCGACGCCGGCGAAGGGGTGCTCGAGGACATGGACGAGGTCGTACGGCGCATGCCACCCCAGGTCGTAGACGCCCTGCAGCATGATGTGGCCACCGACCCACAGCATGGCGACCGTGCCGACGACGGTGATCACGGTCAGCACGGAAGGCATTCCCCGCACGAGCAGCCCGCCGAGGCGCTGCGCGCCGGCGGAGTCCTTGGTGGTCAGGTGCAGACCGATGTCGTCCATCTTGACGATCAGTCCGACGGCGCCGTACACGAGCACCGTGATCGCCAGTGCGACGACGACCAGGATGAGGGCCTTGGCCCACAGGGACTCGTCGGCCACCTCGTTCATCGAGATGACCATGATCTCGCAGGAGAGGATGAAGTCGGTGGTGATGGCACCCTTGGTGACCTTCGCCTCGGCCTCCGGTCCGCGTTCGACCGCCGGGGCCTTCTCGGCCGCGTGGTGGCCGCGGAGCTTGTGCCACACCTTCTCGGCACCCTCGTAGCACAGGTAGGTACCGCCCAGCATGAGGATGAACGGGATGATGCCCGGGACGAAGGCGCTGATGAGCAGCAGCGCCGGCAGGATGATCAGCAGCTTGTTGCGCAGCGAGCCCCAGAAGATTCGCTTGATCATCGGCAGTTCGCGGGACGGATCCGCCCCGGAGACGTACTGCGGGGTGACGGCGGCGTCGTCGATCACCACACCGGCAGCCTTGACCCCCGCCCTCGCGGCCCCGGCAGCGACGTCGTCCGCCGAGGCGGCAGCTATACGGGCGATGGCTGCGACGTCGTCGAGCAGGGCGACGAGGCCGCCGCTCACAGCTCGCCTCCGAGCTGTGCGGGAGCGGACTTCAGAGCGTGGACCCAACGGTCGGGGCGCGGATTCGGCATGGTCGAAGTATACGGCGGGACATTCCGCCGACGGGGAGACCCGGGATCTGCCCGGGTGCGGCGGCCCTTGCATTCGGGCGCTGCAGCAGCCGACCCGACCGTGCGGGTCAGACCGGCAGCTGCAGTACCTGGCCGGCGGGCCCCTGTTCCTTGCTCGTGGCCGCGGGGTAAGCGATGATCCACGGCATCACCGCAGCCGCCGGCAGTGGTCTGGAGAAGTGAAAGCCCTGGGCGACATCACACCCCAGGGCCCGCAATTCCACCTGAGTCTCCCCGTTGTCCACTCCTTCGGCGACCACCCGGAGGTCCAGGCTGTGTGCCAGGTCGATGATCGAGCCCACGAGGCCATGGGCGCGACGATCCGAGCGCATGGCGGTGATGAAGGATCGGTCCAGTTTGAGTTCGTCGGCAGGGAGCTCGCGCAGGTACGCCAGGGAGCTGTATCCGGTGCCGAAGTCGTCGATCGAGATCTGGATGCCCTTCGCGCGGAGCCGCGCGAAGATCTTCGCCGCATCGGTCGGGTTCCGCATGAGCATGTCCTCCGTGATCTCCAGCACGAGGCACTCCGGTGGGAGGCCGTGCTGTTCGAGGAGGATGCGGATCTGCCGGGGCAGCCCTTCCTGGATGCAGGATCCGGACAGGTTCACGGCAACGCTGATCGCCATCCCGTCGGCACGCCACCGGGCCACCTGCGCCACCGCCTCCTCGAGCACGAGCGCGGAGATCGCGGGCATCAGGCCCGCTTCTTCCGCGAGGGGCAGGAACGACGTCGGCGGAAGTTGCCCGAGGAGGGGATGGTTCCACCGGATCAGGGCCTCGACGCTGGTCACGGAGCCGTCCGTCAGGTGCACCTTCGGCTGGTAGTGCAACTCGAACTGGCCCTCGGCGAGTCCCAGTCGCAGCTCCTGCAGGGTCCTCAGCTTCCGCGCGCCGCCGTCGTCGTCCACGGAGCTGTAGAGGTGGTGCCCGCTGCGGTCCGACTTGGCCCGGAACATGGCGATATCCGCCTTGCGCATCAGCAGGGTGATGTCGGTGCCGTTGTCCGGGGTGAGCGCGATACCGATACTGACGCTGACCTTCAGCGAGGCCGTGCCGACCTGGATCGGCTGGTCGAGCTCCGCTTCCAGTCGGCGGGCCACGGCGAGGGCTTCCTCCCGGGACACGCTGTCGAGGAACACCGCGAACTCGTCACCGCCCAGGCGGGCGAAGAGGTCGCCGGGTCGCACCTGCCGGGCGAAGCGTTCGCCGACCAGGACGAGGAGGGCGTCCCCGACGTCGTGTCCCAGCGCATCGTTGACATCCTTGAAGCGGTCGAGGTCCAGGAAGAGCAGGGCACCGAAGCGGTCCCCGCCCACCCGTCCAGGAAGGTCGGCGACCAGCCCCCGGCGGTTCGGGAGCCCTGTGAGGTCGTCCGTGGTGGCGAGGATCCCCAGCACGCGGTTCCGGAAGACGAGAGGTACCGCTGCCAGGAGCAGGGTGAGAGCGGCGAGGATCTGGGCGAGGAGCGGGATGGGGACCTGGCACCCGATGATCAGGACTGCGAGCGCCGACAGGGTGGACACCATCAGGATGGTATGGGTGGGCAGCCCGCGGTCACGCTGGCGGGAGTCCGTGCCGGCTCGTGCGACGCCGTCGATCCAGAGGGCGATGCCGACGACCCCGATGATCCAGCCGGCGTCGACGACCGACCCGACAGCGTAGTCCTGCATCCCCAGGGCGAAGGCGACGTCCGCGGCGGAGAAGAGGATCAGGCCGATGATCAGCAGTGGCCAACGCGGCCCGAGATCGAGCCCGCGGGAGGCCAGCAGGCCACCGACGGCCGTGATCAGCAGGAGATCCAGGAGCGGGTAGACCACAGCGACGACTACTTCGAACGTCGTGCCGCCCCCTGCCCCGGAACGCAGGAGCGGCGCGAGGACCAGAGCCATGACGGCGGCGGCGGCGAATGCACCCACCACGCTGTCCAGCAGCAACGGCCAGGCCACGCCCTTCAGTTTGCGCACCGTCATCGCGAGCGTCCCGAGCATCAAGGGGTAGAAGGCGAGATACGCCACATCCGCGACCGACACCACGGCGAGGGCCTGCTGTCCGTCCAGCGACGCGAGGTAGACGAGATCCCCTGCGGTGTAGACGACGACGGCCGCCGTGCCGAGCAGGATCTGCCACCGGCGTCGCGTCCTGTACACCGCGCCGACGCACACGGCCACGGCAGCGAGTTCCACGACGATGCCCAGCCACGCGCCGAGCAGGTCGGACCGGACCCGGTCGCCGAACAGGTCGCCGAACAGGACGGCGACCAGGTAGGCCAGCAAGGCGACGACCGTTCCGACGACGAGGACGCGGGAGGCATCGACCCGCGCTCGCACGGGAGCTGAGCCATCACCACTGGCATTACGGGTAACAGCAGGCACCCTGCACTTCCTTCCCTCGAAAGATCAGGACCCTGACCAGGGAAAAAGCCTAGGGCGGCTGCACGGGCCCCATCCCCGATCCGCCCTGCTGCACCTCAACCCACGACGAAACCTTGGGCTACCTTGCGTGTGTTCGCACCGTTTCGGGCAGGCCGGGAAAGAAAGTTGCTCCGAGTCCTAACATCGGCTGCAGGACCTCCGATAGCTACTGGTGCCGGCCCATGGATGGGCCGGCGATAGCAACCCTTTCACGGAGGAATACATCATGGGTTTCCAGATCAACACCAACACCGCGGCCAACACCGCATACCGCAACCTCTCCAGTACCCAGGGCGATATGTCCAAGTCGCTGGAGAAGCTGTCCAGCGGTCTCCGCATCAACCGCGCAGCCGACGACGCCGCCGGCCTGTCCATCGCCGAGGGCCTGCGCTCGCAGGTCAACGGTCTCGGGGTTGCAGCCCGCAACGCCCAGGACGGCATCAGCGTTGTCCAGACCGCGGAAGGTGCACTGACCGAGGTCCACAGCATCCTGCAGCGTGTCCGTGACCTGGCAGTGCAGTCGGGCAACGACTCGAACAACGCCGACGCACGTACGGCGATCCAGACCGAGGTCACTGCCCTTGGTGATGAGCTCACGCGCATCGCCGGCAGCACCAACTTCAACGGCACCGACCTGCTCACTGCTGCAGCAGCTGACCTGACCTTCCAGGTCGGTGCAGGCTCGACCGCAGCGAACGATCAAATCACGGTGAAGACGGCCGACGTCGAGGCTGTGGCAACCGCCGTCAAGGGTTTGAAGTTCAGCACTGCAGCTGAGGCGCTCACGTCGATCGCTGCGCTGGACACGCAGATCAAGGCCGTGTCCACCTCACGTTCCGAGCTCGGTGCCGTGCAGAACCGCTTCGAGTCCGCGATCAACAGCATCAACGTCTCGCAGGAGAACCTCTCCGCGGCCGAGTCCCGCATCCGCGACACCGACATGGCGAAGGAAATGGCGAGCTTCACGCGCTCGAACATCCTCTCGCAGGCCGGTACCGCGATGCTGGCCCAGGCCAACCAGATGAACCAGGGTGTCCTTCAGCTCCTCCGCTAGACGGTGAGCTCGTAGGCGAAAGGTGCACGGTGGCGGGACTGATCCTGGACCGAGAGGTCCCGCCACCGCGCATTCGCCGCGAAGTAGTCGGATGAACCCGCAATCGAAACCCCGGAAGATCCCGTCCCACCCGAGAGGTAACCCATGGCGTTCTCCATCGACGGCATCGCCAGCGGGCTGGACACCACGACCATGATCAACCAGCTCATGCAGCTGGAAGCCCGCCCGCAGACGCTCCTCAAGGCGAAGGCCACCTCGACACAGGGTTTCGTCACCGCCCTGCAGCAGCTGAACACCCGCTTGAGTTCCCTGACCGAGCTCGCGACCAAGACCGCCAAACCCCTGGCCCTCGACCTCTACAAGGTGGCCAGCAGCTCCGACGCCGCCACCGCCACCGCGACGTCCTCCGCCGGCGCCGGCACCCTCGACTTCACCGTCAAGCAGCTCGCCTCCTCCCAGTCCTCCGTCACGGCGGCCATGACGGCCTTTTCCGCGGAGGCCTCCACGCTCACCCTGCGGGCGAAGGACGGGACCACCACCGAGATCGCCACCACCGGAACACTCGACGACGTCATCGCCCAGGTGAACAAGGCCGAGGTCGGCATCACCGCCACGAAGGTCAGCGCCGGGACCCTCGGCGGCGTGCAGCAGTACCGGCTCCAGTTCACCGCGCAGGAGCCCGGTGCCGAGCATCGCTTCGATGTGTTCCGCGGAACCGCGGCCGATATCACCGCCGGCACCGCGACCGCTCTCTTCTCCGAGTCCGGAGCGGCCACCGTCCGCGCAGCACAGGACGCCGAGGTGGTCCTCTGGGGCGGTACCGCCGCCGAGCAGACCCTCACGTCGTCATCGAACACGTTCGCGGACATCCTCCCCGGCGTCTCCGTCACCGTCGCCAAGACCACCACCGACCCGGTGTCCGTCACAGTTTCCCGTGATGCCGAGGCCACCTCCACCAAGGCGAAGGAGCTCGTGGACGCCTTGCGGGGTGTCTTCTCCTTCGTGGAGGCCAACACGAAGGTCACGCCAGGCGCGACGGCCAGCGCTGCGCCGACGGCGGGCAGGTTCACCGGCGACAGCGCCGTCCGCGGGATCACCCAGTCGATGCTCACGGCGGCGACGGCGCCCATCAACGGCAGGTCGACGTCGGAGCTCGGCATCACACTGACGCGCTCCGGGACCGTCGAGTTCGACGCCGAGAAGTTCGCCGCCGCGCTCGCCAAGGACCCGGCCGCCGTGAAGGACGCCCTCACCCAGCTGTCGACGCGCGTCGCGGAGGCAGGCAAGGCGGCCTCGGACAAGTACGACGGCGAGCTGACAAGCCGGATCAAGAGCCAGGAATCGACGGTACGTAACCTCAACGACCAGGTGTCCGGCTGGGACCAGCGGCTCGAGAAGCGCCGGAGCGCGCTCGAGCGCACCTACTCCGCGCTCGAGGTCCAACTCTCACAACTCCAATCACAGGGGGACTGGCTGTCATCCCAGCTGGCAGGCCTCCCCACCGGAAGCGGGCTCTAGATGCTGCAGATGAACGGGTACCAGGCCAAGCGGTCGCAGTACGTGCAGGACGCCGTCCTCTCGGCGACCCCCGCCGGGCTGCTGACCATGCTCTACGACCGGCTGCTGCTCGACCTGGCGCGCGCCGGGGCAGCCCAGGAGGCGGGGGACTGGAATGTCGCGTCCCAGAATCTGCTGCACGCCCAGGACATCGTCGGCGAGTTGATGTCCTCGCTGCGCACGGACGTCTGGGACGGGGCTGCAGGGCTGATGTCCCTTTACACCTATGTGCGGCAGACCCTGATGGAAGCCAATACCCGGCGGGACTGCGCAAAGACGGCGGAGTGCGCCGAGATCCTCGAGCCGTTGCGGCAGGCGTGGCACGAGGCCGCGTGGGCCGGCCGGCCGGCCGCCGTCGCCCAGGACCAGGGCGCCCCGCGGGCCCTCGGAGTCCTCGGCGTTGGTTGACGAGGCCCCGAGCACCACAGTGGGAGCCCTCGAGGGGATGGAGCGCGACGCCGCCCTGAAGGCCTGGACCGGCGTACTCGATGACCTGGAGGCAGCCCTCGATTCCGCCACGAACAAGACCATCGACGGGATGACGGACGAGCCGGCGCTCGGAACGGCGATCGACGAGGCGGCGGCTGCGGATCGAGCCCACGATCCAGTCCCGAGTCGCGTGGCTCCCGCCCTCGCCCGGCACGCCGTCGCCGGGAGCTGGGCGCCGCCGCGCCTCGAGAGTCCGATCCCCGACGCCCTCCTGGCACGGGCGCGGCGCATCCGCGAACGCCAGGTGGCCGTCCTGTCCCGCCTCGCCGCGGACGCCGACACGCTGCGCCGCCACCGGACCGCGCTCGGCTCGGTCCGGGCCGCGACAGCTCCGCGGCAGTCCGCCGTCTACCTCGATGTGACGGGCTGAAACTTCTCCCCACGGGCTCCTAACGGGTGGCCGAGCGCCATCCGATAGTTGCCGGTGAGCACGGATCGCTCACCCCCAGGCCATGGATCGGCCGCTCGACCTTGTTCAGAAGAGGTTCTGCCGTCGTGCTCGATTCCGTGTCCTCGCTCGCCCTGCGGAGCGCCCTCGATGGGCTCGCCCTGCGCCAGCGCGTCACAGCGAACAACATCGCGAACGTCAACACCCCCGGCTTCCAGGCCCAGCGCGTCAGCTTCGAGGACTCCCTCGCGCGCTCGGTCGCGATGGGCGGCGGCAGCGTGCAGGCCACCACGGACGTCTCCCTCGAACCGACCCGGCTGAACGGCAGCAACGTCAACCTGGACACCGAGACCCTCTCCAACATCGACACCGTTCTGCGCTTCCAGTTCGCGGCGCGCGCCGTCGAGGGCCCCTTCACCAGCATCCGCACGGCCCTGAGGACCTCCTGATGACCTTCGACGCGATCGGGATCTCCGGCACCGGCCTCACCCTGCACCGCAAATGGCTCGACGCCGTCTCGGACAACATGGCCAACGCCAACACCGTCACCTCCACCGACGGCACGGCCTTCCAGCAGCGTTACATCACGGCACGCGCGGACGAGAACGGCCAGGGCGCCTACGTGGCCGGGGCCGAGTTCGGCAGCGCCGAGGGCCGACTGGTCCACCAGCCCGACCACCCCCTCGCGGACGAGGACGGCTACGTCCGCTACCCCGACATCGACATGAGCGCCCAGATGGGCCAGCTCATCATGGCGCAGCGCGGCTACCAGGCGAACGCCGCCGTCGTCGACCGCGCCAAGGCCACCTACGAGGCCGCCCTTCAGATTGGACGTTCCTGATGCCCGTTCCCGCGATCGGCGCGGTCCAGCCCGCCGCCACCTCCTACCTGCCGTCCGTCGGTGCCGTGTCCGATGCCGGTGGCGAGGGGTTCGCCACCTCGCTCACCTCCGCCGTGGACAACCTGCAGGGCCTGCAGTCGGTGTCGAACGGACTCGCCGTGCAGGCCGTCACCGGCGACCTGACCGACATCCACAACGCCACGCTCGCCTCCACGCGTGCCCAGGTGACGCTCGAGCTCGTCGCCGCCGTCCGGAACAAGGGCGTTGACGCCTTCAACGAGATCATGAGGATGCAGGCCTGATGCCCACGCCGCTGTCCACCGCCGCCACCCGTCTCGGGGATGCCGCGAAGAGCTTCACCATCGCCCAGCGCACCATCGCCATCATCGGCGTCGCGGTGCTCGTGCTCGGCGGGATCGCACTCACGTCCTGGCTGTCCAAGCCCTCCTACACGCCGCTGTTCTCAGGGCTCGGCGGGGAGGACGCCAGCACCATCGTCGACCAGCTGCAGACCGACGGCGTGCCGTACGAGCTGACCGAGGGCGGCGGCACCATCCTCGTGCCCGAGGAGTCGGTGTACGACCAGCGGATCAAGGCGGCCTCGGCAGGCCTCCCGTCGTTGTCCACCGGCGGCTACTCCCTGCTCGACGACATGGGCGTCACGTCCTCCGAGTTCCAGCAGTCCACCACGTACAAGCGCGCCCTCGAGGGAGAACTCGCCGCCACCGTCTCCGCGATCGACGGCGTCAAGACCGCCACCGTGCGCCTCGCCATCCCCGAGGACACCGTCTTCGTCGCGGAGCAGGGCAAGCCGACGGCGTCGGTCTTCGTCGAGACCAGCCCCGGCGCCACGCTCTCGAGCGACCAGGTGCAGGCCATCACCCACCTCACCTCCGCCTCGATCGACCGCATGGACGCCGCCGACGTCGCCGTGATCGACGCCGAGGGCCGCGTGCTCTCCGCCGTGGGCGTCGGCGCGACCGGCGGCAGCGACCAGCAGGCCTCCGACTACGAGCAGCGCATCAGTGCGTCGGTGCAGGCGATGCTGGACCGCGTGGTCGGCGTCGGCAACGCGACGGTGGCCGTGGCAGCAGACATGAAGCTCGAGAGCGCCGAGCGCGTCGAGGAGAGCTTCACGACGCCGGACAACGCGCCCGCCCTCAACGAGTCCACCACCACCGAGGCGTACGAGGGCGCCGGCGGAGGCAATGCCGGCATCCTCGGACCGGACAACATCGCGGTGCCCGAAGGCGGCGCGAACGGTGACGGCACCTTCAATTCCGAGACCAGCACGCGTAACAACGCCGTGAACAAGACCACCGAGTCCACCACCGTGCCCGCCGGAGGCATCAACCGGCAGACCGTCTCCGTGGCCGTCAACCAGGGCGCCACGGCCAACATGGACGTGGCCGCGCTGACGGCCCTCGTCTCCGGTGCCGCGGGGATCGACGCCGCTCGCGGGGACGTGGTGACGGTCGAGGAACTGCCCTTCAACGAGGCGGGTGCCGACGCCGCGGCGGATGCCCTCGCCGAGGCCGAGGCGGCGCGGGCGGAACAGCAGCGCGCGGAGCTCATCCGCACCCTGTCCATCGTGGCGGCCATCCTCCTCGTCGCCATCGTGGCGCTCATCGTCTACGCCCGCCGGTCACGCAGGCAGCGGCGCGAACCGCTGGACCTCGGCGAGCTGCAGGGCGTGTACCCGGCCCTGCCCGGTCCCGGCACGCCCGCCCTCGATCCGGCCGTCGCGCTCCTCACCCCCCTGGAGCCCGCCCCGAACACCACCACGATCGACGTCGCCGCGGTGCAGAACGCCCTGCTGGCCGGATCGGCGGAGTCCGACCTCGAGCGCATGCGTGCAGAGGTCGACGCCCTCGCAACACAGGATCCGGCGAAGACGGCCGAGTTCCTGCGCAGCATGATGGATGACAGGCAGAGCGTATGAGCACCCTCGCGCGGACCGCCGCGACCGGGACGCAGAAGGCCGCCATGGTGCTCATGCAGCTGGACCAGGCTCGCGCCGCGGAGGTCCTCAAGCAGATGTCCGAGGCCGAGGCCGAGGAGATCGTCGCGGAGATCGTGCGCCTGCGCCGGGTGGAACCCGCTGCTGCCGAGGAAGCGCTCGCCGAGTTCCACGAACTCAGCACCAGCGGCCGACGCCGGACCCGCGGCGGCATGGACGTGGCGATCGGTCTCCTCGAGACCTCGTTCGGCGCGGAGCGCGCGGCAGGCGTGGTGGGGCGCCTGGCCTCGACCGCGGCCGGCAAGTCCTTCGAGTTCCTCGACAGCGTGGAACCCGGCCAGATCCAGACCGTCCTCGAGGGCGAACTGCCGCAGACCATCGCCCTGGTCCTCGCGCACCTCCGACCCGAACGCGCATCGACCGTCCTCGCCGGGCTGAACCAGGACACCGGCACCGACGTCGCCCAGTGCATCGCCACCATGGGTTCCGCGACACCCGAAGCCGTGTCCATCGTGGCCGACAGCATCAAGATCAGGGCAGGCGCCGTCGCCGCGCCGCGCCAGGGCGTGTCGGCGATCGGCGGCATCCAGCCCCTCGTGGACATCATCAACCGCGCCGACATCGGCACCGAACGCGCACTGCTCGACGGCCTCGAGCACCGCGACCCGGCGCTCGCCGAGGAGGTCCGCGCCCGCATGCTGACCTTCGCCGACATCGTCAACCTGGAGCGCCGCGACGTGCAGCAGGTACTGCGCGGCATCGACTCCGCGGTGCTCGCCCTGGCGATGAAGGGTGCCGCCGAGGCCGTGGTGACCGTGATCCGTACCAATGTCTCCGAGCGCAACCGGGAGGTCCTCGACGACGAGATCCGCGCCGTCGGGCCGGTCCGCATGTCGCAGGTCGAGGAGGCCCGCGCCGAGGTGGTGCGTGCCATCCGCGATCTCGAGGCGCAGGGGACCATCACGATCCAGCGCGGGGACGAGGACGAGTATGTCGACTGACGCACTGACCCCCGTCGCCTTCCCGCGGCTCGGGCCCGGCTCGGGCCAGGCGGCGCACCACGCCGCCGTCACGCAGGGGCACGCCGCGGGCTACGCCGACGGGCTGGTCCTCGCCCGCGCCGAACTCGCGGAGCACCGGGCACGGCTCGACGCCGAGCATGCCGCCGCCCGCGCGCACGCGGACGCGCTCCTCGCGCAGCGGCTCCGCGTCCTCGACGCCGCCGCACGGGCGCTCGACGCGCGGACCGCGCCGGTGCTGGACCACGCCCGGACGCGCATCCTCGACGCCGCCCTCGGCATCACCGAGGCACTGCTCGGGCATGCGCTGCAGGACGGTCCGTCCTCCGCCCGCGCCGCCGTCGAGCGTGCCCTCGCGGCCGCGGACGGGGAGGAGGTGCGCGCCGTCCGGCTGCACCCCGCCGATATCGACCTGCTCGGACCCGGCATCGTGCCCACGGGTGTCGACCTCGTCCCCGATGCCGCGCTGCAGCGGGGGGACGCCGTCGCGGAGTGCCCCGACGGCTCGATCGACGCGCGCCTCGGGACGGCCCTCGCACGGGTCCGCTCCGCCCTGTCCGGGGCCACGGCGTGACGCTCGCGCTCGACGAAGTGCTCCGGCTCGCCCGGACCGCCGCAGTGCCCCAGCGTGTGGGCCGCGTGGCGTCCGTCGTCGGCCTCGGGGTGGACGTCGTGGGCCTCGACTGCGCCATCGGCGACCTCGTGACCATCGGCGACGACACCCCCGTGGACGCCGAGGTGGTGGCCGCCTCGCTGACGGGGCTGCGCTGCATGCCCTACGCCCACCTCGCAGGCATCCAGGCCGGCGCTCCCGTGCGCGCCCAGGGGAGGCCCCTGCGGGTGCCGGTGGGTCGGGGACTGCTCGGCCGCGTGCTCGACGGCGTCGGCCGCCCCATCGACGGGCGGGGGCCCCTCACCGACGTGACGTGGGTGTCCCTCGGCAACACCCCGCCCCCCGCGCTGCAACGCACCCGCATCACCGAGCCCCTGCAGCTCGGCGTCCGCGTGATGGACACGCTCACCACCGTGGGGCGCGGGCAGCGCATGGGCCTGTTCGCGGGGTCCGGCGTCGGCAAGTCCTCGCTGCTGTCGATGATCGCGCGCGGGACCGACGCCGCCGTCTCCGTGATCGCGCTCGTGGGGGAGCGGGGCCGCGAGGTCCGCGAGTTCCTCGAGGACGATCTCGGCCCGGAAGGCCTGGCCCGATCCATCGTGGTGGTCTCGACGTCGGACGAGCCCGCGCTCCTGCGCCTGCGCGCGGCCTTCGTGGCCACCCGGATCGCCGAGGCGTTCCGCGACGAGGGCTCCGACGTCATGCTGATGATGGACTCGCTGACACGCGTGGCCATGGCCCAGCGCGAGATCGGCCTCAGCGTCGGCGAGCCTCCCGCGACACGCGGCTACCCGCCGTCGACCTTCTCGCTGCTCGCCCAGCTCCTCGAACGGGCAGGGACGGGGGCCACGGGTTCCGTGACCGGCATGTACACGGTGCTCGTGGATGGCGACGACCACAACGAGCCGGTGGCCGACGCCGCACGCTCCATCCTCGACGGCCACGTGGTGCTCGACCGCAAGCTGGCGGTCGCCGGGCATTTCCCGTCCATCGACCCGCTCGCCTCGATCTCCCGGGTGGCCTCCCGCGTCACGACCCGGGAGCAGGCGGGGACCGCCTCGGTGCTGCGCCGGGCCCTGGCCGCACGCAAGGCCGCCCAGGACCTCATCGACGTCGGCGCCTACCATCGCGGTTCCAACCCGCTCGTGGACGCCGCGGTGGACCACGAGGCCGCCGTGAACGCCTTCCTGCAGCAGCGCATGGACGAGCAGACCCCGTTCGGTGAGGCGTGGAACCGCCTCGCCCACCTGACCGCGTCGATGGGAGTCATCTGATGGCACGACAGTTCCCCCTGGCCGGCCTGCTCCGGCTCCGGCAGCTGCGCGAGGACGAGGCCGCCGGCTCGCTCGCCGCGGCGAACGAGCGACTGCGTGCCTCGCGGACCCGCACCGAGGGCGTCAGCGGCGCCCTCGGCGGCACGGACCTCGATCCGGCCGGAGCGGCATCGCTGCACGCGGTGGCGGCAGCCCGCGCATCGGCCCGCAGCATGCTCGCCGATCTGCAGGCGCTCGAGGCCCGGCTGCTCACGGAGCAGGAACACGCGCAGACCACCTACCGGGGAGCCCGGGCCGCGACGATGGGCCTCGAGAAGCTGGAGGCGCGGCACAGCGAGGTCGAGGCGACCGCGCTGCTCGGCGCCGAGCAACTGGTCCTCGACGAGATCGCCTCCGCCGGCAGACTCCAGCACACAGGGAAAGACAGGGCATGACCATCACCGACGCGGTAGGCCGCATCCAGCAGATCCAGTCCACCCTCACCCTGCTCGCCGCACCGGCGGCACGTGCCGCGGCCGGCAGCGCCTCCACGACCCCGGCGGGTACCGCCACGACAGGCACCTCTGCAGGCAGCCCCACCGCCGCGCCGGGGGCGACGGCGGACCTCTTCGCCGAGGCGCTCGCCGGCGTCGCCGATGCCGGCCTCGCACCGAGCACCCCGGTCGCCGCTCCCGTCGCAGCCCCGAGCCCGACGCCCGTGCCCCTGCCCCTGCCGGCCTCGGGCGACGCAGCGCGTCTCATCGAGGCAGCCCGGTCGTACGAGGGCATCCCGTATGTCTGGGGCGGTACCGACCCGGCATCGGGCCTCGACTGCTCCGGCTTCGTGCAGCGTGCCTACGCGGACATCGGCATCCAGCTGCCCCGCGTGACGTGGGACCAGATGAACGCCGGCGTGCACGTCCCGTCCCTCGCCCAGGCACAGCCCGGAGACCTGCTGTTCAGCCACGACGGCGGGCACGTGTCCATGTACCTCGGGGGCGGCAAGGCCATCGACGCCCCGCAGCCGGGCCAGACCGTCGCCGTGCGCGACATGTGGGAGACGGACGCGAACATCACCACCATCCGCCGCATCCTGCCGGAGGCTCCCGCAGGTTCGGCGTCCATGGTGCCGGCAGCCGTCACGCCCCCGGCCGCCACGGGTCCCGCCGATGAGGCGTACGCCGCGCAGGCCGCCTTCCTCGCGAGCATGGCACGATGAGCCCGGTTCAGGGTCAGCCGATCGCGGCCGCTCCCCGCGACGCGATCCGTTCCATCCGTCCGGCAGCTGGAGGCCGCGACGGCGGGTCCCCAGCGGCGTCGTTCGGTGATGCCTTCCGCAGGCACGCGGAGCGTCCGGACCGTTCGTCCGATGCCGCTGAGGCAGCCGGTGGAGCGCAGGGTGATCCTGCCGCTGCCGCCGCGTCGTCGGCTGCCTCCGCGTCCGGCGCAGTGGCGACGGCACAGCCCGGGATCCCTACGAAATCAGGCCCCCCGGGCAGCGCTCTCGGATCCACCGGTGCGTTCACGCCGTCCATCGACGCGCAGACCGCGCAGACCGCGCAGGCCGCACCGGCCGCACCGCAGGGGTCAGCACCGGCCCTAACGGGCTCGTCGGAGGCTTCCGGCGCCCCGACCGCGGCGTCGTCGGAAGCCTCCGGCGTCGTCCCGTCGACGCCCGGGCAGGGACCCGCACGCCGGGACGGTCCGCCGTCGGCCGGCCCGGTGGTATCGGTGGGAGCGCCAGGCACGGTGAGCTCCGTGGCCGAGACGGCGGGCACGGAGGCCACGGCGGTCCCGACGTCCCCGGGACCTGCGGCAGCCCCGGCGGGCCGGCAGGCCCTTGCCTCCGCAACGACGCAGATTCCCGACACTCGGGGGATCCCCGGGGCAGGTGAGCAGGCGGGGATGACGGCGGCCCCGCTCGAGGTGGCCGGAGCGGGTGCCGCTGCCGTGGCCCTACCGACGGGCGGAGCGCCCGGCACGTCCGGCGCGCACGCCCCATCGGCAGCGGGTGAGGTGGTCGCCGGCGACGCGGCGACAGGGCAGGGCGAGCCGCACCAATCCGCACCCGGAGGGACGCCGGCTGCCAGCTCGTCGACCTCCGCCGCTCCACTTGCCGAAACCGTCGGGCACACGGACCCCGTCCAGCTGCCTCCGGCGGCCCGGGCCGACCTGCCCGTGCAGCAGGTCCCGTCCGCCGTCGTCGGTGCCGCCGACGCTCACGCGCCCGGACGGCAATCCGCCGCTCCCTTGCCGCAGCAACTCGGCGGTCCCGCTTTCGCGCTCGCCCAGGCGGCGGCGGACACGCCGGGCGGGACGAGCACCATCACCGTCACCGTGGCGCCGGAGGACCTCGGCCCCATCACCATCCGCGCCAGCCTCTCCCCGGACGGAGCGCGGATCGAGTTCTTCTCCGCGACGGACGGCGGCCGCGAGGCGCTCAAGCAGGCGCTGCCGGACCTGCGGCGGGAGGCGTCGTCGTCGGGCCTGTCCGCATCGCTGGACCTCGGCACCGGCACGCCGGATGACGGCAGGGACCGGGCGCGGGAGGACACCGGACGGCGCTCTCCGGCCGCGGAGAACCGGACCCCGACCGCCACCCCCTGGACGGGCCGCCCGATCCCGGGCACCTCGACCCTCGACCTCTTCGCCTGACCCGGAAGGACACCCATGCCCATAGATCCGGTCGCGTCCGCGACCTTCGCCCCCACCGTGACTCCCGCCGCCGGCACCCGTCAGCAGGCCATGGACTCCGAGGTGTTCATGTCCCTGCTCGTGAGCCAGCTGCGCAACCAGGACCCCAGCGCGCCGATGGACACCAACCAGATGATCTCCCAAACCACTCAGCTGGCCATGATGGAGAAGATCACCCGGATGACCGGTCTGAGCGAGGAGAACTTCCACCTCCAGATGCGGTCCTCGGCCGCCGCACTCATCGGCAACGAGGTCTCCTATACGGGGCTGGACGGCGTCGAGGCCCGCGGTCTTGCGACCGCGGTCTCCTACAGCGGCCCTGTCCCCACGGTCACCATCGGTGGCAAGAGCATCGCCCTCGACCTCGTGTCCGGTGTCGGCGCCCTGCCCGCCCCGGCCGCACCCTGACCTCCGAACCTCACCAGACCCTCCCGCTCCGCACTCCGCACCGAAAGGCACCATCATGCTTCGCTCGCTCTACTCCGGCATCTCGGGGCTCCGCTCCCACCAGACCATGCTCGATGTCACCGGCAACAACATCGCCAACGTCAACACCACGGGCTTCAAGGCCTCCGCCACCCAGTTCCAGGACACGCTGTCCCAGCTGACCCAGGGCGCGGGCGCACCGCAGGAGGTCCTCGGCGGCACCAACCCTGCCCAGGTGGGTCTCGGCGTGCAGGTCGCAGGCATCGTCACCAACTTCTCGCAGGGGTCGGCCCAGGCCACCGGCCGCGCCACGGACATGATGATCTCCGGTGACGGCTTCTTCATCACGCGCCTCGGTGGCGAGACCCTCTACACCCGAGCGGGCGCGTTCACGCCCGACGCCGACGGTCGGCTCGTCACGCCCGACGGCTCCCTCGTGCAGGGCTGGCCCGCCGTCAACGGCGTCGTCCAGGAGGGCGGCGCGGTGGGAGACCTGCGGATGCCGAAGGGTGCCGTCTCGCCGGGACAGGCGACGACGACGGCCCGCGTCACCGGCAACCTCCCCGCGGACGCCGCAGTCGGCACGCAGATCCTGCAGGAGAGGGTGGTGTACGGCGCGGACGGCACGGCCCGCGACCTCACCCTGACCTTCACGCGCTCGGCCACGGGCTGGACCGTCGCGGGCCAGGACGCCAACGGTGCGGCAGGTGCCACCGAGCTCCTGCTACCCAACGGCCAGGCCGCTGCGGGCTCCTCGGTGGCGGTGGGTGGCATCGCCGTCGACCTCTCGGGCGTCACGGGCTTCGCCCAGCTCAAGACCGTCTCCATCTCGGAGGGCGACGGACGCGCGGCCGGTACCCTCGAGTCCTTCACCGTCGCGGCCGACGGCACGCTCGTGGGCGCCTTCAGCAACGGCAGCCGGCAGCCCCTCGGACGCGTGGCGCTCGCCGGTTTCGTGAACCCGACAGGCCTGGAGAAGGCGGGCGGCTCCTCCTACCGTGCGACGGCGAACTCGGGCGCCGCCGAGATCGGCGCCGCCGGCGCCAATGGTCTCGGGTCGCTCGACGCCGGGACGCTCGAGATGTCCAACGTGGACCTCTCACAGGAGTTCACCAACCTCATCGTGGCGCAGCGCGGATTCCAGGCGAACGCCCGCATCATCACCACCTCCGACGAGGTGCTGCAGGAACTCGCGAACCTGAAGCGCTAGACCGGCCCGGGCACCGGCCGGCCCTGGCCCGTCAGCGGGAACTCGCACCTGCAGGCGGGCATGCGCGGGCCCGGCCAGGACGCGTCGCGCATCACCGGGTGGGCAGGGTGAGGATCTCGGCGCCGTCGTCGGTGATCGCGATGGTGTGCTCCGTGTGCGCCGTCCGGCAGCCCGTGGCGCTGCGGAGTGTCCACCCGTCGGCGTCCGTGATGAGCGACGCGGTGTCCGCCATCACCCACGGTTCCAGCGCCAGCAGCAGCCCGGGACGCAGCTCGTAGCCGCGCCCGGGACGTCCGGTGTTCGGGATGTGTGGGTCCTGGTGCATGGTGGACCCGACGCCGTGTCCGCCGAAGTCGGTGTTGATCGGATACCCCGCCTCGTGGAGGACCGAGCCGATGGCATGCGAGAGGTCGCCGATGCGAGCGCCTGGGCGCGCGGCGGCGATCCCTGCCGCGAGCGCGCGTTCCGTCGCGCTGATCATCGCGGCAGTTCCCTCGTCCGCGGAGCCGCCCACCACGAAGCTGATCGCGGAGTCGGCGACCACCCCGTCCAGGGACACGGCGAGGTCGAGGGACAGCAGGTCGGCGTCGGCGAGGGCGTAGTCGAACGGCAGTCCGTGCAGCACGGCGTCGTTGACGGAGGTGCAGATGTAGTGCCCGAACGGACCGCGGCCGAAGGACGGCGCGTAGTCGACGTAGCAGGACTGTGCGCCCGCCTCGGTGATCATTGTCCGGGCCCAGCGGTCGATGTCCAGCAGGTTCGTGCCCACGGTGGCGCGGCTCCTGAGATCCTGCAGGATGTCGGCTACCAGGGCGCCTGTGGCTCTCGCGCGGCCCACCTCGGCGGGACTGAGGATCTCGATCATGCGGTGCCTGCTTCCATGAGTACCAATAACTATCCCGGTAATACTATCCCAGGACTAGACTCGGGGTCATGGTCAGACTGCCACTCACCCCGGCCGACGTCGAGCGCGGACAGCGCCTCGGGATCCTCCTGCGTCGGGCCAGGGGAGAGCGATCGATGCTGGAGACCGCCCTGGATGCAGGAGTCTCACCCGAGACCCTCCGCAAGATCGAGTCGGGCCGGGTCGCGACGCCGGCCTTCCCCACCATCGCTGCGATCGCCGACGTCGTCGGCCTCTCCCTCGATGACGTGTGGGCCGAGATGAACCGGACCGACGACGGCGCCGAAGCCGTGGATCCCGCATCCGGTGCACGCCGGCAGCTGGCCTCGTAGGCGCCCTGCCCAGGAGAGTGGAGAATCGTCCATGACAGCCACCGCATCCTCCCTTGATCGACCTGCATTGATCGTGGTCGACGTGCAGAAGGGCTTCGATGATGCCGGGTTCTGGGGCGAGCGGGACAACCCGGCGTGCGAGGACAACATCGCCGCTCTGCTCCGGTACTGGCGGAGCAGGACGTGGCCGGTCGTCTTCGTCCAGCACGACTCCGTCCACCCTGCTTCGCCCCTGGCGCCGACCGGCCCCGGACATGCGTTCAAGGACGTCATCACGGGGACGCCCGACCTGCTCGTGCGCAAGGCGGTGAACTCGAGCTTCTACGGAACTCCTGACCTGCATGACTGGCTGCAGGGGGAGGGCATCACCGAGGTGGTCATCTGCGGCATCACCACCAATCACTGCTGCGAGACCACGGCCCGGATGGCCGGGAACCTCGGTTACGACACGTACTTCGCGCTCGACGCCACGCACACCTTCGACCGGACCACGCCCGACGGCGTGCCCGTCGCCGCGGCGACGCTCTCCACCATCACGGCGACGAATCTGCACGAGGAGTTCGCGACCGTGATGAGCACGCGGACCCTGCTCGGTCGGTAGGAGCCTTCGATGCCGGCGTGCCCGGCTTCCCGGAACCGTCCCCGTCCGGACAGCGGCGTCGGAGCCGGCGGTCCCCGCCACGGCGGCGCGGGTGCGACGCGGAGGTCTTCAGTCGAATCTGACGAACGCCCGCACGGCACCACCGCGGAACTCGTCCGCCCGGGCATAGCCGAGGGCTTCGTAGAACGCCGTCTGCCGCGGCTCGTCGTCGGTGATGAGGACCTTCTGGCGCACGTGCGGGTAGGGTTCGAGCGCGCGTTCCACGAGGGCCCTGCCGATCCCCCGTCCCTGGTGCGACGGCAGGACGAGGACGTCCTGGAGGTAGCAGATCGACGCATCGTCGGAGATGACCCGGGCGAGGCCGGCGAGTACCAGTCCGTCGCGGGCGGCGACAATCGTGGACGAGCCCTTCAGGGCGCGAGTGAGGTTCCCGGGATCGCGCGTGTAGGCCGTCCATTGCACCGCGCCGTAGAGCGCGAGGACGTCGTCGAGGGCGAGGTCCTCCGCCTGCACCACCTCGATCGAGATCATGATCCATCGAAGCACAGGATGAGGGCGGAGGGAGCTCGGCGCGCGCCCATGAGGGCCTGGAACCCGGCGGATGGTCTCCGCGGCCCGAGGACAGGGGACCTGAACGAGGTCCGCCGGTGCCTCCGGCGCTTACGAAGCGTGCGCGCGTGCCGACAGTGGGGGAGAGAGGCCCCGCCGGGGCGTCCCGACTCCAGGATGTCCGATGATCGTGGTGACCCGGCTCAACGAGAGCCAGTTCGCGGTGAACCCTGACCTCATCGAGCGTATCCACGAGAACCCGGACACCACGCTCGTGATGGTCGACGGCGCCAAGTACATCGTCACCGAGTCCCTGGCCGAGGTCATCGACCTGATCGCGGCCTACCGGGCCCGCATCATCTCCCTCGCACGCTTCGCCCCGGCCGAGGGAGTGCCCGAGGACCACCCAGGCCAGCGGCCGCTCGGGCTCGTCCGCGACCCCGGGGCGCACCGCGCTCCGGCCGCGACCCCACACCCCGCGACCCCTCACCCCGCCACGCCACAGGACGGCGCAGCCGCTCCCGTCCCGCTCCGACCAAGGAACACCTAATGGATCCCGCAACACTCGTCGGCATTCTCCTCGCCTTCGGTGCGCTGTACGCGATGATCACCCTGGAGCACGCAAGCGTCGAGGCGCTCCTCCTGCCTGCACCGATGATCCTCGTGTTCGGCGCCACCCTCGCCATCGGCATCGCCGGAGGCACCCTCAAGGACTTCCTGGTCGCGGTGAAGGCCGTCCCCGCAGCGCTCATGGGCAAGACCACCCAGCCCCAGGACACGATCGACAGCGTCGTGGTCCTCGCCGAGAAGGCCCGCAGCGAGGGGTTGCTGGCCCTCGAGGAGGAGGCCAACGCCGCCACGGACCCGTTCCTCCGAGGCGCTCTCCAGAACATCGCCGACGGCACCGACGGCGAGGAACTGCGCGAGATGCTCGAGGACGAGATCGACTCCGCCTCCCAGACACACCGCACCGCCTCGAAGTTCTTCGCCAGCCTCGGCGGGTACGCACCGACGGTCGGCATCATCGGGACCGTGGTGTCCCTCACCCACGTGCTGGAGAACCTCTCGAGCCCCGACAAGCTCGGCCCCATGATCGCCGCCGCCTTCGTCGCGACGCTCTGGGGCCTGCTGTCCGCGAACTTCCTGTGGCTGCCCATCGGCACGCGCATCAAGCGCCTCGGTGAGATGGAGACCGCCCGGATGACGCTGCTCATGGAGGGTGTCCTCGCGGTGCAGGCCGGCAGCCAGCCCCGCCTGCTCGGTGAACGGCTGAAGGCCATGGTGCCACCGCACGCGCAGGGCAGGGGCGGCAAGGGCGGCAAGGACGCGGAGAAGGACGTCAAGGGCCCGGGCGGGAAGATCACCGCCCAGGGCAAGGCCGCCGCGTGAGCAGGCGCCCCCACCGGAAGCGGCGCGGCGAGGACCACGGCGAGGAGCACCCCGACGAGCGCTGGATGGCGTCCTACATGGACATGGTCACCGTGCTGATGTGCATGTTCATCGTGCTGTACGCGATGTCCTCGGTGGACCAGCAGAAGTTCGAGCAGTTGCGCGCCTCACTCGCCACGGGCTTCGGCACCGTGGAGACGGCGACGGTGGACACCGCCGAAGGCACCGTGGTGCCCGCCGAGTACGCGAACGCCGACGGCGAATCCTTCACCGGGGGAGCGGCGCTCGCGGACGTGAATCCGGAGGCGCAGAAGGACCAAGCAGGTGCCGCGGACGTCTCCGCGCCCACGCCGTCGCCGCTGCCCTCGGACGGCGGAGCCGCGGAGGTCGCGTCGCCGTCGCCGTCGCCCTCGCCGTCCGCCGGTGGGGACGCGGCGGAGCCGACGACGGACCGTGAGCGTGCCGCCGCAGAGGTCGAGAGTCTCCGGGCGCTGCAGGAGCGGATCGACGCCGGACTCCGCGAGCGCAACCTCGCCGCGTCCGTCCGCTACGTGATCGACGAGCGGGGCCTCACCATCCGGCTCGTCGGGTCCGAGACCTTCTTCCTCCCCGACAGCGCACAGCTCACGGAGCAGACGCAGCGCGTACTCGAGAGCGTGGGACCGATCCTGGCGACCATCCCCAACGAGGTGGGGGTCGAGGGGCACACCGCGCGCCTGCCCGACTCGGTGCCGAGGCCCCTCGACTGGGAGCTGTCCACCCAGCGGTCCGTCAACGTGGTGCGGAACCTCGTCGACACCGGCGGGGTCCCCGCACCCCGACTGGCGGCCATCGGCTACGGCGAGTCGCGGCCGCTGGCACCGGGCACCACGGAGGCGGAGCTCGAACTGAACCGCCGCGTGGACATCGTGGTGCACTCCGACGAGCCCGAGAGCGTGCGCGCCCTCATCCCGGGGATCACCGCGGGCGACTGAATCGCTAACACCCCGCCGTCGCCGTCCGATAGTCGGTGGTGTGACGGTCCAGGAACAACTCTCCTTTGGCGTGCCCTCGGCGACGCCCAGGGCGGTGGATGTCTATGACTTCCGCCGGCCCACGACGCTCGCCCGCGAGCACTCCCGCGTGCTCGAACTCGCCTTCGAGACCTTCGCACGCCAGTGGGGTACCCAGCTCACCGCGAAGGTCCGCGTGATCTCGCAGGTGACCAGCGAGCAGGTCCTCATGCAGACCTACAACGAGTACGCGGCGTCGCTGCCCGCGACGACGGCGATGGTCCTGTGCTCCATCCCTGACCATTCGAGCAAGGCCGTGATCCAGTTCCCCGCCTCCGCGGGCCTGTTCTGGGTGGATTCGATGCTCGGCGGCCACGGGACCGTGCCTCCGGGTGAGCGCAAGTTCACCCAGATCGAGCAGGCCCTGATCCGGCGGCTGATGGACGATGCCCTCGAGGGGCTCCACTACTCGCTCGGCTCGGTCCTGACGCACCAGCTCGGCATCGACTCCCTCCAGTACAACTCGCAGTTCGCGCAGGCCGCCTCGACCACGGAACTCATGATCGTGGGCACCTTCGAGATCCGCGTCGGGGAGCGGTCCTGCCCGGCGACGGTCGCCATCCCTGCGCAGCTCCTGCTGGCACAGCTCGGGGACACGAACCCCACCGCGACCGGCGAGGACGCCCGGGAGCTGATCGAGCAGCAGGTCGCGCACGTGCCCGTCGACGTCGCGGTACAGCTCGCCGCGCTGCCGGTCCTGCCGTCACGCATCCTCGACCTCGCCCTGGGGGACGTCCTGAAGCTGCCCCATCCGCAGCACCGCCCCTTCGAGCTCGCCGTCAGCGGACAGCGGCTCGGCGAGGCAGCCCTGGGCCAGAACGGCTCACGCCTGGCCTGCGTAGTAGTGACCACCGAGGAGAACACCGCACCATGAACACCACCACCGCCGAGCACGAGGCCGCCGCGTCCCTCGCAGCACGACTGCCGCTTCCCGGTCCGCTCACCGCCGAGCCCTGCAGCGCCTCCGAGGTCCCCTCCGCCAGCGCCTCGACCGCCGTCGTCGCGTCCTTCGTGGGGGCCTCCT
Source organism: Arthrobacter ruber (assembly GCF_002954225.1). Lineage (GTDB taxonomy): Bacteria > Actinomycetota > Actinomycetes > Actinomycetales > Micrococcaceae > Arthrobacter_D > Arthrobacter_D ruber. Next base: position 558,231 of record NZ_PPTH01000017.1, read on the forward strand.
CCGCGGACCTCGCCGTCGTCCTGATCGATGCCCAGCCCCTCGCCGTCGCCGCAGGGACGCCGTCACCCCTCGTCTCACCGGCCGACGTGCTCGTACCGGCCCTCGAGGCGGCGTCCCGTGCACTGGGCGACGGCGTGCTCGGCGCCCCCGCCGTGCAGGACGCGCTGCCGCTCTTCCGCGACGCCGAGACCTCGGTGTTCCGCCTCGCGGGCGCCTCTGGTCCCGTCGGCTGGTTCGCCGTGCGCCTGCGCGGAGCACGCCCGGGTGCGGCTCCCCGCCGCTCCGCGGCCCCCGCGGGCGCCGCGAACCTCGGCCGCATCAGCAACGTCGAGATGGCCATGACCGTCGAGATCGGACGCACGCGCATGTCCGTCCGCGACGTGCTGGACCTCGAGCCCGGCGCCGTCATCGAACTCGACCGGTCCGCCGGCGCGCCCGCCGACGTCCTGCTCAACGGTCGCCTCGTCGCACACGGCGAGGTGGTGGTCGTGGACCAGGACTACGCCGTGCGCATCACGCAGATCCTCGACGTCGCGGACGGCACCCTCTAGTGGACGTGGTGGTGCTGGCGCTGCGGGTACTCCTGTCCCTCGGCGTGGTCCTCGCGCTGCTCTTCGTGCTGCACCGGAAGGTCTCGAAGATCAACGGCAACCGCGCCGGAGCGGGCCTCGTGTCCGTCGTGGCGCGGCAGGGCATCGGCGCGAAGGCCTCGGTGGTCGTGCTCGACGCCGAGGGCACCCGCTTCTATCTCGGCGTCACCGAGCAGTCGGTGTCGGTCCTTCACTCCTCGGCCGCGCCGCGTGCGCTGCAGGCCGTTCCCGGGTCCGACGGCGTCGCCCCCGATGCGGGGTCCGTCCCGGCACGCCCTGCCCACGGCCCGGTCACGGGTCCGGTCCCGGGCTATGGTGCGGGCCCTTCCGTGGGCCCCGCAGCAGACACGATGGCGGAACCCGCCGACGCCCGTTTCGCTGCCTCCCTGCGGCTCGCCGGGTCGGATACCGGCTCGACGCCGACTCCGGGCGCCGGTCCGGTCAGCCGCCGTGCAGCACGTGCGGCCCGAACCGCGGAAGCCGCACCTCCCGCAGCGCCGCTGCAGGGGTCGATCCTCTCGCCCGCCACGTGGAAGCAGACCGCGGCCTTCCTGCGCCAGGGACGGGCGGGGTGACGACGGCGATTTCCCCTGCCGTCCCACCGGCACGTCCCACAGGCCCTGCCCTTCGCTTCCGTGCACCGGCCATCGTCGCCGCGCTCCTGCTCGCCGTCGTCGCCCTCCTCCTGGGGGCCGCAGCAGGTCACGCCGGCGGGCTCGACCCGGCCGTCCCGGCACCCACGGCACCGTCCGCTCCCGCCGACCCCGCGGCCCCCACCGCGCCGGGCACCGGGGACGGCCTGTCCGTGGAGATCAACGGCGTGAACGGAGAACCGAGCTCCGCCGTCCTGACCCTGATCGGCATCACGCTGCTCTCGGTGGCACCCGCCCTGCTGCTGATGATGACGTCCTTCACCAAGATCTTCGTGGTGCTCGCCATGACCCGGAACGCGCTCTCGCTGCCGTCCATCCCGCCCAACCAGGTGCTGGCGGGGCTGGCCCTGTTCCTGTCGCTGTTCATCATGGCTCCGGTCCTCACCGAGATCAACGAGCTCGCCGTCCAGCCCTACCTCACCGGCGCCACGACGTTCACCGAGGCCCTCGAGCAGGGCGCCGGCCCCCTGCAGACGTTCATGATGGCGCACACCCGCGAGGAGGATCTCGCGCTCATGACGCGCGCGGCCGGGCAGCCGAACCCCGAGGACGCCGCGAGCGTCCCGCTGACCACCCTCATCCCGGCGTTCATGATCTCGGAGCTGCGCGCCGCGTTCATCATCGGGTTCGTGATCTTCGTGCCGTTCCTCGTGATCGACCTCGTGGTGTCCGCCGCACTCATGTCGATGGGCATGATGATGCTCCCGCCCGTCATGATCTCGCTGCCGTTCAAGATCCTGCTGTTCGTCCTCGTGGACGGGTGGGGACTGATCATCACGTCGCTCGTCAACAGCTACCAGGGCGGCTGACATGGATGCCAACGCCGTCCTGGACATCGGCCTCGCGGGAATCTGGGTCGCCGCGAAACTGTCCGCGCCCGTGCTGCTGACCGCCCTCGTGGTGGGCTTCGCCATCTCGCTGCTGCAGTCCATCACCCAGATCCAGGAGGTCACGCTCTCCTTCGTGCCGAAGGCTGCCGCCGTGTGCCTCGCCCTGCTGATCTGCGGCCACTGGATGATCGCGGAGATGGTCTCGTTCACCAACGAGATGTTCGAGCGCATCCCGGGCCTCCTCGGGGGCGGCTGACATGGAGATCGCGCTCGACCAGGGCCGGATCGAGGCCATGATGCTCGCGGGCGTGCGGATCGTCGCGTTCCTCGTGATCGCCCCGCCCTTCTCGTACCGCGGCATCCCTGCACGCATCAAGGCGATGCTCGCCATCGGCCTCGCGCTCGCGGTGTCCCCGCAGGTAGCGGACGGCTACGAGACCGGCGGCACCGGGGCCTACATCGGCGCCCTGGTCCTCGAGCTCGTGGTCGGCGCAGCCCTGGGCTTCCTCGTGCTCGTGGTCTTCTCCGCCATCCAGTCCGCCGGCAGCCTCATCGACCTCTTCGGCGGCTTCTCCCTCGCGCAGGGTTTCGACCCGCAGTCGATGGTCAACGGCGCCCAGTTCGCCCGCCTGTTCCAGCTGACCGCGCTGACGCTGCTCTTCACCTCCGACGGCTACCAGCTCATCATCGGCGGCCTCGTCCGGACGTTCAGCGCCCTGCCCCTCGGCGGCGGACTGGACCTGGCGGAACCCGTCGAGGCGCTCACCGGCGCCGTCACGGGATTGTTCCTCGCCTCCGTCCAGATCGCCGGACCGCTCATCGTGGTCCTGTTCCTGGCCGACGTCGGACTCGGGCTGCTGACGCGCGTGGCACCCGCGCTGAACGCCTTCGCGCTCGGCTTCCCACTCAAGATCTTCATCACCCTCAGCCTCGGCGGGGTGGTGTTCGTGGCCCTCCCCCGGGTCGTCTCCACCCTCGCCGACGACGCCGCGGCCCTCCTGATGGGGGTGGGCTGACATGGCGGAGGATTCCGGCGAACGGACCGAGCAGGCCACCGACAAGCGGATGAAGGACGTCCGCTCCAAGGGCCAGCTCGCCAAGTCCGAGGACTTCACGGCGTGGATCGGTGTGGGCGCCGCGGCGCTCCTGCTGCCCTCCCTCATCGCCCGCGCGGGTGACGCCGCCACGGAGCAGCTCGTCCGCGTCGCCGACAGCATCGCGGATCCCGACCCCGCCGTCGCCCTCGAGGCCCTCGCCGACGGCGGTGCGTCCCTGACGGCGATCCTGGGGCCGTTCCTCGGCGTGCTGCTCGTCGCCGTGCTCGGCACGGCCGCCCTGCAGGGCGGCATCCACGTGAAGAAGTTCTCGGGCAGGTTCGAGCAGTTCAACGTGGTCACCGGACTCAAGCGGATCCTCGGCGGCCAGGCCCTGTGGCAGGGCGCGAAGGCGCTCCTGAAGACCGCCGTCGTCGCGCTGGTGCTCGTCGTCGTCATCCAGGGCCTCATGCCCGTACTGATGGCGGCCGGGGGACTCTCCGTCGCCTCGCTCCTGAACACCGCCGGGGACGGGACCGCTGCGCTCCTGCAGGCCGCCGTCGTCGCAGGGCTCGCCCTCGCCGCGCTGGACGTCCTCGTGGTGACGCGCCGCAACCGCAAGAAGACCCGCATGACCAAGAAGGAGGTCAAGGACGAGAACAAGAACTCCGAGGGCGACCCCCTCATCAGGTCCCAGCGACGCTCCCGCCAGCTCGCCATGAGCCGCAACCGTATGATCGCAGCCGTGGGTGGCGCCGACGTCGTCCTCGTGAACCCCACGCACGTCGCCGTCGCGCTCACGTACGAGCCGGGACGGTCGGCTCCGCGCGTCGTCGCGAAGGGCGCGGGCGTGATCGCGGCGAGGATCCGCGAGGAGGCGGAGAAGAAGCACGTCCCGATGGTCTCCGACGTCCCGCTCGCGCGCGCCCTGCACGCGGCGTGCGAGCTCGGCGAGGAGATCCCGTTCGAGAACTACGACCAGGTGGCCCGCATCCTGGCGTTCGTCATGTCCCTGAGGACCCGGGGTGCCGCCCGCGGCGTCCACACCCTGCCCGTCCGACCCGCAGCCGCCGGAGGCCCCCGATAATGCGCTCTTCCCTGCCCAAGTTCCTGGTGCCCGTCGGTGTCGTGGGGATCGTCCTGCTCCTCGTGGTGCCGGTGCCGTCACCGCTGCTGGACGTGCTGATCATCATCAACATCCTGCTGGCGCTGGTGATCCTGCTGAACACCATGTTCGTGCGCAAGCCGCTGGACTTCTCGGTGTTCCCGTCCCTGCTGCTCGTCGCGACGCTGTTCCGCCTGGGCCTGAACGTCGCATCCACCCGCCTCGTCCTAGGGGACGGGTACGCGGGGGAGGTCATCGAGGCCTTCGGGCACGTCGCCATCGGCGGGTCGATCATCATCGGCGCCGTCGTCTTCCTGATCCTCGTGGTCATCCAGTTCGTCGTGGTCACCAAGGGCGCCGAGCGGGTGGCGGAGGTGGGTGCACGCTTCACGCTGGACGCCATGCCGGGCAAGCAGATGGCCATCGACGCAGACCTCAACGCCGGGCTGATCACGGACACGCAGGCCCGCGAGCGGCGCGCCGAGGTCTCGGCGGAGGCCGATTTCTACGGCGCCATGGACGGTGCGTCGAAGTTCGTGAAGGGCGATGCCATCGCCGGGATCATCATCATAGTCATCAACCTCGTCGGCGGTGTCGCGATCGGCATGCTGCAGGACGGCCTGCCCGTCGCCGAGGCGCTCAGCACCTACGGGCTCCTCACCATCGGCGACGGCCTCGTGACGCAGATCCCGGCGCTGCTCATGGCCGTGTCCACCGGCATGATCGTCACGCGCTCCAACGCCGACGCTGACATGGGCTCGACGGCGGCGCAGCAGCTCGGTCAGTCGCAGAACGCCCTGCGCATCGCAGGGGCCGCGGCGATCGTCATGGCGCTCATCCCCGGCATGCCGAAGCTGCCGTTCATCGTGGTGGGCGCCGGGCTCATCGTCATCGCGCAGCGGCTCAGGAGGTCCGAGGCGGAGGCCCGCACCGCGGCCGCGGCCCTCGAGGCGGAGGCGTCCGTGCCGACGGCCGACAGCACGGACGACCTCCTCGAGCAGATGCGCGTCCACGCCCTCGAGGTGCTGCTGGCCCCGGACCTCGTGGACGTGGTCACCGGGGCCCCGGACGACCTCCTCGGGCGGGTCCGTGCCCTGCGCCGCAAGATCGCCCTGGAGCTCGGCGTCGTGGTGCCGCCGGTCCGCACGCGCGACAGCATCGACCTGCCGCCGGCCACCTACGTCATCAGGATCGCCGGCGTCGAGGCCGGCCGCGGAGAGGCCCCGCGCGGCAAGGTCCTGGCACTGGGCGACCACCTCGCGCACCTTCCCGGCACCGCCGTCGTCGAACCCGTGTTCGGGCTCGCGGGCAAGTGGGTGCCCTCGGAACTGCGCCACAACGCGGAGCTCTCCGGCGCCACGGTGATCGACCGCGTGTCGGTCCTCGTGACGCACCTGTCCTCGGTGATCACGACCAACGCCGCACGCCTGCTGACCCGCGAGGACGTCCGGGTCCTGACCGACGGCGTCCGGCAGGTCAACCCGTCCGCCGTCGAGGAACTGGTGCCCGGGCTGCTGTCCCTCGCCGAGGTGCAGCGCGTCCTTCAGGGGCTGCTGTCCGAGCAGGTGCCCATCAACGACCTCGCCCGCATCTACGAGGCCCTGACGCTGAAGGCGAAGTCGTCGTCGGACCCTGAAGGCCTCGTCGAGGCGGCACGGCTCGCCCTCGGACCGGCGGTGACGCAGCAGTATCTCGACGGCACACTGCTGCGGGTGATCATGATCGATCCGCTGCTCGAGCAGTCGATGCTCGAGGGACTGCGCCCCTCCGACCAGGGCACGCAGATCCTGCTCGACCCCTCCCGGACCGAGGCCGTCCTCGCGTCGGTCCGGTCCACGACCGCCGACATCGAGGCCTCGGGGCACAACGCGGTGCTGGTGTGCGCGCCGGCGCTGCGGCCCGCGCTCAAGAGGCTCGTCGGACCCCAGGTGGCAGGACTCCCGGTGCTCTCGTACCAGGAGGTCACCAGCGCCAATGTCGCCATCGAGACCGTAGGGGTGGTCCGTGGCACCGCAGCTGTTTCATCTTGAGGGTGCCTCCCTCGAGGAGCTGAAGGCACAGGCGGCCGCCCTCCACGGTCCGCGGGCGCTCATCGTGTCCGCGGAGATCGTCACGGTCGGCGGCATCCGCGGCGTCTTCGCGCGCAGGCACTACGAGATCGTGGTCGAGGTCCCGGACGACGCACGTCCCGCCGGCGTACGCCCGCGCGGGCGGCGCAGCGCTGTTCCCCAGGCGTCGGGCATCGACGCCCTGCTGCAGCAGGCCGAGCTCGACGAGGTGCGCCTCGCCGGAAGCACTCCCGCGGGTCCGGGCGGCGCCGGGCCAGGGCAGGGTCCGGCCCGCGCCACGGCGCCGCGTCCGACCGGCGCCGGACGCCGGGAGGAACCGGTGCCGGCCGCCGTCTCCACCGACTCGGGCCTCTTCGCGGCCCTCATGGACAACCTCACGTTCGCGACGGACCAGGCCCCGGTCGCGCCTGCCCCGGTCGCGCCTGCCCCGGTCAGGCCTGCCCCGGGTCCGACGGCGCCGGCCCCGCCGGTCGTCGTTCCGAGCGCACCCGTGCAGCCCGTCGTGGTCCCCGGCACTGTCGTCACCCCCGCCGCCGTCGTGCCCGGACCTCACGTCCAGCCCTCCGCCCCCGACGCCGTCGTCCCGCCCCTCGCCGTGGCCGCCCACGACCCGGCGGAGCTGCCGGACCTCGCAGGACACGTCGTCCGGGAGCCTGCGGCACCGGCGGGCGCACCAGCAGTCCTCGGCGCGCCCGGCGACCTCGTGACCGTCGTGGGTTCGCCCGCTGCTGCCTGGGAGGTGGTGCAGGCGATGGCGGCCGGGTTCCGCGGGGGCGTCCCGTCCGCGGTCGCCGTCGCCGGGGGCGTCAGCGGCTGGCTCCGGCCGGATGCCCGCAGGATCGAGGACCACCTCGACGCGAACGCCGCCCGTGCCGCCGGGGTGGACGGCGGGCACCCGGTGTTCCTCGCGGTGGCGTCCGGGGATCCGGTCACGGACAGCCGGCTGCTGCTCGCCCTGCGCCCGGACCAGGTGTGGCTCGCCGTCGATGCCGGACGGAAGGAGGCCGACACCGCGGCGTGGGTGGGCGCACTTCGCAGGAGCATGGAGCGCGCCGGACTCGAACCGGCAGGGCTCGCCGTCGTCGGGCGGGCGGCCACGTCCACCCCGGACACCGTGCACGACCTGGGTCTGCCGGTCGGCTGGCAGGACGGCCCCGCCGGACGCACGAGAGCCGCCGGTCGCCGTCGAGCCGAGCCGACCGGGATAGAGTGACACGATGCTGGTACTCACGCGAAAGGTCGGCGAGCAGATCCTGATCGGCGACGACATCGTCATCACGGTGCTCGATTCCCGCGGTGACGGCATCCGCATCGGTATCGATGCGCCACGGGGCGTGAAGATCCAGCGCGAGGAGGTCCTCCGCGCCGTCACGGAAGCCAATCTCGCCGCCGCCGCCGCCGATGCGGCGGGCGCCGACGCACTGAAGGCACTGCTGCAGTCGGGTGCGGTGGTGTCCACCGAGGCCGCTGCGGACGGGCACCCGGACAGGTAACAGAGTCCTCGCGCAGGGGCGAGGACTTCCCGGGAGGACGATCGGCCGTTGCCGCCGGACATCCATGGGTTCCAGCCTGGCGCCACCTGTTCAGACCCACACGGAGGTGCCTCGTGGCTACTGGAGGAGCCGGATTCGACGACGTCCCGTTCGACCTCATCCCGCTGCCGTGCCACTCGCCGAAGGCCGGGCACGACGACGGCCGGTACGCGCGGGACGCCCGCACGTACGGGCCGTCACGACATCGCGGACTTCTTCGAGCAGGTCATGGCCCAGGACTCCGAACGGACCCGCCACAACCGCATGCCTCCTGGACATGGAGAGACCCCGGCGGCGAACCGTCCGGGGTCTTGGTGGAGCCTCCTGCCAGAGTCGAACTGGCGACCTTCTCATTACGAGTGAGACGCTCTACCGACTGAGCTAAGGAGGCAATGCTTCCCGGATCCGGGTTGCACCCGGGGCCGATCCACAAGCTCCAACTTTATAGGAGGGTCCGGCCCGCGGTCAAAATGGGGAAGCGGGACGAGAATTCGCCCGCGGTTCACCCCGTTGCCGCCTCCAGTACGTCCTTCGGTCAGCAGGGCGCCGGATCCTGAGGTCCACCCGCGTCCGGCATGGGAACGGGTCTGGCCGGCAAAGGGGACGCCATGACGCAGGACCGCTCATTCTCGCTCGCCGTGATCGACATGGCCGGGACCACCGTGGACGAGGGCGCCCTGCAGGAAGAGGCCTTCGCGCGAGCACTGGCCTCGCACGGGGTCCATGAGGGCTCCGGCAGCTTCGGCGCCATGACGGCGTATGCGCGACGCACCATGGGCACGTCCAAGGAGCTCGTCTTCCGCAGCCTCTTCGACGACGTCGCGACGGCCGTGGACGTGAACCGGACGTTCGAGGCTGCGTACGACACCCTGCTGGCCCGCCACGGTGTCGAACCGATCCCGGGCGCGGAGGACGCGATCCTCGCGCTACGGGAAAGGGGTCTGAAGATCTGCCTGGCCACCGGCTTCGGCCGCCACACGCAGAACATGATCCTGGAGTCCCTCGGCTGGATGGGGCTCGCGGACCTCAGCCTCTGCCCCTCCGACGCGGGACGCGGCCGCCCGTATCCCGACATCATCCTGACCGCGGTCCTCGCCCTCGACATCGAGGACGTGCGCTCCGTCCTGGTGGCGGGGGACACCACGTCGGACGTCGTCGCCGGGCAGCGCGCCGGAGCGGGCGCCGTGATCGGGGTCCTGACGGGAGCGCACTCGGAGGCCGAGCTGCGGCTCGCGGGAGCCGACGCCGTCCTGCCGTCCATGTGCCACCTGCCGCAGTGGCTCGGCCCCACGCCGGTCGGGGATCAGCAGCGCGTCCCGTCCGCCGGGACCGTCCCGTCGATGAAGTAGGAGTCGACGAGGTCCAGGATGCAGTCGTCGGACCGGCCGTAGGCGGTGTGCCCCTCGCCCTCCCAGGTCACGTGCACGCCGGACTCGAGCTGCCCTGCCAGGGCCGTGGACCACTCGTAGGGCGTGGCGGGGTCCCCCGTGGTGCCGATGACGACGATCGGGGCCGCCCCCGCCGCCTGCCGCGGCGCCGGCTCGCCGGTCGACGGATACTTCCACGGCGCGCAGGTGATGCCGCCGTAGGCGAGGAACCGCCCGAAGGTGGGCGACGCCCCGACGAGTTCCTCCTCGTCGGCGCGCATCTGCGCGGGATCGCTCGTCATGGGGTAGTCGAGGCAGTTCACGGCCAGAAAGGCGGCGGTCGCGTTGCCGACGTATCGGCCGTCCGGCTGGCGTTCGGCGGACAGGTCCGCGAGGAAGAGCATGCTGGTCGGGTCCCCGGCCAGGGCCGCCCGGACCGCGTCCGTGAGCGTGGGCCAGTTGCCGTTGTCGTAGAGCGGGAGGATGAAACCCTGCACGAACGTCGAGACCGGGACGAGCCGGCCGTCCGCCGCCGTCGTGGGTTCCCGCTCGACGGCAGCGAACAGGTCCTGGATCTGGCGGACGCCGTCGTCCACGGTTCCCGTGTACGGGCACTCGGAGCCCTGCTGGCAGGCGGCCACGTACGCGCGAACCGCCCGCTCGAAGCCGCCCGCCTGCCCGAGTGTGATGTCCTCGCTGCTCAGCGACGGGTCGATCGCGCCGTCGAGCACCAGGCGGCCCACCCGTCCGGGGAAGAGGTCCGCGTAGGCCGCGCCGAGCTGGGTCCCGTAGGAGAAGCCGAGGTAGTTGAGCTTCTCGTCGCTGACCACCGCGCGCAGGATGTCCATGTCGCGTGCCGCCGACTCGGTGTCCACGAAGCCGAGCAGCTCGCCCGTGCGCTCGGCGCACACGTCCGCGTACTCCTGCGCGTCCGCGGTCATGAGCGCCAGCAGCTCGTCCTCGGAGGCGTCGACGGGGTAGGCCTCCTGCCGCGCCTCGTCCTGCTCGGCGTCGGTGTAGCACTTCACAGCACTGGACCGGTTGACCCCGCGCGGGTCGAACCCGAGGATGTCGTAGTCCTCGCGCAATCGCTCGCTCGTCACGTAGTCGAGGGACTCCTTGACGATGTTGACGCCGGAGCCCCCGGGGCCGCCGGGGTTCACGAGGATGGTCCCCTGCTCCTCGCCCGTGGCGTCGGAACGGATGGCCGCGATGTCGATGCTGCCGCGGCCCGGGTCGCTGTAGTCCAGCGGCACCTCAATCGTGGCGCAGGAGAACGAACCCTCGCACTCCTCCCACCGCACCTCCTGGGTGTAGAAGCCGGTGAGGTCCCCGGGCACTTCACCGATGGCTGCCGGATCGGCGGTCTCCACCCCCGACACGGGACGGTCCGCCTGGCCGGGGGAGAAGAGCGTGCAGCCGGACAGGCCCAGCATCGCGGCGGCGGACGCCGCGAGCACGGTCAGGGCACGACGGCGGGGCGCCCGTGCGGGGGGCGTTCCAGGGGTCATCGGTCGAGGTCCTTCCGGGACAGCAGGCTGACGGTCATCGCTTCGATCGCGAGCAGGGGTGACACATTGGTGCTGACGAGCCGCGTGCGGACCTCGTTGATCGCCTCGAGGCGCAGCAGGGTGTCCTCGGCGCTCTCGCGCTGGGCGAACTCCTCGAGCTCCGGGCGCAGCGGTTCGTTCACGAGCGGCTGGTCCGCGTCGGCCTGCAGCATGAGGACGTCGCGGTAGAAGGAGATGAGGTCGGTCAGGGCGCGGTCGAAGTAGTCGTTCTTCGAGCGCTTCGCGCGGCGCGTCTGGTCCTCCTCGAGGCGCCTGATCTGCGCCCGCATGGACGGCGGCATGGTGCCCGTCTCGGGGGCACCGAGCGTGGCGAGCAGGGCGGCCCGCTCCTCGGCGTCGCGCTGCTCGAAGGAGCTCTGCGCCTCGGCCTCGGCCAGCTTCACCAAATCGGCCGCGGCGCGCATGGCGCCGGCCACGGAGCGCAGCGTCAGCGGGAGCCGGACGATCTGGTTGCGCCGCTCCCGGGCGCCCTCGTCCGTGGCCAGGCGCTTCGCGACACCGATGTGGCTCTGGGCGGCCCGCGCGGCCGCTTCAGCCGTGACGGGATCGATGCCGTCACGGGTCACCAGCAGATCGGCGACGTCCTGCACGGGCGGCAGCCGCAGGCCCACCGAGCGGCAACGGGAGCGGATGGTGATGAGGACGTCACCCGGGCTCGGCGCACACAGCAGCCAGATGGTGCGCGGCGGCGGCTCCTCGATGGCTTTGAGCAGCACGTTGGTGCTGCGCTCCTGCATGCGGTCGGCGTCCTCGACGATGATGATGCGCCAGCGGCCCGTGGACGGCTTGTCCTGTGCCTTGCGCACGAGCTCGCGGGCCTCGTCGATGCTGATGGTCACCTTCTCGGTGGTGACGTTGGTGAGGTCGGCGTGGGTCCCCGCGAGGACGGTCCGGCAGGCCTTGCACGCACCGCAGCCCCGCTCCGTCAGGGTCTCGCGCTCGCAGAGCAGCGCGGCGGCGAAGGCCCGCGCGGCGTTGGAGCGGCCGGAACCGGGCGGGCCGGTGAACAGCCAGGCATGCGTGGGAGCGCCGGACTGGGCGGCGCGACGCAACTGCTCCACCACCTGCTCCTGCCCGCGCAGCTCGGCCCACACGCCGGTGGTGGGCAGGCTGGAGGGGCCGGCGCTCATGTCGGCGCTCATGCGGACCCTCCGGGCAGGGCAGCCACGATGGACCGGTGGAGCTCCTCCGGTGTGCCGGACGCGCCGAGCACCACGTAACGCTCGGGTGCGAGGCGCGCGAGCTCGAGGAAGGCGTCCCGGATGCCGGCGTGGAAGCCGTCCGGCTCGGACTCGAGGCGGTCCTCGGCGGCCGCCCCCGCGGTACGGCGGCTGCGGCCCACCGCGGGGTCGACGTCGAGCAGCACGGTGAGGTCGGGAAGGAGACCGTCGGTGGCCCAGACGTTCACGTCGAGGACCGCCTGCGCGCCGAGGCCGCGGCCGGTCCCCTGGTAGGCGACGGAGGAGTCGATGTAGCGGTCGCACACCACGACGTCGCCGCGCTCCAGGGCGGGCACGATCACCTGCTGCACATGGGCCGCACGCGAGGCGGCGAACAGAAGGGCCTCGGTGCGGGCGTCGATCTCGCCGTGGCCGTGCTCGAGGACGAGGGAGCGCAGGGTCTCCCCGATCGGGGTACCGCCTGGTTCGCGCGTACGGACCACTCGACGTCCGCCGGCCTCGAGGGCCCGGCAGAGCAGTGTCGCCTGCGTCGACTTGCCGGCGCCGTCGCCGCCCTCGAGCGCGATGAAGAGCCCGGGAAGCCCGTGGGGGAGGGGAAAGGTCACGCGTTCAGCCTACCGAGTGGCGGCGACCTTCAGCACTGGTCACACTTGCCGGCGGCATCGGCTCCGCGGTTAGGCTCGGGGGATGGCTTCCGTGCGCTCCGACCTCGCCCCCGACACCCTCGCCGTCGCAGCGGGCAGGCCGCCCCGCGAGCACGACGCGCCCATCAACCCGCCCCTGGTCCTCACCACGACGTACCACGAGACCCGCGCCCCCGAGCCCGGGGACCGCATCTACGCCCGCGGTTCCAACCCCACCTGGGACCCCTTCGAGGAGGCCCTCGCAGCCCTCGAGGGTGCGGACCTGCCGGCCCTCGTCTTCGGCTCGGGCCTCGGAGCCGCCGCGGCCGCACTGTCCCTCGTCCCCCCGGGCGGTGCCGTGGTCATGCCGCGCCACGCCTACGCCGGGTCGCTCGGCCTCGCCGCCGACCTCGCCGCGCAGGGCCGCTTCGAGCTGGTGCAGGTGGACATCGCCGACACCGCCGCCGTCCTCGCGGCGCTCACCGCGCTCGCCGCCCGTCTCGACGCCGGCTCCGTGATGCTGTGGCTCGAGAGCCCCACGAACCCGATGCTCGAGGTCGCCGAGCTGGGCGTCCTCACCGCGGCCGCCCACGCGGCCGGTGCGGTCGTCGTCGCCGACAACACGTTCAACACACCCATCGTCCACCGGCCGCTCGAAGCCGGTGCCGACGTCGTCCTGCACTCCGTCACCAAGTGGCTCGCCGGGCATTCCGACGTCGTCCTCGGTGCCCTGGTGACCTCCGACGCCGGTCTGCGCGAGCGGCTCCTGGCGCACCGGACGCTGTACGGCGCAATCGCGGGACCGTTCGAGGTGTGGCTCGCGCTGCGCGGCCTGCGTACGCTCGCCCTGCGCATGGAACGGAGCCAGGGGACGGCGGCATCGCTCGCACTGCGTCTCGCGGATCATCCGGCGGTGCGCCGCGTGCGCTACCCGGGCCTGCCGTCGGACCCCGGCCACGAGCGTGCCGCCGCGCAGTTCAACGGTTTCGGGGGCATCGTCAGCATCGAACTCGACGACGTCGCCACGGCCGACGCCCTCGTGGCCGCCGTCCGCCTGTGGCTTCCCGCGACCTCGCTCGGCGGTGTGGAATCGCTGATCGAACGACGACGGCGCCAGCCCGCCGAACCGCTCACGGTGCCCGAGGCGCTCGTGCGTCTGTCGGTCGGCATCGAGAACCCGGAGGACCTGTGGGCGGACCTCGACCAGGCGCTCCGCCGGGCCGCGGGGCGGGACGGCGGGCTCTGATCCGGCGCCCCGGCTCGTTCCGCGCCGGGGCGACCCCGACCGGTCGGGACAGGGCCCGCGATGCGGCGCCGAGGGCGGGCCAGCTAAGCTGGCAGCGTGGCTCTCGTATACGCAACCCAGTACTACCTGTACCTCGCGCTCGGCCTGATCGCGCTGGGCATCGAGGTGTGGGCCTTCACCGACTGCGTGCGGCGTCCCGGAACGGCCTTCGAGGCCGCCTTCAAGCGGACCAAGGGCTTCTGGCTCGCCCTCACCGGAGGCGCCGTCGTCGTGGGCCTGCTGTCCGCCCTGAGCAGCCGTGGCGGCTTCAACATCTTCCAGCTCGTCGCCATCATCGCCGCCTGCGTGTATCTCGCCGACGTGAAGCCCGCCGTCAGCCAGACCACCGGTCGCGGCGGCAGCAGCGGACCCTACGGACCCTGGTAGATCGATACCGTCCGTCCGGCTGCTAGCCCGGCCGGACGGCGTCCCAGCCCACGGTGATCTCGCCGAGGCGCCACCGGGCCGGCCCGTCCAGCAGCGGCCAGCCGTCCGCCCTCAGGGCCGAGCACGTCGCCAGCCACCGCTGACGGTTGCCGAAGGGCGCGAGCGGTGCGGCGTCGAGCCACGCCCTGTCCAGGGCCCGGAGGTATCCGTGCACGCGTTCGCCGTCGACGTTGCGGTGGATCAGTGCCTTGGGCAGGCGCTCGGCGACGTCGGACGGGAGGACGAACGCCCCGAAGCGCAGCGAGATGCTCAGGGAGACCGGGCCCTCACGTGTCAGCGAGATCCACGTCGAGCGCCGGCCGATCTCGTCGCACGTGCCGTCGATGAACAGGCCGCCGGGCGCCAGCCGCAGACGGACCTCGTCCCAGTAGGCGGCGTACTCGTCCTCGGCGTACTGGCGCAGCACGTTGAACGCCCGCACCACCGTGGGCCTCCTGCCGTCCAGCGGCAGCTCGAAACCACCCTGCCGGAAGCTGAGGCCCGGTACGGCGAGGGGATCCGCGGCGGCCACCCGGGCGGGGTTGATCTCGATCCCGACCACCTCGACGTCGTCGCGCACGGACCTCAGGCGCGTGAACATCTCCACGGCCGTGACGGGGGCGGCCCCGTAGCCGAGGTCCACCACGAGCGGATCGGCCGCGCGGCGGAGGCGGTAGCCCTGGGGGCCCGCCAGCCAGCGGTCCGTGCGGCGGAGGCGGTTGGGGTTGGTGGTGCCGCGGGTGATGGCCCCGAGAGGTCTCGGGGGACGGGGACGCGGAGGCACCCATCAAGGGTAGGGCACCGCCGCAGGACCGCCGGTACGGGACCCGTTCCCGCAGCCTGTAACGCTGGGGCGGCAGCATGACCGCCGGGGCCCGATACGGCAGACTGGGACCATGACCTACACACTGATCCTGCTACGTCATGGGCAGAGCGAATGGAACGAGAAGAACCTCTTCACCGGCTGGGTGGATGTGGCGCTCACGGAGAAGGGCCGCGAGGAGGCGACCCGCGGCGGTCACCTGCTGACCGAGGCCGGGATCCTTCCCGACATCGTCTACACGTCCCGGCAGAAGCGGGCCATCATCACCGCCAACCTCGCGCTCGAGGCCGCCGACCGCAGCTGGATCGATGTGAAGCGCAACTGGCGCCTCAACGAGCGCCACTACGGGGCGTTGCAGGGCAAGGACAAGGCCCAGACCCTCGCCGAGTTCGGCGAGGAGCAGTTCATGGAATGGCGCCGGTCCTACGACACCCCGCCGCCGCCGCTGGATGACGCCAGCGAGTACTCCCAGGCCGGCGATCCGCGGTATGCGGACCTCGGCGACGACGTCCCCCGCACCGAGTGCCTCAAGGACGTCCTCGAACGCTTCCTGCCCTACTGGGAGTCCGACATCACGGTGGACATCAAGGCCGGCAGGACCGTCCTGATCGCCGCGCACGGCAACTCGCTCCGTGCCCTCGTGAAGCACCTCGACGGCATCAGCGACAGGGACATCGCGTCGGTGAACATCCCCACGGGCATCCCGCTGGTCTACGAGCTCGACGAGGACCTCCGACCCGTCAAGGCCGGCGGCACCTACCTCGACGCCGACGCCGCGGCTGCGGCGATCGAAGCCGTCGCGAACCAGGGCAAGCACTAGCCGGACGGCAGAAAGGAACGACGGCGGTCCCCGGGAGGGGCCGCCGTCGTTCCTTTCCGGTCGTGGGTCAGTTCAGCGGTGCGCTGGGTTGCCACTCACCGGTGACGAGGTACGTGACCTTCCGGGCCACCGAGACGCCGTGGTCGGCGAAGCGCTCGTAGTAGCGGCTCGCGAGGGTGACGTCCACCGTCGTCGGCGCGCTCTCCTTCCAGTCCTCCGACGCGACAGTGCGGAACACGCTGGCGTGCAACTCGTTCACACGGGCGTTGGCGACGTTGATCTCGTTGCCGAGGTCCAGGTTGCGTGTCTCGAGGAGCTCCGTGACCTTCGCCGCGATCTCCACGTCGAGCGAGGCGAGCTCGTCGAAGGTGGCCCGGATGCTCTCGGGGATGACGTTCGCGGGGAAGCGCAGGCGGGCGAGCTGCGCCACGTGGCGGGCGAGGTCCCCCATGCGTTCCAATGACGCGCTCATCCGCAGCGCGCCGACGATCATGCGCAGGTCGGAGGCCACGGGGCCCTGCAGGGCGAGGATGTCGATCGCACGCTCGTCGAGGGAGTTCTGGAGGAAGTCGATGCGCGCGTCGGCGGCGATGACCTCCTGCGCGAGCTCGGTGTCGGCGGTCTGGAAGGCGCTGTTGGCCCTCTGGATCGCCTCGGACACGAGCTGCGAGATCTCGATCAGCTCCTCGCCGATCTGATGTAGCTCGGCCTGAAAAACCTTACGCACGTAGGCGTCCTTCCCATTTCGTCTTGTCCAACGGTGCACTCCCGGTCGAGCCTTCCAGCCGTCGGTGAACTGATGCTCCGCTTTGTGTGAACGTTAGTTGAACCACCTGTCCATTGCCACCGGATGGGGCGGGGCCGGAAACGGCAGAGCATAAGCTAGGTCCGTGGACCCCCTACTCCTGACGCTCGTGGCCGGGCTGGTCGGCCTGGCCCTCGGCGTGAGCGGCATGGCGGCGTTCCGCGCCAGCGAGGCGCAGCGGATCCGGCTCCTCTACGAGGACGAGCCGTCCCTGCCCGACGGCGCTGCGGAGGTCCTGTCCATCATCGGCAGGGCCTACGTGATCGTGGACGCGATCGACGGCGTCGTCCGCGCGAGTCCCGCAGCCTACGCCTTCGGCCTCGTGCGCGGGCACACCGTGGTCCATGCGGAGCTGCTCGAGCTCACGGCCCGCGTGCGGCGCGACGGCGTGATCGAGCAGCAGCAGCTCGAGCTTCCCCGCGGGCCCCTCGGCAGGAGCACGATCGTGGTCCAGGTCCGCGTAGCGGCCCTCGGCGCCGAGTACATCCTGATCCTCGCCGACGACCGCACGGAGATCACCCGGACCGAGGAGATCCGCAACGACTTCGTCGCCAATGTTTCCCACGAACTGAAGACACCGGTGGGCGCCATCTCCCTCCTCGCCGAGGCCATCGACGACGCCGCCGAGGACGAGGTCGCGGTGCGCCGCTTCGCGCAGCGCATGCACAAGGAATCGGGCCGGCTGTCGGCCCTCGTGCAGGACATCATCGAACTCTCCCGCCTCCAGGGCGCCGACGTGGTCCGCCGCGGCAAGGCGGTGGACATCAACTCCGTCATCGCCGAGGCCGTGGACCGCAACAAGCTGCCCGCCGAGAGCAAGGGGATCGAGATCGTGGTCGGCGGTGCCGTGGCCGCGCCGGTGTTCGGCGACCGCGACCTGCTCATGACGGCGTTCCGCAACCTCATCGACAACGCGATCCGCTACTCGCCGGAGGGCACGCGCGTGGGGGTCGGCGTGCGATCCCGTGACGGACTCGTGCAGGTCTCGGTGACGGACCAGGGCACCGGGATCACGCCGGAGGAGCAGGAGCGCATCTTCGAACGGTTCTACCGGATCGACGCCGCGCGATCCCGGCAGACGGGCGGTACCGGTCTCGGCCTGAGCATCGTCAAGCACGTCGTCTCGAACCACGGCGGCGAGGTGACGGTGTGGTCGCAGGCCGGGCAGGGCAGCACGTTCACGGTCCGGCTCCCCGAGATGGAGGCGAGCGCGGACGACGACGACGGCGCCGCGGGCGGATCGGCGACCGACGCGGGCAGGGGTGCCGGACAGGGCGCCGACAGGAAGTCAGTGAAGAAGGGCAGCACCGCTGCCCATGAGCAGGGAGTCAAGGCTTGAGCCGCATTCTGATCGTCGAGGACGAGGAGTCCTTCAGCGACCCGCTGTCCTACCTCCTCGGCAAGGAAGGCTTCGAGGTGTCCGTCGTGGACAACGGCCTCGATGCCATCACCGAGTTCGACCGCTCCGGCGCGGACCTCGTGCTGCTGGATCTCCAGCTGCCGGGGCTCTCCGGGACCGAGGTGTGCCGCCAGCTGCGCCAGCGCTCGAGCGTCCCGGTCATCATGCTGACGGCCAAGGACGCGGAGATCGACAAGGTGGTGGGCCTCGAACTCGGCGCCGACGACTACGTGACCAAGCCGTACTCCTCACGCGAACTCGTGGCGCGCGTCCGCGCGGTGCTCCGCCGCCAGGGCGAACCCGAGGAGCTGATCTCCAACACCATCCAGGCGGGCCCGGTCCGGATGGACATCGAGCGCCACGTGGTGAGCGTCGACGGCGAGCAGGTGGCGCTGCCGCTGAAGGAGTTCGAGCTGCTCGAGATGCTGCTCCGGAACTCCGGCCGGGTCCTGACCCGCGGGCAGCTGATCGACCGCGTCTGGGGATCGGACTACGTGGGGGACACCAAGACCCTGGACGTGCACGTCAAGCGCCTCCGCGGCAAGGTGGAGCCGGACCCGTCCAACCCGCGGTACCTCATCACCGTCCGCGGCCTCGGGTACAAGTACGAGCCCTGACCGCCGCCTCCGGACGCAGAACTGCCCGCCCCCGATTCCCCGGGGACGGGCAGTTCTGCGTCGATGCGGTCCCGCGACGGGGCTAGTGCCCGCCCTCGGCTTCGCCGCCTCCGGTGGTGCCACCCCCGGCAGCGCCGCCCTCGCCCTCCGCGGCCTCCTCGGTCGCGGCGGGCTCGCTGGGACGCGGCGTGTAACCGCCGGGAACGTACTCGCGGTACTCCTCGAGCGTGCCGTCGAGGACCGGCACCTCGAAGACGGCCTGCTCGCCCTCGACGTCGAACTCGACGTCGATCAGGGAGCCGGGGATGTCCTCGACGCCCTCGAGCGTGGCGTCGTCGGAGGACTCCTCCTCGAACCTGAACTGGCCCTGGCCGTCGATCGTGATGCTCGTCGACGCACCGCCGGCGCGGATGGAGAGGTCCACGGGCTCGTCGCTGGTGTTGAACACGGTCCCGACCAGGCGGCCGGCCGTCTCGTCGTCGCGACCGACGATGAGGATGTTGCGCAGGAGTACCGGTCCGAGGTCCTTGACGATGCCGTCCGACGCCGCATACGGCGCCGTCGTCGACTGGTCGACGGTGAAGCTGCAGCCCGAGACGCCCAGCGTCAGCAGCACGGCGCCGGCAGCAACGGCCTGCTGCACTCGGTTCTTCGGTGCACTATTCACAGCACAAACTCCTGGGGTTCAACAGGTGGGACAGATGGGTAATCCGAAGCGGACCTACCGAACAGACTATCGGCAAGACCGCCGAAGCGTGGTGTCGGATCCGCCGGACACCGGGCCCCCGGATCACGGGAATGCGCCCTCGTCAAGGGGCGCATCATAGTTCTTTCCCCTTGTTTCGGCCGTCTGACCTGCGAAAACGCGGAGTCGGCGTGTCGTTACCGTGATAAACTGGTTCCCGGGAAAGGGGAAAGTCCACATGGTTTTTGAGGTCGGCGAAACAGTTGTCTACCCTCACCACGGCGCAGCCAAGATCGAAGAGATCAAGATGCGCGTCATCAAGGGCGAAGAGAAGATGTATCTCAAGCTCAAGGTGGCACAGGGTGATCTGACGATAGAAGTACCAGCAGAGAACGTTGACCTCGTAGGGGTTCGCGACGTGGTCGGCAAGGAAGGCCTCGAGCACGTGTTCGACGTCCTACGAGCCGAATTCACGGAAGAGCCCACCAACTGGTCGCGCCGCTACAAGGCCAACCTCGAGAAGCTCGCCTCCGGCGACGTCATCAAGGTCGCCGAAGTGGTCCGTGACCTGTGGCGCCGCGACCACGACCGCGGACTGTCGGCCGGAGAGAAGCGGATGCTCGCGAAAGCGCGGCAGATCCTGATCTCCGAGCTCGCACTCGCGGAGAAGACGGACGAAGAAAAGGCTGCCAGCGTCCTCGACGACGTCCTCGCCTCCTAGGGGACGGGCCGGGCACAAAAGAGGGACCCTCGGGTCCCTCTTTTGCGTTCCCCTGGAATAGGGTGACGGGGTGTCCGAGAAGAAGCCTGCCGTCCGCGCCGAGGTCGGCGTCGTCATCGTGGCCGCCGGCTCGGGGCAGCGGCTGGGGCAGGGGATACCGAAGGCGCGCGTCCTCTGCGCCGGGCGCACCCTCCTGGAGCACTCCCTCGCCGCGGTCGTCGCGTCGGAGGTCGCAGCCTGCGTGGTCGTGGTCCTCCCGCAGGACGACGCCGTCCTGTCCGCCGTGGTCGCCGATGCCGCCGGGCGGGCCGGGGGATCACCGGCGATCCTCGCGGTGACCGGCGGCACCACCCGGACCGCCTCCGTGAGCGCGGGACTCGAGGCCCTTCCGCCGTCTGCCGGCGTGGTCCTGGTCCACGACGCCGCCCGTGCACTCACGCCTCCGGACGTGTTCCGGCGCGTTGCCGGCGCCGTCGCCGCGGGCGCCCCCGCCGTCATCCCGGTGCTGCCGGTGGTGGACACGGTCAAGGTGGTGGAGGGCGACATCGTCACGGCGACGCCCGACCGTTCCGCGCTGCGCGCCGTGCAGACCCCCCAGGGATTCGACGCCGGGATGCTCCGTGCCGCGCACGCGGACATCGACCCGGACGATCCCACGATCACCGACGACGCCATGTTGATGGAAGCGCGCGGATCGGCGGTGCGGGTCGTCGAGGGGGACCCCCTCGCCTTCAAGGTCACCACCCCCCTCGACCTCGTCATCGCCGAGGCCGTGCTCGCACCGGGATCATCCGGGGCTGCGCCCGGTCCCGAGCACGGCCGTCGTGCGTCCGGTCGGGGTTCCGCCGGCGTCCCCGGCGTGACCGGTTGAGCCCCCACCCCTACCAGCACCAGGAGCGGCCATGTACCTGAGCGAGCACACCCATCTCCCGCGGACCGGGATCGGCGTCGACGTCCATGCCTTCGCACCCGAGGAAGCCCCCGCGCCGCTGTGGCTCGCGGGCCTGCTCTGGGACGGGGAGCGGGGGCTGTCGGGCCACTCCGACGGCGACGCCGTGGCGCACGCCGCAGCGGACGCCCTGTTCTCCGCCGCGGGTGTCGGCGATCTGGGCACCCACTTCGGCACCGACCGTCCCGAGTACGCCGGCGCCCCGGGTGCGACGCTGCTCGCGGCCGCCGCCTCGATCGTGCGCGACGCCGGGTTCGACATCGGAAACATCGCCGTCCAGCTCATCGGTAACCGGCCGAAGTTCGCACCCCGCCGTGCCGAGGCTGAAGCGGTCCTGTCCGACGCCGCCTCCGCTCCCGTCAGCATCTCCGCCACGACCACCGACGGGCTCGGACTGACCGGCCGGGGTGAGGGCATCGCCGCGATCGCGACCGCCGTCGTCGTGCGCGCGCGCCCCCGCCGCACGTCCGCCGCACCGGAGCACGGGACCGCCCCGGTGTCGGAGCGCTGAGAGCACCCACCCGGGTGGGCCCGCCCGCCCCCGGAACGCCTGGCCCACCCCGCCGCGCCGGCGGTACGGCCCGTTCCTGCGACGCCGACCGTCCGCGGCCTCCGGGTAATCTGGACCGGTGAGCCTGCGATTCTATGACACAGCCCGCGCCGAGGTGCGCCCCTTCCAACCCCTCGAGCCGGGCAGGGCGAGCCTCTACTACTGCGGTGCCACGGTGCAGGGCATGCCGCACGTCGGCCACGTGCGGTCGGCGATCGCGTTCGACCAGCTCACGCGGTGGCTCGAGGCACGCGACCTCCGCGTCACGGTGGTGCGGAACGTGACGGACATCGACGACAAGATCCTCGCCAAGTCCGAGGACTCGTTCCGGGAGGGCGCCGGCGGGGAGGACCCGTCCGTGGTGCCCGAGGAGCAGTGGTGGGCGCTCGCGTACCGTTTCGAGCGGGAGTTCCACCGCGCGTATGCGGCCCTCGGCGTCCGCCCGCCCACGTACGAGCCGCGCGCCACCGGCCACATCCCCGAGATGCACGCCCTCATCCAGCTGCTGATCGACCGCGGTCACGCCTACCCCGCGCCGGACGGTTCCGGCGACGTCTACTTCGACGTCAGGTCCTGGCCCTCCTACGGTTCGCTCACTCGCCAAGACATCGACGACATGCAGGCCGCGCCCGACGCCGACCCCCGGGGGAAGAAGGACCCGCGCGACTTCGCGCTGTGGAAGGGCTCGAAGGACACGGACCCGACGAGCGCCTCCTGGTCGAGTCCGTGGGGTGCTGGCCGCCCCGGCTGGCACCTCGAGTGCTCGAGCATGGTCACGAAGTACCTCGGCACCGAGTTCGACATTCACGGCGGCGGCCTCGACCTGCGGTTCCCGCACCACGAGAACGAGATGGCGCAGTCCCAGGCCGCCGGACACGCGTTCGCCCGCTTCTGGATGCACAACGGGATGGTGACCTACGGCGGCGAGAAGATGTCGAAGTCGATCGGCAACACCGTCAGCCCCCAGGAGATGATCGACGCCGCAGGCCCCCGCGTGGTGCGCTACTACCTCGGCCAGGCCCACTACCGCTCCGTGCTCGACTACCGCGGGACGTCCCTGCAGGAGGCCGCCGCGGCCGTCGCGCGCATCGACGGCTTCATCGCCAAGGCCTCCGCGCGGGTAGGCGCCCCGACGCGCGGCCCCGTCCGTGCCGTCGACCTCCCTGCCGCGTTCGCGGACGCCATGGACGACGACCTCAACGTGCCGCAGGCCCTCGCCGTGCTCCATACCACGGTGCGCAGCGGGAACACCGCGCTCGCGGCGGGCGAGGACGACGCCACGAGGGCGAGCCTCGGCGCCGCCGTCGCCATGACGGCGGTCCTCGGACTCGACGACGCCGGGGACGCCGTCGCAGGGTCGGCCGCGGGCGGCGCGGCCGCGAGAGCGCTGGAAGCCCTGGTCGAGGACCGGATCGTCGCCCGGACGGAGGCGCGGCGGGCCCGGGACTGGGCGCAGGCCGACGCCATCCGCGACGGGCTCACCACCGCCGGCATCACCCTCGAGGACTCCGCGGACGGCGTCCGCTGGTCGCTCGCAGGGGATTAGCGGCTCCCTTCCGGTCTGCCCCCGGCACGTGCTGATGCACGTGCCGGGGCGGACCACAGCCTCCGCGTAAACTGGAGGTGATTCTTCCTCTATCTATGAAGGTGTTCTTCCATGGCCAGTCACGGACGTCCAGGCGCGGTTCGCAAAACGAAGAAGGGCCCCACCATCGGCACCGGCGGCCACGGGCGCAAGTCGCTCGAGGGCAAGGGACCCACCCCGAGGGCGGAGGACCGCCCGTACCACAAGGCGTACAAGAACAAGGAGCTCGCGGAGCGCTCGGCAGCCAAGCGGGACGGCAAGGGCGCAGGCACCGGTCGCACCAAGGGCAAGGCAGCCGAGGAAGTCGTCACGGGCCGCAACTCCGTGGTGGAGGCGCTGCGGGCGGGCATCCCCGCGAAGGCCCTCCACGTCGCCATCCGGATCGAGATGGACGACCGCGTCCGCGAGTCGCTGAAGATGGCCGCCGATCGCGGCATCCCCGTCATGGAGACCGGCAAGCCGGAACTCGACCGCATGACGGACGGCGCGGTGCACCAGGGACTCATGCTGCAGATCCCACCCTACGAGTACGCCGACGCGCTGGACCTCGTCGACGAGACCATCGAGCGGTACCGGCGCGGCCACATCGGCAACGCCCCGCTGTTCGTGGCACTGGACGGCATCACCGACCCGCGCAACCTCGGCGCCATCATCCGCTCGGCGTCGGCCTTCAGCAGCCACGGCGTGATCGTGCCCGAGCGCCGCTCGGTCGGTGTGACGGCCTCGGCGTGGAAGACCAGTGCCGGTGCCGCCGTGCGCGTGCCCGTGGCCCGCGTGGGCAACCTCAACTCGGCGCTCAAGGCCTTCAAGGACAAGGGCATCTTCGTCCTCGGGCTCGACGGCGACGGCGACGTCTCGCTGCCCGAGCTCTCGCTCGGCCGCGACCCCATCTGCATCGTCGTCGGTTCGGAGGGCAAGGGTCTCTCCCGGCTCGTGCGCGAGAACTGCGACCAGATCGTGTCCATCCCCATCGATTCCGCCATGGAGTCGCTCAACGCGTCGATGGCGGTGGGAATCACGCTCTACGAGGTGTCCCGCCAGCGTTCCTCCTGACCGGCCGCACATGACGAACCCCGCACCGTTGCCACCCGCCTCCCGGGAGTTCCCGCTCGGGCTCCACGCCGTCAAGGGCGACTGGGGGTCGGACACGCATGCCAACGCAGCGGTCTGGGCGCCCGCCGTCACCTCCATGGACGTCCACTGGCGCCGCACGGACGGCTCCTGGACCTCCGAGACGCTCGTGGGACTCGACGGCGGCGTCCACCACGGCGTCGTGGGTCCCTTGGCGCCCGGCGCCCCGTACGCCTTCTGGCCCACGGGCCAGGACCTGCCCGGCCCGGCAGGGAAGGCGCAGCTGCTCCTCGACCCCTACGCCCGGGCGATCGAGACCGTCCGGACAGATGCAGGGACGGACGAGGGTTCGTCGCGCTCCTACTACTCGGTGTTCCTGGAGCACGCCTTCGACTGGGGCGCGAGCGAACGCCCCCGCACCCCGTGGCGGGACACCGTCATCTATGAAGCGCACGTCAAGGGGCTCACGAAACTCCATCCCGACGTGCCCGAGGAGCTCCGCGGGACCTACGCCGGACTGGCCCACCCAGCCATGGTGGGGTACCTCCGCGACCTCGGCGTGACCGCCGTCCAGCTCCTCCCGATCCACTTCCACATCGACGAACCGCACCTCGAACCCCTCGGCCTCAGCAACTACTGGGGCTACAACACCCTCGGGTTCTTCGCGGCCCACACCGACTACGCCACCGACGCGGCGCGGGCGGGCGGACCCTCGGCCGTGCTCGACGAGTTCAAGGGCATGGTCCGGACGCTGCACGAGGCGGGCCTCGAGGTCCTCCTCGACGTCGTCTACAACCACACCGCCGAAGGCGACCAGCACCGCCCCGCGCTGTGCTGGCGCGGGCTGGGGGACCTCGACTACTACCGGCACGACTCCGCGGGCCGGTACGTCGACACGACCGGCTGTGGCAACAGCCTCGACTTCTCGCAGCCCAGGGTCGTCGAGTTCGCGCTGGACTCGCTGCGGTACTGGGTGGAGGAGTTCCAGATCGACGGCTTCCGCTTCGATCTCGCCGTCACCCTCTCCCGCGACGAGCACAATGCGTTCACGCCGAGGCACCCGTTCCTCGTGGCCGTCGGCGCCTCCCGCACCCTCCGCGGCACCAAGCTCATCGCCGAGCCGTGGGACATCGGGCCCGACGGCTGGCAGACCGGCCGGTTCCCCGTGGGCTGGGCGGACTGGAACGACCGCTTCCGCGACACCGTCCGCGACTTCTGGCTGCACGACGTCGCCGCCATCGGGCGCGGAGACACAGGATCCTCGCCGGCGCGCCTCGCCGGGTGCCTCGCCGGTTCCACCGAGACCTTCGCATCGTCCGGCCGCAACCCGCTCGCCTCGGTCAATCTCGTGACCGCGCACGACGGCTTCACCCTCGCGGACCTCACCTCCTACGAGCGCAAGCACAACGAGGCCAACGGCGAGGGCAACCGCGACGGCCACAACGACAACCACAGCTACAACCACGGGGCCGAGGGGCGCACCGAGGACGAGGCGATCCTGGCCCGCCGCGAGCGCAGCGCCCGCAACATCATGGCGTCGCTGCTCATCTCGCTGGGCGTCCCCATGCTGACCGCAGGGGACGAGCTGGGGCGGACGCAGAGCGGCAACAACAACGCCTACTGTCAGGACAACGAGCTCGCCTGGGTGCACTGGCCCGACGACGCCGCATCGCGCCGCATGCTCGACGCGACCCGCACGCTGCTGTCCATCCGGAGGGACTTCCTCGCCGGGCAGCCCCCCACGTTCCCCTCCCGCGGCGACCAGTCCACGCTGCTGTGGTTCAACACCGCAGGCCTGCCGATGACGGCCCAGGAATGGAACGACCCGCGGACCAGGACGGTGCAGCTCCTCCTCGCGTCGACGGGCGGGAGGATCAACGGGCTCGTGGTGATCAACGGCTCCCTCGAGGACACGCGCATCCACCTGCCCTCGGCATGGACCGCCCAGGGCGAGGGCACCGAGGGGGACCCGCCACGCTGGTTCAGTCCCACGTTCGACTCCGCAGCCCCCGGCCCGATCCCGGGCACGAGGCGGCTGCACGCGGGCGACAGCGACACGGTGGCAGCCGATTCGGTGCGCATCTACCGCTGCTGACGCAGCCCATGGCGGGACGCCTGCTCCGGCCTGTGCCCTCGTCGTCGTTCCCACCTTCCGGGCACGAGGGCCCGCCCATCAGCAGCTGATCCGGGCACGGCCCGCAGCCGGACCGCAGGAACCAGGAACGACGACGGGGCCGACGGCCTCCGGGATCAGCCGGTCCTGAGGGAACAGACAGTATCCGCGGACGACAGGAGCCCGGGACCGTACGGTCCCGGGCTCCTGTCGTCCGGAGGACTGCTCAGGCGTTGACGATGAGTCCCAGCTCGGCCCTCGTGGCGAGGGTCGAGTGTTTGGGCAGCACACGCACGGTGTACCCGAAGGACCCGGAGTGGTCGATCCGGATGGCGCCCGTGAACAGGTACCGTCCGCTGCCCAGACTTTCGGCCACCTCGAGGTCCTCGACCGTGACGTCGCTCAGCTCGTCGCTCTCGAGGGCGCGGCCGTAGGCCACCTCCACGGACACGTCGTCAGGGTTCAGCCCGCCGAGCGACACGTAGGCGTTGACGGTCAGCGAGTCCCCGATCTGCGGATCCTCGGAGACGCCCGTGGAGTCCACGTGCTCCACCTGCACGGCCGGCCAGCTGCCCTGGACACGGGAGCGCCAGGCCGCCGTCCTCTTCGCGAGGGAGAACGAGTCCGCGGCGGCCTCCTGCCCGGCGCGCCAGGCGGGTCGGTAGAGCTTGTCCACGTAGTCCTGCAGCATGCGCTCCGCGGACACCGCGGGTCCGAGCGTCGCCATCGTGTGCTTGATCATCGCGATCCACTGGTGCGGGACGCCGTCCTGCGAGAGCTCGGACGGTCCGGCCGCACCGGCACCCTCCGCGGGGACCAGCGAGTAGAACCGGGGCCCCACCTGGGTCTCGAGGAGGTCGTAGAGGGCCGCGGCCTCGATGTCGTCGCGCTCGTCGGCGGACGCGCCGTTGTTCGCGGTCGGGATGGCCCAGCCGTTGTCGCCGTCGTACATCTCGTCCCACCAGCCGTCGAGGACGGACAGATTGAGGCCGCCGTTGATCGCGGCCTTCATCCCCGAGGTACCACAGGCCTCGAGGGGGCGCAGCGGGTTGTTCAGCCAGACGTCGCAGCCCGGGAAGAGCGTGCGGGCCATCGCGATGTCGTAGTTGGGCAGGAAGACGATGCGGTGGCGAACCTCGGGGTCGTCGGTGAAGCGCACCAGATCCTGGATCATGCGCTTGCCCTGCTCGTCGGCGGGGTGCGACTTGCCGGCGATCACGAGCTGGATGGGGTGCTCCGGATGCAGCAGCAGCGCCTTGAGCCGGGCCGGGTTCCGCAGCATCAGCGTGAGGCGCTTGTACGTCGGCACGCGGCGGGCGAACCCGATCGTCAGGACGTCCGGATCGAGGACGGAGTCGGTCCAGGCGAGTTCGGCGTCGGCGGCCCCGCGCTTCTTCCACGAGGAGCGCAGGCGCTGGCGGACGTCGTCGACCAGGTTGGAGCGGAGGCTCCGGCGCAGCGCCCAGATGTCCGTGTCCGGGACGTCGTACACCTTGTCCCACTGGGGATCGAGGATGGATTCCGCGCCGAAGTGGCTGCGGGCGAAGTCGGCGATCTGGGGGTCGACCCAGCTCGGGACGTGCACGCCGTTGGTCACCGACGTGATGGGGACCTCGCGGGAGTCGAAGCCCGGCCAGAGACCGGAGAACATGCCGCGGGACACCTCGCCGTGCAGCTTCGCGACGCCGTTGGCGCGCTGCGCCAGGCGCAGGCCCATGACGGCCATGTTGAACTTGGTCGGATCGCCGTCCGCGTAGTTCTCCGCCCCGAGGGCCAGCACGCGATCCGTGGGCACGGACGGCGCGAGACCGGCGTGGAAGAAGTGCTCGATCTGGGCGCGGTCGAAGCGGTCGATGCCGGCCGGTACCGGCGTGTGGGTGGTGAACACGGTGGACGCGCGGCCCGCGGTGAGCGCCTCCTCCCAGCTCATCGGCGACGCGTTGGAGGGATCCATCAGTTCGCGGATGCGCTCGATGCCGAGGAACCCGGCGTGACCCTCGTTGGTGTGGAACACCTCCGGGGCGGGTGTCCCGGTGAGTCGCTGGAAGATCCGCAGCGCCTTGACGCCACCCATCCCGAGGAGCAGCTCCTGCTGGAGGCGCTGGTCCCCGCCGCCGCCGTACAGGCGGTCGGTGACGTCGCGCGCGGCGTCGTCGTTCTCGGCGACGTTGGAGTCCAGGAGCAGGAGGGGGACCCGGCCGACGTCGGCGCGCCAGATGTGCGCCGACAGCTGCCGGCCGTTGGGCAGGGGCAGCACCACCTTCGCGGCGGAGCCGTCCTCCTCACGGAGGAGCGTCAGTGGCAGCCCGTCCGGGTCGAGCACGGGGTAGGTCTCCTGCTGCCAGGCATCGCGGGAGAGGGACTGCTTGAAGTAGCCGGCCTGGTAGAGCAGGCCGACGCCGATGAGGGGGACGCCGAGGTCGGAGGCGGACTTGAGGTGGTCACCGGCCAGGATGCCGAGGCCGCCGGAGTACTGGGGGAGGACGGCGCTGATGCCGTACTCGGGGGAGAAGTAGGCGATGCTGCGGGGAGCGTCCTCGCCGAGGCTCTGGTACCAGCGCGGTTCGGTGAGGTAGCTCTCGAGGTCGGCGCCGACCTCCTGGATGCGCCGCACCAGCTTCTCGTCGGCCGCGAGCTGCTGCAGCCGCTCCCGCGTGACGGAGCCGAGGAAGGACACCGGATCGTGCCCGCTCTCGTTCCAGAGGGCGGGGTCGATCTCCTCGAACAGGCGCGAGGTCGGCAGATGCCATGACCAGCGCAGGTTGCCCGCGAGCTTGCCCAGCGGGGCGATGTTCTCGGGGAGGACGGTTCGGACGGTAAATCTACGGATGGCCTTCACCCCGGAAACGGTAGCGCACTTGTTCGCGCCTGAGGGAGGCCGCTGCGTAAACGCTTGCGTGTTACAGGAAAGGCCTTGACGTTACGCCAAGCCTCCTTAGCAATTCGGTCCATAACTCGCTAACGTGACTCGGGTGACCACTACCGATCAGAACCGAAATGCCCAGTATCCCGAGGGCCTGCGCTTCGGCCGCATCCCCATCACGGCGGTCAGTCCCGTCATCGAGGACGGCCGCTTCCCCGCCAAGGGCATCCCGGGCTCCGACATCGCCGTGGGTGCCACCGTCTTCAGGGAGGGGCACGACCAGCTGGGCGTGTCCGCCGTCCTCCAGGATCCCCGCGGCAAGGAGGTGCAGCGCGTCCGCATGACGCCGGTCGGATCAGGCCTCGACCGTTGGGCCGGGACCCTCACCCCCCGCACCAGGGGCCTGCACACGTTCACCATCGAAGGGTGGTCGGACCTCTTCGGAACCTGGGAGCACGACGCCACCATCAAGATCGCCGCCGGCGTCGACGTCGAGCTGATGCTCATGGAGGGCGCCGCCCTCTTCACCCGAGCGGCAGGGGAACGGACCGCCCGCGATGCGGCACTGTTCCGCCGCACCGCCGAGGCGCTGGCCGACACCACCCGGAGCGTCGAGGCCCGCCTCGCGTCAGGGCTCACCCCCCAGATCCACGAGGCCATCGCCCGCCAGCCCATCCGTTCGCTCGTGACCGTCTCGCCGGCGTACCCCATCCTCGTGGAGCGCGAACTGGCGGGACGTGCCGCCTGGTACGAGTTCTTCCCCCGGTCCGAGGGCGCCACCTACAACCCCGAGACGGCGGAGTGGACCTCGGGCACCTTCCGCGAGGCGACGAAGCGGCTCGACGCCGTCGCGGCCATGAACTTCGACGTCGTGTACCTGCCGCCGATCCACCCGATCGGCCGGACGCACCGCAAGGGACCCAACAACACGCTCACGGCCGGCCCCGCCGATCCCGGCTCGCCCTGGGCGATCGGGTCGGCCGACGGCGGCCACGACGCCATCCACCCCGACCTCGGCACCTTCGAGGACTTCGACGCCTTCGTGGCACGGGCCAACGAGCTGGATCTCGAGGTCGCGCTGGACCTGGCCCTGCAGGCCGCACCCGACCACCCCTGGGTCGAGAGCCACCCCGAATGGTTCACCACGCGCGTGGACGGATCCATCGCCTACGCGGAGAACCCTCCGAAGAAGTACCAGGACATCTACCCGATCAACTTCGACAACGACCCGAAGGGCCTGTCGAAGGAGGTCCTGCGGATCGTCCTGATGTGGATCCAGCACGGCGTGAAGATCTTCCGCGTGGACAACCCGCACACCAAGCCGGTGCAGTTCTGGGAGTGGCTCATCGCGCGGGTGAACAGGAAGCACCCCGACGTGATCTTCCTCGCCGAGGCGTTCACGCGCCCGCCGATGATGCACGCCCTCGGGCGCGCCGGGTTCCAGCAGTCGTACTCCTACTTCACGTGGCGCAACACGAAGACGGAGCTGGAGGAGTACTTCACCGAGATCAGCCAGGTGTCCCCGGCGTACTTCCGGCCCAACTTCTTCGTGAACACGCCCGACATCCTCACCGAGTACCTCCAGTACGGCGGACCGGCCGCCTTCAAGATCCGCGCCGTGCTCGCCTCCATGGCCAGCCCGCTCTGGGGCGTGTACTCGGGCTACGAGCTGTTCGAGCATGTTGCCCGGCCCGGGGCCGAGGAGTACATCGACAACGAGAAGTTCCAGTACCGCCCCCGCGACTACGCCGCCGCCGAGGCGGAGGGCCGCTCCCTGGCTCCCTTCATCACCCGGCTCAACGCGATCCGCCGGGCGCACCCCGCACTCGGGGACCTCGAGAACCTCACCGTCCACAGCAGCACCGATTCGGCCACCGTGGTCTTCGTCAAGACCAAGCAGACCGCGGAGGGCAAGGACACCATCATCGTCGTCGTCAACGTGGACCCGCATAGCACGCGGGAGAGCACGGTGTCGCTGGATCTCGGGCAGCTCGCCCTCGACGACTCCGACCTCGACGGGAACGGTATGTTCCTCGTGGACGACCTCGTCACGGGTCAGACCTTCACCTGGGGCGAGCACAACTACGTCCGGCTCGATCCCCACGTGGAACCCGCCCACATTCTCTCGATCAGGAGGCAGCACTAGTGCCCAACCCCTTCCAGCTCAATGCACCTGGACTGGCCCACGACCCCCACTGGTACCGCAAGGCGGTCTTCTACGAGGCACTGGTCCGGGGATTCGCCGATGCGAACGGGGACGGCTCCGGTGACCTGTCGGGTCTCATCGAGAAGATGGACTACCTCCAGTGGCTCGGCGTGGACTGCCTGTGGCTCCCGCCGTTCTTCAAGTCGCCGCTGCGCGACGGCGGGTACGACATCTCGGACTACTACGACGTCCTCGACGAGTTCGGCTCCCTCGGCGATTTCAAGCGGCTCGTCGCCGAGGCGCACGCGCGCGGGGTCCGGGTCATCATCGACCTGCCCATGAACCACACCTCCGACCAGCATCACTGGTTCCAGGAGTCACGCAGGGATCCCGAGGGCCCGTACGGCGACTTCTACGTGTGGAGCGACACGGACGAGAAGTACGAGGACGCGCGCATCATCTTCGTGGACACGGAGGAGTCGAACTGGACGTTCGACCCGGTGCGCCGGCAGTTCTTCTGGCACCGCTTCTTCAGCCACCAGCCGGACCTCAACTTCGAGAACCCCAAGGTTCAGGAGGCCATCTTCGACGTCGTGAAGTTCTGGCTC
This sequence comes from Arthrobacter ruber, assembly GCF_002954225.1. Taxonomy (GTDB): domain Bacteria; phylum Actinomycetota; class Actinomycetes; order Actinomycetales; family Micrococcaceae; genus Arthrobacter_D; species Arthrobacter_D ruber. The sequence continues at coordinate 590,252 of NZ_PPTH01000017.1, forward strand.
GACCAGGGCATCGACGGCTTCCGGGCCGACGCCATCCCCTACCTGTTCGAGGAGGAGGGCACCAACTGCGAGAACCTGCCGAAGACGCACGAGTTCCTCAAGCGGCTCCGCAAGATGGTGGACGAGAACTACCCGGGCCGCGTGATCATCGCCGAGGCCAACCAGATGCCGGACGAGGTGGTCGAGTACTTCGGTGACGAGGACTCCCCCGAGTGCCACATGTCCTTCCACTTCCCGATCATGCCGAGGCTCTTCTACGCGCTGCGCGACCAGAAGGCCGCCCCGATCATCGAGACCATGAAGGACACCCCGGACATCCCCGCGGGTGCCCAGTGGGGTACCTTCCTGCGCAACCACGACGAGCTCACCCTCGAGATGGTCACCAACGAGGAACGCGAGGCGATGCTCGGCTGGTACGCGCCGGACCCCAGGATGCGTGCCAACGTGGGCATCCGCCGTCGTCTCTCCCCGCTGCTCGACAACTCCCGCGCGGAGGTGGAGCTGATCCACGCCCTGCTGCTGTCCCTGCCCGGAAGCCCCTTCCTGTACTACGGGGACGAGATCGGCATGGGTGACAACATCTGGCTCGAGGACCGCGACGCCTCGCGGACCCCGATGCAGTGGAACCCGGACCGCAACGCCGGCTTCTCCCCGGTGGACCCCGGCAAGCTGTACCTGCCGGTCGTGCAGTCGCTCGTCTACCACTACAACCACGTGAACGTCGAAGCGCAGATGGCCACGTCCAGCTCGCTGCTGCACTGGGTCCGCCAGATGCTCGCCGTGCGCAAGGCGCACCCGGCCTTCGGCCTGGGTGCCTACCGCAACGTCCCGGTGGAGTCGGAGCATGTCCTGGCCTTCCTCCGGGAGGTCGACGAGGACAACGCCGAGGGGGAGCCGGCGGAGTCGGTGCTGTGCGTCTTCAACCTCTCGCAGCACCCCGTCGCGGCACACATGCGCCTGCCGGAGTTCGCGGGCCGCGGCCTGCGGGACCTGTTCGGCGGCTCGATCTTCCCGGCGTTCGCCGAGGACGGCGAGATGACCCTGACCCTGGGCAGCCACGACTTCTTCTGGCTGCGGGTGCGGTCGGCGAGCTCCAACACGTCCTCGCCGCACACCCAGTCGATGCCCGTCATCGCGATGTCGGAGGCCACCAGATGACGGCGGCCCACGTGCCGTTCGTCCCGGAGATCCTCACCGAATGGCTCCCGTCCCAGCGGTGGTTCCCGGCCAAGGGCCCGTCGGTGGATCTGACGGTCGTCGGCGGGACGGTGCTCGAGGACCCCTCCGGCGCCGCGGGCTTCGAGGTGCACTTCCTGGCCGTCGACTCCGGGCGGCGTACCGACGTCGTCAGCGTGCCGATCAGTTACCGCTCCGCACCGCTCGAGGACGCCGCAGCGGGCCTCATCGGACAGGTGGAGCATCCCGAGCTGGGGACCCGATGGGCCTATGATGCGACCCAGGACGCCGACTTCGTGCGACTCTGGGTCGACTTCCTCCTCACTGGTGCCGCCACGCCCGACGGCCGGTTGACCGGCGTCGTCATCAAGGCGCCCGCGGACCAGGAACCGGGCACCGTCCAGCCCGTGAAGGTCCTGCAGGGCGAGCAGTCGAACACCTCCGTGGTCTACGGGTCCGGTGCGGGCTCGATGATCGTCAAGTTCTTCCGGGTGCTCGCCGCAGGGGAGAGCCCGGACGTGCAGATCAGCGCCGGCCTCACCGCCGGCGGATCCACCGACACCCCCGACACTTTCGGCTGGATCACGGGCACATGGCAGGAACCGCACGGCGAGCCGGGCCACCACGTGACGGGTCACGTCAGCGTGCTGCGCGACTTCGTCGAGGGCAGTACCGACGCCTGGCGCACCGCGTCGGCCGCGGCGTCGGCCGCCACCGATTTCACCGACGAGGCGCGTGGGCTCGGCCGGGCCGTGGCGAGGATCCACCGTCAGCTCGACGGCGCGTTCGGCAGCCGCACGGCCACCGCGGTGGAGGCGCAGGAGTTCAAGGACTCCCTCGCGCACCGCATCCGGTGGGCCTGGGAGGAGGCAGGCGACGCCGTCGGTCCCCTGGGCGACGAGGTGGACAGCATCCTCCGCCAGATCGAGACGCTCGAGGACATCCCTCCGCTGCAGCGCATCCATGCCGACCTCCACCTCGGCCAGGTGCTGCAGGCCCCCGACGGCACGTGGCTCGTCATCGACTTCGAAGGTGAGCCGCTCCGGCCCACCGCCGAGCGCAGCGTCCCCGACGTCCCCGTGCGCGACGTCGTCGGGATGGTCCGGTCCCTCGAGTACGCAGCGGCATCGCGTGGCGCGGCCCCCGTCGGGTCGTCCGAGGCCGCCGTGACCGAGCAGTGGTCCGACGCCGCCCGGGAGGCCTTCCTCGCGGGATACGCCGAGGAGGCCGGGGCGCCCGTGGACACCACAGGGCCGCTGTTCCGGGCGCTCTGGCTCGACAAGGCCCTGTACGAGGTCGTCTACGAAATCCGCAACAGGCCGGACTGGGTCGAGATGCCCGTCCGGGATGTCCGACGCGCGCTGGGGAACCAGCCCGGTGCGGACGCAACGAAAGCAGCTGACATGAAATCTTCGAAGAAGTCCGGGCCCGACGACGGCGCCGGCGAGGCACCCCTCGCGAAAGCCGCGAAGGCCGTCGCCGGAACTGCGAAGGCCGTGGCGGAGAAGGCGAAGGCCGCGACCGCCGAGGTCGCCGACAAGGCACGCGAGGTCGGCTCCCCCTCCGGGAAGGCGACGTCAGCCGAGGCAGCTGGCGCAGGTCCCGCCCCCGCGCCCGTGGAGCAGTCCGTCCTCCAGCAGGTGTCGGAGGGCGTGTACCACCAGCCCCATGCGGTGCTGGGCGCCCACCTGAACGACGACGACGTCGTCACCGTCCGGACGCTGCGCCGCCTGGCCCGGTCCGTCGTCGTCGTCACCGGCACGGGCCGCACCGAGCTGACGCACGAGCACAACGGCATCTGGGTCGGAGCGCTCCGGGCCGAGAACCCCGGCCATGTCCCCGACTACCGGCTCGAGGTGACCTACGAGGGCGATCCGGTCATCGTCGACGACCCCTACCGGTTCCTGCCGACGCTCGGCGAGATCGACATGCACCTGATCGGCGAGGGCCGCCACGAGACGCTGTGGACGGCGCTCGGTGCGCACGTCCGCCACTACTCGTCCGTGCTCGGTGACATCGAGGGCGTGTCCTTCGCGGTCTGGGCCCCGAACGCCCGTGCCGTGCAGGTCATGGGTGACTTCAACGGCTGGGACGGCAGTGTCAACGCGATGCGGGCCCTCGGCAGTTCGGGGATCTGGGAGATTTTCATCCCCGGGGCCGGCGCAGGTACCTGCTACAAGTTCCACATCCTCGGCAGCGACGGACAGTGGCGCGAGAAGGCCGACCCCATGGCGCGCGGTACCGAGATCCCGCCGCTCACCGGCTCCAAGGTCGTGGAGTCCACCTACACGTTCGAGGACGACGAGTGGATGCAGGCCCGCGCGGCCACCGACCCCCACAACGGTCCGATGAGCGTGTACGAGGTGCACCTCGGTTCATGGCGTCAGGGACTGAGCTACCGGGAGCTGGCCGAGCAGCTCGTGGAGTACGTCGCCTGGCAGGGCTTCACCCACGTGGAGCTCATGCCCGTCGCGGAACACCCATTCGGTGGTTCATGGGGCTACCAGGTCACGTCCTACTTCGCGCCGACCTCGCGCTTCGGGTCGCCGGACGACTTCAAGTACCTGATCGACAAGCTCCACCAGGCCGGGATCGGCGTGATCATGGACTGGGTCCCCGCCCACTTCCCGAAGGACGCCTGGGCGCTGGCGAACTTCGACGGCGGCACGCTGTACGAGCACGGCGACCCGTTCCTCGGTGAGCACCGTGACTGGGGAACACTGATCTTCGACTTCGGGCGCCGGGAGGTCCGCAACTTCCTGGTCGCGAACGCCCTGTACTGGCTCGAGGAGTTCCACATCGACGGCCTCCGCGTCGACGCCGTCGCGTCGATGCTGTACCTGAACTACTCCCGCGAGGAGGGTCAGTGGCGTCCGAACAAGTTCGGCGGCCAGGAGAACCTCGAGGCCATCTCCTTCCTGCAGGAGGTCAACGCGACCGCCTACAAGCGGGCTCCGGGCATCGTGATGGTGGCCGAGGAATCGACGGCCTTCGACGGGGTCACGCGGCCCACGAGTGCCGGCGGCCTCGGGTTCGGCATCAAGTGGAACATGGGCTGGATGCACGACACCCTCGAGTACATCTCCGAGGACCCGATCAACCGGGTGCATCACCACGGCAAGGCCACGTTCTCCATGGTGTACGCGTACACCGAGAACTTCATGCTGCCCATCAGCCACGACGAGGTCGTGCACGGCAAGGGCTCGCTCCTGCGGAAGATGCCCGGCGACCGCTGGCAGCAACTGGCCAACGTGCGCGCCTACCTCGCGTTCCAGTGGGCGCACCCCGGCAAGCAGTTGATCTTCATGGGGTCGGAGTTCGCGCAGGAGGCCGAGTGGGCCGAGCAGCACAGCCTCGACTGGTGGCTCACCGAGACTCCGTCGCACAAGGGGGTCCAGCACCTGGTCCGGTCCCTGAACGCCCTCTACCGGGAGACCCCGGCGCTGTATGCGCGGGACAACGAGCCGGCCGGCTTCCAGTGGATCGACGAGAACGACGGCGAGCACAACACGCTGTCCTTCATCCGATGGGACCACCAGGGCAACCCGATCGTGTGTATCGCCAACTTCGCCGGCGGCCCGCACGAGGGGTTCCGTGTGGGCCTGCCGTGGGCGGGGGAGTGGACCGAGGTCCTCAACACCGACGCGGAGGAGTTCGGCGGCTCCGGAGTGGGGAACTTCGCCCCGATCACCGCGCGGGAGGGCGCCCACAACGGGCAACCCGCCTACGGCGATGTCCGTGTGCCGCCGCTCGGTGTGTTGTACCTGAAGCCCGCCACCTCCTGACCCGGCGCGCGTGACGACGGCGGCGGTTCCCTCGCAGAGGGAGCCGCCGCTGCTTTGCATCCACCCATGGGCGGTGCTACTGTTTATATCCGCGCTGATGAAGTCAACCCGTCGGCCGACAACCACAAAACCTGGGTACCGATCCCGTCCGTAAGGGCTGGAACAGGGTTCAGGACGTGGGAACCGGCCGATTTGGAGAACGGAAGCGGCGGGGGTAGGCTTGTGAAGTTGCTTCGGAGCGAGGACATGACGGTTTGGTTGTGTTTGGTGCCGGTAGCTGCTGTTGTTTGAGAACTCAATAGTGTGCCNGAGGAGCACCTGGTACACCCGGGAACACCCCAGGGGGTCGAGGAACGGTAGCAAGGGTTACGGCGGTCATAGCGTGGGGGAAACGCCCGGTCCCATTCCGAACCCGGAAGCTAAGACCCACAGCGCCGATGGTACTGCACCCGAGAGAGTGTGGGAGAGTAGGACACCGCCGGACAACCATTACAGGCAAGAGGCCCCACCCCACGGTGGGGCCTCTTCCCCGTTAACCACCAAACCCACCCCCACCGCCCCACCCGCATCTCACATCGGGCGCGACGCCGCGCCGGTCCCCGGAGGCACTGCCACACCGACACCATCCCTTCCGGTTCTGCTCTGTCTCCTCGGATAGAGGCACGAAGACGTGTCGCCGGCCCTCTGTGATCCTGCGCCACCGGCCCCGTCAGACCCACTCCCGACGCCGCAATGGGGGCTCGTCCCCTCCCGGACGCTGCACCAACACCTGATTCACGCCGTTCAGGCCCCGCTCGAAGCCGAGTGCGCTCGATGCCATGTACAGCCGCCAGACCCGGGCCCGTCCCTTGCTCGTCAGACGTACCGCCTCGTCCCAGTTCTTCTCGAGGTTGTCCACCCAGGCCCGAAGCGTCAGGCCGTAGTGCCGGCGCAGCGCTTCGACGTCGAGCACTTCCAGCCCTGCCGATTCGAGCGCCTCGATCATGACGGTGAGGCTGAGCATCTCGCCGTCGGGAAAGACGTAGCGGGGGATGAAGGAGTCCGGGTCCGGTGGCAACTCACCCGCGTTCCAGGAGATGGCGTGATTGAGGAGGCGGCCGCCGGGACGCAACAGGCTGCACAGACTGGACGCGTAGGCACCGATCTGATCTCGGCCGACGTGTTCGGCCATGCCGATCGAGCTGATCGCGTCGAACGGTGTGTCCCGGACGTCGCGGTAGTCCTGAACCCTGATGTCGATACGGCCGGCGAGACCTGCGTCCGACGCCCGCTTCCGGGCGAGATCTGCTTGCTCTTTCGAGAGGGTCACACCGACGACGTCCACTCCGTAGCGCTGCGCCGCGTGCAATGCGAAACTTCCCCAACCGCAGCCCACATCGAGCAATCGCATGCCGGGTCGAAGACCGAGTTTGCGGCACACCAGGTCAAGCTTCGCCTCCTGGGAGGCGTTCAGGCCGATGGTCTCGTCCTCCCAGACAGCGCAGGAGTAGACCATCGACGGTCCCAGCACGAGTGCATAGAACTCGTTGCCGACGTCGTAGTGATGGGAGATCGCCGCGGCATCACGTTCCTTGGAATGCTTCCGTCCCTTTCGGGTCACGTTCATCTCCTCGGCCGGCGGCGCGGGTGGGAGCCCCAGCGCTCCGACCTGAACGGCCGTCCGGACGAGCTTGATTCGTTCACGGAAAGACGGAGGGCGGAAGGCGTGCAGTTCGGAGAACTTGCCGACGGAGCTGAGCGCCGAGAAGCTTTCGAAGAGGTCGCCGGGCCCGTCGATGTCCCCTGCAACATACGCACGGCTCAGCCCGAGCTGATTCGGCGCCCAGAGCATTCGCCGTAACGCCCGGCGGGAACGGAAATCGATCACCGGCGCATCCGAGGGCCCGGCTTCTGATCCATCCCACGCCCGGAGCCTCAGCGGAATCTTCTCCGTGCCAAGAATGATCCCCAGGGCTTCGGCCAGACGCGGTGCCACTCCCTTCTTCCTGGTCATGCACCTTGTCTACTACGACTCGGTGCAGCGATCCAGACCTCGTGGGGCGACCTCCGACTAGCCGCCGTCGTCGGTAGAGAGTCCTCCGCCCGAAGGGTCGCGAACGCTCTCCTTGTGGCCGACGGTCCCGGTAGCCACCCCGTGGCATTCCTCTTCCCAAAGGCGGGTGGACCTTTCGCTGCCCGAGGACGTCGGAGGGATTCGGCAGCCGATGCCGGGTGGAGCGGGCACCCGATCGACACCTCGACGTTCTTCGCAGGATGCCGGCTGAGGTGGAGCTCCCTGCGACCGCCGGGAGAGGCTGGGGCCGGGGGAAGGGCCAGGGCGGGCTCCCTGCAGGAGGACGTCCTCCCCGAAGAGGCAGGGGTAGAGCCTTCCCCGCCGTGAGGAGCTGTCGTGGCGGGAGCCGGCGCCTCCTTGTGAGATGTGCCGGCGGGTGTCGTTCTGGGCGCCGGCGTGTTCGTGGTGGGGCCGATTTGGTTCTCGTGGTGGGGTGCTCGTATAGTTATGGAGTTGCCCCGGTGTGGGTGACAATCCCCCCTTGATGAAGATTCGAGTTCTTCGGTCGCGTGCTGTGCATGGTTCCGGTGGTGGCTCGGGGTTCGTCGTCTGTTCTGTGGGTTTGTTGGTCGGTTGTGCTGCTGGTTTTGTCCGGTGGTGGGGCCGGGGAGCGGATTTGCGGGATCGGGGTTGCGGGGGTAGGCTTGTGAAGTTGCTTCGGAGCGAGGACATGACGGTTTGGTTGTGTTTGGTGCCGGTAGCTGCTGTTGTTTGAGAACTCAATAGTGTGCCAAGTTTGTTGATACCGATTGTTTTTTGATTGGTTGAATTTGCTGGTTGCCGCACCTCGTGTGGTGGCTGGTTTTTTTGGCTGGTTTCGAATTTTGTGCAGCGTGGTTGTCCCGTTTTCCCGGGTTTCCGTGTTGTGTCTGTGAATCATTTACGGAGAGTTTGATCCTGGCTCAGGATGAACGCTGGCGGCGTGCTTAACACATGCAAGTCGAACGATGATCTCCAGCTTGCTGGGGG
>NZ_PPTH01000005.1 GCF_002954225.1 Arthrobacter ruber
CGTGGTGATGCGGCGGGCGAAGCGGTGGGCCTTGAGGATGTTCATGGTGGACTTGTTGATCAGGCTGCGCCCGTGGATGCTCGTGACCACGTTGTTCTCGCGGTACAGGCGCCCGATGAGCGGGATCATCGCCTCGGCCAGCGCCTCACGTTCCAGCCACGTCTCATGCGACCCGGCATCAGTCCCGGTATCGGCTCCGGCGTGGTTCTCGGTCCTGTCGTACGGCAAGGCGGCGTCCTTTCGGGCACCGGGGCACCCCGGTGCGGACTCATCCAGCCGGGCGGCGACGCAGGGGTAGCGCCAGGCAACAGCGACTGGTCGTGTCCCTTCATTAGACCGTCCCGCACTGCCCTGCACCAACTTCATGCTGAGTACGGCGGAATATGGAGCACGCGGCCCCGGTTGCACCGGAGAGACGACCCACCCACCACAAGGAGCACTGCATGAGCGAGTCCACCACCGTCGAGAAGGCCGATTTCTGGTTCGACCCCCTGTGCCCCTTCGCGTGGATCACCTCGCGCTGGATGGGGGAGGTGGAGCAGGTCCGCGACATCTCGGTGGACTGGCACGTCATGAGCCTGTCCGTCCTCAACGAGGGCCGCGATCTGCCGGAGGACTACCAGGCCCTCATGGAGAAGGGCTGGGGGCCGGTCCGCGTCATCATCGCCGCGGCCGAGCAGCACGGCGACGAGTACGTCAAGAAGCTGTACGACGCCATGGGCACGCGCATCCACATCGGTCAGAACAAGGACTTCGACGCGGTGATCCGCGAATCGCTCGACGAGGTGGGCCTGTCAACCGAGCTGGCCCGGTACGCGCACTCGGACGAGTACGACACGCAGCTGCGTGCCTCCCACAAGGACGGCATCGACCGCGTCGGGGACGAGGTGGGGACGCCCGTCGTCGCCTTCAACGGCACGGCCTTCTTCGGGCCCGTCCTCACGAGGATCCCGCGCGGCGAGGATGCCGGCCGGATCTTCGACGGCGCCGTGCTGATGTCCGGCTTCCCGGAGTTCTTCGAGCTCAAGCGCTCCAGGACGTCCCGGCCCACGTTCGACTAGATCTGCCGGAACGTGAGCAGGGGACCCACCATCCGGTGGGTCCCCTGCTCGTGGTCGGGCCGGGGAGCTACTCCGCGGGCTGCGGCACCAGCTCGACGTCGGAGACGGTCAGGACACCCTCGCCCTCCGCGAACCGGAGGTCCTTCGCGTTGCCCGCGGCCAGCAGGTCCGCCATGCCGGCCCTGACCTGCTCCACCTGGGCGGCAGGGGCGGTCACGACGGCCGTCTCCACCTCGGTGCGCTGCTTGACCTTGGCCTCGGACTTCGCCTTCCGGATGCCGCCGAGGGCCAGGGCCACCGAGGTCAGCACGCCGGCGTCGGACGAGTCGGGCAGCGCCGAGAGCGCGTCGGCACCCGGCCACGCAGCCTGGTGCACCGAGCCCTCCCGCCACCAGCTCCAGACCTCCTCGGTCGCGAACGGCAGGAACGGTGCGAAGAGGCGCAGCAGCGCGTCCAGCGTCGTCGCCAGCGTGATCTGGACCGACTGCGTCGCCGCATCCCCGGCGTCTCCGTACGCGCGATCCTTGACCAGTTCCACGTAGTCGTCCGTGAAGGTCCAGAAGAAGGACTCCGTGAGCTGGAGCGCCCGGGCGTAGTCGTACTTCTCGAACGCGGCCGACGCCTGCTCCGTCACGGTGCGCAGCTGCGCCAGCAGGGACAGGTCCAGCGCCTCCGTGACCCGTCCGAGCATGCCCTCCCCGACGGATCCCTCGGTGACACCGAGGTTCAGCACGAACTTCGAGGCGTTGAGCAGCTTGATCGCGAGCCGGCGCCCGATCTTCATCTGGTTCACCTCGTACGCGGTGTCCGCGCCGAGCTTCGCCGAGGCCGCCCAGTAGCGGACGGCGTCGGCGCCGAACTGCTCCAGCACGTCCGTGGGAACCACCACGTTGCCCTTGGACTTCGACATCTTCTTCCGGTCGGGGTCCAGGATCCAGCCGGAGAGGGCCGCGTGCTTCCACGGCACGGAGTCCTGCAGCGCGTCTGCGCGGACCGCGGTGGAGAACAGCCAGGTCCGGATGATGTCGTGCCCCTGGGGGCGCAGGTCGAACGGGAACACCTTCCCGAACAGGTCCTCGTCCCGCGCCCAGCCGCCGACGATCTGAGGGGTCAGGGACGACGTCGCCCACGTGTCGAGGACGTCGCTGTCGCCGATGAAGCCGCCGGGCCGGTTCCGGGCGGATTCCTCGAAGCCCGGGGCCGGATCGGCGGCGGGATCGACGGGCAGGGACTCGAGCGCGGGGAGGACGGGATCCTCGTACTCCGGCTCGCCGTCGGCATCGAGGCGGTACCACACAGGCACGGGCACGCCGAAGAACCGCTGGCGGGAGACGAGCCAGTCACCGTTCAGGCCCTCGATCCAGTTCTCGTACCGCGAGCGCATGAAGGCCGGGTGGAAGTCGATCTCCCGGCCGCGCTGGATCAGGGCCTCACGCTTGCCGGCGTCACGTCCGCCGTTGCGGATGTACCACTGGCGGCTGGTCACCACTTCGAGGGGCTTGTCGCCCTTCTCGTAGAAGTTGACCGGGTGCGTGATCTTCGTCGGTTCGCCGTCGAGGTCCCCGCTGTCGCGGAGCAGGGCGACGACGGCCTCCTTGGCGCTGAAGATCGTCTTGCCGGCGAGCTGCGCGTAGTTCCCGCGGGCGCGCTCGGTGGCGATCCACTCGGGTGTCTCGGAGCGGATGCGTCCGTCCCTGCCGACGACGGCGCGCGTGGGCAGTTGCAGCTCACGCCACCAGGTGACGTCGGTGAGGTCGCCGAAGGTGCAGATCATGGCGATACCGCTGCCCTTGTCGGGCTTGGCGAGCGGATGCGCCTTGATCTCCACCTCGACGTCGAACAGGGGGGAGGTGACCGTGGTCCCGAACAGCGGCCTGTACCGCTCGTCATCGGGGTGCGCGACGAGCGCGACGCAGGCGGGCAGCAGTTCGGGGCGGGTCGTCTCGATGTGGATCGGTGTGCCGTCGGGCGCGTGGAAGGCGATCCGGTGGTAGGCGCCGGGCTGCTCCCGGTCCTCGAGCTCGGCCTGGGCCACGGCGGTGCGGAACGTGACGTCCCACAGGGTCGGTGCCTCGGCGAGGTAGGCGTCCCCGGCCTTCAGGTTCTCGAGGAAGGCGCGCTGTGAGACGGCACGGGACGTGTCGTCGATGGTCCGGTAGGTGAGGTCCCAGTCGACCGACAGCCCGAGGGTGCTGAACAGGTTCTCGAAGACCTTCTCGTCCTCGACGGCCAGCTCCTCGCAGAGCTCGATGAAGTTCCGGCGCGAGACGGCATCGAAGTCGCGCTGGTTCCTGGCCGGTTCGGCCGGCGGCCGGTAATCGGCGTCGTAGGCCACCGAGGGGTCGCAGCGGACGCCGTAGTAGTTCTGGACGCGGCGCTCCGTCGGCAGGCCGTTGTCGTCCCACCCCATCGGGTAGAAGACGTTCGCGCCGTTCATCCGCTTGAAGCGGGCCATCACGTCGGTCTGCGTGTAGGAGAACATGTGCCCCACGTGCAGGGAGCCCGACGCCGTGGGCGGGGGAGTGTCGATCGAGTAGACCTGCTCGCGCGTGGTGTCGCGCCGGAAGGTGTACGTGCCGTCCTCGCGCCACTGCCGGGACAGCCTCTCTTCGAGGCCCTCGAGGGCGGGCTTGTCGGGAACGGAAACGGGCTGGGGGGAGGGCGTGTCTGTGCCCTGGGTGGTGTCGGCCATCCCTCCATTGTTCCCTACGTTGCATCCCGCACTCTCCGCGGGTCGAGGTCACGACACCCCCGGCCGCCTCAGGGCTCGGAGATGAGCGTGGCGCTCGGCCGCTCGAGCGATGGGGCCAGGGCCCTGATGACGATCGCGGCGCCGATCAGCGTGGTCCCCATCGGGATCAGCGCCCAGCGGACGAGCGTCATGACGATGTCCACGAGCCCGACGCCGATGGCTGCCGACGGCCCTGCTGATGCGGCGAGCAGACCGATCAGGTGCGGGAGCAGCACGAGGACGAAACCGCCCGCGATGACCAGCGTGATACCCCAATGGACACATCGTCGCGCTGTTGATTCCATGGTTCCCCCCGATGACGGACGACTGCGTGTCCGTGCAGTGTAATCGCGGCCGGGCGCCCACCGACGATTCCCGCGCCGCCGCTCGGGTTCCGGCCCCTCCTGGTCGCTGCTGCGTCAGGGTCGACAGCCGGCCCGGACGCCCGCGGCCCATGATCGCAGCCCCCTCGCTACAGTGGCTCCATGACCCCGACACCGCCCGCCACGCTCGGCGCCCCCGTGAATCCCGCCCCTCCTGCCCTGCGTGCGATCGTCACCGGGGCCAGCTCCGGGATCGGCGCAGCGACAGTACGCGCCCTGCGCCGCGATGGGTGGGACGTCGTCGCCGCGGCCCGTCGCCTGGACCGCCTCACGGCGCTCGCGGACGAGACGGGCGCGACGCCGGTGGCCCTGGATGTCACCGACCAGGCGTCGGTGGACGCCTTCGCCGCCGAGGTCACGGCGGCAGGCCCGGTCCACGCCCTCGTCAACAACGCCGGCGGTGCCTTCGGCGCGGACCGCGTGGCGGACGCGGTCACGGCGGACTGGGAGTGGATGTACAACGTGAACGTGCTCGGCTCGATGCGCATGACGCGAGCCCTGCTGCCCGCACTGCGCGACGGCGGCCAGGGCAGTGTGCTGTTCCTGACCTCCACCGCCGCGCTCGCGGCCTACGAGGGCGGGGCCGGGTACTGCGGGGTGAAGGCGGCGCAGGAGTCGATGGCACGCTCGCTCCGGCTCGAGGAGGCCGAGAACAACATCCGGGTGATCGAGGTGTCCCCGGGCATGGTGCATACGGAGGAGTTCTCGCTCAACCGCCTCGGCGGGGACCAGGGGGCGGCCGACAGGATCTACGAGGGCGTCGGACACCCGCTGACCGCCGACGACGTCGCCGGCGCCGTGGCCTTCACCCTCAATGCGCCGCACCACCTGAACATCGACCAGCTCGTGCTGCGCCCGCTCGCGCAGGCCGCGAACCACAAGGTCCTGCGCGGCTGACACCCCGCTCCGGTACGAGGGCGAAGCCTCAGACCCGGGCCGTCACGCCGAGCCGCACGGAATAGTTGTCCATGGTGCCGGGCAGCGGATTGCCCGGATCGAGCGCCTGGCCCTCCTCGATGCGGAGGTCGTGCCCGTCGACCAGCGAGGCCAGGGCGGCGCTGGTCAGGAGCAGCACCAGCTGCTTCCCGGGGCAGACCACCGGTCCGCCGCTGAAGGGCACGAGCGGCCAGCCGTCGTCCTCGTCCGTCAGCCAGCGCTCCGGGGCGAAGTTGTGGGCGCTGCGCAGCGAGCGCTCGTCGCGGTGGAAGTACGGCGCGTAGATCAGGATCCCGCAGTCGGCCGGCATGAGTCCCTGCGCCCACTGGACGGGCTGCGTGGTCTGGCGGAGGATCATCGGGGTGGTCGGCCACAGGCGCAGCGCCTCGAGGACGCTCGCGCGCAGGTAGGGGAGGTGGCGCCGCCCCGAGGTGTCGGCGTCGATCTCGCGCCGCGCCGCCGCCATGGCCTCGGGGTGGGTCGCGAAGACGGTCAGGGCGCGGAAGACCGCCATCCCGGCGGGGTCGAAGGCGAACAGCCACTGCGGCACCTGGTGCGCGGGCTCGGCGTCGTCGCCCTTGGGGGCCGCCGCCATCACGGAGGCGAGGCTCCCCGGCTCGGCGTTCGCGAGTTCGTCGCTGATGCCCTTCAGGAACCGGGCCCGCGTCTTCCTCCGTACGGGCTTGAGGAAGGACCAGTTCCCGTCCTTGCGCAGCCGGATGATCATGGCCGTGAGGTTCTTGTCATCGCGGGCGTGGTCGCCGAAGACCACCCGCCGGACCACGCGGTACCAGGCGTCGAGGAAGTCGCCCCACGGGAGGGACCCGGTGCGCATCGCCTCGTCCAGCAGCCCCTGCATCTCCTCCTCGACAACGGGGACGAACGTGGCCGCCAGGTGGTGCACGGGGTGGTCCGTGTCGAGCACCTGCTCCTGGAGCGCGCGGCGCACCGTGCGGACGGGGCCCCGCGAGATCAGGGAGTTGTAGGGCTGGAAATGCGAGAGCGCGGCCTTCTTCTCGCTGCTGGCGGGGGAGAACGGCTCGGGCGAGCGCGCCAGCACGGTGTTCGCGTCCCCGGGGGCGAGCACCATCGCCTGCTTGCGCACCGGCAGTTTCAGCATCAGGGGGCCGTCGGGGTACCGGGCGTGTACCTTCTTGACGATGCCCACGGCCCTCGTGTCCAGGTCCAGGCGCGCGGTCAGGCCCACCGCCCACGGCCGTCGGATGATGGGTCCCTTGGCGACGGTGGGCAGGAAGACGCCCATCAGCAGCCGCGCGGTGTCGAGCGCGGACGCGGTGGGGAGGCCGGTGGTGGGCATGCGGTATCCATCCTGTTGCGGTCGGGGACCCCTCCAGCCTGCCAAGCCCACGCCGCGACCACAACGCATTTCCGTACCGGTCACGGGCCCGGGTTCTGTGCAGCGGCGCTTTCGACAACGAATTGACCGCGGCGCTAGACTTGGCGTACAGGCTTCGACCCGGCGATCACCGGTGAGCCTCCGGAAGAAAGGCCGGCCTTCGCGGCGGCCCGTAGAACCGGACGGGACGGCCCGTCACAGCCGGGAAACGAGCGGCGGCCCCGCCCGCAGTGCCCGCGAGACGCGGCACGGCGGACGACGGCGGCAAGTGAGGTGGTACCGCGGGTCCAGTCCCCGGCAACCGGTCAGGCAACCGGTGGCAGGCGGAACGGATGCCCGTCCTCACGGCAGGATTCCTGCTCCACCCGACGCCGCCGTACACAGGATGAGAACCATGCCGCAGATCTACCCCAAAGCAGTGTCGCCCGACGAGGCCGGTACCCCGGCCACGGGGACCAGTGCCTCCCCGCGCTTCCCCGAACTCGAGGAGCGCGTCCTGCGCTACTGGCAGCAGGACGGCACCTTCCAGGCGTCCATCGACGCCCGTGAGGCCGGAGCGGACGGCTCCAACGAGTTCGTGTTCTACGACGGTCCGCCGTTCGCCAACGGGCTGCCCCACTACGGGCACCTGCTCACCGGGTACGCCAAGGATCTCGTGGGGCGCTACCAGACGCAGCGCGGCCACCGGGTGGAGCGGCGCTTCGGCTGGGACACGCACGGGCTGCCCGCGGAGCTCGAGGCGATGAAGCAGCTCGGCATGACCGACAAGCAGCAGATCCTCGCCATGGGCATCGACAAGTTCAACGACGCCTCCCGCGCCTCCGTCATGAAGTACGCGGGGGAGTGGCGCGACTACGTCACCCGCCAGGCACGCTGGGTGGACTTCGACAACGACTACAAGACCCTCAACCCCGAGTACATGGAGTCCGTGCTCTGGGCCTTCAAGACCCTGCACGAGAAGGGCCTCACCTACAGCGGCTACCGCGTACTCCCGTACTGCTGGAACGACGAGACGCCGCTGTCCAACCACGAGCTGCGCATGGACGAGGACGTCTACCAGGACCGCCAGGACCAGACCGTCACGGTGACCTTCCCGATCCTCGCCGGCACCACGGGGCTGTCGAAGGAGCTCGCCGGCGTGCAGGCCCTCGCCTGGACGACCACGCCCTGGACCCTGCCCACCAACGCGGCGCTCGCGGTGGGGCCGGACATCACGTACGTGGTGGTGGAGGGCGAGCGCGAGGGCGAGTCCGGGCGCTATCTCCTCGCGGAGGACCTGCTCGGCAACTACGCCAAGGACCTCGGCTTCGCCGACGCCGCAGCCGCCCGCGACGCCGTCACCTCCCGGCATCGCGGCTCCGAGCTGGAGGGCCTCACCTACGAGCCCCTGTGGGACTACCTCGCCGATCCCGAGGAGGGCGGGTACCGCAACGGGTTCCGGATCCTCGTGGCCGACTACGTCACGACGACGGACGGTACCGGGCTCGTGCACCAGGCACCGGCCTACGGCGAGGAGGACCAGAAGGTCTGCGAGGACGCCGGCATCCAGGTGATCCTCTCCGTCGACGAGGGCGCGAAGTTCCTGCCCCTGTTCGGTGCAGGGCCGCTCGCGGAGATCGTGGGCCTGCAGGTCTTCGACGCGAACCGGCACATCACCCGTGCGCTGAAGTCGGCGGGGCGCCTCGTGCGCCAGGCCAGCTACGTGCACAGCTACCCGCACTGCTGGCGGTGCCGCAACCCCCTCATCTACCGCGCCGTCTCCTCCTGGTACGTGGAGGTCACCAAGATCCGCGACCGCATGGTCGAGCTGAACCAGGACATCACCTGGATTCCCGGCAACGTCAAGGGCGGCCAGTTCGGCAAATGGCTCTCCAACGCACGTGACTGGTCCATCAGCCGCAACCGCTTCTGGGGCAGCCCCATCCCCGTGTGGGAGTCGGACGACCCCGAGTACCCGCGCACCGACGTGTACGGGTCGCTGGCCGACCTGCAGGCCGACTTCGGACGCCTGCCCCTGAACAAGCAGGGCGAGGTGGACCTCCACCGGCCCTTCATCGACGAGCTGACACGCCCCAACCCGGACGACCCGACCGGGCGCTCCACCATGCGGCGGGTCGAGGACGTCCTCGACGTCTGGTTCGACTCCGGGTCGATGCCCTACGGCCAGGTGCACTACCCGTTCGAGAACGGGCAGTGGTTCGACACGCACAACCCGGCCGACTTCATCGTCGAGTACATCGGGCAGACCCGCGGCTGGTTCTACATGCTGCACATCCTGTCCACGGCCCTGTTCGACAGGCCCGCGTTCCGCAACGTCATCAGCCACGGGATCGTGCTCGGCTCCGACGGGCAGAAGATGTCCAAGAGCCTGCGCAACTACCCGGACGTCTCCGAGGTGTTCGACCGCGACGGCTCCGACGCGATGCGCTGGTTCCTCATGGCCTCCCCGATCCTCCGGGGCGGGAACCTCGTGGTGACCGAGCAGGGCATCCGGGACGGTGTCCGCCAGGTGATCCTGCCGCTGTGGAACGTCTGGCACTTCTTCAGCCTGTACACCAATGCGGCGAACGGCGGCGAGGGCTACGAGGCGAAGGCCGTCACCCCGGAGGCGGCCGGGCAGCTGGCGGAGCCGATCGACCGCTACATCCTCGCGAACACCGGCAACCTGGTCCGGGATCTCACGGAGGCCCTGGACGCGTTCACCATCAGCGACGCGTGCGAGTCCCTGCGCCGCTACCTGGACACCCTGACGAACTGGTACGTCCGGCGCAGCCGTCAGCGGTTCTTCGACGAGGACACCGACGCGTTCGACGTGCTCTACACCTGCCTCGAGGCGGTGTGCCGGGTCGCGGCCCCGCTGCTGCCCCTCGTCACCGAGGAGATCTGGCGCGGCCTCACCGGGGGCCGCTCCGTCCACCTCACCGACTGGCCCGACACGGCGTCGTTCCCGGCCGCCCCCGAGCTGGTGGAGCAGATGGACCGCACCCGGCAGATCTGCTCCGTGGGCTCCAGCCTGCGCAAGGCGGCGAACCTCCGGGTGCGCCTGCCACTGCGCGAGCTGACCGTCGTCGCCCCCGGCGTCCAGGGCCTGTCCGGCCAGTTCCAGGCGATCATCGCCGACGAGCTGAACCTCAAGGGCGTCCGCCTCATCGATTCCGCCGACGCCGAGCCGGCCGAGTTCGGCATCACGCAGCGCCTCGTCGTGAATGCCCGCGCGGCCGGTCCGCGCCTCGGCAAGAACGTGCAGGGCGCCATCAAGGCCGCGAAGTCCGGGGACTGGTCCGTGGACGACGACGGCGGCGTCACCGCGGGCGGCCTCGCCCTCGAGCCGCACGAGTACACCCTGGACACCGTGGTGGAGGGCAACGACGCCGCGTCGAAGGCCGTCACCGTGCTGCCGGGCGGCGGGTTCCTCGTCCTCGACACGGAGGTCACCGCCGAACTCGCGGCCGAGGGCACCGCACGGGATGCCATCCGCGCCGTCCAGCAGGCGCGCCGGGATGCCGGCCTCGAGATCAGCGACCGCATCGTCACCACCATCCGTGTCGCCCCCGACCAGGTCGCCGCGCTCGAGGCGAACGCCGACCTGATCGGCGCGGAGACCCTGACCGTGGAGCTGCGCATCACCGCGGGCGAGGATGCGGACAGCGACTTCACCATCACCGTCGGAAAGCAGGAGCAGCAGCATGGATGAGATCAACGGCACCGGGGAAGCAGCAGCCGGTTCCGGGCTCGATGCCTTCTCGGTCGAGAGCGTGTATGCCGAGCTCCTCAGCCGCGCCCCGGAGAACAGGATGGAGCCGCGTATGGCCCCCCTGCACCGGGCCATGGAGATCCTCGGGGAACCGAACCGGGCGTTCCCGATCATCCACATCACCGGCACCAACGGCAAGACGTCCACGGCCCGGATGATCGAGAGCATCCTGCTGGCGCACGACCTGCGCACGGGCCGGTTCACGAGCCCGCACCTCTCGCGGGTGACCGAGCGGATCAGCATCGACGGCGAGCCCGTCGCGGACGAGACCTTCGTCCGCGTCTGGGACGAGATCAAGCCCTACCTCGACATCGTCGACGGCGAGCTCCTCGTCGCCGGTGAACCGCGCCTGACCTACTTCGAGTGCGTCACGATCCTCGCGTTCGCGATCTTCGCGGACGAGCCGATCGACGTCGGCGTGATCGAGGTGGGACTCGGGGGCGTCACCGACGCCACGAACGTCGGTGACGGACAGGTGGCGGTCGTCACGCCCATCTCCCTCGACCACACCGAGCTCCTCGGTGACACCGAGGAGGACATCGCCCTGGAGAAGGCCGGCATCATCAAGCCCGGCGCCTTCCTCGTCAGTGCCATCCAGCCCCGCGACGCCGCGCAGGTGCTCCTGGAGCGGGCCCGCGAGGTCGGTGCGGAGTTCCGTTTCGAGGGCGTCGAGTTCGGGGTGGAGTCCCGCACGGTCGCCGTCGGCGGTCAGGTGGTGTCCATCACCGGCCTCGCGGGCCGCTACGGGGAGCTGCTGGTGCCCCTGCACGGGGAGCATCAGGCGGAGAACGCGGCCGTGGCCGTCGCCGCCGTCGAGGCGTTCCTCGGCGCGGGAGAGCGGGAACTGCAGACGGACCTCGTGCGCAACGGCCTGCGGGCCGTGACGTCCCCGGGCCGCCTCGAGGTGGTGCGCACCGCACCGAGCATCATCGTGGACGCCGCCCACAATCCGGCGGGCGCCCGCGCGGCCGCGAAGGGCGTCAGCGAGGCCTTCGACTTCAGCCGACTCGTGCTGGTGATCGGGGTCCTCGAGGACAAGGACGCCGCCGGGATCCTCGCCGAGCTCCACGAGGAGCTCGGCGGCATCCTGGAGGACGTCTGCCTGACCCAGTCCACCTCGCCCCGCTCCGTCCCCGCAGCCGACCTCCTGCAGGCCGCCCTTTCGGCGGGGTTCGCGGAGGAGAACATCAACATCGCCCCCGGCCTGGACGACGCCCTCGAGTGGGCCGTGATGAAGGCCGAGGAGAACAACGACCTCGCGGGAGGCGTCCTCGTGACCGGCTCCATCACCGTGGTCGGGGAAGCCCGCACGCTCCTAGGGAAGTAGGCAGAGCATGGCACGCATGACCAGGGCGCAGCGCGAGTGGCGGCCCGGGATGCCGAAGAAGCGCCGGTCCACGAAGATCCTGTTCGCCTCGACGGTCCTCGTGCTCGAGGGCTTCGTGGTCCTGTTCGCGACCCTCGCCGTCTTCGGGCTGCGCCGCGACGAGATCTCGCCCGCCGTCATCCTGACCTCCGGACTGATCCTCAGCGTCGTCCTCATCCTCACCTGCGCCGTCCTGACGAAGCGGTGGGGGATCGCGCTGGGGTGGATCCTGCAGCTCGTGATCATCGCGGGCGGGTTCCTCGAGCCGGCGATGTTCCTCGTCGGGGCCGTCTTCGCCGTGACGTGGCTCTACGGCCTCCGCCAGGGCGCCCGGGTGGACCGCGAGAACGTGGAGCGGGACCGTCTGCAGGCGGAATGGGAGAAGGCGAACCCCGAGTAGCTGCGCCTTTAGTAGAGTCGGACGTGATATCCATCCTTCGCGCCGTCCCGGACGGCGCCCACCCCAGGAGTACATCATGAGCGTCGAGCGCACCCTTGTCCTCGTCAAGCCCGACGGCGTGGCCCGCGGCCTGACCGGCACCATCCTGTCCCGCATCGAGGCGAAGGGTTACACCATCGCCGAACTCAAGCAGGTCCACGCGAGCCGGGAGCTGCTCGAGGAGCACTACTCTGAGCACGTCGGCAAGCCCTTCTTCGAGCCGCTCGTCGAGTTCATGCTCAGCGGGCCGATCGTCGCCGCGGTCTTCGAGGGCCAGCGCGTCATCGAGGGCTTCCGCTCGCTCGCGGGCGCCACGGAGCCGACGACGGCGGCGCCGGGCACCATCCGCGGCGACTTCGGCCGTGACTGGGGTGTCAAGGTCCAGCAGAACCTCGTGCACGGATCGGATTCCGCGGAGTCCGCCGAGCGCGAGATCGGTATCTGGTTCGCCTGATCCCAGCGGGGCACGGATGCTCCGGGTCGTGTGCCCGGGGCAACCGCCTTGGTAGGTTAGGGCGATGATGACCTACCAAAGACTGGGTTCCTCCGGGCTCAGCGTCTCCACCGTCGGGCTCGGCTGCAACAACCTGGGCAGGGCCGGCACCACCTCCGAATCCCAGGAGGGCACCGACGCCGTGGTGCATGCCGCGCTCGACGCCGGCATCACCCTCTTCGACGTCGCCGACATGTACGGCAAGGCACCCGGTGTCAGCGAGGTCCAGTTGGGCAAGGCGCTCGGCAGCCGTCGCGACGACGTGGTCCTCGCGACGAAGTTCGGTCTCGACATGAGCGGCGTCAACGGTCCCGACTGGGGCGCGCGGGGTTCCCGCCGCTACATCGTCCGCGCCGCCGAGGCGTCGCTGCGGCGGCTGGGGACGGACTGGATCGACCTCTACCAGTACCACGCACCGGACGCCCTGACGCCCATCGAGGAGACACTCGCGGCCCTGGACGACCTCGTGACGAGTGGCAAGGTCCGCTACCTCGGGCACTCCAACTTCGCCGGCTGGCAGATCGCGGAGGCCGAATTCACCGCGCGGAGCGCCGGCTACACGCCGTTCATCTCCGCCCAGAACCCCTACAGCCTGCTGGACCGGCACCTGGAGCGCGAGGTGGTCCCCGCGGTCGAGGCCTACGGGATCGGCGTCCTGCCGTACTTCCCGCTCGCCAACGGCCTCCTCACCGGCAAGTACCGCCGCGACGAGGTCCCCGCCGGCAGCCGTTTGACCCATTCGCGGAAGAACGTGCTGGAGACCGCGGACTGGGACCAGCTCGAGGCGTTCTCCGCATTCGCCCGTGAGCGGGACCTGACCGAGGTGCAGGTGGCGTTCTCCTGGCTCGCGGCCCAGCCCTCGGTCGGCTCCGTGATCGCCGGTGCCACCTCACCGGAGCAGGTGCGCCAGAATGCGCAGGCCGCCGCGTGGACGCCGTCGCACGAGGACCTCGCGGAACTCGACCGGATCTTCCCCCGGCCTGCTGCCTGAATCCGGACGCCGCACGGGAAAGGCCCCGACCGATCGGTCGGGGCCTTTCCCGTGCCGTGCGGTGCGCTGGATCAGCCCCGGTGGAACGTCTTCCCGAGGACACGCTCGGACGCCCCGACGCGGTCGAGGTAGGGCGTGATGCCGCCGAGGTGCATGGGCCAACCCGCCCCCATGATCATGCACAGGTCGATGTCCTCGGGAGCCGCGACGACCCCCTCGTCCAGCATGCGCCCGATCTCGTCCGCGAGGGCGTCCTGCGTGCGGCGCAGCACCTCGTCGGCGGTCGACGGCGTGCTCCCACGCTCCATCAGCGCGAGGGTCTGCTCGGGGACGGTCTCCGTGCCGTCGTCCTGCTTCTCCCATAGGCTCTTGACGCCGGCGTCGATCAGCTTCTGCTGGTTCGCCGAGACGTGGAAGCGGTTCCCGAACGCGGTGTGCAGCGACTCCTGCACGTGCTGGCCGACGGGCAGGCCCACCAGGGCGAGGAGCCTGAAGGGCGTCATGGGCAGTCCCATGGGCCGCAGCGCGTTGTCGGCGGTCGCGGCGTCCGTGCCCTCGTCGAACACGGCCGTGATCTCACCGAACATGCGGCCGAGGATGCGGTTCACCACGAAGGCGGGAGCGTCCTGCACCAGGACGGCATTCTTCTTCAGGCCCTTCGCGAGGACGAAGGCCGTGGCGAGCACGGTGTCGTCCGTCGTGGGCGCGCGGACCACCTCGAGCAACGGCATGGCGGCCACGGGGTTGAAGAAGTGGAAGCCGACCACGCGCTCAGGGTGCACCAGGTCCGCGGCCATCTGGGCCACGGACAGCGAGGACGTGTTCGTCGCGAGGACGCATTCGGGCGACACGACGGCCTCGACCTCCGCGAAGACCTGCTTCTTGACCGACAACTCCTCGAAGACGGCTTCGATCACGAAATCGGCGTCGGCGAACACATCCTTGGAGACGGACCCGGTGACGAGCGCCTTGGTCCGGTTCGCGGCGTCCTGCGACAGGCGCTTCCTGCCCAGCATCTTGTCGATCTCGGCGTGCACGTACGCGACGCCCTTGTCCACGCGAGCCTGGTCGATATCCGTCATGACCACCGGCACCTTGAGCTGGCGGGCGAACAGCAGGGCGAGCTGGCTCGCCATGAGCCCGGCGCCCACCACGCCGATCTTCGAGACCGGGCGGGCGAGCTTCCGGTCGGGGGCCCCCGCCGGACGCTTGCCGCGCTTCTGCACGAGGTCGAGGAAGGCGTACACGGTGGCGTGGAACTCGGGTGTCTGCATCAGTTCGGCCAGGGCCGCGCACTCGGCAGCGGCGGATTCCTCCTGCGTCCAGGTCAGGCCCGCCTCGAGGAGGTCCAGGACCCGCGAGGGTGCGGGAGCGGCGTTGCCGGTCTTCGCCTCGACGAAGGCGCGTCCGGCGGCGACGGCGCCGGTCCATGCGGCGTCGTCGTAGTGTGCGAGTTCACTGCGCCGCCGTGCGACGACGTCGGCCTCGCCGTCCCTGAGCACGCGGGCGGCCCAGAGGAGGGACTGCTCCACGAAGTCGGCGGGCTCGAACAGTGCGTCGGCGATGCCCAGCTGGTGGGCGGAGCTGCCGTCCAGGCTGCGGTTGTTGCTGAGGGGGTTCTCGATCATGACCTTGACGGCGTTCGCGGGCCCGATCAGGCGCGGGAGGCGGTAGACGCCGCCCCAGCCCGGCACGAGGCCGATGAAGGCTTCGGGCAGTCCGATGCCGTTGGCGCCCGAGGACACGGTGCGGTAGTTGGCCGCGAGGGCGATCTCGAGTCCGCCGCCGAGCGCGACGCCGTTGATGAAGGCGAAGCTCGGTACGCCCATGTCGGCGAGGAGGTCGTACGCCTCGTGCCCGAGTTCGGCCATGAGGCGTCCGAGGTGCTCTGACTTCACGCTCTTGACCGTGCTGAGGTCCGCGCCGGCCACGAGGAAGTAGGGCTTGCCGGTCACGGCGACGGCGGCGATCTCGCCGCGCGCGGCGCGGTCCTTCAGACCCTCGAGGGTGCGGCCGAACTCGATCAGGGTGTTCGGTCCCAGGGTGGTGGGCTTGGCGTGGTCGAGGTCGTTGTCGAGCGTCACGAGCGCGAGGACGTCGCCGCCAGGGAGCGGGATGTCCTGGACGTAGGAGTGGGTGACGATCTCGGTGGGAACCAGTGCGGCCAGTTCGTCGTAGCGTTCGAAGCTCATGCTGCATCCTGTCCGTAGTTCGCGTGGTGGGGGTTCTCCCAGATGACGGTGGCACCCATCCCGAGCCCGATGCACATGGTGGTCATGCCGTAGCGGACGGCGGGGTCCTCCTCGAACTGGCGGGCGAGCTGGTTCATGAGCCGCACGCCCGAGGAGGCGAGCGGGTGCCCGACGGCGATGGCACCGCCGTAGCGGTTGACCCGGGGATCCTCGTCGTCGATCCCGAAGTGGTCGAGGAAGCTCAGCACCTGGACGGCGAAGGCCTCGTTGATCTCGAAGAGTCCGATGTCCCCGATGTCCAGGCCCGCCTGCCGCAGGGCCTTCTCCGTGGCCGGTACCGGACCGATGCCCATGACCTCGGGCTCCACGCCGGCGAAGGCGTAGGCGACCAGGCGCATGCGTACGGGCAGTCCGAGCTCGGCGGCGGCGTCGGCCGAGGCGAGCAGGGCCGCTGTCGCGCCGTCGTTGAGGCCGGCGGCGTTGCCGGCGGTGACCCGGCCGTGGGCGCGGAAGGGTGTGCGCAGGCTTCCGAGGTCCTCGACGGTGGTGCCGGGACGGGGCGGTTCATCGACGGTGTTCAGGGTCCAGCCGGCACCCGGCTTCCTGCCGGCGACGGGCACGAGGTCGGGCTGGATGCGTCCGGCCTCGTAGGCCGCGGCGAGCTTCTGCTGGCTGCGGACGGCGTAGGCGTCCGTGCGGTCCTTGGTGATCGCAGGGAAGCGGTCGTGCAGGTTCTCGGCGGTGTTGCCCATGTTCAGGGCGGCCGGGTCCACGATGCGCTCCGACTGGAAGCGGGGGTTGGGGTCCGCGTCGGCTCCCATGGGGTGGTTCCCCATGTGCTCCACCCCGCCGGCGATGACGACGTCGTACGCGCCGAAGGCGATGCCCGACGCCGTGGTGGTCACCGCGGTCATCGCGCCCGCGCACATGCGGTCGATCGCGAAGCCGGGGACGGTCCGGGGGAGCCCGGCGAGGAGGGCGGTGGTCCGGCCGATAGTGAGTCCCTGGTCGCCCGTCTGCGTGGTCGCGGCGATGGCGACGTCGTCGACGCGCTCGGGCGGCAGCGAGGGGTTCCGGCGCAACAGGTCGCGGATGCACTTCACCACGAGGTCGTCGGCCCGCATACCGGCGTAGATGCCCTTGTCACCCGCCTTGCCGAAGGGGGTACGTACTCCGTCGACGAAGACGACGTCGCGGACGGCGCGCGAGGCACTCCGCGTCGACGTGGTCCCGGTTTGTAGGCTCACCTGTTGCTCCTCTTCGAGATGTTGATCCGCGATTATGTTACTGGTCGGTAACATAGCGTGCAAGCGGTCGGTCCGAGGAGAGGTCGGGTCAGCCGGCGGACGCTTCCTGGTCGGCCTGCCGGCCCTTGGCAGCGAGGGGATCCGGGTCGAGGAAGGCCACCGTGATGATGGCCGCGACCTGCTCGATCTGCCACGGACGCGCGCCGAGCTCGGCCAGGGCCGCAGAGACGGACTCGAGCGAGAGGTCGGCGGGAGGCCGCCACGCGATGCGGCGCAGGTAGTCCGGGGTCAGCAGGTTCTCGACCGGCATGCCGAGCGTCTCGGCGCGGTGGGCCACCCTGGGACGCGCGGTCTGCAGGCGCGCGGCGGCCTCGGGGTCCTTTTCGGGCCAGACCCGCGGAGGTGGCGGGGCGTTCGTGGAGATGTGCAGCGGCGGGAGGTCGGTCACCTTCTTGGCCTCGCTGATGCACTTGAGCCAGCGCGGGGCCTCCTTCTGGGCCGCGCGGCCATGGAAGCCCTTCGTCGCCAGCAGCTGCGGGACCGTGGCAGGCATCGCCTTGGCGGCCGCGATGATGGCCGAGTCCGGGATGAGGCGCCCCGGCGCCACGTCGCGGCGCTGCGCGAGGTCCTCGCGCTCGGACCAGAGCTGCCGGACGGCCGCGAGCTGCCGCCGGTCCCGCAGCTGGTGCAGGCCGGAGGTGCGGCGCCACGGGTCGACGCGCGGCTCGGCCGGCGGGGTCCGGCGGATGTGTTCGAACTCCTCCTCGGCGATCGCGAGCTTCCCGTCCTGCTGCAGCAGGTCGGCCAGTTTGTCCCGCAGCTCGGTCAGGACCTCGACGTCGAGCGCGGCATAGCGGAGCCATGGCTCGGGGAGCGGGCGCTTGGACCAGTCCGCGGCCGAGTGCTCCTTGGCGAGGCTGAAGCCGAGCTGCGACTCGATCACGGCGGCGAGGCCCACGCGGGGCAGTCCCGCGAGGCGTGCGGCCAATTCCGTGTCGAAGAGCCGGTCCGGCCACATGCCCAGTTCCGCCAGGCAGGGCAGGTCCTGGCTCGCGGCATGCAGGATCCACTCGACGCCGTCGAGGGCGTCGTCGATGCTGCGCAGGTCGTCGAACGGCTCGGGGTCGATGAGCCAGGTACCGGCGCCCTCACGGCGGATCTGCACGAGGAACGCGCGCTGACCGTAGCGGAAGCCGGAGGCCCGTTCGGCGTCGACTCCTGCGGGCCCGGTTCCGGCGGCGAGTGCGGCCGCGGCCCGCTCGAGCCCGGCCGGGGTGTCGATGACGAAGGGGACGCCGTCGCGCGGCTCGGTCAGGAGGGGGAGGTCCTGGGGTCCGGGATCGACGGCGACGTCGGCTGCATCGGTGCTGTCCGTCTGCTCGGACGTGGAGGAAGTCATGATGGTTCCAGTTTAGCCCCGCGGGTCCCGGCACTCCGAAGCGGTTGGTGGGCGGCCGTCGTCCCTGGTCGACGGGTGCCGGCCGGCGTGTCGAGGTGCACTCCGGCGTTCCGGGGCGGAGCTGCGACCTCAGGGGGACGACAGCGAGGAGGCAGGCGCTTCAGGACCTGCGGTGGGGCAGGTGGGCAACGCCGGCGGGCAGGGGAGGCAGTCCGGCGAACGTGCACACCATGTCGGACCAGGCCTCGAGGTGGCGGCGGACATCCGAGGTCTCGGGCGTCCACGACGCCCGGAGTTCGATGTCGATGGTGTCCGGGCGGTCGTCGAGGGTCCCGTAGCTCTCGGACAGGATCCTCGTGGCGGTGCCGCCCGTGCTGTGGTGCCGTGCGCCGTGGCTCTCGAGGGCCTCCACCAGCCATGTCCATGCGACGGACCCCAGCAGGGCGTCGTTGCCCATGTCGGGTTCGAGCTGTGCACGGATGTAGGTCACGATGCGGAACCGGCCGTTCCACACCTCGGAACCCTCGGGGTCGTAGAGGAGGATGAAGCGGCCCGTGGCGAGCTCCTCGGGCTCGGACGCCGCGAGGAACGTGCGCGCGGGCCCGTGCAGCGGCAGCGGCGCGGCTTCGAAGACCTCGGCGCCGAGGGCCACCGCGAACGGGGCGAGCCGGGAGGGAGCGGGGATCTCCTCGAGCCTGATCTCGCTGCGGCGGACGGCCTTCCGGAGACCGGACAGGGCATCGAGGAATTCCGTGGGAAGCTGAGGCGCGCCGCCGAGAGAATTCACCTCCGCAGGCTATGCCCTCGGGGGATCGGTTCCGCGGCGACGCGCCGGTGTGATCGTGCCGACGCGCCGGTGGACGGGTCCGCTCGGCTGCCGTTCGCGGCGTGTCCCCGTGCTGTTCAGCGACCCGGCACCCCTGCTTCCGGGAAGGAGTCCGTCAGGCGGAGACCTCCCGGCGGATGGCCGCGACGAAGGCGTCCACGTCCTCCTCCGTGGTGTCGAACGAGCACATCCAGCGGACCTCACCGGTGGCCTGGTCCCAGTCGTAGAAGCGGAAGCTCTCCCGGATGCGATCGGCGGCTCCGGGGGGCAGGAGGGCGAAGACGGCGTTCGCGGTGGTCTCCTGCGTGAGGGTCACCCCGGGGATGCCGCGGACGCCCTCGGTGAGGCGCGCGGCCATGGCATTGGCGTGCGATGCCGAGCGCAGCCAGAGATCGCCCTCGAGCAGGGCGATGAGCTGGGCCGAGACGAAGCGCATCTTGGACGCCAGCTGCATGTTGAGCTTGCGCAGGTAGTCCAGCCCGGTGGACGCCTCCTGGTCGAGCACGACGACGCACTCGCCGAACATGAGGCCGTTCTTCGTCCCGCCGAAGGACAGGATGTCAACGCCGGCATCGCGCGTGAATGCCCGCAGCGGCTGCCCCAGGGCTGCGGCGGCGTTCGCGAGGCGTGCGCCGTCCATGTGGACGCGCATTCCGCGCGCGTGGCAGTGGTCGGCGATGGCCCTGATCTCGGCCACCGAGTAGAGCGTACCGAGCTCCGTGGTCTGCGTGATCGAGACGGCCAGGGGCTGCGCGCGGTGCTGGTCGCCCCACCCCCAGGCCTCCCGGTCGATGAGTTCGGGGGTCAGCTTTCCGTCCGGGGTGGGCACGGACAGCAGCTTGATGCCGCCGACCCGCTCGGGTGCCGCGTTCTCGTCGACGTTGATGTGCGCCGTCTGCGGGCAGATCACGGCCCCCCAGCGCGGGAGGATGGACTGCAGCGACAGCACGTTGGCGCCCGTGCCGTTGAAGACCGGGTAGATGGAGATCCCCTCGCCGAAGTGGTGCTCCATCACCTCCTGCAGCCGCGCGGTGTACTCGTCCTCGCCGTAGGCGACCTGATGACCCTCGTTGGCCGCCGCGAGCGCCGCGAGGACCTCCGGGTGCACGCCCGAGTAGTTGTCGGACGCGAAACTGCGCCGCGTGCGGTCGTGCAGGGGTGCGGGGACGGTGGCTGGGCTCATGGTGTCGGTCACCGTCCCATTATCCCCGAGCGGCACCTATGCCCCGACGGCGTCGATGCGGGCACCGTTGACCTCGGTGGCCGCCGCGCCGGGCAGGGACGCCAGGACCCGGGCGAGGTCCTCGACGTGCGTGAAGCCGGGGAACCTCCGTTCGGGGTGCTGCTGCCGCAGGGCGTCGTCGACGAGTGCCTTGACGACGACGGCCGTCGCGGCCGCCCCGGTGCCGCCCCCGGCGAAGCCATGGGCCACGGCCTGCAGCCAGGCGTCCACGGACGCCTTCACGGCGGCGTAGGAGGCGTTGCCCGCGGTCGGCGCGGCGACCGCCGTCGCGCTCACGGCGGCGAGCCGTCCTCCGCGCTCGGACAGCTGGTCGTAGAACGCCCGGCTGGTGTTGAACAGCGTGAGGAACACCGACCGGTGGAGGGCCTCGTAGTCCGCCGTCGTCTGCGTGGTGATGCCCCGACCGCCCCGCCAGCCGCCCACGAGGTGGAACAGGGCATCGGCACCCCCGTGGTCGGCGAGTACGCGCTCGGCGAGCCCACCGACGGCCGACTCGTCCGTGAGGTCGCACACCTGCCGGTCCACACCCTCGAGCCCCTCGAACGCCACCGCGAGTCGCCCGGCGTCGGAGCCGACGGCCACGACGCCCAGACCGTCCGCGAGGAGCCGACGGGTGAGGGCGATGCCGGACGCGCTCGTGGCACCGGCCACGACGGCCGTCCGGGCACCGGGTGCTGCGCTCATGCGGCGTCCGCGGTGATTCCGGCGGTGGACTCGATGACCGGCTTCATCTTGCGCTCCAGGGCCTCGAAGAACATCGACAGCGGGAACTCGTCGTCGAGCACGGCGTCGGTGAGGGCGCGCGGCGGCCCCAGGAGCTCGAGGGCGTCGGGTCCCTTGGCCCAGACGGAGGCCGGGTGCGGGGTGACCGTCGCGGAGACGAGCTCGTACGCGACGAGCCAGTGCGCGATCTTCGGCCGGTCGATGGAGCGCCAGTACAGCTGCTCGATCTGCTCGCCGAGGGCCATGACGACATCGGCGGCCTCGTCCCAGTCGATGGTGAGCTTGGTGTCCGTCCAGTGCAGGACCCGGTGCTGGTGCATCCAGGCGAACAGGAGCTGACCGCCGAGGCCGTCGTAGTTGCGCACGCGGCTGCCGGTGATGCTGAAGCGGAAGATGCGGTCGAAGATGACGGCGTACTGCACGAGTTTCGCGTGCCTGCGTGCCTCGGGGGAGGCGTCGTCGTCGCGTTCGATCCGGACGGACTCGCGGAAGGCCGTGAGATCGCACCGCAGCTCCTCGAGCGAGTACAGGAAGAACGGCATGCGCTGCTTGATCATGAACGGATCGAACGGCAGGTCGCCGCGCATGTGGGTGCGGTCGTGGATGAGGTCCCACATCACGAAGGTCTCCTCCGTGAGCTTCTGGTCGTCGAGGAGTTCCAGGGCGTCCTCGGGCAGGTCGAGGCGCGTGATCTCCGCGGCTGCCCGGACGACGCGGCGGAAGCGGGCCGCCTCGCGGTCGGCGAAGATGGCGCCCCAGGTGAAGGTGGGTGTGGAGCTGACGGCGACCGTCTCGGGGAAGAGCACGGCGGAGTTGGTGTTGTAGCCCTCCGTGAAGTCGAGGAACCGGATGGGGACGAACAGTGCATTGGAGTAGGCGCCGGCTTCCAGCTCGCCGACGAACTCCGGCCAGAGGACCTCGATGAGCACGGCTTCGACGAGGCGGCTGGTGCTGCCGTTCTGGGTGTACATGGGGAAGACCACGAGGTGCCGCAGGCCGTCGACCCGGTCCAGCTGGGGCTGGAAGGCCAGCAGCGGCTCGAGGAAGTCCGGGACGGAGAAGCCGCTCGACCGCCAGGCGTCGAAGGCCGTGACGGTGCGGTCGAGATAGTCGGCGTCGTGCGGGAACAGGGGGGCGAGCTCCTGTACGGCGGCGGTGATGGAGGCGGTGTACGTCGCGGCGGCAGCGTGGTCCTCGGGGTCCGGGATGGATCCGTCCTTGACCTGCAGGAGGCGCAGGTGCTGCACCGCGGTCTTCAGTACGTGCCAGGCGGCCGTCTCCTGCGGGGTGCTGTCCAGTGATGCGAGGGGGGTGAGGGTCATTGCTCCTGCTTCCGGGATGTGCGGTGGTCCGTTTGTCGCGAGCGTAGCAACATGAACAGCTCCGCTTACGCCCCAGTGCGCCGTAGGACAGCAAAGCTTATGCTCATGGACCTGCACGCCGACCCCAGGGCCAGCCGGGCTTAGCCCCGAGGAGCCCGGGGACGCACGAAGGCCGGCCCGTGGGCCGGCCTTCGTGTTGATCCGTGCGGTCGCCCGTCGGTCATCCGGCGGGTACCAGCTTCATGGAGATGGAGTTGATGCAGAAGCGCTGGTCGGTGGGGGTGTCGAAGCCCTCGCCCTTGAAGAGGTGTCCGAGGTGCGAGTCGCAGCGGGCGCAGCGCACCTCGATGCGCTCCATGCCCAGGGAGCGGTCGTGCAGGTAACGGACCTTGTCCTCGGCGAGCGGGGCCCAGAAGGAGGGCCAGCCGCAGTGCGAGTCGAACTTCTCGTTACTCGTGAACAGTTCGGCGCCGCATGCGCGGCACTCGTAGGTCCCCGCCGTCTTCGCGTCGAAGTACTCCCCGGTGTACGGGCGCTCCGTGCCGGCCTTGCGCAGCACCTGGAACTCCTGCGGCGTCAGCTCCTGACGCCATTCGTCGTCGGACTTCTCGATCTCGGGCCGGAAGGTATCGCGTTCGGTAGTCATAGTGCGTGCAACGTCTACGAGTCGCCAATAAATCCCGAGCCGGAGTACAGGTGCAGGACGGGGATGCCCAGCTTGTCCTGCGCCCTGTTGGCCCAATCGGTGTGGAAGGTGTCGGCCATCGCATGCGGCCGCGTGATGACGACGGCCTGAGTGGCCGCGGTGTCCGCGGCCTCCTGCACGAGGGCCTCGACGGGGTTGCCCGTGGTCGTCCGGCCGCGTGCGGCGAACCCCTCGTCCGTGAGCAGCCGGAGCGACGCCGCCAGGGCACTGCGGGCCGCGTCCTCGTCGTGGCGCCGGTCGTCGGGGGAGAAGGACCGGAAGGCCTCCCCGACCTCCAGCAGGCTCAGGTGGCGGAAGAACTCGCCGAGGACGGACTCGTTGCGGTCCTCCGGGATCAGGACGACGACGTCCGCGGGATCGTCCCCTTCCAGGGTCCGCAGGTTCACCAGGTCGGGACGGGTCAGGGCTTCCTCGGCCAGGACGATGATCGTTTGCGTCATGGCGTCACTGTACTGCGGGGCCCTCCCATCCGCCGCGAGTCGCGCGACGCGCCCGCCGTGCTCGGCCGCCCGGGGCGGAAGCAGGGTAGAAATGGAGGCATGGCAACTGAGATGTCGACGGCCGCGGTCCACCGGATCCCTGCGCCCTGGCTCAAGTGGACGGCGCTCGGGGTCGGGGCGGGGGCCGCCCTCGCGTCCTCGGCCGCCGGCGCGGTCTCCGGACTCGCCGTGTACTTCGCACGGCAGATCGTGATCCCGGCGCGTGGCCGCGACGAGAACCTGGACATCCTCGCCGTCCTCGGACCCGCCGGGAACCAGAGCGTGATCCTCCCCGCGAACGACGACACGACCGTCGAGGGCACCTACAGCCTCCACTTCGACAAGGGCACGGGCCACGCCCGGATCGGGGCCATCCGCTCCTACGTGCCGCGCGAGGGGACGGTCGAGCGCGAGGTGGAGAAGGTGTACACGGGCGATCTCGCCTCCGCGACCCGCGGCTGGTGGGGTGGCGCGGTCTACCCCTCGCCGTCGGCCATGGGGTTCGCCGACGAGGAGGTCATCATCCCCGTCGAGGGCGGCTCGGCCCCGGCCTGGCTCGTCCGGGCGGAGAAGCCCGCCCGGACGTGGGCGATCATGGTGCACGGTCGAGGCGCGTCACGCGCCGAGGCGCTGCGAGCCCTCACCCCCGCGCGTCGCCTCGGACTGACGAGCCTGGTGCTGTCGTACCGGAACGACGGCGAGGCGCCGTCGGCACCGGACGGCCGCTACGGCCTCGGCATGACCGAATGGCAGGACGTCGACGCCGCGATCGACTACGCGGTGTCGCACGGGGCCCGCGACGTGGTGCTGTTCGGCTGGTCCATGGGCGGGGCCATCGTCCTGCGCACCGCGGACCTCTCGCGGCACCGACGCCGCATCGTCGCCCTGGTGCTGGACGGCCCGGTCATCAACTGGATGGAGGTGCTCGCGCACCACGCGGAGCTCAACCGGATCCCCGCGCCCGTCGGCAGGCTCGGACAGTACCTCCTGGCGAACCCGCGGGCACGCAGGATCACGGGCCTGGCCGCGCCGCTGGACCTCAAGAGCATGGACTGGATCGCCCGCGCGGAGCAGCTGACCCTGCCCACCCTCGTGCTGCACAGCGAGGACGACGAGTTCGTCCCGATCGGTCCCTCCGCGAACCTGGCGGCGAAGAACCCCGCCTTCGTGACCCTCGAGCGGTTCCACCGCGCGCGCCACACCAAGGAGTGGAACGTGGACCCGCAGCGGTGGGAGTCCGTGGTCGAGCGCTGGCTCGACGGTCTCCTGTTCGGGCGGACCCTTCCCGGCGGGAAGGTGCCCGACGCCGGGACGCCCGAGCCTACTGCGCTTCCCTGATCTTGCGCTTGATGCGTCCGAGCATGGCGGCCATGCCGCGCATCCGCAGGGGAGTGATGGCGCGGGTCAGGCCCAGGCGGTCCGGCACGTCGTCCGGCACGGCGAGGACCTCGTCGGCCGGCAGCCCGTCGAGTCCCTCGAGGAGCACCCCGGCGAACCCGCGCGTGGTCGGGGCCTCGCGGGGTGCCGAGAAGAACAGGTGCACGGGCCGCTCGGGCTCCGCGCCGATCTCCATGGTCAGGAACAGCGGGCTCTGGCACTCGACCACCTGCTCCAGCAGTTCGGGGTGGTCGCCGTAGCGCTCGGGCAGGTCCGGGAGTTCCCGGGAGAAGTCGAGCAGGAGCTGCAGCCGGTCGGGCTCGGACAGGTCCTGGAAATCGTCGATGATCTCGGCGAGCTTCGCCGGGACGGCCCCGGCGGTCATCGGGCGGCCTGCGCCCTGACCGCGGGCACCTCGCCGGGCTCGCTGCCGCGGACGATCGGGACGCGCACGGCGTTGCCCCACTCGGTCCACGAACCGTCGTAGTTGCGGACGGTGTCGAAGCCGAGGAGGTGCTTCAGCACGAACCAGGTGTGGCTGGATCGCTCGCCGATCCGGCAGTACGCGACGACGTCGTCGCCGTCCTGCAGGCCCGCCTCGTCCCGGTAGATCGCATCGAGCTCGGCGCGAGGACGGAACGTGCCGTCCTCCGCCGCGGCCCGCGCCCACGGGACGGACTTCGCGGTGGGGATGTGACCGCCGCGCAGGGCGCCCTCCTCGGGGTAGGCAGGCATCGTAGTGCGGGCGCCCGTGTACTCGTCGCCGGAGCGGACGTCGATGAGCGGCTTGCCCAGATGCGCCAGGACATCGGTCATGTAGGCACGCACCGACGCGTCGTCCCGCTCGACGACGGGGTAGTCCGTGGGTGCCACCTCGGGCCTGTCCGTGGTCAGGGC
Source organism: Arthrobacter ruber (assembly GCF_002954225.1). Taxonomy (GTDB): domain Bacteria; phylum Actinomycetota; class Actinomycetes; order Actinomycetales; family Micrococcaceae; genus Arthrobacter_D; species Arthrobacter_D ruber. Next base: position 25,923 of record NZ_PPTH01000005.1, read on the forward strand.
ACGGCCCTCGGCGACCCACTTGTCGCGGCCGCCGTCGAGCAGGCGCACGTCCTCGTGGCCGAAGAGGGTGAAGACCCAGAGGGCATAGGCGGCCCACCAGTTGCTCTTGTCCCCGTAGATCACCACGGTGGAATCACGCTCAATGCCCTTGGCGGCCATGAGGCGGGCGAAGCCCTCGCCGTCCACGTAGTCGCGGGTCACCTCGTCGTTGAGTTCGGTGTGCCAGTCGATCTTCACGGCGCCGGGCACGTGCCCGGTCTCGTACAGCAGGACGTCCTCGCTGGACTCCACGACCACCAGGCCGTCCGCCCCGAGGTTGTCGGCGAGCCACGCTGTGGAGACGAGACGTTCCGGGTGGGCGTACTCGGCGAACTTGTCCTGCGGGTCTGGAGACAGGGGCATTGCGGCCTTTCGTGGGGCTGTGAGCACGCGCGGCGCGCTCCTCGGGTGTCCTTCCACCTAGCCTAACCACGCGATGCGGCAATTGCTTCCGCGTCTGCTGCTGCGCAGCGACCGCCCTGCCCGGCCCCTGAGGGCAGCCCGGTCAAGGGCCCGCGGCCCCCGTCCTCAACCCGGCGGACGCGCCTGCTTGCCGTAGTCTTGCCTAGCGGAGCGGCACCTGCCGGGCCGCCGCCCTCGCCCCTTGCCGGAAACAGAAAGCGGTCCAGATCCGTGCCAGCCATCGAACACCTGACAGAGCGTTCCCCCAAGGTCTCCGTCGATGAATTGCTGGACGGGTTCTACCCCTCGCCGCGCTTCGGCGACGTGTCCTTCGACTCCTACCGCCCCGACCCGCAGCAGCCGTCGCAGTCCGCGGCCGTCGCCAAGCTCCGGGACTTCGCCGTCGCCGTCAACGAGCCGGAGCCCTCGGGACTGCGGAAGCTGTTCGGTGGGAGGAAGGACCCCACACGGGCCGGCCTGTACCTCGACGGCGGGTTCGGCGTCGGGAAGACACACCTCCTGGCCTCGCTGTGGCACGCGTCCTCCGGGAGGAAGGCGTTCGGCACGTTCGTCGAGTACACCAATCTCGTGGGAGCGCTGAGCTTCCGCAAGACGGTCGAAGCGCTCAGCGGCTACAGCCTGGTCTGCATCGACGAGTTCGAGCTCGACGACCCCGGGGACACCGTGCTGATGTCCCGCCTCATGCGGGAACTGGCCGACGCCGGCGTCAAGCTCGCCGCGACCTCCAACACGCTGCCCGGCTCGCTCGGCGACGGACGCTTCGCCGCCGAGGACTTCCAGCGGGAGATCCAGGTCCTCGCCGACCAGTTCGAGGTCGCGCGGATCGACGGCGAGGACTACCGCCACCGCGGACTGCCCCAGGCCCCGGAGGCGATCGACGACGCCGCCCTGCGGGACCGGATCGCCTCCTACTCGGGGGGCGTGCTCGCGGAGGACGACTTCGCGTCCCTCATCCGGCACCTCGCGGACGTCCACCCGAGCCGCTACCGGCAGCTCCTGGACGGCGTCGACGCCGTGGCATGGCACAACGTGCAGACCATCACCGAGCAGTCCGTGGCGCTGCGCTTCGTGGTCCTGGCCGACCGTCTGTACGACCGCGACGTGCCGATCATGGCCAGCGGCACCACCTTCGACAACCTCTTCACCGAGGAGATGATGGGTGGCGGCTACATGAAGAAGTACTACCGTGCGGTCTCCCGCCTGACGGCCCTCGCGCGGCAGGGGAGCGACGTCCCGAGCTAGGTGCTCCACGCTTCGCGGTGATCATCCCCGGACGCCAGGTCGATCACGTCGCGGACGGAGACGCAAGAAGCGCCGGTGCCGCCTCTCGGCGGGACCGGCGCTCCTTCATTGCCAGGCTGGGATCACACGGCCGGCGGAGGCGTGGGGGCGTTGCCGCCCTTACCGTCCTTCTTGTCGATCTGGTCGACCATCTGCGAAGCCTTCATCTGCACCCCGCTGATGTGACGCGAGTACTTGCCATGGGTCCTGCTGTCGACGAAGCCGCCAGCCTTCCCGATGCCGTTCTTCACCTTGTCGGAATTACCGCCGATGAATTCGGTCGCCTTACCCGCGAGGGTGCCGGCCCTGCCCTTGAGCCCGTCCAATAAACCCACGGACACCTCCTTTCGGTCGTGGAAACGCAGTCCCGTTTCCGCTCCTCCAAGCATAGGCGAGGAAGATGGGCGTGTCCTGGGAGGAAGAGCTACCGATCTCGGGCATGAAAATGGCCGGTCCTCGCGAGGACCGGCCGGTGCTATCCGAGCGGACGACGGGATTCGAACCCGCGACATCCACCTTGGCAAGGTGGTGCTCTAGCCAGCTGAGCTACGTCCGCAAAAAAGCGCCCCCGAGGGGGCGCCGTCGTGGGCGATACTGGGATCGAACCAGTGACCTCTTCCGTGTCAGGGAAGCGCGCTACCGCTGCGCCAATCGCCCATTTTCATGGTGCTCGTTCTGTAACGAGGTGGGGACGGGATTCGAACCCGCGTATACGGCTTTGCAGGCCGCTGCCTCGCCTCTCGGCCACCCCACCGTGACCGGAGGAGCTCCGGTCACCGGACTGATCCGGCCATACAGTGACTTGCGAGCGGACGACGGGATTCGAACCCGCGACATCCACCTTGGCAAGGTGGTGCTCTAGCCAGCTGAGCTACGTCCGCAGAAGAAAAACAACCTCCGAACCGCCGCTCGACGTGGTGCATTTCGCGGTAGTTCTNGCCGCTCGACGTGGTGCATTTCGCGGTAGTTCTTCGTTTTCCAACGAGAAAAAACTCTATAGGACGTTTGGGGGTTCGTCCAATCGGCGGCTCCCGGCGCCTACTGCGGTGCGCACCGGCACCGCCCGCAGGGCGCGGGTCCGCGGCGCGGCCTGTCAGAGGCACCTGAGAGACTGGACCCATGACCGCCCCGCTCCTCGCCCACGCGACGCCCCACGGCAGGATGTACGCCCGCTCGACGACGGAACAGCCCTCCGTCCCGTCGATCACCACGGTGATCTCGCAGCTTCCCACCTCACTCGGGGGCTGGTTCGGCCACATGGCGGCCAGCGCGCTCTCGCGGGATCCCCGGCTGCCCGTCGCGCTCGGCAACCCGTCCGAGCTGCGGTCGGCGGTTCGCGATGCGGCCTCCGCGGCCGAGCGCTACCGCGACGAGGCCGCCCTCCGCGGTACGCGCGTGCACCACTACTGCGAGCAGGTCGCCCTGCGAGCGCTGGGGCGTCCCGAGGAGCTCGACGCCGCCCGCCTGGCCCTGGAGGAGAACGGCGAGACGGGCTTCGCCGACCGGTTCGACGACTGGTGGGACCTCTACGACGTGCGGCCGGTGGAGCCCGAACTGACCGTCTGGAACACCGAGCTCGGCTACGCGGGAACCCTGGACCTCGTCGCCACCATCGGCGGGCGGACCTGCCTCATCGACTACAAGACCAAGAACACCGACCGGGACGGCTTCGTGAAGGCCCTCGACGACAAGGTGGTCATGCAGCTCGTCGCGGGGATGAAGGCCGAGGAATGCCTCGTGGACCCCGAGAAGGGTGAATGGCGCGCGTGGCCGCACGGGGACCAGCCGCTGCTGCTCGGCGTCGCCGTCGGGCAGACCGAGGTGCGGGCCATGCGTGCCAACCCGGAGGTGCTGAGGACCCACTGGCTCCGCTTCTGCGCGCTGCGGCGCGCCTGGGAGGCGGGGCTGCTCGCCGAGGAGGCCGGCCGCGCTCTGCTGCCCGTCAGTCCGCCGCCCTCCGCCGCCGTACCGACCGGGTCGGCCCTCCCCGCCTGACGCACGGGCGCGGATCGGGCTGCCCGGCACACCCGGTCGGCCATCCCCGCCTGACGCACGGGCGAGGGTTCGGCCCTGCGACGGTCGTCGGCCGTTCCGCCAGGGCCGCACGCGGGGTTGCCCCGGCGACCCGTCCGGCGACACGGCACTAGGATTGTCGGGAGCCTCGCGGCCGCAGCAGGACCGCGGGCATCCCGTACTCCTGTTCTGCGCGCCCCCGCGCAGCCCGTGACCGAAGCGAGGAACCGAGCACCGATGGCCGTCCTGAGTATCCGCATGATCGGTGATCCGATCCTCCGCACACCGGCCGCCGAGGTGACCGACTTCGGACCGGAGCTCGCGCGGCTGGTCGAGGACATGACCGAGACCATGATCGACGTCCAGGGTGCAGGGCTGGCCGCACCCCAGGTGGGGATCGGGCTGCAGGTGTTCACCTATCGCGTGGACGGGGTGCGGGGCCATGTGGTGAACCCGGTGCTCGAGACCGACGGTGCGTCCCAGGGCGAGTCCGACGTCGAGGGGTGCCTCTCCGTGCCAGGGCTCGGCAGCTTCGTGGACAGGACGGAATGGGCGCGTGTCACCGGCAAGGACGTGTCCGGGCAGGACGTCGTGGTCGAGGGGAGGGGCATGCTCGCCCGCGCCCTCCAGCACGAGACCGACCATCTGCGCGGCACCCTGTACATCGACCGGCTCCAGGGCGAGGACCGCAGGAACGCCCTCCGTGCCATCCGGAGCGCCGACTACAACCGCGTGACCTCCCGGACCGCGGCCGAGCGGTCCAGGACGCTCGGGTCGAGCTTCACACCGGGATCGCCTCCCGCTCCCGGCGGCACCGGTGCCTTCGGCCGGACCACCCGATGAGGGTCCTCTTCGCCGGAACGCCCGAGGTCGCCATCCCCTCACTGCGGGCGCTCGTGGACGCCGGGTTCGACGTCGCCGCGGTCCTCACGCGCGTCGACGCCCCGGTGGGGCGCAAGAGGGTGCTGACCCCGAGCCCCGTCGCTGTGGCCGCCGAAGCGCTCGGACTCCCGGTGCTGAAGGCCAACCGCTTCACGACGGAGCTGATCGGCGCACTCGCGGCCCTCGATCTCGACGCCGCGGCCATCGTCGCCTACGGGGGGATCGTCCCGCCGGCAGGCCTGGCCGTGCCGAGACACGGCTGGATCAACCTGCACTTCTCCGTCCTGCCCGCATGGCGCGGTGCGGCCCCCGTGCAGCACGCCGTGCTCGCCGGGGACGCGATCACGGGTGCCACGACCTTCCGTCTCGAGGAGGGGCTGGACACCGGGCCCGTCTTCGGCGTGATGACCGAGACCCTCGAACCCTCCGCGACGAGCGGCGAGGTGCTGGAGCGCCTGGCGTCGAGCGGCGCCGTGCTGCTCGTGCAGACCCTCGCGGGCATCGACGCCGGTCAGGTGACGGCGACGCCGCAGGCAGGGGAGCCGAGCCTCGCACCCAAGCTGAGCATCGACCACGCGAGGATCCGCTGGTCGGACCCCGCCCCTGCGGTGCGCCGCCGCGTGAACGCCGTGACCCCCGAACCGGGGGCCTGGAGCCTGCTCGACGGACAGCGGCTGAAACTCGGTCCGGTCCGCCCCGCGTCGGTCGGACACGGGGCGTCGGCCGACGTGGCCGTGCCCGGGGTGCTGGCGCCGGGCGCGGTGCGCCTGGCCGGGCGGGAGGTCCTCGTGGGAACGGGCACCGATCCACTGGCCCTCGGTGAGGTCCAGCCGGCAGGCAAGAAGATGATGAACGCCCTCGACTGGGCACGGGGCGCGATAGCGCGCGGAGAGCTGGTGTTCGAGTGAGTGAGACCGGAGGCAATGATCGCGGTTCCAGGGGAGCCGGCACGCCGCGCGGCCCGGGCGGTACCGGGCAGGGTGGCAACCGGCGCCGCAACGAGCAGGGGCGCGAGCGCAACCGCGGTGGTGAGCGCCAGTACTCCTCCTCCGCGCCGTCCCAGCGCACGCGGCGCGCCGACCCGGCACGCCTCGTCGCCTTCGAGGTCCTGCGTGCCGTCGCCGCCGAGGACGCCTACGCCAACCTCGTCCTGCCGGCGAGCATCCGCAAGCACCGCCTGGACCGGCGCGATGCCGGCTTCGCCACCGAACTCACCTACGGTGCGCTCCGGGGCCAGGGAACCTACGACGCCGTCCTGGCTCGCTGCGTGGACCGCCCCCTAGACCAGCTCGACCCCGCGGTGCTCGACGCCCTGAGGATCGGCGTCCACCAGCTCCTCGCCATGCGCGTCCCCGCCCACGCGGCGCTCGACCAGACGGTCGGGCTCGTCCGCGCGGTCATCGGGGCGGGCCCGTCGTCGCTCGTGAACGCGGTCCTCCGCAAGGTGGCAGCACGCGATCTCCAGGGCTGGATCGGCGAGCTCGTGTCCGGCATGACGGATGCGACCGCCATCGCGTCCCTGACCTACAGCCACCCCGAGTGGATCGTGCGCGCCCTGCGCCAGGCGCTCGTCGCCCACGGGCGCGACGTCGCCGAGATCGACGCGCTGCTCGCCGCCGACAACGCAGCGCCCGTGGTGCACCTCGTGGCCCTGCCAGGGCTCGCCACCGTGGACGACGCCCTCGCCGAGGGCGCCGAACCGGGACGCCTCGCGCCCGGCTCGGCCTACTACTCCGGCGGGGATGTCAGCCGGCTCCCCGGCGTCTCGATCGGGACCCTCCGGGTGCAGGACTCCGGCTCCCAGCTCGTGGCCCGCGCCCTGGCGGGTGTCCCGCTCGACGAGCGGGAGGCACAGGGCCCCGAGCGCTGGCTCGACCTGTGCGCCGGCCCCGGCGGCAAGACGGCCCTGCTGGCGGCACTGGGCCAGGACGCCGGCGTCCACCTGACGGCGAACGAGCCGGTCCCGCACCGCGCCCAGCTGGTCCGCCAGGCGCTGCGACCGCTGCCGGAGGACTCCTGGACGGTGCGGGTCGGTGACGGGCGCGATCTCGGACGGGAACAGCCCGGCGCCTACGACCGCGTGCTCGTCGACGCCCCGTGCACGGGTCTCGGCGCTCTGCGGCGTCGCCCCGAGTCGCGGTGGCGTCGCCGGCCCGCGGACCTGGTGACCCTCGCTCCGCTGCAGCGCGAACTGCTGGCCTCGGCCCTGGACGCCGTCGCGCCGGGTGGCGTGGTGGCCTATGTCACCTGCTCACCGCACCACGCCGAGACGGACGCCGTCGTCGACGACTGCCTGCGCAAGCGCGAGGGGTTCGAGCGCCTGGACGCGGGCGCTGCGCTCGACGCCGTGAGCATCGGTGGAGCGCTCGGGGCGGGACACGGCGCGAGCGCCCAGCTGTGGCCGCACGTGCACGGCACGGATGCCATGTATCTCGCACTCATCAGGAAGACTCCCTGACGAGGACTCCGCACCGAGGATTCCGCACCGAAGACTCCGCACCAAGGATTCCGCACCAAGGATTCCGCACCGAAGACTCCGCACCAAGACACCCGGCCGCTGCCCCCTGAGGGCGCGGGCCCCGGGGCAACGAAGGGAAGAACCGTGACGCACCTGCGTATCAACCCGAGCATCCTCTCCGCCGACTTCGCCAACCTCGAGTCCGAACTGCAGCGGATCGGCACCGCCGATGCGGTGCACGTGGACGTCATGGACAACCACTTCGTGCCGAACCTGACACTCGGCCTGCCGGTCGTCCGCCGGATCCAGGAGGTCAGTCCGCTCCCGCTGGACGTGCACCTCATGATCGAGGACGCCGACCGCTGGGCACCTCTCTATGCCGGGACGGGAGCGGCGTCCGTCACCTTCCACGCGGAAGCGGCGACCGCCCCGATCAAGCTCGCACGGGAACTGCGGGACACCGGGGCGAAGGCCGGGATGGCGCTGCGCCCTGCGACGCCGGTGGAGCCCTACCTCGACATGCTCGCCGAACTCGACATGCTGCTCGTGATGACCGTGGAACCCGGCTTCGGCGGGCAGTCCTTCCTGGACCTCACCCTGCCGAAGATCCGCCGGGCGGCAGCGGCGATCCGCGGGGCGGACCTTCCCCTGGTCATCCAGGTGGACGGCGGCATCACCGAGGAAACCATCCTCCGCGCGGCCGATGCCGGGGCGACCGTCTTCGTCGCGGGTTCCTCCGTCTATGGCGCCGACGATGCCGCCTCCGCCATCTCGGCCCTGCGCTCCGCGGCGTCCCGTCCGGCCTGAGGCCCGGCCCTGCCGGTCAGGTGGAGGGCGGGTCCGTCACCGTGATCCGAACGGACAGCGCCGAGCCGGCAGCCTCCTTCAGGACGGCGAACCGCGGGTCGGGCACGGTGAGGAAGGGGACCTGCGGCAGCTTCGCGAAGGCCGTCAGGGCGGGTTCGCCGAGCACCGCGGCCGCGAGCGTCCTATCGCCCCCGAGCTGGAGGCACGACGGCGGGTGCGCGCGGAACACCGCGGCCGCCCTCACCGCGGTCTCCTCGACGAGGGCGTCCGCCTGGTTGGCGCGTCGCCGGGCGAAGCGCTGCTGGGACCATCCGCCGGCGGCGGTCCTGCCCTGCACGTACCGCGTGCCCGTCTTCGAGGCCAGCACCTGACCCGCCGCGGCGACTCCCACCGAGTAGCCGCCCCGCCGGATCAGCAGCAGTCCCACGGTGGTGGCCGTGTCGATCCCCGACAGCAGCGAGGGAACGAGGCCGTCGGCATCCGGCGACGACTCCTCGGCTGCACCGGACGCGGGCGGAATGCTCCCCTCCGTGGTCGCGCGGGATCCTGTACCCGCGCGCGATCCGGCAGCGGACTCCCCGCCCGGTCGTGCCCGGGGCAGGAGGGGTGGGGTCAGGAGGGCCGTGCACCCGTTCCCGGCGACGACGTCGAGGGAGCCGTCGTCACGGCCCGTCGCGAGGCTCACGGTATACGGACCGTTCCGCGCCTCGAACCGTGCGAGCCAGCCGTCGAGCCGCCGGGCGTCGACGAGCACGGACCTGGTCGGGGACATGGAGCTCCTTCGAGGGCGACGGTGGAGGCTGCGGAGGCGGCACCGCACGGCACCGGACCCGTCAGAGGCCCACAGTAACGTTGGGGCTGTGAATGATCTATTCAGCGCGGCGGCCGACGACGACGCGGACGACGTCCCCTCCAGCACCTCCCGTGCAGCGGGGACGGTGCGGCCGCGCAGTCCCCTCGCCGTCCGGATGCGGCCGCGCACGCTGGACGAGGTGGTCGGCCAGCAGCACCTGCTGGGCCGCGGATCGCCGCTGCGCACCCTCGCCGGCGAGCACGACCCCGGCGCGCATGCGGCGCCGTCATCGGTCATCCTGTGGGGACCGCCGGGGACCGGCAAGACGACGCTCGCGCACGTGATCGCCCGCGGCCAGGGCCGGAAGTTCGTCGAACTGTCGGCCATCACCGCGGGCGTCAAGGACGTGCGGCGCGTCATGGACGAGGCGCTCACCTCCCGCGACCTGTACCGGCAGACGACCGTGCTGTTCCTCGACGAGATCCACCGCTTCAACAAGGCTCAGCAGGACGCCCTGCTGCCCGGCGTGGAGAACGGGTGGGTGGTGCTGATCGCGGCCACCACCGAGAATCCGTCGTTCTCGGTGGTGTCACCGCTGCTCTCGCGCTCGCTGCTGCAGACCCTCCGGCCGCTCGACGAGGCGGACATCCGGGGCCTGCTCGAACGCGCGGTCGACGACGAACGCGGGCTCGCCGGGACGGTGGAGGTCTCCGGGGACGCCCTCGAGCACCTCGTCCGGCTGGCGGCAGGGGACGCGCGGCGCGGGCTGACGGCCCTGGAGGCGGCCGCCGGCGTCGCCCGGTCCGAGCGGGAGTCGCACTCCGCCGCGCACCAGCCCGACGGGCCGGTCGGCCACGGGGGAGAGGACGCCGAGGACGCCGAGCAGGAGGACGGCCAGGAGGCGCTCCCCGCGCTCGTCACCCTGGACCATGCGGAGAAGGCGGTGGACGTCGCCGCCCTGCGCTACGACCGCGCGGGGGACCAGCACTACGACGTGGCGAGCGCGTTCATCAAGTCGCTCCGCGGGTCGGACGTGGACGCGGCGCTGCACTACGTCGCGCGGATGCTCGAGGCGGGCGAGGACCCGAGGTTCATCGCCCGCCGGCTGATGATCTCGGCATCCGAGGACGTCGGCATGGCCGATCCCACGGCGCTGCAGACCGCGGTCGCCGCCGCGCAGGCCGTGCAGCTCGTCGGCATGCCCGAGGCGCGCATCATCCTCGCCGAGGCGGTGGTGCACATCGCCACCGCGCCGAAGTCCAACGCGGCGTACAACGGCATCAATTCCGCCATCGCCGATGTCCGGGCGGGCCGCGGGCAGGGTATCCCCGCCCACCTGCGGGACGCGCACTACCCCGGGGCGAGCCAGCTCGGGCACGGCAAGGGCTACGTGTACTCCCACGACGAGCCCCACGGCATCGCGCTGCAGCAGTACGCCCCGGACGACCTCGTGGGACGGGACTACTACGAGCCCACCGACCGGGGTTCGGAGCGGGACATCTCCGCCCGCCTGGCGCGGCTGCGCAGGATCATCCGCGGGAAGTAGCAGCGGGGGCGGCGCCGTGTGCGGGCGGCGATTCGGCTGCGTGACCCGCGCACTGCTAATATTGGTCGCTGACTGGCAAGTCGTCGTGTACCAGTCGTCCTCCCGTGGTCCGCAGCAGGTCTCCTGCCGCGCGGTGCGGGTCGGCGACCAGGGTCGCGGCGGACTGTAGTACCGGGAAGCGGCCAATCCCGGCTCTCCGCATGTGGAGGCCAGCGACACCAGGAAGTGCGGACGCCCCCGTGGCTGTCCGCTTCTTCGCCGCAAAAATCATCGAAAGGTAAACGTGGCTAACAACACACGTGCCCGCCGGAAGGTCCGCATCTCGCGAGCCCTCGGCATCGCCCTCACCCCGAAGGCGGAGAAGTACCTCGAGCGCCGGCCGTACGCGCCGGGCCAGCACGGCCGCGCGCGTCGCAAGCAGGACAGCGACTACGCCGTACGCCTGCGCGAGAAGCAGCGTCTGCGCGCGCAGTACAACATCCGCGAGGCGCAGATGGCCCGCATCTTCGAGGAAGCCCGCCGCACCGCAGGCCTGACCGGTGAGAACCTGATCGAACTCCTCGAGATGCGTCTCGACGCCCTCGTCCTCCGTGCAGGCTTCGCCCGCACGAGCGCCCAGGCGCGTCAGCTCATCGTGCACCGTCACATCATGGTCGACGGCGCCCGCGTGGACCGCCCGTCGTTCCGCGTGGCCGAAGGCCAGCTCATCCACGTCCACAGCCGCAGCGAGACCATGGTCCCGCTCCAGGTTGCTGCCGCCGGTGCGCACCGCGACGTCCTCCCCGCCGTCCCCGGCTACCTGGACGTCCAGCTCGACAAGCTCCAGGCACGCCTCGTGCGTCGCCCCAAGCGCTCCGAGGTCCCCGTGACCTGCGAAGAGCAGCTCGTCGTCGAGTACTACGCACGCTAGACGCCCCGACGCCGGCGGAGTCCGCAGGCGCACAGCGCGAAGGCTGAACGAAGAGCCCGTGGCAACCGCCGCGGGCTCTTCGTTCTGTAAGGTACTAGGAGCACGAATTCCCATGCCGCTCGTTCAAGGCGGTGTACCCCTGCGTAAAGGAGACCGCCCATGTCAGGTGGAGATATTGCCGGCCTGATAGCTGCCGGCGTATTCGCCGTCCTGGTCCTGCTGCTGGCCGTGCCGATCTGGAAGCTCGGCCGCGTGTTCGACGAGCTGCGCAAGGCGATCCGCACCGTCACCGACGAGACGACGCCGCTGATCGGGGAGGTCACGAGCACCGTGAACACCACCCACCAGCAGCTCAAGGCCGTGGACGGCATCACCACCAACGTGTCCGACGCCTCGGCCAACATCTCCGCGCTGTCATCGCTCGTCGCGGCCACGATCGGCGCCCCGCTCATCAAGGTCTCGGCGTTCTCCTACGGCGTCCGCTCCGCCCTCGCCGGCCGCACGTCCCCCGCCCGCCGCCGCCGCAGCCGCTAGCACCCAACGAACGGAGAGAGAACGATGATCAGAAGAGTCTTCTGGCTCGCCGCCGGTGTCACCATCGGCGTCGTCGCCGTCCGCAAGGTGTCGAAGGCGAAGTCCACCCTCGGGCCCGAGGGAGTGAACCGCGCCGTCGGGCAGATCAGCGACAGCATCGCCGACTTCGCCGATGCCCTGCGCTCGGCCATGACCGAGCGCGAGAACGACCTCCGCGCCGCGCTCGGCGTCGAGGCGCCCGCCGCGCCCTCCGCGCCCTCCACCTCCGCTCCCGTCGACGCCGTCCCGGCCTCCCGCCGCTCGCTCCGCTAGGACGCACCACCCTCCCGACGCCGGCAGCGGGGCCGCAGCCTCCGCCCGCCCGGGCGGAGGCTGTCGCCTGCGACCGGGCACCCCCGCTCGGGCCGGAGTCTCCGCGTCCCGACCCACCACCGAAGGATCGCCCCCATGAAGTCCCACGAGATCGCCAGCCGCTGGCTGAGCTACTTCGAGAAGAACGGGCACACCGTCGTCCCCTCGGCGTCGCTGATTTCCTCCGACCCGTCACTGCTGTTCACCGTCGCCGGCATGGTGCCGTTCATCCCGTACCTCACCGCGCGCGAGGTGGCCCCGTACGCGCGGGCCACGAGCGTCCAGAAATGCATCCGCACGGGGGACATCGAGGAGGTCGGCAAGACCGCGCGGCACGGCACGTTCTTCCAGATGTGCGGCAACTTCTCGTTCGGCGACTACTTCAAGGCCGAGGCCATCCGCATGGCGTGGGACCTGCTGACCCGCGACGTCGCGGACGGCGGGTTCGGGCTGCCTCCCGAGAGGCTCTGGATCACCGTCTACCACGAGGACGACGAAGCGCTGGCGATCTGGCGCGACAGCATCGGCGTGCCGGCCGAGCGTATCCAGAAGATGGGCAAGAAGGACAACTACTGGTCCACCGGCCAGCCCGGGCCGGCCGGTCCCTGCTCCGAGATCTTCTACGACCGCGGACCCTCCTACGGCGTGGACGGCGGCCCCGAGGCCGACGACACCCGCTATGTGGAGATCTGGAACCTCGTCTTCATGCAGTACCAGCGCGGCGAGGGGACCGGCAAGGACGACTTCGAGATCCTCGGCGAGCTCCCGAAGAAGAACATCGACACGGGCCTGGGCCTCGAGCGCCTCGCGATGATCCTGCAGGGCGTCGAGAACATGTACGAGACGGACCAGGTGCGGCCCGTCCTCGACCGCGCTGCGGCACTCAGCGGCAGGACGTACACGAGTGCGGAGTCGCCCGACGACCCGCACCACACCGACGACGTCCGGCTGCGCGTCGTCGCCGACCACATCCGCTCCTCCCTGCTGCTCATCGCCGACGGCGTCACCCCCTCCAACGAGGGCCGCGGCTACGTGCTGCGCCGCCTCATCCGCCGGGCCGTCCGCGCCATGCGCCTCCTCGGCGTGGAGAAGGCCTGCCTGCCGGAGCTGCTGCCCTCCTCGCGGGACGCCATGAAGGGCGTGTACCCGGAGGTCGAGACCGACTTCGAGCGCATCAGCCGCATCGCCTACGCCGAGGAGAAGGCGTTCCTGCGCACTATCGCCTCGGGCACCGCCAGGCTCGAGGAGGCGGTCCGCGAGTCCCTGGCCGAGGAGCGACCGCTGTCCGGGCAGGACGCCTTCACCCTCCACGACACGTACGGGTTCCCGATCGACCTGACGCTGGAGATGGCCGAGGAGGCCGGCCTGGCGGTGGACGCCGACGGCTTCCGCTCCCTCATGCTCGAACAGCGGCAGCGCGCCCAGGCGGACGCCCGCGGCAAGAAGGCCGGCCACGCCGACCTCACGGCTTTCACCGAGCTCCTCGGCCGCGGCCAGACGGTGTTCACCGGCTACGACGAGCTCACCACCGAGGCGACGGTCGTCGGCGTGCTGGACAAGGGGCAGTCGATCCCGAGCGCGCTCCAGGGCGACGAGATCGAACTGGTCCTCGACCAGACCCCGTTCTACGCCGAGGCGGGCGGCCAGGCCGCCGACGTCGGCCTCATCACCGGCGACGGATTCGTCGTCGAGGTCCTCGACGTCCAGCGCCCGATCAAGGGCCTCAGCGTGCACCGCGCGGTGGTCCGCGAGGGCGAGATCGCCCCGGGCGCGACGGTGGTCGCTGCCGTCGACCGACAGCGCCGGCATGCGGGGGAGCAGGCCCACTCGGGGACGCACATCGTCCACGCGGCGCTCCACGAGATCCTCGGCCCCGAGGCGCTCCAGCGCGGCTCGTTCAACAAGGCCGGGTACCTGCGCTTCGACTTCTCCTGGGGCGAGGGCATCAGTGCCGCGGCGCGTTCGGAGATCGAGGAGGTGTCCAACATCGCGATCCGCAACAACTACGAGGTCGAGACGAAGATCATGTCCCTCGCCGATGCGAAGGCCCTGGGGGCCACCGCGCTGTTCGGCGAGGCGTACGGCGACACCGTCCGCGTGGTGGAGATGAACGCGGAGTTCTCGCGGGAACTCTGCGGCGGCACCCATGTGGCCTCGACCTCGCTCATCGGGAGCCTCACGCTGCTCGGTGAGCAGTCGGTCGGCTCCGGCAACCGGCGGGTCGAGGCCCTCGTCGGGCTCGACGCGTTCCGTCACCTCGCCGCGGAGCGGGCCCTCGTCTCCGAGCTCTCGGAGATGCTGAAGGTTCCCTCCGCCCAGCTGCCGGAACGGCTCTCGGCCACCCTCGGCAAGCTCAAGGCCGCCGAGCGCGAGCTCGACCGGCTGCGCAAGGAACAGCTCGCCGTCGCGGCCGCGTCGCTCGTCGACACCGTCGTGGACGTCGACGGTGTGCGCCTCATCGCACACGACGCCGGCGAGGTGGGCGGTGCGGACGACCTCCGCACGCTCGTGCTCGATCTGCGCGGACGGCTCGGGTCGGACGCGGCCGTCGTCGCCGCGACGGCCGTCTCCCAGGACCGCCCGCTCGTCCTCGTCGCCACCAACGAGGCCGCGCGCGCCGCCGGTGTGAAGGCCGGCGCCCTGGTGCGCACGGCGGCGAAGGTGCTCGGAGGAGGCGGTGGCGGCAAGGACGACGTCGCCCAGGGCGGTGGATCGGATGCCTCGCGCATCCCCGATGCGCTGTCGGCCATCCGCACCGCGGTCGCGGAACGCTGATCGACGCGGTGACGGGCGAGGCCGGGGGAGCGGGGGGCGCGCCCGACGCTCCCTACCCGCACGGCCCGAAACTCGGCGTGGACGTGGGGCAGGTCCGGGTGGGTCTGGCCGGCTGCGACCGTGACGGCCTGCTCGCCACACCGATCCGGACCCTCACGCGGGATCCCCGGAGGAACGGCGACGTGCGGATCCTCGTGCGGGAGGCCGTGGAGCGCGGCGTGGTGCAGATCATGGTGGGTCTGCCGAAGAACCTCAGCGGCCGGGAGGGCGCGTCCGCCGAGATGGCGCGGACCTATGCGGGGCTGCTCGTGGAAGAACTCCGGCGACAGGCCCACCCCGTGCCGGTACGCTTGGTGGACGAGCGGCTGAGCACGGTGTCGGCCCACCGCTCGCTGCACGCGGCTGGTTTGAGCAGCCGCGAGCATCGTAAGGTGGTGGACCAGGTGGCTGCCGTCGAAATTCTCCAGCATGCCATCGACATGCAGCGTTCACGTGGACGGGATGTGGGGGATCCGGTTCCTGTGCGTGAGGCGGAGGACGCCCGCCGCCCACTGCTGACCCCAACAGAGGAGCCAGTCATCAAGGACAGTTCGACGAGCAGGAGGGACCCGGAATCATGAACAACCGTACCCGGCAGACCCCTGCCTCCCCCGAGTTCGACGACCAGCACGACGCCTACGCCGGTGACCACGGGCATCCCGAACCCGTCGAGGAGTTCTTCGCATCGCAGGAGTCGAACCGGCGCCGCCGCCCGCCGTCGGACGCGAAGCGGCGCAGGCGCCTCCGGCGCACCGTCGTCATGGTCGTGGTCGTCCTGCTGTTCGCCGGCACCGTCTACGGTGCAGCGCTCATGCTGCGCGATTTCCTGGGCTTCAACGAGGTGACCGACTACGCGGGGCCGGGGGGCGAGGAGACCGTCTTCGCCGTGACCGAGGGCGCCGGTGCCCTCGCGATCGGCAACGGACTGGAGAGCGCCGACATCGTCGCGGATTCCGAGACCTTCGTGGCCGCCCTCGCCGCCATCGCCGAGGGCCGCGAGGTCCAGCCGGGCGAGTACGAGATGCGCCTGCAGATGCCCGCCGCCGATGCCGCCGAGGCCCTCCTCGGCGAGGATCCTTCCCTCGTCTCCTACGCCGCAGTGGCCCGCGACCTCCGCCAGGGCGAGGTGTTCGACATCCTCAGCACCTCCACGGGCATCCCGCGCACCGAGTTCGAGGCCCTCGCGGCGAGTCCCACGCAGTTCGGCCTTCCGCAGCAGGCGCTGTCCCTCGAGGGATACCTGCACCCGGGGGAGTACCGTTTCGACGTCGAGGCCACGGCCACGGACATCGTCACCGAGATGGTGAAGGCCACGACCGACCGCCTCGCGCAGGACGGCGTGACCGATCCCTCCGAGCAGTACCGGATCCTGACGATCGCGAGCATCGTGCAGGCCGAGGCGCAGCAGGGCGACTACGCCACGGTCGCGGGTGCCATCAACAACCGCCTCACGCCCGGGAACACGGAGACCAACGGCTTCATCCAGTCCGATGCCTCCGTCACGTACGGTCTCGGCAAGCGCAGCTACCAGCTCACGGACGAGGAGAAGCAGGACACCTCCAACCCCTACAACACCTACGCCAACCCCGGCCTGCCGAAGGGTCCCATCGGTTCCCCCGGCGACGAGGCGATCGACGCGACGGTCAACGCGGCGGACGTCCCGTTCTACTTCTGGGTGACCGTCGACCTGGACACGGGCGAGACCAAGTTCTCCGAGACCTACGCGGAGCACCTGCGCTACGTCGACGAGTACCTGGCCTGGTGCACCGACCACCCCGGGCGCTGCGAGTAGGTGGCGCCGGCCGGACCTGCCGCGCCCGCCCTCCGGGCCGCCGTGATCGGCTTGCCGATCGGGCATTCGAAGTCACCGCTGCTGCATGCCGCGGCGTACCGTGCGATCGGCGTCGACTGCTCCTACACGGCGGTCGAAGTCGATGAGGCGGGGCTCGCCGCGTTCATCGCCGGCGTCCGGGCCACGCCGGCCTGGCGGGGGCTGTCCGTCACGATGCCGCTGAAGGCCGCCGCGGCACGGCTCGTGGACACCACGACCGCGCCCGCGTCCGTCCTGGGCGTGATCAACACCGTCGTCGTCACCGGCGAGGGACGCGGCCGGGTCCTCACGGGCCACAACACGGACGTCGTCGGGGTGGCGCACGCGCTGGCCGGCGCCGGCGTCCGGACCCCTGGACACTCCGTGGTCCTCGGCGGCGGCGGGACCGCGGCGGCCGCCCTCGCGGGCCTCGCGCAGCTCGGCGCGCGGACCGCCGCCGTGCTGGTCAGGCGCCCCGAGGCG
>NZ_PPTH01000011.1 GCF_002954225.1 Arthrobacter ruber
GGTGCGGCTCCGTCCAGCGGGGCGTCCGCCGCCGTGACGCCGACGCCGTCCGCCGTCGCCGGCCGCAGCCCGGCCGCCGTCAGCGCGGCGCGCAGGGGCGCTGCGGCCTTGTTGACCGTCTCGATGGCCTCCGCTTCCAGCACGGAGTCGGCGACGATACCACCGCCGGACTGCACGTAGGCCTTGCCGTCCCGCAGCAGGGCCGAGCGGATGGCGATGGCCATGTCCATGTCGCCGGCGAAGTCGAGGTAGCCGACCACGCCGCCGTAGATCCCGCGCCGGTGCGGTTCCACCTCGTCGATGAGGCGCAGGGCCCGGGGCTTGGGGGCACCGGAGAGGGTCCCCGCGGGGAAGGTCGCGGCGAGGACGTCGTACGCGCTCTTCACCGGCGAGAGCCGCCCGACCACGGTCGACACCAGGTGCATGATGTGGCTGAACTTCTCCACCTCCATGAACTGGGTGACGTCCACGCTGCCGGGCAGGCAGACCTTGGAGAGGTCGTTGCGGGCCAGGTCGACGAGCATCAGGTGCTCCGCCTTCTCCTTCGTGTCCGCGCGGAGCTCGACGGCGAGGTCGCGGTCCTCCTCGGTGGTCCTCCCCCGGGGCCGCGAACCGGCGATGGGATGCGTGATGACCTCGTCGCCCGTGACCGTCACAAGGGCTTCCGGCGAGCTGCCCACGATCGAGTAGCCCTGACCGTCGGCGTCCTCGAGGCTGAAGAGATACATGTAGGGGCTCGGGTTGGTGGTGCGCAGGATCCGGTACACGTCCAGGGCGGAGGCATCGCACTCGATCTCGAAGCGTCGGCTGATCACCACCTGGAAGACGTCGCCGTCGACGATCGCCCGCTTGCCGCGCTCGATGGCCCTCAGGTAGTCGGGCTCGAACCAGGACTCGCGGACGCGGTCCGTCGACTGGTCGGCCGTCGGGGCGTCCCCGGCCATCACCGACACGGCGAGCTCGGCGGGCGCCACGAGCTTGGCGAGCATCGCACGGACACGCGCGACGGCGTCGTGCCACGCCTCGTCGACGCGCTCGTCGGTGCCGTCGAAGTTGATGGCGTTGGCGACCAGCGTGAGCGAACCCTCCGAATTGTCGTGGATGGCGAGGTCCGAGACGAGGCACATCGCGAGCTCGGGCAGCAGGAGGTCGTCCTCGGGCGGGCTCGTGAGCCGCTCCCAGTGCCGGACGGCCTCCCAGCCGACGAAACCGACCATGCCGGAGGTGAAGGGGGGAAGGTCCCGGAACCGTTCGGTGCGCAGCGCCTCCACCGTGAGGCGCAGGGCCTCCACCGGGTCGCCGCCCACGGGCACGCCGGCGGGCGGTTCGCCCAGCCAGTGGGCCTGGCCGTCGCGCGTGGTGAGGGTGGCGCGGGACTGCGACCCGATGAAGGAGTAACGCGACCAGACGCCGCCGACCGCCGCCGATTCCATGAGGAACGTGCCCGGCTGCCCGGCCGCGAGCTTGCGATAGATGCCGATCGGCGTGTGCGCGTCCGCCAGGACCTTCAGGTGCACGGGCACCACGCGGCGCGCCTCGGCCAGCGCGCGGAACTCCTCGAGGGTGGGGCTGATGGTACCCAGCTGCTGCATCGGGTCAGGATCCTTCCGGGGCGGGACGGTCGGCGGTCACGGCGGGCAGGTCGCGCCCGTCGAAGCAGGTCCTGGTGCCGGTGTGGCACGCCGCGCCTTCCTGGTCGACGGTGACCAGCAGGGCGTCGCCGTCGCAGTCCAGGGCCACGCTCCGGACCCACTGCCGGTGACCGGAGGTGTCTCCCTTGCGCCAGTACTCCGCGCGGGACCGTGAATAGAAGGTGACACGGCCGCTGGTGAGGGTGCGCCGGAGGGCCTCCTCGTCCATCCAGCCGAGCATGAGCACCTCCAGCGTGTCGTACTGCTGGACGACGGCGGCGACGAGGCCGGCGTCGTCCTTCTTGAGGGCTTCGGCGATCGCCGGATCGAGAGCGGCACGCTCCTCGCCGGGCAGCCGGGCAGCGGTTTCGGACTCGTGCGGGGACGTTGTGGAGGAAGGCATCACCTCGATTCTAGTGCGGTCGCGCCGACTCGCGTCCGGACCTGCCGCCGCCTGCGCGCAGCATGCTATTTTCAGCAGTGATGCACTACGTGACCCCGTCCCGCGAAGTCCTGGCCGAGACGCTCCTGGCGGCCGGCCCAGACGCCCCTACGCTGTGCGAGGGGTGGCAGACCCGCGATCTCGCCGCGCACCTCTACCTGCGGGAGCACAAGCCGACGCTCGGCGTGGGGATGGTCGTGCGGAGGTTCGCGTCCGTGACCGAGCGTGCCATCCGGGAGACCGCCGAGCGTGCGGCATCTCCCGCCGGGTTCGAGGCGCTGGTGAACCGCTTCCTGGCCGGACCGCCCGCGCTCTCGCCGATGCGCATCAACTCGATCGACAGGAGCGCCAACCTCATCGAGTACTTCGTGCACACCGAGGACGTCCGCCGCGCCACCACCCGATGGGCGCCCCGGGCACTCGACGAGGACTACGCCGACGCCCTGTGGGAGGAACTCGTCAAGCGCGCAGCCATCCTCTACCGCGGGGTGGATCTCGGCGTCGTGCTGGTGCGGCCGGAGGGGCCGCGGCACGTCGCCAAGCGCGCACCGGTCTCCGTGGCGATCGTCGGCGATCCCGGCGAGCTGCTGATGCACGCCCACGGTCGGCGTCGGCAGGCCCTGGTCACCTTCGAGGGCCAGCCCGACGCCGTCGCCCTGCTCGAGAGCGCCGACATCGGCCTCTGAGGTCCTTCTCGATCCGCACGGAATGACCGGTGGGAATGCCGCAGCGGCTCTGAGCTGCTGCGCCGGGCGCCCCAGCCGGCCGGAGGGCCCTACCGGACGGGGAACCCTGCGTCGCGGATGGCGGCTTTGACCTGGGCGATGGCGTCCGTAGGACCGAAGTGGAACACCGACGCGGCGAGCACGGCATCGGCGCCGGCCTGCACCGCGGGAGGGAAGTGCTCCGGCTTGCCCGCTCCCCCGGAGGCGATCAGCGGCACGCCCACGGCAGCACGGACGGCCCGGATGAGCTCGAGGTCGAAGCCCTCCTTGGTGCCGTCTGCGTCGATCGAGTTGAGCAGGATCTCCCCCACGCCCCGGTCCGCGGCCTCCTTCGCCCAGGCCACCGCGTCGATCCCCGTCCCCTTGCGTCCCCCGTACGTGGTGACCTCGAACCCCGACGGCGTGCTGTCATCCCGCGTACGGCGCGCGTCGAGGGAGAGCACGAGCACCTGGGCCCCGAAGTGCCCGGTGATCTCGTCGATGACGGACGGCCGCGCCACGGCGGCGGTGTTGATGGACGCCTTGTCCGCGCCGTAGCGCAGAAGACGGTCGACGTCGGAGATCTCGCGCACTCCCCCGCCCACCGTCAGCGGGATGAAGACCTCCTCAGCGGTGCGAGCGACGACGTCGAAGGTGGTCTCGCGGTTGCCGGAGGACGCGGTGACGTCGAGGAAGGTCAGTTCGTCGGCGCCGGCACGGTCGTAGCGGTGCGCGAGCTCCACCGGATCGCCGGCGTCGCGCAGGTCGGCGAAGTTGACGCCCTTGACGACGCGCCCGGCGTCGACGTCCAGGCACGGGATGACGCGGATCGCGACGGTCATGGCCGGTCCTAGATCCTGCAGGCGTGGATGGTGCTGACGAGGATGGCGCGCGCGCCGAGCTCGTACAGCTCGTCCATGATGCGATTGGTCTTGGTGCGCTTGACCATCACGCGGACCGCGACCCACTCGGAGTCGCGCAGCGGGGAGATCGTCGGCGACTCGAGCCCCGGCGTCAGGGCCGCGGCCTCGTCGACGAGGTTCGTGCGGATGTCGTAGTCCATCATCACGTACTGGCGTGCCACGAGGACGCCCTGCAGGCGGCGCAGCAGCACGTCGAGGCCGGCGGGAGCCGCGACGCCGGCCCGGCCGATCAGCACGGCCTCGCTCTGGAGGATCGGCTCACCGAAGATCTCCATGCCCGCGGCGCGCAGGGTGCTGCCGGTCTCGACGACGTCGGCGATCGCGTCGGCGACGCCGAGTCGCACCGAGGACTCGACGGCGCCGTCGAGCCGGACGACGTCGGCGCTGATGCCACGCTCGGCGAGGTAGTCCCTGAGGAGTCCCTCGTAGCTGGTCGCGAGGCGCCTGCCCTCGAGCTGCTCGACGGCGGTGAAGTCGCCCACGGGTCCGGCGAAGCGGAACGTGGAGGCGCCGAACCCGAGCTGCAGGAGCTCCTCGGCCTTCACCTGCGCATCGAGGAAGAGGTCACGGCCGGTGATGCCGACGTCGAGCGTGCCCGATCCGACGTACACCGCGATGTCGCGGGGACGGAGGAAGAAGAACTCGATCTCGTTCTCGGGATCGACGAGCACGAGTTCGCGGGAGTCGCGGCGCTGGCGGTAGCCGGCTTCGGCGAGCATGGACGAGGCGGCCTCGGAGAGGGCGCCCTTATTGGGGACTGCTACACGGAGCATGGGAGTCTTTCGGTGGAGGAGGAGGTGGCGGGCTGGAGCCGCGGGCGGGATGCGCCGGCGCGGCTACAGATGCTTGTAGACGTCCTCCAGCGTGAGACCCTTCGCGAGCATGAGCACCTGCAGGTGGTAGAGCAGCTGGGAGATCTCCTCCGCGGCGTCCTCGGTGGATTCGTACTCGGCGGCCATCCAGACCTCGGCGGCCTCCTCGACGACCTTCTTGCCGATGCCGTGCACGCCGGAGTCGAGCTCGGCGACGGTCCGCGAGCCGGCAGGGCGTTCGGCGGCCTTCGCGCTGAGTTCCTCGAACAGGGATTCAAAGGTTTTCACGCTCCCTAGGCTATCGGCTCGGCGGAGCCGTACGGTCACGCGGATCCGACGGTGTGACGGACGCCTCCGGCTGCCGCCGTCCTCGGGCGCTGAGGGGTGCTGCGTCCGCGGCCGCGGGGTCCGGGCGCCGGGCAGTGGACGACGGCGGCTGCCGATCGGACGGTCAGCGCAGCGTCGGATCCGGCAGCAGCGTCTCGATGCTGGGCTTCGCGGTGCGCTGGGCGCGCGCCCAGACGAAGAAGCCGACGAGCGTGAACCCCCCGTAGAACACGTACATGAAGGCGCTGGCGTAGTAACCGGCGCTGAAGAGCAGCGGCACGCCCACGACGTCGACGGCGACCCAGACGAGCCAGAACTCCACCCAGCCCTTCGCCATGCCGTAGGTTGCGAGCAGCGACCCGACGAAGGTCCAGGCATCGGCCCACACCGGCTCGTAGGAGCCGAGTACGCGGAACAGCGGGGTCAGTGCCAGGGTGCCGATGACCATGAACCCGACCATGCCGATCCGCGCCCGCACGCCGGCCCACTGCGGCGTCACGGCCTGTCCGCCCTGCCGGCGGCTCGCCCGCCACTGCTGCCACCCGTAGACGGAGACGGCGATGAACATGACCTGGCGCCCGGCCTGCCCCAGCAGGTTGGCGGCGCTCGCGGCGCCGAACAGGGACCCGAGGAACACGGTCAGGAGCAGGAGGTTGCCGATGATGCCGACCGGCCAGGCCCAGACGCGGCGGCGCATGCCGCCCAGGGCGCTGAGCAGGCCGAAGACGTTGCCCACCACTTCGCGGAGCAGGAGGGAGCCGTTGCCAACGGGGATGCGGGCCTCGAAGAGCCACTGCAGAAAGTCCATGCCGTTCCTTTGCCGATACGACGGCTCCGGGAAATGGCAGGAGGAGGGATGCCCTGCCGCTGTGGTACCACGACGGGACCGCAGCCCGACGGAGGGCAGCGGCGGACCCCTGCTGTTCGTGCTTCTCCCATCCAGACTTTGACTGTCGGTCCCGGAATTCCACCGGCTCAACCGCCCCTGCTCCGCGGGTGCGGAACATCAGGCGGGTCGCGGACTATCACCGCCGGTTCGGACTTACACCGACCCCGGAGCACGTACTGGGCCGATTATTTCACAGGGCACAGGNGGCCGATTATTTCACAGGGCACAGGCACACGCCGCCCGGAGGTCACAATTCGTCCGAGAGCGATACGCGCCGGACGACGCCCGAAGGGCGGGACACCCTGGGGTGTCCCGCCCTTCGTGGGCGGGCGCGGTTGCTCCACGCCCGCCGTCCCTGCGTACTGCCGGGTGGAAGGGCCGGTCAGCCCTCGGTCCTCGGGGCGCCGTCGGCCTTCGGCTTCGCGTCGACGCCGGCCTCCTTGCGCTGCTGGGGTGTGATGGGCGCGGGCGCGGCCGTCAGCGGGTCGTAGCCGCCGCCGGACTTCGGGAAGGCGATGACGTCGCGGATCGAGTCCGTCCCCGCGAGCAGGGAGACCACGCGGTCCCAGCCGAGCGCGATCCCGCCGTGGGGAGGCGCCCCGTACTTGAAGCCCTCGAGCAGGAAGCCGAACTTCTCCTGGGCCTCCTCGGCGCCGAGGCCCATGACGGCGAAGACGCGCTCCTGGACGTCCCGCTGATGGATGCGGATGGATCCACCACCGAGCTCGTTGCCGTTGCAGACGATGTCGTAGGCGTAGGCCAGGGCGTTCTCGGGGTCGGTGTCGAAGCTGTCGAGGAACTCGGGCTTCGGGGACGTGAAGGCGTGGTGCACGGCCGTCCACGCGCCACCGCCGACCGCGACGTCGCCGGCCGCCACCGCGGCGGACGCCGGCTCGAACATGGGAGCATCGACCACCCATACGAAGGCCCAGTCGCCCTCCTTGACGAGGCCCGTGCGCCGTCCGATCTCCACGCGGGCCGCGCCGAGGATGGCGCGTGAGGACGCGTGGTCACCCGCCGCGAAGAAGATGCAGTCGCCCGGGTTCGCACCGGTCGCGGCGGCCAGGCCCTCCCGCTCGGTGTCCGTCAGGTTCTTGGCCACGGGTCCGCGCAGGCTGCCGTCGTCGTCGATCAGGACGTAGGCGAGGCCCTTGGCTCCGCGCTGCTTGGCCCATTCCTGCCAGGCGTCGAGCTGGCGGCGCGGCTGCGAGGCGCCGCCCGGCATGACGACGGCGCCGACGTAGGGCGCCTTGAAGACGCCGAACCCGGTGTCCTTGAAGAACTCGGTGAGCTCGGTGAGCTCGAGCCCGAAGCGGAGGTCGGGCTTGTCCGAGCCGTACTTCGCCATGGCGTCCGCGTAGGTCATGCGGCGGATGGGCAGGGGGATCTCGACGTCGATGAGCTTCCACAGCGCGGAGACCAGCTGCTCGCCGAGGGCGATGATGTCGTCCTCCTCCACGAAGCTCGCCTCGATGTCGAGCTGCGTGAACTCGGGCTGCCGGTCGGCGCGGAAGTCCTCGTCGCGGTAGCAGCGGGCGAGCTGGTAGTACTTCTCGAAGCCGCCCACCTGCAGGAGCTGCTTGAAGAGCTGCGGCGACTGCGGCAGGGCGTACCAGGAGCCCGGGGCGAGCCGCGCCGGGACCAGGAAGTCGCGGGCACCCTCGGGTGTGGAGCGCGTCAGGGTGGGCGTCTCGATCTCCACGAAGCCGTCCTTGTGGAGCAGCTCGCGTGCCACCCGGCTCGCTTCGGAGCGCAGGCGCAGGTTGGCCTGAGGGCCGGGACGGCGGAGGTCGAGGTACCGGTGGCGCAGGCGCGCCTCCTCGCCGACCTCGACGTGCTCGTCGATCTGGAACGGCAGCGGGTCCGCGGTGTTGAGGATCGTGACGGTATCGGCGATGACCTCGATGGCACCCGTGGCGAGGGCGGGGTTCTCGTTGCCCTCGGGGCGCTGGTGCACGGCGCCCACGATCTGCAGGACGTACTCGTTGCGCAGGCTGGAGAACACGTCCTCCTCCCGCACCACCACCTGGGCGACGCCGGACGCGTCACGGAGGTCGAGGAACGCCACCCCGCCGTGGTCGCGGCGGCGGGCCACCCACCCTGCCAGCGTGACCGTTTGTCCTACGTGCTCGGGCCGAAGGGAGCCGAGTTCATGCGTGCGGAGCACAGCATTCCTTCCCACAGATGTGTCAGATGAGTCGCAGGCTCCGGAAGCACCTGCCTAGAGTTGGCTTGAACGCCATCAACATTACCGGTCCCGGTTCGACCGCCCGGACAGGCGACCAGCCGCCTGCCGCGCTCGCCCGGTCCTGTCCCGATTCCGACCTCAGCCCCATCCGGGCCCTACCTCGAGGAGCGCCATGGCGCAGCAACCGGCACTGCGGCGAGCGATGGGCGGCTTCGACGCCACGACCGTCGGGGTCGGCGCCATGATCGGCGCGGGCGCGTTCGTGGTCTTCGCCCCGGCCGCCGCCGCCGCCGGTGGGCTGCTGCCCCTCGCCGTCGTGATCGCCGGTTTCGTCGCCTACTGCAACGCGGCGGCGACGGCGTCCCTCGCCGTCCGGTATCCCTCCAGCGGCGGCACCTACGTGTACGGACGCGAGCAGCTCGGTCACTGGCCCGGGTTCCTCGCCGGCTGGGGGTTCGTCACCGGCAAGCTGGCGTCCTGCGCGGCCATGGCCCTCACGTTCGGGGTCTACGCCGCGCCCGGTGCCGCGAAGGCCGCCGCGGTGGCCGCCGTCGTCGGGTTGACGGTCGTCAACCTCTTCGGGGTGACCCGCACCGCTCTCGGGACGCGCGTGATCGTCTCGATCGTGGTGCCCGTCCTCGCGTTCGTGATCGTCGTGGCGTTCGACTCCCCCACGGTCGCGGACCAGGGTGCGTCCGGGCCCGAGGGCGTCGGGGGCGTCCTGCAGGCCGCAGCCCTGCTGTTCTTCGCGTTCGCCGGGTACGCGCGCATCGCCACCATGGGCGAGGAGGTCCGGAACCCGGGCCGGAACATCCCTGCGGCGATCTTCGGCGCCCTCGGGTTCACGCTCGTGCTCTACGTGCTGCTGGCGCTGTCCCTCCTGCATGCGTTGGGGCCCGCCGGTCTGGCCGGGACCACGGCACCGCTACGCGAGGTCATCGATGCTGCCGTGCCGGGAGAGGGCTCGACCGGTCGCGCCGGTGCCGTCGTCACCATCACCGCGGCGCTGGCCAGCCTCGGTGCGCTGCTCGCCCTCATCGCGGGCGTGGGCCGCACGAGCCTGGCCATGGCCCGCGGCGGCGACCTGCCCCGGGTGCTGGCGAGGGTCTCCTCACGCCATGCCGTCCCCTGGGTCGCGGACATCGCGACGGCCGGTGTCGTGGTGGTCCTGCTGCTCGCGACCGACGTGCTCACCGTCGTCGGGTTCTCCAGTTTCGGCGTGCTGGTGTACTACGCTGTCGCGAACATCGCGGCCTTCACGCTGACCGACCGGCAGTGGTACGCACCGCGCTGGCTCAACCTGGTGGGCGCGGCCGCGTGCCTCCTGCTCGCCTTCACCCTCCCTGGGATGTCGGTCCTCACGATGCTGGCCGTGCTGGCGGTCGGACTCGTCGCCCGCGCCGTCGTGCTGAGGCGTCGCCGACGGGCCTGACGGTCGCTGCCGGATCAGGCCGTGGCGACCACTGGGCGGAGGTCTGTCTCGGGCGGCGCCCAGGAGGCCGGATCGGCGGCGGTCTGCTCACCGGACCGGATGTCCTTGACCTCGTGCGCGCCCTCCGACGACGTGAACCACACGAAGGGGATGCCGCGGCGGTCGGCGAACTTGATCTGCTTGCCGAACTTCTCGGCGCTCGCCGCCACTTCCGCGGGGATGCCGCGGCTCCGCAGCGCCGCGGCGACGTCCTGCGCCTCGGACCAGGCGTCGTCGTCGGCGAGCGTCACGAGCACGGCGGTGGGGACGGACCGGGAGACCGTCGCGAACCCCTGGCTGAGGATGCGCGAGACGATCCTCGTGACCCCGATGGACAGCCCGACGCCGGGGAAGGTGCGGCTTCCCTTGCGGGCGAGGGCGTCGTAGCGGCCGCCGGAGCAGATGGACCCGAGTGCCTCGTGGCCGTTGAGGACCGTCTCGTAGACGGTCCCGGTGTAGTAGTCGAGCCCGCGGGCGATGCTGAGGTCCGCGACCACGCGGCCCGGTGCCCGCCGTGACGCCTCTCCGACCACCTGGCGCAGCTCCTCCAGTCCCTCCTCGAGGAGCTCGTTCGTCACTCCCAGCGCGCGGACCTGCTCCACGAAGGACGTGTCGGCGGTGCGGATGCCGGCGAGGTCGAGGGCGAGGCGCACCTGCTCCTCGTCCGCTCCCACCTCGTCACGGAGCAGCGCTCCCACCTTCCCGGGACCGATCTTCTCGAGCTTGTCGATGCTCCGCAGGACCGCCGCGGTGTCCTCGAGACCGATCGCCCGGTAGAAGCCCTCCGCGAGCTTCCGGTTGTTGACGCGCAGGGTGAAGTCCGGGATCGGCAGGGCGCCGAGGGCTTCCACGACGGCGAGGGCCAGTTCGACGTCGTACCGGAACGGCAGGACGCCGTCGCCCACGACGTCGATGTCCGCCTGCGTGAACTCGCGGGCGCGGCCCTCCTGCGGGCGCTCCCCGCGCCAACACTTCTGGATCTGGAACCTGCGGAACGGGAAGGCGAGGTGCCCGGCGTTCTCCACGACGTAGCGCGCGAACGGGACGGTGAGGTCGTAGTGGAGTGCGAGCCCGCTCTCGGAGGCAGTGGCCTCATCGGCCTGCAGGCGGGAGACCGCGTAGACCTCCTTGTCGATCTCGCCCTTGCGCAGCAGGTGCTCCACGGTCTCGACCGCGCGGGTCTCGATGCTGGAGAAACCGTGCAGTTCGAACGTCCGCTGCAGCACGCCGAGCACGTGGAGCTCGATCAGGCGCTCCTCCGGGAGCCATTCGGGAAAGCCGGACAGTGAAGCCTTGCGGGCCATGGGATGGGTCTCCTCCTGCTGGGGGCCGGTCTCCGCCGTCACGGGCGGCGCGGCGGACCGGTTCTGCGGCCTCAATCCTAGGTCCCGCCGGGGGTCCGCGGAAAAAGCGGGTCCATGGGGTGCGGGTACGGCCGCTCGACGGAATGCGGCGTTCCGCGCCATGACGCGGATCGGGACCCAGTGGGTAAAGTAACCTCAGGGCAGGTTCCGCGTTGCTCCGGCGATCGGTGGATGCAGAGGAAACTCGTTGGACGGGCTTCCCCGTCCCCCGACCGGCCGGGCCGATGGGCTCCCCCCTGAATGAAATGGCCCCGGCGTTGCTCACGGCCATCCGACGAGCGAAAGACTTCTAGCGGTGACAGACAGTCAGCAATCCGACGAAACGACCATCGGCCAGGACACGCAGCAGGACGCCGAGGCCGGCGATGGCACCTTCACGCCCGCAGCCGGTGCCCCGGGTGTGACCGGAGCCCAGCACACGGAACTGCCCCCTGCGGAGGTCGATGCAGCCCAGGCGGACGCCGCCGGAACCGCGGAGGCGGAGGCATCGGCTGTGCCGGACACGTCGGAACCCATGGGCGGAGCATCGGAGGCACCGGCAGACGCCGACTCCCCCGACCAGGACGAACCCGACGAGCGGTCGGACGGTACCACCCCGACGACATCCCCGGCCTCCTCACCGGCCGACGCGCCGGCTGCCGCCGCCGCACCAGCAGGCACTGACGCCGACGAGCGCTCGACGGACACCCCCGCAGCCGAGCCGTCGGTTCCGCTCGCGCCCGAGCCAGCTCCGCTGAGCACGCCCTCGCCCCGCCTTGCCGCATCCCGTGCGCCGCTGCCCACGGCCATGGCGCCCCGACCGTTGAAGAAGGCCGCCCAGCCCCTGGCGGCACCCCCCGCCCACAGCACCTCCCTCGAGGAGGCCGGGAAGTTCGCGCGTGTCGAGGAGGACGGCCACGTCTTCCTCGTGGTCGACGGCGTCGAGCACCCCGTGGGCCAGTACCCCGATGCGACCCGCGAGGAAGCACTGTCCTACTTCGTGCGCAAGTACGACGACGTCGTGAGCCAGGTGGCGCTGCTGGAGCAGCGCGTCCAGGTCAAGGCGCCGTCGTCGGACATGGCGAAGACCGCCAAGCACCTGCGCGCGCAGGTCGGTGAACGGAAGATGGTCGGCGACGTGGTCGCGCTGGAGGCGCGGATCGACGCCCTGCTCGAAGCCGTCGGCGGCCTGGAGAAGGCGGAGCGGGCAGCGCAGGACGCCCTGAAGGCGAAGGAGCTCGCCGCCCGCGAGTCGATCGTCGCCGAGGCGGAGGAGCTCGCCGGCCGCGACCCCTCCACGGTGCAGTGGAAAGCCAGCAGCACGCGCATGAACGAGCTCTTCGAGCTGTGGAAGGCCGCGCAGAAGAACGGACCCCGGCTCGGACGCGGCACGGAGGACGCGCTCTGGAAGCGGTTCCGATCCGCACGGACGGTCTTCGACCGCCACCGCCGCGCCTACTTCTCCCAGCTCGACAGCGACAACGCGGAGGCGAAGCAGGCGAAGGAAGCGCTCATCACCCGCGCCGAGCAGCTCTCGACCTCCACGGAGTGGGGCCAGACCGCCGCCGAGTACCGCCACCTGATGGACGAGTGGAAGGCGTCGAAGCGCGCCAGCCGCAAGGACGACGACGCCCTGTGGGCCCGGTTCCGTGCAGCCCAGGACCGCTTCTTCGAGGCCCGTAAGTCCGCGAACGAAGCCGTGGACGAGGAGTACGCCGGCAACCTCACGATCAAGGAGGCCCTGCTCAAGGAGGCCCAGCAGATCCTGCCGATCAGGGATGTCGCCGCGGCCAAGAAGGCGCTGCAGTCCGTCCGTGACCGCTGGGACGAGGCCGGCAAGGTGCCGCGTGCCGACATGGGCCGGATGGATGCCGGACTCCGGCAGGTCGAGGATGCCGTGAAGGCGGCCGATGATGAGCACTGGACGAGGACGAATCCCGAGACGAAGGCACGCACCAACAGTGCGCTCAGCCAGCTCGAGGCGACCATCGCACAGCTCAGGGACGACCTCGCGGACGCGGAACGGGCGGGGAACGCGAAGAAGATCGCCTCCGCCCGGGAGGCGCTGGCCGCACGGGAACAGTGGCTCGAGATGCTGCAGAGGTCTGCGCGCGACTTCTCCTAGCCTTCGGCGTAGCGGAGCGGACCCCTCAGGGGGTCCGCTCTTGCGTTCGCAGGGGCTCCTTACCCTCGGGGACGAAACCGAGGTGGGCGCGGGGACGACGCGCCACAGGACAGAAGTGCGCTCGACCGTGCCGCACTCCTGAGACCACCTGCGGGTGCACCGGCGACGCACGACGGACCGGTTCGCGCCGAGCCTCTTCGCCGAACGACGGTAGCCGGGGGCTCGGATACAACACACCCGAGCCGCCCGGCAATCGTGGAAGGATCCCGCGAATCAGCCGAGGACCGCGTTGGCGATGAACAGCAGCGGGATCGAACCGGCCCATACCGCCGTCGTGATGCCCGACCAGCCCTTGAGAGCTGCGACGCCGTCAAGACCGGCGAAGCGGGTCACGACCCAGAAGTAGGAGTCGTTGAAGTAGCTGAAGACCATCGAACCGGCTGTGCAGGCGAGTGCCGCGACGATGGGGTCGATACCCAGGGAGCCCACCAGCGGCGCCGTCACGGATGCGGCGGTGATCATCGCGACTGTGCCCGAGCCCTGGGCGATACGAACCAGTGTGGCGATGAGGAACGGCACCAGGAACGCCGGCAACGGAGTGCCGGCAATAGCCTCGGCGAGGGCATCGCCAACACCCGAGCTTCGCAGCACCTGTCCCAGTGCTCCACCGGCACCGGTGATGAGAAGGATCAAGCCGGCCGAGGCCGCGGCCTCACCGAACCAGCCCTGAACCTTGGAACGCGGGGTCCAGCGGGGCAGTAGCACGTAGACCGCGAGGATGACGCCGATGACCAGTGCAACAACGGGATTGCCGATGAACGCCAACGGCACGGCCCACGACGACGGCGTGTACTCCCCGGTGCCGACGACGCCCTGGTTGTTCTGGTCGATCGCGCCACTGACGGTGTTGAGGATGATCAGGAGCAGCGGCACCAGCAGTGGCAGCGACGCAACGAAGGCGCCGACCCGGTGAGGCTTGGCGCCTGCAGGAGGTGTGCCGAGACCAGTGTCGTCGATCTCCATCGACGGGGTATCGTCACCTTCTCCGGCGCCGCCGTCGTGATCCGCGACAGCAGTACTGCCGCGACGTCCGCTCACGGCGTGTGCCGTGCCGTAGACGGCCTCCCGGACGGATGCGTTCATGGAAGGCTCGATCTTCGGGCCCATCCACTGGGCGTAGAGGACGACGATCGGCAGCAGCAGGATGGTGAACACGAGACCCGCAAGGATCAGCGCCCCGAGATCGGCGCCGAGGATGCCGGCAACAGCCAGCGGACCGGGCGTCGGAGGCACCAGATGGTGCGTCAGCGTCATACCGCAACCGAGGGCCAGTGCAAGGGTGATGTACCCGGCGCGCTTGACCCGGGCAATCGAACGGGCCAACGGGTTCATGATGACGTAACCGGAGTCGCAGAACACCGGAATGGAGACCAGTGCGCCCACACTGCCCAGGGCCCACGGCTCACGGCCCTTGCCGAAGAGCTTGAGGAAGGCCATGGCCAAGGAATTGGCGGCGCCCGAGACCTCGAGGATCTTGCCGATCCCGACGCCCAGACCGATCACGATGCCGATCGACGCCAGGGTGTTGCCGAAGCCCGTCGTGATCGACGAGACGATATCGAGCGGCGCCTGGCCGGCGACGATCCCGGTCACCAGCGCAGCGATCAGGAGTGCTACGAACGCATCGAGCCGTGTCCTCAGCACCAGGACGATGATGGTGGCGATACCCAGGACGAGCGCTAGAAGAAGTTGTATATCCACGTACTGCTCCTCGGTCACTGAGCAGGCCTCGTTGCCGTCTCAGGTGGTCACACCGGCCGGGTCGATTCTTTTGACGGGCACTGTGCTGCCTGTCACACTAACACCGGACATAAGACATCTGACAAGTGCCGGTAGACACCGAGTTACGAAAGCGCGGATCAGTGATACTCGAAGAA
Organism: Arthrobacter ruber; assembly: GCF_002954225.1. Lineage (GTDB taxonomy): Bacteria > Actinomycetota > Actinomycetes > Actinomycetales > Micrococcaceae > Arthrobacter_D > Arthrobacter_D ruber. The sequence continues at coordinate 14,793 of NZ_PPTH01000011.1, forward strand.
GAGTTGCTCAGAGGTTACCCACCCGTCCGGGCCATCGACCCGGAAGTCATCGCTGCCGCCGTCAAGGCCTCCGGACGGATTTTGGTAGTCCTCGATGACGATCCCACCGGCACCCAGTCAGTTGCCGACCTTCCGGTCCTCACCTCCTGGGAGTCGGACGATTTCGCATGGGCGTTCGCCCAGCGCATCGACGGTACACCGGCACCGGCGGTCTACGTCCTGACCAACACTCGCAGCCTCGACCCGGGGACCACAGCGTCGCGCAACCGGGAGATTGTCACCAATTCGCTTCATGCCGCCGAGACTGCGGGGATCACCGTCGGCTTCGTCAGCCGCAGCGACTCGACCCTCCGCGGTCACTTCCCGCTCGAGACCGACGTCATCGGCGCAACCCTGCTGTCACGCACGGGCATCGGGACCGACGGCGTCGTCCTGGTGCCGGCCTTTCCCGACGCCGGCCGCATCACAATCGGTGGCACTCACTACTTGCGTGGCGATGACGGTGCGGTCACTCCGGTCGCCGACACCGAATTCGCCCTGGACGCCACCTTTGGATTCACGTCATCGGACCTCGGTGACTATGTGGCTGAGAAGACTGGCGGGTCGGCCGGTGCCGTCATCCGGCTCGACCTCTCGACCATCCGCTCCGGCGCGGAGGGCATCGCCGACGCTCTGGAGGCGGCGGCCGATGCCATCCCTGTCGTGGTCGACGCCGTCACCGAGGACGATCTCCGGGCACTCGCCCTGGGCCTTGAGGAATCCGAACGACGCGGCAAGAAGCTGCTGTACCGGGTGGGTCCACCGTTCGTCCGTGCCCGGATAGGCCAGGGCGAGCGCACGCCGCTGACGGCAGAAGACGTGTTCATGGGCCTGGACGCTCCCGCCTCGGGTGGGCTGGTCGTGGTGGGCTCGCATGTGGGGCTGACCACCCGGCAGCTGGACGCCCTGGTCGCACGGCGGCCCGAGGCCCGGCTCGTCGAGCTCGACGTCCAAGCCGTCCTCGATCCCGAACGGCGGCATACCGGTGTGGCGGAAGCCGTCCGGGCCGTCGTCGACGGCCTCCCATCCGGCGAGGTCATCCTGCATACCAGCCGCCGCCTGATCCGGTCCGACGATCCGGAGCAGAGCCTGGAGTTCGCCCGTACCGTCTCGCGGGCAGTGGTCGACGTCGTCCGGTCCACGATCGCCGAGACTCCGGTGCGCTTCGTCATTGCCAAGGGTGGCATCACGTCCTCCGACGTCGCCGCACACGGGCTCTCGATCCGCCGTGCGCTGGTGCGCGGACCGATGCTGCCGGGCATTGTGTCCCTCTGGCAGCCGGCCGACGGCCCGGCCGGTTCCATCCCGTTCGTGGTGTTCGCCGGCAACGTCGGAACCGACACATCCCTTGCTGACGTGGTCGATGTCCTCCGCGTCCCCGCGACGGGTTCCGCCGCTACCACGGGCGCCACTCTTGAAGTATGACCCTGAGCGCGCGACGGTCGCCGTCCTCGGCCTCGGTGCCATGGGCCTGCCGATGGCAACCCGGCTGGCCGGCAGGTTCGCGGTGACCGGGTACGACTCCATGGGGGCCTCACGGGAGAGGGCCGAGAAGGCAGGACTCCCGTGTGCAGCGACGGCCACCGACGCGGTGACCGATGCCGGGATCGTGCTGCTCGCAGTCCGAGACGCCGCTCAGGTGGAGGATGTCCTCTTCGGCGACGACGGGGTTGCGGCTGCTCTCATGACAGGCGCCACCGTCGTGATGACCAGCACCGTGGGGATGGACGCAGTCGCTTCCTGGGCCGAGCGGCTCGGCGACCTGGGTGTGGCGCTGGTCGACGCACCGTTGTCCGGCGGGCCGGTGCGAGCCGGCGAGGGTGATCTGCTGATCGTGGTGGGCGCTGATCCATCGGCCCTGGACACCGCTCGGCCCGTCCTGGAGCGGCTCGCGTCGACGCTGACCGTCGTCGGGAACAAGGCCGGTGACGGCCAGGCGATGAAGACGGTGAACCAGCTGCTCTGCGGCGTACACATCGCTGCGGCTGCGGAGGCTCTCGCGCTCGCCGATGCGCTCGGGCTGGACCAGCCGCTGGTTCTTGCTGCGCTCGAGACCGGGGCGGCGTCGTCGTTCATGCTGTCCAACCGGGGGCCCCGCATGGTGCAGGGGTACGACGACCCTGCCGACGTGCTCAGCAGGCTGGACATCTTCGTCAAGGACCTCGGCATTGTGGGAAAGGCAGCGCGGACGGCAGGACTTGCGGCGCCGGTCGCTGCGGCCGCCGAGCAGCTGTTCCTGCTGGGCCAGACCCAAGGCCTGGGCACTGCCGACGATTCGTCGGTGATCAAGGTGGTCGCACCGCAGCGGCGCGCCGCTGCGATGGACGCCACCGCTATGAACACCGCGGGAGGGGAGGCCGATGGCACGGAGACCGCTTGTTGAATCGGTGTTCGACGACATCCTCGAACGGATCATCGACGGCACGTACCAGCCCGGCGCGGCACTTCCCTCGGAGAACGACCTGGCGGCTTCCCTGGACGTCAGCCGGTTGACGGTCCGTGAGGCGCTCAAGCAGCTCCAGGCGCAGCACGTGGTGCAGATCAAGCGTGGCTTGGGGACCTACGTCAATCCGGCCGCCCAGTGGACCGATCTGCAGGCCATCCTCAGGCACGCATCGACCACCGCCGACTCTCCCGACGTGTCGTTGCGGCTGCTGGAGGTCCGGCGGATGGTGGAAACCGGTGCCGCTGAGCTGGCCGCGCTTCATGCCACCGACGAGGACCTGGCCAGGATGGCGACGGCGAATGCCGCGCTGCAGACGGCCCACGAGGCGCGCGACCTCGACGCTGTCACTGCGGCGGACATCGCGTTCCATGACGCGATCTTCAGGGCCTCGGCCAACCCGTTCCTGCCGGTCGTTCTCGGACCGCTTAGCAGGTTGCTGTACACGATGCGGCGGGAGACGTCGTCTTTCCACGAGGTACAGCAGCACGCCATCGCCCACCACACGTCGGTGCTGGAGGCCATCCGTACCCGGAACCCGGAGATGGCCCGCCAGGCGATGCAAGCCCACATCAACCAGACGTACGACGACTACGAACGTTTCATCCGCCCGCAAAGACAACACCAGGAGATCACGTGACTTTTCCGATCGAACGCACCGCAGTTCTCACCGGAGCAGCGTCGGCCCGCGGCATCGGCCGCGCGACCGCCGACAGGCTGGCCCGCGACGGCTGGTCGGTGGCGATCCTCGACATCGACGGCAGCGCAGCGGAAGAGGCCGCAGCGGACATTGCGCAGCGGCACGGTGTGCAGACAGTCGGCGTCGCCGCCGATGTCTCCGACGAGGCGTCCGTCGATGCCGCCCTGACCACCGTCGAAGCATCGGTGCCGCCGATCGTCGCACTGGTGAATCTCGCCGGAATCAGTTCCCCCACCGAGTTCATGCAGGAGACCAAGGAAGCCTGGGAGCGGGTGTTCGCGGTCAACATGACCGGCACGTTCCTGGTCACGCAGCGCGCCCTGCACGGGATGATCGAGCGCGGACTCGGCCGCGTGGTCAGCATCTCCTCCATCTCGGCACAGCGCGGCGGCGGCACCTACTCGAAGGTGGCCTATAGTGCATCCAAGGCCGGCATCATCGGCTTCACCCGCGCCCTGGCACGTGAGATGGGCGAGCACGGCATCACCGTCAACGCCGTCGCTCCCGGACCGGTGGACACCGACATCATGGGCGGCACCCTCACCGAGGAACGCAAGCAGGACATGTCCAGGGACATACTGATGGGGCGGGTCGGAACCGTCGACGATATCGCCGCCCTGATCTGCTTCCTGGTGGGACCTGACGCCGGTTACATCACCGCCGCCACCTACGACATCAATGGTGGTCTGCAGATCTCCTAGCCACCGGGAACGGGGCGGGTCCCTGTCGGGATCCGCCCTATCAGCTCTCCGATGGTCTTCCGGTACGGGTTGTCCACATCGGCTTCGGAGGGCTTCTCCGTGCCCTCGGCGGTGGGGATGCTGGAGCAATGCCACCCCTGGACAGTTCCGACGCCGCAGCACCGCCCGAGAGGATCCTCGGTGCGGACGGGCGGCCCCTGACCTCCACCGGGGGCGCACTGCTCCATGCCGGGGAGGTCTTCACGTCGCCGGAGCTGCAGGCCATGCGGCTCGACGGACTCGTGCGCCTCGTCATCGGGGACACCTATCTCCGCAGCGACTTCAGGGAGGATCCCGCGTTGAGGGCGCAGGCCGCGGTCCGCTGCGTCCCCGCGCCGCTCCGGGCACGCGTGGCCCTGGGCCGTACCTGTGCCGCCTGGATCTACGGGTGCGCTCCCCTGCCCGCACTGATCAGCCTCGTCACGGACCATCGGCGTCGCACCACGGCTCTGCCGCCGTTCTCGCCCGCCGTGATGCATCAGGTGGCGCTCGGGCCCTTCGACGTCAACCTGGTGGGCGGGGTGTCCGTGACCACGCCCCTGCGGACCGCGCTGGACATCGCGGTGCACGGGGAGGACACCGACGCGGTGCCCATCCTCCGGGCCATCGGTAGCGCCGGGAACCTGGGCTGTCCCCTCCGGCTCGTCGAGGCGGCACTCGTCACCACTCCGCGCGTGCCGGGCAAGACCAAGGCGCTCACGCGGCTGCGCCTCGCGCGCCAGCATCGGTGCCGGGTGTGACCGCGAACCGTCAGGGGCGGCGCTGGGAGCCCGTGGTCCGGTACACGTCGAACACGCCGTCGATCCGGCGTACGGCGCTGAGGATGTGGCTCAGGTACTTCGGATCGCCCATCTCGAACGCGAAGCGCGACATCGCCACCCGGTCCGACGACGTGTTGACGTTCGCGGCAAGGATGTTGACGTGGTTCTCGGCGAGTACGCTCGTCACGTCGGACAGCAGGCTCTTGCGGTCCAGCGCCTCCACCTGGATCTCCACGAGGAACACGCTCGACTGCGTGGGCGCCCACTCCACGGGCACGATCCGGTCCGGCTGGTCGCGCAACTCCTGCACGTTGCGGCAGTCGCTGCGGTGCACGGAGACACCCGAACCGCGGGTGACGAACCCGATGATCGGATCCGGCGGCACAGGCGTGCAGCAGCGCGCGAGCTTGACCCACACATCGCCCACACCCCGGACCGTGACGCCCGAGTCGGAAAACTTGGGACGCCGCGGCTGCGTGGCGACCGCCGTCTCCGCGATCTTGTCCTCGGCGCCCTCGTGACCGCCCATGAGCGCCACGAGATGCTCGATGACGTTCTGCGCGGAGGTGTGGCCGTCCCCGACCGCGGCATAGAGGGCCGAGATGTCCTGGTGCTTGAGTTCCCCCGCGACCGTCATCAGGGCGCTGTGCGTCATCATGCGCTGCAGCGGGAGGTTCTGCTTGCGCATCGCGCGCGTCAGCAGCTCCTTGCCCTTGTCGATGGCCTCCTCGCGGCGCTCCTTGGTGAACCACTGCCGGATCTTGTTCCGGGCGCGCGGGCTCTTGACGAAACCCTGCCAGTCCTGGCTGGGACCCGCCCCCTCGGCCTTGGAGGTGAAGATCTCCACCCAGTCACCGTGGTTCAGCTCGCTGTTGAGGGGCACGAGCTTGCCGTTGACCCGGGCGCCGATGGTCCGGTGCCCCACCTCGGTGTGCACGGCGTACGCGAAGTCGACCGGCGTCGACCCCGCCGGCAGCGCCATGACCTCGCCCTTGGGCGTGAAGACGAAGACCTCGCGGGCGTTGATCTCGAACCGCAGTGAGTCGAGGAACTCGTCCGGGTCCGAGGTCTCCTGCTGCCAGTCCACAAGACTCCGCAGCCAGCCCATGTCGCCGTTGTCCGACGCCTCGAGCTGCCGGCCGCCGCTCTTGTACTTCCAGTGCGCGGCCACGCCGTACTCGGCGCGCCGGTGCATGTCGTGGGTACGGATCTGGATCTCCACGGGCTTCCCGCCCGGTCCGATCACCGTGGTGTGCAGCGACTGGTACATGTTGAACTTGGGCATCGCGATGTAGTCCTTGAACCGCCCGGGCAGGGGGTTCCAGCGGGAGTGCAGCGAGCCGAGGGTCGCATAGCAGTCGCGCACGCTGTCCACCAGCACGCGCACGCCCATGAGGTCATGGATGTCGTCGAAGTCCTTGCCCCGGACGATCATCTTCTGGTAGATCGAGTAGTAGTGCTTGGGGCGGCCCGTGATCGTCGCCTTGATCTTCACCGCTCGGAGATCCTCATCGATCTGGTTGCGGACGAGGCTGAGGTGCTTCTCCCGCTCGGGCGTCCGGTCCCCTACCATCCGGACGATCTCCTCGTACACCTTCGGGTGCAGGGCGGCGAACGAGAGATCCTCGAGCTCCCACTTGATGGTGTTCATGCCGAGGCGGTGCGCGAGCGGCGCGAAGATCTCGAGGGTCTCCCTCGCCTTCTTCGCCGACGACGCCGGCGAGACGAAACGCCAGGTACGGGCGTTGTGCAGCCGGTCGGCGAGCTTGATGACGAGGACCCGGATGTCCTTCGCCATGGCCACGACCATCTTGCGGACGGTCTCGGCCTGCGCGGCGTCGCCGAAGGACACCTTGTCGAGCTTGGTGACGCCGTCCACGAGCATCGCGACCTCGGGCCCGAAGTCGCGTTTGAGCTCCTCGAGGGTGTACGAGGTGTCCTCCACGGTGTCGTGCAGGAGCGCCGCCGCGAGGGTGGTGCCGGTCATGCCGAGTTCGGCAAGGATCGTGGCGACGGCCACGGGATGCGTGATGTAGGGATCGCCGCTCTTGCGCGTCTGGCCTTCGTGGCTCCGCTCGGCCACGAGGTAGGCCCGCTGGATGAGGTCCAGGTCCTCGCGCGGGTTGTTCGCCCGGACGGTGCGCAGCAGCGGCTCGAGCACCGGTGAGTAGCCGGAGGACCCGCGCCCGGTCAGCCGGGCGATGCGCGCCCGGGTCCGGCCGCGACGGCCCGGAGCCGCCTGGTCGGCGCTCGTCGCCGACGGCGCCGAGGTGGGCGAGGCCGGCTGCACGAGCCCCCGGCCGAGACCGGGGCGCGTGGCATCGGTGGCGACCGGTCCGGGGATGCCGGGTGCCACAGCACCCTGATCGCCTCCGGGGTTCACCGCTTCAGCCATGTCCAGTCCCTCGATCTCGATCCGGGATCCCGTGAGGATCGCCTGCGCCGCACGTCAGGCGGCATCTCCAAGTCTAGCCGGGCCGGAAGCGCCTCAGCCGCAGGGGCCCGTACGGGCCCCTGCGGCTGAGGACGGCTGGTTCGGGTCGGGCGCCGTCAGACGGCCGCCGCCTCGAGCGTGCGCCGCGCGAGGACCTTCTTCTCCTGCTTCTTCAGCTCCGGCTCGTTCAGCCGCAGCGCCGCGTACAGGGGGGCGGCGATGAAGATGGTGCCCAGCGTGCCCAGGATGATCCCGATGAACAGGGCCAGCGAGAGATCCTGGAGGGTGCCGGCACCCAGCAGGAACGCGCCGATGAACAGGATCGACGCGACGGGCAGGATGGCCACCACCGAGGTGTTGATCGACCGCACGAGCGTCTGGTTCACCGCGAGGTTCACCTGCTCGGCGAAGGTCCGCTTCGTCGAGATCGTGATGTCCGCGGTGTTCTCGCGGATCTTGTCGAACACCACCACTGTGTCGTACAGCGCGTAACTGAGGATGGTCAGGAAGCCGATGATCGCCGACGGCGTGACCTCGAAGTCGCTGAGCGAGTACAGGCCGGCGGTGACCACCATGACGACGACGAGCGCGGCCATCGCGGCCAGGGCCATCTTCCACGTACGGAAGTAGATGGCCATCAGGACCGCGGCCAGGAAGACGAAGACCCCGAAGCCGATCAGGGCCTGACGGCTGACGTCCTCGCCCCAGGTCGGGCCGACGAAGCTCGAGGTCACCTGGTCCTCGTCGACGCCGTACCCGCTGACGAGGTTGTCCCGGACGCTGAGCGTCTCGTCGTCGGACAGGCGCTCGGTCTGGATGCGCATGGTGTCCGCGGCGATGTTGGTCACGCGTGGGACGGCGTCGGTGACGACGTCGGTGACGGCGCGCTCACCGATGGCGACGTCCGTGTTCTCCGTCGCGGAGACGGTGAACTCCGAGCCGCCGCGGAAGTCGATGCCGAGGTTGAAGCCGCCCTTGACCACCGGGATGAGGATCGAGATCAGGAGCGCGATGCCTGCGATGAGGAACCAGAGGTTCCGCTTGGCGACGAAGGGGTAGGAGCGCTTTCCCGAGTACAGCTCGTTGCCGAACGTGGCGAAGCTTGTGCGGCTCATTCGTTGGTCTCTTTCTGGGAGGAACCGGTGCGCCCGGCGACGGAGGAGCCGGTACGAGCGGCACGGGAGCCGGTGCGCCCGGCGACGGCGGGTTCCGCGCGATCGATGGCGGGTTCCGCGTCCTGGGCGACGGAGGATCCGACGGCCGAGGACCCGGTACGCCCGGCGAGGGCTTTCTGCTGCTCCGCGCGACGGCGCTCGGCGATGGTCATGCGCCGCTCGGCCTCGGCCGTGGCTCCCTTGTTCTTGGCGCGGGCGACGACGACGGGCTTCTCGCCCGGCTCGCGCAGTCGGCCGGCGCCGCGGTAGAGCGGGATGCCACCGAGGCGGCTGGGGTCCAGCCCGGACCACGGGTGGCCCTCGCCGAAGAACTTCGTCCTGGCCAGCAGGCGCAGGACCGGGTGCGTGAACAGGAAGACGACCACGAGGTCGGCGATCGCCGTGAGGCCGAGCGTGAAGGCGAACCCGCGCACGTTGCCGACGGCCACGAAGTACAGCACGAGGGCTGCGAGGAGGTTCACGGCCTTGGACGCGAGCACGGTCCGCTTCGCGCGGCGCCAGCCGTTCTCCACGGCGGAGACGAGGCCGCGGCCGTCGCGCAGTTCGTCACGGATGCGCTCGAAGTAGACGATGAACGAGTCCGCGGTCTGCCCGATGGCGACGATGAGCCCGGCGACGCCCGCAAGGGACAGCCGGTAGTTCTCGGTCCAGCCGAGGATGCAGATGGCCAGGTAGGTGAGGATGCCCGCGACCACCAGCGAGGCGATGGTCACCAGGCCCAGCAGCCGGTACTGGAACATCGAGTAGACGGCGACGAGCAGGAGGCCGATGAGGCCGGCGATCAGGCCGAGGCGCAGCTGGTCGGCGCCGAGGGTCGCGGAGATCTGCTGTTCGCTCTGGATCTCGAAGCTGATGGGGAGCGCGCCGTACTTGAGCTGCTCCGCCAGGGCCGCGGCGGACTCCTCGGTGAAGTTGCCCGAGATCTGGGGATTGCCGTCGGGGATGACGGCGTTGGTGGTGGGCGCGGAGACGATCCGACCGTCGAGCACGATGGCGAACTGGTTGCGGGGGTCGCCCTGGCCGATCGCGTACAGGCGCTCGGTGACGGTCCGGAAGGTGTCGGTTCCCTCGTCGTTGAAGTCGATGGTGACGGCCCAGGTGTTCAGGGACTGGCCCTGCGCGCCGCGCTGCAGGCCGTAGCTCGCGGTGGAGATGTCCGTGCCGGGGACCTCGACGGGTCCGAGGATGTACTTGCCCTGCGAGTCGGGCTCGCACGCGACCATGGGCTGGTCGGCGGGCGCGGGCTCCTCGGCGGGTTCCAGGGCTGCCGGGTCGAGGCAGTCGAGCGCCTCGAACTCCTTGTACAGCTCCGGTGTGATCCAGTTCGGATCGCTCGCGTTCTGCGGTTCGGCGGCCGGCTTGGGCAGCTGATCGTCCGGCGTCGGCGTCTCTGCAGCCGCGGCCTGACCCGGCCCTCCGGCGAGGACGGGGCGGAACTCCATCTGCGCCGAGGCCTGGATGAGGTCGCGCGTCTGCGCGTCCGGCGTGCCGGGAAGGGACACGATGACGTTCTGGCCCGACTGCGTGTTGATCTCGGCCTCCGCGACACCGGAGCCGTCCACACGCTGGCGGATGATCTCCACGGCCTGGTCGAGCTGTTCGGGCGTGATCTCACTGCCGTCCTGGACCCGGGGCGCGAGGATCATCTGCGTTCCACCCTCGAGGTCGAGGGCGAGGCGGGGGCTCCAGCTCGCGGTGCTCCAGTAGGAACCCGCTCCCAGCAGGATCGCGAGCAGTGCTGTCAATGCGCCCAGCCAGACAAGTGTCCGCTTGGCTGCCGTCCCGGGACCGGTACGAGGCATGATGGATGTCCTTATTCAGTGGCGCGGCTGCTGCGCCGGATTGGTTCTGACGGGCGCGGCGTGAGGACCGGCCCTACGGAATGCTAGTTGTCGGGGGTCGCTTTGGGGTCGCGGGGGTCCCGCGCGTCGCGGTTCTCCTGAACGGCCTCACGGTCGAGGCGCCGGAGGGCCTCCTCCGGGGTCTCCGTGCCGCCCGCCGTGGGTGCCGACGCCGCGGTGGACCCGGTCGACGGCGTGCGGTCGGTGCGGTCGTCGCTGATCGAGGACGCGTCGTCGGGCACGGAGACACCGTCGACGGCGGGCTCGACGGCCGGGTCGACGACGGCCGCGGTGTCCTGCTGGACCACCTTGGACAGGGCCTGCGTGTGGACCGTCGCCAGGTTGCCCGGAGAGAGCTCGAGGACGGCCTTGTTGTTCTCCTGGTCGATCGAGACGATCGTGCCGTAGAGCCCGAACTGCGTCATGACCTCCGTGCCGGGTTCCATCTGCGTGCGCATCTCCTTCACCTGCTGCTGCGTCTTGCGCTGCCTGCGGAACATGGTGAAGATCAGGAACGCCAGTGCCAGCGGCAGCAGGAGGGAGAAGATGTCGAAGGGAGGGGCATCTCCGGTGGCTGTCTGGGCGACTACGTGTGCAAGCACTGGGAATCCGTTCCTGGGACTGGGTGTGGTGGGGGGCACGCCTGTGCCCTGGCCCACTTCTGTCCACACCAGTGTAGGGGGGAATGCTGGACGTTCCGCGCGTCAGGAGTCGGTCTGCGCCCAGCTGTCAAGGCCTGATTCGGCGTCGAGCAGCGGTTCCGGCGCCACCGAGAACAGGTCCTCCGGCATCGCCGCGGCGACGTTCTGGGGCATCTCGAGGCCGAGGTGCTTCCAGGCGGCAGCCGTCGCGATCCTGCCGCGCGGCGTCCGTCCGAGCAGTCCCTCGCGGACCAGATAGGGCTCGGCGACGGTCTCGACGGTCTCCGGCTCCTCGCCGACGGCGATCGCCAGCGTCGAGAGTCCCACCGGCCCGCCGTTGAACTTCGTGATGAGCGCGGTGAGCACGGAACGGTCCAGGCGGTCGAGTCCGCGGGCGTCCACCTCGTACATGTCAAGCGCAGCACTCGCCGAGCGGGCATCGATGAGGTCCACTCCGTGCACGAGCGCCCAGTCCCGGACGCGGCGCAGCAGGCGGTTGGCGATACGCGGCGTTCCCCGGGACCGGCTCGCGATCTCGGCGAACGCCGCGGAGTTCACCTTCATGTCCATGAGCATCGCCGAGCGGCGGAGCACCAGTTCGAGTTCCTCCGTGGAGTAGAACTCGAGGTGCCCGGTGAAGCCGAAGCGGTCACGGAGGGGACCGGGCAGCAGCCCGGCGCGGGTGGTCGCGCCCACGAGGGTGAAAGGCGGCAGCTCGAGCGGGATCGCCGTGGCGCCGGGACCCTTGCCGACGATGATGTCGACACGGAAGTCCTCCATGGCCATGTAGAGCATCTCCTCGGCCGGCCGGGACATGCGGTGGATCTCGTCGAGGAAGAGCACCTCGCCGTCGGTCAGGGAGGAGAGGATGGCGGCGAGGTCGCCCGCGTGCTGGATCGCTGGTCCCGAGGAGATGCGCAGCGGAGCGTTCATCTCGGCTGCGATGATCATGGCGAGGGTGGTCTTGCCGAGGCCGGGAGGCCCGGAGAGCAGGACGTGGTCGGCGCTGCGGCCGCGGAGGCGCGAGGCCTCCAGGACGAGCGAGAGCTGCCTCCGGACCCTCTTCTGTCCCACGAAGTCGTCGAGGTTCTTCGGCCGGAGGGCGGCCTCGATGGCGCGGTCCTCGGGGTCGGCGGCCGGCGCGACGAGCGGTGCCTCCTGGGGTTGCTTGTCCGTCATGAGCCGACCCTCGTGCGTGCCGAGCTGCGGGCGCCGTCCTGACCGAGCCGGCGCAGCGTCAGCTTCAGGATCTGCCCGACGTCACCCGTCGCGGCCACGTCGGGCGCGTCGGCGACGGCGGCGTCGATCGCGGCGCCGGCATCCTTCTCGGACCAGCCGAGGCCCATCATGGCGGTGAGGACCTGCCCCTGCCAGGTCTGCGCGGGAACGCCGGGCTTCGACTCGAGCGGGACGAGCTTCCCGGCGAGCTCGAGCACGATCCGGCGGGCACCCTTCGGGCCGATGCCGGGCACCTTGCTGAAGGCCTTGTCATCGCCGGACGACGCCGCGATGCGGATGGCCTCCGGCGTGTGGACGGCGAGGACGGCGAGGGCCAGGCGGGGGCCGACGCCGCTGACGGCCAGGAGCGTCTCGAAGACCTCCCGCTGGTCCGCGTCCTCGAAGCCGAAGAGCGTCATGGAGTCCTCGCGGACGATCATCGCGGTGGCGATCGAGGCCTGCTCGCCGACGCGCAGCGCCGCGAGGGTCTGCGGTGTCGCCTGGACCTGCATACCGAAGCCGTTGACGTCGAGGACGGCGGAGTGCAGGCCCACGTGGGTCACTGTTCCGCGCAGGGAACTGATCATGAAGGGCTCCAGTGCAGGTGCTGACGGGGACGTCCGGGCGGTCACCGGCGTCGAACATACGTTCTAATCGTCAAAGATACCGGTGATCCGCCGATGGATCGAGTCGCCACACCGCCAGGTGCGCAGCGCGAGGCGGCAGCCGGGTGTCCGACGGAGCGGCACCGCCGGGCGTCAGGACGTCGGCCGACGGGCCCCGCTCAGCGGCGTCGCGCCCGCGCCTCGGCCTCGGCCCAGATGCGCTGCGCCGGGGTGACGGATCCCCCCGATGCCGCCGCGCCCTGCACTGCCACTCCCCTGCGCCACGCGTGCGTGATCGCGAGGGCCAGGGCGTCGGCGGCGTCGGCCGGCCGCGGGGCCGTCTCGAGCCGGAGGATCTTCGTGACCATCTTCGTGACGGCGACCTTGTCCGCCTGTCCGTTGCCGGTGACGGCGGCCTTCACCTCGGTGGGGGTGTGGAGGGCCACCGGGATGCCACGCCGCGCGGCGGAGACGATCACGACGCCGGAGGCCTGGGCGGTTCCCATGACGGTGCTGACGTTGAGCTGGCTGAAGACGCGTTCCACGGCGAGGACCTGCGGCTGGTGCAGGTCCAGCCACGAGTCCACGGCCTCGGAGATCACCAGGAGCCGTTCGTCGAGGCTCCGGCCCGCCTCCGTACCGACCACCCCCACCGCGACGAGCGTGGAGCGCCGGTTGGGTTCGATGTCGACGACGGCGAGCCCGCAGCGGGTCAGGCCGGGGTCCACCCCCATCACGCGGTAGGTCACGGCGTCACCGGGCGGGCGGGGTGGAGGGTAGGGAGGTGGGCGATGTCAGTCGTCGTTCTCGAGCTCGGCCAGGACCTCGTCCGGCAGGTGCGCGTTCGAGTAGACGTTCTGGACGTCATCGAGCTCCTCGAGGGCGTCCACGAGCTTGAGGAACTTCCGGGCGCCCTCGGCGTCCAGGTCCACCTGCATGGACGGCACGAACTCGACGTCGTCGGTCTCGTACTCGATGCTGCTCTCGTCGAGCGCGGCGACCACGGCCCGGAGGTCCTGCGGCTCGGAGACGATCTCGAACGTGTCCGACGATTCCTTGACCTCGTCCGCGCCGGCGTCGAGGACGGACATGAGCAGTTCGTCCTCGGTGAGGCCGTTCTTCGGGAGCGTCACGACGCCCTTGCGGGCGAACAGGTACGACACCGAGCCGGGATCGGCGATCGTGCCGCCGTTGCGGGAGATCCCGAGGCGCACCTCCGAGGCGGCACGGTTCTTGTTGTCCGTCAGGCACTCGATCAGCAGGGCCGAACCCTGGGGGCCCCGCGCCTCGTACATGATGGTCTGGTAGTCCACGGCCTCGCCGAGCAGGCCGGCGCCGCGCTTGACGGCGCGGTTGATGTTGTCGATGGGCACGGAGGTCTTCTTGGCCTTGGAGACGGCCAGCTCGAGTCCCGGGTTACCCGCGACGTCGGCGCCGCCGGCCCGTGCCGCGACCTCGATGTTCTTGATCAGCTTCGCGAAGGACTTCGCGCGCTTGGCGTCGATCGCAGCCTTCTTGTGCTTGGTTGTTGCCCACTTGGAGTGCCCCGACATGCTTACGCTTCTCCTCTGATCATCCGGATAAAGAGTTCGTGGACCCGCCGCTCCCCCGTCACTTCCGGGTGGAAACTCGTGGCCAGCAGGTTCCCTGAACGCACTGCGACAATTCTAGCGACCGGCTCCAAGTCGGCTCCCGGTGCGGCATCGGACGGGCCTGCCTGCGGCGTCTCGGCGGCGGGCACCTGCGCGAGCACCTCGACGTCGGCCCCCACCTTCTCCACCCATGGCGCGCGGATGAAGACGGCCCGCACGGGATCATCTCCTGCAGCGGGGCCGGTTGCTGCGAGGCCGGCGAACGCGAGATCCGCCTCGAAGGACTCGCGCTGGCGGCCGAAGGCGTTGCGCCGCACCACGATGTCGAGGCCGCCGAGCGTCTGCTGCGGATTGCCGTGCCGGTCGGTCGAGGGATCGGCGATCACGTCGGAGAGCAGGATCATGCCCGCGCAGGATCCGTAGACCGGCAGCCCCCCGTCGATCAAGCCGCGCAGCGGCCCCGCCAGCCCGAAGGTCCGCGTCAGCTTGTCCATCGTGGTCGATTCTCCGCCCGGGAGGATCAGACCGTCGATCGCTGCGAGCTCCGAGGCGCGCCGGACGGGCACGGCGCGCGCGCCGAGGGACTCGACGGTCGCGATGTGCTCCCGCACGTCGCCCTGCACCGCGAGTACGCCGACGACGACGTCGCGGCCTGTGCGGGGCGTGCGACCGGCGGATCCGGCGGCCTCCGGGGCGACGGTCGGAGCGGCGTCGGACAGGGCGACGGACAGGGCGCCGGGCACGGGGAACGGCGCCGAGGACGGGGAGGTCATGCCTCGATTCTAGGCCGTGGCAGCGCCGGAGCCGGCGTCGAACGGTCTCGCGTGAGCAGCGCCTCGCCGCCGCGTCCCGGGAACCCCGACGCGCCTGCGATAATTTGTTGGCATGAATTCCCTTCCAGTTCTCGTGGGCAAGGCCGTGCGCGTCGCCTCCCGCCTGCGCGGCGGCGGCTCCGCATTCCCGGGCCTCGTGGTCGAGCGCCTCGACCCCGGCTTCATGGGCCGCGCGCTGTCCACTCTCCCCCGCGGCGTCGTCGTCGTCAGCGGGACGAACGGCAAGACCACCACCACCAAGATGGTGGTGGAACTGCTCGAGGGCCAGGGCCTGACGGTGTTCACGAACCGCACCGGCAGCAACTTCACGCGCGGTGTCGCGGCAGCCCTCCTGGGCGAGGTCGACTGGCGCGGGCGGCTCGAAGCCGACGTCGCCGTCCTCGAGCTCGACGAGGCGCACGCCGTGCACTTCGTGAAGCTCGTGCCGCCGCGGTACTCCCTGCTCCTCAATGTCCTCCGCGACCAGCTCGACCGCTTCGGCGAGATCGACGCCACCACGCGCCTGCTCGAGCGCATCGCACTCGCCACCACGGGGACGGTCGTCCTGAACCGGGAGGACCCCCGCGTCGCGGGCCTGGCCGCGTCCATCACGACCGCAGACGTCGTCTACTTCGGCCTCGACGCCTCGCTGCGGAGCACGTTCCCGAACGACGACGAGCTGCGCGGCGCCGAGGGGATCGCCCCCGCGTCGGCGCTGCCAGCCGACGTCGTCCTCCGTTCCGTCGACGGCAACGCGGCCTCCTTCGCGGCGGACGGCACGACGACGCACACCGAGCTGCGCCTGCGCGGGGTCTACAACATCTTCAACGCCGCCGCCGCCCTCGCGGCCGCCCGCGCCGTCCTCGGCGGTACTGCCGACGACGCCCGGCTCTTCTCCTCTCTCGCCGCGGTGGAGCCCGCGTTCGGGCGCGGGGAGAGCCTCGTGGTCGACGGCCAGGCCCTCGAACTGGTGCTCGTCAAGAACCCCAGTGGATTCCGCCTCGGCCTGAAGTCCTTCGACCCCGCAGGCTGCGCGACCATGATCGCGATCAACGACAACTACGCGGACGGGCGCGACATGTCCTGGCTGTGGGACGTGGACTTCGATTCGCTCGGCCTCGGCGGCGTCGAGATGGTCAGCGGCGTACGCGCCTACGACATGGCGCTGCGGCTCAAGTACGACGACGTGCGGGTCGGCGCCGTCGACCCCGACATCACGGAGGCGCTGAAGCAGTTCGTCCGGGGGTCGGAGGGCCGCCCGAAGCGGATCTTCTGTACGTACACGGCCATGCTCGCGGTCCGCCGCGAGCTCTCCAAGATCACGAAGGTCGAGGTTGTCTCCTGATGAGCGACGCACCATCCGCCAGCGCCCTCACGGAGGCACCCGCCGATCCCTCGAAGGGCAGCCTGCGGATCCTGCAGCTGTACCCGCGCGAGATGAACATCTACGGCGACTACGGGAACGTCCTGGTCCTCAAGCAACGCCTCGCGTGGCGCGGCTACGGGGCGGAGATCCTCGAGCACAATGCCGGCGACGCGTTCCCCGACGACGTCGACATCATCATCGGCGGCGGCGGCCAGGACAGCGGGCAGGTGGTGATCCAGGACGACCTGCAGGCCATCGCCCCGACGCTCCGCGCCCTGGCGGAGGACGGCACGCCCATGCTGCTGATCTGCGGGCTGTACCAGCTCTTCGGCAAGGTCTTCCGTACGCACGACGGCACGGTGATCCCCGGCATCGGTGTGCTGGACCTCGAGACGCGGGGCGGGACGGAACGCCTGATCGGCAACGTCGTGGCCACCAGCGAGGAATTCGGCGAGATCCACGGCTACGAGAACCACAGCGGCCAGACCTTTCTGGGTGCAGGGCTGAAGCCCCTCGCGACCGTGGTCAAGGGCGCGGGCAACAACGCCGAGGACAAACACGAGGGGGCGCGCTACCGCAACATCGTGGCGAGCTACCTGCACGGTTCACTGCTGCCGAAGAACCCCGCGATCGCCGACTTCCTGCTGCGCACCGCGGCCGAACGGAAGTTCGGTGCGTTCGACGACGGCGGCGTGGACGACTCGCTCGCAGACCTCGCCCGGCAGCACGCGGGAGCAAGGCCGCGGTAGGTCCGCCCGGGGCGCCGTGTCCTTGCGGGCGCCCTGCGAGGGACAGCACCCCGGCTTCCGCGTCAAGGGGCGTGGACGCCGCGCCCTGCGGGCGAGCCCTGCCGGTAGCGTTCGTGGGGACGGGCCCGACTGGGCCTGCACCCCACTGGACCCCGATGCGGGTCCGCGGAAGGAGCGTCATGGCCAAGGGAGTAGCAACCGTCTGGGTACCCGTCGAGGACATGGATAGGGCCCTCGCGTTCTACCGGGACACCCTCGGACTGGACGTCACGATGGAGCAGGAGGACTGGTCCACGGTCGACGCCGGCGGGCTGACCATCGGACTGAACGCCCGCGAGAATACCCACGGTGGGCGGGGCGGCGGCGCCGTCATCAGTCTCCAGCCCGAAGGATCCATCGAGGACGAACTGGAGCGCATCTCGTCCCGCGGAGGTGCAGACGTCCGGGGCGAGATCAGCGAGTACCCCTGGGGCCGGATCCTGCCGTTCAAGGACAGCGAGGGCAACGACCTCCAGCTCTACTCTCCCCCGACCGAGGGCTGAGCGCCGCTCGATCGTGACTCCCGCCGGCGACAGGACGATTGGGGACGCGTAACAGTCGGCCGGCTTCCCTGTGGCCCGGCGCCGCGGAGTGGGAGAGTCGGCGCATGCCCGGTTCCGCTGCAGGTACCCGATCCCGCCCAGTGACTGCCGTCACTGCAGCGCTCGCGGCGATCCTGAGGGGATGTTCGCCGTTCGTCGCGCAGGCCTGCCCCGCCATCGGCTGGATCAACAGGATCGACATCAGGCTGGACGGCTCGGCGGAGGATGTGGAGCGGGTCGGCGGATCCGAGGCGTGTGGCGGACCGATGGCCACCGGGCCGGTGACCCTCACCGTAGGCGGCTAGCCGGACTGCTCGTCCGCATCCGTCCCGGTGGCCGGTGCCGCGCCGGTGCGGAGATCCCGGGGACGTGATCCGGTCACGGGTGGCGGAGACCGACGTCGTCCCGATGACGGCGTGCACGCCGGAAGCTGAGCATGCCTCCGACGATCGCCGCGAGTCCGCCGATGATGCCGCCCACGACGGCGCCCTGCGCCATCCCGCCGAGGAACCCCTCGCCCGGAGTGACGTCGAGTCGGGGTGCGGGAACCAGCGGAGCACCGGTGAGGACGGTGTACGTCATGGCCGCGAAGGTCAGCGCCATCACGGCGCCGAAGACCACGATGCCCACCATGGTGGACCGGGCACCGGCGTTCTCGGCGAGTTTCCGGGGATGGACGTCCCGTCGCTTGGCGTACCAGGTGGCAGCCGCGGACGGCAGGATCGTCACCGCCAGCAGGACCACGGGCAGCAGCACCGCCCCGAAGATGGACGCGACCAGGGCGCCGACGAGACCTGCATAGAGTCCCGTCGTCAACCCGAAGGAACTCGACTCCATGAAGACGGCCCGCTCACGTTCATCCCCGTAGGCCGGACTGTCCAGGTCCATGATGCGTTCCGCGACCCGATCCAGCAGGGTGGGCTTGTGCGTCATCGTTTTTCTCCCGGATCGTTGGTGAACAGTTCCTCGACGGTCCCGCCCAGGGCGCGGGCGATGCGGAGGGCGAGATAGACCGAGGGGGCATAGTCGCCCTGCTCGACGGCGATGATCGTCTGGCGGCTCACACTCACGAGGTCCGCCAGCTCCGCCTGCGTCATTCGCTGCTCCTTACGGCGATCCCGGATCGGATTCACCGTGCCAGTCTCCCTGGGAACCATGGAGAGATGTTAAGGATCATTGACATCAAAAGTCAAGGATCATAGACATCGTGGAGTCATCGACGGGACCAGGCAGCTCATGTCGGGGCTGGAAGAACCCAGGATGTCTCCTGAGTGCGACGTGGGAGCCTCGTTGCGGTCACGCATCGGAGGTTCCCCTGCCGCTCCCGCCCTGCCTACGGTCGAAGGACGGAAAACCACGACCAGCAGGAGGAACCGCGATGACCGGATACGCAGGAACCAGGCACGACGCCCGGACGCCCAAGGGATATCGAGTCGCCCGGAAGGGTGCGCTTCTCCTCCTGGGACTGGGCATGATCACCGGATGTGCGACCAGTGAGGAGGACTGGAATTCGACCGCGGTAGGAGACGACAAGAGCGTGGGCGATGTGGACCTGCGCAGTGTCCTGCTGGTCACGCATGAGGAGAATGAACCGGCCCGCCTCCTGGGTACGCTCGAGAACAACGGGGACGAGGCAGTGGATGTGAGCATCAGTGATGCCGACGAGACCACGACCCTCACGATCCCGGCGGAGGGAAGCATCCCGCTGGACACCGTCGCAACCCTGCTGCGCACAGCAGGGGACGCACCCGGCGCCCGCACGACGCTCACCGCTACGACCGAAGCCGGCCAGGTGGAGCTTCTCGTCCCCGTCGTCGATGGGACCCTCGATCCGTACAAGCCCTACCTGCCCGACTGAAGCGGCACCGTTGCCATCATGCGGGTGCAAGCTCGGACGGCGGGGCAGGGATCGGCCGTGCAGGGAAGCCCGAGCAGCAGAATGCCCGCACTTCCCTGCACGCCGGGTCATCGGCCAGGGCGACGGCGGAGTCCGACGGCCGACACCCTTGTCAGGGGATATCGCTCCTCAGCGCGTCCTTCCGCAGTTCGCGGGAGTCGTAGTCGGTGAGGAAGCCCTGGCGCTCCAGCGTCCGCGCGCTCTCCCGGACCGCTTGGACATAGGCCCCGTGGTTGCGATAGAGGCCGTTGATCACGTCCTGAGGCAGCGGCCGCTCGTATCCGGCGATGAAGCAGAACGACGCCCCGGTCGCCGCGCCGTACCAGGTGCTCGTCGGCACATCGAGGAACGGCGAGCGCAGGCCCCCCTGCACATTGCCGAACTCGTCCAGCACGGGAACGCCGTCGCGCACGAGGATCGGCTCCGCGCGCGGCGGTGCGACACCCTCGCGGACCCAGAGGTCCATATTGCGGAGCGCCGCGTTGAAGAAGATGGAGCTCGGGAACCTGCTGCGTGGACCCTCGTTGCACGATGCCGGCGGGACGCTGCGCCCGGCCGCGATGATGTCGGCGGAGGACGCCGAGAACGTCAGTTCGTCGGGCGTCGCGTGCCCGGCCCCGGCCATCTCGTAGTGGCGGTACTGGTCGCCGGGGGCGTCGCTGTCGGCCCGGCGGGAGCCGATGCCGAGCAGGTAGTCGGACTGCGACATGATCCGCATGATCGGTACGCCCACGTCCGTGAACTGGCGTCGCACGTCCGTGGCCGGGGGCGCAGGCTCGCACTGGTTCATGGGGTACGCCCCGGCGAACCCACCGCCGGCGACGGCGACGATGTACGCGTCGTAGATCGGTGCGCCGTCGGACTCGACCACGAGCGGATGCACGCCGTTGATGTAGTTGACCAGGTAACCGCCCGTCTGGGAGTAGCCGAACCCGTACGCGTATTCCACCTGCGTGCTCCGGGATCCGTAACGCAGCGGGTTCGCCGCGTCGTCGCTCTTCAGCCACGCCCCGACCTGGGAGTAGATGTCCCAGATGAGCCCGTTCTCGGTGGACCTCGAGGAGTCGGTCGCCACCGTGGCGCAGTTGGCCGGATCGCTCAGCGGGAGCGGATTGGCGAAGGAGAGGGACGCATAGCGCTCGGGGTCGAAGTTCTTGAGCGCCTCGACGGCGATGGGCTTGGCGGTGATGCCCACCCAGGCGTCACCGTTGGCCACGATCTGCTCCTGGGCGACGGCCCAGCCGATGTTGAGGTCGAACAGGTTGCTCGGGTTCAGCATCTCCACCACCACGTTGCCGCTGAAGTCCCTGCCCTTGGCCGGCTTCCGGACGAGGACGCGGGTCGTGTAGGGCGCATCGGGGGTGCGGATCTGCGCGGGTCCGGTGGTGGGCCAGGTGTAGACATTGGAGGCACCGCTGACCAGGTACTCCTCCTCCACGTAGCCGAGACTCCCGAGATCCTGCGGGACCTCCTGGTGGTTGGCCGCTCCGAACGGATAGGACTCGGCCGTCGTCGCGAGGGGACCCTGGACGGCGGGGATGGGGGTCGCGCGCTCGTCCGCGGCACCCGGCGTCGTGCGGGGCGGAGACGCCGTGGCCGGGACGGCCGAGAGGCCGACTCCGGTGAGGGCGAGGGACAGGGACAGCAGGATCGATAATCGGGAACGCGTTGACATGGGTGCTCCTTCTCGGGACCGGGCAGCGCTGCCCGGCATGCTCCGCGGCACACCGGCGTCGGTGCCGGGTACCCCTGCCACGCGTCGATGCCCCTGTCGGGCCCCCGGATCATCAGGTAGCGAAGCATTCCGACAGTAGGGAGCCCGTGCCCGCAGGGTCAAGGGTGATGCGGAGAAGTGCAACAACGTGCAAAAGTTGGTTCCCATGAGCAACCCTTTTCTCGAACACAGCACCCTCGACTACCAGCTGCCGCCGTTCGCCGCCATCCGGGACGAGCACTACCTGCCCGCCTTCGACGCCGGTTTCGCCGAGCACCTCGCCGAGATCGGGAGGATCACGGGCTCCGATGAGGCGCCTACCTTCGAGAACACGGTCGTCGCCCTCGAACGTGCGGGCAGCACGCTGGACCGCGTGGCACGCGTCTTCTTCAGCAACTCGGTCAGCCACGCCACCGCAGCCATCCAGGAGCTCGAGCAGCAGGTCGCTCCGCGCCTCGCCGAGCACGAGGACAACATCAGGCTCGACCGGGCCCTGTTCGAACGGATCCGCCAGGTACCCGTCGACGGGCTCGACGACGAGTCCGCGCGGCTCATCGAGGAACACCTCCGCAGCTTCGTCCGGGCCGGCGCCGAGCTCGACGACGACGCGCAGGCCACGCTCCGCCGCCTCAACGCGGAGCTCTCCGCGCTCAGCACCGAGTTCTCCCAGAAACTCATGAAGGACACGAACGAGTCCGCGCTCCTGCTCCAGACCGCCGAGGAACTCGACGGGCTCTCCGCCGATGCGATCTCGGCCGCAGCGACAGCGGCCACGGACGCCGGCCACGAGGGCAAGTACCTCCTGACGCTCATCCTCCCCACCGCGCAGCCCGCCCTGGAGTCGCTCACGAACCGGGACGTCCGCCGTCGCCTGCACGAGGCATCGGTGAGCCGCGGTGCACGCGGCAACGACGCCGACACGCTCTCGATCACCACCCGCATGGTGACCCTCCGTGCCGAGCGCGCTGCGCTGCTCGGCTTCGACTCGCATGCCGCCGCCGCGACCGACAGCCAGACAGCGCCCTCACTCGAGGCGATCCTGGACCGGATGCGGGAGCTCGCCGCTCCGGCCGTCCGCAACGCCCGCAGGGAGGCGGAGGAGCTAGAGGCCGAGGCGGGGCACGCCATCGAGCCCTGGGACTGGGCCTTCTACGCGTCGAAGGTCCGGAAGGCGAAGTTCGACGTCGACCTGGACGCCCTGCGCCCCTACTTCGAGCTCGAACGCGTCCTCCACGACGGCGTCTTCTACGCCGCCAACCGCCTCTACGGCCTGACCTTCACGGAACGTCCGGACCTCGTGGGCTACCACCCCGACGTCCGCGTGTGGGAGGTCTTCAACGAGGACGGCTCCGGACTCGGCCTGTTCCTCGGCGACTTCTACACCCGCGACACGAAGAGCGGCGGCGCGTGGATGAACTCCTTCGTGGACCAGTCCTCGCTCGAGGGCACGCACGCCGTCGTCATCAACAACCTGAACATCTCCAGGCCGGGAGCAGGTGAACCGACGCTGCTGTCCTACGACCAGGTGGTCACCACCTTCCACGAGTTCGGCCACGCCCTGCACGGACTCTTCTCGGACGTCACCTATCCGCTGTTCGCCGGCACGTCCGTGCCGCGCGACTTCGTCGAGTACCCGTCGCAGGTCAACGAGATGTGGATCCTCTGGCCCGAGATCGTCGCCAACTACGCCCGCCACCACGAGACCGGCGAGGCGCTCCCCCAGGACGTCATCGACCGCATCCATGCGGCAGGCGCGTGGGGCGAGGGCTTCGAGACGACGGCATACCTCGGCGCCACGCTGCTCGATCTCGCCTGGCACTCCATCCCCTCCGGCACCGTGATCGAGGACCCGCTGGCCTTCGAGGCCGCGGCGCTCGCCGACGCAGGGGTCGATTTCGCCCCCGTCCCGCCGCGGTACCGCACCTCCTACTTCAAGCACATCTTCGCGGGCGGCTACGCGGCCTCCTACTACGCCTACATCTGGAGCGAGATGCTGGACGCCGATACCGTCGAGTGGTTCAAGTCCTCGGGCGGACTCACGCGCGAGAACGGCGACCACTTCCGGCGAGAGCTGCTCTCCCGGGGTAACAGCATCGACCCGCTGGAGGCCTTCCGCCGATTCCGTGGACGCGACGCCGACCTCCATCCGCTGCTGGTACGCCGCGGCCTGGCGTGACGGGGATCCCTGGCGGGGTCGACGCATGGTGACGATCGCCCAGTGCCAGCGCCTCCAGGCCTCCTGGTTCGCCGCACTCGCCTCGGCCACCGGCGGGAAGACCTTCTCCACGCATGGCTGCACCTGGGTGTGGCTGCCCGCGCGTCGGGAGCTGATGATGATGTTCCCCGAGAGCGTCACGGCCTACGCGGTGCGGCCGGCACTGGCCGAGGGCAGCCGGCTCGGTGCCACATCCGCCCGGGTCTGGCTCAACGGCGCAGTGGACCCCGCCGAGCTCGGAGCGCTCGGATTCGCGCCGGGCTGGCAGCCGTGGTGGATGGCGGCTCCGGTGTCCGCCGTCGTGCGGTCGGGCGACGACGACGCCGTCCTCACCACCGAGGTGCCCGACTACTCGGGCCCCCTGGCGGAGGAGTTGCGGGTGGTCCGGACGCAGCCGCGGCAGGCATGGCACGCGGTGACACGGGACACCGACGGCGGCAACATCTCGGGTGCTGCGTACTCCTTCCGGCCGTCCGGCGTCGCAGGCCTTACCGGACTCGGCGGCATCCACCACCTCGAGGTCCTGCCCGCCTACCAGCGCCGGGGCCTGGCGACGGCCCTGCTGAGCACCACGGCACGGGCGGCGGGCGCGGCCGGGGCGGTGGATCTCGCGGTGAACGCCACACCCGAGGGCTACCGGTTCCTCTCACGGCGCGGGTTCACCCTGCTCGGCCGCGGCCGGACCTACGCCCTCGATCTCTGAGGGCGGACGCGTCGCTACTGTGGTGGCATGACGACCGACCCACGCACATCCCCTCCTCCGGCCGCCGACGAGGAGGGCACGCTCACCGGCTTCCTCGACCACCTGCGGGCAACGGTCGTCCTCAAGGCCAGGGGGCTGAGCGACATCGACGGCGCCCGCCACCTGGTTCCCTCCCCCACCTCGGTCTCCGGGATCGTCCGCCACCTCGCCCGGGTGGAACGCACCTGGTTCCACGATGACATCGACGGCGACGTGGACGGACCGTGGGCGCGGTCCCGACGGGACCGGGCGTGGGAGTTCGGAGTCACCGCCGAGGACGGCCTGGAGGACCTCCTGCGCGACTACGAGGCCGCTTGTGCTCAGTCGCGGGAGGTGCTGTCAAGGCATGGACTCGACGACCAGTGCCGCGGGACGTCCAAAGAGCACAACGTCCGCTGGGTCGTCGTCCACATGATCGAGGAGACAGCGCGGCACTGCGGCCACCTCGACATCCTCCGGGAACTGCTCGACGGCACGACGGGCCAGTGACCCGGCGTCTCTTGACCCTGCCCCCGGGGCCGGGTTGACGCTCGGGGTGTGGCTGGACAGCCACGACGACATCACAGGGAGGTACCGGTGCCGCTCATGAGCAGTGGGGCCTTCAGCCGCCGGACGCGACTGAGCAGCAAGGCGCTGCGCCTGTACGCCGAGAGCGGCCTGCTCCCACCCGCACGGGTCGATCCGCGCAACGGCTACAGGTACTACGGAGACCACCAGGTAGCCGACGCGCGCCTGATCATCCTGCTACGCGGGCTCGACATGCCGCTGGGCACGATCGCCGCCGTCCTGGCGCAGGACCCGAGCCGGCGCGCCGACCTGCTCGCCGCGTACTGGACCAGCGTCGAGGCGACCCGACTCGCGCAGCGGCATCTGGCCGCGTACGTGATGTCGCAATTCATCGAGGGGAAGGAGAAGCAGATGGATGTGAGGACGAGGGAATGCGATTCCATGACCTACGTGACGGAGAGGAGGCGGGTGCGGCCGGACGAGATCCCGGACTTCATCCGCCTGTCGTGCAACCGGCTCGCACCGGTGGCCGAGGGACTCGGTGGCTGGGCAGGACCGCTGACGACCATCTACCGGAGCCCCGTCAACGACGACACGGACGGTGTCGTGGAGAACGCGATCCCGGTACGCGGCGGGGTGCTGCCGACCGACGTCTCCGGCGAGACGAACGTGCTCGTCGAGCCGGCCGGAGAACTGGCCTACGTCCGTATCACGCAGGCCGAAGTGGTGTATCCGCAGATCCTCACGGCCTATGACGAGGTGTACGCATGGCTGTCCCGCGAGGGCCTCACGCCCTCGCTCCCCCCGCGTGAGATCTATTTCGCCCCGTTCGACGACGCCCACCCCGAGGCCGAGGTGTGCGACGTCGCTGTCCCCTTCCGCAGGTAGCGCGGGAGGGCCCCGATGCGGAGAGGACCGCAGCCGATACGGCTACGGTCCTCGCCGCTCCCGATGGGAGATCCTGCTCCGGTACTACCCGCCGAGCTCGTGCCGGGCTCTGCTACCAGCCGCGCTCTGCCAGGCGGTGGGGCTGGGGGATCTCCTCGACGTTGATACCGACCATGGCCTCGCCCAGACCGCGCGACACCTTGGCGATCGTGTCCGGGTCGTCGTGGAACGTGGTCGCCTGGACGATCGCGTTCGCACGCTCCGCGGGGTTGCCGGACTTGAAGATGCCCGAGCCCACGAACACGCCGTCCGCGCCGAGCTGCATCATCATGGCGGCGTCCGCCGGAGTGGCGATGCCGCCCGCGGTGAAGAGGACCACGGGCAGGCGGCCCGCGGAGGCCACCTCCTTGACGAGCTCGTACGGCGCCTGGAGTTCCTTGGCGGCCACGTAGAGTTCGTCCTCGGCCATCGAGGACAGCCGGTTGATCTCCGAGCGGATCTTGCGCATGTGCATCGTGGCGTTCGACACGTCGCCGGTGCCCGCTTCACCCTTCGAGCGGATCATCGCGGCGCCCTCGTTGATGCGGCGCAGGGCCTCTCCGAGGTTGGTGGCGCCGCAGACGAAGGGGATGGTGAACTTCCACTTGTCGATGTGGTTGGTGAAGTCCGCGGGCGTGAGCACCTCGGACTCGTCGATGTAGTCGACGCCGAGGGACTGCAGGACCTGCGCCTCCACGAAGTGGCCGATGCGCGCCTTCGCCATGACCGGGATGGACACGGCCTCGATGATGCTGTCGATCATGTCGGGGTCGCTCATGCGCGAGACGCCGCCCTGGGCGCGGATGTCGGCAGGAACCCGTTCGAGCGCCATCACGGCTACCGCACCGGCGTCCTCGGCGATGCGTGCCTGCTCGGCGGTGACGACATCCATGATGACGCCGCCCTTGAGCATCTCGGCCATCCCGCGCTTGACCCGGTTGCCGCCGGTCTGAGCTGTGGTTGCCGAACGGTCTTCAACGGTGGACACGATTTGCCCCTAAAGGTAGATAAAAGCTGACCCTTCATGATACGGCCCTGGGCATCACTCCCCCGATCGCCGGCCGGGTACCGTCACCGGCCGTCACGCTTCGCGGTCGCTCACCCCCGATCCGACCGTGCGCAGCGCCCCTGCGACGGCGACTGGGCTCTCACCGGCGCGTGGTCACGTCCCGGGGCGGGACCACGTCCCGTCGGTCGAGCTCGTCCAGCACCCTGTCCAGGCCCCCCGACCAGGGTGAAGGCCGCACCCGTCCCACAGATCCGGCAGGTCCGGCACGTCCGGCCGGCATGCAGGGCGGCACCGCAGCACGCTGCAGCAGACTCAGGTCCCACTCGGAGACGATGTGCAGATCGGCGGGCAGCCATTCATTCCCGTGTGTCATCAGTGTCCTTCCCGCAGTCGTCGTTCGCTGCTGGTTAGACGGACCGGGCCGGTCCGGTTCATCGGTCCGCCGTGCGGGACGGGGTTCGGGCTGCAGGCGAGCGCCGTCGGCCCCGGAACCGTCCGGGCCGACCTCCTCCCATGGCTCGGTCCCGGACGGGAGATCATCGTCCCGCGGCTTCCCTCACCCCGGACCCGTGACGTCCACCCGTAAGCTCCTCAACCTCAGCCTTTGAGCAGGATTGACTCAGCGCCGTCAACCGGCCGATGGCCGCTGATAGCTTCACGAATGACATCAGCCTCTCGTGCGGACCTACTCGGGGTCTGCGCGAGGGCGTATTGGCATCAAGCAGCTGGGGAGCTTGCTCATGCACTCACGCAACCGCGAAGAACTCATCGTCGACAACCTGCCACTCGTCGGGTATCTCGTCTCGAGCCTCTGCGCCCGCGCCACGCATCTCTCACGGGACGATCTCGCATCGGTGGGAGCCATCGCCCTCATCACCTCGGCGGACTCGTTCGATCCCACGCTCGGGGTGCCCTTCGGCGCCTACGCGCGCCGTCGGATCACGGGAGCGTTCGCCGACGAGATGCGGTCCAACGACTGGGCCCCGCGGTCCGTCCGACGGCGGATCGGCGACACCGTCGCGGCGCAGGACGCCCTGGCGGCCTCGCTAGGCCGGACGCCGACCGTCGAGGAGCTGGCCATGACCCTCGGCGTGAGCCGGCAGGAGGTCCACGCGGCGCTCGACGACGCCGCGCGCTCCGTGCAGACCCTCGACGAGACCGTGCTCGACATCGTTCCCGCGCTCGATCAGCTTCCCGAAGCATCCCTGCTCGCCGGCGAGCAGGTACGACACCTGCGCGCTGCTGTGACGCACCTGCCGGAGCGGATGCGCCACATCATCGAGCAGGTCTTCTTCGAGGGCAGGTCCGTCACCGAGGTCGCCGCAGAACTCGGCACCACCCACTCCGCGGTTTCGCAGCAGAAGTCCGAGGCACTGCGCCTGCTGCACGACGGACTCGCGACCCACTACTCCGATGCCTCCGCAACCCCGTCGGCGCCCGTTTCCCGGATCTCACCCAAGCGACGGGCCGAGTACCTCTCGGCCCTCGGCACCGCACTGTCTCCCCTGCGTGATGGTGCGACAGCGCTCGCAGGCGCCCGCTCCCCGGCTTTCGCCTCCGCCTCCTGACCTGAGCCCTCGAGGGCCGGTGTGGCCTGCCGGCATCCCCTCCGGCGTGAGCGCCTTCCGCACCGGACGCGGCAACCCGGATGTCGGCACGCCCGATCGGCGGAAGACCTTCCCGGCGGCTCTTCGGCAGCTATTCGGCGGATGCGTCGGTGGACGCGCCGCGCGCCCCCGGCCCCGACGCTCCCAGGGGGTTCGACGACGTCGGCCCGGTGTCCAGCGACTGACGCCGGACGGCCCTCACCCTCTGGAACACCGTGACCAGGCTCGCTGCGGCGAGGATGACAAGGACCGCCAGCAGG
This sequence comes from Arthrobacter ruber, assembly GCF_002954225.1. Lineage (GTDB taxonomy): Bacteria > Actinomycetota > Actinomycetes > Actinomycetales > Micrococcaceae > Arthrobacter_D > Arthrobacter_D ruber. The sequence continues at coordinate 43,368 of NZ_PPTH01000011.1, forward strand.
ACACCCTCGGGCAGGCCCAGGCCCGTCAGTCCCGTGACCACGAGGACGGAGACGAGACGCTCGGCCCGCTCGGCGAGGCCGACGTTCGCCGTGAAGCCCAGCGATTCGGCCTTGGCACGCACGTAGGAAACGATCATTCCGAGCACGAGGCAGGCCAGGGCGGCGATCGCGATGGCCGGATTCCGTCCGCCGGTGAAGAACCAGATCGCGACGCCGGCGAAGAGCGCACCGTCGGCGAAGCGGTCCAGCGTCGAGTCCAGGAAGTTGCCCCAGGGGCCGCTGTGACCCCTCGTGCGCGCCATGATGCCGTCGAGCACGTCGGAGAACACGAAGAGCGTGATGAAGACCGTGCCCCAGAACAGCTGGCCGAGCGGGTAGAAGACGAGCGCGCCGCCGGCCACGCCGACGGTGCCCACGATCGTGACGGCGTCGGGTGTCACGCCCCATCGCAGCAGCAAGCGGGCCAGTGGCGTGAACAGTCTGGTGAAGAAGCCCCGTGCGTACCTGTTGAGCATCAGGCCACCGATTCCGGGACGTCCCCGGCCGAGGGCCAGGCCGCCGCTACCTGCTCACGGACCTCACCGAGCGTCTGCGTGATGGCTTTGGTCTGGGCGATGATCGGCAGGAAGTTGCCGTCCCCGCCCCAGCGGGGCACCACGTGCTGGTGGAGGTGGGCGGCGATGCCGGCACCGCCCGTGACGCCCTGGTTCATGCCGAGGTTGAAGCCCGACGGATTGGACACGCGCCGCAGCACGCGCATCGCGGTCTGGGTGAGGGCCGCGACCTCGGCCGTCTCCGCCTCGTCGATATCCGTGTAGTCGGGGACGTGCCGGTAGGGGCAGACGAGGAGGTGACCGGCGTTGTACGGGAACAGGTTGAGCAGCACGAAGGCGTACGTGCCGCGGTGGACGATCAGGGACTCCTCGTCGCTCAGCTGCGGCGCGTGGCAGAACGGGCAGGACGCCTCGGACGTCACCTGCTCCTGCCCTCCCTTGATGTACGCGAGGCGGTGGGGGGTCCACAGGCGCTGGAAGGCGTCGGGCACGCCCGCGAGCTCGAATCCGTCCGTCACCGTCGCGTCTCCCGGATATGCCGCCGTCGTGCCCTCCTCCAGGCTCCCCCCGCCTTCCATCAGAGTGTGGCCTCCCTGGTCCGGACCGCCTCCACGATCCGGCGGACGGCCTCGTCCACGGGGACCTGGTTGTCCTGACTGCCGTCACGGAAGCGGAAGGAGACGGCACCGGCCTCCTGGTCCTCGCCACCGGCGATGAGGACGAACGGGACCTTCTCCTTGCTCGCCGTCCGGATCTTCTTGGGGAAGCGGTCGGACCCGGCGTCGACCTGCGCGCGGATGCCCTCGGCCTTCAGCCTGTCGACGACGTCGAACATGTAGTCGTTGAACGCCTCCGCGACGGGGATCGCGAGCACCTGCACCGGCGCGAGCCAGGCCGGGAACGCCCCGGCGTAGTGCTCGGTCAGCACGCCCATGAAACGCTCGATCGACCCGAAGAGCGCACGGTGGATCATCACAGGACGCTGGCGCGACCCGTCGGCCGCCTGGTATTCGAGCTCGAAACGCTCGGGCAGGTTGAAGTCCAGCTGGATGGTGGACATCTGCCAGGTGCGCCCGATGGCGTCACGGGCCTGCACGGAGATCTTCGGTCCGTAGAACGCGGCTCCCCCGGGATCCGGGACGAGCTCCAGGCCGGAGGCCTCGGCGACCTCGGCGAGGGTGCGCGTGGCCTCCTCCCAGATGTCGTCCGAGCCGACGGACTTCTCCGGGTTGCGGGTGGAGAGTTCCAGGTAGAAGTCCTCGAGGCCGTAGTCCTTGAGGAGCCCGAGGACGAAGTTCAGCGTCCCCGTGAGCTCGTCCTTCATCTGCTCGCGGGTGCAGTAGATGTGGGCGTCGTCCTGGGTCATCCCCCGGACGCGCGTGAGGCCATGGACCACACCGGACTTCTCGTACCGGTACACGGACCCGAATTCGAACAGGCGCAGCGGCAGCTCGCGGTAGGAGCGCCCGCGGGACCGGAAGATCAGGTTGTGCATGGGGCAGTTCATGGGCTTGAGGTAGTAGTCCTGCCCGGGCTTGCGCACCGAGCCGTCCTCGTTGAGCTCCTCGTCGACGTGCATCGCCGGGAACATGCCGTCGCGGTACCAGTCGAGGTGGCCGGAGACCTCGTAGAGGTGCCCCTTGGTGATGTGCGGCGTGTAGACGAACTCGTAGCCGGCGTCGGTGTGGCGCTGCCGGGAGTAGTCCTCCATCGCCTTGCGGATGATCCCGCCCTTGGGATGGAACACCGGCAGGCCGGAGCCCAGCTCGTCGGGGAACGAGAACAGGTCCAGCTCCGTGCCGAGGCGGCGGTGGTCACGGCGCTCGGCCTCGGCCAGGCGCTCCTGGTACGCCTTCAGGGCGTCCTTGGTGGGCCAGGCGGTGCCATAGATGCGCTGCAGCTGCTTGTTCTTCTCGCTGCCGCGCCAGTAGGCCGCCGCTGAGCGCGTCAGCGCGTAGGCGTTGGAGATGAGCTTGGTGTTCGGCAGGTGCGGACCACGGCAGAGGTCCTTCCACACGACGTCGCCTGACTTCCGGTCCACGTTGTCGTAGATGGTCAGCTCGCCGGCGCCGACCTCCACGGACGCACCGTCGTCGTCCGTCGCCCCGCCCTTGAGGCCGATCAGCTCGAGCTTGTACGGCTCGTCCTGCATCGCCTCGCGCGCCTCGTCCTCGGAGACGACGCGGCGTACGAAGCGCTGGTTGGCGTTGACGATCTTCAGCATCATCTTCTCGAGCTGCTTGAGCTCGTCCGGCGTGAAGGGCTCCTCGACGTCGAAGTCGAAGTAGAAACCGTCGGTGATGTACGGGCCGATACCGAGCTTCGCGCCCGGGCGCAGCTGCTGCACGGCCTGCGCCATGACGTGCGCGGCGGAATGGCGCAGCACCTCGAGACCTGCAGGATCCTCCAGCGTGACGCCCTCCACGGACGCGCCGTCGGGCAGTTGCTGGTCGAGGTCCTTCAACTCGCCGTCCACGCGCATGACGACGACGTCGCGCCGCTCGCCGAACAGCTCCGTGCCGGTGGTGCCCGTGCTCGCCTGCTTCTCTTCGCCGTCGACGATGAGTTTGATGGGCTGCGGCGCTGACACGGGGAGTCTCCTTGATGCTGGGAAATAGATGCCCGAACGGGCGCGGCGGGCGCCGGTGAGGGCCGGGACCGCCGTGCTGATCGTATCGGGTGGTCGAAGAGCCGACCAACAAGCACGCCGCTGAGGACGCCGTCGGTATGACGCCGGACGGGCAGCGCGGGCGTGGCGTGACGGGATGCAGCGCGAGGAATGGCGCGACGCCGATCCGCGTTGACGAGGATGCGGGCGCATCGAGCGCCCCGCCTACCGACACAGGGCGCAGCAGACCCGCGCCCGGACCGAAGGAGCACCGTGGAGTACACGCCAGAAGCCGGATCCATCACCATGTTCTCCACCTCGTGGTGCGGATACTGCCGTCGCCTGAAGTCCCAGCTCGACGCCCAGGGCATCGGCTACAACGAGGTGAACATCGAGGAGGTCGAGGGGACGGCCGAACTCGTGGCCTCCCTCAACGGCGGCAACCAGACGGTGCCCACCGTGATCTTCCCGGACGGCACCACGGCGACCAACCCCTCCCTCGCGGACGTGAGGACCAGGCTCGCCGCCTAGCACCCACCCGCCCAGCACCCACCCCGCGCGAACACCTTCCCCGCACCCGGCGCGTCCCCCATATGCTGGAAGCGGTGTGCCCCTGAGCTGGGGCCACCGCTCCCAGCGGAAGGACAGCGAGAACATGGTGCACAGAGTTCAGGGCGTCGTGGTGCGGGCGAAGGATGCCCCCGCCGCCATCGAGACCATCCTGGTGCCGGATCCGGGACCCGGGGAGGCGCTGGTCGACATCCTCACCTGCGGCGTCTGCCACACCGACCTGCACTACAAGCAGGGCGGCATCAATGACGAGTTCCCGTTCCTCCTCGGTCACGAGGCCACCGGCGTGGTCAGCGCGGTGGGCGATGACGTCACCACCGTCGCACCGGGTGACCGCGTGATCCTCAACTGGCGGGCCGTCTGCGGCGAGTGCCGCGCGTGCCGCCGCGGCGAGCCCCAGTACTGCTTCGACACTCACAACGCCACCCAGAAGATGACGCTCGAGGACGGCACCGTCCTGTCCCCCGCGCTCGGCATCGGTGCCTTCGCCGAGAAGACCCTCGTGGCTGCCGGGCAGTGCACGAAGGTGGATCCCGCAGCGGACGCAGCGGCCGTAGGCCTGCTCGGCTGCGGCGTCATGGCCGGTATCGGTGCAGCCATCAACACGGGCAACGTCTCCCGGGGCGACTCGGTGGCCGTGATCGGGTGCGGCGGTGTCGGGATCGCCGCCGTCGCCGGTGCGAAGCTCGCCGGAGCCACCACGATCATCGCGGTCGACATCGACGACCGGAAGCTCGAGCTCGCGAAGGGCCTCGGCGCCACCCATGTCCTCAACTCGAAGGAGGAGGACCCGGTGGAGGCCGTTCGCGCCCTGACCGGCGGCAACGGCGCCGACGTGGTGATCGACGCCGTCGGCCGCCCCGAGACCTACAAGCAGGCCTTCTACGCACGCGACCTCGCCGGGACCGTGGTGCTCGTCGGTGTCCCCACGCCGGACATGACCATCGAGCTGCCGCTGCTCGACGTCTTCGGGCGCGGCGGCTCGCTGAAGTCCTCCTGGTACGGCGACTGCCTGCCCAGCCGCGACTTCCCCATGCTCGTGAGCCACTACCTGCAGGGCAACCTCGACCTCGACGCCTTCGTCACCGAGCGGATCCGGCTCGACCAGGTCGAGGAGGCCTTCGAGAAGATGCACGGCGGAGCCGTCCTCCGCTCGGTGGTGGAGCTCTGATGGTGGCGCGCGTGGAGCACCTCGTCACCTCCGGCACCTTCTCCCTCGACGGCGGCACCTGGGACGTGGACAACAACGTGTGGATCGTGGGCGACGACGACGAGTGCGTGGTCATCGACGCCCCGCACGACGCCGGCGCCATCCTCGAGCAGATCAACGGACGCACCGTCCGCGCGATCCTCCTGACGCACGCGCACGACGACCACATCCGGGCCGTCGGAGACCTCTTCGACGCCGTCCACGCGCCGATCCACCTGCACGACGGCGACCGCGAACTCTGGGACATGGTCTTCCCCGCGCTGAGCCCGGACCAGTCGATCAGCGACGGCGACACGATCGACGTCGCCGGCGTGACGATCACGGCCCTGCACACCCCAGGCCATTCCCCCGGCTCGGTCTGCTACTACCTCGAGGAGGCCGGCACGGTCTTCACCGGCGACACGCTCTTTCAGGGCGGCCCGGGAGCGACGGGGCGCTCCTACAGCGACTTCCCGACGATCATCGAGTCCATCCGCACGCGTCTGCTGACCCTGCCTCCGGAGACCATCGCCCGCACCGGCCATGGCGACAGCACCACGATCGGAGACGAGGCTCCGCACCTCGAGGAATGGATCCAGCGCGGGCACTGACGCCGGCAGGCGGAGGAGGTAGCAGGGCCGGGCGCTTCGGGGCCGCGCGCAGGTGTGCGGCCCTGAAGCACCCGGCGGACGCGCAGCCCGGCGACGCCGTCGACGTCCTCACACCGGACGCGGCGCATCCTGCACGTCGAGGTGGACGACGTCGGCGTAGGCGGCCAGCAGCGCGGTCTCGACGTCGTCGACCGTGACCCCGGGTGCCAGGTCCTGGGCCGCTCCGGCCGTGGCGGGCCGCCACACGAGGCCCAGGGCCGCGTAGACGTCGGTGAGCACGGCTCGCAGGGGCTCCGCGTCCTCCACGACGATCACGGACGAGAACAGCCACGCCCCGGCGACGACGCGCTGGGCGGTCCCGACGAGCTTGACTTCCGGCACACCGGCGCGCCGGCCGTGCACCGTGAACTCGCCGGGGCAGTACTCCCCCGCCACCTCGCCCACGTGCGCATCCAGACCCACGTCGGTGAGCACCCGCGCGAAGAAGTCGCCGAACGCGCCGAAGCGGGCACGCGTGCCCACGACGGCGTCGGCGGCCGGTTCGACATGGTCGACGATCAGGCACCCCCGGTGATACGCGGCGGCGCGGCCACCGGCCCGGCGGACGAGGGGCGCGAATCCGTGCGCGGACGAGGCGTCGGCGGCGTCGGGGAAGCCGGGCAGCCGGGCATCCCGCTGCCCGAAGGCGACGGTGGGGCTCGGCCGATAGAGGCGCACCGTAGCGGGACGGGTGCCGGCACCGACCTCGCGTAGGAACTCGATGCCCCGGTCGAGATCGTGGGCCGCGTCATCCGTCGCAGGGTCGACGACAAGTGCCAGCCCGGCTGCGCCCGTCCACGGAGTGCTCATCCCTCCATCGTAGGCAGTGGTGAGAACCCAAGGCGCCGCGGCGCGGCCCGGTACGGCGGACGGAGGACAGCGCCCGAGGGCGGGGACCACGCGCCTGCTCGTGGCGTGGACGGGCAGCACGGCGTCCTGCGTGCCGTGCGCGATGAACACCGCCGGCTGCCGCTAGCGTCCGCCGTCGATCCGTCGGCTGCGTTGCTCGATGCCGGGCGTGCCGTAGGGGTAGTCGCCGAAGGTAGGGGTGCTGACCTCGTCGAGACGGCCGAGCTCCTCCGGTGTCAGCTCCAGTCCCGCCGATGCGAGGTTGTCGGCGAGCTGGTCCTGTGTCCGCGCGCCGAGGATCACGGACGTGACGGCGGGTTGCGCCGCGACCCAGGCCAGGGCCACATGTGAGGCGCTCGCTCCGCGCTCGTCGGCGATGCCTGTCACGGTGTCGATGATCCGCCAGGTCCGCTCCTGCGCATTGCGCTTCTCCCAGGCCTCCATGCCGCGCTTCGGGTTCTCGCCGAGGCGCGTGGCGCCGGTCGGTTCGGTGTCCCGGGTGTACTTGCCGGTCAGCCAGCCGCCGCCCAGCGGGGACCACGGGAGCATGCCCATGCCGGCGTCGAGCACCGCCGGGACGATCTCCGCCTCGATCTCCCGCACGAGCAGGGAGTACTGCGGCTGCAGCGTCACCGGCAGCGAGTAGCCGCGCTGGCGGGCGATCTGGTACGCCTTCGTGAGCTGCCAGCCCGTGTAGTTGGAGAACCCGTAGTAGCCGATCTTGCCCTGGACCACGGCTTCGTCCAGGAAGCCGAGCGTCTCCTCGAGCGGCGTCAGCGGATCCCACGCGTGCACCTGGTACAGGTCCACGTGGTCGACGCCGAGCCGCGTCAGCGATGCCTCGAGCGCCCGCCGGAGGTGGCGGCGGGACAGACCCAGATCGTTGACGTCGTCGCCCATCGGGAACCGGCCCTTGGTCGCCAGGACCATCCGGTCCCGCTCCGCCGGGTTCTTCGCCAGCCACCGGCCGATGATCTGCTCGGAGGTGCCGGCGGTGTACACGTCCGCGGTGTCGATCAGATTGCCGCCGGCCGCTGCATAGTCGGAGAGGATGGCGTGCGACGCCGCCTCGTCGGACTCCGCGCCGAACGTCATGGTGCCGAGGGCGAGGTGTGACACCGAGGTGCCGCTGTTGCCGAGTTTCCGGTAGTCCATCGGGTACTCCTTCGTTCGGGCGCCGTGCGACGCCGTCGTCGGTGGATGGTGCTCGTGCCGGCGGCACGGAGAGGGGCGCCGTCGAAGGACGGCGCCCCTCGACGCAGCGATCAGTCGCTGACCGTGACGCCCTTCCAGAAAGCGTAGTGATCGCGGATGTTCTCCGCCGCTTCCTTCGGTTCGGGGTAGGTCCAGGCTGCATCGGCATTCCGATGGCCGTCGACCTCGAGACTGTAGTAGCTCGCCGTGCCCTTCCAATGGCAGACGGTGCGGGTCTCCGACGGGACGAAGTACTCCTGGGAGATCGACCCCGCCGGGAAGTAATGGTTCCCCTCGACCATCACGGTGTCGGTCGACTCCGCGATGACCCTGTCCATCCAGATCGCTTTCGGCATGCTTCCTCCTCCTCGGACCCCACGGACGTCCGGGCGCGGTGCGCCCCATCCTGGGGATAGCTGTCGCACGGCGCAACGACCGAGCGGCCCGGAGCATTCCGGTCAGAGCTTCCGGACCGTGAGGATCTGCTCGAGGCGGCCGAAAGGTCCGTCGACGTCGTGCACCACGCTGGAGGTGAGGCCCACACCGTGCTCACCGAAGGTGACGCGGGTGTCCAGGCCCAGCCACTCGCCCCGCGGGATGCGGTGCAGGTGGATCTGGAGGTCCACGTTGGGGAACATCCAGCTGTCACCCCCGGGCGCCACACGGGAGGCTATGCCGTTGGCGGCGTCCATCATGCCCACCAGCCGCACGACGTCGGGGGCCGTTGCGCTCTCCACCATCGCGTAGGGGTTGCGCAGCCACACCCGGCCCCGCCCCGGACGGTGTCCCGGGACGACGCGCACCTCGAGCGACCGGATGAAGCCGCCGGGCCACGCCGTCATGCCGTCGTAGGGCCCTGCCTCCTCCGGTCCGGGGATCCGCGGGTCCTCGACGGCGGCGACGGCGCCGGTGTCCTGCGTGCTCAGACGCCACGCTCTCGCCACGATGGCCGTGCGGCCCTCGGCCTCCATACGGGCCTCCAGCAGCTCGATGGTGCGCCCCGGCCGGACGACCGCGGTGGTCACCTCGAACTTGCCACCCGGGATCATGCCGAGGATGTCGAAGCTGAGGCGGCTCAGCTGCATGCCCTCGCGCGGCTCGCACTCCAGCAGGCACTGCGTGAGCAGGCCGGAGATGGGGGCCATGTGCTGTTCCTCGGGGTTCCACGCACCCTGCGCGTGGACCGTCGACTCGAAGGTCCCGCCGCCGAGGTCGCGGTAGAAAGAATCGGACACGGGAAAACTCCTTCGTCGGGGAAAGCCGGGGTCCTGCTCGTACGGATGGGCCGCTCGGACCGGCGTCCGGGCGGCGCACCCGCCCCATGCTAGTGGAGGAGCCCGGCGGCGGCGCTCCGCGGGACCCGACCGCCACGCTGCGGCTGTGACGGCTGATCCCGCGGCGGGAGGTCGGCGCGGGATGTCAGGGTGGAATAGAGTTCCGGCACCCGGGGTTCAGTTGATTGACCGGACCCGCGTTCCAGGGGCCCGGTCGTATCGACCACACAACCCCGGCCTGCGAGGAACTCCTTCATGCGCGGCCGGAGCAGATCGAACCGAGCGGATCATCATGACCCAGAGTCCCCCGTCCCGCGTCTCCGACGCGACACCGAACCCGGGTGCCGGTGTGCCTCCGGGCGCCATGGCCGGCCCCTCGCCGGAGGCTGCGCTCAGCCCGGCCGACGACGCAGTCCGCTCCCCGGCCACGCAGGACACCCTTCCGGCCCGCGACAAGCTGGTCATCACGCTGCTGCTCATCTCGGCGTTCGTGGTCATCCTCAACGAGACGATCATGGGCGTGGCCATCCCGCGCCTCGTCGAGGATCTGGGCATCACCGTGGGCGCGGGCCAGTGGCTGAGCACCGCGTTCATGCTCACCATGGCCGTCGTCATCCCCGTGACCGGGTTCCTGCTCCAGCGCTTCAACACGCGCCCGGTCTTCATGGCCGCCATGAGCCTGTTCAGCCTCGGCACGCTCATCGCGGCGCTGGCACCGGGCTTCGAGGTGCTGGTGGTCGGACGGGTGGTCCAGGCCAGCGGCACCGCGATCATGATGCCCCTGCTCATGACCACGGTGATGACGCTCGTACCGCCCGCCTCCCGCGGCAAGATCATGGGCAACATCTCGATCGTCATCTCCGTGGCACCTGCTCTCGGCCCCAGCATCTCCGGTGCCATCCTCAGCGTGCTCGACTGGCGCTGGATGTTCTGGCTCGTCCTGCCGATCTCGCTCGCAGCTCTCGGTTTCGGGACGGCCAAGATGCAGAACGTGACGACGCCGCGGAGATCCGCGATCGACGTCCTGTCCGTCGTCCTTTCCGCCGTCGCCTTCGGCGGGATCATCTACGGCCTCAGCCAGCTGGGTGAGGCCTCGACCGGCAGCCCGGTGCCGGCATGGGCGCCCTTGGTCGTCGGCCTCGTGGGCCTGGGCGCCTTCGTGGCCCGGCAGCTCCAGCTGCAGCGGAGGGACGCCGCCCTCCTGGACCTCCGGGTCTTCACCTCGCGGAACTTCACCATCTCCATCGTGGCGATCGCGGTGAGCATGATGGCGCTCTTCGGGACGATCATCCTCATCCCCATCTACGTGCAGACCGTCCTCGGCATGGACCCGCTGGTCTCCGGACTGCTGCTCCTGCCGGGAGGACTCGCCATGGGCCTGCTCGGCCCCGTGGTCGGCCGGATCTACGACCGGCGCGGGCCGCGCGTACTCCTCGTCCCCGGTGCGTTCCTGGTCGCCGCCGTCTTCTGGTCGATGACGCAGGTCACGGAAACCACCCCGGTCTGGCTGGTCCTCGTGGCGCACGTGCTGCTGAGTGTGGGCCTCGCGCTCATGTTCACGCCGCTCCTGACATCGGCCCTCGGGTCCGTCAAGCCCCGCCTGTACTCGCACGGGAGCGCCGTGTTCGGCACCGCGCAGCAGCTGGCCGGCGCCGCCGGCACCGCCCTGTTCATCTCGGTGATGACGCTGCGGAGCACGGCCCTCGCCTCCGAGGGCATCGGCGAGGCGGCTGCGCTGGCCGGCGGGATCCGGTCCGCGTTCCTCTACGGCGCGCTGATCTTCCTGCTCGCCGTCATCGCCTCGTTCTTCGTCCGCGCTCCGAAGGAGACCGGGGACTCCCCCGCTCCCCTGCACTAGGAGGAATCGGCCGGGGCGGTGACCGGCGCGGGGCGGGAAGCGTCAGGAGGAAGGCTGGCGCAGCTCGATGTAGCCGTCGCTGGTCACCCTGGTCTCGTAGACGGGCTGGGGCACGGCCGCGGGTCCGCGGTAGTTCTTGCCGTCGTCGAGCCTGAACATGCTCTGGTGCCACGGGCACGTGATGCAGCCGTCCTGGATGGTGCCGTCCTCCAGCGGCCCGCCGAGGTGGTTGCAGACGCTGTCCATCGCGGTCAGCTTCCCCTCGTGCCGCAGCAGCAGGATGGGCACGCCGTTCGTGCGCACGGTGTGCCTGCCGCCTTCGACGACGTCGGCCTCACTCGCCACGCGCGTCCACTCCGTGGGCGCCTCGTGCCATGCCGTCCGATTGACGTTGACGCCGTTGGCGTAGCTCAGGTGACCGCCGAGGTACGCGCTGAACAGCATGGAGCCGAGGCCGCCCAGCCCGAGCAGGACGCCGAGGGCACGCCTGTCCTTGGCCCGGGCGACGGCGGAGGCGGTGTACAGGCTGAGGGCGAGGGAGTTGCCGGCGGCGTGGACGATCCCGACGCGGCGCTCCTTCTCCTGCGTGTCCGACCAGTCGTGCAGGCCCGTGATGGCGGTCGGCACGGCTGAGAGGATCCCGACGGTCACGAGCAGATCGGCGGCTTTCTGCGTGTCCTTGCCCCCGGTGAGGTCGAGGAACGAGGCCATGCTCCAGGCGCCCGAGGGAATGACGATCATCATGGGGTGGAGGTGGTGGCCGATGGCCGTGCCGCTGAGGATGTTCCGGATGGTCCGGGGCTGGACGGCCTTGCCGACCACGGCGGCGACAGGATCGGCGATCCTGTCCAGGGCCTTGGCGTTCTCGAGTCCGTCCAGCATCACCTTGAGGATGTTCATCCGTTGCTCCTTCTGATCCGGGACGGCGGCTCGCCGGTCCAGCGGGTTGGCGCGGTGCCGCCCGAACCTACCGTTCCAGCAGGCAGCGGAGGGGACAACCCCGCGACGCCCGGGGAGGTTCCGCTTGGCGAGAACCAGAAACGGTGCGAGAATCCCGAAGGACCGGCGGACCGTGTCCCGCTGCGCCGATCGGGACGCCGGCAGGCCGCGTGCATACCCTGCTTCCGCCACCCTCCTTCAGCCCCCCACCGAGAGGACCCGCCGTGCCCGCCGTCCCGCTGCGCCTGTCCGGCCATCCGGAGGTCGCCCTGACGGCCGACTGCGGGAACTGCTTCGCCCTGTGCTGCTCGGCGCTGGGCTTCGAACGGTCCTCGGACTTCGGGCACCACAAGCCGGCCGGGACGGCGTGCCACAACCTCGCCGCCGACTTCTCCTGCACCATCCACGCGCGGCTCCGCGGCGAGGGGTACAGGGGCTGCACCGTGTTCGACTGCTTCGGCGCCGGCCAGCACGTGGCGCAGGACCTGTTCGGCGGGAAGAGCTGGACGGCGCACCCGGAGGTACGCGCACCGATGTTCGCGGTGTTCCCGATCGTCCGGCAGCTTCATGAGGTGCTGTGGTACCTCGACGAGGCCCAGCGCCTCGCGGCCCGGTCGACCGCCGTGCCCCGGGCGGTAGCCGCCGCCGTCGACGCGCTGGTCGAGGAGACCATCGGCCTGACACGCCTGCAGGCGGAGGATCTTCCCGCCGTCGACCTCGCCGAGCTCCGCCGACGGGTCGGTGACGCCCTCGGGGACGTCAGCACCGGTGTCCGGGCGGATGCAGGGGCGCAGCGCGTCGCCCGGCGCCCGATGGGCGCGGACCTCCTCGGCGCGGACCTGGCAGGGCGATCACTGCAGGGAACGAACCTCAGGGGCGCCTACCTCATCGCAGCGGACCTCACGGGTGCCGATCTCCGCTGGGTGGACCTGCTGGGAGCGGACCTCCGCGACGCCAGGCTGCACGGCGCCGACCTCTCGCGCGCCCTGTTTCTCACGCCCATGCAGGTCGCTGCTGCCGCGGGTGACCGGAGGACGCGCCTTCCCGAGCGGATCGAGCGCCCGTCGCACTGGGCGGACTGAGCGCGATCCGGCGCTTCCGTCGGAGTGTCGCGGCGGCGCGCACGCGCGCGTCCACCCGCCACTTGTAGCCTGAGGGAACGACGCCGGGCAGGGGTACCGAAGGCGGGAACGGATGGGGATGCACCACGGCACGGCAGATCGGTCCTCCACGTCTCCGACGTACCTCCGGAAGAATCTCCTGGGAGTCCTGGTGGCCCTCACCTCCGTCGGGGTGACCGTCGGGATCCTCGCCGGCGTGGTCCCGCCCGACACTTCAGGCAGCGACACGGCCGGGGCGGCCCGCACGTCCGACGAGCCGTCGAGCACCGCGTCCGAGGAAACGCCGACTGCCCCGCCCCCGGAACGCCCCGCGCCCACGAGGACCGAGCCGCCTGCGGACCCGCCTCAGCCCGCCGTCGGCAGCATCGCCCGGAACCCCGCCACGGGCAGGCAGGAGGTCGTGGTGCCCGACATCCGGGATACCGCAGTCCTCATCGGTGATTCGCAGTCCGCCGGGCCGGACACCTGGCCGCAGGCCGCGCTACGCACCCTCGGCTATTCCGTGAGCTTCGCCGGCGCGGGCGGCACCGGCTTCGTCGCGGCGAACAGGGTGGGCAATGCCAACTACTACGATTCCCTGATGCGCGGCGACTGGGTGCTGCCCCACGGCAGGCCCGGCCTCGTCGTCATCGAGGGTGGAGGCAACGACGCCGCACTGGGTGCCTCGGACGCGCAGATCCTCGCCGGTGCCGATGCCCTCGTGGCGGCACTGAGGAGTACATACCCGTCGTCGCGCCTGGTCATGATCGGCACCCTCAGTCGGGGGGCCGGTGACGGCGGGGGCCGCCGTGCACAGGTCGACGCCGTCCTCGGCGGCTTCGCCGCCCAGCGGGGCATCCCTTTCGTATCAGCCGGCGACTGGCTGACGCGCCACAGGCTGGCGGGCTTCCTCGCCGACGGCGTCCACCTCACCCCTCAGGGCCATCTGCTGGCGGCGCAGGTACTCGAACAGCACCTCACCGCACTGCAGCTCACCGCCGAGGAAACCTCCCCGGAACCCGTGCGGCGTCGGCCCCACGACCATCGGCCGACGGAGTAGCAGCGGACCCTGCGAGCCGTTTCCGCCGGCAACGCTAAGTCGGCTTATTGTTATGCCATGAGCTTCAACGACAACGCCCGGTTCGATCCCTCCCGCGTCAGTGACCGGCGGGGCCGCGGACGCGGTGCCGCCGTCGGAGGCGGAGTGGGCGGCGGGCTCCTGCTGATCCTCTCCCTGATCTTCGGACCCGGCGTGGTGGACGACCTCGGACTCGGCGACGGCAGCACCATCACGCAGGAGCAGGATCCCGCCGGCGAGCCGGCCATCAACGAGTGCCTCACCGGCGCCGATGCGAACGAGCAGCTCGACTGTCGCATCCTCGGCACCGCCGAGAGCCTCGACAGCTTCTGGTCCCCCTACCTCGACCAGTTCGGCGTCACCTACACCCAGCCCGGAGTCGTCCTCTTCACCGACCGGACGAACACGGGCTGCGGCACGGCCACCAGCGCCGTGGGCCCCTTCTACTGCCCGGTCGATGAGCAGACCTACTACGACACGGCGTTCTTCGACGAGCTCGTCACCCAGTTCGGCTCCTCCAGCGGCCCGCTCGCACAGGAGTACGTCGTCGCGCACGAGTTCGGCCACCATATCCAGAACCTGATCGGCACCCTCGGCGCCGCGCAGCAGGATCCGCAGGGCGAGGAGTCCGGAGGTGTGCGCGTCGAACTGCAGGCGGACTGCCTCGCCGGGATGTGGGCGGCCCACGCCACCTCCGTCCCCGATCCGGAGTCCGGCGAGCCCTTCCTCCGCTCCTTCTCGACCACCGACCTCGGGGATGCGCTGTCAGCTGCCGCCTCGGTGGGCGACGACCGCATCCAGGCGGCCGCGACCGGCCAGGTCAACCCCGAGGGCTGGACCCACGGCTCCAGCGCACAGCGCCAGGCCTGGTTCTCACAGGGCTTCGAGACCGGCGACCTCCGGTCCTGCGACACGTTCGCCGCACGCGATCTCGACAATCCCTGAAGGATCATCCCGTGACCGACCGACTCGCTGTCGTCGTCCCCGTCCTCAACGAACCCGGGATCGCTGACACCCTCGAGGCGCTCCGGCGGCAGCGGGACTGCCCGGACCTCCACGTGTACGTCGTGGACAACGGCTCCACCGACGGCACCGTGCAGCGCGTGCGGCGCTTCGCCGCCGCACATCCGACACCCCGCATCACGATCCTCCACGAGCCGCAGAAGGGCACCGGCGCAGCCTGCGACACCGGGTTCCGCAGGGCGATCGCGGACGGCCACGCGCTCGTCGCCCGCACCGACGGCGACAGTGCACCCACCGAGGACTGGGCCGCCCGGCTCCGCACGCTGTTCACCCTCCATCCGGACGTCGCGCTCGTCGGCGGCACGAGCATCCCGCTGCGCGACAGGTACTACCGCTGGGGCGATGCCCAGCTCATGCCGGGCGCACTGTGGCTCCTGCGGATGATGATGGCCGTGGGACATCTCGATGCCGCCTACCTGCGCTTCGTCGTGGGTCACAACATGGCGGTGCGTGCGACGGCGTACCTCGAGGTCGGCGGTCTCGGACGGACGTCGATCGACACTTCCGACGAGGACATCGACTTCTCCGTCCGGCTCTCGCACCGGCTCGGCCACCGCGCAATCCTGATCGACCCCCGCCTGCGCGTGGCGACGTCGATGCGCCGCGTGCGGCGCTACGGGCTCGGCCTGATGGGTCTCCACCATCTTGTGCCGGCACTGCGCGGGAAGCTCATCCGCACCATCGACGTCCGGTAGGCAGCACCCGCCCGACCGGCGCGACGGCGTCCGGCCCGTCGGGTGCGGGTCGGACCGTCAGCCTGCCCCGCTCGCCCGGACGAGGGCGACGGCGTCCTCCACCGTGCTCACCCGACCCTGGTGCGCCCCCGAGACGAGATGGACGATCCTGCGGAACGAGGCGCCGTCGCCTTCGCCCGTCCGGAACGCCGGGAGGTGGGCCAGGACCGCCGCGCGTCGCAGCCAGGGGTCGTCCGCTGCTGCCCACCGCTCGAGCACGGCGTGGGCGCGCACGGCGTCCTGTCCGCGCAGCCGGAGGAGCAGGGGCCCGACGACGTCGACGGCGAGGGGATCGACGAGGTCGGGCAGGTGGGCCGAGCGCAGGAAACCCTCGATCCGGGTGAGGTCGGAGGATCGCAGGAGTCGTACGGAGGACTGCAGCAGCACGGCGGCCGCCAGGCGCCGCTCGAAGACCGGGCGACTCCACAGCTCGGAGGCCAGGGCTGTGACGTCGTCGTGCCCGAGGCCCGGGTACCGGCGCTGCGCGTTGCGGAGGGTTCCACGTACCGCACCGACGGATGCGCCGTAGTACTCGAGGTGGTCGCCGTGACGCCGCTCGTAGTCCTCGGCCCGCTCCCAGGAGCTCTCGTACTGGAGCGCCTCGTCGATGAAACCGGCCGGGCCATCCGCGTCGGGCATCAGGCGGGCATCCGGCGCAGCGTGAGGTAGGACCCGGCGGCGAGCACCACGGACACCAGGATGGCCCACAGGGTCAGCCCGAGCGCTCCGGTGTCGAGGATCCACTGCCCCACCTCCGGCCAGGCCTGCTGCCACGTCACGAGGGCTACGAGACCCACGAGCGCGAGGCCGATACCGATCAGGACGGTCGTGAGCACCGCCGTGCCGTACCGCTTGTAGATGGTGGCGGACCAGAAACCGACGATGAAGAACAGCATGGTCAGCACGAAGTACGTCAGGCCCGCCGCGAGCGGTCCTCCCTGCCACAGCCAGTCCAGGTAGGCGAAGTAGCCGTTCATGCCGTAGCCCCCCGTCGCACGTTCGACCAGGCCGAGCAGCACGAACACCAGCGACATCCCGAGACCGCTCACCGCCGCCGCCGCGAGGGAGCCGACGTAGAACTCCCGCCGGGTCAGGCTCATCGCCTGCGAGAAGGGGAAGGTCATGGTCATGGCCTGGATGCCGACCACGAGGAAGTACCACAGCGGGGCCTGCGAACCCCCGCCGGTCTTGACCCCGGTCACTCCCGCGTTCTGCAGGATCCAGTAGATGAGCATCGTCAGGACCCAGGCACCGCCCAGGACGAGGGCAGGCACCCAGACGAACGTCTGCGTGTTGACGAACTGCAGGCGCACCACGTTGCGCGTGCGGTTGCGCACGACAGCAGGGCGCGTCGCGCTGCCGGACTCGATGGTGGTCATCGGAGGCTTCCTTCCTGCGCTTCGGCGGCGAATGCGTCGCGGCCCGGGGTTCTCTGCTGGGTGAGGCGGACGATGAGTTGCTGCAGCGAGACGGGCGCGAGGTCGAGCCCCGCTGCGGCGAGCGCGTCGCGCTCCGCGGCGTCGAGCCGTCCCACGAACGTCACGGAGGCCACGCGGCCGAGGCTCTCACGGTGGATGACCTCGCGGCCGCGGAGGGCCCTCTCGACGGCAGCGGTGTCGCCGACGACATTCGTGGCCTGTGCGCGGGCGTCCTCCGTGGACTCGTCCATGATGATGCGCCCTGCGTCGATCACGAGCACCCGTTCGATGAGGTTCGAGACCTCGTCGATGAGGTGGCTCGACAGGAGTACCGTCCGCGGATGCTCGGCGTAGTCGGTGAGCAGGCGGTCGTAGAAGATCTGGCGGGCGACGGCGTCGAGACCGAGGTACGGCTCGTCGAAGAAGGTGATCTCGGCGCGGGAAGCCAGCCCGATGATGACGCCGACGGCGGAGAGCTGCCCCCGCGAGAGCTTCTTGATGGTGCGTTTGAGCGGCAGCTGGAACTCCTCCACCAGGTCGTCTGCGAGCTCCTGGTCCCACTGCGGGAAGAACAGGCGCGCGGAGGCGAGGGCGTGGCGGGGTGTGGCGTCGTCCGGGTACTTCTGGCTCTCACGCACGAAGCACATGCGACTGAGCACCCGGGCGTTCTCGTAGGGATCCTCACCGAAGACGCGGACCTGTCCGCTCGTCGGGAGGTTCTGCGCCGTGAGGATCGACATCGCGGTGGTCTTGCCGGCACCGTTGCGACCCAGGAAGCCGTAGATGGTGTCCCTTTGGATGTCGAAGCCGACGTCGTCGAGGGCGAGGACGTCCTTGTAGCGTTTGGTGAGGTTCCGGACCTCGATGACAGAGTCCATGATGTCCTTCGATTCGATTGCCCTTACGGGGTCACCGGCTCCACGCCGGCTCGGATGAGGCTCGCGACGTCATCGGGTTCGAGCCCGATCCTGCGCGCCTCGGCAAGGAGGGGTTGCACGTACCGCAGGGCGAAGTCGTTGCGGCGCTCCTTGAGCAGCAGGTCGCGGGCACCGGCGGCGACGAACATGCCGATCCCCCGGCGCTTGTAGAGCACTCCCTTGTCCACGAGCATGTTCACCCCCTTCGCGGCGGTGGCCGGATTGATGCGGTAGAAGGCGGCGAGTTCGTTGGTCGACGGCGCCTGGGTCTCCTCGGCGACACTTCCGTCGACGATCGAGTCCTCGACCTGCTCGGCGATCTGCACGAACAGGGGCTTGCCTTCCTCGATCACCGCATTCTCCCTGTTCGATGGTTAGTTACTTGACTAGTGAACCCCTTCGGTGGCGCGGCGTCAAGCGTCAGTAGAGGAAGATGTCGATCCAGGCGCGATTGTGCGCGTGGATCAGGACGAGGAACAGGACGAGGTCGAACAGGAGGTGGACGCAGATGATGTAGGACAGGGACCGCGTCCGGGTGAAGATGAACGCCTGCAACAGCGCGAAGGGGAAGATGAACAGCGGCGCCCAGGCGTGGAACCCCAGCTCCCACAGGAAGGACGTGAACAGGACCGCCTGCAGCACGTTCGCCTGTGCCATCGGCAGGTGTCGGCGGAGCAGGGCGAACACCGTGCAGATGAAGAACAGCTCGTCCCAGATCCCGAGCCCGTTGGTGCCGACGAACAGCCGGACGATGTCCGCGGGCTCCGACGCCGCAGGCCAGTTGGTGTACACGCCCGTGCGGAGCATGTAGACGGGCAGCAGGGCGTAACCGAGGACGACGACGACGGGCAGGTACCACTTCTCCGTGCGCGTCCACCGCTCGCCCGTCCGCACGGGGAAGGTGATCGCGTGGTCCCGGTAGACGAAGCGTGAGACGGCGTAGGGCACGCCGACCGCGAGGATCATGGCGGTTCCCATGACGGCCATGTGCTCGGGGCTGATGTCCGTGGTGATCGGCACGAGCGTCATCACGGACAGGCCGAAGGCGATCAGCAGCAGGTCCCGGAAGAACGCCCTGCCGACGAACGCCGCCGTTCCGAGCGCCACCGCCAGCACGGCATAGCCGATCAGCGCCTGGTGCAGCACCAGCACGAGGAAGCCCGCGAGGGACACCAGCGCGGACGGGATCAGCTCGGGTGACGGCGTGGTCCACGGGCCCTGCTTCCAGGCCTGCTGGCGGGCCGCCTCCGGTAACGCCGGGGCTGGCTGTTCCACCCGATCACGCTCCTTCGTGAAGTGCTCCCCGAGTCACGCCGTCCTGCGCCGGCGCGGGACGCTACCATTCTTTCCCCTAGTGCCCGGCCGGTCCACTGGGGTTCCCCCGCTCGCGGGATGGAAGACTGAGGGCCATGCGTGAGCTCGTCATCCTCGGCACGGCGTCGCAGGTGCCCACCCGGACCCGCAACCACAACGGCTACTTCCTGCGCTGGGAACGCGAGGGCATCCTGTTCGATCCCGGTGAGGGCACGCAGCGCCAGATGCTCCTGGCCGGCGTCCCGGCGTCGAGGATCACGAGGATCTGCCTCACCCACGTCCACGGCGACCATTGCTTCGGTCTGCCCGGCGTACTCTCGCGTATGGTGCTCGACGGCGTCGCCCACCCCGTGCACCTCCACTACCCGGCGTCCGGCGAGGACGTGGTGCGCGCGCTGGTGTCGCTCGCGACGCCGGGACTGGACCTCCACCTGCGCCCCCACGGCGCGGCCGGCGGCATCGCGTCCGGAATCGGGGTCGAACCGCTGCGCCACCGGATCGAGGCCTACGGCTACCGGTTGACCGAACCGGACGGACGGACGTTCCTGCCCGGACTGCTCACTGCCGCAGGGATCACCGGACCCGACGTCGGACGCCTGCAGCGCGAGGGAGCACTCGGCGCCGTCCGGCTCCACGACGTCAGCGTGCACCGGCCCGGGCGCCGCTTCGCGTTCGTGATGGACACGGCGGAGTGCGACGGCGCGGCGGCGCTCGCGGACGGCGCCGACCTGCTGGTCGCCGAGAGCACCTTCAGCGACGACGACGCGACCCTCGCCGAGCGCTACCTGCACCTGACGGCGGGACAGGCGGGCGCGATCGCCGGCAGCGCCGGGGTGGGGACGCTCGTCCTCACGCACTTCTCGTCGCGGTACGACGACGTCGGCGTGCTTGCCGCGCAGGCCCGCGTGAGGGCAGGCTCCGCGGGGGTGGTCGCGGCGTCCGACCTCGACCGCATACCGTTCCCCCCGCGTCCGGAGGCGGGGGTTCCCGATGACCGCCGGGGCCCTCCCGCATCGGACGGCTGACGGGCCACGGGATGCCGTCCGTCCCGCACGTCCCCATCCCGTTCGAGGGCGGACTGCTGACCGGACCTGCACCCGAGCGGGAATCCGGGCCCTTCACGCGCCCGATCGATGTCACTAGACTGTGCCGCATGACCGGGCAGGAACCGTCCCCGCCGTCCCCCGCTGCGCCCCGAGGCAGCGGCTCACACCCCTCCGACGACGCCGCCTCCCTCCAGAGCGCTGAACACTCCGTCGACGACGCGGACTCCTCCGCCCAGGGCGGGGACGACGACGGCATCGACCGGTCGGTCCGCGACCCGAAGCAGCGCTCGCGCACCTTCGCCGGCATCCTCGTCAATACCGCGCTCGCGAACATCACCACGAGCTACCTGTGGTTCGCCCTGACGTTCTGGGTGTACCTCGAGACCCGCAACGTCATCGCCACGGGGGTGGTCGGTGGGGCGTACATGCTCCTGATCGCCCTCTCCAGCATCAGCTTCGGCACCTTCGTGGACCGCTTCCGCAAACTAACGGTGATGCGTTTCGCCGCCGGTTTCACCCTGGTGATGTTCCTGCTGGCCGGGGGCATGTTCCTGGTGACGCCCACCGCGTGGCTGCTGGACCTGGGGCAGCCGTGGTTCTGGGTGTTCATGCTCGTCATCCTCGTCGGTGCTGTGGTGGAGAACATGCGCAACATCGCGTTGTCCACCACCGTCACCATCCTGATCGAACCGGACCGGCGGGCCAATGCCAACGGGCTCGTGGGCATGGTGCAGGGGCTCATGTTCATCGTCACCTCGGTGCTCTCCGGGCTGTCGGTCGGGCTGCTGGGCATGGGCTGGACCATCGCCGTCGCCGTCGTCCTCACGGCCCTGACCGCCCTGCACCTGCTGACCCTGAGCATGCCCGAGGAGGTGCGGGTCGCCAGGACCGACGCCCACGGCGGCTTCGATCTGCGCGGTTCGTTCGCCGCCGTGCTGGCCATCCCCGGGCTGTTCGCGTTGATCCTGTTCTCGACGTTCAACAACTTCGTGGGTGGCGTCTACATGGCGCTCATGGACCCCTACGGCCTCGAACTGTTCTCCGTGGAGATGTGGGGCACGCTGTTCGCCGTCGGTGCGACGGGGTTCATCGTGGGTGGCGCGCTGATCGGCAAGTTCGGCCTCGGGTCCAACCCGCTGCGCACCATGCTCCTCGCGGTGATCGCCATGGGCGTGCTCGGTGCGGTGTTCACCCTCAGGGAGTGGGGATGGCTGTACATCGCGGGGATCTGGGCGTACCTGGTGCTGATCCCCTTCATCGAGGCCGCCGAGCAGACGGTCATCCAGCAGACGGTGCCGCTCGAGCGGCAGGGCCGCGTGTTCGGCTTCGCCATGGCCTTCGAATCCGCGGCGGCGCCGGTCACCGCGTTCGTCATCGCGCCGATCGCCCAGTTCTGGATCATCCCGTATGCACGCTCGGCCGAGGGCGCAGCCCGACTGGCTCCACTGCTGGGAGAGGGTACGTCCCGAGGGATCGCCCTGGTGTTCCTGATCGCCGGGATCATCATGGTCCTGGCCGCCGTCGCGGCGTTCTTCACGCCCGTGTACCGCCGGGTGTCGGCGTCGTACGCCGCGTCGACGGCGGGGACTCCCGAGAGTGCGTCGGCGCCGGTCGCGCGATAGGCGTCGTCCGCCGTCGCACGCATACCGCCCGTCTAGGCGTTGTCCCTCTAGGCGGTGTTCGGGAGAAGGGCGTCGAGTGCATCGAGGACGGCGAGGGTCGGCATGTCCGCGACCGCCGCGACGACGGCCAGTGGTTCTCCATGGCTCACAGCGGATGCGACCGCCTGCTGGAGCTCGGCGGGCGGTTCGGCATCCACGGTGAAGCCCGTGGAGTGTGCAATTGCAGCAACCTGTTCGAGGTGGTCCGAGCGCATTGGGTGTCCTGTCGAGTGGGTGTTTCGAGTGTGACCTGCACGCACTGCAGACAGGAAGCACCAGAGCGGATGGACCCGCGCTTGCCAATGCCTGAACCATCAGGATGCCGGCGCTGAGGCAGAGGAAGAAGGCGGACAGGATGACGCATCGGGTGAGGACGGCAGTACAGCTGGATGCTGCCACGGTGGGACAACTCCTGTACGACTTCAATACGGAGTTCGACGCTGTGACGCCGACGGCACGGGTGCTCGGTACCCGCTTCGATCGGCTCCTCGCCTCCAATGATGTCGTCGTGATCCTCGCGGAGGACGGCAGCGGTGAGGCGATCGGTTTCGCCTTCCTCACGCTGCGTCCCACCCCCTACTACGACGGTCCCGTCGCCCAGCTCGAGGAGCTCTATGTCCGCCCGACCCTCCGCGATGGAGGCATCGGCACCGCACTGCTCGGCGGGGCGATAAGCCTCGTGCGCGCCCGCGGTGCAGGGGAGATGCAGATCAATGTGGACGAGGTCGACGTCGACACCCGACGCTTCTACGAGCGCCATGGATTCGTCAATATCGAGCCCGGTTCCGACTACCGGATGCTGTGCTACATCCGTGATCTCTGACAGCCGAGGCCGGCGCCGTCGAATCCCCGCACAGAGTTTCCTCGCGCTGTCCTCGATTCCGCTGGAGAGCAACGATCCACAGCGATCCGACGGGAGCCCACCCCGACAGCTACCCTGAAGCAGACACCGCGATTCCTTCCCTCGCGGTCGAACCACCTCAGGAGAAATTCATGGCTGCCAGCCGTAACCCGCTCGACGAGCTGCGCGAGACGCTCGGTCATCTGGCCGATCAGCTCAAGCTCCCGAGTTCGGAGCGGATCGACGACCGCGTGAGCGAGCTCTTCAGTGCGCGCCCCGGGCCGGCGCGGCCGCTCTTCGAGGTGCAGGCCGAGCTCGACGCGCTGGTGGGGCTGGAGACCGTGAAGGAACAGGTGCGGGCGCTCGTCGCGCTGCTCCAGGTCCAGGCCCGCCGCAAGGCGCACGGCCTGCCGGAGGTGGCCACGTCGCAGCACCTCGTGTTCCTCGGTAATCCGGGCACCGGCAAGACCACCGTGGCCCGCCTCCTGGCCGAAATGTATCGCGCGGTCGGGCTGCTGCAGAAGGGCCATCTCGTCGAGGTGGACCGGTCGGGTCTGGTCGGCCAGTACGTCGGTGAGACCGCGGTCAAGACGGACCGGGTCATCCGGCGCGCCCTAGACGGGGTCCTGTTCATCGACGAGGCCTACGCGTTGACCCCGGAGGAGGGCCGGGTCGACTTCGGCCCGGAGGCGATCGAGGTTCTGCTCAAGCGGATGGAGGACCACCGCCACCGGCTGGTGGTGATCGTGGCAGGCTATCCCCGGCTGATGGAGTCGTTCCTGCTCTCCAATCCCGGCCTCCGGTCCCGGTTCGCGCGCGAGATCACCTTCCCCGACTACTCGGTCGACGCGCTCGAGACGATCTTCAACCAGATGCTGGTCCAGCACGAGTACATGCTCGAATCGGGCGCGGACCAGATGCTGCGCCGTATCCTCGCCAACCTCCACGCCGGAGAGGACTCGGGCAACGCGCGCTTCGCTCGTACGCTGTTCGAGCAGGCGCTCAACCGCCAGGCGCTGAGGCTGTCGCTCGACGCCGACCGTGAGCTCGACGCTCTCGATCGGGAGGAGGTCATGACGCTCACCACCGACGACCTCATCCGGGCCGCCCAGGCCCTCGGCGAGGAGCCGGAGCCGGTGCCCCAGCCGGAGCCCGAGCGGTCGTCATGGTGGCACTGGCTGACCTCGCCGACCGGTTGAGCGGACCGGCTCGGTGGCTGCGGTCATCCAGCAGGGCTACTGACCGGGGCCGCACCGGAGTCCGGCGGGTGGCTGCCGCAGAGCGAGCCCTTCACTCCGCCGGCGATTGCCGGAAGAACGCCGGAGCGCGGGGCGCTCGACGGCTGGAGTCACGCGGCGCGATCGAACCAACCGAGTGCGAGGTCGGCGACCTCGGCGGGGGCATCGTCGGTGATGAAGTGCGCCGCGCCCTCGACGTAGGCGAACTCCACGTGATCGGCGTATCGCTCCGGGTTGCGGCAGATGCGCTCCAGGACCGGCTCGGTCCACGGGTGGTCGCGGCGGCCGTAGACGATGAGCGTCGGCACCGTGAGCCGCCGACGGCGGTAGACGCCCACCATCATGCGCACGGCTTCGGGCAGAATCATGCCGCGGGTGAGCGGACGTACCGCCTGATCGATATCGGGCCGGCGCAGCGGGGCAAGGTTGGCGTCGACGGTCGCCTCCGACAGCGGGCGGGCCACATAGGCCTCGGAGAAGATCCCGCGTAGTGAGGCGTCCGGGCGGTGCCAGATGAACCGCGGCAGATGCCGGAAACCGGGGACGATCTTCGGGCTGAAGGCGAAGAAGGCCGGCGGCACGGCGAGTTGAACTGCCGTCCGAACCCGCTCGGGGTGGTCGTAGCAAAGCTGCATGGCGGTGATGACACCCATGTCGTGCGAGACGACGTCGGCACGCTCGATGCCGAGGATGTCGAGGAGAGCGAGCAGATCGCGAAGCCGGCTCTCACGATCGATCTGCGGATTGTCGGCCTCCGTCCACCCCGCACCGCGCAGATCGGGACAGATGACTCGGTAGCCGCGTGCGGCGATGATCGGAGCTATGGCGCGCCACTGCCACCAGTGCTCGGGAAATCCGTGCAGGAGCACCACCGGATCACCTTCCCCGATGGTGGCGATGTGCGTCCGCAGGCCGGGCGTCTCGACCACGAGGTGGTCGAAGCCTGCTGCATCCGGCAAAGGCGGGGACCAGATCGAGGTGGGCGTGGACATGGCGACCTCCTTCGTAGGGCGGGGATACTATGTTCATAGTAAACCTCGCGGAAGGGGGTGTCCATGCCAGCGTCCACACGCGAGCGGGGCCTGGAGGCGGCCGTGGAGTTGCTCGGTGCGGAGGGCGTGCGCGCGTTGAGTCACGCGCGGGTCGACGAACGGGCCGGCCTGCCGCCAGGGTCCACCTCGAACTGGTTCCGCACGCGCCGGGCGTTGCTGGGCGGGGTGGTCGACTGGATCGCAGAGCGCGAGCGGGCCGATTTCGACCCAGCCGCGATGCCGGCTATCACCGGCGCCGACGGACTGATCGAGGGTTTGTGTGCCATGGTCGAGCTGCAGGCCGGGCCGTTCGCTGTGCGGACCCGCGCGCGCTATGCCCTCTTCCTCGAACTCGCCGCCGATCCTGAGCTCGGCGAGCCGTTGCGGCAGCAGCGCCGCGAATTCGAGAAGTGGACCGAGTCAATCGTGACGGCCGTCGGAATCGCCGATCCTGAGCCAGCTACGCGGGCCCTCATGGCGCTCGCCGACGGACTGCTCCTGCACCGGTTGACCGTCGATCCCGAACTCGACATGCGTCCCGCCGTCGAACGCGCGGTGCACGCCCTCGCAGAATCATGACCGCTCCGACGCCGGATCCCGCTGCCACTGGCCGAACAGGGGTTTCGAGGCTCCCAGGACCTAGGTTGCCATGGCGCCATCCCGGCTTCGATAGCGCAGTCAAGGATTGCAGTGGGTAGCCACCGCTCATGATCGGGTTCAGAATTCCAGGGATTGTGGCCACTGTAGGGCGCTTCGCCCGGCTCACAGCCTTGCCTTGGAGAACCAGCGCTACGCACGAGGCAGAGAGGTGCGTTCCCCTGCCGAGCTCACCCGAGTGCCGGACTCCTGCACGGGACTTCGACGAAAGGGTCCCGTCAGACTTCGGGGACCATCTTTACAAGCGTCAGACCGCTCTCATTCGCCACGCGCAGAGGAATCGCGGGCAATGGAGCGTTGCGGTGGTTCACCGACGAGTGGACGCGCGGAATGGGAGCAGTGCTCGAACTGGTCCAACGTGCCCATACGTCAGCATGAAGGAGTTTCCCGTCCACCTCCTCGGCGACCCGGAAACCATCGAACTGAAGTCCGCAGAACTCGATGTCCTTCTCACGAAGGACGATGGTTTGAGTATGGAGAGCACCGGTGCGAAGGAGCTTCCGGGAACGAAAGGGCGAGAGGAACTTGAGCAGTATCATCATGGTCACCACATTGCTTCAGCCCTTGCTTGGGTTCTCTCTGAGGTACTCAGTTCGAGTAAACTTCGCGGCAACGCCGTCGAAAATCACGCTGGAACTACAATTACGATCGAAGAAAACAGTGAACTTTCCGTCGTCGCTCGGTTCCATGAATGGGCGCACTCTCTCGGATCCTGGATCTGGCCACCACAATATTGTGGATTAGGTGCTGCTTAGTGAATCGTCATGGCTTATGAGGATCGAGCTCGCACTGTAGGTATCGATGGCGAAAGCCCTGCGCGACGTCGCACAGGGCTTTCGGCGAAAATGCGCGTGTCGCGCATCATTGACTAGACGGGCCTAGAAGTCCCAGTCCTCGTCCTCGGTGTTCACGGCCTTGCCGATCACGTATGAGGAACCCGAGCCCGAGAAGAAGTCGTGGTTCTCGTCGGCATTCGGGGACAGCGCCGAGAGGATCGCCGGGTTCACATCGGTCACCGAGGACGGGAACATCGCCTCATAGCCCAGGTTCATCAGCGCCTTGTTAGCGTTGTAGTGCAGGAACTTCTTGACGTCCTCGGCCAGGCCCACGGAGTCGTAGAGATCGTGCGTGTACTGGACCTCGTTCTCGTACAGCTCGAAGAGCAGCTCGAAGGTGTAGTCCTTGAGCTCCTGGCGGCGCTCCGGCGTCGCGCTCTCCAGCCCGCGCTGGAACTTGTACCCGATGTAGTACCCGTGCACTGCCTCGTCACGGATGATCAGGCGCACGAGGTCCGCCGTGTTCGTGAGCTTGGCCCGCGAGGACCAGTACATCGGCAGGTAGAAGCCGGAGTAGAACAGGAACGATTCGAGCAGCGTCGAGGCGATCTTGCGCTTCAGGGGATCGTCGCCGCGGTAGTAGTCCGTGACGATGGTCGCCTTCTTCTGCAGGTTCACGTTCTCCGTGGACCAGCGGAACGCCTCGTCGATCTCCTTGGTGGAGGCCAGCGTGGAGAAGATCGACGAGTAGCTCTTGGCGTGCACCGACTCCATGAATGCGATGTTCGTGAGCACGGCCTCCTCGTGCGGGGTGAGCGCATCAGGGATGAGGCTCACGGCACCGACCGTGGCCTGCACCGTGTCGAGCAGCGTGAGCCCCGTGAAGACACGCATGGTGAGCTGCTGCTCCTCCGGCGTCAGCGTGGCCCACGACTGCACGTCATTGGACAGCGGCACCTTCTCGGGCAGCCAGAAGTTGTTCACCAGGCGGTTCCAGACATCCACGTCCTTGTCGTCCTGGATACGGTTCCAGTTGATGGCCTGGACCCGGTCGACGAGCTTCAGTTTCTCGCTCATGAGATGTTCCTTGCTTGGGGTGGGAATGGCGATGGGAAGAACTGCGGTCTGATTCAGTTGCCTACAGCATGCAGCTGACGCAACCCTCCACCTCGGTCCCTTCCAGCGCGAGCTGGCGGAGACGGATGTAGTAGACGGTCTTGATGCCCTTGCGCCAGGCGTAGATCTGGGACTTGTTGATCTCGCGCGTGGTGGCGGTGTCCTTGAAGAACAGCGTCAGGGACAGGCCCTGGTCCACGTGCTGCGTGGCAGCGGCGTAGGTGTCGATGATCTTCTCGTAGCCGATCTCGTACGCGTCCTGGTAGTACTCCAGGTTGTCGTTCGTGAGGTACGGCGCCGGGTAGTACACGCGGCCGAGCTTGCCTTCCTTGCGGATCTCGATCTTCGACGCCACCGGGTGGATGGAGGACGTCGAGTTGTTGATGTACGAGATCGACCCGGTCGGCGGGACGGCCTGCA
Source organism: Arthrobacter ruber (assembly GCF_002954225.1). GTDB lineage: Bacteria > Actinomycetota > Actinomycetes > Actinomycetales > Micrococcaceae > Arthrobacter_D > Arthrobacter_D ruber. Next base: position 71,423 of record NZ_PPTH01000011.1, read on the forward strand.
GGTTCTGGTTGTAGATGCCGTGCTCCATGACCGACGCCTTCAGCGCACGCCAGTCCTCCTGCGTGGGGATGTGCACCTCGGTGAACAGCTCACGCACGCGCGGAGTCGTCGGCTCCCAGACCTGATCGGTGTACTTGTCGAAGAACTCGCCCGTGGCGTACTTGGACTTCTCGAAACCGGCGAACCGTCGACCGGTCTCGATGGACATGAGGTTCGACGCCCGGATGCAGTGGTACACCACGGAGTAGAAGTAGATGTTCGTGAAGTCCAGGCCCTCTTCGGACCCGTAGTGGACCCGCTCACGGGCGAGGTAACCGTGCAGGTTCATCTGGCCGAGGCCGATGGCGTGCGAGGCGTCGTTGCCCTTGGCGATCGAGGGCACCGAGCTGATGTGGCTCATGTCGGAGACGGCCGAGAGGGTGCGGATCGCGGTCTCGATGGTCCGGCCGAAGTCGGGCGAGTCCATGGTCTTCGCGATGTTCAGCGAGCCGAGGTTGCAGGAGATGTCCTTGCCCACGGAGTCATAGGACAGGTCCTCGTTGTACGTGGTGGGCTCGGAGACCTGGAGGATCTCGGAGCACAGGTTGGACATGATGATCTTGCCGTCGATCGGGTTGGCCCGGTTCACGGTGTCCTCGAACATGATGTACGGGTAGCCGGACTCGAACTGGATCTCCGCGAGGGTCTGGAAGAACTCGCGGGCCTTGATCTTGGTCTTCTTGATGCGGGCGTCGTCCACCATCTCGTAGTACTTCTCGGTGACCGAGATGTCGGAGAACGGCATGCCGTAGACGCGCTCGACGTCGTACGGCGAGAACAGGTACATGTCCTCGTCGCGCTTGGCGAGCTCGAAGGTGATGTCGGGGACGACGACGCCGAGGGACAGCGTCTTGATGCGGATCTTCTCGTCCGCGTTCTCGCGCTTGGTGTCGAGGAAGCGGTTGATGTCCGGGTGGTGCGCGTGCAGGTACACGGCTCCCGCACCCTGGCGGGCACCGAGCTGGTTCGCGTAGGAGAAGCTGTCCTCGAGGAGCTTCATCACGGGGATGACGCCGGAGGACTGGTTCTCGATCTGCTTGATCGGCGCGCCGACCTCGCGGATGTTGGTGAGGGCGAAGGCCACGCCGCCGCCGCGCTTGGAGAGCTGCAGGGCGGAGTTGATGGACCGCCCGATCGACTCCATGTTGTCCTCGATGCGGAGCAGGAAGCAGGAGACGAGCTCACCGCGCTGGCGCTTGCCGGCGTTGAGGAAGGTGGGGGTTGCGGGCTGGAACCGGCCGTCGATGATCTCGTCGACCATCTGCTCGGCGAGCTGCTCGTTGCCGCGGGCCAAGTGCAGGGCGACCATGCAGACGCGGTCCTCGTAGCGCTCGAGGTAGCGCTTGCCGTCGAACGTCTTCAGCGTGTACGAGGTGTAGTACTTGAAGGCGCCCAGGAAGGTCTCGAAGCGGAACTTCTTGGCGTACGCGCGCTTGTAGAGGTCGCGGATGAAGTTCATCGTGTACTGGTCGAGCGTCTCGCGCTCGTAGTACTCGTTCTTCACGAGGTACTCGAGCTTCTCCTCGAGGTCGTGGAAGAACACGGTGTTGTTGTTGACGTGCTGCAGGAAGTACTGGTGCGCGGCCTCGCGGTCGGCGTCGAACTGGATCTGCCCGTCGGGACCGTACAGGTTGAGCATGGCGTTCAGCTCGTGATATCCCATGTCCTTGAAGCGGTCCACCGCGGCTGCGGGTGCGCCCGTCTCCGTCTCTGCAACACTCATGTCCAAAACTCTTCCAATCCTGTGGTTACTCGGTCCACGTCCTCGGACGTGCCCATGACTTCGAATCTGTACAGCACGGGGACCCCGCACTTGGCCGCGACGATGTCGGCCGCAAGGCAGTAGGTCTCACCGAAATTTGTGTTGCCGGCTCCGATGACCCCCCGGAGGAGGACGCGGTTCTGCTCGTCGTTCAGGAACTTGACGACCTGGCGGGGCACCGCACCCTTCCCGGTGATGCCCCCGTAGGTCGGCAGGACCAGCACGTACGGCCGGGTGGCCCGCAGCGTCGGCTCCTTGGTGAGGAGCGGCATCCGGGCAGCCGGAACCCCCAGCTTCTGGACGAAGCGGTGGGTGTTGTCAGACACCGACGAGAAGTAGATCAGTGGAGCATCGGTGACCGGCCCCTCCGCGTCCCCGACCGGGGAGGCGGAGGTCACCTGGTCATCCACGATGAGGGTGCTCATCCCGATGCCGCGCCGAGCGGACCCCGAAGGGTTCCGTTCAGGCTACCGAGCTGACGGCGGAGTCCGCGAGGGCGCTGATCTTGTCGGGGCGGAAGCCGGACCAGTGGTCGTTGTCGGTGATGACGACGGGTGCCTGCATGTAGCCCATGGAGCGGACGCGCTCGAGCGCCGTCGGGTCCTGCGAGATGTCGACGCTCTGGTAGGCGATGCCCTTCTTGTCCAGAGCGCGGTAGGTGGCGTTGCACTGTACGCAAGCCGGCTTCGTGTAAACCGTGACGGTCATGTCCTAGTCCCCTTTTCCTCATACGGCTGCTGAATATCCATCAGCAGCGTGCTGTCGTGTCATGAGCGGCGCGGCCCCGGAAATGGGGAAGAAATCTGGGGTTTCTCGCACCTTGCGGCTCATGCTGTGCAGCGGCTGTTTCTGTCCCTCGATACTACATCTAGTGCGGGCCCTCGGGACAGACCCCAACATGATGTATTACAAGTATGTCATTCCGGCAGCGAGTAGTCCACACGATGTCCACAGATCAGCGCCCGGCGGAAGCCCGGAAACGCGCCGAATCCGGCCCTTTTCGAGGCTCCGGTCCACATGCTGTGGAGGACTTCCACACAGGCGCAAGAATTTTCGTGTCGCGCATTTTCTGGCGTGTCGCGCTGCGTGCCCGGCAGCCGCGAGGTGAGGATCCGGCGCCCCGGTAAGCTCGACGGACAGCCGCCGGACGAGAGGAAGGGTGGTCGATGGTCAACCCGATCCACCTGAGGACACTGCTCGAGGTGATCCGCCACGGGTCCTTCAGCGGGGCGGCGACCAGCCTGGGCTACACGGCGTCGGCCGTCTCCCAGCAGATGTCGGCGCTGGAACGCGACACGGGCGCCACCCTCTTCACCCGCTCCGCCCGCAGTGCGGTGCCCACGGACGCGGCTGTCGCCATGTCCCGCCATGCCGCGAAGGTGCTGACGGACATCGACGCCCTGCTCGCCTCGACGGCACGTGCCGGCTCGGGCCCGGCGCACGAACTCCGCATCGGGATCTTTCCCAGCCTCGCGACCTTCGCCCTGCCTCGTCTGCTCCGCATGCCTGAGTGGCAGCGGCTCGGCGTGTCGCTGCGCCTGTTCGTCGGGGAACCGGCGCACGCCATCCAGGGACTCCGCACCGGCGGCGACCTCGACCTCGCGCTCGTCTACCAGGTGGGACAGGCCGGCCTCGCCTGGCCCTCCACGCTCAGCCGCCAGTGGATCGGCGACGACGACTTCCGGGTCATCCTGCCTGCGAGCTGGGGCATCCGCAGCGGCTCGCGCGTCACGGCCGACCAGCTGGCGGACATGCCCTGGATCATGCACCACCCGGGCACGGCCGACGCCACGGTGATCGAGCGGCTCTTCGCGAGCTGCAACCTCCACCCCCGGATCGCGGCCTACTGCGACGACTTCAACGCCAGCCTGGAACTGACGGCCGCCGGCCTCGGCGCGGCACTGGTGCCCGAACTCGCCATGGTCAACCGGCCCGAGGGCATCGTGACGCTCGACGTCCCCGAGATCCGGCTCGCCCGCAGCATCTTCGCGCTGCGCACGGGCGACGCCGACGACGCCCGGGTGCGGCTCTTCATGGACCAGCTCGCCGAGATCCTCAGGAGTCAGAGCATCGGGCCGAAGCACACGACCCGGGGCTATGCACCCACGGCCGCTCGCTGATCCCCCGTTGCACGCGCGGCGACCGGACCGTACGTTCGGGGACAGGGCGGGCGCGGGTCCGCCGGCCATCGGACTCTCGTCAGGAGGAACCCCCATGCGCATCAGGAACAGCGTGGTCGTCATCACCGGTGCAGGAAGCGGGATCGGCCGAGCCACGGCCCTGCACTTCGCCCGCCGCCGCACCTGCCTGGTCCTCGCGAGCAGGCGGGAGGAAGCACTCGAGTCCCTCGTCGCGGAATGCATGGCCCTGGGCTCCCGGGCCATCGCCGTCCCCACCGACGTCTCGGAGCACGACGCCGTGCAGGAACTTGGCAGCCGGGCCGTGGAGGAGTTCGGCCGCATCGATGTGTGGGTCAACAACGCCTCCGTGGCCGTCTTCGCACCCTTCCTCGACATCCCTCTGCGCGATTTCGAGACCGTGATCGACGTCAACGTGATGGGGTACGTCTACGGCTCCCGCGCCGCGCTCGAACGCATGCAGGAGCAGGGCTCCGGCGTCCTCGTCAACGTGGCCTCCATCCTCGGAGCGGTTCCGCAGCCGTACAATTCCGCCTACTCCATGTCCAAGGCCGCCGTGCGGGCCCTCGGGGTGAGCCTCAGGTCCGAGCTGATGCTGGAGAAGAAGAAGCGCATCCACGTGTGCACCGTCCTTCCGCCCACCATCGACACGCCGTTCTTCCACCACGCCGCGAACTACACGGGCCGGCGCGTGATGGCCATGCCGCCGGTCTACCCCGCCGACCTCGTCGCCAGGGCGATTCTGGCCGTCGTCGAGAAGCCGGTGCGCGAGGTGGCCGTCGGTCGTCTCGGGCGTTCCGTGGTGCGCCAGCACCGCCTCATGCCGGGCCAGGTGGAAAAGGGTATGGCGGTGCAGGCGAAGCACGGTCAGCTCTCGACCGAGGAGCCGGCGCAGGACTCCACCGGCAACCTGTACGGCCCGTCCCTCGATCCCACCGACGCCGCAGTGAGCGGCGGCTGGAGCGGCAAGCGCCGCACCGCCCAGCGCGTGGTCATCGGCTCCGTTCTTGCGGGAGTCGGGGCCGTGGTCTTCAAGGACAAGCTCATGGCTGCCACTCCGACGGCGGTCACGGCGATCGCCGCCGCGGGAAGGGCCGTCGCGAAGAGTTTCTAGCCCGGCACGACTCCCGACGCCCGGACGGCTCACGCCGGGTACGCCGCCTGCTCGTCCTGCCGCAGGGGCAGCAGGGAGCTGCCGACCCCCGCGCTAGAGGGAGGCTGCGAGTCCCGCCTGCGGGGGCCGCGCGAGGTCCAGGGCGTCGAGGACGTCCAGGGCTGCGGCGTGCTGGTTGAAGGTGTAGAGGTGCAGGCCCGGGGCGCCGTCGTCGAGTGCCGCCCGGGCGAGGTCCACCGTGGCGGCGACACCCACGCGGCGGCGCTCGTCGTCGGTACGCGCACCCTCGAGTCGCGCCCACAGGGCGTCGTCGACGTCGATCCCCGCGAGGCTGCTCAGCTTCCGCAGCCGCCGGGTGCTCGTCAGGGGCATGACGCCGGGGATGATGGGCATCGTCACACCGGCGCGCCGGGCCCGTGTGACCAGGCGCGTGTAGTCGGAGGGCCGGAAGAACACCTGGGTGATGGCGAAATCGGCGCCGGCCTCCTCCTTGGCCAGGAGCACGTCGATGTCCTGGTCGAGGTTCGCCGAGTCGGGGTGACGTGTCGCGTACGCCGCCACACCGACCGACACCCTGCCGGCGGCCAGCTGGGCGGTCCGCTGCGCCTCGACCTCCCGGATGAGGCGGACGAGCTCGTCGGCGTGCTCGACGTCGCCCGCCCGCGTCCTGCCCTCCGGCGTGTCGCCCCGCAGCGCGAGGATGCCACGCACTCCCCCACCGATGAGGCGGTCGATGATCCCCGTCAGCTCCGTCCGGCTGCTGCCGACACAGGTGAGATGTGCCAGCGGCTTCAGCGTGGTCTCCGTCAGGAGCCGCCGCAACAGGCCGATGGCGGCTTCCCGATTGCTGCCGGCCGCGCCGTAGGTGACGGAGACGAAATCCGGGCGCGTCTCCTCCAGCCGGCGGACGGTGGTCCACAGGGACTGCTCGGACTCGGCACTCCGCGGCGGGTACAGCTCGTAGGAGAGAGCGGGGTAGGACGGTTGCGACATCGCGGGCCTCTTCGTACGTGCCGCGCACCGCTGGGCGCGGGGCCGGCTGGAGATTGTGCGGGCGACCGCGAACGATCCCCGCCGAGCATTTGTACGAATGTCAGGCCCGCACGGAGGCACCCACACTTCCCTGCGAAGGTCGCTGACCCGCTACCGGAGTAGCTAGGACCACACGCTACGACACGCCTGCGCGTGCATCAAGGACCATGGAAGAATGACGCACCGCGTGCAGGCGGGGATCAGCCGTTCTCCTCCGGCTCATCGGCCGAACGCACATCGTTGCGGATGATGCCCAGCTCCGCGAGCTGATCGGACATGCCCGCGCCGTCGGGTGCGTAGATCCAGGGGATGCCCGGCGTCGGGCGTACCCCGCTCTTCGAGCGCCCGCCGGCGAGGACGGCCTCCCCGGTGGACAGCTGGCGGATCGCGATGGCCCGGACGTTCTGCGGGTGGCGCTGCGCGAACTCGGAGTAGATCGCCTCGTCGTGCTGGCCGTCGTCGCCGACCAGCAGCCACTTCACGTCCGGGAACTCCTCTGCGAGGCGCTCCAGGGAGGTCCGCTTGTGGTCCTGGCCGCTGCGGAACCAGCGGTCGCGGGTGGGCCCCCAGTCGGTGAGCAGCTTCGGGCCCGCGGGGTAGAGGTTGCGGGAGAGGAAGCGGGACAGGGTCGGCGCCACGTTCCAGGCGCCGGTGGAGAGGTACAGCACGGGTGCGGAGGGGAGGGTCCGCACGATCCGCTCGTAGAGCACGGCCATCCCGGGCGTGGGGGTCCGCGCGTGCTCGTCGAGCACGAAGGTGTTCCAGGCCGCGAGGAACGGCCGCGGCAGGGCGGTCACCACCACGGTGTCGTCGATGTCGGAGACGACGCCGAACCCTGTGCCGTCCGCGACGATCCGCACGGGGGCTTCCACGGTCTTCGACTCACCCGACTGCAGGGCGATGGTGTGCCACCCGGCGTCGAGGGTCACGGGGATGCGGGCGTCCACCACGCCACCGCGGTCCGCCTCGACGTCGTGCACGGTGTCCCCGATGGTGACGTGGACGACGGCGTGTGCAACCGGGGCACTCGTGAAGTTGCGCCAACCGCGCATGCCCTCCTGCAGGGGCTTCAGCGGGCCGTCCGTCGACCCCTTCCCCGTATCACGCGGGTCGCTGAGGACCACGCGCGCGAGTACCCGCACCCACGACGTCGTGCCGTAGCCGGTGTACGGGATGACGGTCTCGACGCGGCCGCGGCGAACCGCGAGGCGCGTCTGGAACCGGAGCCAGGCGTCGTCGAGGCGCATGCCGAGGTGCCGGTCCCCCACCCCCGGCGCGACCGGCGGATTGCTGCTCGAGCTGGTGGTGCGTGCGTGCGACTTCGCGAAACGTGGACACATGCGTCCCAGTCTGGCACGGCGCGCCCCGGTGGACGACCCATCAACGCGGCCGTGCGCAGGTAACGGGCGGCTAACAACTTCCGCTTTCACCTCGCGGCGTCTTGTTGGCGGGAACCGGCGGCTGCGACGCTGGAGCCTCTATTCAGCGAGGGAGCATCGGGGGAAGCCATGGCATTCGACTCGGAAGTGGTCGGCGTACGTGTGAAGCAGGACGTGGTTCTGCGCACCTGGAACCGGGCGGCCGAGCAGGATCCGGCCACTGCGGCGGCCGACCTTGCACACGCCGTGCTCTTCGGCAGGGCGCAATCGGCCCTCGAAGCGGTGGCCGCGGGCGGCGTGGGCCTCACCGTCGACCACGCCCGTGCACTCCACTTCGCGAACGAGATGGCGGAGCTGCGGCACTACGCTCCGCTGATCGCCGTCGAGGACGGCCTGCCCACGCTCGCCCCGGGAGTCCGGGAGCTCATCGACACCATCAACCAGTGCGGCCTGTGGGACGGCCAGCCGGCTTGGCGCCTCTGACGATCAGCTGCTGTCGACCCATCCGCCCGCCTCTCCTGCTCCGAATGGATTCCGGTTCGCGCCCCTCCGCGCGGTCCGCCGCCGCAGGGCGGTTCATCGGATGTCCCGCCGGCACTGCGAAGCGCGGCCGGGACGCGTGGAAGGCGCTCGCTGGAAGTGGATACGGACGTACTGGATGCTCGCCCTGATCACGCGACGTCCGAGGACGAGGCCCGGTTCTCCCTGAGGGTCCTGCCCTTCGCGCTCCACTTGTGCTGGCAACCGCGCCTCGTCATCGACCGGGCGGATATCGCGCAGGTCGGTTCCGCTCTCACCTCCTCCGGCCGGCGGGGATTGCCGCTCCTGGTGGAGGTCACCGCCCTCGAGGACGTGACCCGTGAGGCACGTGAGGCGATCCACGCGTACGAGCACCCCGCGCGCATCGCGATCCTCGGGCGCGACGCCGTGGACCGCATGCTGGCCGCGTTCACCGTGAGGACCGCGACCGACGTCCGGTTCTTCACGGGCCGGGACCACGCCGTGCGCTGGCTGCTGCAGTAACCATCACCGGCGCGCGGGCGAACCTCGGAATCACAAGGCGCTGGGAGATCCGGGCCGGACCTCAACTGTGACCCAACCGAGACGTGTCGACAGTAGCCCTGCCACCTCGAAGCCGGACACTTGGAGCATGGCGCTCATGGGACTCGAATCGGCACGACCGACGCAGTGGTTGAAGGACAACGGAGGGGCCTTGCCGTCGATCGCGGCTCTGGTCGGCGTGGCCCTGTTCTGGGTCGTGGGAGCGGTCGGAGGGATCGGGTTCCTGCGGGACGCGAGTTCCCCCATGGCGATGCTGGCGGGGCTCTACGTGATGCTTGCCGCCGTCGCCGTCTCGATCATCATCGCCATCCTGGCACTGACCGACCTGACCCGCCGCTACTCCCGGCCGCGCACCCGCCGCTGAAGGCAGGCTCACCTGCAGGACGGCGCATCCCGGTCTGCACCGCGGCGACGCCCCGTGCGCGGAGCCCTGCGACCGACGTGGTGAACCAGCCGGCGACGACGGAGGAACCAGGACTGACGGCCCTGCCCTCGCGTCGGTTCTACGGCCGGGTCATTGGTCGCGCGTCGCCCGCCGCGCTGGCGGCGGACCGGCTGGGCCGTCGACATCTTTCTCGGCTGCACGACAAAAAACCGCCGGATCAGGGCTTTCACCCTGTGGTCCGGCGGTTCGTTGTGGAGCTAAGGGGATTCGAACCCCTGACCCCCTGCATGCCATGCAGGTGCGCTACCAGCTGCGCCATAGCCCCGTGCTTCGCTGCTCCCGGAGGTCTTCACCCCGCCGAAGCAACTTGTTCAGTGTAGTAAATTCTGGCCGCTTCGCCAAATCGACCACCCTGCCGGTCTCACCCTTCGAGCGGCTCCACCGGCAGCGAGCCGAGTCCCACGTTGTGCTCCGTCAGCTGCCACGAGAAAAGCGCATCGGCCCTGCCCACGACCTCGTGGACCTCGGACCAGTGACAGTTGGACAGGCCGGCAAGGGAACCCCAGCGCCTCGGCGGCAGCCCCATGAGTGCCGCCAGCGCAGCCCTGATCGCTCCACCGTGGCTGACCACCACGAGGGTCTCCGCGGGTTCGATGCGAGCGACGGCAGCCGTGACCGCCGCCAGCATGCGGTCACCGACATCGATCCGGTTCTCCGCGCCGCCGGCGCGCACCTCGGGGTCTCCCCCACGCCAGGCGGCGTTGTCCTCGGCGAACCTCTCGTCGATCTCGGCGAAGGACAGACCCTGCCACTGGCCGGCGTCCGTCTCGCGCAGGCGTTCGTCGAAGGACACCGGGACGCCGCTGAGCCCGGCGAGGGCGGCCGCCGTGTCGGCGGCCCGCCGGAGGTCGGACGAGACGATCATCGCCGGCTGCCGGGTGACGAGCACCTCGGCAGCACGAGCCGCCTGCTCACGGCCCGTCTCGTCCAGGTCGATGTCCTCCTGGCCCTGGAACAGGCCGGAGCGGTTCCACTCCGTACGGCCGTGGCGCCAGAAGATGACGCGGCGGGCTGCCGGATCCGCGTGGGGATATCGCGTCACTCGGCGGCGTCGGACGCTGCGGTCTGAGGTGAGCTCTGCAGCGCACCCTCGAGCTGGAGGTCGACGGACGGGCAGTCCTTCCAGAGGCGGTCGAGGGCGTAGAACACGCGGTCCTCCTCGTGCTGCACGTGGACGACCACCTGGGCGTAGTCGAGCAGGACCCAGCGGCCCTCGCTGCGCCCTTCCCGCCGTACGGGCTTGAGGCCCTGCTTCGAGAGTTCCTCCTCGATGCCGTCGACGATCGCGTTCACCTGGCGCTCGCTGGGTGCGGACGCGATCAGGAAGATATCCGTGATGGCGAGCCGGTCACTGACGTCGATGGCGATGATGTCCTGGGCAATCTTGTCCACGGCGGCGTGCGCCGCGGTGCGGGCGATGCTGATGGACTCTTCGGTAGCGCTCACTGATCTCCTTGTGTGGTGCCAGCGGTTTCACCCATTGAGGGAGCTGACTGTCAATACTATTCCGGTTGAGAGTGCCGCCGCGCCCGCACCGAGCAGCGAATACTGGATGAGGCGGATACGGCGCAGCCTGCCGAGGCCTGCGGTCATCGCGTCGAGGGGATCCAGGCCGAAGGCGCTTCGCGCCCCGACCGGTTCGGTCTCGTCGGGATCCACCCGGGCGGGTGTGCCGACGCCCCCTCCCTCGGCGCCCTCCGCGGACGGGGTGGGAGAAGACGGCGCGGGATGTAGGAACACCACCGGCACGGAGGAGGTGGCCGGCGCCCGCAGGACGGCCTGGGACCCGCCCGGGACCTGGACGAACTCGGGCGGTGCGACGATCGACAGGTTGTGTGCCGTCGTCGGGTCGTTCACCGCCACCGTGGGCTGCTCGTTCGGCCGCGAGGGCCGCTCCTCCGTCGCACGAGCCCGACTGTTCAGGAGCGCGGCCCGCTCGGCGAGCGCCTTCTGCTGCGCCAGCAGCCCGGCGTCCACGATGAACGGATCGTCGGTGCCGGCGGTCCGGAGCCCGGCGACGAGCTCCCTCGCCTCCTCGGCGATCGCGTGACGCGCGGCGAGGGCCTCCTCGACGCTTAACTCCTCGGTGCGCCTACCATCAACCGCATCGTCGACCGCCCTGTCGGATCCGCCGCCGGAGACACCCGCGGGCGTGTCCGGCGTCCCATCTGCTGGGCGATCGCTCCGCCGACGTCGATCCCGGCGCCCGCCGGGGACCGGCGTCGGTGCTGCCCCGGCAGCGGTCGCACCCGGTCGGTCAGCCATGGAGGCGGAATCCGTCGGGGTCACGGCGACCAGCCCTTCGGTCAGGGGCCGGGGCAACACTGCCCGACCCTGCGCCTGCTGCAGCCTCAACTGCCGCCGGGTAGGCATCTCGACGCGTACGCCGCTCTGCTCGGGGTCCTGCGCCTCGGCAAGGGTGTGGGACGCCCTCGGCGCCTCCCCGTAGCGGGCTCGTGTCTGCGACGCGCGCTCCACCGCAGCCTCCGGTACGGAGTCGGCCGACACCTCCGCTGCCATCCTGCTGCGACGCGCGGCGCTGTCCACGGTCGTCCGGTGCGCTCCGTCATCGACGGAGGCGGGGCCGGTGCTGCCTGTCATCCCGAGTCCCCCTGACTCGGCACGGTCCGCTCGGTCCCCGGTGACCCGTGCGTCGTCGCTCGCCTTGCCCATCGCCTCTTCACCCGGTCGGTTGGTGTACGGTGCTGGGGTTGCCCCCGTGCTTCCCCTCCGCCGGGAAGACTTCCTCGCCCTCGGGGCGCCGGGGCAGCCGGCCTCCGGACGGTGCCGCGCGCCGGTACAGGCGGTGCTTGGCGATGTACTGGACGACGCCGTCGGGCACCAGGTACCAGACCGGCTTGCCCTCGCCCACGCGGCGCCGGCAGTCGGTGCTCGAGATGGCCATGGCCGGGACCTCCAGCAGGCTGACGTCGCGTCCCCGCCCGTTCAGCTCGTGGCCGGGCCGCGTGACGCCGATGAAGTGCGCGAGGGACCACAGTTCCTCCGCGTCCTTCCACGTGAGGATCTGCGCCATCGCGTCGGCACCGGTGATGAAGAACAGCTGCGCGTCCGGCCGCTCCGCCTTCAGGTCGCGCAGCGTGTCGATCGTGAAGGTGGGACCCGGCCGGTCGATGTCCACGCGACTCACCGTGAAGCTGGGATTCGAGGCGGTGGCGATGACCGTCATCAGGTAGCGGTGCTCCGCCGCCTCGACGTCCTTGTCGGCCTTCTGCCACGGCTGCCCCGTGGGCACGAACACCACCTCGTCGAGGTCGAAGACCGTGGCGACCTCGCTGGCCGCGACGAGGTGGCCGTGGTGGATCGGGTCGAAGGTCCCGCCCATGACGCCGAGTCGCCAGCGCGATCCGTCCCGGTGCCGCTGCTGAGGGCCGCCCATGGCGTCCCGCTGGATGCTGTCCGCTACCACCTGGACCGCTAGAGCCGGTTCGCTTCGCCGTGGTCGTGGTTGTTGGCGTGCTGCTTGTGCGGGTCGATGTGCTCCTCGACGGCCTCGTGGCGATTCCGGACGTTGGAGAAGGACAGCGTGACGACCATCAGGGTGAGCAGGATGCCCATGGCGATCAGACCGTACGCGATGGCGGGCATCGGCAGTTCGGTGTGGTGTTCCATGGCTTCGGTCGCCAGCAGTGCGCTGCCGAGGGAGTAGAGCATCGTGATTCCCCTGTCGGGTCAGGTTCCGCCGGTCCGTCCGGGCCCGGCGCGGGCATTTGCTTCAATGGTACGCGCAACCGGACCGCGTCCTCCCCGCGGACGGGGGCCTCAGCGACGGACCTGCCCCTCCCCCTGCACGATCCACTTGGTCGTGGTCAGCTCCGCCAGGCCCATGGGACCGCGGGCGTGCATCTTCTGCGTGGAGATCCCCACCTCGGCGCCGAGACCGAGCTCACCGCCGTCGACGAAGCGGGTCGAGGCGTTGACCAGCACGGCGGCGGAGTCGACGCCGGCGATGAACTCCTCGGCCGACGCCAGGCTGTCGGTGATGATGGCCTCGCTGTGTCCTGTGCTCCACCGCCGGATGTGCTGCAGCGCCTCGTCGACGCTGTCGACCGTCCGCACGGCGAGATCGAGCTGCATGTACTCGCGCCCCCAGTCGTCCTCCGTCGCCGGCGGCGCGTCGGCCCCGGCGGGCAGCAGCGCGCGTGAGCGCTCGTCCACGTGCAGGACCACCCCGGCACGCACGAGGGCGGCGAGGACGGCGGCCGCGGCACGCGACCGGCTGTGGACGAGGAGCGTCTCCACGGTGTTGCAGACACTGGGACGCTGGGTCTTGGCGTTGAGCAGGATGTCGACCGCCATCTCCTCGTCCGCGCTCTCGTCGAGCAGGATGTGCACATTGCCCTCCCCCGTCTCGATGACGGGGACGCGCGCGGTGGTCACGACCGACTGGATCAGCTCGCGCCCGCCCCGCGGGATCAGGACGTCGATCCGCCCGCGGGCCTGCATCAGCACCTGGGCGCCCTCCCTGCCGAACTCGTCGACGGTGAGGACGGCGTCGTCGGGCAGGCCGTGGTCCTCGAGGGTGTCGCGGATGATCCCGACCAGCGCGGCATTCGTGGCCGCGGCCGCACTGCCTCCACGCAGGATCACGGCGTTGCCGCTCTTGAGGGCGAGACCTGCGATGTCCACCGTGACATTGGGGCGCGCCTCGTAGATGGCGGCGACGACGCCGAGCGGCACGCGGACCTGCCGCATCCTCAGCCCGTTCGGGAGTGTCTCGGCACGGACCGCGGTGCCGACGGGGTCCGGGAGCGCGGCGAGCTCCGTCAGGGCGTCGGCGAGCTTGTCGATCCGCGCCGGATCGAGGCTGAGCCGGTCCAGCAGGTAGGCGGAGGTACCGGAGGCACGGCCGCGCTCGACGTCGGTGCGGTTCGCGGCCAGGACGACGTCGCGTCGCGCGACGAGGGCGGCGGCGACGGCGAGGAGGACCCGGTCCTTGCGGGTCCGGTTGGCGCGCCCGAGGACACGCGAGGCGACGCGCGCCCGGTCCGCGATGGCGTGGACGGCCGTCGTGAGCTGTTCCGGGGACAGGGCCTCGGCGTCGTCGGTCCGGGGGGTGGTCTCGGCCTGCAGGTCGGTCATGCCAGCAGTCTAGCGAGGACCCTGTCCGCCGACCTCCCGGGGGTGCTTCATGACGCGGCAGCGGCCTGCAGCACCACGAGGTCGTTGACGTGCACGATCGAGCGCTCGTACTCGGCCCCGAGCTCGTCGGCGAGCTCGTGCGTGGACCGTCCCAGCATCCGCGGGAGCTCGGCGGAGCTGTAGTTCACGAGGCCGCGCGCCACCACCGTCCCGTCGCCGCTGACGAGCTGCACCGGATCCCCGGCCTCGAAGACGCCCGAGACGTCCACCACACCGGCCGGCAGCAGCGACCGGCGCCGCTCGCCCACCGCGCGCACGGCGCCGTCGTCGAGCACCAGGGTGCCGAGGACGCGGGCGAGGTGGGCCAGCCACAGCAGGCGGATGGGCTGGCGCTTGCCGGTCGGCGTGAACCACGTCCCGACGTCGTCGCCGCGCAGGGCCGCCGCGGCGTTCGCCGTGGACGTGACGAGGGCGGGGATGCCGGAGGACGCGGCGATGGTGGCGGCCTCGACCTTCGTGACCATGCCGCCCGTGCCCACACCGGCCCTGCCGGCCCGCCCGATCGTGACGCCGTCGAGGTCCGACGGTGAGGCGACGAGCGGGATGCGGCGCGCGCCGGCGGCGGGCGGCCCGTCGTACAGCGCGTCGACGTCGGACAGCAGCACGAGCGCCTCCGCCTTCACCAGGTGCGCGACCAGCGCAGCGAGGCGGTCGTTGTCGCCGAAGCGGATCTCGTGGCTGGCGACGGTGTCGTTCTCGTTGACGATGGGCACGACGCCGAAGTTCAGGAGCCGCTCCATCGCACGGTGCGCATTGGCGTAGTGGGAGCGCCGGATGAGGTCGTCGGCGGTGAGCAGGATCTGGCTCACCGTGACGCCGTGGGCAGCGAAGGCCTGCGAGTACTGCGCCATCAGCAGGCCCTGCCCCACGCTCGCGGCAGCCTGCTGGGTGTCCAGCTGGGACGGGCGCCGGGCGAGGCCGAGGGGCGCGAGGCCCGCGGCGATCGCCCCGGAGGACACCAGGATGATCTCCGTGCCGGCGACGCGCCGCTCCGCGAGGACGTCGGCGAGGCCCACGAGGGCCTGACCGGAGATGCCTCCCGAGACGGACGTCAGCGACGACGACCCGACCTTGACGATGATCCTGCCCGCGGCCGCCAGCCCCGCGCGGGACGGCAGGGGCCGGCGCGACTGCTCCGGTCCCACCGCGTCAGTCCCCCTCGCCGTCCGCTTCCTGCGGGGCAGGGGCGGTCTTCGAACGGTTCTGCACGGACTCGGTCCAGATCCCCGCCCTGCGGTCCGCCTCGAGGTCCGCGCGCGCGGCGGCCTTCGCCTCCTTGCGCTCCTGGTACTCCTCGCGCTTCTGCTCGCGCGTGGGCCGGACGTACTCGGCCAGGCGGAGGTCGGAGCCGCGCGGGCCGGCGAGCAGCTCGGCGCCGCCCATCATGGTGGGCTCCCAGTCGAAGACGACGCCGTCGCCCTCGCCGATCACCACGGTGTCGCCGGGCTTGGCCCCGGTCTTGAACAGCTGCTCCTCCACGCCGAGCTTGGCGAGGCGGTCCGCGAGGAAGCCGACGGCCTCGTCGTTGGTGAAGTCGGTCTGCTTCACCCAGCGCTCGGGCTTCTCCCCGAGCACGCGGAACAGCGGCAGCGCGTCCTTCTCCTCGTGCCGGATCCGGAACGAGGCCGCATTGACGCCGCGGGGGCGCAGGACGGGCGCTGCCACCTTCGGGGGCGCGGTCGCCACGGCCTTGCGGGCGTTCTCGACGATCTCCGCCATGGCGAAGCCGAGCCCGCGCAGCCCCTCGTGGCTGGAGGCGGACACCTCGAAGACGCGGTAGCCACGGGCCTCGAGGTCGGCACGGACGAAGTCCGCCATGTCGCGTCCGTCGGGGACGTCGACCTTGTTGAGCGCGATGAGCCGCGGGCGCTCGTTCAGGGGTACGACGTCGCCGTCGGGTCCCGCGAAGCTCATGTCCACCGAGTACTTGTCCAGTTCGCGTTCGATGATCGCGAGGTCGGCCAGCGGATCGCGGTCGGTCTCGAGTGCGGCGCAGTCCAGGACGTGCACGAGGGCCGCGCAGCGCTCCACGTGGCGCAGGAAGTGGTGGCCGAGGCCCTTGCCCTCGCTCGCACCCTCGATGAGGCCCGGGACGTCGGCGATGGTGAACCGCGTGGAGCCGGCCTCGACGACACCGAGATTGGGTACGAGGGTGGTGAAGGGGTAGTCGGCGATCTTCGGCCGTGCGGCCGACATGGCGGCGATCAGGCTCGACTTGCCGGCCGACGGGAAACCGACCAGCGCGATGTCCGCAATGGACTTCAGTTCGAGGACGACGTCCCGCTCGTCGCCCGGGATGCCGAGGAGGGCGAATCCGGGTGCCTTGCGCTTCTGGGAGGACAGGGCTGCGTTGCCGAGGCCGCCCTGTCCGCCGGCGGCGGCCACGAACTCCGTGCCCTCGCCGACGAGGTCGGCGAGGACCTCGCCGTCCTTCGTCTTGACGACCGTGCCGTCCGGGACGGGCAGGATCAGGGTCTCCCCGCTCTTGCCTCCGCGCCAGTCGCCCATGCCGTTGCCGCCGTTGGTGGCGTGGCGGTGCGGGGCGTGGTGGTAGTCGAGCAGGGTGGTGGTCTGGTGGTCGACGCGGAGGATCACGTTGCCGCCGTCGCCGCCGTTGCCGCCGTCGGGCCCGCCCAGGGGCTTGAACTTCTCGCGGTGGACGGAGACGCAGCCATGGCCACCGGTGCCTCCGGATACGTACAGGACTACGCGGTCAACGAAGCTCGCCACGGTGGTCTCCTTCTACAAATGTCTCGCTGTGCCGAGTCTAATCGGCTTAAAAGAAGGTGGGGCGAGCCGTAGAGGCTCACCCCACCCGAATGCTTCTCGCACCGTGTACAGGCAGAATTACTCTGCTGCTGCTCCGACGATGTTGACGACCTTGCGTCCGCGACGCGTGCCGAACTCGACGGCACCGGCCTCGAGGGCGAACAGGGTGTCGTCCCCGCCGCGTCCCACGTTGGCGCCCGGGTGGAAGTGGGTGCCGCGCTGGCGGACGATGATCTCGCCGGCCTTGACGACCTGACCGCCGAAGCGCTTCACGCCGAGGAACTGCGCGTTCGAGTCGCGGCCGTTGCGAGTGGAGCTTGCGCCCTTCTTATGTGCCATGAGTTATGCCTGCCTTCGCTGAAGTGTCTGCTTGACCGAACGATAGCCCGAAGGGACTACGCGATGCCTGTGATTTTGACGCGGGTCAGTTCCGAACGGTGACCCTGGCGCTTCTTGTAGCCGGTCTTGTTCTTGAACTTCTGAATGACGATCTTCGGTCCACGAAGATTCTCGATGATCTCGGCAGTGACGGTGACCTTCTCGAGGTCCTCCGCTGCGGAGGTGATCTTGGCGCCGTCTACCAGAAGGAGGGCGGGAAGCTTGAACGTGCTTCCGGCCTGACCGGTGACGCGGTCAAGGGTAACGAGGTCTCCTACAGAAACCTTTTCTTGGCGGCCGCCTGCGCGGACAATCGCGTACACCACTTGGGAACTCACTTCTCTCGACATTCTTGACTTCTGATGAAAAAACCTGGGTGCGCTTCGGCAGCGATCCTGGAGCTTGCTCCCCGTGCGGGATTCGCTGTGCGCGTCCCGGACACCGCAGCCTGGGCTGCCGAGATCCGAAGGACATCTGCGTGCGTGCATCCCCCACCGTTGCCGCCGGACATGCCGGTTGACAGGCAAGTGCACCGAGGGTCCAGATTACGGCAGTACGGCACCATCCCGCAAATCAGCGGGCGGGACGGCGCCCGCGCCGGCCGATTCCCGGACACAGGAACGCCGGAGTCCCCGTGGACCCCGGCGTTCCCTCTCCCTGGCCTCTACGGCCCCGTGCCGCCCCTACAGCTCCGAGGCGGGCACGCCGACACCGAAGATCAGCGGCTCGGCTGCCGATGCCTCGGGCTTCCGTGCCGCCACGGGCGCCTTGGCGACGTGCCGGGTGCCGGTGGGGTCACCGGCGGGCTCCGCGACCTGCGTCTCGATGGTGGTGTCCGCAGCGCCCTGGGCGCTGCGGGCGACCCTGCGGGGGCGCGTACGGCGGGCAGGCGCTTCCACCACCTCCGTGGGCGCTCCGGGCCGCGACGCAGCGCGAACCCGCGCCTCGTCGGCCACCGCTGCGGCCGGCGGGCCGGACACCGCCCGGACCGGGGCCACGGGATCCTCCTGCACGTCGTCCCCCGCGCTTTCCCCGGGCTCTGCTGCGGGTGCCGCTGCTGCGTCGTCGGCCGGCTTCCTGTTGAAGGCCTCGCTCAGGCTGTCCAGTGTCAGGCGGGTCGACGGCGGGACCTCCCGGTCCCGGCCGTCCTGGTTCCGGCCCTCCGCACGGGGCAGGGTCACCGTCTCGCCGTTGAAGGTGAGCACGGCCTCCGTCACCTGGACGGCGGCCTCGACAGCAGCCTCCGTGCCCTGTTCCTCCTGAGCGTGGTGCGTCGCGGCGGCGATGCTCGCCAGGGCGGCGCGCGCCGCCTCCGCCTTCGCAGCGCGGTCGGGGCTCTCGGCCACGGGTGCGACGGCGGCGGGCAGCACCAGGCCCTCGTCCTGCTGGCCTCCGCGTCCGCGGTTCCGCTTGCGCTCGCTCCGGGACACCCGGTCCTGGCGCACCTGCGGCGTGCTCTCGGGCGCGGGCGCGGTCCGGCGGTGCTCCACGGGCTCCATGTGGGTCACGACGCCTCGGCCCGCACAGTGCTCGCAGTCCTCACCGAAGACCTCGAGCAGGCCCGTGCCCATGCGCTTGCGCGTCATCTGGACGAGCCCGAGGGAGGTCACCTCGGCCACCTGGTGCTTGGTCCGGTCGCGGCCGAGGCACTCCACCAGCCGGCGCAGCACGAGGTCGCGGTTCGCCTCGAGCACCATGTCGATGAAGTCGATCACGATGATGCCGCCGATGTCGCGGAGGCGGAGCTGCCGGACCACTTCCTCCGCGGCCTCCAGGTTGTTCTTGGTGACGGTCTCCTCGAGGTTCCCGCCGCTGCCGGTGAACTTGCCGGTGTTGACGTCCACCACCGTCATGGCCTCGGTGCGGTCGATCACGAGGGATCCGCCCGAGGGCAGGAAGACCTTACGCTCGAGTGCCTTGGAGATCTGCTCGTCGATGCGCGACGCGGCGAAGATGTCCTCGTCGCCCGTCCACTTCTCGAGCCTGCCCACGAGGTCCGGGGCCACGTACATGACGTAGGCCTCGATGGTGTCCCAGGCCTCCTCGCCGGACACGACCAGCTTGGAGAAGTCCTCGTTGAAGACGTCGCGCACCACCTTGATGGTGAGGTCGGGCTCACCGTACAGCAGCTCGGGTGCCAGGGTCTTGGTGGAGCCGGCCTTGCGCTCGATCTCCTCCCACTGGGCGCGCAGGCGGTTGACGTCGTGCGTCAGCTCCTCCTCGCTCGCGCCCTCGGCCGCGGTGCGGACGATCACGCCGGCGTTCTCGGGCAGGCGGTCCTTCAGGATCCGCTTCAGGCGGTTGCGCTCGACGTCGGGCAGCTTGCGGGAGATACCCGTCATCGACCCGCCGGGCACGTACACGAGGTAGCGGCCGGGGAGCGAGATCTGGCTCGTGAGCCGGGCGCCCTTGTGACCCACCGGGTCCTTGGTGACCTGCACCAGCACGGGGTCGCCCGACTTCAGCGCGAGCTCGATGCGGCGCGGCTGGCCCTCGAGGCCCGCAGCGTCCCAGTTGACCTCACCGGCGTACAGGACGGCGTTGCGACCCCGTCCGATGTCCACGAACGCCGCTTCCATGCTCGGCAGGACGTTCTGCACCTTGCCGACGTAGACGTTGCCGATCAGCGAGTCCTGCTGCGTCCGGGAGACGAAGTGCTCGGCGAGGATGCCGTCCTCGAGGACGCCGATCTGGATCCTGTCGTCGCGCTGGCGAACGATCATCTGCCGGTCCACGGACTCGCGGCGGGCGAGGAACTCCGCCTCGGTGATGACCTGTCGGCGGCGGCCCGTGTCCCGGGACTCGCGGCGCCGCTGCTTCTTCGCCTCGAGCCGCGTGGAGCCGCGGACGCTGGTCACGCGATCGGACACGGGCTCGCTGGACTGGCGGGGGGCGCGGACACGCGTGACGGTGTTGGGCGGGTCGTCGTCGTCGCCGCCGGAGAGTTCGAGGTCCTGGTCGCCACGACGACGACGGCGGCGGCGGCGTGACGTGACGCCCGCGCCGTTCTCCGGGCCGTTCGATCCGGCCTGCTCGTCCGGTCCGTCCGCCTCGGCGTCCTCCGCGCCGGGCTCGGTCTGGCCGGCGTCGCCGCGGCCGCGGGTCCTGCTGCGGCGGCTCCTCCGCGACCGGCGTCCGGGGTCCTCGGCGTCCTCGTCGGCGTCCTCCTCGGCGGGAGGGGTGACCTTGACGGCCGGCACGGTGACAGTGCTGAGATCCGGTGCGTGGAACAGGAGCGAGAGCGGCGATTCCGGGACGGCGAAGGGGTCGGCTGCGGCCACCGGGGCCGGCTGGTCCACGGTGCTCCGGGAGTCCTGCGCGTCGTCGGGGTCCTGCGCGTCGTCCGCGGCGGGCGCTTCCGGGCCGGACGCCGTCGGGGCAGCGGCCGCGTCGGCGGCGGGCGAGGAGGCGTCGTCCTGCTGGACCGGTTCGGACGCGCGGCGGCTGCGGCTTCTGGTGGAGGTACGGCGCGCGCGTGCCGGCTTCTCCTCGGTGCCCTCGGCGTCCTCCACGGCGGTCCCGGGCTCGACGGCCGGTGCAGCCTCGACGACGGGCTCGGTGGGGGCCGCGGCGACGGGAGGCTGCTCGACGGGGCGGGCGGGGCCCGCCTCAGCCGTGGCGGCGCGACGACGCGTGCGGGTCGCGCGGGCCGGGGCCGCGGGTGCCTCGGGTGCTGCATCGGCGTCGGTGGTGCCTGCGGCCTCGACGACGGCGGCCTGCGCCGGTGCTGCGTCCGTGACTGTCTCGTCCGTCACGACGACGGGCTTGCGCGTCCGGGTAGCCCGCTTGCGGACCGGAGCGGCGGCTTCGACCTCGGCATCGGGCCCGGCGTCGGGCAGGGATCCCGTGAGGGCGGGTGGCGCCCCGGCTGGGGCGCTGGCGGTGCGTCGCTTCCGCGGGGCCTTCGCCGGCGCGGCCTGCTCGGGCGCTTCTGCCGTTGCGGCCGCGTTCTGTTCGTTCCCCAGCTGTTCTGACTGATCCATGGGTGCTCGCTCCAAGCCCCTGCGGCACCGGCCACATTCCGGCACCCTCCAGGGCGGTATGTCGGCCCGCCGCGGGCCCTTCGCCCGGCGGCTGACCGGAAGTCGTTGTCATGTCGCCCGAGGTCACACCGTCATGGGGGTGCGGAATCACTCGGAGACCAGTGGCGCTTTTCCACCTCAGCCGTCCGGGTGGACGGTGGGTCCCGACAGCGGATTCGGCCTACTTCCGCCGACGGGGCGGACTCGGTAGGACGGAAGCATCGCCGGCGGAACGGAAGCCTGTCACTGGACCGGCGCGGGAATGTGGTTCCCTCGTCGGCCTTCGCCATTATCTCACACCACCTCCCGCCTGCGGCTCCCGCGCATCGGCGAGCCCGCCCGGCCGGCCCGGCGGGGCGACGGTCGGGAACCGCGGCCGGGCACGGGTGTCCCGGCCGGGAGCACCGTGCCGGACACCGCCGGATCCCGCGGTCAGTGCTTGGGGAGCTGCCCGGTCACGGGTGTGGAATCCCCCGCGAGCGGACGCGCGACGGGCACCTTGGTGCCGAGGACCTGCGCGACGACGTCGTGCGTGATCTGCTGCGCCGTGAGGCCCACGCGCTCCAGGACCTGGTTGCGGGAGCCGTGGTCGAGGAACTCGACCGGCAGGCCCACCTCGTTGAGCGCGGTGTCCACGCCCGCCGAGCGCATCTCCTGGCGGATCCTCGAGCCGACGCCGCCGGCACGGACGCCGTCCTCGATGACGATCACGATGCGGTGCTCGGCCGCGAGGTCGATCACGGACCGACGGACGGGCAGGAGCCAGCGCGGATCGATGACGGTGGAGCTGATGCCCTGGGCGCCGAGCCGGTTCGACACGTCGAGGGCCAGCTCGCTCATGGCGCCGACGCTGACGATCAGGACGTCGTTGGTCCGGGAACCGGCGGGCCGGCGGGAGAGGACGTCCACGCCGTCGTCCAGGCGCTCGATCGCCTCGACCTCGGCTCCGACCGACCCCTTGGAGTAGCGCACCACGCTCGGGGCGTCGCCGATGGCGACGGCCTCGCGCAGCTCCTCCCGGAGCCGGGTGGCGTCGCGCGGGGCGGCGAGGTGCAGGCCGGGGACGGCCTGCAGCAGCGCGAGGTCCCACATGCCGTGGTGGCTCGCGCCGTCCGGCCCCGTGACACCGGAACGGTCCAGGACCACCGTGACGCCCGCCTTGTGCAGGGCCACGTCCATGAGCAGCTGGTCGAAGGCGCGGTTGAGGAAGGTCGCGTACAGGGCGATCACCGGGTGCAGCCCGCCGAACGCCATGCCGGCGGCGCTCGTGAGCGCGTGCTGCTCGGCGATGCCGACGTCGAACACGCGGTCCGGATGACGGGCCGCGAAGCGGTGGAGCCCCACGGGGATGAGCATGGCGCCGGTGATCCCGACGATGTCGGGGCGCTCGTCGGCGATGTCGGCGATCTCGTTCGCGAAGACGGAGGTCCAGGACTGCTGGCCCGCGACGTCCACGGGTTCGCCGGTCTCGGGGTCGATCACACCGACGGCGTGGAACTGGTCCGCCTCATGGGCGCGGGCCGGCGCGTAGCCGTGGCCCTTCTCGGTGATCGCGTGGACGATCACCGGCCCCTCGTAGTTCTTGGCGAGCTGCAGGGCCTGCTCGACGGCCGACTGGTCGTGGCCGTCCACCGGACCCACGTACTTCATCCCGAGGTCCTCGAACAGGCCCTGGGGCGCCCACCAGTCCTTGATGCCCTTCTTCATGGCGTGCAGGCTCTTGTAGCTGAACTCGCCCACCGTCCCGCCGTCGTGCATGCGCTGCTTGACCCAGTCGAGGGTGCGCTCGTAGACGCGGTGCGTGCGCACGGAGTCGAGGGTGGGGCGCAGGGACGCGAGGTAGTCGGCCACACCGCCGATGGTCGGTGCGTAGGAGCGGCCGTTGTCGTTGACCACGATCACCACGCGGCGCCGCTTGTCCGCGGCGATGTTGTTGAGGGCTTCCCAGGCCATGCCGCCCGTCAGGGCGCCGTCCCCCACGAGCACCACGGTGTAGCGGTCGCCCTCGCCGTTCAGGACGCGGGCGCGGGAGATGCCGTCGGCCCACGAGAGGGAGGACGAGGCGTGCGAGCTCTCGACGACGTCGTGCACCGACTCGGCGCGTGACGGGTAGCCGGACAGTCCGCCCTGCTGGCGCAGCGAGCTGAAGTCGTGGCGGCCCGTGACGAGCTTGTGCACGTAGGACTGGTGTCCGGTGTCGAAGATGATGCTGTCGCGGGGCGAGTCGAAGATGCGGTGGATGCCGAGGGTCAGTTCGACCACGCCCAGGTTGGGGCCCAGGTGACCGCCCGTCCGCGAGACATTGCTGACCAGGAAGGCGCGGATCTCTTTGGCGAGTGACGTCAGTTGCGCGTCGCTGAGCTTGCTCAGGTCCTGCGGGCCGTGGATAGTCTCCAGAAGTCCCATCGGCGCCTCCTCGGTTCGTTCGGCGTGGCGAAGGAATCGCCGTTGACTGTTCTTAACTCTAACGTTCGGGCTTCGGACGAGGTGCCATTGCCATCGTGTGGCGATACCTCAGGCGGACGGTGGCAGGAGCCGTGCGAAGGACTCCATGTGGTGGGTGTGGGGGTAGAGGTCGAAGACGCGCAGGGTGTCGAGCGACCAGCCGGCGGCGAGGAAGTAGCCGAGGTCGCGGGCGAACGACGCCGGGTCGCAGGACACGTAGCCGACGGCCCGCGGGTTGGCTGCGAGGATCTGCCGGACCACCTTCTTCCCCGCCCCGGCACGCGGCGGGTCGAGCAGGACGGCGTCGAGCGGCTCGGACCACCGGCCCAGGACGGCATCCACGCGGCCCTGCACGATCGACACGTGGTCCTGTCCGTGCAGGTTGCGCTTGGCGTCCCGGCTCGTCCCGGGCGATCCCTCGACCGACAGCACCGCACCCCCGGGCCCTACCGCGCGCGCCAGCGGGACGGTGAACAGTCCCGCACCGGCGTAGAGGTCGGCGACCCGCTCCCCCGTGGCGGGCCGGAGTCCGTCGAGCACAGCGGAGGCGAGGGCCTCCGGCGCGCCGCGGTGGATCTGCCAGAAGCCGGCCCCCGTGACGCGGTAGTCGAGGCCCAGCACGCTCTCCTGCAGCCAGGTCCGTCCCTTCAGGCGCTGCACCTGGCCGGACTCGGGATCCAGGACACCCACCGAGGCGCCGTCGATCGAGGCCGCCACGGCTGCGACGCGGCGCGGGGACGTACCGGCTGCGGGCACGAGGAGGACCAGCGGCTCTCCCCCGCCCGAGGGCGCGGCGACGTCGACGCGTCCGATGCCGGAGAAGTCGAGGGTCCAGAGCCGCAGCCCGTTGATCGCGGGGACGGCCAGGGGCATCTCCCGGATCGGGGCGACGGCGTGGGAGCGGTGCAGGTGCATCGCCAGACGGCCGGCGGTGTCCACGGCGAAGGCCGCGCGGGTGCGCCAGGCGAGTCCGTCCGCCGTCTCGCCGGGGGCGGGTTCCACCGTCACCGTGCGCTCGGTCCGCGCGAGCCGGGTGAGTTGCTCCTCGAAGATGGCGGCCTTCAGGCGCCGCTGCTCGTCGAGGGCGATGTGCCCGAACTCGGCGCCGCCCACGGCCGCGCGTCCGCGGGCGGCGGTGAAGAGGGCATCAGCGAGGGGCCAGGGGTGCACCACCCGGTGCGGGGAGGCCTCGAGTACCTCGACGACGTCGGCGCGCCAGAAGCTGGCGCCGTCGTCCGTCTCGGTGAAGCGCACCCGCACCCGCTCACCCGGCAGCGCGTGGCGGACGAAGACCACACGGCCCTCGTGCCGGGCGACGAAGTGCCCGCCGTGTGCGGGCCGCTCGACGGTGAGCTCCGCCGTCGCGGCCTGGGCGGTCCCGGGAGCGGCTGGTGCTGCGGGTGGTACGGCGTCTGTCATCGTGTGTTCCTACTTCAGGTCCTGGTAGATCCGACTCGCGTCGGAGGACGCGAGCTGCCACGGCACGCTGGCCACCATCACGCCGGGCACGAAGTGCAGGCGCGCCTTGATACGGAGGGCGGTCTGGTTGTGGACCAGCTGCTCCCACCACTTTCCCACCACGTACTCGGGGATGTAGACCACGACCAGGTCGCGCGGGGAATCCCTGCGCATGGTGGTGATGTAGTCGAGGATCGGGGTGATGGTGTCGCGGTACGGCGAGGCGAGGACCGTGATGGGCACGGGGATCTCGTATCGCTCCCAGTCGGCGAGGGTGCGGCGGGTCTGGGCGGGGTCGACGTCCACAGTGATGGCATCGAGCCGGGACGGCCGTGAGGCTCGTGCGAAGGCGAGCGCCCGCAGCACCGGCTTCCGGACGTGGGAGACGAGGATCACGGCGTGGACCCGGGAGGGAAGGGCCCGCAGGTGCACGGCGTCGTCGATCGCGAGTTCGGCGGCCACCACGTCGTAGTGCTTCTTGATGCTGCGCATGACGGCGAAGAGCATCGCCATGGCGAGCACCGCGATCCACGCCCCGTACTCGAACTTGGTGATGAGGACGACGACGAGCACGGCCGCGGTGAGGCCGAAGCCGAGCGCGTTGATGGCCAGCGACCGGCGGATAGACCAGCGCTCCTGAGCGCCGACGGTGCTGCGCAGGGTCCGGCTCCAGTGCCGGACCAGACCCAGCTGTCCCCCCGTGAAGGAGACGAACACGCCCACGATGTACAGCTGGACCAGCGCTGTCACGTCCGCACGGAAGACGAGGATCAGCACCACGGCGCCCAGCCCGAGCAGGAGGATGCCGTTGCTGAAGGTCAGCCGGTCCCCCCGGGTGCGCAGCTGCCGGGGCAGGTAGCCGTCCTTGGCGAGGATGGAGGCCAGCACGGGGAACGCGTTGAAGGCCGCGTGGCCGGCGAGCAGGAGGATCAGCGCCGTCGCCGCGACGACACCGTAGAAGGCCGGGGATCCGGCTCCGAAGACGGTCCGGGCCAGCTGGCTGATGACCGGCGCCTGGATGTAGTCGGCGGGGACGGGCTGTCCGTCGAGGAGCAGCTGCGCCGCGGGGTTCTGCACCACATGCACGCGCGTGGCGTTGGCGAGGTAGATGACGCCCGCGAGCATCGCGGAGGAGACGACGCCCACGAGCAGGAGGGTGGTCGCCGCGTTGCGGCTCTGCGGCGCCTGGAAGCGCTGCACGTTCGACGCCGGCCCTTCGAGTCCGGTCAGCGCCGCGGCGCCGGCCGAGAACGCCCGCAGGATCAGCAGGCCGCCGGCCAGGCCCACGAGGCCGGCGTCGAGGGCCGCCTCGGGCACGATCTCGAACCGGGCGCTCGGCGCCTGCCCGAGCGAGCCCGTGAGCGCCCGGACGATGCCCGTGGCGCACAGGGCGAGGATCCCGGCGAGGAAGGCATAGGTGACGACCGCGCGGGCACGGACGCCCCGCATGACGCCGCGCAGGTTCAGCAGCACCAGCACCGCGACGCCCGCGACGGCGAGGGTCACGCGGGCGCCCTCGAGCGCCGGGGCGAGCGAGACGACGTACTGCGCGGCCGCCGACACCGAGACGGCCACGGTGAGCAGGTAGTCGATCATGAGGGCCGACGCGACGGTGGTGCCGGCCCGGGGGCCGATGTTCCGCTTGGCGATCTCGTAGTCGCCACCACCGGACGGGTAGGCGTGGACGGCCTGGCGGTAGGAGGCGACGACCACGAGCAGCACCGCGATGACGGCCAGGCCTACCCAGGGCGAGATGGCGACCGAGGCCACTCCGGCGAGGGCGAGGGTCAGCAGGATCTCGTCGGGGGCGTACGCGACGGACGAGAGGGCGCTTGCGGAGTACACGGGCAGGGCGAGGCGTTTCGGCAGGCTCCTGGTCCTCAGCCTGTCGCTGGCGAAGGGCTTGCCCACCAGCACCCTCTTGACAGCCTCGAGAAAAGTCAGCACAGCCCAGACTAGCGCGTCCGTGCCTGCGCCCAGCCACTAGGCTTGGTGCTGGTACGGCACGGGACGGCAGGGTCGGCAGCAGGATCTACAGCAGGAATCAGGGGTGCCCTCGGTGGCTCATTTCGTGATCATGGGGTGCGGCAGGGTGGGCGTCAGCCTGGCGCACACGCTCGACGAGTCCGGGCACTCCGTGGCGATCATCGACCAGGACGACCGCGCGTTCCGCCGGCTGCGCTCCTCGTTCGGCGGGCGGAAGGTCACGGGTGTCGGCTTCGACCGGGAGACGCTCAAGCACGCCGAGATCGAGACCGCCTACGCCTTCGCCGCCGTCTCCAGCGGTGACAACTCGAACATCCTCGCCACGCGCGTGGCGAGGGAGACGTTCCACGTACCGCACGTCGTCGCCCGTATCTACGATCCGGGGCGCGCCGAGATCTACCAGCGCCTCGGTATCCCCACGGTGGCCGCGGTCCGCTGGAGCGCCGACCAGGTGCTGCGGCGGATCCTGCCCGAGCAGACCATCAACGGCGACTTCCGGGAGACCTCGGGCCGGCTGATCCTCGCCGAGCTCGCACTCGCCGACGCCTGGCTCGGCAGATCCCTGAGGAGCATCGAGGCCGCGAGCGGCGTGCGGATCGCCTACGTCACGCGCTTCGGCGAGGGCATCCTGCCCACGGCCGGCACGAGCTACCAGCAGGGTGACACCCTGCACGCCATGATGAGGACGACGGCGACGGACGAGATCACGCGCATCCTCGCCGCGGCGCCGAAGGAGGAGGACTGATGAGGGTCGTCATAGCCGGGGCAGGGAGCGTGGGATCCTCGATCGCGCGGGAACTGCTCGGCAACAAGCACGAGATCCTGCTGATCGACGAGAAGCCGGAGGCCATCGGCCGCAGCGGCCTCAAGGGCGCGAAGTGGCTGATCGGCGACGCCTGCGAGCTGACCACGCTCAAGGACGCCCGCCTCGACGAGGCCGACGTCGTGGTCTCGGCAACGGGCGACGACAAGGTGAACCTGGTGGTGTCGCTGCTCGCCAAGAGCGAGTTCGGGGTGGGGCGCACGGTGGGCCGGGTGAACAACCCGAAGAACGACTGGATGTTCGACGACTCCTGGGGCGTGGACGTGGCCGTCAACACCCCGCGCCTGATGACCGCCCTCGTCGAGGAAGCCGTGGAGGTGGGCGACCTCGTGCGCCTGCTGACGCTGCAGACCGGGGTGTCCTCGATCGTCGAGTTCACCGTGCCCGCGGACTCCCCCCTGGTCGGCAGTACGATCGGCTCCATCGCCCTTCCCCAGGACTGCGCCGTCGTGGCCGTGCTGCGCGACGACTCCCCCGTCACGCCGAGCCCTGACGACGTCGTCGAGGGCGGCGACGAGATGTTCTTCCTCGCGGCGATCGCCGCGGAGGACGACCTGCGGATCGCCCTCTCCGCCCGCAGCGACGGGTCCGAGGACTAGCCGCCGGGTCACCGGTCGGAAGCTTCGCGACGCCGACCCGACGCTCAGCGGCTCCCTAGTCCGCCGTCCCGGAACCGGAGGCTGCGCCTGCCGGCACGGCGGGCCGGGACACGACCCACGCGAGCCAGAGACCGAGCGCGTAGAGCGGCAGGCCCATCGCCACACGCGTGGAACCGAGGGCCGCGACGTTCTCCGCGAGGTACAGCGGCACCTGCACCACGAGGCGCAGCGCGAGGACCGTGACGATGATCCAGGTCGCCACGCCGTAGGCGCGGACGCGCGCAGGATCCTTGCGCCACTCGATGCCCTCGTTGCGGATGAAACCGAACAGGAGTCCGGCGAAGGGCCACCGGAACACCACCGAGGCCACCATCGCCACGATGTAGCCGGCGTTGATGAAGAACCCGGGGAGGAAGAAGTCCTCGGCGTTGCCGGTACGCAGCGCCACGAACGCGCAGACGGCGACCCCGATCAGCCCGGCCACGGCCTGGGTGACGGGTGTCCGCGAGACGAGCCGCACCACGGTGAAGACCGCCGAGACGGCCAGCGCCGCGATCAGCGAGACCTGGAGGTCCGTGGTGAAGGTGAAGAGCACCGTGAACACGAGCCCCGGGCCGATGCTCTCCGCCAGCCCCTGCACGCCGCCGATCGAGGACAGCACGTCGATCTGGCCGGAGTCGCCGCGACGCACCCCGGACTTCGCCGCGTACTGCGTCGCGAGGTCCGCCGCCGACGGGCCCGCCTGCTCGCCGGCCGGTGCAGCGGCCGAGGGACGGGCACCCGGGCCGGCGCCGCCCGCGGCGGGCACGGGCCGACCGGCCTCCGGCTCGTCGATGGGATAGCTCATGTCTGGTTGCTCATTCAGTACTCCTCGGGACGTCCGATGATCTCGTAGCGCGGGTTGTACACGGTGGGGGTGCCCCCGACGCGGCTCAACATCCCCTCGAACCGCAGCGCGACACCGGCCTCGATGCCGGGGACGCGCCGCTGACCCATCCACATGAGCCGCACGTCCTCCTGCGTGCCGTTCCACTCGATCCTCGCGAGGACGGCGAACGACGGCGGGGCCGTGACGGGGGCGATGGTGATCCTGGCGACGACACCGCGTGCCTTGATCCTGCCGCGCTGCGGCAGGGGTGCAGGAGCGCCGAACGCCGCCGGGCCCGCGGCGTCCTGCCCGGAGGTGGCCGCGCGGCGGGGGCTCGCCTGCGATGCGGGTACGGAGCGGCCCGCCGGGCCCTGGGGATCGGCGGGACCGGGGGCGTACTGCCGCGCGGTCATGGGCTCTAGCGGGTCTCGGTGATCTCGGGACCGCGCTCGAGAGGGTTCAGGTCCGGGCGCGCGGGGGCGGGGGCTGCGGGAGGGCCGGCTGCGGCGTCCTTCGGCAGCTTGAGCGGCAGCAGCTCGCGTGGCGGGAGGGGGTGCTCGCCGCGCACCACCACGACGCTGCGGAAGAGCGCCTCGATGGGCGCTGCGGCGTTCTGGTCGAGCGCTGCGGGACCGCCGAACACACCGCGGAGGAACCAGCGCGGACCGTTGACACCGACGAAGCGGGCCACGCGGTAGCCCGCCTGGCCGTCCGGGGTCTGCGCGGGAAGTTTCGCCAGCAGCTCGGTCCCGAGGCGTCCGGGCCGCTCCTCCACGGTGCCGCCCTGCGCGCCCACCGAGGCGCCGATCTGCTCCCGGATCTCGTCCCAGAGTCCTTCGGTCTTCGGGGCGGCGAAGGCCTGCAGCTGCAGCGTCGAGCCGCCGAGGTCCAGTGTCACGGCGATGACACGCTTGCTGCGCTCCTCGACTTCGAGGCGGAGCTGCAGGCCCTCGGCCGCGTTGATCCGCAGGGCGCCCAGGTCGATGTATCCGCTCGCCGTGTCCTGCTCCGCGGCGTCGAACGGTCCGAGCGTGCCCCGGGCGTAGTCGGCGCTGGAGACGTGGCCGGCGGGCACGCGGGGGACATCGGCGCCGGGCCGGCCCTCCGTGCTCCCGGTGGCGTCCCCGGCGCCCGCGGTCGCCGTCGTGTCCCCGGCATCCGGAGCCTCCGCGGCGTCGGCCGGCGCGTCCTGCATCGGGGACGCGTCGGCGTCGTCCTGCTTCTTCTTCCTGGGGCGCCCAAAAGCCATGTCCGGGGTCCTTTCCTGATTACGTGGTCGGGGAGGTGTGTCGTGGGGCGTGCTGCGTGGCCCGCAGGGCGGGTTCAGCCGCCCTCGGGGATGCCGACGGCCGTCAGCGTGGCGTCGGGTGTCGTGAATCCGCCGGTCGAGCCGAATCCACCCGTGCCGCGGACGCTCGCCGGCAGCTCGTGCACCACGGAGAAGCGGGCGTGTTCGACGCGCTGGATGACCAGCTGCGCGATGCGGTCGCCGCGCGTGAGGCGGACGGTCTCGCTGGGGTCGGTGTTGAGGAGGCAGACCTTGATCTCTCCGCGATAGCCGGCGTCGATGGTGCCGGGGGCGTTGACGATGGTCACTCCGTGTCGCGCGGCGAGACCGGAGCGCGGGTGGACGAGGCCCACGTAGCCGGTGGGCAGCGCCATCGCCACACCCGTGGGGACCAGCTCACGCGCGCCCGGCGCCAGCACGACGTCGACGGCGGTCCGGAGGTCCGCGCCCGCGTCGCCGTCCGTGGCATAAGCGGGGGGCTCCAAGCCGTCGTCGAGCATCAAGATCTGGACCGGGAGGTCCTGCTGTGTACCCATTGACCGCATCTCCCACGCAAGCTATCCGGTTACCAGCCCCCCACTTTAGCGCCTTTGCCTCGGCGTCGGCGGCGGCCCGGGATGAGTCAGCGGACAAATGGTGGAATGCTGGTGTCATGTCCAGCGCGCCAGGGGAAGCCCCCCGGAACACCCCCGACCAGGCCGTCCTCTACGAGGAGCGCCTGTGGCCGTCCCCGTGGATCTGGCTGATCGCCGCGGGCTTCTCCTCGGCCACGATCGTGATGTTCGCGCCCATCTCGGCGGAGGTCGGCTTCGGCGCCGCAGCCGTCACCGCGATCATCGTGTTCACGCTGCTCATCCTGTCGACACCGCGCATCACGGTCACCGCGACCACCCTGACCGTGGGCCGCGCGAGCATCGAGCGGGCCTATCTCGGGGCGGTGGACTGGTTCACCGGCGACGACGCCACCTACCAGCGCGGTCCGGGCCTGAACGGCCTCGCCTACCTCTGCATCCGGGGATGGATCTCCCCCGTGGTGCGTATCGAGGTCACGGACCCGGCGGACCGCACGCCCTACTGGCTCGCGTCCTCGCGCAACCCGGAGCGTCTCGTCGCCGCGCTCGCCCGCTGACGCACCTCGCGCTCAGCCCTCGCAGTCCATGCAGTAGAGCTTCCCGCCCCGGTCCAGGGCGATCTGCGAGCGGTGGCGCACGAGGAAGCACGATGCGCAGGTGAACTCGTCGGCCTGCGCTGCGAGGATCTGCACCGAGATCTCCTCGCTGGAGAGGTCGGCTCCGGGCAGGTCGAACGAGTCGGCGGCCTCGATCTCGTCCTCGTCGACCGGCGGCGTCATCAGCGCCGTCGCCGAAGCCGTCATCGGGCCGGACCCGGGCGCGGTCCGCCGGACCCCGTGCTGCCGGAGGTGCCCCGGGTCGCGGGATGCTCCGTCGTCGCCCGCTGCGTGCTGTGCCTGGTGTTCCATCGCCATACCTGCCTCTTTCCCCCGTCATCGACCCCCGCCCTCCGGACGGGTTCCATCGGAATCGCATAACGCGGAAACCGCCGGATTTGTGCCCGCCGCCGCTGCGACGTGCGCCACGCCTTCGCGCGTAGTAGGAATGGCCGCCATTCAATGGCACAGTTTCCCCTAGGAATTATTGTCGGCTGGAGGATTCGATGCAGGAGTTACGCCTGGTGGGTGTGGATGGCGAACATCTGCTGTTGAGCGGCGAGGAGGGCACGTCCTACCGGCTGCCCATCGACGACGCGCTGCGCACCGCGAGCACCTCCGGAGCCTCGCCGGCCCCCGCGCCGCCGCAGGCCGCTCCCCGCCAGAAGCCTGCCAAGGCCCCGGTCCCCCTGACGCCCCGCGACATCCAGGCGCGCATCCGCGCAGGTGCGACGGCGGAGCAGGTCGCCGCCGAGTCCGGGCTCGAACTGTCCCACGTGCAGCGGTACGAGGGCCCGGTCCGCGCCGAGCGCGACTACGTGGCGTACCTCGCGCAGCGCGTCGAGGTCGCGACCCCCCTGCCGAGCCACGACGGCTACCGCTCCGCCTTCGGCGACAACCCCGCCCTGCTCGGGGACATGGTGGCGTTCCGGGTGCGCAGCTACGGGATGGACCCGGCGTCGCTCGAGTGGGATTCCTGGCGGCGCCAGGACGGCTCGTGGCACGTCGAGGCGTCCTTCGACCTGCCCGACGGTTCGACGGTGGACCTCGGGGAGGAGCCCCCCGCGCAGTGGACGTACAACCCGACCCGGAAGACGGTCGCCAACGGCAACCGGTGGGCGCAGGTGCTCAGCGAACTGGAGCCGCTCGACGGCCCGCTGCCCTCCCGCCGGCTCAGCGCCGTCGCGGACCGCGTCTTCGACTTCGAGGCGGAGGCCGAGGAGGCCCCCGAGACCCTGCCGGCGGATCAGGACGGCCTGCTGGACGTGCTCCGCTCACGGCGCGGCCAGCGCCTCGGAGCCGACGAGGACGGCGATGACGCCCTCGCCGAGCTCCTGAGCCGTGGCGGTATCCCCGCCGCCCACCCCAGGAACGCCGAGGGTACCGACGACGAGCAGGAGGACGAGGACGTCCCCGTGCCCGGTCTCTCGCTGGCGCCCCGCACGGCGGACGGCGACGACGTCCTGGGCGCGGCGCAGGACGCCACGCTCCACGAGGACGGCACCCCGAGACTCTACGACGGCGTCAGCACCGAGACCCGGGAGATCAGCATCTTCGCGCAGCCCGCGCGCCGACTGCAGCCGCCCGCTCCGGAGACGCAGGACCCCGGCGCTCCGGCAGCGGGAAGGGCATCCGGTCGCGGCGCGGCCGCGGCGGCCTCCGACGACTCCGGGCAGGACACGGGCGGGGACGCGGCCAAGGAGGCGGCGAAGGACACGGCGAAGACCGGCACCGAGGCGCCGGCGGAGCGCCGGCCCAAGCCCAAGCGGTCGAGCGTCCCGAGCTGGGACGACATCGTCTTCGGACGCAAGGGCGACTAGCGGCGCCCGGTCCTGCGGGGA
The DNA here is from genome assembly GCF_002954225.1 of Arthrobacter ruber. GTDB lineage: Bacteria > Actinomycetota > Actinomycetes > Actinomycetales > Micrococcaceae > Arthrobacter_D > Arthrobacter_D ruber. The sequence continues at coordinate 105,199 of NZ_PPTH01000011.1, forward strand.
GGTCGGTGTCCGCCGTCGCGGCCACGGGCGACGGCGGCTCCCAGTGCCACCCCTGCTAGCGCCCAGAAGGCTCCGGCCCCCACACCCGCCAGGACGATCCAGAACGGAACCCTCAGGGGGTCTTGGTCGCTCCGCTCTGCGGCTTCGGCATCCATGTGCGTGTGCGTCATCGTCGGAGTCTGCCGGATCCCTGCTTCGATTCGAAGGGCAGCGGCATCTCGTTGGAGTAGAGCGACGGCGACGTCCTGGAGGTCTGCCGGCGCATGTGGTGCCGTCGGCACAGCGTCTCGTAACCGACCACCGGTTCGCGGCGGGTATCGGTGAGCGGTTCCCGGCGGTGGTCGGGCGCCCGGCCGGGTCCGGTGTCGGGCACCGGTTCGAGCACGGCGTCCAGGACCGGCTCCCGCACCCGCTCGGGCGCGGCATCGAGCGCGGACCCGAGCACCGCATCGGGGTCACCGGGCTGGTCGACGTCCCCGACCACCATCTGGTCGCCTTCGACGACCATGACGCCGTCCACCGTCCGGGCGTTGTGGGTGGCCCGCTTGCCGCACCAGCACAGGGCCTCGACCTGCAGGACCTGCACGCGGTCCGCGAGCTCGATGAGGCGCTGCGACCCGGGGAACAGCCTGGTGCGGAAGTCCGAGGTGATGCCGAAACTGAAGACGTCGATGTCCATCTCGTCCACGACGCGCGCCAGCTGGTCGATCTGGTCGGTCGTGTAGAACTGGGCCTCGTCGCAGATGATGTAGTCGATCCGGGCCCCCATGGTCTGCCGGACGATCAGTTCCACCCAGAAGTCGGTGTCCGGGAACACCTCGACGGCGGACACCTGCAGTCCCAGGCGGCTCGAGATCGTCGACTCCCCGGCGCGGTCGTGGGAGCTGAACAGCAGCCCCTTCCGCCCGCGGGCCTTGTGGTTGTGGTCCATCTGCAGGGCGAGGGTGGATTTCCCGCAGTCCATGGTGCCCGAGAAGAACAGGAGCTCAGCCACGTCCGGCCCCCCTGCCGCTCCGGCGCCTGGGACCGGCGGGCTTGTTCAGCGTCAGCAGCGGGATGTCGCGCTCGGCCCGGGTGAGGGAGCCGTGCTGCCCCACCATCTCGAACGCGCCGGCCTGGACGCGCCGTCCGTCGATGAGGGCGATCGGCTCGCGCGCCAGGACGAGGATGTCCCCGATGCGGGGCAGGACGGCGTCGTCCACGGTTCCGAAGTAACCCTGGGCCACGGCTTCCTCCCGCGTGAGGATCCAGGCACGGGAACCGAACGCCTCGTGCCAGCGCGCGGCCAGCGCGTCGCGGCCTTCCGCGGGGACACCGGGGTCGAGGTAGAGGTGGAGCATGCGCGGTTCGCCGGCCGTGTGGGCGACGCCCTCCAGCAGGTCCTCGCGTTCCGAGTAGTCGATGCGCCCCGACGGCGGGACGTCCACCATGCCGTGGTCCGCCGTCAGCAGCAGCAGGGTGTCCGGCGGCACCCTGCGGGCCAGGAGCTTCAGGGCGGCGTCGAGGTCCTCCAGGGCGCGCACCCACTCCGGGGAGTCGATCCCGTACCGGTGACCGGCCTTGTCGAGATCGTTGACGTAGAAGTACATGAGCATCATGGGCGTCTTCGCCAGGTGCTCCGCGGCGGCATCGATCCGCGCGTGGATGGTGCCTGCGCCGACGAAGGTGGCGCCGCGCAGGGCCGCCCGCGTCATCGGCGAGTCCTCGAAGCGCGGCTGGCTGACCGTGACCACCGGCAGGTGCGCGGACACCCGCTCGAAGACCGTGGGGTGCGGCTGCCACGTGAGGGGATCGACGCCGGCGTCCCAGTGGCCGAGCATGTTGACGACGCGGTCCTGAGCGGGATCGAGGACGTCGTACCCCACCATCCCGTGCTGTCCGGGCGCCAGTCCGGTGCCGACGCTGGCCAGCGATGCCGCCGTCGTGGAGGGGAACGCGGAGGAGAGGATGCGGGCGGAGTCGAGGCTCTCGCGCAGGAAGGGCGCGTGTGCCGCGTACTTCCGCAGCAGCGACATGCCGAGGCCGTCCACCATGACGATGGCGATCCGGCGGGAGGCCGGCAGCGCCAGGGCGTTGTGGAAGCCGTCGACGCCGAGCGCCGCGGCTGCGCTGGGCATCACCTCGGCGACCGTGGAGGCACCGTAGAGGGGCGGAGCCGGGAGGGGCTCCTTGTGCGGGAGGGCCACCGCTACTGCTGGTGGTGGGCCCGGTTGAACCGTCCGCCGAAGCCCGGCTGGCGCCGGGTCGTCGCCTCGGGTGCGCCGATGTACCCGCCGATCGCGGGGCTCGCCGTGTTGGCCTTGCGCAGCGCCCGGGCGAACGCCTTCGCGTTCTGCACCGCCTGCGCGCCGTCGGCCTCGGCGCTGACGCGGAGCACGATGTCCTCCTGCGCCACGGTGCCGGTAAGGCCGTGGTCGGCGTCGCACTGGGGGTCGCCGCAGCTGGCGGGGCCGATGTCGAGGCGCTGGCCGCCGGACCAGGCGATCGCGAGCGTCATCTCGCGGACGGGGTCGCTGGGCTTGTAGTCCTGCGGCTGGGCGTAGAGGTAGCTGAGCACCACCGAGCGGATCTGGCTGACGGGGACGGATTCGGTGGAGATCTGCGCCATGACCTGCTCGCCCGCGTCGTCGAGCTGCTGGTCGTCCACGTGCGTGATGACGAGCATGTCCTCCGTGAGCACGAGCACCGTGATGTGCCGGTGCACCTCGGTGCGCTCGAAGTGCGTCTCGAGATGCGCGACGTGGGACAGCGGCTCGCGCCCGTCGAGGGCGTCGTGGACGACGTCGGCCACGAGGCGTGGGTAGAAGCCGGCCCGCTCGAGCGATGCATCGAGGTCACGCCACTGGGCGGAAAGCGATGGGGTCATGCCCCCAGTTTCCCCCACCGGCCCGTGTTGCGCCTAACCCGCGACGCGTCAGTCGCGCATGGCGCGGCGGGCGCTGTCCGTTCGCCGCTGGGGGTTCCCGACGTCGATCACCGCGCTGAGCACGGTGAGGCCCGACGACGCGACGAGCACGGGGTTGAACTCGAGCCGCGCGATCTCGGGATGATGGTCCTTCAGCAGCGCCACGCGGGCCACGAGGTCCTCCACGGCCGCGACGTCCGCCGGCGGCAGGCCCTGGTAGCCGAAGAGCTTGCGGGACGCGCGTGGCGCCCGGACGAGGTCTGCGATGTCCCCCGTGCTCAGCGGCGGGACGGCGTGGGCCCAGTCGTCGAGGAGGTTGACGGAGTCTCCCGCGAGGCCGAAGGACAGCACCGGGCCGAGAAGCGGGTCCTCGATGGCCCGGATGCTGCACGCCTGGCCGGAGGGGGCCATCGACTGCACCTCCATGCCGAAGCTGCCGAAGGGCGCGAGCACCTTCTCCATCCGCGTGATGTTGCGCCGCAGGGACTCGGCGTCGTCGATGTTCAGTCGCACGCCGCCGAGATCGAGGCGGTGCCTCAGATGCTCGTCCATGGTCTTCAGTGCCACCGGCCAGCCCAGGCGGCCGGCCTGCACGACGGCGTCGTCGGCGGACGAGAAACGGGCCGAGGGCAGGAGCCGGATGCCGTAGGCACCCATCAGGGCGGTGCATTCGTCCGGCGTGAGCCGCGTGAGCTCGATGTCCGCGACACGCGTCCGGATCTCCGCCAGGATCCGGGAGGCCTCGTCGGCGTCGACGCCGTCGGGGTCAAGGAACTCGCCGTGATCCCGGGCGCGCCACTGCGCGTACCTGACGACGGCGCCCAGTGCCGCGAGCGCGGCTCCCGGGCTCGGGAAGCAGGGCAGGCCGCGCTGCAGGGGCAGGACGGCGGCGGTCTCGCGTTCGGCGGTACCCGCGCCCGCCGGCGCCGCGGGTGCGCCGGCGTCGAGCGGCCCCTGGACGGTATCAACGCCGTCCTGCTCCGCATCCTGCCCGGGGTGCTGCGCGTGGGCTCGGGACAGGGTCGGCGCCGACACGAGCCCGTCGAGCTGCAGGCGGACGTCCAGGATGCCCGTGAACGAGGCGACGACCGGCTTGCCCGCCCGCTCCGCGCACTCCTGCAGGCATGCTGCGATCGCCTCCGCCGTCAGGCCTCGGGCCGGCAGGGTGGTCACGACGGCGGCGTGGACCGACTCCTCGCCCAGCGCGTCCCCCACAGCCGCGGCGAGGGCGGGCAGGGCCACGGACTGCCCGGTGTCGAGCTGCAGGCCGGTCTCCAGCCGCGCGACCGTCATGCCCTGCGAGGCGACGCCGTCCGCCACCACCTTGCCGAGCGCCGACGAGTTGCTGAACACGGCCACGCCGGTACCCTGCGGCAGGGGCTGGCTCGCGACGATCTGCGCGATGTCCATGAGCTGCTCGGTCGTCTCGACCCTCATCACCCCGGACTGGCGGAGCATCGAGTCGAGGGCGCCGGGCGGCGCCTCGGTGGTCCGGACGGCGTGGCCGGGCGGCAGCTGCAGGCCGGTCACGTCGGATTTCGCGACGATGACGGGCTTCGTCCTGGCCAGTCGGCGGGCGATGCGCGAGAACTTCCTCGGGTTGCCGATCGATTCGAAGTACAGGCCGACGGCGCGGGTGCCCGCGTCGTCCTCCCAGAACTGCATGGCGTCGTTCCCCGAGACGTCCGCGCGGTTGCCCGCCGAGATCACCGAGGACACCCCGAGCCCGCGGCGGTGGGCGCTCGCGTACAGGAGCACGCCGAGGCCCGCCGACTGGCTGAAGAGCGACAGCGCCCCCCGGCGGGGCAGGTCCGGTGCCATCGAGGCGTTCAGGCGGACCGCCGGGTCCGTGTTGACGAGGCCCAGCGAGGCGGGCCCCACCACGCGCATGCCGTGCGCCCTGGCCTTGTGCACCAGGGCGCGCTGCCGGGCGAGCCCGTCGTCGCCGTCGTCGGCGTAGCCCGCCGTCGCCACCAGCAGTCCCTTGACCCCGGCCCGCGCGCAGTCGTCCACCACCGCGTCCACCTGGTCGTGCGGCACGGCCACGACGGCGAGATCCACGGGTTCGGGGACCTCGGCCAGCGAGGCGTGGGAGATCATGCCGTGCAGCTCGAAGGCCTCCGGGTTCACCGCGTACACGCGGCCCGTGAACCCGCCGTCGGTGAGGTGTTCGAGCAGGGCGTAGCCCACGGTGCCCCACTCCCGGCTCGCGCCGATCACGGCGACCGACGACGGCGTCAGCAGCTCCTTCATGCTCCTGGCCTCCGCGCGGTGCTCGCGCGCCTCCATCACGGCCTGCGACCTCCGCGTGGGGTCGATGTCGAAGCTCAGCATCACCACGCCGTCGTCGAAGTGCCGCTCCACCTCGTACCCGGCCTCGGCGAAGACCGTGATCATCTTGCGGTTCTCGGGCAGCACCTCGGCGGAGAAGCGCCGGATGCCGTTCTCGCGGGCGGCGGCGGCCAGGTGCTCGAGCAGGATGGAGCCGACGCCGCGGCCCTGGTGGTGGTCCGAGACGTTGAAGGCGACCTCGGCCTCGTGCGGGTCGTCGAGGCGGTCGTAGCGGCCGATGCCGATGATGTCCGCGCCGCGGGTGATGACGAAGGCCACGCGGTCGCGGTGGTCCACCTCGGTGAAGCGCTTGAGCTCCTTCGCGCTGAGCTTGGCCTTGTACGTGAAGAAGCGCAGGTAGATGGAGTTCTGCGACTGGCGGACGTGGAAGGCCTGGACCGCGTCCGCGTCCAGCGGTGAGATGGGGCGCAGGTGCCCGGTCCCGCCGTCCCGCAGGACGACATCAGCCTCCCAGTATTCCGGGTATTGTCCGTCCGTCGCCATAGACTCAGGGTAGTCGGCATCGCTTCGGGCCCGGGTCGGGCCGCCGCCGGACGCGCGGAGATGCGCCGACCACCCCATCCGATCACCTGAGTTGTTGAGGAACCGCGACGCACATGGCCAGGCGCCAGAACTCCGCACCGCCGGAGGATTTCACCGAGAAGATCATCGACATCGACGTCGAAGCAGAGATGGAGGAGTCCTTCCTGGAGTACGCGTACTCCGTGATCTACTCGCGCGCCCTCCCCGATGCGCGGGACGGCCTGAAGCCGGTGCAGCGGCGCATCCTGTACATGATGACGGACATGGGCCTGCGCCCGGACCGCGGTCACGTGAAGTCCGCGCGCGTGGTCGGCGAGGTCATGGGCAAGCTGCACCCGCACGGCGACACCGCCATCTACGACGCCATGGTGCGCATGGCCCAGGACTTCTCGCTCCGGCTCCCCCTGATCGACGGGCACGGCAACTTCGGCTCCCTCGACGACGGTCCCGCCGCGCCGCGCTACACCGAGGCCCGCCTCGCGCCGTCGGCACTGGCCATGACCAGCCACCTCGACGAGGACGTCGTCGATTTCATCCCGAGCTACGACAACGAGCACACCCAGCCCGAGGTGCTGCCGGCGGCCTTCCCGAACCTGCTCGTCAACGGCGCCAGCGGGATCGCGGTCGGCATGGCCACGAACATGCCGCCGCACAACCTCGGCGAGGTCGTCGCGGCGGCCCGCCACCTCATCGCGCACCCGGATGCCTCGCTCGAGGACCTGACGCGCTTCGTCCCCGGACCGGACCTGCCGAGCGGCGGCAAGATCGTGGGCCTCGACGGCGTGCGCGATGCCTACGCGACGGGCCGCGGCTCCTTCAAGACCCGCGCCACCGTGACGGTGGAGCAGCTGTCGGCGCGGCGCACGGGCCTCGTGGTCACCGAACTGCCGTACACGGTGGGACCGGAGAAGGTGATCGAGCGCATCAAGGACGCCGTCACCGCCAAGAAGCTGCAGGGCATCTCCGACATCGTGGACCTGACGGACCGAACCCACGGCCTCCGCCTGGTGATCGAGCTGAAGAACGGCTTCAACCCGAACGCCGTGCTCGCCCAGCTCTACCGCTTCACGCCCATGGAGGACTCGTTCGGGATCAACAACGTGGCGCTCGTGGACGGGCAGCCGCGCACGCTGGGGCTCCGGGAACTCCTGCAGGTCTACGTGTCCCACCGGATCCTCGTGGTCCGACGCCGCACCTCCTACCGGCTGCGGCGCAAGCGTGACCGCCTGCACCTGGTCGAGGGTCTGCTCGTCGCGATCGTGGACATCGACGAGGTCATCCAGATCATCCGGTCCTCGGACGAGTCGGCAGCCGCCCGCGAGCGGCTCATGGCGATCTACGACCTCACCGAGATCCAGGCGAACTACATCCTCGAACTCCGCCTGCGGCAGCTCACCCGGTACTCCCGGATCGAGCTGGAGAAGGAGCAGGAGCAGCTCCGCCGGGAGATCGCCGAGCTGGAGGCCATCCTCGGATCCGAGGAACGCCTGCGCACCCTCGTGTCCGACGAGCTCGCCGAACTGGCAGAGCAGTTCGCCACACCGCGCCGGACGGTCCTGCTGGAGTCCGAGGCCGCGGCCCCGCTGAAGGGGTCCACGCTGCCCGCCCCTGCCGGCAAGGGCACCAAGGCCGTGATGCCGCTCGAGATCGCCGACGACCCCTGCTGGGTGCTGCTCTCGGCGTCCGGGCAGCTCGCCCGCACCTCCGACCGCCAGCCCCTGGGTGACGGGCAGCGGATCAAGCACGACGCCTTCCGGTCCGTGCTGCCCTCGACGGCCCGAGGAGAGGTGGCGGCCGTGACCTCCGCCGGCCGGATGATCCGCCTCCAGGTCATGGACATGCCCGCCCTGCCCCCCACCGCCGGGGTGCCGAACCTCGCGGGCGGCGTGCCGTCGTCGGAGTTCATCACGCTCGAACGCGGCGAGAGCCTCGTGGGACTGGCCCTGCTGAACGGCGTGGTGGCCCTCGGGACGTCCCAGGGCGTCGTCAAGCGCGTCCAGGCGGACCACCCGCTGAACCGCGACGACTGGGAGGTCATCGCGCTCAAGCCCAAGGACAGGGTGGTGGGTGTCGCCTCCGCCTCGGATTCCGACGATCTCGTGTTCATCACGCGCCTCGCGCAACTGCTGCGCTTCCCGGCGTCGGCGGTGCGCCCGCAGGGCAGGACGGCGGGCGGCATGGCGGGCATCAAGCTCGCCGCCGGGGACGCCGTACTGCACTTCGGCGCGGTGGCGCCCGGCGACGAGCAGGGCGTGGTGGTGACGGTCGCCGCGGCCGGGAACGCCCTGCCCGGGACCGCCGCCGGATCGGCGAAGATCACCGAGTTCTCCGAGTACCCGGTCAAGGGCCGGGCCACCGCGGGCGTGCGGGCGCACCGGTTCCTGCGCGGCGAGGACGCGCTGTCGCTGGCCTGGGCCGGGCACGGTCCGGCGCGGGCGGCGTCGGCGAACGGCGTGGCACGGGCGCTGCCCACCGAGCACGGTCGCCGTGACGGCTCGGGTGTGCCGCTCACCCAGCAGATCGACGCCGTGGGTCCGAGCCTGGCCGGGCTCATCGAGGCGTCACGCCCGGTGGTGCCGGCCGGGTCGGCGGGCCCGGCGGCATCGGACGCCTCCGTCGCCGGGGTGCGGCTCGTGGACGGATCCGCATCGGATTCTTCCGTCTCTCAGGACGGGTCCGACGACGGTCAGGGCACGCTGCTCTAGCGTCCCCACCGGCAGGCACCCGCGCCGGGCGCCCGCCACGCCGGTCAGTCAGCCTCGGCGGTGAGGGGCAGGTCGAAGACGATCACGCGCTGCGTCGGCACGTAGCCCATGCGCTCGTACAGCCCGAGAGCTCCTGAAGGGTTCTCGGTGTCGACGCCCAGACCCGCGTTGTCCATCCCGGCGGCCCGGTAGCGCTTCATCGCCTCGGCCAGGAGCGCCGGGGCCAATCCGCGGCCGCGCCAGGTCCGGCGCACACCCAGCAGGTCCGTGTACCCCTCCGCGTGGCCCAGCAGTTCCGGGGAGTCGGGGTCGAAGCTGGCCAACTGGTAGGCCGCCACCTCGCCCGTCGCCGGGTCCAGGAGCGCCAGGCTCCAGTCGGCGCGGAATTCAGGATGGGTGACGGTGAACTGCCATGACTCCTGGTCGCGCGGCTCGCTCCCCCAGTGGTCCTGGAAGGCGTCGTTGTGGGCGAGGCGGACCAGTTCCGTGATGTTCCGGTGGGCACCCTCGGCGAAGCTCAGGAGCTCCAGCTCCGGCGGAAAGGGCAGGTCGGGGATCGGCTGGTCCAGCGGCCTCGTCATCTCGGTGAAGTACCGCACGATGGTGCTCCCGCTCGCCCTGAGCAGGGCCAAGTGCGACGGATTGCGTTCCTCGACGTAGTTCCTGAAGGTCCCCTCCGCCTGGCCGGTCTCGCGCAGACGCTCGCGTGCCCGCAGCACCTGCCAGGCGAGGACGGCCCGCCCGATGCCCCGTCCGCGCCACTCCGGGTCCACACCGCCGCCACCGTGGACGAGCGAGGACCCCGTGTTCATCGACAGGCGGCCGAAGGCGCGGGGCGTACCGTCCCCGTCGAACCCTGCGACGGTGTCGCGGCGCGGGTCGTTCTTGGAGGCCCGCAGTGCCTGCTCGAGGTCGGCGCGCTGCTCCACCCAGTCCGGCTCGTCGACGGCCGCGATGCGGCGGACCAGCGCGAGCCAGCCGTCGATGTCGGCGTAGGTGAGCGGACGCCACTGCAGCATCCCGGGCAGCGTCGGGGCCTCGGGTGCTGCAGCGCTCCCGGTGTCGGGATGCTGCCCGGGCGTGTCGGAGGTACTCATGATCCCAGCGTATGGCAGGGCGGGTCCGCCCGTGCGGAGCGTTACGCGCAGGAGGGGATGGCGGCCCGCAGCTCGACCACGTCGTCGCACAGCATCGCCTCATCGGCGTCGTGCGTCACTAGCAGGACCGCCGTGCCGGTCAGTCCGCGCCGCAGGTCCTCGAGCAGTGAGCGGGCGCCCTCGGCGTCGAGGTGCGCGGTGGGCTCGTCGAGGAGGAGGACGCCGGAGCGTGTCAGCAGTGCTCGCGCGACGGCGAGCCGCTGCCGCTGCCCGCCGGACAGCCGCGATCCCCCGGCACCGACCTGCGCGTCCAGGCCGTCCTCGAGACCGGACACCAGCGGCGTGAGTCCCACCGCGCGCAGGGCACCCTCGAGCTCGTCGTCGGTCGCAGCATCCCCGGCGGATCGCGCGAGCTGCAGGTTGGAACGCAGACTCGAGTTGAACAGGTGGCTCTCCTGCGGGCACCAGGCGACGAACGGCGCCGCCCCGTCGGGGACCTGCATGCCGTCCGCGAGCAGCCGTCCCTGCTCGAGCGGCAGGAACCCTGCCAGGGCTCCGATCAGGGTGGACTTCCCGCTGCCGGACGGGCCGGTGAGGGCCGTCCAGGTCCCCGGGGCGAGGTGCAGGTCCACGTCGGTGACCACCGGCCGGCCGGGTTCGTACCCTACTCCTGCGCCTTCCAGGTCCAGCCGCCTCACCGGTACCAGGGCCGGTCCGTCACCGTCGGCCACGGGGGCATCCCCGTCCTGCGGCGGCACGAGCACCGGGAGGATGCGGCGGGCGACGGCGGACAGCGGGCCCCAGTGCTGCACGGCCGATGCACCGGCGACGAAGGGCTCGACCAGCGCGAGCTGCATGAGCACGAGCACCGCCGTCGTGTCCACGGGCAGGGCGGCCGAGTGCACGAGGATGCCGAGCGACGCGGTGCAGCACGCGGCGATGATCAGCGCGGTCGCTGCTCCCGCGGCGGCTGCCGACCGGCGTGCGGCAGCCGATGCCGCACGGTCCAGGCGGCGCGTCGACTCCAGTGCGGCCCGGTGCGCTCCGTTCACCCGGAGGTCGGGCGCTGCCGCCAGCAGGCCGGTGACCCGCGCGAGGGCATCCGCGCGTACCTGCACGGCCGCGGCTCCCGCCGCCCGCTCGCGGAGCACGGCCACGACGGGAGCGACGACGACGGCCACGCCGACCGCCAGAGCCTGCCAGCCCAGGGATGCGGGGTGCAGGACGGCGGTCGTGACGAGTGCCGCGAGTCCGGTGAGCACCGCCGTGAGGAACGGCAGCAGGGCCCTGGACGAGAGGTCCCGCAGTTCGTCGATGTCGCCGACGAGCCGCTCGACGCCGCCGGACCCGCGGGCCAGGGTCCGCCACGAGGACCCCGATCGGAGGAGCCCGGTCCACAGGCGCAGGCGTGTGTCGTCGGCCCGGTGGAACACGGCGCGGTGCAGCCAGAGGCGTTCCTCGTAGCGCAGGAGGGACCGCCCGATCCCGAAGAACCGGACACCGACGATGGCGGTGAGCAGGTACAGGATCGGCGGCTGCTCGGCGGCGCGCACGATCAGCCAGCCGCTCAGGGCAGTGAGTGCGACGGCGAAGACCGAGGCGCCGAGACCGAGCGCCGCCGCGGCCGCGAAACGACGGTCCCAGGGCCGCACGAGGGCGAGGACGTCGCGCCCCGACCGGAGGAGGGAGACCTCCCGGGTCGGTCGTGCAGGGCTCTCCTTCCCCGGCGCGGTGTCACCGGGTACGGGAGCGGGCCGGGCGGCGGGCGGCGCGGTGCACGGCGCCACCTGTCGTCCGGCAGCGTGCCGTGCGGTGTCCGGTGCGCCGGTGTGCGGTCCGGTCGCGTCCGATGAGGCCGCGTGCGGTCCGGCGAGCACGCGGGCGTGCGTGAGAGCGCGCTGAGCACGGAGAGCCACTGATCGGTATCCCGCAGTGGGGACACCGACCGGGGCGAGCGCGTCGACCCGCTGCGCGTCGAGGCGTACCTCGACGGTCGCGATGGCTGCCGTCTCGTCGTCGTGCGCGATCAGCAGGACCGTGAGCCCCGGCCGGCGCGCCTCGATGGCCGAGCGGATGGCACGCGACGCGTCCGGGTCCACGTGGGCCGTCGGTTCGTCGAGCAGCAGCAGGCCGACCGACGGATCCTGCGCCCTCGACAGTGCGCGGGCGACGGCGACACGCCGCAGCTCCCCCGGGCTCAACTGCCCGGTGTGCCGGTCGGCCAGTCCTGCGGCGCCGACGGCGTCGAGCTGGTGGTCGATGGCAGGGGCGTCCTCGTCGAGTCCGCCGTACAGGGCCAGCTCCGCGCGGACCGTCTCCATCAGGAGCTCCGGATGCTGCGGCACCCACGCGACGCCCTCCGGCAGGCCCGTGATGCGTCCTTCCGTCCGGAGCCCGGCCGGGACCGCCGCTCCCCCGGCCAGCACGCGCATGAGCGTCGATTTGCCCGACCCGCTGGGGCCGCGGAGGGCCACGACCGAGCCCTGCTCGACGACGAACGAGACGTCCGCGAGGACCGGCTCGAGCAGGCCGTCGTAGCGCGCGGTCAGCCCCTCGATCCGGAGGTCGCCGCCCGCTCGGGCAGCGACCACCGCTCGGGCAGCCTCCGGGTCGGGAACGGCGCCGGCCGGATCCTCCATGGGCGGGACGAGGGCGGCCGGACCCGCCGCAGGAGCCTCGATGACCGCACGCACACGCGCTCCGGCTTCCTCGCCGTCCTCGCTGGCGTGGTGCGCGGCGCCGACGTCGCGGAGCGGGCCGTAGCACTCCGGTGCCAGGATCAGCGCGATCAGGGCCGTCTCCAGCCCCAGGTCGCCGTGGATCAGGCGGACCCCGGCGAACACCGCGACGACGGCCACCGAGATGGTACTGATGAGTTCGAGGGCGAGGGAGGAGAGGAACACCGTGCGCAGCGTCGTCATGGTGCGGGAGGTGTACGCACCGGCGATGTCACGCAGCGCCCGCGTCTGCTCCGCCGCACGCCCGAGGCCCACGAGGACCGGGAGCCCCCGGGCGAGCTCGAGGAGGTGGTCGGACAGGCGTCCCAGCGCCGCGGCCGCCTGCTGCGTGCGCTCCTGCGTGTGCAGGCCGATCAGGGCCATGAACACGGGCACCAGCGGCACCGTGAGGACGATGATGAGGGCGCTGACCCAATCGGCCGCGAGGACCCGCACGCCGACGAGCAGCGGCACCACGGCGCACGTGATCAGTGCGGGCAGATACTGCGTGTAGTACTTGTCGAGGCCGTCGATACCGCGGGTGAGCAGCACCGCGAGGGACCCCTGGCCGCTGCCGGGTGCGGCCGCGGACGTGGTGCCTCCGTCGTCGAGCACGCGCAGCAGCGCGGCCTCCCGCAGCCGCTCCTTCACGCCGACGGCGAGGCGCGCGGCGGTGGCGTCCTGACCCCAGCCGGCGACGGTACGCAGGACCGCGCCGAGGACGCCCTGGAGCAGGACCGCGCGGACGTCCAGCGACCCTGCCGCGAGAGAGGCGATACCCAGGGCGAGTGCCTGGGCCATGAGCACGAGTCCTCCGGCGCGGGCTGCGGCGAGCACCCCGAGGAGATACACGGCCGACGTCGACCCTGCGGCCCCGGCCGGTCCGCCCGATGTCAGCACGGCCAGGGGGCTGCGACGGGACGCCGCGGGGTCGGGTGTCCCGCCGGCGGCGCTCACAGGGCCACCACGGGGTGTGCCTTGGGGATGCTCGCCTCGGACACGCGCCGCCGGAAGACCCAGTACGTCCACGCCTGGTACGCGAGCACGAGCGGCAGGCCGAAGCACGCGACGATGCTCATCAGGCCGAGCGTGTAGGGCGAGGACGAGGCGTTCTGGACCGTCAGGTGGAAAGCGCCGTCCAGGGTCGAGGGCAGCACGACCGGGAACACCGCAGTGAAGATCGACCCGACGAGCGCGAGCATCCCGACGCCGAGGGCGGCGAACGCGCGGCCGTCCCGGCCGCCGGCTGCGGACCGGTAGGACGCCGCGAGTGCCGCGACGGCGAGGACCACGGCGAGCCAGGTGAGGGTCGATCCCGAGTCCACCTGCACGAGGAGCGCCCACCCCAGGAACGGGAGCATCGCGACGGGCAGGAGCCGGCGGAACAGGCGCTCCGCCTGGCCCCGCACACCGCCCTCGGTCTTCAGCGCGATGAACGCGGCGGCATGGACGAGGCAGAACAGCACGACGGCGGCGGCCCCGAGGAGCGCCGGTGCCGTGGCCCACGCGAGGGCGCCTCCCACGCGATTGCCGTCGGCGTCGAGCGGCAGTCCCGTCGTCGTCAGTGCCAGGGCCGCGCCGATCCCGGCCGCCGCGGTGAAGGACCCGACGGCGATGGCCCAGTCCCACCGGGTGCGCCATGCGTCGCTGTCGCGCTTGCCGCGCCACTCGAAGGCGACGGCGCGGAAGATCAGGCCGAGCAGCACGAGGAGGAAGGGCAGGTAGAGCGCCGACAGCAGTGAGGCGTACCAGTGCGGGAAGGCGGCGAACATGGCACCGACGGCCGTGACGAGCCACACCTCGTTGCCGTCCCAGACCGGGCCGACCGTGTTGAGCAGCACGCGCCGCTGGGTGTCGTTGCGGGCCATGAGCTTCATGAGCATGCCCACGCCCAGATCGAACCCCTCGAGGAAGAGGTAACCGGCCCACAGCACGGCGATCAGGACGAACCAGAGCGTAGGCAGGGCCTCGGTCATCGTGGAGCCTTCCAGTCGTTCGGGATCGGGGAATCAGGGCGTGACGGCGGCGCGGTCTTGCGGCCGATGGCCGGACCGGTGGCCAGGCCCGCCACCGGTCTGCCGGCCGGGTCCGCCGTGCCGCGTGCGCCGGGGCCGGCCGCCGGGTCAGTAGGCGAAGGCGAGGACATCGCCGTCGTCCTTCCCGCCGGCGCCAGGAGCGGAGTCGTCGTCGGAATGCGCCAGCTCCGGCATCGCGGAGGCGGTGCCACCGCGGACGTAGGTGAACAAGAGCTTCACCTCGACCACGAGCAGGACGGCGTACACGGTGGTCAGGGCCACGAGCGAGAGAATCAGCTCGGCGACGGTGACGCCGGGTGAGACGGCCGCGGCAGTGAACATGAAGACGCTGTCGACGCCCGAGAAATCGGGATTGGGTGCGACGACGAACGGCTGACGGCCCATCTCGGTGAAGATCCAGCCCGCCGCGTTGGCACCGAAGGGTGCGAGGATCCCGAACACCGCGAGGCGCATGAGCCAACGGGACTCCGGGACCGTCCCCCTGCGGAGGACCCAGAGGGCCGCCCCTGCCGCAGCCGCGGCGATCGCGCCGAAGCCGATCATGATGCGGAACCCCCAGTAGGTGACCTCCATGACGGGTAGGTAGTCGATCTCCGTGCCGGCGCGCTCGCCGTACATCGCATCATCCGGGAGCGTGGTGCCGTACTTCTCCTGGTACTCGGGTAGGAGGGTGTTCACGCCCTTGACCTCGGTGGTGAAGTCGCCGTTGGCGAGGAAGGAGAGCACGCCGGGGACCTCGATGACCGCTGTGATGTCGTCGCAGCTCTGCGCGCCGAGGTTGCCGACGGACAGGATGGAAAATCCGGTGCCGTCGTGGCAGGCGGCCTCGGCGGCCGCCATCTTCATGGGCTGCTGGTCGAACATCAGCTTGCCCTGCAGGTCACCCGTGATGCCCGTGCCGGCGAATGCGATCATGGCGACGACGGCGCCGGCCCGCGCGGAGCGGAGCCAGACCCGGTGGTCCACGGCGTCGCGGGCGCCGGCCGGATCACCGACGGTGAGGGTGCCGTCCGCTGCGAGGATGTCGAGGCCGTCGTGGCGCCGCCGCCACAGGTGGTACCAGCTGATACCGAGGAGGAACGCACCGGCCACCGCGAGGGCACCGAAGAGCGTGTGCGGGAAGGCGACGAGGGCGGTGTTGTTGGTGAAGACCGCCCAGGCGTCCACCATCACGGGCCTGCCGTCCACCATCTCGACGCCCACGGGGTGCTGCATCCAGGAGTTGGCGACGAGGATGAAGTAGGCGGAGAAGACCGAGGCGAGGACGGCGGCCCAGAGGGACAGCAGGTGGATCAGCCGAGGAAGGCGGTTCCAGCCGAAGATCCAGAGACCGAGGAAGGTCGACTCGACGAAGAAGGCCAGGAGTGCCTCCATCGCCAGGGGCGCCCCGAAGACGTCCCCGACGAAGCGGCTGTACTCGCTCCAGGCCATGCCGAACTGGAACTCCTGCACGAGGCCGGTGGCCACGCCCATGATGAAGTTGATGAGGAACAGCTTCCCCCAGAACTTCGTCATGCGGAGGTAGTGCTCCTTGCCCGTGCGGTGCCAGGCGGTCTGCATCAGCGCGACCAGGAGACCGAGCCCGATGGTGAGCGGAACCATGAGGAAGTGGTAGACGGTGGTGATCCCGAACTGCCACCTGGCAATCTCCAGAGCTTCCATCAGACCCTTTCAGCTGTGCCGTCCAGCGACGGGAGCAAACTTCTACAAGCGGTAGAAAACTTTCTTCTACACATCGTAGAATAAACGCAGGATCTTTTCTACGTGGAGTAGAAATGTTCGCCCAGAGGCGGTAGGTTGGATAAACCACCCTTGGTGGCTCCCTCCGGGGAGCGGGCCGGGATCCGCGGCGGATCGCGGTCGTGCATTGATCGAAGGAAGAACATGGCAACACTCGGAGACCTCGAACGCACAGTGATGGACCTGCTGTGGGCAACGCCGGAAGCGATGACCGCCAACCGGCTCCGGGACGCGATCGCCGAGGCGCCCTCGGGTGAAGTCGGCCGCGAGCTCGCCGTCACCACCGTCCTCACGGTGCTGTCACGCCTCGAGAAGAAGGGCCTGGTGGAGCGGGAGCGCGACAGCCGCCCGCACCGCTACAGGTCCGTCACGAGCCGCGAGGACCACACGGCGGAACTCATGCACGAAGTGCTCGTCACGGCACCCGACCGCGAAGCCGTCCTCGCGCGATTCATCGGCAGCGTCACCGCGTCCGAGGCCGAGACCCTCCGTAAGTTGCTCGGCGGCAGCTGACCCACCGGTGTTCTGGGCCTCCTACCTGCTCGCGGCACTCGCGATCATCCTCGCGTGGCCCGCTCCCATCGCGCTCTCCCGCGCCGCGTGGCCTGCCCGGGCGCCGTTCACCGCAATGGTGCTGTGGCAGTCGATCGCGCTCGCCGGCGGGCTGTCCATGATCGGGGCGATGCTCGTCTGGGGCCTCGAGCCGCTCGGTGACAACCTCGTCTCCGCCTCGGCCGGCTTCTTCAGCATCCTGTTCGACGACGACTCCGCCCAGACCCTCGGCGTGATCCACGTCTTCGCCATCAGTGCCGCGACCCTGCTGTTCGGCCACCTCGTCTTCACCCTGGCACTGACGTTCGTGCGCATCCGGCGGCAGCGCAGCCGTCACCGGGACATGCTCAACCTGCTGAGCTCCCCCGCCGCCGACCAGCCGGCAACACTGGTGATCAGCCACCCCGCGCCCGTCGCATACTGCCTGCCCGGCGGCGCGCGCTCCGTGACCGTCATGTCGGACGGACTCATGGACCTCCTGAGTCGCGCGGAGCTCGACGCCGTCCTGACCCACGAGAACGCACATCTCCATCAGCGCCACCACCTGCTGCTGTGGGCCTTCGCCGCATGGCGCGCGGCGCTGCCGTGGCTCCCCACCTCCCAGCTGGCCCAGCGTTCGGTCAGCGAACTGATCGAGATGCTGGCCGACGACGAGGCCCTGCGCCACGTGGACGAACCCACGCTCGTCCGTGCCATCGCCATCGTGGGGTCCGGCGCCCTCCCGTCACCGGCCGACGCACTGGACGACCCCCTGGGCGAGGAGGGCCGGAGTGGGCCGGTGCCCGGGGCGTCCGACGTCTCCGGCGGCGCCGCCGATGCCCGGTCCACGGCGCACAGGCTCCGACGGCTGCTCACTCCCCTGCCGCCGCTGAACCGGATCCAGCAGGGCCTGGCCCTGTCCACCGCCGGGATGCTGCTGGTGGTTCCGCCCGTGCTGCTGGTCGCCCCCGAGCTCCTGGGCTGAACGCAGCACCGGCGCTACCCATAGCACCCCGACGCTCCGGCGCTTCCGCCCCCATGGTGCCCGGTGCCGGCGGAGGATGCGTCGGCCGGCCGGCCTCGCCCGATCCGTCAGGCGTCGATGCGGTCGCGGTCCAGCGATGCTGCCCCGGCGACGATGAAGTCCTTCCGCGGCGCGACGTCGCTGCCCATCAGGAGGTTGAAGACGCGCTCGGCCGATTCGGCCTCCTGGATGCGGACGCGCCGCAGCGTCCTGTGCCGCGGATCCATGGTGGTCTCCGCCAGCTGGTCCGCGTCCATCTCACCGAGTCCCTTGTAGCGCTGGATCGGGGACTTGTGCCGTCTGCCCTTCTTCTCGAGGATCGAGAGCAGACGCGTCAGCTCCGCCTCGGAGTACGTGTACATCATCTCGTTGGCCTTCGAGCCGCCGTTGATGACCTCGACGCGATGCAGGGGTGGCACGGCGGCGTAGACCCTGCCGGCCTCGACCAGCGGGCGCATGTACCGAAAGAACAGCGTCAGGAGCAGCGTGCGGATGTGCGCACCGTCGACGTCGGCGTCGGTCATCAGGATGACCTTCCCGTACCGGCGCGCGTCCAGCTGGAAGCTCCGCCCCGAGCCGGCCCCGATGACCTGGATCAGGGCGGCGCACTCCGCGTTGGACAGCATGTCACCCACGGATGCCTTCTGCACGTTGAGGATCTTCCCCCGGATCGGCAGGAGTGCCTGGTAGTCGGAGGACCGCGCGTTCTTGGCGGTGCCCAGGGCGCTGTCGCCCTCGACGATGAACAGCTCGGAGCGCTCCGGGTCGTCGATGCGGCAGTCGGCGAGCTTGGCCGGCATGGTCGAGGTCTCGAGGGCGTTCTTGCGCCGCTGCGTCTCCTTGTGCACACGTGCCGAGATGCGGGACTTCATCTCGGCGACGACCTTCTCCAGCAGGAGTGCCGACTGGGCCTTGTCGTTGCGCGCCGAGGACGACAGGCGTGCCTGCAGCTCCTTCTCGACGACCCTCGCCACGATGGCCTTGACGGCGGAGGTGCCGAGGATCTCCTTGGTCTGTCCCTCGAACTGCGGCTCGGCGAGGCGCACCGTGAGCACGGCCGTCAGTCCCGCGAAGACGTCGTCCTTCTCGATCTTGTCGCTGCCCGCCTTCAGCTTGCGCGCATTCGCCTCGATCACCTTGCGGAAGGTCTTGAGCAGCGCCTGCTCGAACCCGCTCTGGTGCGTCCCGCCCTTCGGGGTCGCGATGATGTTGACGTAGCTGCGGACCGTCGTCTCGTAGCCGATCCCCCAGCGCAGGGCGATGTCGACGTCGCAGTCGCGCTCGACCTCCGCCATCCGGCTGTGGCCGCGCTCGTCCAGCACGGGCACCGACTCCTTGAAGCGGCCCGAGCCCTGGAAGCGCCATACGTCCGTGACGGCCGCATCCAGCGCGAGGAACTCGGCGTATTCCGAGATGCCGCCGTCGTGCTGGAAGACCTCCTCCACGGGCCCCGACTCGCCCGGCGTGCCGGGGAGCTTCCGTTCGTCGCGGAGCACGATGCGGAGGCCCGGGACGAGGAAGGAGGTCTGTCGCGCGCGGGTCTGCAGCTCCTCGTACGAGAAGGCGGCGTCGGGCGTGAAGATCTGGCGGTCCGCCCAGTAACGGATGCGCGTCCCGGTCACGCCCCGCTTGGTGGTGCCTGCGATCTCGAGGCGGGAACCGTCGAGGAAGGGCTCGAAGGACGAGGTGGGCGACGGCGTCCTGCCGTCGTCGAAGATGCCGGGTTCGCCGCGGCGGAACGACATGGCATAGGTCTTGCCGCCACGGTCCACGAAGACGTCGAGTCGGGACGACAGCGCGTTGACGACGCTCGCCCCCACGCCGTGGAGGCCGCCGGAGGCGGTGTAGGAGCCGCCGCCGAACTTGCCGCCGGCGTGCAGCTTGGTGAACACCACCTCCACCCCGGTCAGGCCCGTCTTGGGCTCGATGTCGACGGGGATACCGCGGCCGTCGTCGTGGATCTCCACCGAGCCGTCCGCGTGCAGGATCACGGTGATGCTCTGGCCGTGACCGGCAAGGGCTTCGTCCACCGAGTTGTCGATGATCTCCCAGAGGCAGTGCATGAGGCCGCGGGAGTCCGTGGACCCGATGTACATGCCGGGACGCTTGCGCACCGCCTCAAGGCCCTCGAGGACCGAGAGGTGCCGGGCGGTGTAGTCCGAGGTGGGGGGTGTCACGGTGGGGCTGTCTCCTTGGCGGAACGGGCGCGGTCCAGGACAGGCGTCAGGCGGGTGTCTTCCGGGGGGACCGTGTAGCTCCAGTTTATTACCCGGGACCGACACCGCCCGGCAGGCGCGTCCCGACGGGCTCGCCGCGGGCTCCGAGTGTGACCCATACCCCTGGTACGCCCGGAGCGAAAGGAGGCCCAGCCTGCGAAGGGGCTGCGACGAATAGTGGTTATATGAGTAGACGATCCACATGAGGAGACATTCATGACCACTGCAGTAGCAACTCGCGAACTCACTGCCCTGGACCGCTGTGACCGATGCGGCGCCCAGGCCTACGTGCGGGCCGTCCTCCAGTCCTCCGGTGGAGAGCTTCTTTTCTGCGGCCACCACGCGCGCGCCGTCGAAGCGAACCTGAAGCCGCTCACCTCGGAGTGGCAGGACGAGACGCAGCGGCTCCACGAGAAGCCGGCCGTCGCAGGCGACTGATTCCGCCAGGACTCGCACCACCCACAGACACAGGCGCCCCGTGTACAGGCGCTGACAGCACAAGGACGGGCCCCCTCCTCGGAGGGGGCCCTCCTGCGTTCCGGGACCGTCCGGGCTGCGGCGGCCCCGCGCTGCTCCCGAATCACGTTCCTCGCGGCAGCCCCGCCGTCCGGGAACGACACAGGGCCCCTCCCGAAGGAAGGGGCCCTGTGCGGGTAGCTGCTGGTCTCCGGAGTCCTGATCAGTCCAGGTAGTCGCGCAACACCTGGGAGCGCGAGGGGTGGCGCAGCTTGGACATGGTCTTCGATTCGATCTGACGGATCCTCTCGCGGGTCACGCCGTAGACCTTGCCGATCTCGTCCAGCGTCTTCGGCTGTCCGTCGGTCAGTCCGAAGCGCATGGCGACGACGCCCGCCTCGCGCTCCGACAGGGTGTCGAGCACCGAGTGGAGCTGCTCCTGCAGCAGCGTGAAGCTCACGGCGTCGGCGGGTACGACCGCCTCGGAGTCCTCGATCAGGTCACCGAACTCGGAGTCGCCGTCCTCACCCAGGGGCGTGTGCAGCGAGATGGGCTCGCGGCCGTACTTCTGGACCTCGACGACCTTCTCCGGCGTCATGTCGAGTTCGAGGGCGAGCTCCTCGGGGGTGGGCTCGCGGCCGAGGTCCTGCAGCATCTGGCGCTGCACGCGGGCGAGCTTGTTGATGACCTCCACCATGTGCACGGGGATGCGGATGGTGCGTGCCTGGTCCGCCATGGCGCGCGTGATGGCCTGGCGGATCCACCACGTGGCATAGGTGGAGAACTTGAAGCCCTTGGTGTAGTCGAACTTCTCGACCGCGCGGATGAGGCCGAGGTTGCCTTCCTGGATCAGGTCGAGGAAGAGCATGCCGCGCCCGGTGTAGCGCTTGGCGAGGGAGACCACGAGGCGGAGGTTCGCTTCGAGGAGGTGGTTCTTGGCCCGCTTGCCGTCGTGGATGACGAACTCGAGCTCGCGCTTGAGCTTCGGGTCCATGTCCGGGTCGGCGGCGATCTTCTCCTCGGCGAAGAGGCCGGCCTCGATGCGCAGGGCCAGGTCCACTTCCTGCTCGGCATTGAGGAGGGCGACCTTGCCGATCTGCTTGAGGTAGTCCTTGACGGGGTCGGCGGTGGCGCCCGCGGATACCACCTGCTGGGCGGGGGCGTCGTCGTCGTCGGCATCGGAGTAGACGAAGCCGGTGGTCGTGGCGACCTCGGCGGCCTCGGGCTTCAGGTCCTCGGGATCGACGTCGACGGCGGCATCCGTCACGTCAAGGGTGTCCACCGAACCCTGGGCATCGGAGGTCGAGGCCTTCGCGGCCGCAGCGGAGGAAGCAGCCTTCGTGGCGGGCTTCTTGGCCGCTACCCGGCGCTTGGTCGTGGTGGTACCGGCGTCTGTCGACGCCTGTGCTGCTGTCTTCTTGACCGGCACAGAAAACCTTTCATACGGCGGTGTGTGGTGCCATCAGAGGGACAACACCACTATGACCCTGTCAAGTCCGCGCTGGTTATCAGACAGTTCCGGCGAGGCCAGGTCCCATGGGAAACGGTCCCGCCGCCCTCGCTATTCCCGCGGAATCCGCTCTGGGGCGGGATCCGGAATGGAATGCTCGGTCTGTTCTGATGCACGGACCCAACCGGGTCTCAACTGTCATTGTCTCACGGTTGTCCGCCGGCCCGGAAATCATGTCGGTGCTTTTATGCCTGCTGTCGGCACCGGCGTCGCAGAGGTACGTGATGCTCACGTCGCCCCGCCCGATGACGATGCACCACCCGTGGTCCACGCGGTGGAGCGGCGCCTGGCCCAGGCCGGCAGCCCGCCGCGGCGCAGCAGTTCGGAGAGCAGGCGTGCGAGCCGGTATCCGGGAACGGCCTGCTCGGCCGCCCCGAGGAACACCGCTGCCCGTGAACCTCGACCGCGGGCGTACTCGAACCAGGCGGACATGGTGAGTGCGGCGGCCCTCGACTCCCCGTCCGACACCGCCGCGAGCCGCGCGAGTACCTCGCTCATCGCATCGACCCGCTCCCACGCGATGGGTCCCGGGAAGCGCCCCGCCAGGAGGTCCGCGTAGAGCAGGGCTGCATCGGCGCCGTGGCCCCGGCCACCCGATCGCTCCACGGTTGCGGTCGAAGCAGCCACCGCGGCAGCAGTCGGTTCCGCAGCGGCGGGAGCAGTCGTCGGGGCAGTGGCCGAGGCGGCCGTCGAAGCCGCCGTCGGAGCGGTCGGATCAGCAGCAGCGACAGCGGCGCGCGTCACCTCCAGGGCCTGACGCAGCGCCACGGGCGACACCGCTAGGCCGCGCACCGCCGGCACGGCCCAGGCGGCGGCACCGGGTTCCGGCCGATCGGGAGTCAAGCCGGGGTCGAGCGGGCCCGGCTCGGGGTCGGGCCCGAGGACGTCGCAGTCGAGCAGGCCACACGCCCGCGCGCCGTCGAGCGCCGCGGTCGACCCCAGGCATGCACTGGCGAGCAGGAAGTCGCGGACCGTGCGGCACTCGATGCTCGCCAGCAGGAAGCCCGCGACCTCGGGTTCGGCCTGCACATGGAACGTGCCCGGGTGTAGCAGGACGACGTCCCAGAGGGCGGACGTCGCGGTGAACTGCCCCTGGGAGATCCAGCGGCCGGCGCATCGCGCGGCGAAGTGGGCCTGGGCGTCCTCCACGGCACCGGGGTTCGCCGACCATCCATCGCGCGGGGCCACGGCCGGCGCGGCGCGGAGGACTGCTTCCGGTGCCGACGCGTCGAAGGCACTGCCGCCGAAGATCAGTTCCGCGTTCAGGGCACTGTGCACCACGGCGTCGAGCGGTGTGCCCGGCCAGGGACAGCACCGCTCGTCCCGGCAGAAGTAGTCCCGCCACCCGCTCCCCGACACGAGCCACCCCGCCCGGACGGGAAAGCCCTCGAGCTTCAGGGCCATCTCGAGGTCGTCCAGCAGATCCTCGTGCGGAGGAGGGCGGAGCCGGTGCCACTCCTCGCGCGTGTACACGACGACGAGTGTGCCGTCGGCCTCGGGATCCCCCCGCAGGAAGGACACCACCCCCTCGGCGAACGCCAGCGGATCCGCCCCCTGGGCGGGCAGGTCCACCCGCAGCATCGCCCCCAGCCTCGTGCCCGTGGTGGTCAGGACGACCAGGCTCTCCGCGGGCATGAAGCCGAGGGCGTGGGGTACGTAGGACAGGATGTCCGCAGGCGAGGTGATGGTGAAGGACGGGGACGCCGGACCGCCAGGAGCGGGGCTCGATGGAGATGACATGCAGATACCCTGCTCCTCGCGCGCCAGGCCCGCGTGACGGATACGCCCTATGTGGACAACCGGACCGGCCCGAAGGGAGGGATACCGCCTACCCGCCCTGGTTCCTCCGATCCATCTTCTGCTCCCGTCGACGGCGGTGTTCCCGCGCCAGGGCGTCGCGGAGGGGCGGGACCACCACGCCCTGCTCGGCCATACGACGCCGAACCCTGCGCCGCACGATGACGACGGCGATCGCCCCGGTCGCGAGGACGACGAGCTGGGCGGCCATCGCGAGGCGGAACGAGGGCAGGGCGTACAGCTCGCCCTGCGAGAAGCCGCTGCCGAGGAGGACGTCGAGGACCACCCCGATGATGAACATCGACAGCAGGGAGGCCGTGAACCCCCCGATGTTCACGATGCCGGTCGCCGTCCCGATCCGCGCGGCCGGATTGAAGGTGCGGGCGAAGTCGAAGGCGATCATCGAACCGGGGCCGCCGATCGCCAGGGCGACCACCAGCAGGATCAGCAGCGGCAGGGGCGCGGGCCCGGGGTACAGCAGGACCGCGAGCCAGGCGCCGGTTATCAGTGCGGCGATGGTGAGCACCATGGTGGACCGCCGCAGGGGGTGCAGCCCCACGTAGCGCCCGAGGAACGGCCCGCACGCGATACCCACCGCCACGAACAGGGTCATCAGCGCGGAGGCCGCGCCCTCCCCGACCTTCTCCGCGCGCACGAGGTAGGGGTAGCCCCACATGATCACGAACACCGTGCCCGGGAACTGGATGGTGAAGTGTGACCAGAGGCCCAGGCGCGTGCCCGGCTGCTTCCACGCTTCGGCGAGGGAACGGCCGGTCTGCCGGAGCGTCTGCGGGGTGCGCTCACCACCCGCCAGCGGCGAGTCCCGGATGACGGCCACGGAGAGCACGACGGCGATCGCGGAGAGGGACGCGGCCGAGAGGAAGGCCGGCTGCCACCCGAAGGTCGAGAGCAGCCCCACGAACGGGATGACCGAGACAACCTGCCCGAGCTGACCCACGATGCCGGTCCACTGCGTGAGGATCGGGATGCGTCGCGGCTCGAACCAGGCCGGGAGCAGCCGAAGGACGCTGATGAAGGTCATCGCGTCCCCCGCGCCCACGAGCAGGCGACCGACGATACCCTCCCCGACCGAGTCGGCGAAGGCGAGCTGCGCCTGGCCCAGCGCCATCAGCGCGCCGCCGGTCACGATGAGCGCCCGGGGACCCCAGCGGTCCACGAGCACGCCCACCGGCACCTGCAGGGCCGCATAGACGAGCAACTGCACCACCGTGAAGATCGACAGCTGCGAGGCCGAGGCGTCGAAGCGCTCCGTCGCCTCCAGACCCGCCACCCCGAAGGAGGTGCGCTGCGTCACCGCGACGAGATACGCCACGACACCGGCCGCCCAGACCAGGAGGGCCCTCGAGGAATTCACTCCCCCATTATGGCGTGGCCGGGAGAGCGCACGACGTCGGATGCGCCGGACCGCGCGAACCCGCGACCCGCAGCGTCACGGTCCCGCGCACAGCAGAGCCCGCCGGTGCTCACCGGCGGGCTCCGACGGGACAGCGGTCTATGCCAGGGGGCGGGGGTCGGGACCGGGGGTCTCGTCGTCGCCCTCGGACGTGGCACCCGGGCCCGACTCGGATGCCCGCGCGGACCGGACGCCGTGCTCACCCGCGTAGTCGATGGCGGTCGTGCCGAGGAACTCCGTGTCCCAGAGCAGTGTGGACTCCTCTTCCGCCTGCGGGCTCGCGAGGTACGCCTCGACGGCCGCGCCGAGCTCCTCGGCGCTGGCGAGTTCGCTGTTCTCCTTGACGAGCAGCGACTTACGAGCGACGCCGTCCGCGTACTCGTCGTACCGCTTCTCGAGCGAGGCCACCACGGACTGCACCTCGGCCGAGTTGCCGACCTGGCGTGCGATCTGCCGTTCGACGTCGCGCCCGGTCTCACGCAGACGGTCGGTGGGCAGCACCAGGCGGGCGGTGGCGCCCAGGTACTCGAGCCCGGCGACGGCGGCCGGCGGGTACTCGGCCTCGGCGAGGTAGTGCGGCACGTGGATGACGTGGCCGACGACGTCGTGCCCCGCCTCGATGAGCCGCAGTTCCAGGAGATGACCGATCGACGCCTGCAGCTCGGCGGTGGGACGCCAGGCGTTCATGCCGTCGATGATGTCCGTGCGGTTCCCGTGCAGCGTGACACCGATGGGACGCGTGTGCGGCACCGGCATGGGGATCGCGTGGATCCACGAGATGAGCGGGACGTCGAGGTCCTGCACGAGTCCGACGACGGCGCTCGCGAACCGCTCCCACTGCAGGTCGGGCTCCACGCCGGTGAGGAACAGGAAGGGCTCACCCAGCCCGTCGTACAGCCGGTGCAGTTCCAGGCGGTGCGGCTGGTAGTCCCTCAGGTGGTCCTCGGCGAACGTGACCTTCGGGCGCCGCCCGCGGTAGTCCATGAGCTGGTCGGCGTCGAACTCCACCACGGTGTCGTGGTCGAGGATCTCGAGCAGCTCCTCGCTGATCTGCGAGACCACATGTCCGGCGTCCATGAAGCCGGTGAGGCTCACGAGCAGCGGCAGGCCCCGGTTCGCGGGGTCGCCGAAGACCTCGGCGTCGGTGTTGTACAGGGTTCGTGGGTCCAGCATGGCTCTCTCCTGACGGTGGGCTCCTGCCGGTATCAACACCGTCGGCGCCACCTTCATTCCGGGACCGGCAGCCCGCGCCGCGCGGTCCGCAGCCGGCCCCGCCACGCCGTCCACCGGGTCGGCCACGGCGCAGAGACTAGGATCGTCAGGACGGTTCCCGGCCCACCAGATACCGGACCGCAAGTGAGCAGCATCTGGACAACCCATCCGGACACGAGGAGAGCGATTCCGTGATCAAGACGACCGAACTACACCTGACAGCATCCGCGAAGGACCTCAGGAAGATCCCGAGCGACGCACTCGTGATCGGGGTCGCCAAGGGGGCCGACGGGCCGGTGCTGCTCGGGAGCCCGCTGCCGGCGAAGGCCGCTCGCGCCCTCGGGGACAGCCTCCAGGTCCTCGGGATCACCGGCGCCGCCGACGAGGTCCGCCGCCTGCCCGGACTGCCCGAGACCGGCGCCGACTCGCTCGTGCTCACCGGCGTGGGACCGGTCGCCGCCGAGGAGGTGCTGGGGCACGAGACGCTGCGCCGTGCCGCCGGTGCCGCCGTCCGTCAGCTGACCGGCCTCGAGACCGTGGTCCTCGCCCTGCCCGCGGACACGGTGGACGCCGCGACCGCCGTCGCCGAAGGTGCGGCCTTCGGCGCGTACAGCTACGAGGGCCACAAGTCGGGCATCAAGCCGGACGGCACCGTGGCGCCCGCGAAGGACACGGCGGCGGTCCGCGACGTCGTCGTCCACACGGCCGTCGCCGAGGACGCCGACCTCGCACCGGCCCTCAGGCGCGCCGTCGTCCTCGGCAAGAACGTCAACGCCACGCGCTCGCTCGTGAACCAGCCGCCGAGCCACCTGTACCCGGAGACCTTCGCCCAGGCCGCGAAGGACCTCTCCCGCGGGCTCCCCGTGAAGATCACCGTGATGGACGAGAAGCGCCTCGAGCGTGACGGCTACGGGGGCATCCTCGGCGTCGGCAAGGGATCCACGCGCCCGCCGCGCATGGTCAAGGTCGAGTACTCCCCCGCGAAGTCCGCCGTGCACCTGGCCCTCGTCGGCAAGGGCATCACGTTCGACTCCGGCGGACTCTCGCTGAAGCCCGCCGCCGGCATGCAGACCATGAAGCTGGACATGGCCGGCGCCGCCGTCGTCCTCACCACCCTCCTCGCGGTCGCCGAACTGGGCCTGCCCGCGAAGGTCACGGCGTGGCTCTGCCTCGCCGAGAACATGCCCTCGGGGTCCGCCCAGCGCCCCGAGGACGTCCTGTCGATCTACGGCGGACGGACCGTGGAGGTCCTCAACACCGACGCCGAGGGCCGCCTCGTCATGGCCGACGGCCTCGCCGCCGCGAGCGAGGAGTCGCCCGACGCCATCATCGACATCGCGACCCTCACCGGCGCCCAGATGATCGCGCTCGGCACCCGCGTCTCCGGCGTCATGGGCGACGACGGTGTGCGTGACGCCGTCAAGGCCGCGGCCGACCGCGCCGGGGAGCAGTTCTGGCCCATGCCCCTGCCCGAGGAGCTGCGCCCGAGCCTCGAGTCCCAGGTCGCGGACATCGCCAACATCGGCGAGCGGAACGGCGGCATGATGACCGCCGCGGTGTTCCTGCGCGAATTCGTCGGGCAGGTCGACGGCGAGAAGATCCCGTGGGCGCACCTCGACATCGCCGGACCCGCGTTCAACGAGGGCGCACCCTACGGCTACACGCCGAAGGCCGGGACCGGCGTCGGCGTCCGCACGCTGCTCGCCTACGTCGAGGACGTCCTGGCCCGCGCCCTGTAGCGCCCGAAGCGGGTGCCGCCCGATCGGTGGCACCCGCCCGTCCCTGGAGCCATGGTGCCCGCGCGTGACACTGCGCACATGCGGGCACTATGGCGCACACGACATGCACTTCGGGTGGATGCCGGGTCCCGGTGGGGATAGGGTGAAAAACGAGCACAAAGCACCTGCGACCGCACCTGCGACCGCAACAGCCATCGACTTACCAATCGACGCGCCCTGCGCGTCGACAGACCACGCGAGGGAGCGTTCAAGTGGCCGGATCGGCAACTGCGCAAGAATTCGACATCCTGGTACTCGGCGGAGGCAGCGCCGGCTACGCCGCGGCACTCCGCGCGGTGCAGCTGGGCTTCACCGTGGGTCTCATCGAGAAGGCCAAGCTGGGCGGCACCTGCCTCCACAACGGCTGCATCCCCACCAAGGCACTCCTGCATTCCGCGGAGATCGCCGACGGCGCCCGCGACGCGGAGAAGTACGGCGTGAAGGCCAGCTTCGAGTCGATCGACATGACCGCCGTCAACGCGTACAAGGACGGCATCATCGCCGGCAAGTACCGCGGGCTGCAGGGATTGATCAAGTCCAAGGGCATCACGGTCATCGAGGGCTCGGGCAAGCTGGCGTCGCAGAACACCATCGACGTCGACGGCACCGTGTACACCGGCAAGCACGTCATCCTCGCCACCGGTTCCTTCTCCCGCAGCCTCCCCGGCCTGGAGATCGGCGGGAAGGTCATCACCTCGGACCAGGCCCTCACCATGGACTTCGTGCCCAAGAGCGTCGTGATCCTCGGCGGCGGCGTCATCGGGTGCGAGTTCGCCTCCGTCTGGAAGTCGTTCGGCGTCGACGTCACGATCGTCGAGGCCCTGCCCTCCCTCGTACCCAACGAGGACGCGACGATCGTCAAGAACTTCGAGCGGGCGTTCAAGAAGCGCGGCATCAAGTTCAACACCGGCACCCGGTTCCAGGCCGTGCAGCAGAACGACGACGGCGTCGTCGTCACCCTCGAGGACGGCAAGACCTTCGAGGCGGACCTCATGCTCGTCGCCGTGGGGCGCGGACCGGTCACGAAGGACCTCGGCTACGAGGACGCCGGTCTGACCATGGACCGCGGCTTCGTCATCGTCAACGAGCGCCTGCACACCGGCGTCGGCAATGTCTACGCGATCGGTGACATCGTCCCCGGCCTGCAGCTCGCCCACCGCGGCTTCCAGCAGGGCATCTTCGTCGCCGAGGAGATCGCCGGCCTGAAGCCTGTCGTCGTCGCCGACCTCAACATCCCCAAGGTCACCTACAGCGACCCCGAGATCGCGTCCGTCGGCTACACCGAGAAGGCGGCGCGCGAGAAGTTCGGTGACGACCGCGTCGAGACGCACGAGTACAACCTGGCCGGCAACGGCAAGAGCTCGATCATCGGCACCGGCGGCATCGTCAAGCTCGTCCGCGAGAAGGACGGCCCGATCGTGGGCGTCCACATGCTCGGCAGCCGCATGGGCGAGCAGATCGGCGAGGCGCAGCTGATCGTGAACTGGGAGGCCTACCCCGAGGACGTCGCCCCGCTCATCCACGCACACCCCACGCAGAACGAAGCGCTCGGAGAGGCCCACCTCGCCCTCGCCGGCAAGCCGCTGCACGGATGAGGCAAGGGACCGGGCCCTCTCCGGGCCCGGTCCACGCTCCGGGGGCTTGGACTAAGCTCGGGAGCAGGAAATCAACGCACGTCCAGCTGAGCGGGCCCCGCTCGTCGACCAGCTGCCAAGGAACGATCTACGAAGGAGAAACGGGCGCATTATGTCTGAATCCGTGAACTTGCCCGCTCTCGGTGAAAGCGTCACCGAAGGCACCGTCACCCGCTGGCTCAAGCAGGTCGGGGACCGTGTCGAGGTCGACGAGCCCCTCCTCGAGGTCTCCACCGACAAGGTCGACACCGAGATCCCCTCGCCCATCGCGGGCGTGATCGAGGAGATCCTCGTCGCCGAGGACGAGACCGCCGAGGTCGGCGCGCCCCTCGTACGGATCGGCGACGGTTCGGGCGGCGGGTCCGGCGACAGCGGCTCCGACAGCGCAGCCGCAGCCCCTGCCGAGACCCCGGCCGAGCCGGAGCAGCCCGCGGCCCAGGAGGCGCCGCAGCCCGACGCCGCGCCCGCCGGCAGTGATTCCGACGCCTCCGGTGGTTCCGGCGAGGGCACCGAGGTCACGCTGCCCGCCCTGGGCGAGAGCGTCACCGAAGGCACCGTCACCCGCTGGCTGAAGGAGGTCGGCGACGACGTCGAGGTCGACGAGCCCCTCCTCGAGGTCTCCACCGACAAGGTGGACACCGAGATCCCGTCCCCCGTCGCGGGCAAGCTGCAGGAGATCCGGGTCAACGAGGACGAGACCGCCGAGGTCGGCGCCGTCCTCGCCGTGATCGGTTCCGGTGCAAACGCCCCGAAGAAGGTGGAGGCCGCCTCGGGTGAGCCGCTCGTCGCAGCTCCCGCCGAGGAACGCGCCGACTCCCCCACCGAGAAGCCCGGCGCCGACAAGGAAGCCGGGCGCGCCTCGAAGACCTCCGAGACCGACGACGACGCGAGCGGCGCGCCCGCACCGCAGCCTGCCGCCGAGGAGAAGCCCGCGGCGCAGGAGAAGCCTGCCGTGCAGGAGTCCGCGCCGTCGGACTCCGCAGGGTCGGACGCCTCCTACGTCACGCCTCTCGTCCGCCGCCTGGCGAACCAGAACGACGTCGACCTCTCGACGGTCAAGGGCACCGGCGTCGGCGGCCGTATCCGGAAGCAGGACGTCCTGGAGGCCGCCGAGGCCCGCAAGGCCGAGCAGGCGGCACCCGTAGCCGCCCCGCAGGGTGCACCGTCCGCCGCGCCTGTCGCGCCGTCGAAGCCCACGGCTCCCGCCGTCGAGCCCTCCAAGCTCCGCGGGACCGTCGAGAAGGCCCCGCGCATCCGGCAGACCATCGCCAAGCGCATGCGCGAGTCACTGGAGGTCTCAGCGCAGCTCACGCAGGTCATCGAGGTCGACATGACCCGCATCGCCAAGCTGCGGACGGCGTCCAAGGACACCTTCCAGGCGCAGAACGGCGCCAAGCTCACCTTCCTCCCCTTCATCTCGAAGGCCGTCACCGAGGCGCTCAAGCAGCACCCGAAGCTGAACGCGTCCTTCGACGAGGAGAAGAAGGAGGTCACGTACCACGACGCCGAGCACCTCGCGATCGCGGTCGACACCGAGAAGGGGCTCCTGGTCCCCGTCATCAAGGACGCCGGCAACCTCAACCTCGGCGGCCTGGCGAAGAAGATCGCCGACGTGGGTGCACGCACCCGCAACGGCCAGATCGGCCCCGACGAGCTCTCGGGCGGCACCTTCACGATCACGAACATCGGCTCGGCCGGTGCCCTGTTCGACACGCCGATCATCAACCAGCCGCAGGTCGGCATCCTCGGGACCGGCATCATCGTCAAGCGCCCCGTAGTCATCACGGGCGTGGACGGCGACGACACCATCGCGATCCGCTCGATGATGTACCTCAGCCTCACGTACGACCACCGCCTGGTGGACGGCGCCGATGCGGGACGATTCCTGCAGACGCTCAAGGCACGCCTCGAGGGTGGCGCCTTCGAGTCCGACCTCGGACTGTAGGACCCGCCCGGCCGATTCAAGGAGCCGCCTCCCGCCCGGGAGGCGGCTCCTGTGCGTCCGGGGCAGGAGTTCCAGACCTGTCGTGGAAGTCCGTCGCGGCGCTCCCTAGGATGGGGGTGAAGTACCGGATGCGATCTCCGCGTCCGCCCGACAGCAAGGAGAACCATGGCTACCGTTCGTACAGCCCACACCGTCTGGAGTGGGGACCTCCCCACCGGCTCAGGCCAGGTCACGCTCGACTCGTCCGGCCTCGGCACCTACGACGTCACCTGGAAGGCACGCGCCGAGCAGTCGGGCGGCAAGACGAGCCCCGAGGAGCTCATCGCGGCGGCGCACTCAGCGTGCTTCTCGATGGCCTTCAGCCACGCCCTCGGCGAGGAAGGCAAGACTCCGGAGCGCGTGGAGACGAAGGCCGAGGTGGATTTCCAGCCGGGCACCGGCATCACGGCGATCCGCCTCACGCTCGACGCGACGGTGCCGGGCCTGTCCGAGGAGGACTTCCAGCGCGTGGCGCAGGCCGCCAAGGAGGGCTGCCCCGTGTCGCAGGCCCTCGCTGCCGTGAAGGACATCTCGCTCACGGCGACGCTGCAGGGCTGACCGGACTCGCCACAGGAACCAGGGAAGGCCCCGGACGGTGTCCGGGGCCTTCCCTCTGCCCGGCTGCTGCTCCGTCCTGACCGCGGTTCCGCCCGGGGTCTTCCGTCCGGGGTCTTCCGTCCGGGGTCTTCCGTCCTGGGTCAGCCGTCCGGGGTCAGCCGCGGGACTCCTGCGGGCGAGGCGGCAGCGGTCCCGGTCGGCGGGAGGGGTAGCCCTCCTTCGCGGGGGGCACATCCGTGGGGACCTCGGCGAGCATCTCACGGAGGACCGCCAGCCCGTGGTCGAGCTGCGGGTCCTCGCCCGCGGCGTACGCCTGCGGAGGGAACGGCACCTCGATGTCCGGGTCCACGCCGTGGTTCTCGATCCCCCAGCCCACGCCACCCGTCACATGGAAGCCGTACCGCGGCTGGTTGACACCCGTCCCGTCCGCCAGCGTGAACCGACCGTCGATGCCGATCACCCCGCCCCAGGTCCTGGTGCCGATCACCGGCCCGATCCCCCGCAGCTTCGCCACCTGCGTGATGATGTCGCCGTCGGACCCGGCGAACTCGTCCGTCAGGACGACGACCGGCCCGCGCGGCGCGTGCGCCGGGTAGGTGCCGGGCACCTCGCCGCGGGGCATCGACCACGCCGTGACGCGCCTGCCGATCAGCTCGGCGACGAGCTGGGAGGTGTGGCCTCCCCGGTTGCGCCGTACGTCGATCACCAGGGCGTCGCGGGCTGTCTCGCGGTCGAGGTCGCGGTGCAGCTGGCCCCATCCGTGGGCCACCATGTCGGGGATGTGCAGGTAGCCGAAGCGCCCGTCGGACGCCCGCTGGACGGCGGCCCGATTGGCCGCGACCCAGTTCTGGTACCGCAGGCGCTCCTCGCTGCGCAGGGGCACGACCGCGACGCGGCGGCGCGGACCCGGAGTCCCACCGGACCGGACCGTGAGCTCGACGGCGATGCCGGCCGCACCGGTCAGGAGGACGGACGGACCGAAGACCTCCGGCACGGGCACGCCGTCGACGGCCTCGATCACGTCGCCGGCCACCACGGCGACCCCGGGTGCGCTCAACGGCGAGACCGCCTGGGGGTCGGAGGACTCGGCGTCGAAGACCCGGGTCACGGCCCACCCGCCGTCCGCGGGCACGAGGTCCGCGCCGAGGAAGCCCTGGTGTCCCCCGGGCTCCGTCACGAGCTTCGGGGCCACGTAGGCGTGGGAGGTGCCGAGTTCACCGTGCAGCTCCCACAGCAGGTCCGCGAGGTCGTCGTGCGACCCGAGGCGGTCGACGAGAGGCAGGTACCGCTCCCGGACGCCGTCCCAGTCGACCCCCGCCATGTCCTCGGTCCAGTAGAAGTCACGCTGCAGGCGCCAGGCCTCGTCGAACGCCTGTTGCCACACGCTCACCGGATCGAGGGTCACCCGGATGCGTTTGAGGGCCACATCGACACGCTTCGGCGAGTCCGCGTCGGTCCTGCCGTCGGTGGGGATCGCGGTGACCTTCCCGTCCGCGGTGAATACCGCCGTCGCGCCGTCCCCGCTGACCTCGACGGCGTCGATCTCCGTCGCGAGGACCTCGACGGTCCTGCGGCTCATGTCGAAACGCTCGAGGCGCCGCGGCGGCTCCTCGGTCGAGGAGGATGCGCGCCCGTCGCCCGTGACTCCCCCGATGTCACCGGCCGTCCAGAGCAGGGCGCCGTCCACTGCCCGGAGGTCGTCGTAGGTGCCCTGAGCGACGGGGAGCGCGAGGGTGCGCGCCATCAGGAGGGCGGGGTCGACGACGACGGTGTTCTCCCCCTCGGCGACGCCGTCCGCTGCGGGAGCCTCACCGGCGGCGTCCCCGGTGCCCTCGGGCGCCGCGCTCGGCCCGAACGGCGACGGCGTCCCTGCGGCGAGGGCCACGAGGTAGGGCTTGGTCGAGGCGGGGAAGCTCAGGTCGAAGCGGTGGGTGTCGTACACGGGGTCGAAACTGCGGTCCGAGAGGAAGGCGAGGTACTTGCCGTCGCGCGTGAACACGGGAGACCAGTCACGGAAACGCCCGTCGGTCACGTCGATGATCCCGGCGGATCCGTGGACCGCGGCGTTCCCGGTGGTCCCTGTCCCCTCGGCCGGCGTCGACACCGCAGCCAGCCGGATGCGGCTCCGTGTACCCTCCTGCGCCATGGGTTCGGCCCAGGTGAGCCACGCCGAATCGTGGGAGAAGGCGAGCGACTCGATCACCCCGTGCCCGGTCGTGGCGATGCGCCGGTGCTCACCGGTCGTGAGCGTCACCATCTCGAGAACTCCCGTCTCGGAGGCGACGGCGATGCGGGAGCCGTCCGCGCTCACGGCGAGCGCGGACGCGCGGAAGCGTCCTTCGAACCCGAAGCGCTGCACACCGTCGAGGGCTCCCGCCGCCTGCGCCTCGAGCACCGCGGCGTCGCCGTCCGAGGGGTCACCGTCCGAGGGGGCGCCGGCTCCCTGCTGCGGCGTCGCTGAGGGAGGTCGGACGGCGTCCTCCCGTCCGGCCGGCTCCGGTCCCCCGTTGCGGGCGCCTGCGAACACGTCCCGGATGTAGAGCGCCTCCTCGCCGTCGGCGTCCGCGATGTAGGAGACACGGGAACCGTCCACCGGCCGGCCGAGGCGTGCGCGCACTCCGGGAGCAGCCTCGACGACGCGTGACGGACCGTCCCGGTGGGTGAGCCAGTGGAGCGTACCGTGCGCCTCGACGACCGACGCGGAGCCGTCCGTCGTCGGCACGGCCGCGGCAAGGTGCCGTTCCACCACGAGGGGCTGGGGCCGGCGGGCCGTGGATGCCGAGCCGAGCGTGATGGCCAGGGGCACGGCCTCCTGGTCGAGGGTCGGGAGGTGCCAGAGGCGGCCCGCCGACTCGTAGACGATCCCGGCGCCGTCGGTGCTCGCGTGGCGGACGTAGAACCGGTCGTGGTCCGTGTGCCTGCGCAGGTCCAGGCCCCGGCGGTCCACGGAGTACAGGTTGCCGTGACCCTCGTGGTCGGACAGGAAGGCCAGACGGTCAGAGACCCACATCGGGTCGCTGAGATTGCCGTCGAGCTCGCGCAGGAACCGCTCGAAGTGCCCGCTGCCGTCCGCGTCCATCCAGAACTTGCCGGCGGTGCCGCCCCGGTAGCGCTTCCACCACGCCGGTTCCCGGGTCAGGACGCTGCCGATGACCGTCGGCGTCCCGCCCGCGAGCGCGGGACCCTCCACGATCGTGTCCACGGGGCCGAACGGGAGGACGGACTGGGACGACCCGTCGAGCGGGACACGGTAGGCCCAGCCGAGGCGGGAGTCCTCGTGCCGGAAGGCGCTGGTCGCCAGGACCTCGCCCTCAGCGGTGAAGCCCTTGACGCGGGTGCTCTGGTGACCCCAGTAGGTGAGCCGGCGGAAGCTCCCGCCCTCGACGTCGGCCGCGACGACCTCCGGCGCCCCGCCCTGCACGACGG
The DNA here is from genome assembly GCF_002954225.1 of Arthrobacter ruber. Taxonomy (GTDB): domain Bacteria; phylum Actinomycetota; class Actinomycetes; order Actinomycetales; family Micrococcaceae; genus Arthrobacter_D; species Arthrobacter_D ruber. The sequence continues at coordinate 140,813 of NZ_PPTH01000011.1, forward strand.
TCCACGCGATCGTCGTTCCGTCCGGCGAGAAGCGTGGCGTTCTGGCCGCGAGCTGCAGCGCGGAGATGCGCCAGGCGCGGCCCCCGGCCAGCGGAGCCACCCAGACATCGTTCTCTGCGACGAAGGTGACCCGGTTGCCGTGGAGGTGCGGGTAGCGGAGGTAGTCGGAGCCCATTGGTCGATCTTAGCCACGGCGGTGTGCCTCCTCGCAGGCCCGACGCGCCCGTACCCGCAGCACTCCGGGGCGGGACGGCAGGACCGCCGATGCCGCCGCCGGTACCCTTCGGGCGGCACAGATGGTTCGATGGTGCCATGCGCATCCTCCTCGCCGGCGCGTCCGGGACCATCGGCACAGCCCTCATCCGTCACCTCGAGACGAACCACGAGATCAGGCGTCTGGTGCGCAGGGCGGCCCGCGGCCCGCAGGAGGTCCGCTGGAATCCGTCCGCGGGCGAGCTCGACGCAGAGGCGGTCGAATGGGCCGACGCCGTCATCAACCTCTCCGGTGCGGGCATCGCCGGCGGGCTCTGGACGAGGAGTTACAAGGAGACGCTCTACGCGTCACGGATCACCGCGACCAGGACACTGGTGGAGGCCATACGGAGGGCCGCGAACCCGCCGGCGGTGTTCATCAGCCAGTCGGCGTCGGGCTACTACGGGGACCGCGGCGACGAGATCCTCACCGAGCACTCCTCCTCGGGCGGGACCCTCATGGCGGACATCTGCCGCCGCTGGGAAGCCGAAGCACTCCGGGCTCCCGACACTGTCCGGGTCGTGCTGGCCCGGACGGGCATCGTGATGGCGCACGAGGGCGGCGCCCTGCCCAATCTGCTCATCCCCATCCGCCTCTTCGCCGGCACGTCCATCGGCTCCGGCCGACAGTGGTGGCCCTGGATCAGCATCAACGACGAGGTGCGCGCCCTCGAGTTCCTCCTGACGGCGCCCGTCTCGGGTCCCGTCAACCTGAGCGCGCCGGCGCCGGCGACCATGGACGCGATCACGATCGGCCTGGGCAGGGCGTTCCACCGACCGGTCTGGTTCCGCGTGCCCGGTGCCATCCTGACCTTCGTGATCGGCCAGCTGGGCCAGGAGCTCCTGCTCACGAGCGCGCGGATGGAACCCCGAGCCCTGGTGGGCGCAGGATTCTCCTTCGACGAGCCCACGCCGGAGGCGCTCGCGGCATGGGTGCGCCGCACCGCCAAGCGCTAGGCTCCCACCCGGGCTCGGCGCCCGGTGGAGCGCCCGGATCCGGCACCCGTTCGGACAGGCGGCACCGAGTCCCTCACTCCGGCGCCGTCACCACGGTGTGGATCCGCCAGCCGGGCCCGGACTCCCAGAGGATGAAGATCAGCTCCTGCCGGCCCGCGGCCATGAGGGGGCCAGGGTGCTCATCGGGCGACGCCGTATCCGCGGTGACCATCGGTCCCGCCCCGCGATCCGCTTCCGCGTCGGTCTCGGTGTAGGAGGAGAGAGCAGCCGTCGCCCGGAGGACCGCGACGTCGGTGGCCGGAGGCGGCGAGGCGACCGCGGGGAGTGCTCGGACCGCCGGAAGGGCCTCGAGATCCGCCCCGGCGATCACCGCGGGATCCCGGATGGTGATCGAGAGGTCGCTGAGTCTCCTGCCCGTCCCGGCGAGCGCAGTGACGGCTTCCCTGTCGGCGGCCATCGCCGGTGACCCCTCCACATCGATATCGGCGAGGACGGCGGGATCCGCGGTGGTGAACGCCGTCGCGCGGAGGGCCGCGAGTCGCATCAGCGCCGCGGTCGGGTCGGGCGGACGCTGACCATCGTCAGGAGCCGACGTCCCGACGGGTCCCATGTCGGCGGGCGTCACCCGCACGCTTCCCTCACCGGTCCCGTCCCTGGGCGTCCCACCCGCCTCGGACGAGGACGGCGAGCTGTCGGGCGCACCTGCTCCGGCGCGCCCGGTCCCGACCGACACCGTGCCCGGTGCAGCGAAGCCACCCGAGGTCAGCGCGACGCCCGCGACCAGGAGCACGAGGGCGGCCAGGCCCGCCACGACACCGACGACGCGTATCCACCGTCCTGAGGATCCGTGTGGACCGTGCCCCGTCGCTCCGTGGCGCGTTGGTCGCCTCGACGGTCCGGCCGACCCGCGCCCCCACGCCTCACGAGGCTCCCGTGACGAGGGTCGGCCGGCATACGCGCGGCGACCGGCCGCGGACGGATCGGTGGGGAGCTGTGCAGCCGCCGGGCTGCGGAACCCGGTTCTCCCGGTGCCGCGACGGGCGAGGATCCGCCGCACCCCCGACCGAGGAGCGGCCGGAGTGGTATCGGTGCGGCGCGTCAGCAGTTCGGGCAGGACGCTGGCGTGCACCGCTCCCGCCAGGTCCACGGGCTCCGGACGGGCGCTCACCAGCAGGGTCCTCGCGAACCGGTCCGGTGTGGGTCGGCGCTCGCTGTCGGCATCGAGACCGTCCTCGATGAGCTGCATGAGCTGCGGTGGGACCTCCGGCACGATCAGGGCGAGCGGGGGTCGCTGCTCGGTGGGACCGGGGACGCGTCCCGTCAGCGCGAACCAGGCGACGGCGGCCAGCGCGAACACGTCCGCTCCTGCATCGAAGGACCCTCCCCGGGCCGGGTCGATGAAGCCCGCCGTGCCCATGACCGCGCCGTCGGCGGATCCGAGGAGCCGCGCGGTCCCGAAGTCCCCGAGCAGGGGTTTGCCCTCGTGCGTGAAGAGGATGTTGGCAGGCGTGACGTCGCCATGGAGGGCGCCGGCGCCGTGCAGATGATCGAGTACCTGCGCGACGGGCACGAGCGCCGTGACCACCTCCGAGACGGGAAGCGGCCCCCTGCTGGTCACCAGGCCCAGCAGTGATCCTCCCAGGGCCAGGTCCATGAGCAGACCCGGGCCGCGGTCCGTGTCGATCAGCCGGTGCACACCGACGAGGTGCTGGTGGGCGAACCGCTGCAGGAGGCAGAGTTCCTGCTCCAGGTCTCCCCGGTCCTCCACGCCGTCGGGGCCTTCGGAGAGCTCGGACGCGGCTCGACGGCCTGCGGTCCCGCTCGGATCGGTCTCCGGAGGGCGAGGACGGCCGACGGAGGACCAGGACGGCGGTGCAGGGACCGGATCGCGCGGCGCGGCTGCCCGCCGCCCATGCGACGCCGGCCCGGGCGACGCCGTGGGGCGACGGGCTGCAGCAGGCTCTGCGTGTCGCGTCAGGCGCACCTTGAGCGCGAACCGTCGTCCGCCGTCGTCCGTCACGAGCCAGACGGAGGACGTCCCCCCGCGTCCCAGCAGACGCCCGACGCGTAGCCCCTCTGCGCGGGGCCGCTCGGCATCCTCGTCGGGGTCCAGCGGCAGCAGCTCGTCCTCCGGCGCGTCCGACAGCGCGTCCGGTAGCGCATCCGGCCCGTTGTCCGAGCAACGCTCCAACCCGGCGTGCCGGTGTGCCTCGAACCGTCCCCTGGTGTCGCTCATGCATCAGTTGTAGGCGACCGGAGGATCCTCCGCGCCGTTGTCCACAGGCTGAGGACCATCGGGAGACGAACCGCTTGTCTCGATAGAACATATGTTCTATTTTTAATCTCCAGACTTCCGCGGAACAGGTGTGCCATGAATTCCAGTTCTCCCGATCCCGCCGGCGCGTGGCGGCCCTTCGACGAGGCCGTCGTCGTCACCTTCGACGACAGCAGGGGCATACGGCGGCCCCTCGCCCTGCGCTGGCGCGGATCGCTGTGGCGCGTCATCGGCGACAGCCGGCACTGGTCCATCTGGCGTGCCCTGCCCGTGGCCCCGAGGTTCCCCGACGACGAACCGGTGACGCGCGGGTACCGGGCGGACTTCTGGAGGCTCCAGGCGCAGTGCAACCCGGTGTCGCCGGTCCTCCACTTCGAGGTGCGGAGGGCAGGCAACGAGTGGCGCCTGGTGAGACTCGGCGCGACGTTCGAGCTGCCGGGCTGAGCGGCACGGAGGGCCCGGTTCGGCGAGCGGAGGATGTCTGCGGGAGGTGTCGGTGGACGGGACTAGGCTTGTCCCATGACTCTTGCACTGTCGCGCGTCGGCCTCGCCCCGGACTACGTCGAGTACACGCAGGGCTGGGACATGCAGAAGGCGCTGCACGAGCAGGTGGTCGCCGGTTCGGCGCCCAGCACGGTGCTCCTCCTCGAGCACACCGCCGTCTACACCGCCGGCAGACGAACCGAGGACCACGAGCGACCCTTCGACGGGACGCCGGTGGTGCCGGTCGATCGCGGCGGGAAGCTCACCTGGCACGGTCCCGGGCAACTGGTCGGGTACCCCGTTCTCGCGCTGCGCGATCCCGCCCGGGTCGCCGAGTACGTCTCCACCCTCGAGGAGGTCATCATCGCCTCCCTCGGGACGTTTGGCATCGACGGCATCAGGATCGACGGCCGGTCCGGCGTATGGCTGGCCGCGGCGGACGGGCGGCCGGCGCGCAAGATCGCGGCGATCGGCATCAGGGTCAAGGACCGCGTCACGATGCACGGCTTCGCCGTCAACTGCAGCAACGACCTCGCCCCCTTCCAGCAGATCGTCCCCTGCGGGATCAGCGACGCAGGCGTCACCTCCATCTCCGCCGAGTTGGGACGGACGGTCACCCCGGCGGAGGTCGTGTCGCTCATCGAAGCCGAACTGCGCAAGAATGAGGCGGTGCTGGTGGGCGAGGACGGCCCCGACACACCCCGAACGGACACCGCCGACACCGCCCCCGCGGACGGCACCGCCCGAGACACCCATCCAGAAGGAGCTTTCCTGTGAGTCTTGCCCCCGAGGGTCGCCGCCTGCTGCGCATCGAGGCGCGCAATGCCGAGACACCCGTCGAACGCAAGCCCGACTGGATCAAAGCGAAGGTCAACATCGGGCCGGAGTTCGTGTCGATGAAGAACCTCGTGAAGAAGGAGGGGCTGCACACCGTCTGCGAGGAGGCGGGGTGCCCGAACATCTTCGAGTGCTGGGAGGACCGCGAGGCCACCTTCCTGATCGGCGGTTCGGAGTGCACGAGGCGGTGCGACTTCTGCCAGATCGACACCGGCAAGCCGCAGCCGCTCGACCGCAGCGAGCCCTTCAAGGTGGCGCAGTCCGTCCGGTCCATGAACCTGCGCTACGCCACCGTGACGGGCGTGGCCCGCGACGACCTGCCCGACGAAGGCGTCTGGCTGTATGCCGAGACCATCCGGCAGATCCACAGCATGAACCCCGGCACGGGCGTGGAGATCCTCATCCCCGACTTCTCCGGCCGCCCCGAGCACATCGCGGCCATCTGCGACGCGGCACCGGAGGTCTTCGCGCACAACGTCGAGACGGTCCCCCGTATCTTCAAGCGCATCCGCCCGGCCTTCCGGTACGAGCGCTCACTCGACGTGATCACGCAGGGGCGCGACCGAGGCATGGTCACGAAGTCCAACCTGATCCTCGGGATGGGGGAGACGCGCGAGGAGATCTCCGCTGCGCTCCGGGATCTTCACGATGCGGGATGCGACCTCATCACGATCACGCAGTACCTGCGGCCGAGCGAGCGTCACCTTCCCGTGGACCGGTGGGTCAAGCCCGCCGAGTTCGTGGAGCTCAGCGAGGAGGCGGAGCAGATCGGCTTCCTCGGTGTCATGAGCGGGCCGCTCGTGCGCTCCTCGTACCGCGCCGGCCGCCTCTGGGCCCGCGCCATGAGGAAGAAGGGACTCGAACTTCCCCCGGAACTCGCCCACCTGGACGACTCCGGATCGGCCTCGCAGGAGGCGTCCTCGCTCCTGGCCGGCTAGTCACACGCAGGACGGCGGCCGCCCGCCGCCGCCGTCGTCGTCCCGGCATCCCGTAGAATCGAAGCACTATGTCACACGCGATCGATCCTTCAGGCCCCCCGCCCAGACGACGGCTGTTCTCCCGTAAGCCGAAAGCCGAGAAGGGGCCCAAGAAGACCGGGCGCATGAAGCAGGTGGCCGAGGTCTTCAAGATGACGCGGCGCAATGATCCCAGTGTGGTCTGGTTCATGCTGCTGGCCTTCGTCGGTATCATCGCCGTGGGGCTGCTCATCGGCCTCCTGATCAACAACGTCATCACCCTGATGATCATCGCGATCCCGCTGGCGTTCCTCGCGGCGATCTTCATCCTGTCGCGCAGGGCCGAGCGGGCGGCGTTCTCCCAGATCGAGGGGAGGCCCGGTGCCGCCGGTGCGGCCCTCAGCGTCCTGCGCCGCGGATGGATCCTGCAGGAGCAGCCGGTCGCCGTGAACCCGCGGACGCAGGACGCCGTGTTCCGCGTCATCGGACGACCCGGCGTCATCCTCGTCTCCGAGGGTCCGTCCACGCGGGTGAAGCAGCTGATCGACGGCGAGAAGCGCAAGATGGCGCGCATCATCCCCAACGTACCCGTGCACGTGATCGAGACGGGCCGCGACGAACGCCAGGTCCCGCTGGCGAAGGTCCCGAAGGCGGTGCAGAAACTGAAGAAGACCCTCACCAAGCAGGAGGTGCACGCGGTCGACAAGCGGCTGACGGCCCTCGGCACGAAGCTGCCGATCCCCAAGGGCGTGGACCCCATGCGCGCCCGCCCGGACCGCAAGGCCATGCGCGGTCGCTGACGAGCCGAACGAAGGGCCCCTCCCCACCGGGGAGGGGCCCTTCGTGTATCCGGAGGCGTACCGGGAGAGGCGCCGGAGACGCCGGGAGGCGTGTCAGATGCGGAACAGTCCGGTGTTCCGGACGCGGTCGTGGAGTCCCCGCTGGTCGGGATCGATGACGAGCGGCGGGATCACGAGGCACAGCAGCACGCTGCGGATGAGCGCCGTCAGGAAGCCGGCGGGCCTGCCGTCGAGTGTCTGCACCTGCATCCGCAGGATGCGGTGACCGATGCTGTAGCCGAAGAAGCCGACGAACAGGACCTGCTCCACGAGGAAGATGGCCAGCGTCGCGACGCCGTCGTAGCCGAAGAAGGCCGCCGAGAGCAGCGAGCAGATCAGCCAGTCGATCAGGAGTGCCGCCGCCCTGGGGCCGAAGCGGGCTATCGACCCGGGCCCCGATTCGGGACGCCCCAGCCTCTGCCCGGGCCACTGCTGATCGCCCGACGGCGGCGGGCCCTCCATCCACGAGCCCAGGTCCTGTCTGTTCACCACGCCCTCCAGCCTACCGGCAGCCGCCCGGCGCATTATGCCTCCGCCCATCCGAAGGCGCTAGGGTGGAGAGCGCAGTTCACGTCAAGTAACGTCCCGGAAACAACAACGACACCGGCGGGAAACTGCCCGCTCCTACAGTTGGGACGAGTCGGCGGCAGCGTTTTCCTCCTGCCAGAGCTCGTGACCACTGAGCGGAGCAGGGACACGCGCTGGCGCCGGGTCGTTCCCCCAGCCATGCGTTAGGAGCATGAATCGATGTTTAAAAATGCGGACGAGGTCCTCACATTCATCGCCGACGAGGACATCAGGTTCGTCGATGTCCGCTTCACCGATCTCCCGGGAGTGCAGCAGCACTTCAATGTCCCCGCGAAGTCGGTCGATGCGGACTTCTTCATCCACGGCCAGCTCTTCGACGGGTCCTCGATCCGCGGTTTCCAGGGCATCGCAGAGTCGGACATGCAGCTCATCCCGGACGTGACCACCGCGTTCATCGACCCCTTCCGCACCGAGAAGACCCTCGCGCTCAACTTCTCCATCGTGAACCCGCGGACCGGTGACCCCTACCACCGCGATCCGCGCAGCGTCGCCGAGCGGGCCGAGGCCTACCTGTCCTCGACCGGCATCGCGGACACCGCGTTCTTCGCTCCCGAAGCCGAGTTCTTCATCTTCGACAACGTGCAGTACGAGTCCTCCCCGCAGGGCAGCTTCTACAAGGTCGACTCCATCGAGGCACCCTGGAACAGCGGCCGCGAGGAGGCCGGCGGCAACCTCGGCAACAAGACGCCCTTCAAGGGCGGGTACTTCCCCGTGTCCCCCGTCGACAAGCAGGCCGACCTCCGCGACGCGATCTGCGTCGAACTGGACAAGGCCGGCCTCGAGGTCGAGCGTTCGCACCACGAGGTGGGCGGTGCAGGCCAGGCCGAGATCAACTACAAGTTCACCACCATGACGCACGCTGCGGACGACCTGCAGAAGTTCAAGTACATCGTGAAGAACGTCTCCGACGCGTGGGGCAAGACGGCCACGTTCATGCCGAAGCCCGTCTTCGGGGACAACGGCTCGGGCATGCACTGCCACCAGTCGCTGTGGAGCGGCGGCCAGCCGCTGTTCTACGACGAGCGCGGCTACGCCGGCCTGTCCGACATGGCCCGCTGGTACATCGGCGGACTGCTCAAGCACGCCTCGGCCGTCCTCGCCTTCACCAACCCGACGGTGAACTCCTACCGCCGCCTGGTGAAGGGCTTCGAGGCCCCGGTCAACATGGTCTACTCGCAGGGCAACCGCTCCGCCGGTATCCGTATCCCGATCACCGGCTCGAACCCGAAGGCCAAGCGCATCGAGTTCCGCGCGCCGGACCCCTCGTCGAACCCGTACCTGGCGTTCGCCGCGCAGCTCATGGCAGGCCTGGACGGCATCAAGAACCGCATCGAGCCCGCCGAGCCGATCGACAAGGACCTCTACGAGCTCCCCGCCGAGGAGGCCAAGGACATCCAGAAGGCGCCCGGCTCCCTGGAGGAGGCCCTGCTGGCCCTCGAGGCGGACAACGAGTTCCTGCAGGCCGGCGACGTGTTCACCCAGGACCTGATCGACACGTGGATCGACTACAAGCGTGAGATGGAGATCAAGCCGCTCTCGCTGCGCCCGAACCCCTACGAGTTCGAGCTCTACTACGGCGTCTAGCAGCACCTGGCACCACCAGCACGGAACGACGACGGCGGCCCTCCCTCCACGGGACGGCCGCCGTCGTCGTTCCCTCGACGGGAACGACTAGTACCCGTAGAAGTGCCGCTCGAAGACGGCCCTACTGCGCCGCGTCACGCGCAGGTAGTCCTCCTCGAGGTCCGCGCCGCTGCCGGGCCCGTATCCGCACCACCGCGCCACCGCCTCGAGGTCGCGGCGGGGGGACGGCAGCAGGTCGGAGCCGCGCCCCGTCCAGATGACGTTCGCGGCACGGATGCGCGTGGCCAGGCTCCAGGCGTCCCGGAGCGTGGCGACGTCCTCGGCGGGGAGCAGTCCCTCCGCCTCGATCACCTCGAGTGCGGCCAGCGTGGACTGCACGCGCAGCGCGGGGACCGCCCGGGCGTGCTGGAGCTGCAGCAGCTGCACGAGCCACTCCACGTCGCTCAGCGCGCCGCGCCCGAGCTTCAGGTGCCGCGACGGGTCGGCGCCGCGCGGGAGCCGCTCCGACTCCACCCTGGCCTTGATGCGACGGATCTCCCGCACGTCCGTCTCGCCGAGCTCCTTCGGGTACCGCACGGGGTCGATGACCTCGAGGAACTCGGCGGCCAGCCCGTCGTCGCCCGCGAGGGGCCGTGCCCGCAGCAGCGCCTGCGCCTCCCAGACGAGCGACCAGCGCCGGTAGTACTCGCGGTAGGACTCCAGGGACCGCACCATCGCACCCTGCTTGCCCTCCGGGCGGAGGGCGGCGTCGATCTCGAGGACGCGCTCGGCGAGCACCGGCGGCTTGCACGGCTGGGTGAGGAGGGCGGCGAGCCGGGACACGATCGCCTCCGCCTGCTTCTGCGCCGCCGCCTCGTCGGCGCCCGGGAACGGACGGTGGACGTAGATGACGTCGGCGTCCGAGCCGTAGGTGATCTCCCGGCCGCCCTGGCGTCCCATCGCCATGACGACGACGTCGGTGAGCTGCTCCTCGGTGGCGAACACCGCGGTCTCGGCCACGTGCAGGGCGCCGAGGATCGCGGCGCGGTCGGCGTCGGCAAGCGCCTCCCCCACCTGCATCTGCGACAGCAGGTTCGAGCTGTCGGCGACCGCGATGCGCAGCAGCTCCCGACGGCGGATCAACCGGATCAGCCGGATGGCCTCCCCCTGCTCCGGATGCCGCGACATCTTCGACCGGATCTCCTGCCACTGCGCGTCGAAGGTGTCCGGGACCAGTGCGGCGTCGGAGCCGAGCCACTGCGTCGACTCGGGTGAGACCTCCAGCAGGTCGGTGATGAAGCGGCTGCTGGAGAGGACGGCGCAGAGCCGCTCGGCGGCGGCGTTGGAGTCGCGCAGCATCCCGAGGTACCAGTGGCTCTCCCCCAGCGACTCGCTGAGGCGGCGGAACCCGAGCAGGCCGGCGTCGGGGTCCACGCCGTCGGCGAACCACCCCAGCAGGATGGGCAGCAGCTGCCGCTGCAGCATCGCGCGCCGCCGGAGACCGCCGGTGAGGGCCTCGATATGGCGCATGGCCCCCCTCGGGTCCAGGTAGCCCAGTGCGGCGAGGCGGGCCTGCGCTGCCTCGGCCGTCAGCTGGACGTCCTCCGGCCGCAGTGTCGCCGCATTGTTGAGCAGGGGCCGGTAGAAGATCGACTCGTGGAGCCGCCGGACGAGCTTCCGGGTCCGCTGCCACGTGTCGTGAAGGGTCTGGGGGCTCGGGCGCACGGTGACCAGGCAGCCCTGCGAGGACCGGGCGAGGGCCCGCAGCGCGGACTCGTCCTCGGGCATCAGGTGCGTGCGGCGCATCTGCATGAGCTGGATGCGGTGCTCGAGTACCCGCAGGTAGCGGTAGGCGTCGTCGAGGTCGAGGGCATCGGAGCGTCCGATGTACCCGGCGGAGCTGAGCGCGCCGATCGCGGTGACGGTGTCCCGGACGCGCAGCGACTCGTCCAGCCGCCCGTGCACGAGCTGCAGCAGCTGGACCGTGAACTCGACGTCGCGCAGGCCGCCCGGGCCGAGCTTGAGCTGGCGTCCCTCCTCCTCGCGCGGGATGTTGTCGGTGACCCGGCGTCGCATGGCCCGGACGGCCTCCACGAACCCCTCGCGCTGCGAGGACGCCCACACGAACGGGGCGATGGCCTCCTCGTAGCGGCGGCCCAGCTCCGGATCGCCGGCCGCGGCCCGGGCCTTCAGGAGCGCCTGGAACTCCCAGGTCTTCGCCCAGCGCTCGTAGTAGGAGATGTGGGACTGCAGCGTCCGGACCAGTTGCCCGTCCTTGCCTTCGGGGCGGAGGTTGGCGTCGACCTCCCAGAGCGCCGGCTCCGGCCCGGCCGAGTAGACGCCGCGGGACATGCCGGAGGCGAGTGCCGTGCCGATCCGGGTGACCGTGGTGTCGTCGACGTCGTCACCCTCCACCACGTACACGACGTCGACGTCGGAGATGTAGTTCAGCTCGCGCGCGCCGGTCTTGCCCATGGCGATCACCGCGAGGCGGACGCGCGCGACGACGTCGGCCCCGTACACCTCGCCGAGCTCCGCGCGGGCGACGGCCAGCGACGCCTCGAGCGCCGCGGTGGCGAGATCGGCGAGTTCGCGGCCGACGACGGGCAGGTAGTCGACCGGCACGCAATGACCGAGGTCCCGCACGGCGAGGTCCGTCAGGTGGCGCCGGTACGTCACCCGCAGCCGGCGATAGGCGTCAGGGCCGGTGATGCCCGCCACGGGGTTGTCCTGCGACGGGTCGGCGTCGACGGACAGCAGCAGCTCGGACCGCAGGCTCTCGGGCCCGACGACGGCCGGCGTCATCGGGCCCGGCTTCACCACGTCGAGGTGCTCGGGGCGGCGCATGAGGAACTCGCCGAGGGCCTCGGAGGCGCCCAGGAGCCGGAACAGCGGGCCGCGCCGCCCTTCCTCGGAGAACGCGGCCAGGGTGGCCTTCCGGCTACCCGCCAGCAGGCGGACGAAGGACTGCAGGGCGAGATCGGGGTCGGCGGCCGCGGCGAGACCGGCGAAGAGGTCGTCGTCGTTCAGGCCCTGCAGCTCGGGAGCGTCCAGGAACCGCCGGCTCTTGTCGAGGTCCGTGAAGCCGTAGCTGATCAGCTTGCGGTTGAGGCTCATCCCCCAACCCTAGCCATGTCTCCGCCGGCCCCGGCAGGCACTACAGGATGTTCAGGTTCCGGCGCAGCTCGTACGGCGTCACCTGGATGCGGTAGTCGCGCCACTCGGCGCGCTTGTTGCGCAGGAAGTTCTCGAAGACCTGCTCGCCCAGGATGTCCGCCACCAGCTCCGAGTCCTCCATGACGCGGATCGCGTCGTGCAGGCTCGCCGGCAGCGGGTCGTGGCCCATCGCGCGGCGCTCGGCCGCCGTCAGGCTCCAGACGTCGTCCTCGGCCGCCGCGGGGAGTTCGTAGCCCTCCTCGATGCCCTTGAGTCCTGCACCCAGGAGCACCGAGTAGGCGAGGTAGGGGTTGCTCGCGGAGTCGATGCCCCGGTACTCGATGCGTGCGGACTGGCCCTTGTTGGGCTTGTAGAGCGGTACGCGCACCAGTGCCGAGCGGTTGTTGTGGCCCCAGGAGAGGTAGCTGGGCGCCTCCCCTCCACCCCAGAGCCGCTTGTACGAGTTGACGAACTGGTTCGTCACCGCGGTGAACTCGGGCGCGTGCCGCAGGATGCCCGCGATGAACTGGCGCGCCGTCCTCGAGAGCTGGAACTCGGCACCGGCCTCGAAGAACGCGTTCGTGTCCCCCTCGAACAGTGAGAAGTGGGTGTGCATGCCGGAGCCGGGATGTTCGGAGAAGGGCTTGGGCATGAAGGTCGCATAGCTGCCGGAGGTCAGTGCCACCTCCTTGATGATGGTGCGGAACGTCATGATGTTGTCCGCGGTCTGCAGCGCGTCGGCGTAGCGCAGGTCGATCTCGTTCTGGCCGGGCCCTGCCTCGTGGTGGCTGAACTCCACGGAGATGCCGACCGACTCGAGCATCGCCACGGCGTTCCGCCGGAAGTCCTGGGCCACCCCGCCGGGGACGTGGTCGAAGTAGCCGGCGGAGTCCACGGGAACGGGCTGGCCGTCCACGCCCAGCTCGGCGGACTTCAGGAGATAGAACTCGATCTCGGGATGGGTGTAGCAGGTGAACCCCATGTCGGCGGCCTTCGCCAGCGTCTTCTTCAGGACCCCGCGGGGATCGGCTGCGGAGGGCTGGCCGTCAGGGGTGAGGACGTCGCAGAACATGCGCGACGTCTGCTCCTTCTCGCCCCTCCACGGGAGGATCTGGAAGGTCGCGGGGTCGGGCTGGGCGAGCATGTCCGATTCGTAGACGCGCGCCAGTCCCTCGATCGAGGAGCCGTCGAACCCGAGGCCCTCCTCGAAGGCGCCCTCCACCTCGGCCGGGGCGAGTGCGACCGACTTCAGGGATCCGACGACGTCTGTGAACCACAGGCGCACATAGCGGACGTCCCGCTCCTCGATGGTGCGCAGTACGAACTCCTGCTGCCGATCCATGGCAACCCCTCTTCCTGTCCTCGTCGCCCCCGCAGGGCGGGCGGTCCGCGCCCGTCGTGGGCATCCGGCGCCCTACCCGGCACGTGCCGCCGGATACGCCGGCGCCCGCCTCGAATACTCTACTGACCCGACTCTACTGACCTCCGGGGGTCCATCGGGTGCGCGGGTCTCCGCCCGGTCCGGCGTGCCGCCGTCCGATAGTCTCGTTGCATGACTTCCGCCGAACTGCCAGCACCCTACGGAGCGGGAGCGGGCAGCACCCCGGCTCCTGCCGCGGACGCACCAGCGGGCGCGACGCCGGCCGGCCGGGTCCGCATCCACCACCTGCAGCAGGCCAAGGACCAGGGCACGCGCTTCGCGATGCTGACGGCGTACGACCAGTACGCGGCCCAGGTGTTCGACGAGGCCGGCATCGAGGTGCTCCTCGTGGGCGATTCGGCCGCTAACAACGTGCTGGGGCACGCCACGACCCTGCCCATCACCCTCGACGAGATGATCCTGTTCAGCCGCGCGGTGAGCAGGGCGGCCAGCCGCGCCCTCGTGGTCGCGGACCTGCCCTTCGGCAGCTACGAGGTGTCGCCGGAGCAGGCCGTGGAGTCCTCCGTCCGGCTCCTCAAGGAGGGCCTGGTGCACGCGGTCAAGATGGAGGGCGGCGCCGCCTATGCGGACACCGTGCGTGCCCTCGTCCGCGCCGGCATCCCGGTCATGGCGCACGTGGGCTTCACCCCGCAGAGCGAGCACGCGCTCGGCGGCTACCGGGTGCAGGGCCGCGGGGAGGCGTCGCAGCGCATCGTGGACGACGCCGTCGCCCTCGCCGATGCCGGGGCTTTCTGCGTGCTGATGGAGATGGTGCCCGCGGCGACCGCGGACGCCGTCGATGCGGCCGTCCGGGTACCGACCATCGGGATCGGCGCCGGGCCGGGCACCACGGGGCAGGTGCTGGTCTGGCAGGACATGGCGGGGCTGCGCGGGGGCAGGCAGGCGAGGTTCGTCAAGCAGTACGCGGAGGTGCGGACGGTCCTCGCGGACGCCGCGCGGGCGTATGCGGACGATGTCCGCGCCGGGACCTTCCCCGGGCCGGAGCACACCTTCTAGGGCTGGCGCCGCTAGTCGTCCTCCCGGTCCCAGGCGTCGTTGCGCTGCTGGACCTTCTCCAGGGCCTTCTCCGCTTCTCCACGGGTGGCATAGGGTCCGATGAGCTGGGACCAGTCCGATTGCCGGTCCTCCTCGACCTCGTGCGTGCGCACGTTGAACCAGTACTCCGTCATGTCGACCTCCTAGATCCACGGAAAGCGTCGGGTCATCAACGGTCCCGGGGGACACCACCACTTCCGTGGCCTCCCCGCGCCCGCTATAGGATCAAGGGTATGCCCCTGTCTTCCGCCACCGCTCCCCTCGGGACACTGACACCCGGCACGGTCTCGCCGCAGCGACCGGTCCCGCCGGGCATCGCCCGGCCCGAATACGTGGGCCGCAAGGCTCCCGCGCCCTTCACGGGCTCGGAGGTGAAGACGCCGGAGACGATCGAGCGGATCAGGACCGCCGGCAGGATCGCGGCACAGGCGATCGTCGAGGTGGGCCGGCACGCGGTGCCCGGCATCACCACCGATTCCCTCGACAGGATCGGGCACGAGTTCCTGCTCGATCACGGCGCCTACCCCTCGACCCTCGGCTACCGCGGCTTCCCCAAGTCCCTGTGCTCGTCCCTCAACGAGGTCATCTGCCACGGCATCCCCGACACGACCGTCCTGCAGGACGGCGACATCCTGAACATCGACATCACCGCGTACAAGGACGGCGTGCACGGCGACACGAACTACACGTTCTGCATCGGTGAAGTCGACGAGGAGTCGCGCCTGCTCGTGGAACGCACCCAGGAGTCCCTGAACCGGGCCATCCGCGCGGTGGCGCCCGGCCGGGAGGTCAACGTCATCGGCCGCACCATCGAGTCCTACGCGAAGCGGTTCGGTTATGGTGTTGTCCGGGACTTCACCGGGCACGGCGTCGGCGAAGCGTTCCACACGGGCCTGATCATCCCGCACTACGACGCCGCCCCCGCCTACAACCGCGTCATCGAACCGGGCATGGTCTTCACCATCGAACCGATGCTCACGCTCGGCACCATCGACTGGACCATGTGGGCGGACGACTGGACCGTCGTCACGAAGGACCGCAAGAGGACAGCGCAGTTCGAGCACACGCTCGTTGTCACCGACCGCGGCGCGGAGATCCTGACCCTGCCCTAGCGCAGCCGCCCCGCGGATGCCTGCCCGACCACCGCTCGACACCGCTGGACACCGCTCGACACCGCCCAGCACTGCCCCACTGCCCCCTTCCGGCTCACGCCGGCCCCTCTCGACGGAGAATCACGGAGAATCATGGCCAAGGACACCGACAAGAAGAAATCGAAGAAGCTCCCCGCGACGGTCATCGGCGTCGACATCGGCGGCACCGGCATCAAGGGTGGCATCGTCGACCTTGCCAAGGGCGTGATCGTCGGTGAGCGCTACCGTATCCCGACGCCCCAGCCGGCCACGCCGGAGGCCGTGGCCGAGGTGGTCGGGCAGATCGTGGCCGAGCTGTCCTCACGCCCGGAGGGGCCGGCCGCGGACGTGCCGGTCGGTGTCACCTTCCCCGCCATCATCCAGCACGGCGTCGCGCGGTCGGCGGCGAACGTGGACAAGAGCTGGGTGGACACCGATGTCGACGCCCTGTTCACGGCCGTCCTCGGACGCGACGTCCACGTGATCAACGACGCCGACGCCGCCGGCCTCGCAGAGGTCCGCTACGGCGCGGGCAAGGGCAAGATGGGCACCGTCCTGGTGATCACCCTGGGCACCGGCATCGGGTCCGCCTTCATCTTCGACGGCAGGCTGGTGCCGAACGCCGAACTCGGACACCTCGAGATCGATGGGCACGACGCCGAGACGAAGGCCTCGGCAGTGGCCCGTGAACGGGACGGGATCGGTTGGGACGAGTACGCCGTACGCCTACAGCGCTACTTCTCGCACGTCGAGTTCCTCTTCTCGCCCGAGCTGTTCATCGTCGGCGGCGGCATCTCGAAGCGGAGCAGCGAATACCTGCCGGCCCTGAAGCTGCGCACGCCGATCATCCCGGCCGAGCTCCGCAATCATGCGGGCATCGTGGGCGGGGCGCTGCAGGCCGCGCTGCTCTTCACGCCGAAGGCCTGACCCGGGACGCCGCCCCTGCAGCGAGAAGCCCGGTCCGGATGTCCCGGACCGGGCTTCTCCCGTCTCCACGGTCCTGCCACGGGGGCGGAGGTGGAACCGGTGGTGGCGTCGGCTTCCCCTCCGCAGCCACCACCGGGGTCTTGTAGGGCGCTACCGCGCCGTCAGGGGCCGTTGCGCGCCGCTCGGCACGCGCTCGTTGTCCTGTGCCTGCCGGCGCAGGGTCTCGATGGCTTCCTCGAAGTCCTCGAGGGACTCGAAGCCCTGGTACACGCTCGCGAAGCGCAGGTACGCGATCTGGTCGAGCTTCCGCAGGGGTCCCAGGATCGCGAGGCCCACTTCGTGCGCGTCGATCTCGGCGACGCCGCTGGCGCGGACGTTCTCCTCGACCTCCTGGGCGAGCAGCGCGAGGTCGTCCTCCGTGACCGGACGGCCCTGGCAGGCCTTTCGCACGCCGTTGATGATCTTCGAACGGCTGAACGGCTCCCCGGCACCGGAGCGCTTGACCACGCTGAGGCTCGTCGTCTCCACGGTGCTGAAGCGTCGGCCGCACTCGGGACACTGGCGGCGGCGACGGATGGCCGAGCCGTCGTCGCCGAGGCGGCTGTCCACGACGCGGGAGTCCGGATTGCGGCAGTACGGGCAGTACATGCGCCCCCCTCTCCCGCTCTGGATCTACCGTTGCACCAAGTTTAGGACTACATGTGGTGAAAGAACAACACTGTAATTACCAGATGTAGTGGGTCACGGCGTGTCGTTCCCGAAACGCGCCGTGACCGCCTCCCCGTGCGCGGGGAGGTTCTCGGCACCGGACAGGGCCACGATCGACGACGCCACCTCGCGCAGCGCCTCGCGGTCGTAGTCCACGAGCTGGACCGCCCGCAGGAACGTGGTGACGTTCAGCCCGGAGGCGAAGGCCGCGGTGCCGCCGGTCGGCAGCACGTGGTTGGAGCCGGCGCAGTAGTCGCCGAGGCTGACGGGGCTGTGGGCGCCGACGAAGATGGCCCCGGCGTTGCGGATGCGGCCCGCCACGGCGGCGGCGTCCGCTGTGTGGATCTCGAGGTGCTCCGCCGCGTAGGCGTCGCACACCGCGATCCCGTGGTCGATGTCCTCGACGAGGATCACGCCGGACTGCGGACCGGAGAGCGCCGTCCGGACCCGGTCGGCGTGGCGTGTCGCCGCGGCACGTACCTGGAGCGCCTCGATGACGGCGGCGGCGAGTTCCTCGGAGTCGGTCACCAGGACGGACGCCGCCTGCGGGTCGTGCTCGGCCTGGCTCACGAGGTCGGCGGCCACGAGGTCGGCGTCGGCGGCGGCATCGGCGAGGACGGCGATCTCCGTGGTGCCCGCCTCCGAGTCGATGCCCACGCGTCCGCGGACGAGCCGCTTGGCCGTGGCCACGAAGACGTTGCCCGGTCCGGTGACCACGTTGACGGGGTCGATGGACAGCCCCGCCCTGGAGTCGGGGATGCCGTAGGCGAGGGCCGCCACGGCCTGCGCCCCGCCCATCGCGTACACCTCGGTGACCCCGAGCATCGACGCGGCCGCGAGGATCACGGGGTGCGGCCACCCGCCGAACTCCTTCTGCGGGGGCGATGCGAGGGCGATGGAACCGACGCCGGCGGCCTGCGCCGGCACGACGTTCATGACCACGGAGGACGGGTAGACGGCGAGCCCACCGGGGACGTAGAGGCCCACGCGCTCCACGGGGACCCACTTGTGCGTCAGGCGCGCACCGGGCGCGATCTCCACCCCGACGTCGGCGGGGACCTGGGCGCGGGCGAAGATCCGGGCGCGGCGGATGGCCTCCTCGAGGGCGCCGCGGACGTCGTCGTCGAGCCCGGACACCGCCGCCGCGATGACCTCGGCGGGCACGCGCGGGTGGTCCTGCTCGACGCCGTCGAACCGAAGGGCGAGGTCCCGGAGGGACGCGAGACCGCGGGCCCGGACGTCGTCGATGATCGCCTGCACGGCGGCCTCGGAGGACGTGGCACTGCCTGCGGCCCGCGGCATGGCGCTCCTCAGCTCACCGGCGGACAGGGTCCGGCCGCGCAGGTCGATGGTCCGGAAGCCGACGGGCCGGTCGGCAGGAGAGGGGGTGCTGGGCGCTGAAGTCACCGGACGAGTCTATCGGGAGGCGTACCCGGCGCGGCCCGTGCGGTCACCGGTACCGCCCGCATCGGCGTCAGGGCCGGCGTCGGGTCCGGCGTCAGGTCCGGCGGCGTGCGAGCCCGATCAGGACCGTGACGAAGATGACGACCGCCGCCGTGGCCGGCCAGATCGCGAGGGCGCCGTAGGACTGCAGCAGGAAGGAGGAGCCCGGCAGGTCGTCCGTCCCGTGGGGGCCGAGCAGGTGGGCGAGCCCTTCGCCCACCCCGAGGGCGAGGAGTGAACCGAGGATCGACCCTCCGACGGCGGCCAGGATGCGGGTGGGCGCCCCGGGGAGTTCCAGCCGGAGGGCGACGACGGCTCCCACCGCGATGCCGGCCACCAGTTCGAGGCCGGCGAGGGTGAGGTCGCGCAGCACCCAGTCGCCGGCGACCTCGGGGTCACCGAACAGGCGCCCGGTGGGAGCGAGGAGCCACCAGGCAGCACCCAGCAGGGCGCCGAGCAGGACCGTGGAGCCGAGCCACCAGAGGACACCGGCGGGGGGCACGGACCGCCGGTCCTCGGCGACGGCGTAGACCGGCGGCGGATAGGTGCTCGATCCGGTGTCCGGCTGCTGGCTGGCGCGCATGACTTCTACATTAACAAACCCTCCCGCGCCCGGGGACCGCGCCTAGGGTGGGAGGAGCGGCGCGAGCCGTGACCGGCACGGGTCCGTCCGCACACCGCGCTGCCCTGCCCCTACCTCCCGGAGGAACCCGTGAACAGTCCCAGCACCGCCCCGGCGGGCCAGCCGTCGGCCCTCGTTCCGCACGGCGAGTCCTTCCGCGAGGTGTTCCGCCGCCACGCCGCCGGCGTCGCGATCATCACCGCCACGTACGACGGCGTCCCCTACGGCTTCACCGCCACCTCCGTGGCGTCGCTGTCCGCGGAGCCTCCGCGGTTCTCCTTCAACATGGCGCGGACATCGTCCTCGTGGCCGGCGGTGGCGAACACGAACTTCGTGGGTGTGCACATGCTCAGCACCGAGAACGAGGGACTGGCGAACCGCTTCGCGCGCACGAAGGACCGCTTCACCGGGGACCACTGGGAGCCCGGGCCGGAGGGCGTGCCCGTCCTCAGGGACGTCGCCGGCTGGCTCGTGGGCCGGATCAGCATGCGCCTGTCCTTCGAGAACAACGCCGTGGTGGTCGCCGAGGTCGTCGCCGCGAGCATCGGCCCCGACGGCGCCCCCCTGCTGTACCACGGCGGGAGCTACGGCACCCCGACGGCCACCGACTACGTGATCTGAGCCCGCCGGTCCTCTGCCAGGTACCCGTCAGGCGTCGAGGCAGGCCGGCCCCAGCAGCACCTTCAGGTCACCGAAGAGCCCCGGCGTCGGGTTGACCCGCAGGTCCACGCCGAGCTTCATGACCTCGACCTTGCGGGAGCCGTTGAGCCGGATGAGGACCTCGCTGGTACCCGGGTGCGTCCGCAGGACGTCACCGAGCGCCGTCACGGCCGTCTCCGTGGCCTTGTGCTGCAGCATCGAGATCACCACCGGGCCCGAATGGCCCTCACTGAGGTCCGGCACCGTCAGTTCCTGCGCGTTGAGCATCACGGCGCCGTCGTCCCTGCGCTGCAGGCGCCCCCGGACCACCACGATGAGGTCCTCCGCGAGGACGGCCGAGATGGGTCCGTACACCTGTCCGAAGAACATCACCTCCATGGACCCCGAGAGGTCCTCCACCTCGGCCCGGGCGTAGGCGTTGCCGCTGTTCTTGGCGATCCTGCGCTGCAGGGAGGTGATCATCCCCGCGATCGTCACGATCGCGCCGTCCGCCGGCCCCTCCTCGCCGATGATCGACGGGATCGAGGCGTCCGCGTGCTGGCCGAGGATGCCCTCGAGTCCCTGCAGCGGGTGGTCGGAGACGTAGAGGCCGAGCATGTCGCGTTCGAAGGACAGCTTGTCCTTCTTGTCCCACTCCGGCAGGTCGGGCACCTCGACGGACAGCCCGCCCACGCTCCCGCCGTCCGGATCGTCGAACGCGCTGAAGAGGTCGAACTGGTTCGCCGCCTCGTTGCGCTTGAGGACGATCACGGAGTCCACGGCCTCCTCGTGGATCATCGCGAGGGCGCGGCGCGGATGCCGTAGCGAGTCGAAGGCGCCGGCCTTGATGAGCGACTCGATGGTGCGCTTGTTGCACACGACGGCGGGCACCTTCTGCAGGAAGTCGCTGAACGAGGCGAACGCGCCCTTCTCCTCGCGCGCGCCCACCATCGCGCCGACCACGTTCGCGCCGACGTTGCGGATGGCCCCCATGCCGAAGCGGATGTCCCTGCCCACGGGGGTGAAGTTGACGCTGGACTCGTTGACGTCCGGCGGCAGCACGGTGATGCCCATGCGGCGGCACTCGTTGAGGTAGATGGCCAGCTTGTCCTTGTCGTCGCCGACGCTGGTGAGCAGGGCCGCCATGTACTCGGCCGGGTAGTGCGCCTTCAAGTACGCCGTCCAGTAGGACACCAGACCGTAGGCGGCGGTGTGGGCCTTGTTGAACGCGTAGTCGGAGAAGGACTCCAGCACGGTCCACAGCTTGTCCATCGCGGCCTGGGAGTAGCCGTTGGCCTTCATGCCCGCGAAGAAGTCCGCCTGCTGCTTGTCCAGCTCCGACTTCTTCTTCTTGCCCATCGCTCGGCGGAGCATGTCCGCCTGGCCGAGGGTGAAGTTGGCCAGCTTCTGGGCGGCGCTCATCACCTGCTCCTGGTACACGATCAGGCCGTACGTGCCGCCGAGGATCTCCTCGAGGGGGCCCTCGAGCTCCGGGTGGATGGGCTCGATGTCCTGCAGGCCGTTCTTGCGCAGCGCGTAGTTCGTGTGCGAGTTCACGCCCATGGGACCCGGCCGGTACAGCGCCAGGACGGCGGAGATGTCCTCGAAGTTGTCGGGGCGCATGAGCTTCAGCAGGGACCGCATCGGCCCGCCGTCGAGCTGGAAGACACCCAGGGTGTCGCCGCGCGCGAGGAGTTCGTAGGACGCCTTGTCGTCGAGTTCGAGGTCCTCGAGGACCAGGTCGGTGTCCTTGTTGGCCTTGATGTTCTCGACGGCGTCCGTGATGATCGTCAGGTTCCTCAGGCCGAGGAAGTCCATCTTGATCAGCCCGAGGCCCTCGCAGGTGGGGTAGTCGAACTGCGTGATGATCTGGCCGTCCTGCTCACGGCGCATGATCGGGATGATGTCGATCAGCGGGTCGGAGGACATGATGACGCCGGCCGCGTGCACGCCCCACTGGCGCTTCAGCCCTTCGAGCCCGAGGGCCGTCTCGAACACCTTCTCGGAGTCGGCGTCGGTCTTCAGCAGCTCGCGCAGCTCCTCGGCCTCCGAGTAGCGCTTGGCGTTCTTGTTGTGCACGTCCGCCAGGGCCAGGCCCTTGCCCATGACGTCCGGCGGCATGGCCTTCGTGAGGCGCTCCCCCGTGGAGAACGGGTAGCCCATGACGCGGGAGGAGTCCTTGAGTGCCTGCTTGGCCTTGATGGTGCCGTACGTGACGATCATGGCAACGCGCTCGTCGCCGTACTTCTCCGTCACGTACCGGATGACCTCGGAGCGGCGGCGATCATCGAAGTCGACGTCGAAGTCGGGCATGGACACGCGCTCGGGGTTGAGGAAACGCTCGAAGATCAGGCCGTGCTTCAGGGGGTCGAGGTCGGTGATGCGCATGGCGTACGCCACCATGGACCCGGCGCCCGAGCCGCGGCCGGGGCCCACGCGGATACCGTTGTTCTTGGCCCAGTTGATGAAGTCGGCCACCACGAGGAAGTAGCCGGGGAAGCCCATCTGCGTGATGACGCCCACCTCGAACTCCGCCTGCTTGCGGACGTCGTCCGGGACGCCGGCGGGATAGCGGTACTGCAGCCCCGTCTCGACCTCCTTCACGAACCAGGACTGCTCGTTCTCCCCCTCCGGCACGGGGAAGCGCGGCATGTAGTTGGCCTTGGTGTTGAACGAGACGTCGCACCGCTCGGCGATGAGCAGCGTGTTGTCGCAGGCCTCGGGGTAGTCGCGGAAGATGGCGCGCATCTCGGCGGGCGACTTCAGGTAGAACTCGTCGGCGTCGAACTTGAAGCGCTTCGGGTCCGCGAGCGTGGACCCGGACTGCACGCAGAGCAGCGCCGCGTGCGCCTTCGAGTCCTCCGCGTGCGTGTAGTGCAGGTCGTTGGTGGCCACGAGCGGCAGGCCGAGCTCCTTCGCGAGCCGGATGAGATCCGCCTTCACGTTCCGCTCGATGTCGAGCCCGTGGTCCATGAGCTCGCAGAAGTAGTTCTCTGCGCCGAAGATGTCGCGGAAGTCCGACGCCGCCTGCCTTGCCTCGTCGTAGAGGCCGAGCCGGAGCTTGGTCTGGACCTCGCCGGAGGGGCAGCCCGTGGTGGCGATGAGTCCCTTGCCGTAGGTCTGGAGCAGGTCGCGGTCCATGCGCGGCTTGTACAGGTAGCCCTCGAGGGAGGCCAGCGAGGACATCCGGAAGAGGTTGTGCATCCCCTCGGTGGTCTCGGACCACAGGGTCATGTGGGTGTAGGCGCCGGCACCGGACACGTCGTCGCGCCCTCCGCCGCCCCACTGCACGCGGGTGCGGTCGCTGCGGGCGGTCCCGGGAGTGACGTAGGCCTCGACGCCGATGATCGGCTTGATGCCGGCGCTGGTGGCCTTGCTCCAGAAGTCGAAGGCCCCGAACACGAACCCGTGGTCGGTGGTCGCGAGGGCCTTCATCCCGAGTTCCTCGGTGTGGCTGAACAGGTCCGTCAGTCGGGCCGCGCCATCGAGCATCGAGTACTCGGTGTGGTTGTGGAGATGGACGAACGAGTCTTCGGATGCAGGAGTAGCCACCCCCCGAGTCTAGTGCTCCCCCACCCCCTCGGCGGCCGCCGAGACCGTCGTCCGACGTCGGTACGGCGTGTCCCGCGGGGCCGCTCGGGTGTGTCGGACGAGGCCCTCCGAAAGGTCAGACGAGGCCGTTGGTCAGGGCCATGAGAGCGTACGCGAGGTCCACCGGGTAGGGGCTCGTCACGCTGACCGGCTCCCCCGTCACCGGGTGGGCGAAACCCAGACGGTGCGCGTGGAGCCACTGCCGCGTGAGGCCGAGCTCGGCGGCCAGCCGCGGATCCGCCCCGTAGGTGAGGTCGCCCGCGCAGGGGTGGCGGAGGGCCGAGAAATGCACGCGGATCTGGTGCGTCCTGCCCGTCTCGAGGTGCACCTCCACGAGGCTCGCCCGGCCGAAGGCCTCCAGCACCTCGTAGTGGGTCACGGAGTCCCGGCCCCCGTCCATGACGGCGAAGCGCCACTCGTGGTGCGGGTGCCGGCCGATCGGTGCATCGATGGTGCCCTGCAGCGGTTCGGGCAGGCCCTGCACCACCGCGTGGTACACCTTGTCGACCGTGCGCTCCTTGAAGGCACGCTTCAGCGCCGTGTAGGCGGGCTCGGTCTTGGCGACCACCATCGCCCCCGAGGTCCCGACGTCGAGGCGGTGGACGATCCCGACGCGCTCGGGAGCGCCCGAGGTCGAGATGCGGTAGCCCGCTGCGGCCAGGGCTCCGACGACGGTGGGGCCCACCCAGCCCGGCGAGGGGTGGGCTGCGACGCCCACGGGCTTGTCGACGACCACGAAGTCCTCGTCGTCGAGCAGGATGCCCATGCCGTCGACCGCCTCCGGGATGACGCGGTGCCTGTCCTCGGGATCCGGGACGTCCACGTCGACGCGGTCCCCGGCGTGGACCCGGTCCGACTTCGCCAGCGGGAGGCCCCCGCGCCGCACCCGGCCGTCGGAGCACCACTGCGCCACGGCCGACCGTGAGACCTCCAGCAGCCGCGCCAGGGCCGCATCGACGCGGCTCCCGGCATCGGCCTCGGGGACGAGGATCTCCTGGTGGTCAGCGGTCACGGTCGTCCTGCTCCCCCCCGGCGGGTCCGGCATCGGCGCCGGTCTCCGCGGCGGGCTGCTCGTCCGTGCTGCGCGTGCCGTCCATGCCGATCCCCCGCAGCGTCAGGATGCAGATGAGCACCACCCCGCTGACGACGGCGGAGTCGGCGATGTTGAAGATGGCGAAGTTGGGCAGCGCGATGAAGTCCACCACGTGGCCCTGGCCGAACGACGGCTCCCGGAGGAGGCGGTCGGTGAGGTTGCCGAGGGCCCCGCCGAGCACGAGTCCGAGCGCGACGGCCCACCCCCAGGACGCGACGCGCCGGACCTGCAGCACGATGGCCGTGGCGACGACCACCATGATGATCGTGAACACCCAGGTGTAGTCCGTGCCGATGGAGAACGCTGCCCCGGGGTTGCGGATGAAGCGCCAGTCGAGCAGGGGCGGGAGCACGGGGATGACCTGTCCCTCGGTCATGGTCGTGACGACCCACCACTTGGTGAGCTGGTCGAAGGTGTAGGCGACCACGGTGCACAGCAGCATGAGGGCGCCGTACCGCGCGGGGATCCTCCGGGCGTGGGCCGGGTCCCCGGTGGGAAGGGGCTCGGCTGGCTGGTGCTCGTTCACGGTGCATCCAAGGTGTAGGCGCTGCGGGGGGCTGCCGCCGGGGCGGCTGGGACGGCGGAAGGGCCGGTGCCGGGGATCGCGCCCCCGGTCACCGGCCCTTCCACTGGAGGCCCGACACGCATCGGTCGGACCGGTTATCTGCTAGGAGGCCGACGCGTCGGACGCGAGCGAGCCGCGGGCGTCCAGATCGCGCAGCTGGCCCTCGATGTAGGCCTTGAGGCGCTGGCGGTAGTCGCGCTCGAAGCCGCGCAGCTGCTCCACCTTGCTCTCGAGCACGGTCTTCTGCTCCTCGAGGTCCCCGAGGGTCTTGCGGCTCTTCTCCTGGGCGTCGTCGACCAGGCCGGTGGCCTCGATCTGAGCCTCGGCGATGATCTTGTCGCGCTGCTCCACCCCGGCGTTGACGTACTCGTCGTGCAGGCGCTGGGCCATGGCGAGCACGCCTGCGGCGGACTCTGCCGAGCCGGTGGAAGCTGTGGCGGGGGTGGCGGGAACGGCGGCGGGCGACGGCGTCTCGACGTCGGCGACGATCCCGGTGGCGTCGTCCCCGCTGACGGCTTCCGTGCTCGTGCTGGCCGCGACGGGGGCCGGGATGGTCCCGGTCTGCGGGGCGTCGGACGGGCCGTCCGAGACCCGGCGGCGCAGTTCCTCGTTCTCGGAGTTCAGGCGGCGGAGTTCGACGACGATCTCGTCGAGGAAGTCGTCCACCTCGTCCTGGTCGTAGCCCTCGCGGAACTTGGTCGGCTGGAACCTCTTGTTGACAACGTCTTCTGGCGTCAAAGCCATCTGGTCACCTCATACTCATAGGAGCCGTCCGCCCCGGAGGGCAGGCAGGGCTGTGGTACCGATTCATGGACATGATCTCGTGACTCACGTCGGACTGTGCATCAGCGTATATCTTCTGGAACTTCATTCCGAAACGGACTCGGTGGCTATCGCGCGAGCCCTTCGGACACGGACATCAGGATGAGCACGACGATGAACAGCACCAAGAAGGCGAGATCGAGCTGCACGCCACCCAGTCGGAGCGGCGGGATCAGCCGGCGGAGGGCATTGATGGGCGGGTCGGTCACCGAGTAGACGCCGGAGGCGAGGACCAGCGCCGACTTCTGGGGACGCCAGTCCCGCGCGAAGCCCTGCACGGCGTCGTAGACGATCCGCAGGATCAGGGCGAGCTGGAACAGCATCAGTACCAGGTAGATCAGGGCGAATACCAAACTCACGGAGCAGTTCCAGTCCTTCGGGCCATCGGAGGGTCGGCGACCGTCGTGGCCGCGCCGGTCAGCTCTGGTTGAAGAAGCTGGTCTGCGCCTCGCTCGCCTTCAGGTCCTCGCCGAGGACTTCAATATACGACGGCGAGAGCAGGAACACCTTATTGGTGACCCGCTCGATGCTGCCGTGCAGACCGAAGACGAGGCCGGCCGAGAAGTCGACGAGCCGCTTCGCGTCGGCCTCGCCCATGTCGGTGACGTTCATGATCACGGGGATACCGTCCCGGAAGCTCTCACCGATGAGCTTGGCGTCGTTGTAGGAGCGTGGGTGGATCGTGGTGATCTGGCGCAGGGCCGCGGAGTCCTCACGCGACGACGGCGCACGCTTGATGGGTGTCACGGGTGCACGGTACTCCTCGGCGGGGGCCACCCGGGTCACGGCGGGGGCCGGCTCGAGGTGGCGTTCGTCGCGGTCGTAATCCACTGAATAGTCCTCGTTCCTGCTGTGCGCGCTCTTCGTTTCGGGCTCGTAGTGCTCATCACCATCGGCGAGCCCAAGGTAGATCATCGTCTTGCGCAGTGCGCCAGCCATGGTGACTCCTGTTCTGAGAGAGAGTGGATTGGGGGGTTCCGGGGGGTGGGCCGCACGAAGCGCACCCACCGGTCCGGCTGCCCGTGGTGCCGCCGTTCCAGCTCAGAGGCTACCCCACGGCCGGACGCGGACCGAGGACATCAGAACCGATCCGCAGGTGTGTCGCACCGGCGGCGACGGCGGCCTCGAGATCGCCGCTCATGCCGGCGGAGATGCCCGTCGCCGAGGGGTCCACGGCCTGCACGACGGCGGCGATCCGCAGCAGCTGCGCGAATGCGTCGGCCGGCTCCGCGCCGAGCGGTGCGACCGCCATGACGCCGGCGAGGCGCAGTCCGGTCGTTCCTGCGACGGCGGTGGCCAGCCCGGCCGCCTCCTCGGGGAGGGCACCGCCCCGGCCCGACGTGGCACCGGGATCGAGCGTGAACTGCAGGTAGCACGCGAGGTCCCCGCGCGGGGGCAGCCCCTCCGCCGTCCGCCGTGCCTGTTCTGTGCCCATCGCCTTCCCGAGCGCCGCGACGAGCGGAGCGCGGTCCACCGAGTGCACGCTGGAGGCGTACCTGACCACCGATCTGGCCTTGTTGGTCTGCAGCTGTCCGATGAAGTGCCACCGCACGTCCAGGTCCTCGAGCTCGGTGGCCTTCGCGGCGGCCTCCTGGTCCCGGTTCTCGCCCAGGTCGGTGACCCCGAGCCCGGCGAGGATCCGCGCATCGGACGCCGGGAAGTACTTGGTGACGACGATCAGCTCCGGTTCGCTCCGCCGGGCCGCCGCCGCGGCTGCGGTGATCCGGGCACGGACCGCATCGAGCCTGCCGGCGAGATCTCGGACCCGGTCCTGATCGGGTGCGGCGCCTCCCCCGTCGACACTCACGTCCGCCAGACCAGTCCGGCGATGCGGCCGGCTCCCGGGGCGCGACGGTGGGAGTAGAGTCCCGCGTTCTCCAGGGTGCAGGGCGCTCCGGCACCGGACAGCTGCCCCACCACCACGCCCGCGTCGTCGAGCTGACGTCGGACCGCCGCCGGCAGGTCCAGGGCAGGCCTCCCGCTGGGCGTCCGCGATGCGGCCTCGGGCAGGGACTGCGCCATGGCGAGCATCATGTCCTCGGGTACCTCGTAGCAGGATCCGCAGACCGACGGCCCGATCCACGCCGTGAGGTTCCCGGCGCCCTGGTTCCTGAGCGCGGTCGTCGCCTTGGTGACGATCCCGTTGCCGACGCCTGCGCGGCCGGCATGCACGACCGCCGTCGCGCCCGTCCCGCCGTCCGTGACCGACGCGTCGGCGAGGACGATCGGCACGCAGTCGGCCACCAGGACCGCGAGCGGGTGCGTCCCGGTGCGGGACACCATGCCGTCGGCGTCCGGCGGGCCGGGATGGTCCTCCACCGTGCCGGCGGTGGGAACGGTGGATCCGAGGACGGCCACGCGGTCGGAGTGCGTCTGGCTCATGAAGCGCAGCGATCCCGAGGGGATCCCCATGGACGCCTCGAGCCGCCGACGGTTGCCGCGGACCCCGTCCGCGTCGTCCCCGACGTGCAGCGCGAGGTTACCCGCGGCCGCCGAGGTGAAGGCGACCCGGAGCCCCGGACGGACCTCCTCGTTCCAGTAGAACGGGGAGTCCTGTCCGGGACCCGCGGCAGCGTGCACCGACTACTTCAGGAAGTCGGGTACGTCGAGGTCGTCCGAACGGCCGGCCGAGAGGTCGGGCTCCACGATCGCGGGGAGGTCGACGTCGAAGCCGGAGTCGGCGGGTACGGCCTGCATGTTCTGCGCGCGCTGCTGCGACCAGGCGCCGAGGCCGGCGGTCGCCGGTACACGCTGGTGGTCGCTGCCGACGCTCGGGGCCACGGCGGGACGCGATGCGGGTGCAGCGGCGGCGGCGGGCTGCGAGGTGGCGTCGACCTGGTCGAAACCGGCAGCGATGACCGTCACCCGTGCCTCGTCGCCGAGCGCATCGTCGATGACGGCACCGAAGATGATGTTCGCCTCCGGGTGCGCGACCTCCTGGACGAGGCGGGCGGCCTCGTTGATCTCGAAGAGGCCGAGGTCCGAGCCGCCCTGGATCGACAGCAGGACGCCGTGGGCGCCGTCGATCGACGCCTCGAGGAGCGGCGATGCGATGGCCAGTTCCGCCGCCTTGACGGCCCGGTCCTCGCCGCGGGCGGAGCCGATGCCCATGAGGGCCGAGCCGGCGCCCTGCATGACGGACTTCACGTCGGCGAAGTCGAGGTTGATCAGGCCCGGTGTGGTGATGAGGTCCGTGATGCCCTGGACACCGGAGAGCAGCACCTGGTCGGCCGAGCGGAACGCGTCGAGCATCGAGACGTTGCGGTCGCTGATGGACAGCAGGCGGTCGTTGGGGATGACGATGAGGGTGTCGACCTCCTCGCGCAGCGTGTCGATGCCGCTCTCGGCCTGGTTGGAGCGGCGCCGGCCCTCGAACGTGAAGGGGCGCGTGACCACGCCGATGGTCAGGGCGCCCAGGGAGCGTGCGATGCGCGCCACGACGGGTGCGCCGCCGGTCCCGGTCCCGCCACCCTCGCCGGCGGTCACGAAGACCATGTCGGCCCCGCGCAGGACCTCCTCGATCTCCTCCGAGTGGTCCTCGGCGGCGCGGCGACCGACCTCGGGGTCCGCTCCTGCGCCGAGGCCGCGCGTGAGCTCGCGTCCGACGTCGAGCTTGACGTCGGCGTCACTCATGAGCAGCGCCTGGGCGTCCGTGTTGATCGCGATGAACTCCACGCCGCGGAGCCCGACCTCGATCATCCGGTTGACGGCATTGACGCCGCCGCCGCCGATGCCGACGACCTTGATGACGGCCAAGTAATTCTGAGGTGCTGCCACGTCCTGTGTCCCTTGTTCGAATCTGTGTGCTGTACGGGGGCCGCCGAGGTTTCGGCGTGAACCTTCATGTGAAAAAACGTTAACGTTCAGGTTGAGAGTTAACGTTATGTCAGGTAACTTCTATGTTCGACGCTAGGTGTATATGTCCCGCGTTGCAAAGACCGGGCGTTGTGTGTCGGGCGTGTCGGCCGTGTCCTGCCCGTTCGCGCCGTCCTCGAGGGGTCATACTGCGCTCCCCCTCCGCGGCGTCCGCCCCGCTCGTGGGCCGTTCCTCCCGCCGCCTGCCTCACCGGGTGACCGGCCGGTCCGGGGTGCTGACATCGAACTCGCGCACGGGCGGATCACCGGCCGGCATGGCCAGCAGCGCTTCCAGGACCCGGGCCTTTTCCGCGCTGCGCTCGGAGCTGCCCCAGAAGATCCTCTGGTCCCCCGAGAGGGACAGGCGGATGGAGTCGACGCTCGACGCCGAGGCATGGTTCAGCCGCGACAGGACGCCGACGGGCAGCTCGGCCAGGACGGCGGTGATCGAGGAGAACACCTCCGAGTTGACGGCATTGGTCCCGCCGTCGATCAGCGGGAGCTTGACCTCGTCCCGCTGGGCCACGCTGGCGAGCTGCCGGCCCTCGGAATCGATCAGCACGAACTCCTGCCCGTTCTGCAGGACCGCGACGGGCACGCGTTCCCGGACCGTCACCACGAGCGTGGAGGGCGGCTCCGCCGCGATGTCGACGTCCTCGATAGGGGCCTTCGTCGCCAGCAGCCCGCGGACCTGTCCGGCCGAGATCCTGGTCAGCGACGTCCCGATCAACGGGGCGAGGGCGGTGTCCACCTCCTGCGTGGACACCAGTACGTTGCCCTCGACCACCACGGTCCGCAGGGCCAGGGCCGGCGAGAACACGGCGTAGGCCACCACGCCTCCGAGGACCAGCGCCAGCGCCACGAGCGCGAGGAGGGTGTTCCGCAGCCTGTGGGACTTCCGCGGCGTCGGGAACTCGAGGACCGTTCCCGCCGACGAGGCACCGGCCGCGCGCCGGTCCGGCGGCGAGGCCGTGCCACTCGGGACAGCGGAGGTCCGGACGGCCCGCGTGGCGGGCGGCTTCCTCGGCGTCATCCGCGGGCCTCCGACGGCCCCGCTCCCGAGGCGCGCTCCCGCAGCAGCGTGACGAGCCGGACGCCGTACTGCGTGACGTCGCCTGCCCCGATGGTG
Source organism: Arthrobacter ruber (assembly GCF_002954225.1). Taxonomy (GTDB): domain Bacteria; phylum Actinomycetota; class Actinomycetes; order Actinomycetales; family Micrococcaceae; genus Arthrobacter_D; species Arthrobacter_D ruber. The sequence continues at coordinate 171,719 of NZ_PPTH01000011.1, forward strand.
AGGATGATGTCCCCCGGTCGCGCCTGGGCCGTGACGGTGTGCAGCGCAGCGTCGGGGTCCTCGATGTACGAGCCTCCGGACATGAGGTCGGTGATCGTCCAGCCCCCGACGTCGTCGACGGGGTCCTCCCGAGCCGCGTAGACCGGCAGCACCGTCGCGGTGTCGGCGAGCGAGAGCGCGTCCGCGAAACCGGTGGCGAACTCGCGGGTGCGCGAGAAGAGGTGCGGCTGGAAGAGGACGTGCACGCGGTGCTCCCCTGCCACGGTCCGGGCTGCCGTCAGGGCGGCCTGTACCTCCGTGGGGTGGTGGGCGTAGTCGTCGAACACGCGGACGCCGTCGCCCTCGCCGCGTGCCTCGAACCGGCGTGCCGCACCGGAGAACAGCGCCAGCCCCGTGGCCGCGACCGCGGGATCGACGCCGAGTTCCAGTGCTACGGCGAAGGCCGCGGCGGCATTGAGGATGTTGTGGCGGCCGGGGACGCCCAGCTGCAGCTCCTGCTCGGCGTCCAGGCCGTCGACCAGAAAGGAGAGCACGCTGTTCGTGGTGCTGCCCACGGCCCTCGTGGCACTGATCCGGAGGTCGGCGGTCTCCGCGTAGCCGTAGGTGCGGACCCGGCGCGGCTCCCCGACACCTGCCGCCAGGGCCGCGGCACCCGGGTCGTCCGCGCAGGCCACGAGCAGGCCGTCCTCGGGCAGGCGCTGCGCGAAGGCGCGGAAGGCGGCGTGGACGGCGTCGGCGGTGCCGTAGTGGTCGAGGTGGTCCGCCTCGGCATTGGTGACCACGGCGATCCGCGGCGTGTAGTTGAGGAAGGAGCCGTCGGACTCGTCCGCCTCGGCGACGAAGACACCGCTGCCGGTCCATTCCGCGTTGACGCCGAGTGCCGCGACGTCACCACCGATCGCGAAGGACGGATCGAGCCCGGCCTCGCGGAGCAGGACCGTGATCATCGCCGTCGTCGTGGTCTTCCCGTGCGTCCCGGCGACCGCGATCGCCTGCTGTCCGTTCATCGCCGCCGCCAGCGCCTGTGAGCGGTGCAGGACGGGCAATCCGCGCCGCCGTGCCTCGGCGAGTTCGGGGTTAGCCTCGCGGATCGCCGAGGAGACGACGACGGTCCCGTCGTCGGGCACGGCCCCGGCCGTGTGGCCCACGTGCACCTCCGCGCCGAGGGCCGCCAGGGCGCGGAGACCCTTCGAGTCGGCGGCGTCGGACCCCGACACGCGCAGCCCCTGCCCGAGGAGGACCCGCGCGACGGCGGACATGCCCGCGCCGCCCAGGCCGATGAAGTGCACGGGTTCGCGCAGTACGGCGGGTTCCGCCGGAGCGCCGGGGTGGGTCCCCGGCGTGTGCTGCGCCGGCGGGGCCGGGTGGCCGCCCAGGGGCGCGCGTCCGGCGTTCATCGCGCTCCCTGCGCTGCGTCGAGGACCAGCTCGGCCATCCGCCGGTCCGCGTCGCGCACGCCCTGCGCGTAGGAGGCCGCGGACATGGCGTGCAGCCGTCCGGGGTCCGTGGCCAGCGCCAGGACGTTCTCGAGGATCCAGGCGGGAGTGAAGGCGGCGTCCTCGACCTGGAGGGCTCCGCCGGCGGCGACCAGGCCCACCGCGTTGTGCCGCTGCTCGCCGTTGCCGTGGGGCAGCGGGACGAGCACGGCGGGGAGGCCCACGGCGCTGATCTCGCTGACGGTGGCGGCACCGGCGCGGGCGATGAGGAGGTCGGCGGCGGCGTACACGCGCTCCATGCCGTCCACGAACTCGACCTGGTGGTAGCCGGCGACGGCGAGGGGTGCGCCGTCGCCCCCGGCCACCTGCTTGCCGCGTCCGGTGATGTGGAGGACCTGCACGCCTGCCGCGGTCAGGTCGGGGACGGCGGCGGCGACGGCGCGGTTCAGGCTCGCAGCACCGGAGGACCCGCCGGTCACGATGACCGTGGGGCGCTCCGGGTCGAGCCCGAGGGACGCCCTCGCGTCCGCGCGGGCGGCTGCGCGGTCGAGGCCCGCGATGCTCCTGCGCATGGGCATGCCCACCAGCACCGCGTCGGCCAGTCCCGTGCCCCCGAAGGCGACCGCGACGCGCGACGCGATGCGCGCACCCACCCTGTTTGCCATGCCGGGGTGGGCGTTCGCCTCGTGGATCACCACGGGCACGCGCTGCGTCCAGGCGGCGAGGTAGACGGGCGTGGAGACGTAGCCGCCCACCCCCACGACGACGTCGGCCGCGGCGTCCGCCACGATGGCGCGTGCCTGGCGGACAGCCCTGACGAGGCGCACCGGGAGCTTGACGAGGTCGATCGACGGGCGGCGCGGCATGGGTACGCGGTCGATGGTCCGGAGGTCGAAGCCGGCGGCCGGCACGAGGCGCGTCTCCATCCCGGCCTCGGTGCCGACGGCGGTGATGCGGGAGCCGGGTCGCTCCTCGAGGATCGCCCCGGCGATCGCGAGCAGGGGGCTGATGTGGCCGGCCGTGCCGCCACCGGCGAGGACGACCGACACGGGGCGTGCGGGTGGAGAGGGGTGCGTCATGAAGGGGTGGGTTCTCTTCTGGAGGTGGAGGACGTCGGAGTGGCCGCCGCATCCGCGTCGGGCGCGTGCGGCGTCTTGCGGGCGAAGGACAGCAGGACGCCCACGGCGGCGAGCGTGAAGGTGAGGGCGGACCCTCCGTAGGAGATGAAGGGCAGCGGCACCCCGATGACGGGGAGCAGCCCGGTGACCATGCCGACGTTGACGAAGGCCTGGCCGATGAGCCAGACGAGGATCGAGCCCATCAGGATCCGTACGAAGGGATCGGTGTAGCGCAGCGCCACCCGGATGGTGGCGACGGCCAGGATGCCGAAGAGCAGGACCACCACGAGGGTGCCGAGCAGCCCGAACTCCTCGCCGATGATCGCGAAGATGAAGTCGTTGTGCGCCTCGGGGATCCAGTTCCACTTCTGGCGGCTCTGGCCCACACCCACCCCGAACCAGCCTCCGGAGGCCATGGCGAACAGCCCGTTGTCGGACTGCAGGCACAGGTCGGCGCCGTCGTCGCAGTTCAGACGCAGCCAGGCACTGACGCGCCCGCCGCGGTTGGAGCTGGTGGCGACCATCAGGAGGGAGCCGGCCAGCGCCGCGAGGCCCGCGAGGGTGAACAGCTTCATCGGTGCCCCCGCGAAGAACAGCGCGGCTCCGGCGATCATCATCAGCACCAGGCCGGTGCCGAGGTCGCCGCCGATGAGCACGAGCCCGATCGGCAGGCCGCCGAACGGCAGGGCAGGGATCATCGCGTGCTTCCAGTCCCTGATCAAGGCCTTCTTGCGCTCGAGCACGGTGGCGAACCACAGGGCCAGCGCGAGCTTCGCCGGTTCGGAGGGCTGGAAGGACTGGCCGCCGATCATGATCCAGTTCTTGTTGCCGTTGATCTCCTCGCCGATCACGAGGACGAGGACCAGCAGCACGATCGCGATGACGAGGCCGGGCCAGGCCAGTGCCTTGTAGGCGCGGGGCCCGAGCCGGGAGAGGACGAACATCAGGACGATCCCGATGCCGGCCCAGACGGACTGCTTGAGGAAGAGGTCGAAGCGTTCCTTGCCCTCGGAGATCGCCTCCACGGAGGACGCGGAGAGGACCATCATGAGGCCGATGGCCGTGAGTGCCAGCGCGGCACCGAGGATGAGGTAGTAACTCGATCCCGAGGGCGTGCGGTCCGACCCCTCGAGGAGCATCCAGCCGCGCCGCAGCCGCGCTCGGAGACCCTTCGCAGGCTGCTCCTCGGGCTGGGCTACCGGCGCCGTCGCCGTCGTCGCACCGGCCCGGACGGTGTGCGCCTTGACTGCCGGACTGGCGGGTACGCGCGGGTGCACCGGACCGGACGGGCTCGCAGGCCGCGCCGCCTCCGTGCTCCGTGCCGGCCGGACGGAGGGCTTGCGTCCTCCTGGACGGGTTGGCGTGGCCATCACGACTCCTTCGCGGTTGTCCCCTGGCCGCGTGCCCCGACGGCGGCCATGAAGGCGGAGCCGCGGTGTGCATAGGAGGAGAACTGGTCCATCGATGCGGCGGCCGGTGCCATGAGCACGGTGTCGCCCTCACGGGCCAGACGTGCCGCCTCGGCGACGGCCCACTGCATCAGGGCCTCCCCGGTTGCCGGATCGGTCGATCCGCCGTCGTGCCCCCGACCAGTCTGGGGCTCGGGGTGGAGTGACACCGGGACATCGGGCGCGTGTCGGGCGAGCGCGTCCTGCAGCGGCGCCGGGTCGGCGCCGAGCAGGATCACGGCCCGGAGTCTCGCGGCGTGGTCCTTGACGATCTCGTCGTAGGACACGCCCTTGGACAGGCCTCCCGCGATCCAGACGACGGAGGAGAACGACGCGAGGGACGCCGAGGCCGCGTGGGGGTTGGTGGCCTTCGAGTCGTTGATCCACAGCACCCCCGCCTCGTTGGCGACCACCTGAATGCGGTGGTCCCCTGGCTGGAAGGCGCGGATGCCGTCACGGACCGCCGCCGCCGGGATGCCGGCGGCGCGCACGAGGGCCGCCGCCGCCAGCGCATTGGCGACCAGGTGACGAGGGACCACCTCGCCGAGTTCCCCGATGGAGGCGAGTTCGGCGGCGGAGTCCTTGCGCTGCTCGATGAAGGCGCGGTCCACGAGCAGGTCCTCGACCACGCCCACCATGCTGATCGACGGCATGCCGGTGGTGAAGCCCACAGCCCGGCAGCCCTCGATGACGTCGGCGTCCTCGACCATGGCCTCCGTCTCCCGCTGCTCCACGTTGTAGACGCAGGCGATCCTCGTCCGCTCGTAGACCGAAGCCTTGGCCGCGCGGTACGCCTCGTAGCTGCCGTGCCAGTCCACGTGGTCCTCGGCGATGTTGAGGCAGACGCTCGCCAGGGGCGAGATGGAGTGGGCCCAGTGCAGCTGGAAGCTGGACAGCTCGACCGCGAGGAAGTCGTAGCCCTGCGGGTCGCGGATGACGTCGAGGATCGGCGTCCCGACGTTGCCCGCCGCCACGGCCCGCTTGCCGGCGGCCAGGAGCATCGACTCGGTGAGGCCCACCGTCGTGGTCTTGCCGTTGGTCCCGGTGATGGTGAGCCACTCGGCCGTGGGACGTCCCCGGCGCTCGCGCACGCGCCAGGCCAGTTCGACGTCGCCCCAGATCGGCACGCCGGTGGCCGCGGCCTCCGCGAGCAGCGGCTGGGTGGGGCGCCAGCCGGGCGAGGTCACCACGAGCTCGGCCTGCCCGCCGTCGACGGGCGGGAGCGCGGCGGCGTGGTCGGCACCGAGCAGGACGTCGCGGGCACCGACGATCCGCAGGGTGTCCGCCTTCGCCCGGTTCTCCTCCGTGTCGCCGGCATCGACGACGACGACGACGGCGCCCAGCTCGATCAGCGTGTCCGCGGCGGAGAAGCCCGAGGCACCGATGCCGGCGACGACGACCCGCAGACCGGCCCAGTCGGCGTCCCACGTGGTGAGTCCGCTCAGGCGCGGGGTCTCGACAGGGGTGGTTCCGTCCGGTGCGCTCATCCCACGACCCATTCCGCGTAGAAGATCCCGAGGGCCACAGCGACGAAGAGCCCGGCGACGATCCAGAACCGGACCACCACCGTGACCTCGGCCCAGCCCTTGAGTTCGAAGTGGTGCTGCAGCGGCGCCATCTTGAAGACGCGCTTGCCGCCGGAGAGCTTGAAGTACCCGACCTGGATGATCACCGACAGCGTGATGACCACGAAGAGTCCGGCCAGGATCACCAGGAGCAGCTCCGTGCGGGACAGGATGGCGAACCCTGCGATGGCGCCGCCGATCGCCAGCGAGCCGGTGTCACCCATGAAGATCTTCGCGGGTGAGGTGTTCCACCACAGGAAGCCCACCAGCGCGCCGCACATGGATCCGGCGATCAGGGCCAGGTCCAGCGGATCGCGTACCTCGTAGCAGACGCTCCCGGCACCGGGTGAGCCGCAGCTCTGGTTGCTCTGCCAGATGCCGATGAGCATGTAGGCGCCGAACACCAGGATGGAGGCACCCGCCGCGAGGCCGTCCAGCCCGTCGGCGAGGTTCACTCCGTTGCTGGCGCCGGTGATGATGAGGTTCGACCAGATCACGAAGAGGATGGCACCGAGGACCGTCCCGGCGAATGCGAAGTCGATCGGCGTGTCACGGATGAAGGACACGGCCGTCGACGCCGGGGTCCGCCCCTCGGCGTTCGGGAACTGGAGGGCGAGGACGCCGAAGACCACGCCGACGGCGGTCTGCCCGATCATCTTGGCGGGGGCGCTGAGGCCGAGGCTGCGCTGCTTGGAGATCTTGATGTAGTCGTCCGCGAAGCCCACGAGCCCCATGCCCGCGGCCAGGAAGAGCAGCAGCAGGCCTGAGGCGCTGGGCCCGCCCACCGGGGAGCCGACGGCCATCATCAGCAGGTGCGTCAGGAAGTACGCGAGCAGCACCGACCCCACGATCACGGCCCCGCCCATGGTGGGCGTGCCGCGCTTGGTGTGGTGCGCCGTGGGTCCGTCGTCGCGGATGAACTGGCCGTACCCCTTGTTGACCAGGAGCCTGATGAACAGGGGCGTGCCGACGAAGGCGAAGAACAGTGCCGAGGCCGAGCCTATGAGGAGTGCTATCACGGCTGCTGGGCCTTTCCGGAGGCGTCGGGTCCGTCCGCCTCGATGAATACCGGGGAATCCTGCTCCTGCGGGGTACCGGACGGGTCGGGCCGGGCGATGCGGTCGCCGAGGAAGCGCAGTCCCGCGCCGTTGGAGGACTTGAGGAGCACGATGTCGCCGGGCGCGAGTTCGGCCGCGAGCATCCGCTCCGCCGCCGCGACGTCGTCCACGTGCACGGCCTCACTCCCCCACGAGCCCTCGAGCACGGCGCCGTTGAACAGGGCCCGCGTGTTCGGTCCCACGCAGACGAGCTTGGAGATGTTGAGCCGGACCGCGACGCGGCCGAGGAGGTCGTGCTCCTCGATGGAGCGGTCGCCCAGCTCCAGCATCTCGCCGAGCACCGCCCATGTCCGCCGGTGTCCGGAACGTCCGAGCTCGGCGAGGGTCCGGAGGGCAGCACGCATCGACTCGGGGTTGGCGTTGTAGGCGTCGTTGATGACGGTCACGCCGTCGGCCCGCTCGGTGCGTTCCATCCGCCAGCGACTCGCGGCCCCCTGGGTACGCAGGCTCGACGCGATGTCCGCGGGAGCGCAGCCGACCTCGTAGGCGACGGTCGCGGCGGCCAGCAGGTTCGTGGTGTGGTGGAGCCCGAGCAGCGGGGAGACGATGTCGTGCTCGCTGCCGTCGGGGAAGCGGAGGGTGAAGGACGGGTTGCCGTCGGCCGTCGTCGTGCTGTTCCGTGCCCGCACCACGGGCGCGCCGTCCGCCGTGAAGTCGTCCGACGCCGTGAAGAAGGCCACGCCTGCACGGGTGCGGCCCTGCATGGCGAGGACGCGTTCGTCGTCGGCGTTGGCCACTGCGGTGCCGCCGGGGGTGAGGGCCTCGAAGAGCTCGCCCTTGGCGCGGGCGATGTTCTCCACGCCGCCGAACTCACCGGCGTGGGCGGAGCCGACGCCGAGGACGACGCCGACGTCCGGCTGCACGAGCGAGGCGAGGTAGGCGATGTGGCCGGGCTTGGTGGCCCCCATCTCGATGACGAGGTACCGGGTGTCCCAGTCCGCCTCGAAGACGGTCAGGGGCACGCCGACCTCGCCGTTGTAGGAGCCGCGGGGCGCCACGGTGGGTCCCTTCGCCGCGAGGACGCCGGCCAGCAGGTCCTTCGTGGTGGTCTTGCCCGCGGAGCCGGTGATCCCGATGACCGTCAGCTCGCCGTTGGCCCGCAGGCGGCGGACGGTCTCGGCGGCCAGCGCGCCCATGGCGAGGACGGCGTCGGGTACGACGACGGACGCGAACGGCACGCCGTCGGGTCCGGTCACCTCACGCTCGGCCAGGGCGAGGACGGCGCCGCGCTCGAAGGCGGCGCCGACGAAGAGGTGCCCGTCGGACTCCTCGCCGGGCTTGGCGACGAAGAGCGAGCCGGGGCCGCTCTCCCGGGAATCGGTGGCTGCGGAGGTGACGGTGAGGGCGGGATCGGCCCCGATGAGGGCTCCGCCGGTGAGTGCCGCGATCTCGGCTGCGCTGAATTCAATCATGACGGTTCAGGACTCTATCCCGGCCGGGGAAAGCCCAGAGAATCCGTGCCTTGTCAACGCGGACCGTAGCTCCACGCGGTCGTCGAGGGACAGATTGACGCCCTTCACTTCCTGCCAGACCTCGTGTCCGCGGCCCGCGATGATGACGGTGTCCGCGGCACGGGCGAGGGCGACGGCGCGGTCGATCGCCTCGGCGCGCGGGAAGACCTCCAGCACCTCGCACGCGAGTCCCTCGTCCCGGACGGCCGCCTCTGCGCCCTCACGCACCGCGCGGCGGATGACGGCGTCGTCCTCGTCGTGGGGGTCGTCGTCGGTGACGATGAGGATGTCGGACAGGCGTGCGCCGACGGCGCCCATGACGGGGCGCTTCGACTCGTCCCGCTGTCCGGTGGCGCCGAACACCGCGATGACGCGGCCGCCGGGCCTGCGGACCGAGCCGAGCGTGCGCTCGAGGGCATCGGGGTTGTGGGCGAAGTCGACGATCGCGGCCGGCTCCTCGCCGACGAGCTGCATGCGGCCGGGGACCTCGGTGGTGAAGGGGTCGGCGGCGTCGAGGGCGCGCTGGAGATCCGCCAGCGGGACTCCCGAGGCCAGGACCATGACGGTCGCCAGGGCGGCGTTGGAGATGTTGAACGTCCCGGGCAGGCCGCTGCGGATCCGCAAGCGCTCCCCCGTCGGCGACCGCAGCACGAAACCGTGCCCGAGCCCGCTGGGCTCGACGTCCGTGACGGTCCAGTCGGCCGCCGTCCCGCCGTCGGGCGCGGGATCGGGCGCGGGGTCGGTGCGGAGTGTCAGGACGGGCACCTCCGCGGACGCGGCAAGCCTGCGTCCCCAGGGGTCGTCGACGATGACGACGGCCCGGCGGCAGCGCGCCGGCGTGAAGAGCGATGCCTTGACCGCGTAGTAGTCCTCCATGGTGCCGTGGAGGTCGAGATGGTCCTGGGTGAGGTTGGTGAAGCCCGCGACGTCGAAGCGTACGCCGTCCACCCGCCCGAACTCGAGCGCGTGGGAGGACACCTCCATGGAGGCCGCACCGAGGCCGCGCTCGCGCATCAGGGCGAGGAGACCGTGCACCTGCGGGGATTCGGGCGTGGTCAGCGCACTGGGGATGGCCTCGCGGCCCGCCCGGATCTCGATCGTGCCGATTAGTCCGGTGGAGTGCCCGAGCGCCTCCAGGAGGGCGTTGAGGAAGTAGGTCGAGGTCGTCTTGCCGTTCGTGCCCGTGATGCCGAAGAGCGTGGGTGCCGGAGCGTCGTCGGGCTGGCTGTCGAAGAGGACCCGGGCGAGGGGGCCCACGGCACGTCGGGGGTCCGGGACGACGACGACCGGGGGGAGGTCCGCGCCCGAGGCCGCGGCCCGGTCCTCGATGATGCGGGCGCCGGCGGCGTCCGTCAGGACGGCGAGTGCTCCGGCGCGGAGGGCCTGGTCGGCGAAGTCGGCGCCGTGCCGCGTGGCCCCCGGTAGCGCGGCGTACACGTCGCCGGGCAGGACCGCCCGCGAGTCGAGGGTGATGCCGGTGACGGTGGGGAGATCCACCGGGACGGTCGGACCGGCAGGTGCGCCGATGGCGGCGAGGGCCGCCGACAGGCTGACCGGGTGCGGGGCATGCGGCCGCATCAGGGCAGCGGCGCTCCCCTGCGGCGTGTTCGATTGCACGGTGTTCTGGCCTCCGGGTCAGTATTCGACCGGGTAGATGTCCGGTTTGGTGGTCGAGGCCGGGACGTTGTCGGCGTTCAGGACCTGCTTCATGACCTTCTGGAAGGACTCGCCGGGGATCAGGTAGTAGAGATCGCCCTTGGGCCTCTGCAGCGTGATGACGACGACGTACTTCGGGTCCTCGATCGGTGCGATCCCGGCGTAGGACAGAGTGTAGCCGTCGTAGCCTCCGGACGGGCTCGGCGCCTCGGCGGTTCCCGTCTTGGAGCCGACCCGGTACTGCTCGAGCTCCCCGGACTTGCCGGAGCCCTCCTGGGTCACGGTCTCGAGCATCTTGCGCATCTCGGCGGCGGTGCCCTCGGAGACCACCTCCGTGCCCTCGGCCTGCGGTACCACGTGCTCGGTGCCGTCGGGGTCGATGTAGGCGTCGATGAGCCGTGGCTGAAGGCGGACGCCGTCGTTCGCGATCGTCTGGTAGACCATGGCGGTGTGGAGGGCCGTCTGTGTGAGGCCCTGGCCGAACAGCACGGTGTACTGCTGGCGGTCGTCCCACTTGTCCGGCGTAGTGAGCAGCCCCTGGTTCTCCTCGTTCATGCCAGTCCCGAGGGGCTCCCCGATCCCGAACTTCTTCAGCCAGTCGTAGCGTTCCTGCTTGGTCAGCTTCTCGCCGATCTGGACGGTGCCCGTGTTCATGGATTTGGCCAGGATGCCCGCCGCGGTGCGGTGCTCGGTGCCGTGCTCGGAGGAGTCCTTGAAGGTCTGGTCGTCCACGGTGTAGCGGTTCTCGAGCGTGAACTTCGACGTGGGCTCGATCAGTCCCTCCTCCAGCGCGGCAGCCAGCGTGATGACCTTCGTCGTCGAGCCCGGCTCGAAGGACGCGCTCAGGGAGTTGGGGCGACGCTGCTCGGGAGGGGTCGCCGTCGGGTCGTTGGGGTCCGGCGTCGTGGACTCGGCCATGGCGCGGATCGCACCGGTCGCGGTCTCGACGACCACGATGTTGCCCCATTCCGCCTTGTAGTCCTTCACCTGGGAGGCGATGGTCTGCTGCGCGAACCACTGCAGGTCCTGGTCGATGGTGAGCCGGACGTCCTGTCCGTCCACCGCCGGGATGTCCTCGTTGGTGGCGTAGGGGATGCGGATGCCGTCCCCGCCGATCTCGAACGTCCGCCGGCCGGGCGTGCCCTCCAGAGCGTCATTGAGGGAGTACTCTAGGCCCTCCTGGGGCTCACCGTTGGCGGACACGAACCCGATCACCGATCCCGCCACGGGGCCTGCGGGGTAGGTCCGGACGCTCGTCTCGTCGGCGTAGACGCCGGGGAAGCCGACGGCCATGACGCGGTTCTTGACCTCGGGTGTGACGGACTTCGCGACGTAGTTGAAGGTCGCCTCACCCAGGATCGCTTCCTCGAGGGTAGCGGCGTCGATGCCGAGGATCGCCGACAGTTCGGTGAAGCCCTGCTCGATCGGCACGTCGGTCTCGCGCCGGACGCCGTTCTCCTCCTCCGGGTCCTCCACGGTGCGGCTGAACTGTTCGACGGCGCTGAGCCGCTGGTCCACCACGATGTCGTAGCGCTCGACGCTGCGGGCGAAGTACTTCCCGTTCTTGTCGACGAGCGAACCTCTGACGGGCTGCACCTCGGTGGAGGTGAGCCGCTTGGACAGTCCGGCCTGCGCCATCCCGTTGAGGTCGAGCGCCTGCAGCTGGAACAGGCGTACGCCGAGGACCAGCAGCAGGATCAGGACGAAGGCCAGCCCCACGCGGAGCCGGGTCGAGCCGAGGGCCAGGCGGAGGCTGTCTGGGCTGCCGGAGCGTGCAGGGGTCACGGAGGAATCCTTGTCGATCGTCAGGTGCTGTGCGGGATGCGGCAGTCGTCGGCGTGTCGCCCCGCTAGCGGTCGGATCCGAGCTGCTCGGGGGCCGGGATGGTGCCCGAGGCCGAGCTGTCCGTCCCGCCGCCTGCAGCAGCGGCACCGGTATCGCCGTCGGCCACGGAAGGGGCCTCGCCCGCGTCGGCCGCCGGCTCCTCGGCGACCGGAGGGGAAGCGACGGCGGCCGGCGCCGGCTGCACCGTGTCCAGTCGGGGGGCTGCGATGAGCGCCCCGGGCTTGGGCCCTTCCTTCGCGGGCTCCGGCGTGCCCGTCATCCTCTTCGTCTCCAGGTCGATGGTCCCGAATGTCGGGGAGGAGACCATGCCGAGCTTCGTCGCAGCGGCCGCGAGGTTCTGGGGGGCTTCCTTGCCCTCGATCTCGAGCACGAGGGCCTCGTTCTGCTGGCTCAGCGCCACCTGCTGGTTCCGGAGCTGGACGAGTTCGTACTGGGTGCCGGAGACGGAGATGTTGAGCATGAGCACGGCCGCAAGTGCCGCACCGAGCACGAGCAGGATGAAGACCGCGAAGGGCACGCGCCGCCGGGCCGGGCGCGCGGGCACCACGGAGAGCGGCGTGCGAGGTCTCGGCTGCGGGGCAACGGCACCCGGGGCGCTCCCGGTCAGCCGCTCCGGGGCGACGGCGAGAGCGCCGTGTCCGGCGTAGGCAGTGGCGCGGTGGCGCTTCTCAGCAGTCAATACCTGGCTCATCTGGTCTTCCTGTCGACGGGTGCTGCCTTGATGCGTTCGACCGCGCGCAGCTTGGCGGATGCCGCGCGTGGGTTCTCCTCGATCTCCGCTGCCGTCGGCGCTTCCGTGCCGCGCGTGAGCGAACGGAGGTACGCCTTGTGCTCCTCGAGCTCCACCGGGAAGCCGACGGGTGCCGAGGACCTCGTACCCGCGGTGAAGGCGCTCTTCACGATGCGGTCCTCGAGGGAGTGGTAGGACATCGCGACGACCCTGCCGCCCAGGACGACGGAGTCGACGGCCGCCGGGACCGCGCGCTCCAGCACGGACAGCTCCTGGTTGACCTCGATGCGCAGCGCCTGGAAGGTCCTCTTGGCGGGGTGTCCCCCCGTGCGGGCTGCGGAGGCCGGCACCACGCCGCGGATGACGTCGACGAGCTGAGAGGTCGTCCGGAGGGGCTCGGCCTCCCGTGCGGTCACGATCGCGGAGGCGATCCGCCCCGCGAACTTCTCCTCGCCCCAGGTGCGGATGATGCGCAGGAGGTCCTCGGAGGCGTAGGTGTTGACGACCTCGGCGGCCGTGATGCCGCTGCTCGTGTCCATGCGCATGTCCAGGGGCGCATCGTAGGAGTAGGCGAAGCCGCGATCGCGCTCGTCGAGCTGCAGGGAGGAGACGCCAAGGTCGAAGAGCACGCCGTCGACGTCCTCGATCCCGAGGTCGTCCAGCACCTCGGGCAGTTCGTCGTAGACGGCGTGGACCAGGTCGGTGCGGTCGGCGAAGGCCGCGAGGCGCTCCCCGGCCAGGCCGAGCGCCTCGGTGTCGCGGTCGATGCCCACCAGGTGGGCCGCGGGGAAGCGCTCCAGCATGGTCTGGGAGTGGCCGCCCATGCCCAGCGTCGCGTCGACGACGACGGGGCGGCGCCCTGCGGCCTCGGCGGAGGCTACGGCCGGGGCGAGGAGTGAGACACAGCGGTCGCGGAGGACGGGGACGTGCCGGTCACCCGTCGGCCGGTCTCCGCCCATGCGTCCACTCCCTCCTGCAGCTCGCCGTAGATCGTCCCAGTGTGTTGCTGCAGGCCGGCGGGAGGCGGTGTCCTTCTCTTGAATCAGACCCCCATCCGGCCGGAGGGTCATCGCCTGGCTCCGGGGAAGTGGAGCCAGGTGGTGGACCGTGTCCGGCGGCTGGAGATCTCATCCAAGAGGATTCGCCCATCCGCGAGTACTTGCTGCGTCGTCGTGCTCTTCGTGCCTGTCGTGCGTGTCCTGCCGTATTTCAGATGATGCCCGGGAAGGCGTTCTCATCCGTTTCGGAGAAGGCCGTCTCCTTCTCCGTCAGGTAGGTGTCCCAGGCATCCGCTGCCCAGATCTCGGCGCGGCTTCCCGCTCCGATCACCGCGAGCTCCCGGTCCAGTCCTGCATACGTCCTCAGAGCCGGCGGGATGGTGATCCTGCCCTGCTTGTCGGGGACCTCGTCCGAGGCTCCCGACAGGAAGATGCGGTTGTAGTCCCTCGCCTGGCGTGACGAGATCGGTGCCGCGCGCATCTGCTCGTGAACCCTCTCGAATTCACTCATGCTGAAGACGTAGATACAGCGTTCCTGGCCCCTGGTGAGGACCAGTCCCTCGCTCAACTCCTCACGGAATTTCGCAGGGAGAATCAGCCTGCCTTTTTCGTCGAGGCGGGGGGTGTGAGTTCCGAGGAACATCCCTGACCGCCTGTTCTGAGTCCGCCAAGCCCAGCTCGTTGCTGCCTTGCTCTTATATTCCCCACTTTACTCCACAACTCTCCACGGTCAATGCATCCGCGCCGTGGCGCGCCCATTCCTGTGCCTCTCCGGGACCCCCCGGCGCCTTGATCCCGGCAGCCCATCGGGTCACGGACTCCGGGGAGGGAAATGGAGGAGGAAGACATCGTTCGGGGCATGCGCGGACGCCTGGAAACGGTTCAACCGGTTAAAAGGGAAGAACCCGCCGCGGCGGGTTCTTCCAGGGGCTGTGCAGATCCGTCGGGATCGTGACGCAGCGGTCTAGCTCTGGTCGCGCTTGCGCTCGTCCCACTTGTCCTCGAGGCCGGACATGAAGCCGCTCTTCCCGCCGGTCGGGGTCTTCGCGGGCCTGCCGGGCGCTGTGCCCGCCTCCACCTGCCGGGACTTCGTGGTCGCGAAGTAGACACCGGCCCCCATGATCAGGAAGCCGAGCACCCCGACGATGGTCAATGCGTAGACGATGCCCGCGAGGAGGACCAGGATGCCTGCGATGGTGATGAGTGACCCGATGACCAGGCGCCGGGTCGACATCGATTTCCGCGTGTCCGAAGCCATCGAGTGGGCGAATTTGGGATCGTCGGCGTGTAATTGCTGTTCGAGCTGATCAAGCAACCTCTGCTCGTGTTCCGAGAGTGCCATGACCGCCTCCTTGAAGTGGATACCAACGTTCCTTTACCCAGACAACGACCCGCACCCGGCTCCGGTTCCCGGCAGGAGTGCCGTGGACCGCTGGTTCCGGATGGCGGAAAGTAGTGCTGGACGGCAGGTGTCTGCCTGCTTAAAGAGTAGTTTGCTCCCTGATGGGTGCAAAGTCACAACGTGGTGTTGTTCATGCGCTCCGCGGGATGCTACCCGACCCCTGGGTACCGTTCATTCGCGCGCTGTCCGGGGGTCCGTGACGGCCCGGTCCGGAAGCGGCCCGGAGGGGTCGGCCGGGCGGCGGGAGTACCCGGCCGGCGGTGTCGCAGCCGGCGTCCCAGTGGACATCTCCTCGGCGCCCTGATGGGTCTCTCCGTCCACCCGCTGCCGGCCCTTGGGGCGGAGGAGGCCGGCGGGCATCACGCCCGCATCGCCGAACTTCCTGTTCACGTCGTCCAGTGCCCTCTCGGCGATCCGCCAGTTGTCGTCCCGCCGGTCGATGGTGAGCTGCGTGGACCCGTCCCCGCCCGTCTCGAGGGACTCCGCCCGCAGGCCGATCAGCCGGACGGCCATGGGCCGGTCCCCCAGCGCCGTGAGCAGCGCCGTCGCCGCTCCGTACAGTGCATTGGCACTGTCCACGGGCTCGTCGAGCTTCTTGGACCGCGTCAGAGTGGTGAAGTCGGCGTAGCGCAGCTTCAGCGCGACTCCCCCGGCACGGTGGCCCGAGGCACGGAGCCGGGTCGCCGTGCGGTGCGCGAGCCTCAGCAGCTCCCGCCGCAGGACGTCGGAGTCGTCGATGTCGCGGGAGAACGTCTCCTCGGCGCCGATACTCTTCTCAGGCCGGGCGACCACGACCCGCCTGGGGTCGCGACCCCAGGCGAGGTGATGGACGTGCTCCCCCGAGGACCCGAGCAGTTTCCTGAGCGTCGGGACCGGGGTGTGCGCGACGTCCTCGACGGTGCTGATGCCGATCCGCGCGAGGACCTCCTGCGTCTTGGCCCCGACACCCCAGAGCGCGGATACCGGCAGGGTGTGGAGGTAGGCGACGGTCTGATCCCCCGGGATGAGCAGCAGTCCGTCGGGCTTCGCACGCGTGGAAGCGATCTTGGCGACGAACTTCGTGGTCGCGGCTCCCACGCTCGCGGTGATGCCGAGCGTCGACTGGATCTCGGCGCGGATCTGCTCGCCGATCTCGCGCGGGCCGCCCAGCCGGCGCATGGAGCCGCCGATGTCGAGGAACGCCTCGTCCACGCTCAACTGCTCGACCTCGGGTGTCACCGAGCGGAAGATCCTCATCACCTCGCGGGAGACCTCCGAGTACCGCCGATGGTGGGGCGGCAGGATCACCGCGGTGGGGCACCGCCGCATCGCGATACTCATGGGCATCGCCGACCGCACGCCGAACCGGCGTGCCTCGTAGGAGGCGGAGAGCACCACGGACCGCCCGGACGGAGAGCCGACGACCACCGGGACGCCGCGCAGGTGGGGGTGGTCCAGGAGTTCGACGGAGACGTAGAACGCATCCATGTCGATGTGCAGGATGCGGCACTCCGCGTGCTCGACCCGCTGCGAGACCTGATCCCTGGACACGCATCAATCGTACGCAGCGCCACTGACGCCGGGACGGGCAGCCGGGGCGGGCAGCCGGGACGGCGCCCCCTCGACGACCGACTCCGGCCGTCGAGGCAGGCACGGGGCACGGCGGGCACGTCCGGACCGACGGATAGAGTGGGATCACCACGTCCAGCCGACCCGCCCGGGAGATCCATGCTGTCCGCACCCGCTACACCCGAGAAGGACGGATTCGTTCCCGATGCCATCTCCGAGGAGCAGGACCGGTTCCGCTCCTCGCTCACCAGGACCATCGAGGACTTCCTCGCCGAGCAGCGCGACGTGCTGGTGGGCATCTCGGGAGAAGCACTGCCCCTCCTCTCGAGCATCGCGACCCTGACGAGTGGCGGCAAGAGGATGCGGGCGCTGCTCTGCTACTGGGGATGGCGGGCTGCCGGCGGGTCGCCGACGGCGCCTGCCCCGGTGGTCGCGGGGACCGCGCTCGAGTTCTTCCAGGCTGCCGCCCTGATCCACGACGACATCATCGACCGGTCGGACACACGGCGCGGACGGCCCAGCGTCCACCGGCAGTTCACGGCGCGGCACACCGACGCCGGCTGGCACCTCGACCCCGAGCGGTTCGGGGTCTCGGCGGCCATCCTGGCGGGCGATCTCTGCCTCGCCTTCAGCGAGGAGCTCTTCACGGCGGCCTGCGCCGGCACCACGGGCGACGCCGCCCGCACGATCTTCAACCGCATGCGGACCGAGGTCATGGCCGGTCAGTACCTCGACCTCCTGGAGGAGGCCGTGGGGCCCGACCAGACGCCGGAGGTCGCGGCGGAACGCGCGCTGAACATCCTCCGGTTCAAGTCCGCCAAGTACTCGATGGAGCGTCCGCTCATGCTCGGCGGGGCCCTGGCGGGCGCTGACGACCGGCTACTGGCGGCCTACTCGGCGTTCGCCCTGCCGCTGGGCGAGGCGTTCCAGCTCCGCGACGACGTGCTGGGCGTCTTCGGCGATCCGGAGGTGACGGGCAAGCCGGCAGGGGACGATCTCCGGGAGGGCAAGCGCACCTTCCTGATCGCCCGCGCTCTTCAAGCGAGCTCCGGGGAGGCCCGCGCCAGGATCAATGCGATGCTCGGCGACACGTCCCTCGACGACGACGGCGTCGCCATGCTGCGCGGCCTGATCGTGGACAGCGGTGCCCTGGTGCACACGGAGCAGCTCATCGCGCAGAAATCCGGGGACGCCTTCGCGGCACTGGAGCGGCTCGGGATCGATACCGTCTCCCGGCGCGCCCTCCACCTGCTCGCGGAAGCGGCGGTCACGCGCAACGCCTGATGCCCCGGACGCCCCGGTTCCGCATCACGCGGTGACGGAGTCCACCCTGCCTCGGGCGGACACACGCTCCTACCAGGCGGCTGCCTGGGCACGGCGCCGGATCTCCGTCTTCCGCCCCTCACGCAGGGCGTCGATCGGACGACCCGGCAGGGATTCGTCCTCGGTGTAGAGCCAGCGGATGATGTCCTCGTCGCCGTACCCGGAGTCCGCGAGGACGAGCACCGTCCCCTTGAGGCTCTCCAGGACTGCTCCGTCGGCGAGGAAGTCGGCCGGGACGCTGCGGATGTTGCGTTCCCCGATCCGTACGCTGACGAGCGACCTCTCGCTGATGAGCGAGTGCACGCGCGTGATGGGGAGGCCGAGGGCCTCGGCGACCTCCGGGAGGTTCAGCCAGGCCGGTACGAGGTGTTCGAGTTCAGTCACCGTCCAAGGGTGCCACGCTCCCGCATCCATCTCCACTCGACGGCCCAGGGGCGCTCCGAGGCCCGGGAGACCGGCGCAGGACCGGCGCAGCTCCGGAGCAGGACCGACGCAGGATTCCCACAGGACTGGAGCAGCCCCCGGCAACACGGCCATGCCTCCGGCGCGACACGCCAGAGCGGAGGTTCAGGCCCTTTGGAGACCTCTTGTGCTACTCCCCTTTTCGTGTAAGTTCACAGGAGTCACAGAAGCAACAGTAACAACACGTGACACAACAGCATCACCAGCACTTGCATGTGCCCAGCCGGGAAGCACCATCTCGGGTACGTGCGTCCGCGCGGACTCAGCCGCCAACAGACGAGGAACGAAAACATGACTGCCCAGCGATCGAATGCACCGCTGAACGGCACCCGCAGGAAGGCCGCCGGCGCCAGCCGTCGCGGCCTGAACGTCGCCGTGACCACCGCCGCCCTGCCCGCGGTGCTTCTCTCTTCCGTCGCCTTCGCCCAACCGGCGACGGCAGCACCCGCTCCGCAGGCATCTGCGGCCCGCCACCTGGCCGCGGCCCCCACGCAGGTTCCCGCGCGGGCCGTCGTGCCCGCCGCCCTCGTAGCCGGTACCGTCCCCGCGCAGAAGACCGCGGTGACCGTGCAGACCGCCCCGACCGCGCCGACCGCGCCGAGCGAGTACACCATCAAGCCGGGAGACACCATCGGTGCCATCGCCAGGCTCCATGGCCTGTCGACGGAGGCCGTGCTCGAGCTGAACAAGCTGACCGCGCGCACCATCATCTACCCCGGACAGAAGATCAAGCTGACCGGCAGTGCCGCACCTGCCCCCGGAGCGGCCCCCGCCGCTCCTGCGCCCGCTCCCCAGCAGTCCGCCGGGACCTACGTGGTCAAGCCCGGTGACACCCTCGGCGCGATCGCCATCCGCAATGGGGTGGGCCTCCAGGACCTCCTGACCGCCAACAAGCTCTCCATGACCTCGGTCATCTTCCCCGGGCAGAAGATCACCCTGGGCGGTGGCGCACCGGCACCCGCCCCTGCACCCGCGCCCGCACCGAACAAGCCCGCAGCCGCACCTGCGCCGGCTCCCGCTCCCGCTCCCGCTCCCGCCGGCACGTACACCGTGAAGCCCGGTGACACCCTCGGCGCGATCGCCTCCCGCAACGGTGTGGGCCTGCAGGCCCTCCTGACTGCCAACAACTGCACGATGACGTCGGTCATCTACCCGGGACAGAAGCTCACCCTCACCGGCGGGGTCACCGCTCCGGCTCCCGCGCCGGCGCCGACGGGCCTCGTCCCCTCGACGTTCCTGGGCTACACCTACCCCGACAAGGTGGTCGCGGACGCAAACTCGAACAAGGCGCTGCTCAACTCGATGCCCGCGCCCTCGCCGGCCGAGATGCGGCAGATCGTCGCCGACTCGGCGCGTTCGATGGGCGTCGACCCGAGCCTCGCGCTCGCGTTCGCGCACCAGGAGTCGGGCTTCAACCAGCGCGCGGTGTCCCCGGCGAACGCCATCGGGACCATGCAGGTCATCCCGTCCTCGGGCCAGTGGGCGAGCGACCTCGTGGGCCGCAAGCTGAACCTGCTGGACCCGTACGACAACGCGACCGCCGGCGTCGCGATCATCCGCTCGCTCGTCCGCACGAGCCCATCGCTGGACATCGCGATCGCCTCCTACTACCAGGGTCAGTACTCGGTGCAGAACCGCGGGATGTTCGAGGACACGAAGCGGTACGTCGCGTCAATCAAGGCGCACCAGAAGAACTTCGCGTAGGCCGTCCCGGCCCGGGTGCCGGGCCGGGCGGAGGGGGTGGGATCGCGTGGTGGTCCTGCCCCCTTCGTCTGCACCCGATTAGTATCGGAGGGTGCACCAGCTACGGAAGGATCCGCTCGAGGGAGCCACGGTGGACGGGCGGTACGTCGTCCATTCACGGCTGGCCCGCGGCGGCATGTCCACCGTGTACCTGGCCACCGACCGCCGACTCGACCGACGGGTCGCGCTCAAGGTCCTCTACCCCCACCTCGCCGAGGAGCCCGGCTTCACCGAACGCTTCGAGCAGGAGGCGAAATCGGCCGCGCGCCTGTCGCACCCCCACGTGGTGGGCGTGCTCGACCAGGGCGTCGACGAGATCGGGGGGCAACCCGTCGCCTACCTCGTCATGGAGTTCGTCTCCGGCAGGACGCTGCGGGACGTGCTGCGCGATCACGGCCGGCTCACGCCGCGTCACGCGCTCACACTGCTCGACGCCGTCGTGGAGGGACTCGCGGCGGCCCATGAGGCGGGACTCATCCACCGCGACGTGAAACCCGAGAACGTCCTCCTCTCGGACGCGGGGGCCGTGAAGATCGCCGACTTCGGTCTCGCGCGCGCCGTCTCGGCGTCCACCGGGACCGCCACGCTCGTCGGGACCGTCGCCTATCTCTCCCCCGAGCTCGTGCTCGGCAGACCGGCGGAAGCCCAGAGCGACATCTACTCGACGGGTGTGATGCTCTTCGAGCTGCTGACCGGCAGGCAGCCCTTCACCGGGGAGACCCCCATCCAGGTGGCGCTGCAGCACGCGCAGTCGGACGTCCCCGCACCGTCCTCGCTCCTTCCCGGCCTCGCCCCCGACATCGACGAACTCGTACAGTGGTGCACCTCGCGGGACCCCGAGGACCGCCCGGTGGACGGCGCCGCGCTCCTCGGCGAACTCCGGCACATCCGGGCAACCCTCAGCGAGGAGGACCTGGACTTCGACCCGTCCGACGTGCCGGGTCCCGGTCCGGAGCAGGACCAGCTGACCGCCGCCGTCGTCCCTCGCCTCCCCGCCGGTGACGAGCGGACCGAGGCCCTGCCACGCGATGCGTTCCTCCCCCGCGCCGCAGGCGCACACACCGCGCAGCAGCGGTCCGGACGGACCGAGGTCCTGCCCGCGGCCGGACGCCGGGACGACCGTACCGGTGTCATCGATCGCAGCCACCATGCGACGAGGGTCATCGGCGCCATGCCGGCGACGCCCCCGTCCGGTGCGCCGTCGTCGATCGGCACGGCCCCCTCCGGACAGGCCGGCGGCCCCGGCACCGGCGAGGCATGGGCGCCCGACACGCACGACGGTCCGTCGCGGACCCTCCACAAGGCGGAGCCGGACGACGGCGCCCGACCGGCAGCCAGGCGCCCCGCCGGCAGTTCGGTCCGTCCGCCGTCCAGGAGGCAGCAGGCGCGCGAGGCACAGCGACCGCAGAAGACGCTGCAGGGCCGGGCGGCGCGCCGGTCCGTGCGGATCCTCGCGGTGCTGCTGGTCCTCCTCGCGGGCCTCGTGGCCGGTGCAAGCTGGCTCTTCGGTGCCGGCCCGGCGGGAACGGTGTCGCTACCCGACGTCGCCGACACTCCCCTCGCCGAGGCCCGTACCGTCCTCGAGGGGCAGGGGCTCGTGTCCCTGTCCACGGAGGAGGTCTTCGACGAGCAGGTCACCGCGGGGCTGGTCGTCGGCACCGACCCCGCCGCCGCGTCCCTGGTCCGCCGCTTCGAGCCCGTCGAACTACTCGTGTCGAAGGGCCCCGATCTGTCGACCGTCCCGGACGTCACGGGACTTCCCGCGGAGGAGGCCGTCGCGGCTCTCGAGCGTGCAGGGCTCGGGGTGACGGTGACCGATGCCCGGGAGTACAGCCAGACCGTGCCGGAGGGCGCCGTGGCCCGTCAGGACCCGTCCGGCACCGAGGTCCGACGCGGGACACGGGTCACGCTGACGCTGTCGCAGGGGCCCCGCATGGTGAGGGTCCCCACGGTGTTCTCGTTGCCGGAGGAGCGTGCCATCGCGACGCTCGAGGCCGCCGGTTTCGCGGTGCAGGTCGACTACACCTTCGGCAGCGCCGTCCTCGGTCTCGTGGTCGGCCAGAGCCCCGCGGGCGAGCAGCCCGAAGGCACCACGATCCGGATCACGGTCGCCTGACGCGCAGGCGGGCCGGACGCGACGGCGGCCACCGGTGGTGGCCGTCGTCGCGTCGTGTCCAGGGCAGGGTCACCCTGCCCTGGGGTCAGCTCTTCGAGAGGGCCCCGGCGACGAGGAAGGCCATCTCGAGCGACTGCATGTGGTTCAGGCGCGGGTCGCACACCGACTCGTAGCGTTCCAGGAAGGCGTCCTGATCGATCGGGTCGGCGCCGCCGAGGCACTCGGCGACGTCGTCGCCCGTCATCTCGACGTGCAGGCCGCCGGGGAACGTCCCCAGGGCGTTGTGCACCTCGAAGAAGCCGCGCACCTCGTCGATCACGTCGTCGAAGTTCCGCGTCTTGTACCCGTTCGGTGAGGTCACCGTGTTGCCGTGCATCGGATCGGTGACCCAGAGGACCTGTGCCCCGGAGGCGGTGACGCGCTCCACCAGGGACGGCAGCTTCTCCCTGATGTTCTTCGCCCCCATCCGGGTGATGAAGGTGAGTCTGCCCGGCTCGCGGTTCGGATCGAGCTTGTCGATCAGGGCGAGGGCGTCGTCAGCCGAGGTGGAGGGTCCGAGCTTGACGCCGATCGGGTTGCGTACGCGCGACAGGAAGTCCACGTGCGCGCCGTCGATGTCGCGGGTGCGCTCCCCGATCCACAGGAAGTGCGCCGAGGTGTCGTACGGCAGGGAGGTGCGCGAGTCGATGCGGGTCAGTGCACGCTCGTAGTCGAGGAGCAGCGCCTCGTGGCTGGCGAAGAACTCCACGCGCTTCAGCGCTTCGAAGTTTGTGCCGCAGGCGTCCATGAACCGCACGGCCCTGTCGATCTCGCGGGCCAGCGACTCGTAGCGCGAGTGCGCGGGGTTGGCCATGAACCCCTTGTTCCAGTGGTGGACCAGCCGCAGGTCCGCGAACCCGCCCTGGGTGAACGCCCGGATGAGGTTCAGCGTCGATGCGGAGGTGTGGTACGCCTTCACCATGCGCGAGGCGTCGTGCCCGCGGCTCTCGGGGGTGAAGTCGTACCCGTTGACCATGTCGCCCCGGTAGGCGGGCAGGGTGACGCCGTCGCGGGTCTCGTCGTTGGAGGATCGCGGCTTGGCGAACTGGCCGGCCATGCGCCCCATCTTGATGACGGGCAGCGACGCACCGTAGGTCAGGACGACGGCCATCTGCAGGATCGTGCGGACCCGCGCACTGATCTTGTCGGCCGTCGCGCCGTCGAAGGTCTCCGCGCAGTCACCGCCCTGGAGGAGGAAGGCCTTGCCCTGCGCCGCGGCCGCGAGCCGTTCGCGCAGTACGTCCACCTCACCGGCGAACACCAGCGGAGGAAGGGTCGAGAGTTCCTTGACCGACGCCGAATAGACCCCGGAGTCCTGCCAGGATGGCTGCTGGACCGCCGCCATCGAGCGCCAGGCATCGAGGCCGGCTGTACTGGAGGAGACGGGGTCCGCGGTACGCGGGAGTACGGGAGCTAGCGAATCAGTCACAGGGGAATTCTACGGGCTGGCCGTCGGAGGCCCGATTCGGCCCGTCATGGGATGCCGCTGCCGGGTCACACAGCCGGGTTTCGTGCCGGCGCCGGCGAACGGAGCGCGCGGCCGGAGGATGCAGCACTGCGGTCGGGTCGCACGGTGAGCGGACGAGCCCGTCCGCTCACCCGGCGTCGGACTGCTTCGTAGGCTCGTCGGCGGTGGTGCGGTGTGCGGAGGAAGGAGAATCGCCGACCGCCGGCGGGCGGCCGATCTCGGTGACCGCGCCCGGCACCGGAGCGGAGTCGGTCGAGATCCTCACCGCTGCCCTGCGTGTGTCGGCGCCGGGCTTCGGCGTCTTCCGTCCCGCTGCCTTCTCGGCGGCGAGGCGCTCCTTGACCGTGCTCGCGTAGGCGTCCACGTACTCCTGGCCGGACAGTCGCATCAGCTCGTACATGATCTCGTCGGTGACGGAGCGCTGCACGAAGCGATCGTACTCGAGCCCCTCGTAACGGCTGAAGTCGAGCGGCTCACCGATGATGATGCCCACCCGGCGGATGTTCGGGATGCGCCGGCCGATGGGCTGCACCTTGTCCGTGCCGATCATCGCCACGGGGATCACCGGCACGCCCGTCGCGAGGACGAGCTTCGCGACCCCGGTCTTGCCGCGGTACAGGCGTCCGTCCGGGCTCCGGGTCCCCTCGGGGTAGATGCCGAGGACGCCGCCCTCGTTGAGGATCTCCATGCCCGCGCTGAGGGAGGACGATGACGCCGCCCCGCCGGAACGGTCCATCGGCAGCTGGTTCGACAGCCGGAAGAAGAGGGCCGTCAGCCTTCCCTTGATCCCCTTGCCCGTGAAGTACTCGGACTTCGCGAGGAAGACGACGGTCCGGGGGACCACGATGGGCAGGAAGATCGAGTCGGAGAAGGACAGGTGGTTGCTGACGATCACCGCCGGTCCCGTCGCCGGGACGTTGTCGAGTCCCTTGACCCAGGGCCGGAAGAGGAGATTGAGGATCGGACCGACGACGATCCGCTTCATCACCCAATAGAACACGCTGCCAGCCTCCCTGCATGGACGGTGCGGCATGAGGCATGCTGCCCGCTTTTTCTTGTGGAAGCCTACTCTAAGGAAGCCGGGCACACGGGCGCCGTCCCGTGGACGCGTGGGCGGGGGACGCGGGAGTCACCGCGCCGCCTCACCGCGGGACGTATGCCCCGCCGACCGGAGCGGCAGGGCACCGGGTACGGCGCCCGACACGCACGGAATCGGTTGACGTGGCGGCGCACGGTGTCCACGATGGAACGAGCACGCCCTCTGATTCCCAGGAAGCCGGGTAGCAACGTATGGGCCCCCGAGGTCAGGAACCGAACGAATCCACCGACGACGCCGTCTGGCAGGACCTTGTCGCGCGCCTGGAGGGTACCGCCGCCGATCCCGGCTCCCCCGACGCCGGCCGCCTCCTTCCACCGGCCGCACCCGCGGATCCCCTCGGCACCCGGTCGGACGAACGCGGCGGCGCTGACGCGCCCGGCGCGCGCGGCGGCGAGGACCTGACGGACCGCGAGCGCGCGGATGCGATCTTCAGGGACCAGCCGTTCCGGCCCACGGGGCCCCGCGACTACTCCGCACCGCAGGGGGCGGACGAACCGGACGACGACGAGGGCTTCACCCCGGAGGAACCCCCGCCCCTCGGCTCCGGTGATCCCCTGACGGTCCTGGCCTGGGTCGGTGCCGCCGGCGGCCCGATCACGCTGCTGCTGTTCGCCATGTTCTGGCGGGACGCTCCCCTGGCCGCCACACTCGGCGTCCTCGCGCTGTTCCTGGCGGGTGCCGGCTATCTCGTGACACGGCTGCCGAAGCACCGCGACATCGGCGACGACGGCGCCGAGGTCTAGGCCGCCCGGGCGGGCCACGTCTCAGGTGCCGCTGCGGGAGAGCGTCCGTGACAGGTCGGCCGCTCCGATCAGACCGGCCTCGGGGCCCAGCGCCGCCCGCTCGATGCGCGCCGCCGGCCGGAAGCCGCGACCCGTCAGATTGCGTCCGAAGGCCCGTCGCGCGGGCTCCAGCAGGAGTTCGTCCGCGGCACTGAGCCCCCCGCCGATGACGAACGTCCCCGGATCGAGTGCAGCGGCCAGGTTGGCGAGGCCCAGCCCCAGCCACTGCCCGACGTCGTCGACCAGTTCGCGGGACGCGGGATCGCCCTCCATCGCGAGGCGGGTCGCG
The DNA here is from genome assembly GCF_002954225.1 of Arthrobacter ruber. Taxonomy (GTDB): domain Bacteria; phylum Actinomycetota; class Actinomycetes; order Actinomycetales; family Micrococcaceae; genus Arthrobacter_D; species Arthrobacter_D ruber. The sequence continues at coordinate 197,355 of NZ_PPTH01000011.1, forward strand.
AGCGCACCGGTGATCGCCGAGCCGTCGCCGGGTGCCGCATCGATGATGGCCCTGGCCACCGGGGAGTTCGCGGCGGCGAGTTCCCGAGCCTCGCGACCCAGGGCGTTGCCGGAGGCGTACTGCTCCCAGCAGCCCCGGTTCCCGCACTCGCACCGGTGACCCTGCGGCACGATGATCTGGTGTCCGAACTCCCCGGCGACGCCGTGCCGTCCGCGTTCCACCCGTCCGCCCATGATCATGGCTCCCCCGATCCCGGTGCCGAGGGTGACGCAGACCAGGCGGGACTCACCGCGACCCGCACCGAAACGCCACTCCGCCCACGCGGCCGCGTCGGCGTCGTTGACCACCGTGACGCGGCGGTGCAGCAGTTTTTCCAGGTTCCTCCGCAGCGGCTCGTTGCGCCATGCCAGATGCGGGCTGAAGAGCACGGTGCTGTTGGACAGGTCCATCCAGCCCGCGGCGCCGATCCCGACCGAACGGATCCGGTACTCCCGCGACAGTTCGCGGACGAGTTCGGTGATGACAGCTTCGACGGCGCGTGGATCCTGCCCGGGAGTCGCCCTGCGCGCCTCGGCGAGGATCCTGCCCCGCACGTCGACGACGCCCGCCGCGACCTTCGTACCGCCGATGTCGACGCCGATCGAGAGCCCGCGACGCGCCGGGTCGGGGACGGTGGAGCGTGCCGCCCGCGCTGCCAGGAGCGCTCCGCGTCCCGCCGACCCCGCATCGGTGTGCGGCCGACGGCCGCGGAGCCCGGCCCGGTCAGGCAGCACCGGCATGCGTCCCCTCCCTCGTCCTGGCGGTATGGCGCTGACGCGCCACCGTTATCGACTTGTACATTACGGGACGGTCATTCGGCCACCTGAACCTATAGGCTGGAATCCGCCTCACCGTCGAGGCGATATCGAAGGAGCTATCGTGCGCGACATCAGCGTTCCCGTCCTCGTGGACGTCCCCCGCCAGACCAACACCACGGACCTGGTGGTACGGCAGGCGGCCAAGCCGTCCAACCCCGCGCTGTTCGCCGTCAAGGGCGCGTCGGGTGAGTGGGAGAACATCACGGCCACCGAGTTCCGGCGCCAGGTCGAGGACCTCGCGAAGGGCCTGATCGCCTCGGACGTGCAGCCCGGGGACAGGGTGGCCATCATGGCCCGCACGCGCTACGAGTGGTCGCTGGCCGATTTCGCCATCTGGTTCGCGGGCGCCGTCTCGGTGCCCGTGTACGAGACCTCCTCCCCCGCTCAGGTCGCCTGGATCTTGAGCGACTCGGGCGCCGTCGGGGCCTTCGTCGAGTCCGCCCGGCACGAGAGCGTGGTCCGCGAGGCCGTGGCCCTGGAGGGCATCGATTCCCTGCAGCACGTCTGGCAGTTCGACGGCGGCGGCCTCGACACCCTGCAGACCGCCGGCGCCGGCACCGACGAGCAGGTGCTGTCCGACCGCCGCTCCACGGCCGGCCTCGACGACGTCGCCACGATCATCTACACCTCGGGCACCACCGGCAAGCCCAAGGGCTGCGAGCTGACGCACGGCAACTTCGTGGAGCTGTCCGAGAACGCCGCGGCGGCCCTCCCCGAGGTGGCCCGCGAGGGCGGCCAGACGATCATGTTCCTCCCGCTCGCGCATGTCTTCGCGCGGTTCATCTCCGTACTGTGCGTGGCGGCGGGCGCCACGGTGGCCCACACCCCGGACGTGAAGAACCTCCTGCCGGACCTGCAGAGCTACAAGCCGACGTTCATCCTCGCCGTCCCGCGCGTCTTCGAGAAGGTGTACAACAACTCGATGCTGAAGGCCGAGGACGGCGGCAAGGGCAAGATCTTCCACGCCGGGGCGGACGTCGCCATCGCGTGGTCGAAGGCGGAGCAGGCCGGGAGGATCCCGCTGGGGCTCAAGGTCAAGCACGCCGTGTTCGACCGGCTGCTCTACGGCAAGATCCGTACCGCGATGGGAGGCCGCGTGCAGCACGCGGTCTCGGGCGGCGCGCCCCTCGGCGACCGCCTCGGCCACTTCTTCCACGGCATCGGCCTGATGGTGCTCGAGGGCTACGGCCTGACCGAGACCACGGCACCGATCACGGTGAACACGCCCAAGCGCATCAAGATCGGGACCGTCGGCGCGCCGCTGCCGGGCAACGCGGTGAAGATCGCCGACGACGGCGAGATCCTGGCCAAGGGCGTCTGCGTGATGAAGGGGTACTTCAACCGCCCCGACCTCACCGACGAGACGTTCGTGGACGGCTGGTTCCGCACGGGGGACATCGGCGAGCTCGACGACGACGGCTTCCTGCGCATCACGGGCCGCAAGAAGGAGATCATCGTCACCGCCAGCGGGAAGAACGTCATCCCGGCGATGCTCGAGGACACCATCCGCGCCAACGCGCTGGTCTCCCAGTGCGTGGTCGTCGGCGACCAGCGTCCCTTCATCTCGGCGCTCATCACACTCGACGAGGAGGCCCTGCCCGGCTGGCTCGAGCGGCACCAGCTGCCCGCCGAGACCACGATGGGGGAGGCCGCGGAGCACCCGAAGGTCCTTGCGGAGATCCAGGAGCTCGTGGACAACGCCAACACGACGGTGTCCCGTGCCGAGGCCATCAAGGTGTTCCGGATCGTCCCGACCGACTTCACCGAGACCACCGGCCACCTCACGCCGTCCCTCAAGATCAAGCGCGCGCAGGTCCTGAAGGACTACTCCGGGATCGTGGAGTCGATCTACTCCTCCGCGAAGGTCTAGACCGGGCGGTCCCCTCCGCCGCCCGGCCTGCGTGGGGACCGGTCAGTCGGCCTCGAGGCCGAGCAGCGCGTTCTCGAGGACCTCGGTGAGCGCCGGGTGGATCCAGTACTGTCCGCGGGCCATCGTCAGCGCATCGAGCCCGAAGGACATGGCCTGGACGACGGGCTGGATGATGATCGACGCCTCATGACCGAGGACGTGGGCACCGAGGAGACGCCCCGTGGAGCGCTCGGCGATGACCTTCACGAATCCCTGCGTGTCCTCCATGGCCCACCCGTATGCGGTCGAGCCGTAGTGCCGGACCGCCGTCACGATCGGGGTGCCGGTCTCCTCGGAGTGGTGGAGGGCCTGCTCCCCCGTCATGCCCACCGAGGCGATCTGCGGGGAGGAGAACACGGCGGCGGGCACGAAGCGGTGGTCGCTGGCGCGCAGCGCGTCCGGGTGCAGCAGGTTGTGCGCGACGACTTTCGCCTCATGGTTCGCCACGTGCTTGAGCTGGTAGTCGCTGCTGGCGTCGCCGAGTGACCAGAGACCGGCCACCGGTTCACCCCCGCGCAGGACCCGCTGGTATCCGTCCACCACGAGGCGGCCGTCGTCGTGCAGGTCGAGACCGGCGTCCACCGCGCCGAGGGCGTCGGTGTTCGGGGTCCGCCCCACGGCGACGAGCACGGCGTCGACCACGAGGTCCGCCGGCCCCGCCGGGCCGCTCAGGCGGGCGGTGACGCTGCCGTCGTCGTTGGCGGTGACCTGCGTGACGTCGGTGTCCCGCCGGAGGTCCCACTGACGCGCTGCGTGCTCGGTGAAGGCCTCGGAGACCGATGCGTCGAGGGTCCTCAGCATGCCGCCGGAGCGCACGGCGATGGTCACGCGGGCGCCGAAAGCCCCGAAGACGTGCGCGAATTCCGCCGCGATGTAACCGCCACCGATGATCAGCAGCCGCTGCGGGAACTCGTCGATGCGCATAATGGTGTCGGAGGTATGAACCTGGGGCAGCCCGATGCCGGGGATCTCCGGCAGGACGGCACGGGAGCCGGTTGCGATGACCACCTGGTCCGCGGTGATCTCCTCGCCGGACGCCGTCTCGAAGGCCTTCTCCCCTGTGAGCCTCACGAATTCCTCGACCAGGGTCACGTTCGCGAGCTCGTCGGCGCGATAGGTCCGACCACTGCTCGAGATGGCGTCGATCCGGGTGAAGATCCGGTCGCGGATGTCCCTCCAGCGCACCCGTTCCAGGGCGAGGTTCACCCCGAGCCGCGCTGAGCGCGCGGGCGCGGATGCCAGATCGGCGGGATGCACGAACATCTTCGTCGGGATGCACCCCACGTTGAGGCAGGTGCCGCCGAACGTGCCTCCTTCGACGAGGACCACCTTGCGGTCGTCCCACTCCGGCGAGATGAGCGTGTTGCCGGAGCCTGAGCCGATGATCGCGAGGTCGTAGTGGGTCACACCCGCAGTGTAGCCGCGGTCAGGACGCCAGCTGGTCCACCACGAGCGCCGCCAACTCCATGACGGCCCTGCGCGTCGCGGGGTTCAGCCGGGCCAGCTCGATCCGCGAGCCCTCGGCCAGGTGCCGGTCGTACGGGATACGGACCACGGTGTTCACGCGGGAGCGGAAGTGCTGCTCGATCTGCTCGACGTCCACCTGCGTGCCGTTCCCGGAGGACAGGTTGATCACCACGATCGCCCGGGCCACGAGGTCGTGCCGGTCGTGGGCCTCCAGCCAGCTGAGGGTCTCGGACGCGAGCCTCGCCTCGTCCACGCTCCCCCCGGACACGAGCACCACCGCGTCCGCCTTCTCGAGCGTGCCCCGCATGACCGAATGGACCATGCCGGTCCCCGAATCGGTCAGGACGATCGAGTAGTAGCGGCTGAGGAGGTCGGTGACCGCGCGGTAGTCCGAGTCGTCGAAGGCCTGGGCCACGGTCGGGTCCGTGTCGGAGGCGAGGACGTGCAGACGGGAGCCGTCGCGCGTGACGAAGGCGGCGAGCTGGGAGAAGGACTCGATGACGTAGCGGTTCCGGACCAGCTGCCGGGCGGTGTGGTCGGCACGCCCGGGCGACCGGTCGGAGAGGGTGCCTCGGTCAGGGTTGGCGTCCATGGCGATGATGCGGTCCTCGCGGACGTCGGCCAGCGCCATGCCGAGGAGGGTGGTCACGGTCGTCTTCCCCACCCCGCCCTTGCGGGAGAGCACCGGCACGTAGCGGGTCCGGTCCCCCAGCCGCACCGCGATGCGGTGTTCGAGGGCGCGCTGGACGCGGACGGCGTCGGAGTCCCCGAGGTTCACCCGACCGAAGGTCGCCGTGTAGACGAAGCGGCGCCACCCTGAGACGGGCGGGCGGCGCACCCCGGCCAGCAGGCGATCAGCGGTGAGTGACGACGCCGGTTCCGGCCCGCTGTCCTTCCCGCGCCGGCCCGTCCGCTCGGCTCCGATCGGCACCGCCACCGCAACGCCCGGGCCGGTGCCCCCGGACTGCGTGCCGGGGTTCGAGGACGCCCTCGACGAGGACCCCGACGGCTGCCAGCCGGTCTGCGCCGCGCCGTCCCCGAGGCCGTCCGCGGGCGACGGGTCGGTGGAGGAGGAGGAAGCGGAAGCAGCGGGGAGTCCGGCTGTGATGTCACCGGAGGACGGGGCCGGGATGCTGAGCGTGGGCCCCCGGAGTAGCGGGACTCCCGGCACGATGGGGACGCCCTGCGTCGGGTCCGGGGAGACGGAGTTCGGGGACTCGGTGCCCTGCGCCGAGCCATCCACGCCGGCGTGCTCGACGACGTCCTGCGGCTCGACCCCGGTTAGGGGGTCGCCCGGGGCGGAATCCTCGGGCACGGGGTCCTGATCGGCGCCCTGCGGCGCGGCGCCCGTCAGGGCCTCCGGGTCCGCCGCAGTGCCCCCGGTGCCGGGTGTCGGGGAATCGGTCGGGTCGCTTGGCATGGTGACTTCCGTTCGGTCGATCCGGCCGCTCCGGGCGGAGCCGCGGTACTGATGCTTCCGGCATCCCACTCTAGCCCGACGGCCGGGCAGCCGGTCCGGAGGGAGGTCCTCAGGACGGGGCGATCACGAGGAGGAGGTCACCGCCCTGTGCAGGGCCGGGACCGGCGAAGGCGACGCGCTGCACGGTGCCGGCGATCGGCGTCGTGATGCTCGCCTCCATCTTCATGGCCTCGATGGTCGCGACGGTGTCGCCGGCCGCGACGGCGTCGCCCTCGGCCCGGGACACGGTGACGGACCCGGCGAAGGGCGCGGCGATCTGGCCCGGGCTGCCCGGGTCCGCCTTCTCGGCGGCCCGGACGTCGCTGTCGATGCTCGTGTCGCGGACGCTCACCGGCCGCATCTGGCCGTTGAGGGTGCACATGACCGTCCGCATGCCCTTCTCGTCCGGTTCGGACACGGCCTCGAGGGTCGCGATGAGCCGGACGCCCTTCTCGAGCTCGATCACGTGCTCCGTCCCCGGCTGCAGTCCGTAGAGGTAGTCGGCGGTCCCGAGGAGGGACACGTCCCCGTAGGTGTCGCGGGTGGCGCGGAACTCCCGCGTGGGCGCCGCGAACAGCAGGGTGTTCAGGGCGTTCCGGCGCTCGCCGGAGGTCCCGGCCAGCTTCGCCTCGTCCGCGGCGGTGAGCTCGGCGTCGCGCGGCTTGAGCTCGCGGCCCTGCAGGGCCTTCGTGCGGAAGGGCTCGGGCCATCCGCCGGGCGGGTTGCCCAGTTCCCCGTTGAGGAATCCGATGACGGAGTCGGGGATGTCGAAATCCTGCGGATTCTGCTCGAACTCCGCCGGGTCGGCATTCCTGCCCACGAGGGCCAGGGCGAGATCGCCCACGACCTTCGAGGACGGGGTGACCTTCACGAGGCGGCCGAGGATCCGGTCCGCGGCGGTGTACATGTCCTCGATGGCCTCGAAGCGTTCCCCCAGTCCGAGCGCGATGGCCTGCTGGCGGAGGTTGGACAGCTGGCCTCCGGGGATCTCGTGCCGGTACACCCGCCCCGTGGGGCCCGGCAGGCCCGATTCGAACGGCGCGTACATGCGCCGCACGGCCTCCCAGTAGGGTTCGAGCGCGCACACGCTGCCGAGGTCCAGCTCCGTGTCGCGAGGCGTGTGGGCCAGGGCGGCGACGAGCGCGGACGCCGAGGGCTGGCTCGTGGTGCCGGCGAGCGCGGCGCTGGCGACGTCGACGGCGTCGACCCCGGCGTCCACGGCTGCGAGCAGGGTGGCGAGCTGTCCGCCGGCGGTGTCGTGGGTGTGCAGGTGCACGGGCAGGTCGAAGCGTTCGCGCAGGGCGGTCACGAGTTTCGCGGCGGCGGCCGGGCGGAGCAGGCCCGCCATGTCCTTGATGGCCAGGATGTGCGCTCCGGCGTCGACGATCCGCTGGGCGAGCTCGAGGTAGTAGTCGAGGGTGTAGAACGTCTCGGCCGGGTCGAGCATGTCGGCGGTGTAGCACAGGGCCACCTCGGCGACGGCGGTCTCCGTCTCACGGACCGCCCGGATGGCCGGTTCCATCTGGGTGACGTCGTTCAGAGCGTCGAAGATGCGGAAGATGTCGATACCGGACGCCGCGGCCTCCTGCACGAACGCGGTGGTGACCGCCTCCGGGTAGGGCGTGTACCCGACCGTGTTCCGTCCACGCAGCAGCATCTGCAGGCAGATGTTCGGCACCTCGCGGCGCAGCGCGTCCAGACGCTCCCACGGGTCCTCCCCCAGGAACCGGAGTGCGACGTCGTACGTCGCCCCGCCCCACGCCTCGACGGACAGCAGGCCGGGGGTTAGCCGGGACACACTCGCACCGGCGGCGACGAGGTCGCGGGTCCGCACCCGGGTGGCCAGCAGCGACTGGTGCGCGTCGCGGAAGGTCGTGTCCGTCACCGCGACGGCCGTCTGCTCCCGCAGCGCCTTCGCGAAGCCCTCGGGCCCGAGCTCGAGCAGCCGCTGCCGGCTCCCCTCGGGGGGCGGGGCCTTCCGCTGAGCCTCCTCGAGCTCTGGCAGCTTCTCCCGCGGATCCAGGTGTGCGGGGCGTGCCCCGTGGGGCTGGTTCACGGTCACGTCGGCGAGCCAGGTCAGCAGCTTGGTGCCGCGGTCCGCCGGCACGCGGGCCGTGAGGAGCTCCGGGCGCTCGTCGATGAACGAGGTCGCGACATTCCCGGCGATGAAGTCCGGGTCGTCGAGGACGGCCTGGAGGAAGGAGATGTTGGTGGAGACGCCGCGGACCCGGAACTCGGCCAGGGCACGGCGGGCCCGGGTCACCGCGGACGGGTAGTCCCGACCCCGGCAGGTGAGCTTCACCAGCATCGAGTCGAAGTGCGGACTGATCTCCGCCCCCGCATACACCGTCCCGCCATCCAGGCGCACCCCGGCGCCGCCTGCGGACCGGTAGGCCGAGATACGGCCCACGTCCGGGCGGAACCCGTTGGCCGGGTCCTCCGTGGTGATCCTCGACTGCAGCGCCGCGCCGCGCAGGGTCACCGTCTCCTGGCTCAGCCCGAGATCCGCCAGCGTCTCGCCCGCCGCGATGCGCAGCTGCGACTGGACGAGGTCCACGTCGGTCACCTCCTCGGTCACCGTGTGCTCCACCTGGATCCGCGGGTTCATCTCGATGAACACGTGCTGGCCGGCGCGTTCGCCGACCGTGTCCACGAGGAACTCGACGGTCCCGGCATTCACGTAGCCCAGGGCGGTCGCGAACTTCACCGCATCACGGTGCAGGGCCTGCCTGATGCCCTCGTCCAGGTTCGGGGCAGGGGCGATCTCGATGACCTTCTGGTGCCTGCGCTGCAGCGAGCAGTCCCGCTCGAACAGGTGCATCACATTGCCCTCGGCGTCGGCGAGGATCTGCACCTCGATGTGGCGAGGACGCAGGACCGCCTGCTCCAGGAACATCGTGGGATCGCCGAAGGCGGACTCGGCCTCCCGCATCGCCGCCTCCAGCGCCTCCGGCAGCGCCTCCCGCGTATCGACCCGGCGCATCCCACGACCGCCGCCGCCGGCCACCGCCTTCGCGAACACCGGGAACCCGATCTCGTCCGCCGCAGCGATCAGCTCGGCCACGTCCGCGCTCGGACGCGACGAGGCGAGCACGGGGATCCCCGCGGCCCGTGCGGCGTCCAGTGCCTTGACCTTGTTGCCCGCCAGTTCCAGGACATCGGCCGGCGGTCCCACGAACGTGATCCCTGCCTCGGCCGCGGCCCGCGCCAGGCCTGGGTTCTCGGACAGGAACCCGTAGCCCGGGTAGATCGCGTCGCAGCCCGCTTCGAGGGCCACGCGGATGATCTCGTCGATGTCCAGGTAGGCACGCACCGGGTGGCCCTCGGTCCCGATCAGGTACGCCTCGTCCGCCTTCTGGCGGTGGATGGAGTTGCGGTCCTCGTGGGGGAAGACGGCCACCGTCTTCGCTCCCGCCTCGTATCCGGCCCGAAGGGCCCGGATGGCGATCTCACCGCGGTTGGCTACCAGAATCTTCGAGAACATCGCACTCCTGAATCCTTGCGGGTCGGGTCCTGCACGCTGGACTGATAGTACCCGGCAGGCCCCGTCAGTCCATGGCATCGGCCGCATCGTGGGACGCCCTGCCCGGCGGGTCGGCTCGCACCCGACGGCCAGAGGCCCTGCCGCGTCACCCTATGATTGATCGGTGATCATTCAGGACAGCCGAGTCCCGGCGGCGCCTACCGATAGGTACAGGTTCAACACGTGCAGGTAGTGAGCATCAGCAGCCTCAAAGGCGGCGTGGGCAAGACGTCGGTCACCCTGGGGCTGGCCTCCGCCGCACTGGCAGCGGGCATCCCCACGCTCGTCGTCGACCTGGATCCACATGCCGACGCCACGACCGGTCTCGGGGTGCGCCCGTTGGGGCAGATCGACATCGGGCGTCTGCTGAAGAACGCGCGGCGCGGAGATCTCGCTGCCAACCTCGTGCCGAGCGGCTGGGTGGCGACCGCCTCCGGGTCGGCTGGGACGGTATCCCGACGGCTCGACGTCGCCATGGGCTCGGCCTACTCGGGCATCTACGACCGTCCGGACCTCGCGCGCCGCGACCAGCGACGGCTCTCCACTCTCCTGTCCCGTGTGCAGGGGTACAGCCTCGTCCTCATCGACTGCCCGCCCTCCCTCAACGGCCTCACCCGGATGGCCTGGACCGCGAGCCACAAGGTCCTCCTCGTCGCAGAGCCCGCCCTGTTCTCCGTCGCGGGGACGGAGCGGACCATGCGGGCGCTCGACCTGTTCCGGCGCGAGTTCGCACCGCACCTGCACACCGCAGGCATCGTAGCCAACCGTGTGCGACGTACGTCCACCGAGCACGCGTTCCGGCTCGATGAGATGCGGCAGCTGTTCGGCGACCTGCTGCTGAGCCCTGCCATCCCCGAACAACCCGACTGGCAGCAGATCCAGGGTGCCGCCCACTCCGTGCACCACTGGCCGGGCGAAGGGGCGCAGCAGGCTGCAGGGCATTTCGACGAACTGCTGAGGGGTGTCACGGACTCCGGCAGGATGCGCAGCCGCACCGGACGACGATGATGGCTCGCTGATGCACTGCGGGTCGGCGCGAGGCGCGGGTGTACCGAGAAGGGCTGCTAGCTGATCTTGCGGGTGGCGCGGCGCTTGCTGAGCTCGTCGCCCGGGAAGTCCTGGTCGGTCGCGTGCTCGCTGGGCAGCGCTGCGAGGCTGCCCTCCACCTCGCGCCAGACCCGGCCGACGGCGATGCCGAAGACTCCCTGCCCGCCCTGCACGAGGTCGATGACCTCGTCCGCCGACGTGCACTCGTACACGCTGGCGCCGTCGCTCATGAGCGTGATCTGCGCGAGGTCCTCGACGCCGCGCTCGCGGAGGTGCTCGACGGCGGTGCGGATCTGCTGGAGGGAGACGCCGGTGTCCAGGAGGCGCTTGACGACCTTGAGGACCAGGATGTCCCGGAAGCCGTAGAGGCGGTGCGTGCCGGAGCCGGAGGCTCCACGGACGGCCGGCTCCACGAGGCCCGTCCGGGCCCAGTAGTCGAGCTGGCGGTAGGTGATGCCGGCGGCCTTGCAGGCCGTGGGCCCGCGATATCCGGCGTCCTCGTCGAGGACGGGGAGGTCTTCGGTGAACAGTAAGCCCTGGGCGCTCGCTGGGACACCAGCGCCTGCCGGGCTGGTTGCCTTGCCGGCGTCACCCTTCGGACTCACGTGCTGCCTCCTGGTCGGGTTCCCGGGGAAGTTTGCTCATCCGTCGGAACCTCAGGATGTGCACTCAAGTGTGCCCCGAGCCCCCCACACACGCAATGGGAACTGTATTCTTCGACGTTAGATCGCGGGAGGGGCGAGGTCAAAGACGCTGCCCCGCTAGGTTTGCGTGTCGTCAGCGCTCGAAGTCCTCGGGCTCCACATCGGCGAGGAACTCGCGGAACTGGAGGACCTCCTTCTCCGCGGTCTCCTCCGTGTCGCCCTCCTCCGCGTCCTCGGCGTCGGCGATCTCGACGCCGGCAACGGCCAGGACCTCGTCGGCACAGTAGATGGGGCAGGGCACGCGCAGGGCCACGGCCAGGGCGTCGGACGCCCGCGAACTCACCGTCACGCCGTCGGTGAACACGAGCTGGGCATGGTAGACGGTGTCCTCCACGGAGGTGATGCGCACTTCGCGGATCTCCTTGCCGGCCGCCGCCACCACGTCGACCAGGAGGTCGTGGGTCATGGGACGAGGCGGCACGATACCCTGCTGGACGAAGGCGATGGCGCTCGCCTCGGGGGCACCGATCCAGATGGGCAGGTGCCGCTCCCCTGCGGTCTCCCGCAGCAGGACCAACGGCTGGTTGGACGGCAGTTCGATGCGAACGCCCACCACTTCTACTTCGATCACGGGGAAGCCGCCTAACTGTCCATTCGGGCTATGGAACTGTGCACGAGGGCACTGTGCAGTCCCAGGCACAGCTCGCTGATCTCCCGTGCGGTCTCCGCCGCACGTGCCTTCGAGGCGACATCCTTGCGGGAGGCCACCGGGGCCACCACGCGCTCGACCAGACCCAGTTCGCGGTCCGCTGCGGCACGGAAGGGGCGCAGGTGCCGCGGTTCGATCCCGTGGCGCTCCAGCTGCACACAGGCCCGGGTGATCTTCAGCGCGTGCTCGTCGAACCGGTTCTCGACGGCGGTGATGAGTCCGAAGCTCACGAGGTCGTCCACGAGTCGGCGGGGCGCTCCCGCCTCGGCGGCCAGCGTCTCGGCGGTGAGCCGCCGCGCGTGCGCGCTCAGCTCCTGCGAGAGCTGGTCGGAGACGACCCGCGGCGCGAGGGTCATGCCGCCGGGCAGCGACTCGGGCCGCTCGCCGCGGTCGATCGCCTCGACGTAGTCCTTGATGACCTTGAGCGGCAGGTACTGGTCGCGCTGCAGTGCCAGCACGAAGCGCAGGCGCTCGACGTCGTGCGCTCCGTACTTCCGGTACCCGGCGCGTGTGCGCTGCGGCGTGATGAGGCCCTTCTCCTCCAGGAACCGGATCTTGGAAGCCGTGACCTGGGGGAACTCCGCTGCCAGCTCACGCAGGACCTCGCCGATGGTGAGGACACCGGCGATCGGATGACCGGGAGCGACACCGGCCGGACGGCGGGCGGGGTGGGAGGCAGGCATGGAGCGGGCTAGGCCTGTGCTGTCGTGTGCTGCGCGGACTGGCCGGGGACCGTGCGGGCCGCGTAGAAGGTGAGGCGGAACTTGCCGATCTGGACCTCGTTGCCGTTGCGGAGGGTGACGCTGTCCACGCGGTCGTTGTTCACGTAGGTTCCGTTGAGGCTGCGGGTGTCCACGACCGTGAAGCCGTTCTGCGTGCGCCGGAACTCCGCATGCTGGCGGGACACCGTCACGTCATCGAGGAAGATGTCGGCGTTCGGGTGCCGTCCGGCCTTCGTGACGTCCTCGTCCAGGAGGAACCGGGCGCCGGCGTTCGGGCCCGAGTGGGCGATCAGCAGCGCCGAGCCTGCGGGAAGAGCGGCCACGGACGCCTGCTCCTCGCGCGTCAGGTGCCGTTCGTACTCTCCCATGGCGATCTGCGGCGGCAGCCCGATCGAGGTTGTCTCGGGAGACGTCATATTCGGCTCTTCTCCATTTCCGCCAGGATTCCTGTGGTGCACCATCGGTTTTCCTCCCCCTACTGCATGGCGCGGCGGGCTGCTCCGGACTGCGCCACCCCTGCTTCCGGTAGGACTAGCCTACCTGCTGGGAGTAGTCGGCTGAACTCAGCAGGTCCTGTACGACGGACGGATCGGACACCTTGATCTCGAGCAGCCAGCCCTCGCCGTAGGGGTCGGAGTTGATGAGCGAGGGATCGTCGTCGAGCGCCTCGTTGCGGGCGACGACCTGCCCGCTGACGGGGGCGTAGATGTCGCTGACGCTCTTGGTGGACTCGACCTCGCCGATCACGTCCGACCCCGTGACGCCGGTACCCTCCTCGGGCATCTGGACATAGACGACGTCGCCGAGCGCGTCCTGGGCGAAGTCGGTGATACCCACGCGCACGGTGCCATCCACCGCGGGCTCGCTGACCCACTCGTGTTCAGCGGTGTAGTAGAGGCCTTCGGGGATGTTGCTCATGGCTGCCTTTCGGACGCGCGGTCATCGGAGGCGCCTGGGTGCCGTCCGGTACGGATACTGGTCGAGTATAGGCACAACTCCGGGTCCACGTGACGCGCCTCTCACCCCGCCGGGCATGCAGCGGCTCCTCTCCCCCGGGCATGCAAAAAGCCCGTCCCCGCCGGCTGTTCACCGGTGGAAACGGGCCCTGCAGTGTCGGGATGACAGGATTTGAACCTGCGACCCCTTGACCCCCAGTCAAGTGCGCTACCAAGCTGCGCCACATCCCGATCTGCTCGGCCCAGCGGGCCAAACCACTCGGATAACTGTACAGCATTTCCCGGGGCGGGCGGCACACCGGGAAAGGGGTCAGCGGTTCCGGCTGCGCTTCTCGCGGACGCGCATGTTGACCTCGATGGGCGTGCCCTCGAAGCCGAACGTCTCGCGCAGGCGGCGAGTGATGAAGCGGCGGTAGCCGGGATCCAGGAAGCCGGTGGTGAACAGGACGAACTTCGGCGGGCGGCTCGAGGCCTGCGTGCCGAAGAGGATGCGCGGCTGCTTGCCGCCGCGGACCGGGTGCGGGTGGGCGGCCACGAGCTCGCCGAGGAACGCGTTCAGGCGGCCCGTCGGGATACGCCGGTCCCAGGACTCGAGGGCGACGTCGAGCGCCGGCACCAGGCGGTCCCTGTGCCAGCCGGTCAGCGCCGAGATGTTCACGCGCGGCGCCCACTCCACGTGCGCCAGGTCCTGCTCGATCTCGCGTTCGAGGTACCGGCGGCGCTCGTCGTCGAGGAGGTCCCACTTGTTGAAGGCCAGGACGATCGCCCGGCCGGACTCGATGGCCATGTTCAGGATGCGGATGTCCTGCTCGCTCAGGACCTCGTCGACGGCGAGGAGCACCACGGCCACCTCGGCCTTCTCCAGCGCCGCCTGCGTGCGCAGCGACGCGTAGTAGTCGGCACCCTGCTGCATGTGCACGCGGCGGCGGATACCGGCGGTGTCGACGAAGCGCCACGTGCGCCCCCCGAGCTCGATCATCTCGTCCACGGGGTCGCGCGTGGTGCCGGCGAGCGGGTCCACGACCACGCGGTCGGAACCGGCCAGCTTGTTGAGCAGGGAGGACTTGCCCACGTTCGGCCGTCCGATCAGGGCGATGCGCCGGGGTCCGCCGGAGCGCTCGATCCCGCCGTGCTCCGAGAACTCCGGGAGGATCCCGTTGACGTGGTCCAGCATGTCGGCGGTGCCGCGCCCGTGCAGGGCGGACACGGGCCACGGCTGCCCGAAGCCGAGCCCCCACAGGGCGGAGGCGTCGGCCTCGTTCTGGATGTCGTCCACCTTGTTGGCCACGAGGATGACGGGCTTGTTCTTGCGGCGCAGCATCCGCACCACGGCCTCGTCGGTCGCGGTGGCGCCGACCGTCGCGTCGACCACGAGCAGGACGGCGTCGGCCATGTCGACGGCGATCTCCGCCTGGCCGGCGACCCGCGCGGCGATGCCCTTGGCGTCGTGCTCCCAGCCGCCGGTGTCCACGAGCGTGAAGTTGCGGCCCGACCACTGCGCCGGGTAGGACACGCGGTCGCGGGTGACGCCGGGGGTGTCCTCGACGACGGCCTCGCGGCGGCCGAGGATCCGGTTCACCAGGGTGGACTTGCCGACGTTCGGGCGGCCCACGATGGCGAGGACGGGGTTGAGGCGGCCCTCCGCCTCGTCGTCGAAGTCCTCGTCCTGACGGGCGAGGAGCGCGGCGTCCTCCTCGTCGAGCTCGTAGTCCTCGAGGCCGGCGCGCAGGGAGGCCGCGCGCTGCTCGGCGTCTGCGTCATCGAGCGTCTCGAGCAGCTCACCGACCTGGTCCTCGCCGGTCGGCTCGTAGTCCTCGTCGGCTCCGGAGGCCTGGTCCGTCGCATCCGGCGAAAGGTTCTCGCTCATTGTTCTGTCCTTCGGTTGGTGGTCGCCGTCTCCCGACGGCAATACTGTCGGGCGGCCGGCGGGCTCGCCCGTGAAACGTGGAGGTGCCGGCTAGTGCGCCACGGTGCGCACGATGCCGAGGACCGCCGTGACGGTCTGCTCGAAGTCGAGGTCGGACGAGTCCAGCGTGACCACGCCGTCCGCCGCCTGCTGGAAGTCCACCACGGTGGAGTCCTTGGCGTCGCGCTCGGTGACCTGCTGCCGCAGCTGGGCATCGGACTGGGTCCCGCCGAGCTGGTCGCCGCGGCGACGCAGCCGGGCCTCCTCGCTGGCCGTGAGCAGGATGCGCACCTCGGCGTCGGGGGCGACGACGGTGGTTATGTCGCGCCCCTCCGCGACGATCCGGTGACCGGCGCCGGCGATCAGGGCGCGCTGGCGGCGGATGAGTTCCGCGCGGGCGCCCATCGTGGTCGCGACGGCGCTCACGGCGGAGGACACCTCGGGCTCGCGGATGGCGGCGGTGACGTCGTCGCCCGCGATGGTCACCGACTCGTGGTCGGGGCTGGTGCTGATGAACAACTCGATGTCGCGTGCGGCGGCCTCGACCGCGGCGCCGTCCTGCAGGTCCACTCCCGTGGCGACGCAGTGCAGCGTCACCGCCCGGTACATGGCGCCGGTGTCCAGGTACGCGGCGCGGAGGCGGCGTGCCACCTCGCGGCTGACGCTGGACTTGCCGGATCCGGACGGGCCGTCGATGGCGACCACGAGGGACTTGCCGAGGCGGAACCCCGAGTAGGGGCTCGAGGACGCCGTGTGCGCCGCCGGTCCCGGGGCGGCGGTCTGCGTGGTGTCTGCTGATACCTGGATCACTGCACTACCTTCCAGCCCCGCTGTGTCAGGGACTCCGTCAATTCGTGGCGCCGTCCGGGCAGGACCGAGAGCTCCGCGAGTCCTACCTCGCGCCCGGGCGAGTGTTCGAGCCGGAAGTCCTCGACGTTGATGCCGATCTGCCCGATCTCGGTGAGGAGCTTCGCGATCTGCCCCGGCACGTCGTCGACGAGCACGGTCAGGCGCGCGAAGGAGTTCGGCGGGGTGCCGTGCTTGCCGGGGACCCGGGCCTGCCCGGCGTTCCCCTCGGACATCAGCTGCGCCATGTCGAGGCGTGCTCCCCCGGCCGTCGGGTCCTCGAGGGTGCCGATCAGCCGGTTCAGGTCCTCGCGCACCCCGTACAGGATGTCGACGAGCCGGCCCGCGTTGGCGGAGAGGATCTGCACCCACAGGCGGGGGTCGCTCGCCGCGATGCGCGTGACGTCCCGCAATCCGTTGCCCGCGAGCGAGAGTGCATGCGCCGGTGAGTCCTGCAGCCTGCTCGCGACGAGCGAGGAGACGACCTGCGGCAGGTGGGAGATGAGGGCGACGGCCTCGTCGTGCTCCTCGACCGACATGCGCGCGGGCACGGCGCCGAGATCCACGGCGAGGGACTCCGCACACAGGACGGCCTCGGGGGCGCTGCCGCTGTGGGCGCACAGCACCCACGGTGCACCGCTGAACAGCTCGGCGCGCGCCGCGACGGGACCGGACTTCTCGCGGCCTGCCATGGGGTGCGTGCCGATGTACCGGGACACGTGCGCGGCCACCCCGGGGGTCGCGAGGAGCTCGCGCAGGATGGCCTCCTTCACGCTGCAGATGTCCGCGACCACGGCCTCGGGGTAGGCCAGGAGCGCTTCGGCGGCCACCCGTGCCGTGACATCGGGGGGTGTCGCGACGACGACGAGTTCCGGGACCACGCGCTCCCCCGCGTCCTGTGCCTCGGAGAGGAGCCTGCCGGCCCCGATGTCGCGGGCCACGGCCTCGGTGGACGGTGAGCTGTCGGACAGGACGACGTCGATCCCGCGGGCGCGCAGGCCCAGCCCGATACTCGCCCCCAGCAGGCCTGCCCCCACGACGAGGACGGGACCTGCGAGGTGCGTCCCCTGTTCCGTGCGCGCGACCATCGGCTAGAGGCCCACCGATGCCAGCAGGTGCCCGACCTCCTGGCGTCCGAGCACGCGGATGCTGCCCTGGCGCTGGTCCCCGATGCGGATGGGGCCCACCTGGGTGCGCACCAGGCGCTCGACCGGATGGCCGACGGCGTCGAACAGGCGCCGGACCACGCGGTTGCGTCCGGAGTGCAGCACCACCTCGACGAGGATGTGCCCGGGCGTCGAGTCGACGAGCTTGAAGGAGTCCACCTGGGCGAGGCCGTCCTCGAGCTCGATGCCCTCCTTCATCTGGGCGCCGACGCCCTGCGCCATGGGCCCGCGGACCTGCACGAGGTAGGTCTTCGGCACCTCGTAGGACGGGTGCGTGAGCCGGTTGGTCAGTTCACCGTCGTTCGTGAGCAGGAGCAGGCCCTCCGTCTCGGCGTCGAGCCGTCCCACGTGGAAGAGCCGCTCACTCTTGTCCTTGTTCTTGAGGAAGTCGCTGATGCACCGCCGCCCCTCCGGGTCCTCCATCGTGGAGACGACGCCGCGCGGCTTGTTGAAGACGTAGTACTTCAGGTGCTCGTTGAGCTGGAGCCGGATGCCGTCCACATGGATGGCCACCTGCTCGGGGTCCACCCGGACGCCGAGTTCGGTGACGATGTTCCCGTCCACCTCCACGCGTCCGTCGAGGATCATCTCCTCGCACACGCGGCGGGAGGCGACACCGGCGAGCGCCATGATCTTCTGCAGGCGCACGCCCTCGGGGTTGTGGACGTCGATCTCGTCGGCCGGGCGGCCGGCACGCTTGGGCTTCGGTGCGCGCACCGGGCCGAGGTCCTGGCCGAACCGCTCACGCCCGAAGGCCTTGGCACCCGGCGGCTTCGGGCGTCCGCCCTGCCCGCCGGAGCGCGCTCCCGGCGCTGCACCGGGCCGGCCGGGCTTGCTGCCGGCGCGCCCGCCGGTCTTGGCACCGAACCGGCCGGCCGGT
>NZ_PPTH01000015.1 GCF_002954225.1 Arthrobacter ruber
AACTCGGTGTCGGTGATCGGGGATTCGTCTTCCACCGGCGGGTCCGAGGCGACCGGCTCGACCGGCGGCACAGCTCCTGCACCCGCTCCTGCACCGGCTCCCGCACCGGCCCAGGGCGGGCTGCTGGACGGCGGTCTACTGAACGCGAATGTGGTCTCGCCCGAGGCCGTGGTGCCGGTGAATGTGTCCGGTAACTCGGTGTCGGTGATCGGGGATTCGTCCTCGACCGGCGGGTCCGGTTCGACCGGTTCGACCGGTGGCACCACCGGGAGCACCGGCGGTAACACCGGCGGCACCACGGGTGGCACTACCGACTCGACGACCGGCGGCCTGCTGGACGGCATCCTCGATAACAACGTGATCTCGCCCGAGATCGTGGTTCCGGTCAACGTCGGCTGCAACGGGGTCGCCATCCTCGGTGACAGTGCTTCGGATTGCACGACCGGCTCGACCGGCAGCACCGGTGGGACGACCGGCGGCACCGGTGGCACTACCGACTCGACGAACGGCGGCCTGCTTGACGGCGGCCTGCTCGACGGCGGTCTGCTCAATGGGAATGAGATCTCGCCCGAGATCGTGGTCCCGGTCAACGTCGGCTGCAACGGGGTCGCCCTCCTCGGTGACAGTGTTTCGGATTGCACGACTGGTTCGACCGGCGGCACGACGGGCGGCAACACCGGCAACACCGGCGGTAACACCGGTGGCACTACCGACTCGACGAACGGCGGCCTGCTCGACGGCATCCTGGACAACAATGTGATCTCGCCCGAGATCGTCGTCCCGGTCAACGTCGGCTGCAACGGTGTCACCCTCATCGGTGACCGCAGCACCAACTGCGAATCAGGCGCAGAGGCACCGACCAACCCGACGATCCCGACGATCCCGACCAACCCGACCAACCCGACGACCCCGACGACCCCGACGACCCCGACGACCCCGACGACCCCGACCAACCCGGTTAACCCGACCACCCCTGAGGTCCCGGTTAACCCGACCACCCCTGAGGTCCCTGCCACCGGCGACAACGGAGGCACCGACGCTCCTGCCGACGGAGACAAGGGCGACGCCACGAACGACGGCGGAACGAACAACGGCGGGACGAACAACGGCGGGACGAACAACGGCGGGACGAACAACGGCGGCACCGACAACGGCGGAACAGATGACGGTGCTTCGATGGAAACGCCGGACGTCACGAACGCCGACCTCGTCTCGGTCACCGGCCCTGCCACCGCGCCTGGCACGCTCTCCGTGGCGAGCAGTGGCGTGAAGGTCACCGCGGCTGCCGATGCAGCAGCCACCACCGCTGCACCGAAGGCCCTGGCCTCCACGGGGTTCGCTGAGCAGCAGCTCCTTCTGCTCAGCTCGCTCCTGCTCCTCGCTGGAGCGGGCGGCCTGCTGGCTGCTCGCCGCCAGAAGGCGCGTGCCTAGCGCCGGCTGACGCGACACGAAAAAGGACGAGCCCCCGCAGCACACGCTGCGAGGGCTCGTCCTTCGTCCTGCCGCGGTGGGTCAGGCGGCGTCGTTCTCGTACCGCAGGCCGATCTGTGCCCGGACGCCGTCGAGCAGGCGCATCGTCTTCACTGTGTCGCCGACCGGCATCGTGGGACTCTCGGTCAGTCCCTGCTGGATGCAGCGCGTCACCTCGCGCAGCTCGTATGTGTACCCAGCGCCCACCTGCTCGAACTGCTCCACCCGGGCTTCTGCCTGACCGGCCTTGACGGTCAGTTCCTTCGGGTTGTGGAGGTTCCCGCCGCCGGTCTTCAGCCAGCCCTTAGACCCGCAGACGGTCGCCTGGCCGGGGCACGAGGCGATGAACGACGACGACAACTGCGCGTACGCCCCACTGCCATAGCTGAGGGTCAGGGCGGCCTGCAGGTCCACGCCGTCATCATTGAGGGTTCCCACGGCGGATACGGAATCGGGGAAGCCCAGGGACCCCAGCGCCCACGTGAGCGGGTACACCGTGAGGTCCATCAGGGCCCCGCCGCCGGCCTTCGGGTCCCACAGGCGGCTGTTCGGATCGTCGGGGGCGGCGAAGCCGAGGTCGGCCTGGACCCACCGGATGTCGCCCAGTTCTCCCGAGTGGATGATCTCCCAGGCGCGATTGACACTGGGGAGGAACCGCGTCCATACGGCCTCCATGAGGAACAGGCCGCTCCCGGCCGCGATCGCCGCCAGTTCCTCCGCCTCAGCGGCGGTGATCGTGAACGGCTTCTCGCAGAGCACGTGCTTCCCCCCGGCGAGGGCCGCCTTGGCCACCTCGTAGTGCTGTCCGTGCGGGGTGGTGATGTAGACGACGTCGACCTCGGGGTCGTCCACGAGCCGCTGGTACCCGGTTGTGCCGCCGTCGTTGCCGTAGCTCGTGGCGAACCCGAACTTCTCGGCGAATGCTGCGGCGCTCTCAGCGCTGCGCGAGCTCACCGCGTGGAGCACGGCGTCCTCGAGGAGGGCGATGTCCTGGGTGACCTTCGATGCGATGCCGCCCGTGGCGATGACGCCCCACTTGAGGGGACGGCCCGTCGCGACGACGGGGCTGGGAGCACCTGCTTCGGCGCAGGGGGGAACGGTGATGCGGTTCGGTGGGTTCATGGACCTATCCTTGCCGTCCGCGCGTGCCGCGTCCAGCACCCGGGGAGGACCGGGAGGCGGGCCCGGTGGAGCGCATGTGGCCGGGAACGACGAAGTGCCCCGGCCGGGGCCGGGGCACTTCGTCGTGATGCTGCGGAGAGGTCCGAGCAGGTGCTACTTGGTGAGCGCGGACAGCGTGGGATCGTTCGCGTAAGCTTCCGCGGCGTTGTCCTTCGTCACGATCTGCGGCTCGAGAAGGTAGGCGGGAACGGTCTTCACGCCGTTGTCGTAGGAGTCGGGATCGTTGATCTCGGGCTCCTCGCCGGCCTGCAGGTTGCCGACCATCTCGATGGCGTGCTCGACGAGGGCCCGCGTGTCCTTGTTGATCGTGGAGTACTGCTTGCCCTCCATGATCGACTTGACGGACTCGACCTCGGAGTCCTGCCCGGTCACAACCGGGAGGGTCTTGCCGGCACCGGCGACCGAGGTCAGGATGGCGCGGGCGAGCGTGTCGTTGGGGGAGAGGACGCCGTCGAGCTCGGTGGAGCCGTAGCTGCCCGAGAGCAGGGTGTCCATGCGGCGCTGGGCGTTCTCCGCCTTCCAGCCCTGGGTCACGGCCTGCTCGAAGCTCGTCTGACCCGAGACGACGACGAGGTTGCCGTTGTCGATCTCGGGCTGCAGGATGCTCATCGCACCGTCGAAGAACACCTTGGCGTTGGCGTCGTCGGGCGAGCCGGCGAACAGCTCGATGTTGTACGGTCCTTCGGGCTTGGCGGCCTTCATGCCGTCGAGGAGAGCCTGACCCTGCAGCTCACCGACCTGGAAGTTGTCGTACGCGACGTAGTAGTCGACGTTCTCGGTGTTGGTGAGCAGGCGGTCATAGGCGATGACGGTGATGCCGGCTTCCTTGGCCTGCGCCAGCTGGGTGCCGAGCTGGGCGCCGTCGATCGCGCCGACGACCAGGACCTTCACGCCATTGGTGATCATGGAGCTGATCTGGTTCTGCTGCTCGGAGACACCGCCGTTGGCGAACTGGACGTTCGGCTCGTAACCGGCCTCGGTCAGGCCGTCGTTGAAGAGCGTCTCGGCGAGAACCCAGTTCTCGGAGGTCTTCTGCGGAAGTGCGATGCCGATGGCGGACCCGGTCTCGAAGCCGGCGGCGGCGCCGTCGCCGCCCTCGGCCGCGGGAGCGGATTCTTCACGGCCGCACCCGGTCAGCGCCAGCGCTGATATGGCAGCCACGGCTGCAAGGGATTTTGCAAACTTACGCATGTGCATTCTCTTTCTTTTGCTCTTGCTCTTGTGGACGGATGACGCTTCGTGCCTGGGGTCGGCCGGTGCCGACCCTAGACGTCGTGGGAGATGACTTCCTTCGTCCCGACAGCCTGCTCGGTGGGTGCGGGCTGGGGCGCGGCAGTGGTGGCCTTCTTCGTGCCACCACCACCGCCGAGGTTCCTGGTGAGCAGGCCGATGATGGACGGCTTGCCCTGGATCTTGTTGTAGACGTCGAAGGCGACGGCGACGAGCAGGACGAGGCCTTTGATGATCTGCGTGAGGTCGGCGCCAATGCCGAGCAGCTGCAGTCCGTTGTTGAGGACGGCCATGACGAGGCCACCGATGATGGAACCGACCACGGTGCCGACGCCACCGGTCACTGCTGCGCCGCCGATGAACACCGCGGCGATGGCGTCGAGTTCCCACCCGGTGCCGTCGAACGGTCCGGAGGCGGTGGAGCGGCCCACGAAGATCATGCCGGCGAGAGCGGCGAGGATGGACATGTTCATCATGACCATGAAGTTGACCTTCTTGCTCTGCACGCCGGAGAGCTCAGCCGCATGGCGGTTGCCACCGACCGCGTAGACGTGCCGTCCGAGGATCGTCTTGTTGGAGATGAAGGCGTAGATGATGACGAGGATGCCCAGGATGATGCCGGGGATGGGGAACGAGGTCCCGGGACGGCCCGTCGCGAACAGGTAGGTCGCGTAGAGGATGACGGCCGAGAGCAGTGCGAGCTTGACGATCGGCACCCACATGGGGGGAAGGTCCGCATTGATCTTCTCGAGCTTGCGGCGGTTCTTGAACTCGCTGTAGATGACGAACGCGACCAGGGCGAAGCCGATGAGCAGGGTCAGGTTGTTGTAGCCGATGTTCGGGCCGACCTCGGGCAGGTAGCCCGCGCCGAGGTACTGGAAGCCCTCGGGGACGGGGACGGTGTTCGAATCACCGACCGCCTGGTTGGCGCCCCGGAAGATGAGCATGCCCGCGAGGGTGACGATGAACGCGGGTATCCCGACGTAGGCCACCCAGAACCCTTGCCAGATACCGATCACCGCGCCGAGCACCAGGCCGAGCACGACGCCCAGGTACCAGGGGATACCCCAGTCGCGCATGGCGATCGCGACGACGATACCGACGAACGCGGCGATGGAACCGACCGAGAGGTCGATGTGGCCGGCGATGATCACGAGCACCATGCCGATGGCCAGGATCAGGATGTAAGAGTTGCCGTTGAACAGGTTCATCATGTTGCCGGACGTGAGCGTCTTCCCGCCCGTGCGCCACTGGAAGAACACGACAAGCGCGACCAGGGCGAAGATCATCCCGAACTGGCGGGTGTTCCCGCCGAAGATTTGTTTTAGGGAATTCATGGTGTTCTTCCTTGGATGCTACGGTCAGGCAGATTTCCTGCTGGCGGTCATGAGTTTCATCAGGGATTCCTGGTTCGCTTCGTCCCGGGTCAGTTCGCCCGTGATGGCGCCCTCGAAGATCGTGTAGATCCTGTCCGACAGGCCGAGCAGCTCGGGCAGCTCCGAGGAGATGACGATGACGCCCTTCCCCTGCTCGGCGAGCTTCTGGATGATGCCGTAGATCTCGTACTTGGCGCCGACGTCGATTCCGCGGGTCGGTTCGTCGAGGATCAGGAGATCGGGGTCGGTGAACATCCACTTGGCCAGGACCACCTTCTGCTGGTTCCCGCCGGAGAGCTTTGCGACACCCTCGTTGACGCTCGGTGTCTTGGTCCTCAGCGTCTTGCGGTAGTCCTCGGCGACCCGGAACTCCTCGTCCCTGTCGACCACGAGCCCGCGGGTGATCCTCTTCAGGTCGGCGGAGACCGTGGTGGTCTTGATGTCGTCGAGCAGGTTGAGCCCGAGCGACTTGCGGTCCTCCGTCACGTAGGCGAGTCCGGCGTCGATCGCCTGGGGCACCGAGCGCAGCGTGACCTCCTTGCCGTTGATGAGGATCTGTCCGGACTTGAAGTTGCCGTACGAGCGCCCGAAGACGGATCGGGCCAGTTCGGTGCGTCCTGCGCCCATGAGGCCGGCGAATCCGACGATCTCACCGCGGCGGACGTGGAAGCTCGAGTTCTTGCACACCAGGCGGTCGGAGACCGTGGGATGGCCGACGGTCCAGTTGCGGACCTCGAAGAAGGTCTCGCCGATCGACGGGGTGTGGTCCGGGAAACGTGACTCGAGGGAGCGGCCCACCATGCCGCGGATGATGCGGTCCTCGTCGACGCCGTCGTTCTTGACGTGAAGCGTCTCGATCGACTTGCCGTCACGGATGATCGTGATGGAGTCGGCGATCTGCTCGATCTCGTTGAGCTTGTGCGAGATCATGATGCACGAGATGCCCTTGGAACGCAGGCCCGACATCAGGTCGAGGAGGTGCTGGGAGTCCGACTCGTTGAGGGCCGCGGTGGGCTCGTCCAGGATGAGCAGCTTCACGGACTTGTTGAGGGCCTTGGCGATCTCGACGAGCTGCTGCTTGCCGACCCCGATGTCCTTGACCTTGGTGGTCGGATCCTCGTTCAGGCCGACACGGGCCATGAGTTCCAGCGTGGTGTTGTTGACGTAGTCCCAGTCGATCACG
Source organism: Arthrobacter ruber (assembly GCF_002954225.1). Taxonomy (GTDB): domain Bacteria; phylum Actinomycetota; class Actinomycetes; order Actinomycetales; family Micrococcaceae; genus Arthrobacter_D; species Arthrobacter_D ruber. The sequence continues at coordinate 6,442 of NZ_PPTH01000015.1, forward strand.
CCGAAGCGGGTGGGCTCGTTGCCGAGGAAGATGTTCTCGGCGATGGACAGCTCGGGGATGAGTGCGAGCTCCTGGTGGATGATGACGATCCCGGCCGCTTCGCTGGACCGGATGTCCCTGAACTGGACCTCCTTGCCCTGGAAGACGATCTCGCCGGAGTAGTCGCCGTAGGGGTACAACCCGGACAGGACCTTCATGAGGGTGGACTTGCCGGCGCCGTTCTCCCCGCAGATGGCGTGGATCTCGCCGGCGGTGACCTCGAGGGATACGTCGGAGAGGGCCTTGACTCCCGGGAACTCCTTGGTGATGGAGCGCATCTCAAGGATGGTGTGGTTGTTCATGGAGCCTCCCGCAGTGACGGCGTTGTCTTGGTGCAGGCCCAACCTCGGCCCGAAAGAATTGAACACGCTGGGGCGCCTTGGCGTCAACTGTTGAACGCAATGCACGCGGAAAACAGATCAAATCTTTATGCGGAGCTCGCCAGCGCAGGGGTGAGTCCGGGGTGTGCCAGCACGATGGCTGCAGCGCCCAGGGCTTCGGCGCGATCGCCGAGGGATGACATGCACACGCTTGTCGTCTCGCCGATGATGGGGACCGCGTGGCGGGCCAGGCCGCGCCGCACGGGCTCGAGGAGGATGTCGCCGAGGCTGGTCAGCGGCCCCCCGATCACGATGGTCTCCGGGTTGATGATGTTGGCCACGTGCGCCAGGGCGCGTCCGATGGCCGCTCCGGCGTCGTCGATGACGCGCAGGGCCGCGGTGTCGCCGGCCAGGGCCCACTCGATGATGCGCTCGGCGTCCACGGTCTCGGTGCCGCCGCGGCCCAGCAGCTCGATCATCGTCGAGGTGGAGGCCACGGTCTCGAGGCACCCGCGATTGCCGCACCGGCAGATCACGCCCTGCTCGTTGATGGTGGTGTGCCCGAGCTCGCCGGTGACGCCCACGTTGCCGTAGAACAGCGACCCGTTCAGGACCATGCCGGAGCCGATCCCCGAGCCCACCTTGATGAACAGCAGGTTCTCCACCGCACTGTGCGGTCCCCAGGTCACCTGGGCGAGGGCGCCCAGGTTCGCGTCGTTGTCGATGAAGACCGGCACCTGCAGCCGTTCGCCGAAGGTCTCGTGCATGTTGATGCCCACCCACTCGGGCAGGATGGCGCCCTGCACGACGGTCCCGGTGCGACGGTCGATGGGCCCCGGGATGCCGATGCCGGCACCGAGGAGGGCGCGCCGGCTGATGCCGCCGTTCTCGAGCAGGGCATCGAGCAGGTCCGAGGCTGCCCGCAGCCCTTCCACGGCGCTGTGCCCGAGGGGCAGGCTGACGGACGCCTCCTGCAGGATCCGGTAGTTCGGGCTGGCCAGGACCACGCGGAGGTGGCGCCGCCCGATGTCGATCCCGGCCGCGACCTGCCCCTTGTCGTTGAGGATCACGGAGAGTGCCCGGCGGCCCGAGCTGGTGGTCGGGGCCGTGCTGACGATGCCGGTCGCGGTCATGACCTTCACGATGTTCGAGATCGTGGCGGTGGAGAGTCCGGTGGAGCGCGCGAGGGCTGCCTGCGTCTGGGGTCCGCCGCTCGTGAGGGCGGCGATCACCCGCCGCTGGTTCTGCTCCCGCAGTGCGGACTGCGAGCCCGGTTTGGGCAGGGCGGCGCTCAGGGGTGGCCTCGCCGTCGAGGGGGGATCTCCGGGCATGCACTCAGGTTGCCGCAGCGTTCCGTTGTAGTCAAGAAGTTAACGCTTGACGTCTGGTCCGATCCGCTCGGGCCGATGGCGGTCAATTGAAGACGATGGTCCGGCGCCCGTCGAGCAGCACCCGCTGCTCGGCATGCCACTGCACCGCCTGCACCAGTGCGCGCCCCTCGAGTTCACGCCCGATCGACGCCAGCTGCTCGGCCGTGCGCGCATGGTCCACGCGGATGACCTCCTGTTCGATGATCGGACCCTCGTCGAGGGCGGCGGTGACGTAATGCGCCGTGGCGCCGATCAGCTTGACGCCGCGGGCGTGGGCCTGGTGGTACGGCCGGGCACCCTTGAACGACGGCAGGAACGAGTGGTGGATGTTGATGGCGCGCCCGCGCAGGTCCTCGCAGAGCCCGTCGCTGAGGATCTGCATGTAGCGGGCGAGGACCACGAGCTCGATGCGGTGTTCGTCCATCAGGGCGCGCAGCGCCTCCTCCGCGTCCTGCTTGGTCCCGGGTGTGACGGGGATGTGGTGGAACTCGATGCCGTAGAACGCGGCGAGGCCCTCGAGGTCGCGGTGGTTGGACACGATCACGGGGATGTCGATGGCGAGGGTGCCCGACCGGTGCTGGAACAGGAGGTCGTTGAGGCAGTGCGCGGCCTTGGAGACCATGATCAGTGTGCGGGTGCGCCGGGCGGTCTCCGCGATGGACCACTGCATGCCGAACCCGGCGGCGACTGGTTCGAGGGCTGCCCGGAGGTCCTGCAGGGTGGCCCCGGTGGTGAGTTCGACCCTCATGAAGAAGGTGCCTGTGTCGGGGCTGCCGTACTGCTGCGACTCCGTGATGTTGGCGCCGATGCCGACCAGGGCACCGGAGACGCCATGGACGATTCCTGGCCTGTCGGGGCAGGACAGCGTGAGGGAGTATGAGCTGGGTGCGTCGGGGGAGTCCACCTAAGCCAGCGTACCGGTAGCCTCCGGGCGGGGTGCGAGGTCCCGCAGCCGGTCCATGGCCGCCATCGCGGCCGCACGGCCGGCCCTGGAGGCGCCGAGGGTGGAGGCCGACGCGCCGTAACCCACCAGCAGGAGCCGGGGTTCCCGCGCGACCTGCACGCCGTCTGTCCGGATCCCGCCACCGGGCTCCCTCAGCCGCAGCGGTGCGAGGTGGTCCAGGGCGGCCCTGAAGCCGGTCGCCCAGAGGACGGCGTCGATGGGCTCCTCGGAGCCGTCGGCGAAGACGGCCGTGTGCTCGCGCAGCCCGGCGAGCGGCCCACGTGAGACGAGGACGCCGGCGTCGATCCCTGCCCGGTACTGCGGGGTGAGGGGCAGCCCGGTCACCGATACCACGCTGGCGGGCGGGAGTCCCGCGCTCGTCCGGGCGCTGACCTCCGCTTCCACCTCGCGTCCCCATTCGGGGTCGAACGGACGGCGCGTGAAGGCCGGCGGGCGGCGTGTGGACCAGAGAGGGGTCGCTCCGGCCTCGGAGAGCTGCAGCAGGAACTGGGCGGCGGATGTCCCACCGCCCACCACGAGCACGCGCCGGCCCGTGAACTCGGCCGCCGACCGGAAGTCGTGCGTGTGCAACTGCCGGCCGCCGAAGACGTCGCGGCCCGGGTAGTAGGGCCAGTACGGGCGGTCCCACGTGCCCGTCGCGCTGATGACGACGTCGGTGATCCAGGTGCCGCCCGTCGTCGTGACCCGCAGGGGGCCGACGTGTCCGCCGGTGTCCTCGGACTCCACGCGGAGCACGCGGACGGGGCGGAGGACGGGCAGGGCGAACTCGCGCTCGAACGCACCGTAGTAGCGGTTCACGACGTCGGAGGCCGGCTCGTCCGGGTCCGGCGTCGCGAGGGGGAAGCCGGGCAGGCTGTGCAGCGCGTGGGCGGCCCCGAAGGTCAGGGCGGGCCAGCGGTGGAGCCAGGCTCCGCCGGGAGCCGGATTGGCGTCGAGCACCACGAAGTCGCGGTGCGGTGCGAGGCCCCGCCTCACCAGGTGGTAGGCACTGCTCAGCCCCGCCTGGCCGGCGCCGATCACGACCACGCGCACGCGGTGCACCAACGGCTCCGCCTCGTCCTGTCCCGTCCCGCGCATGGTCTCCGGCCTCCCAGGTCCGGCGCCGTCCGTCGGCCCGCCGTCCCACTGATCGGGAACGGCCCGGCCGTGCGCGGTATTCCGGGTCCCGGTCCCGGTGGCGACGCGGCCCGCGGTGCAGCTAGCATGGGAGCGTCGCGACTGGCGTAGGGTGGGCAACCACCAGGAAGCGGCGCGGAACCAGGACCTCCGGGAGGTCCTGTGTCTCCAGTGCAGACCACGGATCGCACGCCTGGGCCGCGGGTCACGTTTCACGTTTCGGCCGGACGGACACAGGTCCGCCGGTCTGCGACGCACGCTGACCCCTTTGCGAGACCCAGAGAAGGATCAACAGATGACCACCTCGCCCATGGCGCCGTCCCACGCTGCCGCTGATTCCGTCACCAATGCGCCCCTGTCCGAGGTGGACCCGGAGATCGCCGCCGTCCTCCGCGACGAGCTCGCCCGGCAGCGGGACACCCTCGAGATGATCGCCTCGGAGAACTTCGCCCCCCGCGCCGTCCTCGAGGCCCAGGGCAGCGTCCTCACCAACAAGTACGCCGAGGGCTATCCCGGACGCCGCTACTACGGCGGGTGCGAACACGTGGACGTGGCGGAGAACCTCGCGATCGAGCGTGTCAAGGCGCTCTTCGGGGCGGAGTTCGCCAACGTCCAGCCGCACTCCGGCGCCCAGGCCAACGCCGCCGCCCTCTCGGCGATGATCAAGCCCGGCGACAAGATCATGGGCCTTTCTCTCGCCCACGGCGGGCACCTGACCCACGGCATGAAGCTCAACTTCTCGGGCAAGCTCTACGAGGTCGCCGCCTATGGCGTGGAGGAGGACACCCACCGCCTCGACATGGAGCGCGTCCGCGAGCAGGCCCTCGCCGAGAAGCCCCAGGTCATCATCGCCGGGTGGTCGGCCTATCCGCGCCAGCTCGACTTCGCTGCCTTCCGGACCATCGCGGACGAGGTCGGCGCGCTCCTGTGGACCGACATGGCGCATTTCGCAGGCCTCGTGGCCGCCGGCGTGCACCCCAGCCCGGTCCCGCACTCCGACGTCGTCACCTCCACCGTGCACAAGACCCTCGCCGGGCCGCGCTCGGGAATGATCCTGGCGAAGCAGGAGTGGGCCAAGAAGATCAACTCGAACGTCTTCCCCGGGCAGCAGGGCGGCCCGCTGATGCACGTCATCGCCGGCAAGGCCACGGCCTTCAAGATCGCCGGCTCCGCTGAGTTCAAGGAACGCCAGGACCGCGTGCTCGAGGGCGCGCGGATCATCGCCGAGCGCCTCACCGCGTCCGACGTCGCCGAGCACGGCGTCTCGGTCCTCACCGGCGGTACCGAGGTACACCTCGTCCTGGTGGACCTGCGCAACTCGTCCCTCGACGGCCAGCAGGCCGAGGACGTGCTGCACTCGGTCGGCATCACGGTCAACCGCAACGCCGTCCCCTTTGACCCCCGCCCGCCGATGGTCACCTCCGGCCTCCGCATCGGTACCCCGGCGCTCGCGACGCGGGGGTTCGGCGCCGCCGAGTTCACCGAGGTCGGCGAGATCATCGCCGCCGCCCTGAAGCCTTCGCCCGACGTCGAGGCCCTCCGCGCCCGGGTGTCCGCCCTCGCCGCCGACTTCCCGCTCTACCCGGGCCAGGAGGAGTGGTAGGCCCGTTCCCGCCCGGCGCCCTGGCCTCGCAGGCCGCGGCGTCGACGGATTTCGACATCCCCGCTCGGGAGTGCTGTTTCACGGGCTGCTGCGACCGCGGCAAGGCCTTCCTGCTCGAGCAACTGGACCCGCTACCGCACGACGACGAGGACGATCCACATGAGCACGACAGCCCGCATCCTTGACGGCAAGGCCACCGCAGTCCTGATCAAGGCCGAACTCGCCGAGCGCGTGTCGGCGCTGCGCCAGCGCGGCGTCACGCCCGGGCTCGGGACGGTCCTCGTCGGGGACGATCCCGGCAGCGCCTCCTACGTGGCCGGCAAGCACCGCGACTGCGCCGAGGTGGGCATCACCTCGGTGCGGCGGGATCTGCCGGACACCATCACGCAGGAGGAACTCGAGGCGGTCCTCGACGAGCTGAACGCCGACGACGCGACGACCGGCTACATCGTGCAGCTGCCGCTCCCTGCGCATATCGACACGAACGCGATCCTCGAGCGCATCGATCCGGCGAAGGACGCCGACGGCCTGCACCCCACCAATCTGGGCAGGCTGGTGCTCAATGTCAACGCGCCCATGGAGTCGCCGCTGCCCTGCACCCCGCACGGCATCGTGGAACTCCTGCTGCGGCACGACGTCGCCCTCAAGGGCCTCGACGTGCTCGTGGTCGGGCGGGGCGTGACGGTGGGTCGTCCGCTGGGACTGCTGCTGACCCGCAAGCAGATCAACGCGACCGTGACCCTCGCGCACACCGGCACCGCGGACCTCGCCGACCACCTCGGACGCGCCGACGTCGTCGTCGCCGCCGCGGGGATACCGCACATGATCCCGGCGGAGCAGCTGAAGCCCGGAGCGATCGTGCTCGACGTGGGGGTGAGCCGCGTCGAGGACCCGGTGACGGGCAAGGCGAAGCTGACGGGCGACGTCGACCCCGCCGCGGCGTCGGTGGCCGGCTGGCTCTCCCCGAATCCCGGCGGCGTGGGCCCCATGACCCGGGCCATGCTGCTGACCAACGTCGTCGACGCCGCCGAACGCCGGGCGGCCTCCGTCTAGCACCGACCGGCGTCGCCTAGGCTGAGCGGGTGCCTACACCTCCCGCCGGTCCGCCGGTCATCTCCGCGCACCAGCTCAGCAAGCACTACGCCGACTTCAAGGCCGTGGACGGCATCTCCTTCGAGGTCCCGGCAGGTGAGTCGTTCGGCCTGCTCGGCCCCAACGGCGCGGGCAAGTCGACCACCATGCGCATGATCGGCGGTGTCTCCCAGCGCACCTCCGGACAGCTCACCATCATGGGCCTGGACCCGCAGGAGCACGGGCCCGAGGTGCGCGCGCACCTCGGCGTCGTGCCCCAGCAGGACAACCTCGACGAGGAACTGCGCGTGCGCGACAACCTGATCGTGTACGGACGCTACTTCGGGCTCCCCCTGAGCTACCTCAGGCCGAAGGCCGACGAGCTGCTGGAGTTCGCGCAGCTCACGGACAAGGCCGGCGCGAAGGTCGACGCCCTCTCCGGCGGCATGAAGCGGCGCCTGACCATCGCCCGCTCGCTCATCAACGAGCCGAAGATCCTCCTGCTGGACGAACCGACCACGGGCCTGGACCCGCAGGCACGGCACATCCTGTGGGACCGCCTGTTCCGGCTCAAGGAGTCCGGCGTGACCCTGATCCTCACCACGCACTACATGGACGAGGCGGAGCAGCTGTGCGACCGGCTCGTCGTGGTCGACAAGGGCCGGATCATGGCCGAGGGGTCGCCGGCGCAGCTCATCCGCGAGCACTCCACGCGCGAGGTCCTCGAGCTGCGGTTCGGGTCCGAGCGCAACACCACCGTCGCCGCGGAGCTGCAGGGGATCGGCGAGCGGCTCGAGCCGCTGCCGGACCGCGTGCTCATCTACGCGCACGACGGCGAGGCGGCGCTCGAGCAGGTGATCGCGCGCGGGCTGCGGCCTCTCACGTCCCTCGTGCGCCGGTCCTCGCTCGAGGACGTCTTCCTGCGCCTGACCGGGAGGAGCCTCGTTGACTGAGCGCACCACCGACGGCTCGCAGGAGGCCGCCGTCCTCGCGCCGTACCGCCTGCACGCCCACAAGCCGGAGGTGTCGGCGCGCCGTGCGCGGGCGTTCGGCTCCTGGTACTACGCCGAGCACGTCCTGCGCTCGATGACCAGCTACCGCTGGACCCTGCTCGCCTCCAGCGTCGGGACCCCGGTGATGTACCTCTTCGCCATGGGCGTGGGCCTCGCCACGCTCGTGGACCGGAACGCCGGCGAAGCGTTCGGGGGCGTCAGCTACCTCGCGTTCATCGCCCCGGCCCTGCTGGCCTCGGCGACCATGATGACGGCCGCCACCGAGTTCACCTACCCCGTGATGGACGGGTTCAAGTGGAGGAGGGTCTACTACGGCCCCCATGCCTCGCCCCTGACACCGGGGCAGATCGTCAACGGCCACGTCCTGGCGGTCACGGTCCGCCTGACGGCCACGACCCTCGTGTACTTCCTGATCGTCGCGCTCTTCGGTGCTTCGCCGTCGGCCACCGGTATCGCGGCCGTGCCCGTCGCGGTGCTCAGCGGGCTGGCGTTCGGTCTGCCGCTGTTGGCCTACGCGGCGAGCATCGAGGAGGACAGGGGGCAGTTCGCCCTCGTGATGCGCTTCCTGGTGACGCCGCTGTTCCTCTTCTCCGGGACCTTCTTCCCGCTGGACACCCTCCCGGTGTTCCTCCGCTGGATCGGCTGGATCTCACCCCTGTGGCACGGGACCGAACTCGGCCGCGCCCTCACCTACGGCCAGGACCTGCCCGCCTGGCTCGCCGCCGTCCACGTGCTGTACCTGCTGGTGCTGGCCGTCGTCGGCCTGCGCCTGGCGCGCTCCGTCTACACCAGGAGGCTCGGCAAGTGAGTACGCAGCTCACCGCACGGGACTACGCGCTCTCGGGGTCCACGCGGCCCCTGGCGGCGCTGTACTCGCGCAACGCCAGGGCCGTGATCGCGCGCGGCCTCCTCGCCACGCGCAGCAGCAACTGGCTGATCATGGTGTCGGGCTTCTTCGAGCCGGTGCTCTACCTCGTGTCCATGGGCGTGGGGCTGGGCGCGCTCGTGGGCACGGTCGAGGGGCCGGGCGGGCAGGAGATCAGCTACGCGGCCTACATCGCGCCCGCGCTGCTCGCCGTCTCGGCGATGAACGGCGCCGTGTACGACAGCACATGGAACGTCTTCTTCAAGATGAATTTCGCGAAGCTCTACCAGGGGATGCTGTATACCTCCCTCGGCCCGTTGGACGTGGCGATCGGGGAGATCTTCCTGGCCCTGCTGCGCGGTGCCATGTATGCCACCGGGTTCACCGCGGTCATGGCGCTCATGGGGCTGATCACCACACCCGTGGCACTGCTGGTCATCCCGGCGTCGGTGCTGATCGCCTTCGGGTTCGCGTCCTTCGGGATGGGCATCACGAGCTTCATGAAGACGTTCCAGCAGATGGAGTGGATCAACTTCGTGATGCTGCCGATGTTCCTGTTCTCGGCCACCTTCTATCCGCTCAGCGTGTACCCGCAGGGCATCCAGTGGTTCATCCAGGCACTGCCCCTGTGGCACGGGGTGGAGTTGCTGCGCCAGATCAGCGTCGCGTCGTTCACGCCCGCCACGATCGTCCACCTCTGCTACTTCCTCGTGATGATCGCGGTCGGCATGCTCCTGACCACGCTGCGGTTGCGCACGCTGTTCCTGAAGTAGCGTCAGACCACCAGGGTCGCGTAGACCACGTAGTTGTCGTCGAACTCGCCCGTGTCCGGGTTGTAGCCGTCGCAGGTGATGAGGCGCAGCTCCGAGCCCGGCGTGTTGCCGTACACCGTGAGGGTGGGGAACTCGTCCTTCTCGTAGGCCTCGCCGCGCTGGAACTCGAAGACAGCCGTGGTCCCGTCCTCCCGGATCACGTTGATGCGGTCACCGGTCCTCAGGGCACGGAGGTCGGCGAAGACGCCCTTGCCGCCGTCGGTGGCGTTCACATGCCCGAGCATCACCGCGGGGCCGCGGTCACCGGGGGTGGGGGACTGGTTGTACCAGCTCGCGGGGGCGCCCGGGCCGTCCGGCGGGACCTCGAGGCTCCGGTTCTCGCGCAGGCCGAGGCTCAGCAGGTCCGTGCGGACATCGATCGACGGGATCTCCAGCGTCACCGGCGCGGAGGCGGGAAGCACCGCGGGTGCGTCGGGAGCCGGGGAAACGGCGGGGGCCGGAGGAGCGGCGGGGGCCGGGGGAGCGGTGGACGGCGTGGGCGTGCTCGCCGGGCTACTGGCCGCCGGGGATGCCGGAGCAGGTCCGGGGGCGTCGGTGCCGCACCCGGCGATGAGGAGAAGAACGGCCACCGCCGGGGCCGTGAAGCCCCAGCGGTGGCCGATCGCCTTACTGGTCACGAGGGACCAGGACTAGGCGTTCGCTGCTGCGCGGCGGCGGACGGCGAAGGTGCCGCCGGCTGCTGCGGCGAGGACGAGCCCGCCGCCGAGGGCGATCATGCCCGTGGAGGAGGAGGACTCGGTGGCCACACCGGTGTCCGCTCCGCCGGAGGGCATGGCGCCCATCTGGGTCTTCACGAGCGTGCCGCACAGTGCGGGCGAGGTGGCGCCGAGGGGCAGCTCGGGAGCGATCTCGGAGGGGCTGCTGAAGACCTCGGTGGAGACGCCCGCGGTCGCGGGATCCAGGCCGTGCACGACGACGACGGCGACGCCGTCCTCGAGTGACTTCTGGGTCGCGGCGTCGAGAGTGATGGTGCGCTGGACGGAGTAGGTGCCGCCCTGGCCGCCGAGCTGCAGGTTGAGGCCCTCAGCAGGGGTGGTGGCGCCGGAGGTGGTGAGGGTGGTCTGGATGGCACCGTAGCCCGGTACGCCCTCGGCGACGTTGACGATGCCGTCGCCATTGGCGTCGTCGGCCGGAGTGGGGCACTTGCCGGCCGCTCCGCCGTGGATGTGCTGGACATGCGGGTACGGCGCGTCCATGAAGGTCTGCGCGAGGCCGGACACCTGCAGGTTGACGGTGGCCTGGTTACCGACGACGTCGACGGTGATGCTGCCGGTGCCCGTGGTGCCGTTGAGCTGGCCCAGCGTGGACGAGTAGCTGGCGTCGGCCGCCGTTGCGGGGGCTCCCGCCATGGCGACGGCGCCGAGTGCGAGGGCGGGTACTGCCAGGAGACGCATCTTCTTGTTCATGGGGTGATTCCTCCGTAGTGCGAGTGAGGCGCACCGTGGGGCGCGCGTACCTGTTCTTCGGCGTGATCTGCGTTACGGATGGGAGATCTGGGGAAAGTCTTCGAGAAGGCTGACAGTTCGCCCGCGGTGGAAGGCGCCGGGGCGGAACGGGCCATGGGGAAGAATGATGGCATGCAGTCACTAGGGAGTAATGAACGGCCCGCGGGCCGGGGTCTGAGCATGCGCATGGGCAGTGCCGGTATGGCCGTCATGCTGGTCGTGTTCCTGGTCGCCGTGGTCTTCGCGGCGAACCAGAACGACGTCGTCGGCTGGCTGGTGGTGATCATCTCGCTCGGATGGCTCCTGATCTTCAGCTTCGTCGTCTTCAGTCTGCGCTCGGCAGCGCGCAAGGCCGCCGCCCGGCTGCAGGGACACGGTGCCTTCGGGGCGCCAGGCCAGTCCACGGCGGGCCCGACCGCCACCGACCGTGCACGGGATCTGAAGCTCGACCACAGCTTCAAGATCGTGCAGGTGCAGGTGGGCGTGGTCCGCGACTACCTGGGCAAGGACGAGGGGATGGTGGAGCGAGCGCTCGAAACGATCGAGATCACCTCGCACAACGCCCGCTCCATGATGAAGGGCTCGAGCGAGGGCCCCGTCGAGGGCACCGTCGTCGAGTGAGGGCCGTCCCACCGGCCGCACCTCGGGCGGCCCGCGGGGTAAGGTTGATCGGGTGAGTCCGGCACCGAACCCTCCGCAGAAACCCCTGCGCATCGCCTCCGTGAACGTCAACGGAATCCGCGCCGCCTACAAGCGCGGGATGCAGGACTGGCTGGGCGGGCGCGACGTCGACATCCTCTGTCTGCAGGAGGTCCGCGCACCCGACGCCGTCGTCCGCAGCCTCCTCGGGGAGGGCTGGCACATCCTGCACACCGAGGCCGAGGCCAAGGGCCGCGCCGGTGTTGCCATCGCCTCGCGCCGGGCCCCCGTCGCGACACGCACGTCCATCGGCGACAGCTACTTCGACACGGCCGGCCGGTGGGTCGAGGCCGACCTCGACGTCGACGGCGCGAGTCTCACCGTGGTGAGCGCCTACGTGCACTCCGGCGAGGTCGGCACCCAGAAGCAGGACGACAAGTACCGCTTCCTCGACGCGATGACCACCCGCCTGCCGCAGCTCAGGGACGGCGCCGACCACGCCGTGGTCATGGGCGACCTCAACGTGGGCCACACCGAGCTGGACATCCGGAACTGGAAGGGCAACGTCAAGAACGCCGGGTTCCTCCCCGAGGAACGCGCCTACTTCGACCGGTTCTTCTCGGACGAATGCGGTTTCCTCGACGTGGCCCGGCTCCTCGCCGGGGACGTCGACGGGCCGTACACCTGGTGGTCCTGGCGGGGCAAGGCCTTCGACAACGACACCGGCTGGCGTATCGACTACCAGCTCGCCACGCAGGCCCTCGCGAAGAGCGCACTGAGCGCAGAGGTCGACAGGGCCCCGAGCTGGGACACACGGTTCTCCGACCACGCCCCGCTCGTCGTCGACTACCAGATCTAGACCACAGGACAGCCTCCATGACAGTCACCGCGACATCGTCCACGCCCGTCCCGGACACCGGTCGGCGCCAGCGCGTCCTCTCCGGCATGCAGCCCTCCGCCGGATCGCTGCACCTCGGCAACTACCTCGGCGCGCTCGTGCACTGGGTGCGGCTCCAGGAGACCTACGACGCCGTCTTCTTCATCCCCGATCTCCACGCCATCACGGTGGCGCAGGATCCGCAGGAACTCGCCCACCGGACGCGGCTCACGGCGGCCCAGTACATCGCCGGCGGTGTCGACCCGGACCGGGCCACGCTCTTCGTGCAGTCCCACGTCCCCGAGCACGCCCAGCTCGCCTGGGTGCTGAACTGCTTCACCGGGTTCGGCGAGGCGTCCCGCATGACCCAGTTCAAGGACAAGGCCTCGAAGCAGGGGACCGACGTGGCGAGCGTGGGCCTGTTCACCTATCCGATCCTGCAGGCGGCGGACATCCTCCTGTACCAGCCCGACGGCGTGCCCGTCGGCGAGGACCAGCGCCAGCACGTGGAGCTCAGCCGCGACCTGGCGCAGCGCTTCAACGCACGCTACGGCGACACGTTCGTGGTTCCCCGGCCCTTCATCCAGAAGGAGTCCGCGAAGATCTACGACCTGCAGAACCCGGCGGCGAAGATGTCGAAGTCCGGGCCCTCGCCGGCCGGCCTGATCAACCTGCTGGACGATCCGAAGGTGACCACCAAGCGCATCAAGTCCGCCGTCACCGACGCCGGCTCGGAGATCCGCTTCGACCCGGCGGAGAAGCCGGGCATCTCGAACCTGCTCTCGATCTACTCGGCCCTCACCGGCAGGGGCATCGCCGACCTCGAGGAGGCGTACGAGGGGCGCATGTACGGGCATCTCAAGGTGGACCTGGCCGAGGTGGTGGTCGAGGCGCTCGCCCCCGTGCGGACCCGTGCCGAGGAACTACTGGCCGACCCCGCGGAGCTCGACCGCCTGCTCGCCAAAGGCGCGGCGAAGGCACGCGACCTGGCGGCCCCCACGCTCGCCGATGTCTACGCGAAGGTGGGTTTCCTGCCCGCAGCGGGAGCCCGCTGACCCATGGACGCTTCGACCGGCCGGCCCCGAGGAGCGGTGACAGCCCTGACCCGTTCGCGCCCGAGCGGCAGCAGCGTGGGCGTCACCATCCCCATCCCCGAGCCCCTCGCCGGCGATCTCGAGGCGTGGCGCGCCTCCTTCGGTGATCCCATGGCCGCCGTGGTGCCACCCCATATCACCCTCATCACGACGACGCCGGCCACCGACTGGGACGACACCATCGACCACGTGCGCGCGGTGGCGCGCCGGCAGCACCCCTTCACGGTGACCCTGCGCGGCACGGGCTCCTTCCGGCCGGTGTCGCCCGTGGTGTTCCTGAAGCTCGCTCAGGGCTTCGACGAATGCGTGGAGTTGCACGAGAGGCTCCAGGCCGGTCCCCTCGACCGTGATCTCGAGTTCCCCTTCCACCCGCACGTGACCGTCGCGCATGATGTGTCCGAGGCGGGCATGGACGCGGCGGGCGAGCTGCTGGGGGGCTTCGAGGCCTCCTTCGAGGTGCGGTCGATGGGACTCTACGAGCACGTGCCGTCCGGGCTGTGGAAACTGAGGGAGGACCTGCGCTTTGGCGAGGACGCTGACAGCTCCGAAGCCGCCGCGGGTTGACCAGCCGTCGCCGGTCAGCCTGCCCGATCTGCAGCGGCGGGCCATCGACGCGCAGGTCAAGGTCGGTCGGCTGACCCGCTCCGGGAGCGGCGGCACCGAGCTCCTGCTCGCGCGGGTGGACCTCGCACTGTGCCGCTTCTTCACGTTGCGGCCCGTGCGGGTGGTCCTGCTGTACAACGAGCGGCGCGGCCCACTGATGGCGGCCGGACTGGCGTACCGCCTCTTCTTCGCGATCGCTGCGCTGCTGGTGGTCGCGTTCGCCGCCCTCGGGATCGTGATCGCCGGCGACGAGGCCCTGCGCACGATCGCTGTCGACGCCCTCGACAGGGCGGTACCCGGACTGATCGGGGAGGAGGGCGGCGAGGGCGGCTTGGTGACCGCCAGGAGGCTCTTCGAGGCCACCAGCGGACTGGGCTGGACGATCGTCGTGTCCTCGGCGGTGATGCTCGTGACCGCCCTGGGCTGGATCGGCGGGATGCGTCAGGCCATGCGCGGCATCTTCGCCCTGGAGCCCGTCGCGGTCCACCCCGTGGTGCTCTGGGTGAAGGATCTCGGCACGCTCGCGCTGCTCGGGGTCATCATGCTCGTGACCACCGCGCTTGGGGTCATCGCCAACAACACCGTCGGCGCCCTCCTCGCCGTCCTGCGGCTGAACGCGGCAACCCAGATCCTGACCCAGGCTGCAGGCTTCGCGGTGATGATCCTCCTGGACATCCTCGTGGCCGTGGTCCTGTTCCGCTCCGCGTCGGCCATCGAGATGCCCCGGCGGGTCCTGATCCAGGGTGCGTTCATCGCGGGGCTCGGCACCACCCTGCTGCGGACCTTCTCGGCGCAGATCCTGGCCGGCTTCGGCAACAACCCGCTCCTGCTGTCCTTCGCGGTGATCCTCGCGCTGTTCATCTGGTTCTTCCTGCTCAGCCAGGTCTACCTGCTCGCGACCGCCTGGTGCGCCATCGGCTCGGCGGACGCGGGTGTGGCCTCCGACCGGGAGCTGCAGGCCAAGGCGGGAACGCTGTGGCAGCGCAGCCGCCGCAAGATCCGGGCCCAGAGGACCAACGGGTCCTGAACCGCCGGTGCTGATCGGGCCACGTCGCACGTGTTGCCTGAACGCGAGGAAGGGCGGCCCCCAGGGGGGCCGCCCTTCCTCGTGCCGGTGTCACCGGCGGTGGTTCGTCGGCGCCGGCTCAGACCTTGCGGGTCAGGATGGCCTGCTTGACCTCGGAGATGGCCTTCGTGACCTGGATGCCACGGGGGCATGCCTCCGAGCAGTTGAAGGTGGTGCGGCAGCGCCACACACCTTCCTTGTCGTTGAGGATCTCGAGGCGCATGTCGCCGGCATCGTCGCGCGAGTCGAAGATGAAGCGGTGTGCGTTCACGATCGCGGCCGGGCCGAAGTACTGGCCGTCGGTCCAGAACACGGGGCAGGAGGACGTGCACGCCGCGCACAGGATGCACTTGGTGGTGTCGTCGTAGCGATCGCGCTCCTCGGCCGACTGCAGGCGCTCCTTCGCGGGCTCGTGACCCTTGCTGATCAGGAACGGCATGATCTCGCGGTACGACTGGAAGAACGGCTCCATGTCGACGATCAGGTCCTTCTCCACCGGCAGGCCCTTGATGGGCTCCACGAGGATGGGCTTGGACGTGTCGAGGTCCTTGAGCAGCGTCTTGCAGGCCAGGCGGTTGCGGCCGTTGATGCGCATCGCATCGGAGCCGCACACACCGTGGGCGCAGGACCGCCGGAAGGACACCGAGCCGTCATGCTCCCACTTGACCTTGTGCAGGGCGTCCAGCACGCGGTCCGTGCCGTACATGGTCAGCTGCCACTCGTCCCAGTGGGCCTCGTCCGAGACCTCCGGGTTGTAGCGCCGTACCTTGAGGGTGACGTCGAAGGTGGGGATCTCCCCGCCGGCGACGTCCTTGCTGAGCTCGACCTTGGAGGCCGGCTCCTTCTCCATCGTTTCGGTGCTCATCAGTACTTACGCTCCATGGGCTGGTATCGGGTGAAGATAACCGGTTTGGTCTCAAGGCGGACGCCGCTCGTCAGGGTGGCGCTCGGGTCCTTGTAGGCCATGGAATGGGTCATGAAATTCTCGTCGTCCCGCTCAGGATAGTCCTCGCGGAAGTGCCCCCCGCGGGATTCCTTGCGGTGCAGGGCCGCCGCGGTCATGACCTTCGCCATGTCGAGGAGGAACCCGAGCTCCACGGCCTCGAGCAGGTCGAGGTTGAACCGCTTGCCCTTGTCCTGCACGGTGATGCGCGTGTACCGCTCCTCGAGCGTATCGATCACGCGCAGTGCCTCGAGCAGGGTCTCCTCCGTGCGGAACACCTGGACATTCGCGTCCATGATGTCCTGCAGTTCCTTGCGGATCAGCGCCACGCGCTCCCCGCCCTCTGAGCTGCGGGCCCGGTTGAGCAGTTCCTCGGTCTCCAGCGTGGGGTTCTCGGGGATCTCCACGAAGTCCGCGGTCAGGGCGTACTCCGCGGCGGCGAGGCCCGCCCGCTTGCCGAAGACGTTGATGTCGAGCAGCGAGTTGGTCCCCAGGCGGTTCGAGCCGTGGACCGAGACGCATGCGACCTCGCCGGCCGCGTACAGGCCGGGCACCACGGTGTCGTTGTCCGCCAGCACCTCGGCCTCGATGTTGGTCGGGATGCCGCCCATGGCGTAGTGGGCCGTGGGGAAGACGGGCACCGGCTCCGTGTAGGGCTCCACGCCGAGGTAGGTGCGGGCGAACTCGGTGATGTCCGGGAGCTTCGCGTCGATGTGCGCGGGCTCGAGGTGCGTGAGGTCGAGCAGGACGTAGTCCTTGTTCGGGCCGGCGCCGCGGCCCTCGCGCACCTCGTTCGCCATGGACCGCGCCACGATGTCGCGGGGGGCGAGGTCCTTGATGGTGGGGGCGTAGCGCTCCATGAAGCGCTCACCCTCCGAGTTGCGGAGGATGGCACCCTCACCGCGGGCTGCCTCGGACAGGAGGATCCCGAGGCCGGCGAGGCCGGTCGGGTGGAACTGGAAGAATTCCATGTCCTCGAGGGGGATCCCGCGGCGGAAGGCGATGCCCATGCCGTCGCCGGTCAGCGTGTGGGCGTTCGACGTCGTCTTGTAGACCTTGCCGACACCACCGGAGGCGAAGACGACCGACTTCGCCTGGAAGACGTGCAGCTCTCCCGAGGCGAGGTCGTAGGAGACGACGCCGGCGACGCGCTTCTGGATGCGGGTCTCGCCGTCGACGATGACCTGCTCGTCGACCATGAGCAGGTCCAGCACGTAGTACTCGTTGTAGAACTCGACGTTGTGTTTGACGCAGTTCTGGTAGAGCGTCTGGAGGATCATGTGCCCGGTGCGGTCGGCCGCGTAGCACGAGCGGCGCACGGGCGCCTTGCCGTGGTCACGGGTGTGGCCGCCGAAGCGTCGCTGGTCGATGCGTCCCTCGGGCGTGCGGTTGAACGGCAGGCCCATCTTCTCGAGATCGAGGACCGCCTCGATGGCCTCCTTCGCCATGACCTCGGCGGCGTCCTGGTCGACGAGGTAGTCACCGCCCTTGACGGTGTCGAACGTGTGCCACTCCCAGTTGTCCTCCTCCACGTTGGCGAGTGCTGCGCACATGCCTCCCTGCGCGGCCCCCGTGTGGGAGCGCGTGGGGTAGAGCTTCGTCAGGACGGCGGTGCGGGCGCGCTGCCCGGACTCGATGGCTGCGCGCATCCCCGCGCCGCCGGCGCCGACGATGACGACGTCGTACTTGTGGACCTGCATGCTGGTCGCTCTTTCTGTTGAAACCGGTGGGTGCACGGGGCCTTCCGATGGGTCCGCCGTGCGGGGGCTGCCGGGGACCGGCAGGTACTACCGAGAAGGGTTACGGGGTGGGGCAGTAGTCCGCGACATGGGCCACGCCGTTGATCACGGGGCAGGGATCGAAGGTGAAGATCACGAGGGTGCCGAGGACCACGATGACGACGGTCGCCGTGTAGAGCACGCCCTTGAGCCACATCCGCGTGCTGTTCTTGTCCGCGTAGTCGTTGATGATGACGCGGATGCCGTTGGTGCCGTGCAGCATGGCGAGCCACAGCATCGTGAGGTCCCAGATCTGCCAGAACGGACTGGCCCACTTGCCGGCGACGAAACCGAAATCGATGCCGCTGATGCCGTCGCCGGCCACGAGGTTCACGTAGAGGTGGACGAAGATCAGCACCACCAGGATGGCGCCGGAGATCCGCATGAACAGCCATGCGATCATCTCGAAGTTGCTGCGCGAGGTGGAGGAACGGGAGTAACCCGGTGCAACCCGTCCGGAACGGGGGGTTTCGATGATTGGGGTAGCCATGGGTACTAGCCTCCGAAGACGTGCGAGAGATGGCGGATCGAGAAGGCGATCATGACGACCGCCCAGAGGCCGACGACGCCCCAGAGCATCTGGCGGTGGTACTTGGGGCCCTTCTTCCAGAAGTCCACGAGGATCAGTCGGATGCCGTTGAAGGCATGGAAGACGATCGCGGCGACCAGTCCGAGTTCGCCGAGGCCCATGATCGGGTTCTTGTACGAGGCGATCACCGCGTCGTACGCCTCGGGGGACACCCGGACGAGCGACGTGTCCAGGACGTGGACGAGGAGGAAGAAGAAAATCACGACCCCCGTGATGCGGTGGGCCACCCAGGACCATTGGCCTTCACGGCCCCGGTAGAGGGTGCCCGCTGGTGTCAGCGACTTAGTCAGTGTCTTCGGCATTGAATGTACCTCCCTGCATCGCATGGGCGTTAGCGCGATATACGCAGGGATTACGCCGGTGCGACAGCACTCTTCAGTAACAATAATCTAGGCCGGTGACACTCCTGGATCAATTTAGGGCGGCCTTCCCTGTGACCTTGTTAACACCCGGGCCCGGCACGCGGTTCCGGGTGCTTCCCGGGTGTCGGTTACCGTGGACGTGATGACTACCGAGAGGGCCGCTGCCCAGACCCATGACAACGTGATGGACCGCTTCTACGGCGTGATCCCCGCGGGAGGTACCGGCACGCGCCTGTGGCCGCTCTCGCGTGCGGCCGCTCCGAAGTTCCTCCACGACCTGACCGGCTCCGGCAGCACCCTGATCCGTGCCACCTACGACCGCCTGCGGCCGCTCTGCGACGGACGCACCATGGTGGTCACCGGGATGGTGCACCGGCGGGCCGTGCTCGAACAGCTGCCCGAGATCGACGACGCGAACCTCGTGCTCGAGGCGGAGCCCAAGGACTCAGGGGCGGCGATCGGGCTGGCTGCGGCGATCCTGCACCAGAGGGACCCGGGCATCATCATGGGGTCCTTCGCGGCCGACCAGGTGATCGCGCCGGTGGAGGTCTTCCAGGACGCCGTGCGGGAGGCGATCCATACGGCGGCCCGCGGCTACATCGTCACGATCGGCATCAAGCCCACCCATGCCTCCACCGGCTTCGGCTACATCCGGGCCGGTGAGGCGCTCGGGACCGAGGGCGCACCCAGCGCGCGCGCGGTCATCGAGTTCGTGGAGAAGCCCTCGCAGGAGGTCGCCGACGGCTACATCGGGAGCGGCAACTACTCGTGGAACGCCGGCATGTTCGTGGCGCCGGTCGACCTCATGCTCAAGCACCTGTCCGCGAACGAGCCGGAGCTGTACGCGGGCCTCATGGAGATCGCCGAGGCCTGGGACACGCCCCAGCGCGTCGAGGTGGCCCGCCGGGTCTGGCCGACGCTGCCGAAGATCGCCATCGACTACGCCGTGGCGGAGCCGGCCGCCGCCGCGGGCGACGTCGCCATGATCCCGGGCGAGTTCAGCTGGGACGACGTCGGGGACTTCGCCGCGATCGGTCGCCTGAACCCCGCCGAGGAGAACAGCGAGCTCACCGTGATGGGGGAGGGCGCGCGCGTCTTCTCCGAGAACGCCTCCGGCATCGTGGTGTCCGACACCAAGCGCGTGATCGCGCTCATCGGGATCGACGACGTCGTCATCGTCGACACCCCCGACGCCCTGCTCGTCACCACGAAGGAGCACGCGCAGGAGGTCAAGAAGGCCGTGGAGCGGCTGCGCGCCAGCGGGGACACCGACGTCCTGTGACCCCGGCGTCCTCCCGGGACGCCCATCTGTCGAACAGCCACGCTCGTGGGTCCCGTGTGGGGTCCGCGGGTCCCCGGTGGGTAGGCTGAAGGAGTGAAGACGTTCAGCAGGCAGAGTCCGCCGACCACCCGGGTAGGGGCCTCCCTCGACCTGTTCCACGGTGAGCTCATTGGAATCCGCCGCGACATCCACCGCCACCCGGAGCTGTCCTACAAGGAGCACCGCACCACCGACGTCATCGTGGCCCGGCTCGAGCAGGCGGGACTGGCGCCCCAGCGGCTCGAGGGCACCGGTGCGTTCGTGGACGTGGGGAGCGGGCCGCTCCGGCTCGCGCTGCGCGCCGACATCGACGCCCTGCCGATCATCGAGGAGACGGGCCTCGACTACGAGTCCGCCTCGACGGGCATCACCCACGCCTGCGGTCACGACATCCACACCACGGTGATGCTCGGCGTCGCCCTGGTGCTCGCCGACCTCGACGCCGAGGAGGCCCTGCCCGGCACGGTCAGGATCATCTTCCAGCCCGCCGAGGAGCTGATGCCCGGCGGCGCGCTCGACGTGATCGCCCAGGGCGTGCTGGTCGGCGTCCCGCGCATCCTCGCGCTGCACTGCGACCCGAGGATCGACGTCGGCTCCGTCGGCACCCGGATCGGGGCCATCACGTCCGCGTCGGACACCATCCGCGTCGAGCTCACGGGCCGGGGCGGGCACACGTCGCGCCCCCACCTCACCGAGGACCTCGTCTTCGCACTCGCCTCGATCGCCGTGAACGTGCCGGCCGTCCTCTCGCGCCGCATCGACGTACGCAGCGCCGTGTCCGTGGTGTGGGGCCAGATCCACGCCGGCTCCGCCCCCAACGCCATCCCGGCCCACGGGTTCATGTCCGGGACGCTCCGGTGCCTGGAGGGGGAGGCCTGGCAATCCGCTGGCGAGATGCTCGACCGCGCCGTGCGCGAGGTGGCGGCACCGTTCGGCGTGGACGTGAAACTGGAGCACATCCGGGGAGTGCCGCCGGTGGTGAACCAGGAGGCCGAGACCGGGCTGCTGGAGGCCGCCGCGCGCGCCGAACTCGGGTCCCACGCCGTCGTCCTGACGCCGCAGTCCATGGGCGGCGAGGACTTCGCCTGGATGACCCAGGAGGTGCCCGGCGCCATGATGCGCCTCGGCACGAGGACCCCCGGCGGGGAGACGTTCGACCTCCACCGCGGCGACTACGCGCCGGACGAGCGCGCCATCGGCTGCGGTGTCCGGGTCATGGCTGCGGCAGCCCTGCAGGTCCTGCGGGGCGAGGACGCCTGAGGGCGTCCTCCGGGGCGTCGGCGCATAACGAAAACCGAACGATCCCGGCCCGCGGGCGGGCCATGTAGTGCTGCCCGTCACTTGGCCCTTAGGATGTTCGCATACGTGCTGCACCGACGGTGTCGCGGCGCCACGGTCTTCCAGTGACAACAGAGCCTCGGATCGCTTCAGACCCGGGAAGAGACACTCACTGGTACTCGTACCTGTGGCGCATTTCTTTCCTGGAGGCATTTTGAAGAACTCACTGCGCAAGTTTTCGCGCGGCACCGGCCTGTCCGCCGCCGTTCTCGGCGTTTCGGCCCTCGTCCTCTCCGGCTGCGGTGCGCCGCCGGCCGAGGACTCGTCCGGAGGCGGCGCCAGCGCCGAGGCCGGTTCCGACTACCTCGGCTGCATCGTCTCCGACTCCGGTGGATTCGACGACCGCTCGTTCAACCAGTCCAGCTACGAGGGACTGAAGAAGGCGGAGACGGACCTCGGCATCGAGATCAACCAGGCCGAGTCGCAGGCCGAGACCGATTTCGGCCCCAACGTCGACCAGATGGTCCAGGCCGGCTGCAACCTCACGGTCACCGTGGGCTTCCTGCTCGCCGACACCACCAAGGCCGCTGCCGAGACCAACACGGACGCGAACTTCGCGATCGTCGACGACAACTCGATCGACCTGCCGAACGTCAAGCCGATCATCTACGACACGGCGCAGGCCGCCTTCCTCGCGGGCTACACGGCCGCGGCGACGAGCGAGACCGGCAAGGTCGCCACCTACGGCGGTATCAACATCCCCACCGTCACCATCTTCATGGACGGCTTCGCCGAGGGCGTGGCCTACTTCAACGAGGAGACGGGCGGCGACGTGCAGCTGCTCGGCTGGGACAAGGAGAGCCAGAACGGCACCTTCGTCGGCAACTTCGAGGACGCAGCCGCCGGCAAGACCAACACCCAGAACTTCATCAACGAGGGCGCCGACATCATCATGCCGGTCGCCGGTCCCGTGGGCTCCGGCACGCTCGACGCCGTCATCGAGGCCAACGCCGCGGGCAAGGACGTCAAGGCGATCTGGGTCGACTCCGACGGCTACGAGACCGCGGGCAAGGGCGAGGAGTTCATCCTCACCTCGGTCATGAAGCTCATGGGCGACGCCGTCGAGGACGTCATCCGCACCGACGTCGAGGGCAACTTCGACAACACCCCGTACGTGGGCACGCTGGAGAACGGTGGAGTGGCCCTCGCGCCGTTCCACGACCAGGAGGCCAACGTCCCCGCCGATCTGCAGACCAAGCTCGACGAGCTCAAGGAGCAGATCATCTCGGGCGAGATCACGGTCGACTCGGCCGCCAGCCCCGAGTAGCACCACCACCGCTACGCAGACCGCCTTCCTCCCCGCGGATCCCCGCCGGGAGGAGGGCGGTTTGCGTTCACCCCGCGTGCGTGCCCCCGAGCCGCACCCGGTATCCTTTCCGATGGCTTTCTGACAGCCACGGCAGACACACAACAGAACAGGCTGGTTGAGTTGTGAAACTCGAACTGATCGGCATCACGAAGCGCTTCGGATCGCTCGTGGCCAACGACTCCATCGACCTCGTCGTGGAACCAGGGCAGGTGCACAGCCTGCTCGGCGAGAACGGGGCAGGCAAGTCCACGCTCATGAACGTGCTGTACGGGCTCTACGACCCTACCGAGGGTGAGATCCGGGTCGACGACGAGCCGGTGACCTTCAAGGGGCCCGGGGACGCGATGGCCGCCGGGATCGGCATGGTGCACCAGCACTTCATGCTCGTCCCCGTCTTCACCGTCGCCGAGAACGTGGCGCTCGGCAACGAGACCACGAAGGCCGGCGGCATGCTCAACCTGCAGGAGACGCGCGCGCGCATCCGGCAGATCTCCGACCAGTACGGGTTCGACGTCGATCCCGACGCGGTGGTCGAGGACCTCCCGGTCGGTGTGCAGCAGCGCGTCGAGATCATCAAGGCCCTCGTCCGGGACGCCGAGGTGCTGATCCTCGACGAGCCGACGGCCGTGCTGACGCCCAAGGAGACCGACGAACTGCTCGGCATCATGGCGCAGCTGAAGGCCGACGGCAAGTCGATCGTGTTCATCTCGCACAAGCTGCGCGAGGTCAAGGCGGTGTCCGACGTCATCACCGTGATCCGCCGCGGCAAGGTCGTCGGGACCGCCGACCCGGGTGCTCCCACCACGGAGCTCGCGTCCCTCATGGTCGGCCGGTCCGTCAGCCTGACCCTCGACAAGCAGCCCGCGACCCCCGGCGACGTGACCTTCAGGGTCCGCGACCTCACGGTCCAGGCCGCCAACGGCCAGCGCGTCGTGGACGGCCTCAGCTTCGACGTCGCGCAGGGCGAGATCCTCGCGATCGCAGGCGTCCAGGGCAACGGGCAGACCGAACTCACCGAGGCGATCATGGGCCTGCAGGACCACGTCTCGGGCTCCATCACGCTCGGCGGCGAGGAACTCGTGGGCCGCAGCGTCAAGGACATCATCCGCGCCGGGGTCGGGTTCGTACCCGAGGACCGCAGCGTCGAAGGACTCGTCGGCACGTTCTCCGTGGCCGAGAACCTCATCCTCAACCGGTACGACGACGCCCCCTTCGCCCGGGGCCTGTCCATGTCGCCGTCCGCGATCGAGAAGAACGCCGACGAGAAGATCGCCGAGTACGACGTCCGCACGCAGTCGGCCTCGGCCGCGGCGGGCACGCTCTCCGGCGGCAACCAGCAGAAGGTCGTCATGGCCCGCGAGTTCTCGCGGCCGCTCAAACTGTTCATCGCCTCACAGCCCACCCGCGGCGTCGACGTCGGATCCATCGAGTTCCTGCACCGCCGGATCGTCGCCGAGCGCGACGGCGGCACGCCGGTCATCATCGTCTCCACGGAGCTCGACGAGGTCCTGGAGCTCGCCGACCGCATCGCGGTTCTGTACCGGGGCCGGCTCATGGGCATCGTGCCCGGTGCCGTCTCCCGCGATGTCCTCGGCCTCATGATGGCCGGAATGCCCGCCGACGAGGCGCTGGCGCAGGCACACGACGTTCAAGGAGGAAACCTGTGACCCCGCAGGACGACAGGCCGGTATCCCCGGCGACCGGCGACGGCGCACCCCACACGCGCCGGCAGGCGAAGGACGCCGCACGCCAGGACGAGGTGCGCCTCGAGAACGCCGTCGAGACGGCCGACGGCGAGCTGCCGCCGCCCGCCGTCCCCGCGACCGCCGCCGGCCTCGGCGCCGGCCCCGCCCCCGACGCTCCGCTCCTGCACCGCATCATGACAGGGAACGCGCTCGTCGCCTTCCTCTCCGTGGTGCTCTCCCTGATCCTCGGCGGCCTGCTCATCGCGGTGACCGACCAGAACGTGGCCCGGGCGTCGTCGTACTTCTTCAGCCGCCCCCAGGACACCCTCGGTGCCGCCTGGACCGCCGCCTCCGGCGCCTACCTCGCGCTCTTCCAGGGGTCGGTGATCAACTTCGAGGGTGACTCCTTCACCCGGATCATCTACCCGCTCACCCAGACCCTGACCGTCGCGACGCCGCTGATCTGCGCCGGGCTCGGCGTGGCCCTGGCCTTCCGGGCAGGCCTGTTCAACATCGGCGCGCAGGGGCAGATCCTCATCGGCGCGACGTTCGCCGGCTGGATCGGCTTCACCCTGCACCTGCCGGCCGGCATCCACCTGCTGCTCGTGATCCTCGCGGGGATGGTGGGGGGCGCCGTCTGGGCAGGGCTCGTGGGACTCCTCAAGGCCCGCACCGGCGCCCACGAGGTCATCCTCACCATCATGTTCAACTACATCGCGACGAACCTCGTGCTGTACTTCCTGAGCACCCCCGCGTTCCAGCGCCCGGGATCCACGAACCCGATCAGCCCCCAGCTCGACGCGACGGCGCTCTACCCGCCGCTGCTCGGTCCGGCCTTCCGCCTGCACTGGGGCTTCGTGGTCGCGGTGCTCGCCACGGTGTTCGTGTGGTGGCTGCTGAACCGCTCGACCGTCGGGTTCGAGCTCCGGGCCGTCGGCGCGAACGCGAGTGCGGCCCGCACGGCCGGTGTCAACGTCAGCAAGGGCTACATCCTCGCCATGGCCATCGCCGGGGCCCTCGCGGGCCTGGCCGGCGTGGCGCAGGTGTCCGGGACGGAGAAGGTGCTGACCTCGGGCGTCGCGGCGAGCTTCGGCTTCGACGCGATCACCGTCGCGCTCCTCGGGCGTTCCTCGCCATGGGGTACCTTCGCCGCCGGCATCCTGTTCGGGGCGTTCCGTGCCGGGGGAGTGGCCATGCAGGCCTCGACGGGCACGAGCATCGACATCGTCCTCGTGGTGCAGTCGCTCATCGTCCTCTTCATCGCAGCGCCGCCGCTCGTCCGCGCGCTGTTCCGCCTCCCGTCACCCGGCGCCCCGCGCGCCGGCAAGGGCGGCTCCACGACCCGCACGCCAGCCTCGACCGGAGCAGCAGCATGAGCACAGCAACCACAGCCCGCGTCAGCGACGGCACCGCCGTCCGCAGCTGGAAGAACCCGATCATCCTCTCCGTCGTCGCCCTCCTCGCGCTGCTGGTCTTCGCCCTCGGCGCGCCCGGCAACGACGTCACGTTCCGCCTCTCCGAGGAGGGCGACCCGGTCGTCCTACCCTCGATCGTCGTGTCGGCGCCGGTGATCGGCTGGATCGCAGCCCTCGCGATGCTCGCCCTCGCCGTCCTCGCGATCCTCCGGACGCGATCGGGGCAGAAGGTCCCCACGTGGGTTCCGGCCGTGTTCGCCGTGCTGTTCCTCATCGCCTTCCTGACCTGGGTGGTCGGCAGTGCCCGCACCCCCAACGTGGCCCTCTACGGTCTCCTCGCCGGGTCGGTCACGCTCGCCGTCCCGCTGATCTTCGGCTCCCTCTCGGGTGTGCTCTGCGAGCGGTCCGGCGTCGTGAACATCGCCATCGAGGGGCAGCTGCTGTTCGGGGCCTTCGCGGCCGCCGTCGCGGCGTCGCTCTCGGGTAGCGCGCTCGTGGGCCTCGTCGCCGCGGCCGTCGCGGGCGTCCTCGTGTCCCTCGTGCTGGCGGTGTTCAGCATCCGGTACGTCGTGAACCAGGTGATCGTGGGCGTGGTGCTGAACGTGCTCGTCTCCGGGCTCACCGGGTTCCTGTTCTCCGCCGTCCTCAGCGAGGACGCGGAGCGGTGGAACTCCCCGCCGCGCCTGCCCGTGATCGAGATCCCGCTGCTCGCGGATATCCCCGTGATCGGCCCGATCCTCTTCCAGCAGACGATCGTGGGCTACCTCATGTACGTCGCGGTGGCCGTGGTCTACGTGGCCCTCTACCACTCCCGCTGGGGCCTGCGCACGCGCGCCGTGGGGGAGCACCCGAAGGCCGCCGACACCCTCGGCGTGAACGTCAACCGGATGCGCTTCCTCAACGTGCTCCTCGCAGGCGTCGTCGCGGGGATCGGAGGATCCTTCTTCACGCTCGTCGCCGTGTCGGGCTTCGGTCGCGACATGACCGCCGGCCAGGGCTACATCGCCCTGGCGGCCCTCATCTTCGGTCGCTGGAACCCGATCGGCGCGTTCTTCGCGGCCCTGCTGTTCGGTTTCGCCACCAACCTGTCCAACGTGCTGAGCCTGCTCGGCACCCCCGTCCCGGACCAGTTCCTGCGCATGCTGCCCTACGTGGTGACGGTCTTCGCCGTCGCCGGTCTCGTGGGCCGTTCGCGGGCACCGGGTGCCAGCGGGATCCCGTACATCAAGGGCTAGGAGCAGCCATGACAGATCCCCAGACCGCCGAGACGGCCATCCCCTGGGACACCCTCGCCGCCACGGCGACGGAGGCCATGAAGCGCGCGTACGTCCCGTACTCGAAGTTCCCCGTCGGTGTGGCGGCACTGCTCGACGACGGCCGGATCATCTCCGGCTGCAACGTGGAGAACGCCTCCTACGGGCTGACGCTGTGCGCCGAGTGCGCCCTCGTCAGCGCGCTCGCCATGAGCGGCGGCGGACGCATCCGCGCCTTCAGCTGCGTGGACGGCGAGGGCAACACGCTCATGCCGTGCGGGCGCTGCCGCCAGCTGCTGTACGAGTTCCGGGCACCCGACATGGTGCTGATGACCGTCAGCGGCATCCGCACCATGGACGAGGTCCTCCCCGACGCCTTCGGGCCGCAGCACCTGACCTGAGTACCTGAGCTGCGGGGGCGCGGCCGTCCGGGCTGTGCCCCCCTTCCACCATCCGAACAACCCGAGGATCCCCCATGACCGAAGCCTTCGACGCCGTCGACATCATCCGCACCAAGCGCGACCGCGGCACCCTCACGCCCGAGCAGATCGACTGGACCATCGACGCCTACACGCGCGGTGCCATCGCCGACGAGCAGATGGCGGCCCTCAACATGGCGATCCTGCTCAACGGCATGGACCGTGCCGAGATCTCCCGGTGGACGGCCGCCATGATCGCGTCGGGGGAGCGCATGGACTTCTCCTCCCTGGGCCGCCCGACGAGCGACAAGCACTCGACGGGCGGCGTGGGCGACAAGATCACCCTGCCCCTGGCCCCGCTCGTCGCCGTCTTCGGTGTCGCCGTTCCCCAGCTCTCGGGCCGCGGCCTCGGCCACACCGGCGGCACGCTGGACAAGCTCGAGTCCATCCCCGGCTGGCAGGCGCACCTCAGCAACGAGGACATGCTGCGCCAGCTCGCCGAGGTGGGCGCGGTCATCTGCGCCGCCGGGACAGGGCTCGCCCCCGCGGACAAGAAGCTCTACGCCCTGCGCGACGTCACCGGCACGGTGGAGGCGATCCCGCTCATCGCATCCTCGATCATGAGCAAGAAGATCGCCGAGGGGACCGGCTCGCTGGTCCTGGACGTGAAGGTGGGCAGTGGCGCATTCATGAAGGACGTGACCCAGGCGCGTGAACTCGCCGAGACGATGGTGGCCCTCGGCCTCGACGCCGGCGTCAACACCGTGGCCCTGCTCACGGACATGAGCACGCCGCTCGGCCTCACCGCCGGCAACGCCATCGAGGTCGAGGAGTCCGTGGAGGTCCTCGCCGGCGGCGGCCCGGCCGACGTCGTCGAGCTCACCGTGCGCCTCGCCGAGGAGATGCTCGCCTGCGCGGGCGTGCACGACGCCGACCCCGCCGCGGCACTGAAGGACGGACGCGCCATGGACGTCTGGAACCGGATGATCGAGGCGCAGGGCGGCGACCCGCGGGCCACGCTCCCGGTCGCGAAGGAGTCCGAGGTCGTCCTCGCCCCGGCCGACGGCGTCCTCGTGGGCCTGGACGCCCTCTCCGTCGGCGTGGCCGCCTGGCGTCTCGGCGCCGGCCGTGCCCGCAAGGAGGACCAGGTGCAGGTGGGAGCCGGTGTACGCCTGCACGCGAAGCCCGGCGCGACCGTGCGTGCGGGCGAGCCGCTGATGACGCTCCTCACGGACACGCCGGAGAAGTTCGACCGCGCGCGGGAGGCACTCGCCGATGCCGTCGTGATCGCCCCGGAGGGCTCCCGGCCCGCGCAGCAGCTCATCCTCGACCGCATCGCCTAGGACGTGGCTCCTGGCGGTCCGGAGCGGGGCCCGGAAGAACATCCGGGTGTCAGTTCTCGTCGACCGCCAGCCCCCGCTCCGGGAGGTCCGGGAGTACCTCGCTCGGACGTCGAGCTACGCGGAACTCGTGTCGACGCAGCCTGACCCGTGCGGGTGAACGCCGAGCTGAACTAGGGTGATCCTCGTACCACAGATGCACCATGCGCCTCATGTGGCACGAACAGCTGCCGCCGAGTCCCCACCGGACGCACACCTGGAGGAATGACGTGCATCAATTCCTGCTCCGCCTGCTCGTCCTGCTCACCGTGATCTTCGGGGTGAACTACGTGGCGTGGCGCTGGCTGGAGTCGCTGAACTGGTCGGCCTGGTGGATCGCGGTGCCGCTGGTGCTGGCGGAGACCTACAGCCTCGTCGACGTGTGCCTCTTCGGGCTGACGGTGTGGCGGACCAGGGAGCGCACGCCTCC
Source organism: Arthrobacter ruber (assembly GCF_002954225.1). Classification (GTDB taxonomy): domain Bacteria; phylum Actinomycetota; class Actinomycetes; order Actinomycetales; family Micrococcaceae; genus Arthrobacter_D; species Arthrobacter_D ruber. The sequence continues at coordinate 35,581 of NZ_PPTH01000015.1, forward strand.
GCCGGCAGCCCCCGGCCTGGGCGTGGACGTGTTCATCACCACGTACAACGAACCCATCGAGATGGTCCTCGAGACGGCCCTCGCGGCGCAGCGCATCCGGTATCCGCACCGGACGTGGATCCTCGACGACGGCAGCCGGACCGAGTTGCGGGAGGCCGCGGAGCAGCACGGCATCGGCTACCTGACCCGCAGCGCCGACTGGGCGGACCGTCCCCGACATGCCAAGGCGGGCAACCTCAACAACGCCCTCATGGCCACCGACGGCGAGTTCATGATGATCCTCGACGCGGACCAGATCCCCAAGCCCGAGATCCTCGACCGGACGCTGGGTTACTTCAACAACCGGAAGGTGGCCCTGGTCCAGACGCCGCAGTGGTTCGTCAACGTCCCCGAGGACGACCCTCTGGGGAGCCAGGCGCCCCTGTTCTACGGCCCGCTGCAGCAGGGCAAGGACGGCTGGAACGCGGCGTTCTTCTGCGGCTCCAATGCACTGCTGCGCAGGGAGGCGCTCATGCAGCTCGGCCTGGTCGGGTACGTGGACGAGGTCGAGAAGAACATCCGCACCGCCCTGAAGGGGTCCCGCTCCGCGATCCGTCGCGCCCGCAGGTCGGAGCAGGCCCGTGACCCCATGGTCGCCCAGCTGCTCGACGAGGTGGAACGGGCAACGGCCGGGGCGGCAGCCGGGCTCAAGGAGGGGCGGTCCTACAGCGAGATCACCTACACCCTGCGCCGCACGGTCGATGCCGCCGTCCAGAAGCTCGTCGCTGCCGATGTCCATGCGCTGCAGGCCGATCTGGCGGAGATCGAGGCCATGGGTCTCGGACCCGGCTCCGGCTCGCTCAGCCCCGAAGAGGTCGAGATCGCGGTGGCAGGACTGTCCTCCCGGCAGTGGTCCCCGCTCGGTGCGCTGGAGTCGGTGCAGGCCGTGCTGGAGGCGATCTCCATCGAGCGCGGTGAGGAGGCGCAGCCGGTCATGCCTCTGGCCACGATCTCCGTCACCGAGGACATGGCCACGTCCATGCGGCTGCATGCCATGGGATGGAAGAGCGTCTACCATCACGAGATCCTCGCCATCGGCCTCGCCCCCGAGGATCTGAAGACCATGCTGACCCAGCGGCTGCGCTGGGCCCAGGGCACCATCCAGGTGCTGCTTCGGGAGAACCCCCTCGCCAAGCGGGGGATGAAGTGGACCCAGCGGTTGATGTACTTCGCCACCATGTGGAGCTACCTGTCGGGCTTCGCCGCGGTCGTCTACATCGCTGCACCCATCATCTACCTGATCCTCGGCATCCTGCCCGTGACCAGCCTCAGCACGGACTTCTTCATCCGCTTCATCCCGTTCATGGTGGTCAACCAGATCCTCTTCGCGGTCGCCGGACGGGGAGCGAAGACATGGCGGGGGCAGCAGTACAGCCTCGCGCTGTTCCCCACCTGGATCAAGGCCTGCACCACGGCCGCCCGCAACGTGTGGTTCGGCCGGCCCCTGGGATTCGCCGTGACGCCGAAGGTCAAGGAGGGCAACAGCCGCGACTGGCACCTGATCCGCCCGCAACTCGTCGCCATGGCCCTGCTCGCCGTAGCAGCAGTGGTCGGGCTGGCCCGGCTGGCGGTCGGACTCAACGAGCCACTGGGCACGCTCGTGAACGTCGCCTGGGTGGTCTACGACCTCGTCGTGCTGAGTGTCCTCTTCAAAGCGGTGCGGTATGACGGGTACGTTCCCGAGGAGGAGGGGTCGCAGGCGGTGAACCGCTGAGCGGCGCGCCCCGACGACGGCGCGCCGCGTGATCTTCGGCGACGTGGGTTAGTTTGGGGTGAGGACTCACGAGTGACCCGCCTCTCCTGCTCTCTGCGCACGCCGTCGATCAGCAGGACCCGACGTTTGATAGGTGTATGCCGATGGATTTCAGTTACGAGCTCAGGGATTCCTACACGGAGGTCAAGGTCGGTGGTCGCCTGAACATGGTGTCCGCGCCGAGGCTGCGCGAGTTCGTGGGTGATGTGCTCCTCAAGGGCTCCAACCGTATCGTCGTGAACCTCGCGGAGACCTCGTTCATGGACTCCTCCGGGCTCGGCGCGCTCATCGGCTGTCTGAAGGCCACCCGGCAGGCCGGCGGCGACCTCCGTATCGCAGCCGTCCACCCGCAGGTCAAGATGGTGCTGCAGCTGACCAGCATGGACAGGGTGCTCACGTCCTACGCCACCGTGGAGGAGGCCTTCGGCGATGAGTGATGCGCTGGCTGCGCGCAACTTCCTCGGACCCGCCGGGGAGGAGGCCATCGAGTCCGTCCACGACATGCTGGACGATCTGTGGTCGGAGGTTCCCCTCACCCAGGACATCGACCGCATGACCTTCACGACGGCGGTGATCGAATCAGCATCGAACGTCGTCCAGCACGCCGAGCCCGTCGGGGAGGAGCCGGTGAAGCTCGGCGTCGTCATCACGGTCCGGCACACCGTGCTCGAGGCCCGCGTCAGTGCACTGCACGCCAAGCCGCCGTACGGCGGGATGGTCCCGGTCATGCCCGAGGACGATGCCGAGTCGGGCAGGGGACTGGCACTCATCCAGGCGCTGGTGACCACGGTGATCTTCGAACGGCAGGACGGCACGAACACATGGGTCCTGTCGCGTGGCTACTCCCAGGATCGTCCCCTACCGGACAGCCGGGCGGACTCGGGGGTGCGGCCACCGCCGTAGCAGAGACCCCCGTGCACTCGCCGGCGGACTCCGACTGGCTCGCCCGCCCCTTCCGGCGTGTGGCGAGAGCTTCGGCCAGCGCGGCCGCTGATGTGCTGCTGCTGTCGATCCTCCAGTCCGTCTCCTTGTCCAGGTGGAACCAGACCACCGCGGTGACGTCGTCCTGCGCCGCCAGGTAGCCGACCAGCTCCGTGGTCCATTCGGCCTTGGAGCCACCGTGTTCGGCGGAGGACGTCTCGGCGATCAGGATCTCCTTGCCCGGTGCGAGAGCCCGGAGTTCGGACAGCCCTTGGCCGAAGACCCTGGACGGCTTCTTCCACGTGCCCCACGGCACGGAGGTGCCCCAGTTGTAGCCGTCGAGGGCGACGGCGTCGACGTAGGAGTCACCCGGGTAGAGCTCCCTCAGCGGCGTGGATCCGCGATAGGGCACATTCGGGTTCCACACCCAGGTGACGTTCGACGCGCCTGTCGAGGCGAGCGTCTCGTGGACGTGCCGCCAGGCCGCGACGTAGTCATCGGGGGTGTTGCCGTTGACCCCAGCGGACCACGGATACCAGTCGCCGTTCATCTCGTGCCCGAATCGCAGCAGGACCGGGTGGCCCCAGTCCGCGAGGGAGTGGCCCCACCGGCGCAGATAGGGATCGAAATCACCCGCTGTGACCCGGTCGAGCGCGTAGGCGGGCTGATCCCTACCGCCTCCCCATGCCCAGGGCTCCCAGGTCAGCAGGGTGTCGGCTCCCCGGGCGCGCGCCGCATCGAGTTCGGTGATCGGCGGGGCCTGATGGAAGTCCTTGTAGGCGAGGACGATCGTGGGTGCTTCCCCGGCCAGGGCTGTGACCTCGTCGAGTTCGGCGGAGGCCAGGGGACCTCCGGGTGTCCCGACTCCGAAGCGCAGGGAGGTGGTGCCGGGCGGCCGCGAGGGGCGGCGGACCCTGAACGTCGCCGAGGCACCCACGTCCCCCGAGAGGGCTCGGACGACCACCGCCGGTCCGGTCGTGTCGGCCATGGACAGCCTGATGTCGAAGCGACCCGACGCGTCCGTCCGGAAGAGCACGGGATGGGTGCCGCCGGTGACGGTCCCGATCCTCCTCTTCGGGAATCCGGTTCCGGTGACCGTGACCGACGTGCCGGCCGGATCGGCGGAGGGACGGATGCTGATCGACGCACCGGACGCCGCCGCGGCCGGGACCGGGGTGGCAGCGATCAGGGTCAGCAGCACCAGGAGGCATGCCATAGGTCGTAGGTTCTTCATTCCACCCCCGGCCGGGCCGACTGTACGACGGGCGCGATGGGTCCGTCCCTCTCCATTGTGCGGTCGGCTCCCCTCCTGATCCACCGCCCGGCACAGGATGGGCGGTGATGCTGTACGCAGGATCGAACGTCGGTGGTCCGTCAGGGCCGGCCGGGATCGCCCTGACGATGTCCTCAGGGTCCTCCCTGGGGAAGGCCATGGTCCGTCTCATCCCTGAGGGTGAGACGGGCCGGAATCCTTGTCGGCCGGAAGGCCGACGACCTAGCATGGGTGGCGCCGGTAGCGTCGGAGGTAGACGCACGGCAGCGCATCGCGGTTCGACCGGAACAGCGGCACCGGCGTCGTATCCCGTGCTGGGAGCCACCCGTCCATGACCGGTGGGCCGTCGCGCGGGCGGAGCGGCGGAGGAGCCGGCATGGACGCGATCATCAGTGCACTGAACGGCATCAGCGACTTCGTGCTCGCGGCCGCCGAACAGCCCTGGGTGTACGTCCTGGTCTTCGTGTGCTGCACCGTGGACGGCTTCTTCCCCCCGTTCCCCAGCGAATCCGTCGTCGTCGGCCTCGCCTCCCTCGTCATCACGCAGGGGGTGCCCAACCCGTGGCTGCTCATCCTCGTCGCAGCGCTCGGAGCGTTCCTGGGTGACAACATCGCCTACCTCCTCGGCAGGGGGATCGGCACCACGCGCTTCCGCTGGATGCGGCGGCCCCGGTCGCAGCGCTCCTTCGCCTGGGCGGGCAGGGAGCTCGCGAAGCGGGCGGCGTCCCTGATCCTCGTGGCGCGGTTCATCCCGATCGGCCGCGTGGCCGTCAACCTCACAGCAGGCGCCACGGGATACTCGCACCGGCGCTTCGTCGCCCTCACGGCGCTGTCCGGGGTGGTCTGGGCCGGGTACTCGGTCGGGATCGGGGCGCTCGCGGGCACCTGGTTCCAGCACAACCACCTCCTCGGCGTCGCGGTGGCCATCGCGATCGCGGTCGTCATAGGGTTCGTCGTCGACCGCGTGATCGCCTTCGTGCGTGGCTCCACGCCCCTCCAGGCCACCCTCGAGGAGCCCCTCGAGGCGCTGCAGGAGGAGCCCGCGGGGATGCTGCAGGACGAGCCCGAGCCCGCCCGCGGGACGGGCCTGCCGTGAGGTGCATCGCGTAGGCTGAACAGCGTGACCTCCTCCCCGAACGATGCCGCCCCCGCCGCCATCGACATCCAGACCCTGCCGAAGATCTCGCTCCACGACCACCTCGACGGTGGCCTGCGACCGGCCACCGTCCTCGAGCTCGCCGCCGCGATCGGCCACGACCTTCCGGCCTCCGACGCCGAGTCGCTCGGGGCCTGGTTCAGGGAATCGGCCGACTCGGGATCGCTCGAGCGCTACCTCGAGACCTTCGACCACACCATCGCCGTCATGCAGACGCGCGAGGGCCTCGTCCGCGTGGCCCGTGAGTTCGTCGAGGACCTCGCGCTCGACGGCGTCGTGTACGCGGAGGTGCGCTGGGCGCCCGAGCAGCACACGCAGCAGGGCCTCACGCTCGACGAGGCCGTCGAGGCCGTGCAGGAGGGCCTCGAGGCCGGCGCCGCAGCAGCCATCGCCGCCGGCCGCGTCATCCAGGTGGGCCAGCTCATCACGGCGATGCGCCACGCCGACCGCGGCCAGGAGATCGCCGAGCTCGCCGTCCGCCACCGCGACAGGGGCGCCGTCGGCTTCGACATCGCCGGTGCCGAGAACGGCTTCCTGCCCTCGCGCTTCGCCGGCGCCTTCACGTACCTCGCCTCGGAGCAGTTCCCCGTGACCATCCACGCGGGCGAGGCGGCGGGCCTGGACAGCATCCAGGACGCCCTCGTCGCCGGCCGGGCCCTGCGCCTCGGCCACGGCGTCCGGATCGCCGAGGACATCGAGATCGAGGAGTCGGACGAGCCGGGTGACAGGCCGGACGACGACGAGGAGGTCGGGATCGCGAACCTCGGGCGCATCGCCTCCTGGGTCCGGGACCGCGGCATCCCGCTCGAGCTGTGCCCCTCCTCGAACCTGCAGACCGGGGCCGTCGCGGCCTTCGGGGAGACCATCGACGCCCACCCCTTCGACCTGCTGTACCAGCTGGGCTTCAAGGTCACCGTCAACACCGACAACCGGCTCATGAGCGGGGTGACGCTCACGGGCGAGTTCGAGCTCCTCATCGACACGTTCGGGTACGACCTCGGCGACCTGCTGGACCTCACCCTCAACGCTGTCGACGCCGCGTTCCTGCCGCTCGAGGACCGGGACGCCCTGGCGCGCCACGTCGCGGAGAGCTTCGACGCGGCCGCCCGCCAGGCGTCGGCCTGACCGACCCCGTGCCCGACGCATCCCCCGGGGTGCCCTCGCGGGGTGCCGCCCCGGGTGCGGCGGTCGAGCGGCTCGTCGAGGTGGTGGACCTCCTGCGCCGGCACTGTCCGTGGACGGCGGCACTGGACCACGCCTCCCTGCTCGAGTACCTCGTGGAGGAGACGTACGAGCTGTACGAGGCCGTCGACGACGTCGCCCGCGCTGAGGGAGACCCGCCGCGGGCGCTCCTCGAGGACCTGCGCGGCGAGCTCGGCGACGTGCTGTTCCAGGTGGTCCTCCATGCCCAACTGCAGGCCGAGGCGGGGTCCTTCGGCCTCGCCGACGTGGCCGCCGGGTTGACGGCCAAGCTGGTCCGCCGCAACCCCCACGTCTTCACGCCCGACGGCGGCCTGCGCGGGTCCTTCCCGGCGACGGTGGACGAGATCGTGGCGACCTGGCAGGCCGTCAAGCAGCGGGAGCGGCCCGCGCGCACGTCGCCCTTCGAGGGCATCCCGCACCACCTGCCCGCGCTGGCCCTCGCGGCCAAGACCCTCCGGCGGGCGGGAGAGCCCGTCGGGGCCGAGGACGGAGCAACCGACGGACCCACCCACGGGGCCATGGAGGAGGAGCTCGGCAAGGACCTGCTGGCACTGACCCGGCGGGCACTGGCCGCGGGTGTCGACCCGGAACGGGCCCTCCGCCGTGCCGTGCTCGACTACCAGCGGGAGGCTGCCGGCGGCCCGTGAGCCCGTGGGGCGTCATCGCCGGTGATCCAGCCCACGCCGGTACGCGCGTGAACTAGGCTGGGAGCACCACCTCCGTTGCTCCGACAAAGACGTCCCAACACGATGTGAATCCCTACACTCCAACGAAGAGGAGCAGTTCCATGGCCATCATCGATGCCATCCACGCGCGAGAGATCCTCGATTCCCGCGGTAACCCGACCGTCGAGGTCGAGGTACTGCTCGACGACGACACCTTCGGCCGCGCCGCCGTCCCCTCCGGCGCCTCCACCGGCGCGTTCGAGGCCAACGAGCGCCGCGACGGCGAGAAGGACCGCTACCTCGGCAAGGGCGTCCTGCAGGCCGTGGAGGCCGTGATCGAGCAGATCCAGCCGGCACTCCTCGGGTTCGACGCCGCTGACCAGCGCGCCATCGACCAGGCGATGATCGATCTGGACGGCACCGAGAACAAGTCCAACCTGGGCGCCAACGCGATGCTCGGCGTCTCGCTCGCCATCGCCCGCGCGGCTGCCGAGTCCGCGGCCCTGCCGCTCTACCGCTACCTGGGTGGCCCGAACGCGCACGTACTGCCCGTGCCCCTCATGAACATCCTCAACGGCGGCTCGCACGCCGACTCCGACGTCGACATCCAGGAGTTCATGATCGTGCCGCTCGGCGCGCAGTCCTACTCCGAGGGCCTCCGCTGGGGCGTCGAGGTCTACCACGAGCTCAAGTCGGTGCTGAAGGAGAAGGGCCTCGCCACGGGCCTCGGCGACGAGGGCGGTTTCGCCCCGAACCTGCCGTCCAACCGCGACGCGCTGGACCTCATCACCACCGCCGTCGAGCGTGCCGGCTACACCCCGGGCACCGACATCGCCTTCGCACTCGACGTCGCCGCGTCCGAGTTCTACAAGGACGGCACCTACCAGTTCGAGGGCAAGTCCCTCACCACGCAGGAGATGAGCGCCTACTTCGAGGAGCTCGTCCGCGACTACCCGCTGGTCTCCGTCGAGGATCCCCTCGACGAGGACGACTGGGAGGGCTGGAAGCACCTCACGGAGGCCATCGGCGACAAGGTGCAGCTGGTCGGCGACGACCTGTTCGTGACCAACCCGACGCGTCTCGGAAAGGGCATCTCCACCGGGACGGCCAACTCGCTGCTCGTGAAGGTGAACCAGATCGGCACGCTGACCGAGACGCTCGACGCCATCTCGATGGCGCAGCGCGCGGGGTACACGACGATCACCTCGCACCGCTCCGGCGAGACCGAGGACACCACCATCGCCGACATCTGCGTCGCGACCAACGCGGGGCAGATCAAGACCGGTGCGCCGGCCCGCAGCGAGCGCGTCGCGAAGTACAACCAGCTGCTGCGCATCGAGGAGGAGCTCGACGACGCCGCACGCTACGCCGGCCGCAGCGCCTTCCCGCGTTTCACGGCGTAGTACGTCGGCAGTTGATCCGGAGGGCGGCTACCCTCGTTAGACGGGCCCCGCGAGGGACCCGACGCGACCATACGCGACAGTACCGACGAGGAGCACCATGACCGCCCGCCGCCCCAACGTGCCGCGAGCCGGCCGTCCGACGCCTGCGGCGGAGGAACGGCCGGCTCCCGGGACGGCCAAGGGCACGCCCCCTGCGCACGGCTCCCGGATCCCCGGCCAGTCCGCGGCGTCCGGGTCCGGCTCCCACGGGATCGGCCACGTGCCTGCCCCGTCCCACCCGGGGCAGGTCCCGCCCCGCGCCGCCGGATCGTCCCCACGGAAGCCGTCCGGTCCGCGGGTCGTGGGTCCCTCCGCCACGAAGGACCCGCGGGTCGCCGGCCCCTCCATCGCCTCCGGGTCACGCGCCGGTGCGGGCGGATCGGTGCCGTCGTCGCCGTCGGAGGCGCGCGCCGCCGAACGGTCGCAGCTGGCGGGCAGCATCCGGCGCGGGCGGCTCGGGTCCAAGCGCGTGCAGTCCCCGATCCAGCCGGCCGAGGAGGCGACGCCCATCCCGGCGAAGTCCTTCTCGGGACGGCTGCTGGCCCTCGCCGTCGTCCTCGTCGCGGGGATCGTCCTCCTGGCGCCGTCGGTGAGCCGCTACCTCCACCAACAGGGCGAACTCGACGCACTGCGGGCGGACATCGCCCGTCAGCAGCAGGAGCAGGCGGACCATCAGTCCGAGCTCGCGCGCTGGAACGACCCCGCATTCGTCAAGCAGCAGGCGCGCGAGCGCATCTTCCTGGTGATGCCGGGGGAGACGCGGTACCTCGTCAAGGGCGGCGACGGCATCGAGCAGGGCACGGGCGAGGGATCGCCCGTGGAACCGTCCGACCTGCCCTGGGTCGACTCCCTCTGGAGCTCGATCGAGCGGGCGGCGACGGACTGAGTGGACAGCGCGGTAGTTCCCGCACGTCGGACGACGGCGCGGGCGACCGCCGCGGACAGTACGCCGCAGGTGGCGTACCAGGAAGGAACAGCGTGACCCAGCAGGACCAGCACGACGACCGGTATTCCAGGACCCCGAGTGAGCGCGACCTCGACGTCCTCAGCCGGCAGCTCGGCCGACCCGTACGGGACGTCGTGGAGATCGGTGCCCGGTGTGCCTGCGGGAACCCGCTCGTCGCGACCACCGCCCCGCGCCTGTCGAACGGCATCCCGTTCCCCACGACCTACTACCTCACCCACCCCGTCGTCACGGCGGCGGTGTCGCGCCTGGAGGCCGAGGGCGTGATGACCGAGATGAGCGCGCGGCTGGCCGCCGATCCGGACCTCGGCGCCCGCTACCGGGCCGCCCACGAGGCGTACCTCACGGCACGCGCAGCGGTCGGGGAACGCGCGGGCACGGGACCCGTCCCCGAGATCGACGGCGTGTCCGCCGGCGGCATGCCGACCCGCGTCAAGTGCCTGCACGTGCTCGTGGGCCATGCCCTGGCCGCCGGCCCCGGCGTCAACCCGCTGGGCGACGAGGCCATCGGTCGCATCGCGGAATGGTGGACGCCGGAGCGCTGCTCCTGCGAGGGCGCCTGGGACACCACGGGCCAAGCACCCCATGCCGACCTCAGCCGCCACACCAGGACTCAGGGGCTCGGCCCCGAGGAGCTCGAGGCGAAGCGCGCGGCACGCCGTGGCGCTGCCGGACACGCCGCACCCGCCGGACCCACCGAGGAGACCTGATGCGTACAGCTGCCATCGATTGCGGCACCAACTCCATCCGCCTGCTGATCGCCGACAGCGAGGACGGCGTCCTGACCGACGTCGTCCGGCTCATGCGCGTGGTGCGCCTGGGCGAAGGCGTGGACGCCACCGGGCGACTGTCCGAGGCCGCCCTCACCCGCACCTTCGCCGCCGCGGAGGAGTACGCGGGACTCATCGCGGAGCACGGCAACCCGCCCCTGCGCTTCGTGGCGACCTCGGCCTCGCGCGACGCCGAGAACCGCCAGGACTTCGTGGACGGCATCCGCTCCCGCCTCGGGGTGGAGCCCGAGGTGATCTCCGGTGACGAGGAGGCGCGCCTGTCCTTCGACGGAGCCGTCAGCGTCCTGGCGACGGCCGGACACGAGACGGTCCTCGTGATCGACGTCGGCGGCGGAAGCACGGAGTTCGTCGCGGGCACCGCCGCAGGGCTCATTGCGGCCCGCAGCACCGACATGGGCTGCGTGCGCTACACCGAGCGCTTCCTGCAGGACGACCCGCCCACCGACGGGCAGATCGAGGCGATGGAGGCCGAGGTGCGGCGCCTCATCGCCGAGGCGGCGGCCGAGGTGCCCCTCGAGCGCGTCACGAAGATCGTCGGCGTCGCCGGCAGCGTCACCACCGTGACGGCTCATGCCCTCGACCTGCCGACCTACCAGCCCGAGCGTATCCACGGCGCCGAGCTGCCCGTCACGGCGATCTCGGCAGCGGCGTCGGAGCTCCTGCACCTGCCCCGCGAGGCGCGCGCGGCGCTGCCCTACATGCACCCCGGCCGCGTCGACGTGATCGGCGCGGGCGCCCTCATCTGGAAGTGCGTCGTCGAGCATGTCGCCGGCGTCACCGGCGGGCGCGTCACGAGCGCGGTCTCCAGCGAGCACGACATCCTGGACGGGATCGCGCTGAGCATCGCGGACCGGGTCCGGTGAACTGATGCGCACCGGAGCGCCCCTGGCCGTCCGGACCGGCGCGGGGATCGCCGTCGCCCTCGCCGTCCTGCTGCCCACGGCCGTTCCCGCCGCCGCGGACGAGGTCCGCGACAGGGAGTACTGGCTCGAGGACTACGGCATCACCGAGGCCTGGAGGAGCACGCAGGGTGAGGGCGTCACCGTGGCCGTGATCGACAGCGGCATCGACGCGACCCATCCCGACCTCGCCGGCGCCGTGGTCGGTGGCACCGACGCCTCCGGCGCGGGCGACCCCGGGGGCCGGCGCGGCATCGGGGAGGTCCCCGCCCACGGCACCCTCGTCGGCACACTGCTCGCCGGGCGTGGCCATACCGCCGGTCAGGGATCCGCACGGCCCACTCCCGGACCGTCGGGCGCACCGACGGCCGACACGTACGGCGAAGGCCCCGACGGCATCGTCGGTGTCGCGCCGAAGGCGGACCTGCTCGCCGTCTCCGTCTGGATCGAGGGCCCCACCAGCGGCCCCAACCCGGCCGGTGTGTCGGTCGATCAGCAGGTACCGGACGCCGTCCGCTGGGCGGTGGACAACGGCGCCGACGTCATCAACATGTCCCTCGGCAGCACCAGCACGTCCTGGCCCGAGAGCTGGGACGACGCCTTCCTGTACGCGGAGCAGAACGACGTCGTCATCGTCGCGGCCGCGGGCAACCGTGCGGGCGGCCTTGCGCAGGTCGGGGCACCCGCGACCATCCCCGGGGTGCTGGCCGTCGCCGGGCTCGACCGGTCCGGTGTCGCGAGCGCAGAGGCGTCCAGCGAGGGCATCAGCATCGCCGTCGCCGCGCCGTCCGAGAACCTCGTCGGAGGGCTGCCCGGCGGCCTGTACGCCGACTGGTCCGGGACGTCCGGTGCCGCACCCCTCGTGTCCGGCGTCGCGGCCCTCATCCGTGCCCGGCACCCCGAGCTCTCGGCGGCACAGGTGGTCAACCGGATCGTGGCCACGGCCAGGGACGCCGGCGCGCCCGGTTTCGACACCCTCTACGGTTACGGCATCCTCGACGTCGCCGCCGCCGTCGGGGCAGACATCGCCGTGCCGCAGGAGAACCAGCTCGGCAGCATGGCCGAGTGGATCCAGCTCTACCGGAGGGGCGGCGCGACACCCGCCCCGACGCCGGCCGCGCCCCCGGCCCCCGCGCCCGAGGTGATCCCGGCGCCCCCCGCGCCGCAGGCGGAGGACCCCCGCGCCGCCGGACGCGACGTGCCCGCCTACGTGGTGCTCGGCTTCGGCGGCCTCCTGCTCGCGGTGCTGCTGGGCGGGACCGTGCATGTCCTGCGGGTGGGACGGTCCGCGGCCTCCCAGGAGGACGACAGTGGGCGGTCCGAATACGCCGGGGATGCCGCGAACGTGCCCGACGCCCCGGATGTTCCGGGGCCCTCCCGGAGCTAGTGAAGATTTTCACAAACTCCGGTAGCATCGGTGGCATGGCATCGAACCCACACTTCTCCGACCGCCCGCGCATCCTCGTCGTCGGCGGCGGTTACGTAGGCCTGTACGTCGCGCACAGGCTGCAGAAGCAGGTCAAGGCCCACGGCGGCATCGTCACGCTGGTGGACCCCCTGCCCTACATGACCTACCAGCCCTTCCTCCCCGAGGTGGCTGCCGGCAGCATCGAGCCGCGTCACGCGATCGTCTCCCACCGCAAGCACCTCCGCAAGACCGAGCTGATCTCGGGCAAGGTCACCTCGATCAACCACGCCGGCCGCACCGCCGCCATCACCCCCACGGGCGGCGGAGAGCCCTTCGAGCTCGGGTACACCGACGTCGTCGTCGCCGCCGGCTCCATCACGCGTACCTTCCCGATCGACGGTCTGAAGGACCAGGGCATCGGCCTCAAGACCATCGAGGAGGCCGTGGCCCTGCGTGACAGGATGCTCGAGCGCATCGAGACCGGCTCGGTGATGCCCGCAGGCCCGGAGCGCGACCGCGCCCTGACCTTCGTGGTCGTCGGCGGCGGCTTCGCCGGCATCGAGGCCATCACCGAGATGGAGGATGCGGCACGCGACGCCGTGAAGGCCAATGCCCGCCTCAGCCGTTCGGACCTCCGCTTCGTCCTCGTCGAGGCCATGGGGCGCATCATGCCCGAGGTCACCGCCGAGCAGGCCGAGTGGGTCGTGGAGCACCTGCGCTCCCGCGAGATCGAGGTCCTGCTCAACACCTCGCTCGCCAGTGCCGTCGACGGCACGCTCAAGCTCATCAACATGCCGGACAAGACGCCTGCCGACGAGTTCGGGACCGACACCCTCCTGTGGACCGCAGGCGTCCAGGCCAACCCCGTGGTCCGCTCCACCGACTTCCCCGTGGACGAGCGCGGCCGCGTCCGCGCCACCCCCGAACTGCGCATCACGGGCGACGACGGGCCCATTCAGCATGCATGGACCGCGGGCGATGTCGCGGCCGTACCCGACCTGACCGGTGGGGGAGTGGGAGGCTTCTGCGTCCCCAACGCCCAGCACGCCGTACGCCAGGCGAAGCTGCTCGCAGCCAACATCCTCGCCGCGAACTACGGTGTCGGCGAGGTCAAGGAATACCGCCACACCAACCTCGGGGCCGTCGCCGGTTTCGGCCAGTTCAAGGGTGTCGCGAACATCATGGGCTTCGGCATGAAGGGCTTCCCGGCCTGGCTCGCCCACCGTGGCTACCACGGCTTCGCCATGCCGATGTACGAGCGCAAGGCGCGCGTGATCATCAACTGGAGCATGAGCTTCCTGTTCGGCCGGGACCTCGCCCCGCTGTCCGACCTGCAGGAGCCGCAGCGCCAGTTCCGTGAAGCGGCCACCCCGCCGCCCAGGAAGGACACCGCGCTGCAGAGCCAGCCGCCGACGCCGGCCGGCCAGGCTGCATCGGCGAAGGCGTCGGCCTAGGCGTCCGGCAGCACCAGTACACGAGAACGACGGCGACCGCATGCCCGGGTCGCCGTCGTTCTGCGTTCACGCCGACACGCCATCCCGCGGGCCGCGGTAGGCTGGAGCGTCCGGCCGGCCCCAGTAGCCCAATGGCAGAGGCAGCAGACTTAAAATCTGTTCAGTCAGGGTTCGAGTCCCTGCTGGGGCACCATGGCGCCACGTCCACCCCAGCCCTCCGTAGCCGATGGCCAGCGGGATCCTCGGCGCCCTCTGTCAAGGGTCCGATGCGGCGCATGTGACGAGCGTTACAAGGATGTAACCCGATTCCCTTATCTCAGACACAAATTTGGATTAGCTTTTCCTACAAGCCAGGAACACCTGGCAACAGCATCAAAGGCAGTGAGAGCCTTTCGGTCGAGGAGACTAATTAATGATTGCAACACGAAACCCGGTGCGTTCCGGCATCGGGGAGAGTGCCCCGCGAGCGGCGAAGGTCGCGGCACTGGGCCTTGGCATCGCGCTCTTCGCCTCCGGCTGTGGCGGCTCCTCGGGCACCGAGAGCGAGACCGCCGAGACCGAGAGCGGCACCGCGACCTCGGCAGCCGCAGCGTCGGCGCTGGCATGCCCCGAGAGCGAGGGAGGTGCCGGCGAGGAGCAGGGCGAGAAGGGCGACCCCGCCGCCGTCCCCGCCAGCAAGACCACGAGCCCTGAGCCGCTGAAGCTCGGCTCCATCCTGCCGACCACCGGAACCCTCGCGTTCCTCGGCCCGCCCGAGATCGCCGGCGTCAACCTCGCTGTCAACCAGGTCAACGAGGCCGGGGGAGTCCTCGGCCAGCAGGTCTCGATCACCCACCGCGACTCCGGCGACACCACCACCGACATCGCCACCCAGTCCGTGACGGACCTGCTCTCGCAGGACGTCAGCGCGATCATCGGAGCCGCGTCCTCGGGTGTCTCGAAGACCGTCATCAACCAGATCACCGGCGCCGGCGTGGTGCAGTTCTCGCCCGCCAACACGGCGGCCGAGTTCACCGACTGGGACGACAAGGGCCTGTACTTCCGTACCGCTCCCTCCGACATCCTCCAGGGCCGTACGCTCGGCAACTACATCATGGAGTGCGGCGCCCAGACCGTAGGCATGATCACCCTGAACGATGCCTACGGCACCGGACTGCAGGGCACCATCCAGGAGACCGTCGAGGGTGCAGGCGGCCAGGTCGTCGCGAACGAGATGTTCAACACGGGTGACTCGCAGTTCTCGAGCCAGGTGGACGCCATCGCCGCCGCGAAGCCGGACGCACTCGTGCTGATCAGCTTCGACGAGGCCAAGAGCATCGTCCCGCTGCTCGTCGCCAAGGGCGTCGAGGCGAGCTCGATCTTCATGGTCGACGGCAACACCTCCGACTACAGCAAGGACCTGGAGCCCGGGACGCTCGAGGGCGCCCAGGGCACCATCCCCGGCCCCTTCACCGGTTCCAGCTTCCAGGAGGCCCTCGCCACGGTCGACCCCGCCCTGAACAGCTTCGCGTATTCCGGCGAGAGCTACGACGCCGTGAACCTCATCGCGCTCGCCTCCGAGGCCGCAGGGAGCGTCGAGGGGACCGCCATCGCCGCTCAGCTCGCGTCCGTGTCCAAGGACGGCACCAAGTGCTTCGACTTCGCCGGCTGCGTGACCCTGCTGCGCAACGGTGAGGACATCGACTACGACGGCATCTCCGGGCCGGTCACCTTCGACGAGAAGGGCGATCCCACCGAGGCCGCCATCGGTATCTACAAGTACGACGCCGACAACAAGCCCCAGCCGAGCCGTTCCGAGGTCGGCAAGCTCTAGGGCTCCCCGCCGGCCTCCGCGCCGGCAGCAGCACAGCAGAAGGCCCCGGCCGCCCTTCCTCCCGGAAGGTGCGGCCGGGGCCTTCTGGCGTTCAGGGCGGTCAGGGGGAGTCGCCGGGCTCCCGCCGCGAGAGGGCGTAGGAGGGCTCTCTCACCTTCCGGGCCCACTCGTAGGTCCCGGCGCCCGCGAGGGGGTGCAGGACGGCGTCGAACCGCAGGTCCTTCTCCTCCGCGTCGGGGTTCAGCCGCAGCGTGAGCGTGCCGAAGTGCTGCCAGCGGCCGCGTGGCGTGGCGAAGTAGAGCCCGAGCTGCCACGGTGCCTCTCCCAGTGAGCGCGTGAAGCCGCGCAGGGACGAGGGGAGGCCTGCCGGGGCGATCGTCCGGGCTCCGAGCACCACGGGCCCGGTATCGCCCCGGTAGGGCATCATGGTGCCCAGCGGGGCCCGGGAGATGCTGAGTCTCGGCACCAGCACGAAGCGGCCCGGGAACGACCAGCCCGTCGAGGACAGCAGGATGTCGGAGAACGTGGACGGGGCAGGCCCGGCCTCCGGGTGGTGGAAGCGCACCGCGAGCCCGACGATGTCCGGCAGCCCGTCCGGGGTCCCGGCGGACCGCGAGAGGCGCGCCGTGGCGGTTCCCCCGCCCGGCTGGTCGATCCAGGCGATGCCGCTGGAGAGCCCGTGGTCGTGCACGGTCACGGCCCCGTCCAGCCTCAGCCCGCGCGAGTGGATGGGGCGGTGCCGCCGGACGTGCTTGATGCCGCGGAACAGGACCTCGAAGCCCTTGCCGATCGCGCTGCTGGCCAGTCCTGCCATGAGTCCGCCCTTCCTCGAGAGGGCGCCGTCCGGCGTCCCTCCTGCCAACGTATCGGCCCGGACATGCGGATGGGCGGAACCGTTGCCGGTCCCGCCCATCCCTTGCGCTTCAGGCCTGCATAGGCTGGACCTCAGGCGGTGTCCGCGAGGGTGCCGAGGTAGAGCTGGATGACCTTGGGATCCTTCATCAGCTCGCGCCCGGTGCCCGTGTAGGCGTCCCTGCCCTGGTCCAGCACGTACGCCCGGTCGCAGATCTGCAGGCAGCGGCGGGCGTTCTGCTCCACCATGATCACCGAGACCCCGGCCCGGTTGATCTCATGGACGCGCAGGAACGTCTCGTCCTGCTTCACGGGGGAGAGGCCCGCCGACGGCTCGTCGAGCAGCAGCACGGCGGGGTCCATCATCAGCGCCCGGCCCATGGCGACCATCTGCCGCTCGCCGCCGGAGAGCGAGCCGGCGCGCTGCGCCTTCCGCTTGCCCAGCTCGGGGAAGAGGCTCGCGACGAAGTCGAAGCGCTCCTTGAAGTCCTTGGGCCGCTGGAACATCCCCATCTGGAGGTTCTCCTCGATGGTCAGCGTGGAGAAGACGTTGTTGTTCTGCGGCACGAAGCCCACGCCCCGGCTGACCAGCTTGTTGGCCTTCAGCCCCGTGAGGTCCTGGCCGCGCACCACGACGGTGCCCGAGTGGACCTTCACGAGGCCGAACATGGCCTTCAGGAGCGTGGACTTGCCCGCCCCGTTCGGCCCGATGATGCCGATGAGCTCGCCCCGGCGGGCCTCGATGCTGCAGCCGTTGAGGATGTTCACACCGGGCAGGTACCCGGCCACGAGGTCGGTGACCTTGACGACGGAGTCGCCCTCGAATTCAGCCATTACTTGGTCTCCTCGTCCTTGTGTGCGGAGCCCGCGGCGTAGGCTCCGCCGCCGACCTCCGTGACGCCGTGCCCGAGGATCCCCTCGTTCTCGGTGCCGACCACCGACTCCTCGTCGTGGGCCAGTTCCTCCTCGAGGCGCTCGATGCCCGTGGAGTCGCCGAGGTCGACGTCGTGGTGTGCGCCCAGGTAGGCGTCGATGACGGCCTGGTCCTTCATCACGATGTCGGGCGGTCCCTCCGCGACGACCTTGCCCTCGGCCATGACCACGACCCAGTCGGCGATGTGCCGCACCATGTGCATGTCGTGCTCGACGAACAGGACGGTCATGCCCTCGGCCTTGAGGTTCTTGATGTGGTCGAGGAGTGACTGCGTCAGGGCCGGGTTGACGCCGGCCATGGGCTCGTCGAGCATCACGAGCCGGGGCCGCACCATGAGCGCCCGCGCCATCTCGAGGAGCTTGCGCTGGCCGCCGGAGAGGGACGCCGCGTAGTCGTCGCGCTTGGCGTCGAGCTTGAACTTCGCCAGCAGCACCTCCGCCTGCTCGGTGATCTCGCGCTCGCGGCCGCCCCAGATGCCCTTGAACAGGGCCCGGGCGAGGCTCTCGCCCGGCTGGTCCGTGGCGCCCAGGCGCATGTTCTCCATGACGGTGAGCTTGCCCATGACCTTCGTGAGCTGGAACGTCCGCACCATGCCCATCCGGGCCACCTTGTGCGAGGCGACCTTGGCCAGCGGCTTGCCGTCGAACTCCCAGTCGCCGCTGTTCGGGGTGTCGAACCCGGTGAGCAGGTTGAACAGCGTCGTCTTCCCGGCCCCGTTAGGGCCGATCAGCGCGGTGATCTTGTGTCGTGGGATCTCGAGGTGCTCGACGTCGACGGCGTTGATGCCGCCGAAGCTGCGCGTCACGTTCTTGGCGATCACGATGGGATCCCGCTTGCTGCAGCCCGGACCGGTCCCGCCGGTGGTGATGGGCTGGGAATCGGTCATGTGGTCGTGCTCTGCGGTCGGGACGGCCGAGCCTCGGACGGTGGACCCGTCGGCGGGCCCGGTGACCGCTCCGCCGACGGCGTGCGAGCCGGTCCCCGCCTGAGCGTCGTCGGGACTGCTGTTGCTGTGGCTGCCGGTCATGCGAACGCCAACTCCTTCTTGTTACCCAGGACACCCTGCGGCCTGAAGACCATGAGCAGCATCAGAGCCACACCCACGAGGATGTAGCGGAGCTGACCCGCCTGTGAGTTGGACAGGAACGTGATGGCGCCGACCTCGATCGCGCCGTAGAGCAGTCCCTGCGTCAACGAGAGCACCACCCAGAAGATCATCGCCCCGATGACCGGTCCGAGGACAGTGGCCATGCCCCCGAGCAGGAGGCAGGTGTAGAGGAAGAACGTCAGTTCGGTCGCGTAGTTCGCGGGCTGTACCGCGCCGCGGGGCAGCGTGAAGATGATGCCCGCGAGCGATCCGAGGACACCGCCGATCACGAGCGCCTGCATCTTGTAGGCGTAGACGTTCTTGCCGAGCGAGCGCACCGCGTTCTCGTCCTCGCGGATGCCCTTCAGCACGCGGCCCCAGGGGCTGCGCATGAGGAGCCAGACCACGAGGCAGGCGAGGACGACGACCGTCCAGCCGACGATCCGGATCCAGAAGTCGCGCTCGTTCATGCCCAGCGGACCGATGTTGTAGGTGCCCGGTGGGAACGGGTTCAGGTCGAAGAACCCGCCCTCGAAGGCTGCGAGCCCGTTGGCCGAGCCCGTGATGTCGGTCAGTCCGTTGGTCGTCACGATGTAGCGGATGATCTCCGCGGCCGCGATCGTCACGATCGCGAGGTAGTCCGCGCGGAGCCTCAGTGTCGGGATGCCGAGCACGATCGCGAAGACCACCGAGGCCAGCAGGGCGACGAGGACGGCCACGGGCAGCGGCGCGTTGAAGCTCAGCGTGGAGATGGCGTACCCGTAGGCGCCGACGGCCATGAAGCCGGCCTGGCCGAAGTTCAGGAGGCCGGAGTAGCCGAAATGCACGGCGAGGCCGAGAGCGGCGAGCGCGTAGGCCGCCGTCGTCGGGCTGATCAGTTCGCCGAAGGCGTTGACGAGGATGTTACCGAAGTCCATGGGGAGCCCCTAACCTATGCGCTCTCGGCGGCCGAGGATACCCTGCGGCCGGAACAGGAGCACGAGAATCATGATCAGCAGCGCTCCCACGTATTTGAGGTCTGCCTCGAGCCAGATCGTGGAGATCTCCACGAACAGCCCGACGATGATGGAGCCGACGAGCGCGCCGAAGACGGTGCCCAGACCACCCAGGGTGACGCCGGCGAAGATGAGCAGCAGGATCTGCTGGCCCATGTTGTAGGACACCCCGGGGCGGTAGTAGGCCCAGAGGATGCCACCGAGGGCCGCGAGCATCCCGCCGACCACCCACACGATCCGGATGACGCGGTCCACGTCGATGCCGGAGGCGGCGGCGAGCGCGGGGTTGTCGGCGACGGCACGCGTGGCCTTGCCGATCCGCGTGCGCAGGAGCAGGAACGCGACCGCGAGGATGATCACGAGGCTCACGATCAGGGAGATCAGGTTGTTGCGGGAGATGGAGACCGATCCGAGGTCGATGATCTCGCTCTGCGAGCCGGGCAGCTGCTGCGTGGCCCCGCCGAAGAAGAACTGGATGATGTACCGCAGCGCGAGCGCCAGGCCGATGCTGACGATCATCATCGGGACGAGCCCGGTGCCGCGCCGGCGCAGGGGCTTCCACAGTCCGGCATCCTGCACGTAGCCCAGGAGCCCGCCGCCGAGGACCGCGAGGACGACGGCGGCGGCGATCGGCAGTCCTGCTCCCGCGAAGGCGAATGCGAGGACCGCGCCGAGTGTGACCATCTCTCCGTGGGCGAAGTTGGTGAGGCCCGTGGTGCCGAAGATGAGCGACAGCCCGACGGCGCTGAGGGCCAGCAGGAGGCCGAAGCTGAACCCCGCCAGGGCACGTTCGGCGAGCGTCTCCAGGAACGGCGTCTGCTGCGTCACGATGCCCTCCCCGAACAGGAACAGGGTGGTGGCGCTGGACGTGTTGGCGAAGGTGACCTGGCGAGGGTTCTCCTGCCCTTCGGCGAGGGTGATGCCCTCGGGGAGGGTGTCCTCGTCGATGGCCACCTCGTAGGTGCCCTGCTCGGGCACCCCGATGCTCCAGGCACCGTTGGGGCCCGAGGTGGCTTCCCCTTCGAACCCGTCGCCCGTCGCGGTGACCGTGACGTCGGCGATGGGGCCGTCGGCCCCGCGCAGTACACCGCCGATCCGGTTGTCGAACTCGGAGGCCTGGACGGACGAGGCGGTCTGCGCCTGGGGCAGTGCGGGGGACGCCTGCGCCGCGGGGGCGCCGAGCAGCACGATCGTCAGGAAGCCGAGCACCAGGAGCAGCGACCTCCTGATCCGTGCAGGCGTCGATAGGGTGATCAAGATGGGAACCTCCACGGTGGGGGCAGTCCCGGCGGGCAGCCGCCGGTATCAACGGGTGTGACGAGTGTCACGGCGTGGGGATCATGTTACTAGCGGCATGTTTCGGCTTTCCGCAAAAGCGTCCCGCAAAGGTAGCGATTCGATAACGAAAGTTTTTGCAAGGCACCTTCGTATTGCAATTCCGCGGGCGCGGGACGCCTGGTTGCCCTACGCTGTGCGGGAACATCCGGGGCCGCGAACCGTTGGGATTGGTAGGCTTGGAAGACACTCGGCCCCCTAATGGAGGACTAACTCAAAATGGCACTTGGCGGTAATCCGGTATTCAACGGGAAGAACTTCCGTTCCGCTACCCGAGGCAACGAAACGGCCGGTTTCGGCACCATGACCTACGGCGGTACGGCGGTCGCGAACCAGCAGCAGCTGGAGCACATGTACAACCAGCCGTCGGCGGGTCCTGCCCAGACCGGACGCATGACCTTCGACGACGTCATCGTCAAGACGCTGCTCTGCCTGGGTCTCGTCCTTGTGGGTGCGGCTGTCCCCGCGTTCGTCCTGCCGGGTCTCGCCCTTCCGCTCATGGTGGTCGGGGCGCTCGGCGGCTTCGTGCTCGGCCTGGTGAACGCGTTCAAGCGTGAGCCCTCGCCCGCGCTGATCCTCGCCTACGCCGGGCTCGAGGGCCTGTTCGTCGGTGGACTCACCATGTTCCTGGAGGCCCTGTACCCGGGCATCGCCATGCAGGCCGTGCTCGGCACGCTCGTCGTCTTCGGCGTGACGCTCGCGCTCTTCAAGAGCGGCAAGGTCCGCGCGACCCCCAAGGCCATGAAGTTCTTCATGATCGCGATGATCAGCTACGCGGTCTTCTCGCTGCTGAACCTCGGCCTGATGGTGTTCGGTGTGACGAGTGACCCCTGGGGCCTGCGCGGTGCGAACATCCCGGGCACGGACATCCCCTTCGGCGTCGTGATCGGGCTCCTGGCCATCGGCCTG
Organism: Arthrobacter ruber; assembly: GCF_002954225.1. Taxonomy (GTDB): domain Bacteria; phylum Actinomycetota; class Actinomycetes; order Actinomycetales; family Micrococcaceae; genus Arthrobacter_D; species Arthrobacter_D ruber. The sequence goes on from NZ_PPTH01000015.1 coordinate 57,474, forward strand.
GCCGCCTTCTCCCTCATCGTCGACTTCACCTCCATCAGTGAAGGCGTCCGGCAGGGCGCCCCGCAGAAGTACTCGTGGACGGCTGCGTTCGGCCTCACGGTGACGCTCATCTGGCTGTACGTCGAGATCCTCCGCCTCCTCGCGATCCTGCGCGGCGACGACTAGCAGCACCCGGGGCATCGAGCGCCCCACCTGAACAGGAAGAGACCCGCAACCCTCCGGTTGCGGGTCTCTTCTTCATCATGCGGGCGTCCTGTCCTCGCGATGCCCGCGGACGAGCCGGTCAGGCGACGCGCGCGGCTCCGGCGCCCGGCAGGACGCTGAAGATGACCGGAGCGCGGAAGCCCGCGGCGGAGAACGCCTCCTCCACGGCGGCGCGGATGGCCGGGACGGCGTCCACACGGGCCAGGGCGATCGCGGCCCCGCCGAAGCCGCCGCCGGTCATGCGGGCGCCGATCGCGCCGGCCTCGAGCGACGCGTCCACCGCGGTGTCGAGCTCGGCGCAGGAGATCTCGAAGTCGTCCCGCATCGAGGCGTGGCTCGCCACGAGCAGTGGACCGAGGTCCGCCGGACCCTTGCTGGTGAGGATCTCCACGGCGTCCTCGACGCGCGCGTTCTCGGTCACGATGTGGCGCACGCGCCGGAAGGTCTCCTCGTCGAGGATGCCGGCCGCCTCCGCGAGGTCGTTGACCGAGAGGTCCCGGAGCGCCGGCACGCCCATGAGCTCCGCGCCCAGCTCGCACGAGCGCCGCCGCGCAGCGTAGCCGCCGGTGGAGTGCGAGTGGCTGACCCGGGTGTCGATGACCATGAGTTCGAGCCCGGCGCCCTCCAGGTCGAGGGGGACCAGTCGCGAGTCGCCGGAGCGGCAGTCGAGGAACACGGCGTGGCCCACCTCGCCGAGGAGCGACGCCGACTGGTCCATGATGCCGGTGGGGGCGCCGACCATGCGGTTCTCGGCGAGCTGCCCGATCACGGCGAGCTCCCTGCGGGGGACGTCGGCCCGGGCGAGCTCGTTCGCCGCGACCGCGACGGAGCACTCGAGGGCCGCCGAGGAGGACAGGCCCGCGCCGACCGGCACCGAGGAATCGACGAGGAGGTCCATGCCGGGGCAGCGGTGGCCCGACTGCTCCATGGCCCACAGGACACCGAGCGGATACGCCGCCCAGCCCTCCACGCCGCCCTCCTCCAGGGTGTCGAGGTCGGCGGTCACGGGCGCCTCGTCCGGTGCGAAGGTGGACGCCACCCGGACCAGCCGGTCCGGGCGGGCGGCCGCAGCCACCGTCGTCGAGTGCTTGATTGCGAACGGCAGCACGAAGCCGTCGTTGTAGTCGGTGTGCTCGCCGATCACGTTGACGCGTCCCGGCGCGGACCAGAGACCGTCGGGCTCGGTGCCGAAGCGCTCGGTGAAAGCGGCCGCGAGGTCGAGGGGGGTGGAGTTCATGCCTGGTCCTTCCGGGCTGATGCGGGAGTGGCGCTACGGAGTGCTTCCGCGACCTTCTCCGGGGTGGTGTCGTTGATGAAGGCGCCCATGGCGGCCTCCGAGCCCGCCAGGAACTTCAGCTTGTCGGCGGCGCGGCGGGGTGAGGTCAGCTGGAGGTGCAGGTAGCTGGCCGGCCGCAGGACGTCGTCCACCGGTGCCTGCTGCCAGGCCGCGATGTACGGGGTGGGCGTGGGATAGAGGGCGTCCAGCCTGCCGAGGAGCTCGAGGTAGACGGTGGTGAGCTCGTCGCGCTCCTCGCCCGTGAGGCCCGTGATGTCGGCGACCTGCCGGTGGGGGACCAGGTGCACCTCGAGCGGCCAGCGTGCCGCGAAGGGCACGAAGGCGCTGAAGTGCTTCCCCTCGATCACCATGCGCTCGCCGGACGACCGTTCGGCGGCCAGGGCGGAACCCATGAGCGTCTGCGTCCGGCCGGAGGCCTCGTAGAACTCGGAGGCGCGGGCCGCGAGTGTCGCGGCGCGCGGCGGGATGAAGGGGTAGGCGTAGATCTGCCCGTGCGGGTGGAGCAGCGTCACGCCGATGTCCGCCCCGCGGTTCTCGAAGCAGAACACCTGCTTGATCCCGGGCAGGGCGGACAGGGCCTCGGTGCGCTGGGCCCAGGCGTCGATGACGGTCCGGGCACGCGCGGGGCTGAGGGACCCGAAGGAGCCCTCGTGCGCCGAGTCGAAGGCCACCACCTCGCACCGTCCGTACGCCGTCGCCGTCGTGCCCCACTCCGGTGCTGCCGGGAGGGCGCCGAGGTCGGGGCCGAAGGAGGAGAAGCGGTTCTCGAACACGACGACCTCGTAGTCGGACGCCGGGATCTCGGAGAGGTTCGCCGCTGTGGTGGGGCACAGGGGGCACTGGTCGGCCGGCGGGAGGTGCGTGCGCGACTGGCGATGGGCCGCGACGGCGATCCACTCGCCCGTCAGGGCGTCGTAGCGGGCAGTCCCCGCGGGTCCGCGCGGCGGCAGGCCACGCGCGTCCGAGGTGGCGGCTGCGTCCCGGTGCTGCGCGGCGCTCTCCTCGCGGGCGTCGAAGTAGATCAGCTCGCGTCCGTCGGACAGGCGGGTGGGCGTGATGAGGGTCATGGGCGTTCTTCCAGGTGGGGGTCGGGCACGGGGTCGGAGAGGATCCGGGTGAGGGCGGCGTAGCGGTCGTCGGGCTGCCGGTCGGTGACGAGGGCGGCGGCGGCGTCCAGGGCCGAGACGCGGGCGAGGCTGACGACACCGATCTTCGTGGCATCGGCGAGGACGACGAGCTGCCCGCAGGTGCGGGCGAACGCCTGGTTCGTGTCGGCCTCGGCGAGGTTGGGCGTGGTGATGCCGGCCTCGGCGTCGACGCCGTGCGCGCCCATGAAGCAGAGGTCGGCGCGGAGGGAGGCGATGGCGCCGGTGGCGAGCGGACCCACGAGCGCCTTGGACGGCGTGAGCTGGCCGCCGGAGAGCAGGACCTGCGGTGCGGTGTCACCGGGGGAGGCGCCGCGCAGCCGGTGCAGCTCGTCCGCCAGCGGCAGCGAGTTGGTGATCACGGTCAGCCCCGGGATGCGGGGGAGGAGGGGTGCCAGGGCGAAGGTGGTGGTGCCGCCCGTGATGGAGACCGTCATGCCGGGCGTCAGGAGGGAGGCGGCGGCCGCCGCGATCCTTCGCTTGGCCTCCCCGCCGCGCGTCCGGTTGGCCTCGAAGCCCGCCTCCACGGAACTGAGGCTGCCCGGACGGACAGCGCCACCGTGGACCCGCACGAGCGCCCCGCGGGCCTCGAGCGTGTCGATGTCACGGCGGACGGTCATCTCGGAGACACCCAGCGCGACGGCGAGGCCCCTCACCCTGACGGCGGGCTGACGCGTCAGGTGGTCGAGGATCGCCGCATGGCGCTCCGCTGCGAGCATGATCCTCCTCGTGGGGCCGTGGTGTTCACTCGAACGTCTCCGAACCGAATCGAACAAAAGCTATCATACGGTGGCCGGCCACCGCCGGTTACGGCAACGTGCGGCCCCGCCGGCGGTAGCATCGCTGCATGACCTCGGCGACCCCACTGGCCAGCGGCACGAACTACACCCTCAAGGCCGGACCCGGGACCGTCGTCGTGGCGACGCTCGCGGCCGCGCTGCGCTCCTACGAGTACGACGGCGTGGCCCTCACCGAGACGTGGGGTGACGGGGCCATCCCCGCGGGCGGCGGCGGCATCCTCCTCGCGCCCTGGCCCAACCGCGTGGCGGGCGGCCGGTGGTCGCTGCACGGGCAGGAGCAGCGGCTGGACATCACCGAGCCCTCGAAGGGCAACGCGATCCACGGGCTCCTGCGGAACACCGGCTACCGGGCCGTCGACGTCGGGACGTCCAGCGTGGTCCTCGAGGCCGAGGTCTTCCCGCAGCACGGGTACCCGTTCCACCTGCTCCACCGGGCGAGCTACGAGCTCACGGAGGAGCAGCTGACCGTCACCCAGGAGCTGACCAATCTCTCGACGACGGCCGCGCCCTTCGCCCTCGGTGCCCATCCGTACCTGAAGATCTCCGACGTCCCCACCGAGGACCTCACCCTGACGCTGCAGGCGGAGGAGATGTTCGAGGCGGACGACCGGTCGATCCCTACGGGCAAGGCGCCCGTGGCCGGTCAGTACGACCTCCGCGACGGCCGGCGGATCGGGGACATCGAGTTCGATGCCGCCTTCACGGGCCTGGCGATGGTGGACGGACGCTACGAGCACGTGCTCTCGGCTCCGGACGGCCGGAGCGTGACCCTCTGGGCCGACGCGCCCTTCGCCTACGCCCACGTGTTCATCAGCACCATCTACCCCGGCGTGAGCAAGGCCGTGGCCGTCGAGCCGATGACGGCACCCGCCGATGCGTTCAACTCCGGGGAGGGCCTCCGGTGGCTCGAGCCGGGGGCGTCCTTCGCCGCGGGATGGGGGATCCTGCCGGGTCTCGGATAGACCGCGGAGGCCTGCGCGGAGGGGTTCTGTGGAAGGATTGACCCATGCAGCGCTTCCCCGCAGCGAAACCCCAGCGCGCCCTCCAGCGTGCGGTGAGCCGTGGCGCCGCTGCCCTGCCCGACCCGCTGCCTCCGCAGCCGCCCGAGATGCGGCAGCCCGAGCGCGCCGACGACCGGACCGATGTCCCGTTCGCGCTGCGCGTCGCCGCCTCGTGGTCCTGGCGGCTGGGGCTCGTGATCGTGGTCGGCGGCGCGCTGATCTACCTCCTGACCCGGATCTCCCTCCTCGTCATCCCGCTCATGATCGCCGGGCTGGTGGCCGCACTGCTGCTGCCCGTCAAGACCGCCCTCCGGCGTCGAAGGGTCCCCAACGGGCTCGCCGTCGCGATCACGCTCCTCGCGTTCTTCGGCCTCATCACGGCGGCACTCCTCCTCGTCGGGCGTCAGCTCGCCCTCGGGCTGGCGAGCCTCGGAGGTGAGGCCCAGACCGGCGTGCAGCAGATGCTGACCTGGCTGTCACAGGGCCCGCTCCAGCTCTCGGCGTCGCAGATCGACCAGTACCTCCAGGACATCGGCAACGCGGTCCAGAGCAACAGTGCCTCCATCCTCAGCGGGGCGCTGTCCTTCGGCACGACGGCAGGACACGTGGCCGCGGGTACGCTCCTCACGGTGTTCGCGCTGATCTTCTTCCTGCTCGACGGCGGCCGCATCTGGCGCTTCCTCGTGGGGCTCGCCCCGAGCCGTGCGCGCGCGGCGGTCGACGGCGCCGGCCGGCGCGGCTGGATGTCCATGGCCAGCTACGTGCGCGTGCAGATGCTCGTCGCGGCCGTGGACGCCGTCGGCATCGGTGTGGGCGCGGCCGTCATCGGCGTTCCGCTGGCCCTGCCCCTCGGCGTGCTCGTGTTCCTCGGCTCCTTCATCCCCATCGTCGGTGCCCTCGCCACCGGTTCCGTGGCGGTCCTGCTGGCCCTCGTGGCCAACGGCTGGGTCAATGCGCTCGTGATGCTCGCCATCGTGTTCCTGGTCCAGCAGCTCGAGGGGCACGTCCTCCAGCCGCTCGTCATGGGGCCCGCCGTCGCGCTCCACCCGCTCGCCGTCGTCCTGGCCGTCGCGGGCGGCACGCTCCTGGCCGGGATCCCGGGCGCCCTGTTCTCCGTGCCGATCCTCGCGGTGCTCAACACATCCGTCCGTTACATAGCGCACCGGGCCTGGGAATACGATCCCGTGGTGGCTCGGGCCGGCTGGCCACGCGCCGGAGGGTCCGTCATTAGCGGGCCGGCGGCATCGGAGAGAGGATCTTCGCCGTCGCCGGCCAGCACCCCGGGACCCTCCGCCGCCGAGCAGGCGCCAGCACTCCAGAGAGAGACCTCCCAGTGACCGAGCAGACCGTGACGAACTCCACCGCAACCCCCCGGACCAGCCGGATCCCCGGCGCGACGACCGGCGCGAGCCCCGGCGCCGTCACCGTGCTGGAGATCCCCGCCGGCACCGACCTCCCAGTGACCCTGGCCGATGTCGAGGCCGCGCACAGGACCCTCGAGGGCGTCATCGCCCGCACGCCGATCGAGCAGTCGAGAGCCCTCGGCCGCCTCACCGGCTCGCCCGTGTCCTTCAAGTGCGAGAACCTGCAGCGCGCCGGGTCCTTCAAGGTCCGCGGCGCGTACAACCGCATGGCGAAGCTCAGCGAGGCCGAACGTGCGCGCGGCGTCGTCGCGGCGTCGGCCGGCAACCACGCCCAGGGCGTTGCCGTGGCCGCGGCCCGCCTCGGCATCTCCGCCCGCATCTACATGCCCCTCGGGGTCGCCCTGCCGAAACTCGCCGCGACGCGCGGCCACGGTGCCGAGGTGGTGCTGCACGGCTACAACGTCGACGAGGCGCTCGCCGAGGCCCGCAGGTACGCCGACGAGACCGGCGCCGTCTTCGTCCACCCGTTCGACAACGTGGACGTGGTGGCGGGCCAGGGCACGGTGGGCCTCGAGATCCTCGAGCAGGTGCCCGACGTCGACACCATCCTCATGGGCGTGGGCGGCGGGGGACTCCTCGCCGGGGTGGCCGTCGCGGTCAAGGAACGGGCCAGGGAACTCGGCCGGACCATCAGGATCATCGGGGTGCAGGCCGAGAACGCCGCGGCCTACCCGCCGTCCCTGGCCGCCGACGCCCTCGTGCCCCTGACGAAGGTCTCGACCATCGCGGACGGCATCGCCGTCGGGAGGCCCGGCCAACTGCCGTTCTCGATCATCAGGGAACTCGTGGACGACGTCGTGACGGTCAGCGAGGACTCCCTCGCGCGGGCGCTCATCTTCCTGCTGGAGCGGTCCAAGATGGTGGTGGAACCGGCCGGCGCCGTGGGCGTGGCGGCCCTGCTCGACGGCAAGCTCACCGAGAACGGGGCCCAGCCCGGCAACACCGTCGTGGTGCTCTCGGGCGGGAACATCGACCCGATGCTCATGCTGAAGGTCATCCAGCGCGGCCTCGCCGCGGCGGGCCGCTACCTGGTGGTGCGGATGCTGCTGGACGACCGCCCCGGCTCCCTCGCCACCATCTCCCGGATCATCGCGGAGTCGGACGCGAACGTGACAGGCCTGGACCACACGCGGGTGGGCGGATCCATCAGCATGGGCGACGTCGCGATCACCATCAACATGGAGACCAAGGGGGAGGAGCACTGCGAGCAGGTGCTCAGCAACCTGCGCGCCGAGGGCTTCCAGCCGGTCGTCATCCGGGGCTGAGGACCGTCATGCAGCCGCTCGCACGCCGGGCGCAGGCCGGGCTCGTCACCGTCGCCGTGCTCGTCGGCGCGATGTGGGTCGTGTTCGGGCTGAACCTCGTCCTCGGGAATCTCCTGGTCCGCACCCTGGGCATCGCGCCCCGCCGGATCGACGGGCTCGACGGCGTGCTGTTCGCCCCGCTCCTGCACGGGGGCCTCGGGCACCTGGCGGGGAACACCCTGCCGCTGCTGGTCCTGGGGTTCCTGGCGTTCCTGGAGGGCGCGCGGCGTTTCGCGGCGGCCGTCGGCATCAGCTGGCTCGCCTCCGGCCTCGGGACGTGGCTCTTCGGCGGAGGACTGACGATCGGCGCCTCGGGCGTGGTGTTCGGCCTGTTCACCTACCTGATCACGCGTGGGTTCTACAACCGCGACTGGCGGCAGATCCTCCTCGCGGGGGTCCTGTTCGCCGTCTACGGGTCCATCCTGTGGGGCATCCTGCCGGCGTTCGGGTCCAACGTGTCCTGGCAGGCGCACCTGTTCGGGGCACTCGGCGGGGTCCTGGCGGCCTTCCTGCTCAAGCGGAAGCGGCCCGCCCCCGAGGGGACGGACCGCTTCTGACAGGGCCGCGCGGTCAGCCTGCGTACGGCGTGGCCGAGATGATCTCCACCGTGATCTGCCGGCCGTTGGGCGCTGCGTACGTGACGGTGTCGCCGGCCTTCTTGCCCTGGATCGCCGCACCGAGCGGTGACTTCTCGCTGTAGACGTCGATGTCCGTGTCGCCGGCGACCTCGCGGCTCCCGAGCAGGAAGTTCTCCACGTCGCCCGCGATCTTCGCGGACACCATCATGCCGGGCTCGACGACCCCGTTGTCCGCCGGGGCCTCACCCACGTGCGCGTTGTTGAGCAGATGCGTGAGCTGCCGGATCCGGGCCTCGGCCTTGCCCTGCTCCTCCTTGGCAGCGTGGTACCCGCCGTTCTCCTTGAGGTCGCCCTCGGAGCGTGCCTGCTCGATGCGGGCGACGATCTCCGTGCGGCCGGGACCGGACAGGTACTCGAGCTCGGTCTTGAGTCGGTTGTAGGCCTCCTGCGTGAGCCAGGCGACCGGTGCGCTGTTCGTGGACACGGATTACTCCTTCGATACGGCCGCCACCGTGGTGGAGGGGCTGATGGCGGGGCGGATGGTGGTGGAGACACCACCCGCGGCAAGCAAACACCCCGCCTCGTGGGACCGGAGGGCCGGTACCCGGTGAAGCGGGGCTAGGTATCGGTCCAGTCTAGAGGGGAGGGGGCCAGAACCCAAGAGAGCCGCGGGGGAGCGCTCAGTCCTCGGCGATCCAGCAGGCGTTGACACCGCCGGACACCGCCGGCGAATCGGTGCGGATGTCGGCGCGGTGCGCCGTCGTGCCGCCGCCGTTCGCTCCGTCCTCGGCACCGTTCGGCCCGATGGTCACCACTTTCCAGCCGACGACGGCGTAGTTCTCGCTGAGGACCTGCACAGCGCACTGCGCCGTGGCCGAGCGGTCCTTCGTCACCTCGAAGTCCACGCTCGCGCGACCGTCCGCGATGAGGGAGAAACCCACGTCCTTCGACGAGACGTCGGGGCTGCCGGAGGTGAGGGCCATGGCGGCCACGGCGGCCACGGCTGCGAGGAGCACGGCGATGATCAGCGTCCGCGAGCGGCCCATCTTCTTCCGGCGCTTTGGGGCGCCGTAGCGATTGGCTAGGCTTGGGGGTGACGTCTGGGCGGAGCTCACCCTCCTATTTTACCGTCCGTCCCGGGCGGCCACCTCCGGCCGCCCTCCATCCCCCGCAGACCCAGGAGCACGTGTTGCCGAGCCAGGATCTTTCCCGTGTCACCCGTGAGGGCTTCCGCCTCCTCGCGGTCCATGCCCACCCCGACGACGAGTCGAGCAAGGGTGCGGCCACGATGGCGGGCTACGTCGCGGCCGGCGCCGAGGTCATGGTCGCGACGTGCACGGGAGGTGAGCGGGGCTCCATCCTCAACGCGGCGATGAACGACGACGCCCACGCCAAGCGGGACCTGGCGGGCCTCCGCCGCGTCGAGATGGCCCGCGCCGCGGCCGAGCTCGGCGTGCAGCAGCGGTGGCTCGGGTTCACCGACTCGGGCCTGCCGGAAGGGGATCCGCTCCCTGACCTGCCCGCCGGGTGCTTCGCTCTGCAGCCCCTCGAGCAGGCCGCGGCACCGCTGGTGAAGCTCGTGCGCGAGTTCCGCCCGCACGTGATCCTCAGCTACGACGAGAACGGCGGCTATCCGCACCCCGACCACATCATGGCGCACCGGATCGCCGTCGAGGCGTTCGAGGCCGCCGCCGACCCGCAGCGCTACCCCGGGACGGGCGAGGCCTGGAGCGTGTCGAAGCTCTACTACGACCGCGCCTTCAACCCGGAGCGGTTCCGCGCGCTGCACTTCGCCCTCGAGGAGGCCGGCCTGCAGTCGCCCTACGCCGAACGCATCGCGCAGTGGCTGGAGGCGGACGCCGAGGGCCACCAGCCCCCCGCTCCCGTCCATCCCACCACCACGCAGATCGACTGCGGCGACTTCTTCGGGCACCGCGAGCGTGCACTGCTGGCGCACCGGACGCAGGTGGATCCCGAGGGCTTCTTCTTCGCCGTCTCGGTGGAACTACAGCAGCAGGTCTGGCCGTGGGAGGACTACTCCCTCATCACCTCGCGCGTGGACGCCCCGCTCCCCGAGGACGACTTCTTCACCGGCATCACGCCGGACTAGGTCCTCCCGACATTTCTATCCCGCGTAGAATTGAGCGTGGCGGTCATCCCACCCGCCGCGATCCCCGAAAGTGGTGCATGCGTGTTCCTTGACCTGGCCCTGGCTGCAACGACGACGCCGTCGGGGGACCCGACGCTGAAACCGGGCCTCGACCCGGCCTCGGTCACACCCGGGACCCTCGGTTTCCTGGCGACCCTGTTCGTCGTCGTGATCGTGGTCTTCCTCATCCGCGACATGGTCAAGCGCATCCGACGGGTCCGGTACGCCGCCGAGGTGGAGCAGGCCCGCGTCGAGCGGGCCGCGGCGGGCGGCGCCGCCCGGTCAGGGGCTGACGACGCCGACCTGCGCGGTCCGCAGGACGGCAGCGGCCCGGGTGGCACGGACGGCGTCGGCCGGCCCCTGCCCGGCGGGAAGCACGGCCCGGACAACCGCTGAGCTCCGGCCGGCCGGACTGCTAGGCGCGGACCGGATCCAGGACCGCGAGCATGATCGCGATGAAGTGGGCCGCGAACGCCGCCACCGTGAAGGCGTGGAAGAGTTCGTGGAACCCGAACACGCGCAGGGAGAAGTTCGGCTTCTTGATCCCGTAGAACACGGCGCCGGCGATGTACAGGATTCCGCCCACGCAGATGAGCACCGCGGCGGGCAGGTCGGCGGCGAAGAAGTCGGGCATGTAGAACACGGAGCCGAGGCCGAGCGCCACGTAGATCGGCACGTACAGCCAGCGCGGCGCATCCACCCACAGGTTCCGGAACAGGACCCCGGCGACGGCCCCGCCCCAGATCACCCACAGCAGGGTCTCCGCCTTGTCCCGCTCCAGCAGGGCCCAGGCGAGCGGCGTGTAGGACCCTGCGATGACCAGCATGATGTTCGTGTGGTCGAGGCGCTTGAGGACCACCTTCACCTTCGGGCTCCAGTTGCCCCGGTGGTAGACCGCGCTCACGCCGAAGAGCAGCATCCCCGTGAAGGCGTAGATGGCGGAGGCGACCCGCAGCCCCGGAGTGGGTGCCAGCGCCACGAGGACGATGCCCGCGGCGACGGCCAGGGGCGTGGCGACGGCGTGGATCCACCCGCGCCAGAGCGGCTTGACCGCCAGTGCGTCGGCGAGGGGGCCGGCCATCGAGGACACGGCGTCCTGGAGCGCGCTGTCGCGGCTGCCCGCGGGTTCCGAGGGGCCCGGAACGGGATCCGGGAAGCGCGGGGTCATGCCGGAATTCTAGCCCACGGCGCCGTCGCACCAGGACGGCGGCGGCACGGCCGCTGACCGTTCCGGCGACGGATGGAGGCGGGTACACGGCAACTGCCGGTACGGTTGGAATACGGTAGGACGAGGTACCGGGGCGCAGGCGTCCCGGGTCGAGATCGCCTCCGGCCCCGGCCGGAGCTTCGAACCAGGGGGAGGGCAGCCGCGCGTGACGTCGAAGTTCTCCGGAGTGGGCTACAGCTTCTACGAACGCAGGCTGCAGCGGAACCTCGCGCCCGAGCGGATCCCGCACCACATCGGCGTCATGGTCGACGGCAACCGTCGGTGGGCGAAGCTCGCGGGCGCCCCCACGAGCCACGGGCACCAGGCCGGCGCGGACAAGATCCACGAGTTCCTGGGCTGGTGCGAGGAGCTCGGCGTCGACGTCGTGACGCTGTACATGCTCTCCACGGACAACATGGGACGGCCCCAGGAGGAGATCGACCAGCTCCTCGACATCATCGCCAACACCCTCGACCGGCTGGGGGAGAGCAACCGCGTGAGGGTGCAGCCGGTCGGCGCCCTCGACCTGCTGCCCGACGACCTGGCGGAGAAGCTCGTGGGCCTGGCGGCGTCCACGGAGAAGATCGACGGTCTCCACGTCAACGTGGCGGTGGGCTACGGTGGACGCCGCGAGATCGTCGACGCCGTCAAGGAGCTGATGCGGGACGCCGCGGGCCGGGGGTTGTCCCTCGAGACCCTCGCCGAGGAACTGACGGACCAGCACATCTCCTCCTTCCTCTACACCCGCGGACAGCAGGACCCGGATCTCGTGATCCGCACCTCGGGCGAGCAGCGGCTGTCGGGCTTCCTCATGTGGCAGAGCGCCTACAGCGAGTTCTATTTCTGCGAGGCCCTGTGGCCCGATTTCCGCCGGGTCGACTTCCTCCGCGCCCTGCGCGACTTCGGCCGCAGGCAGCGCCGCTTCGGCTCCTGAGTGTTCACCGGCCCTTCATGAACGACACGGGGAAGGGGACTGCGCAGGCCCGGCCGACGGCGTAGGGTCATCCCATCGGCGGACATCCGATCCGCCGACGGAAGGCCGCTGATGACGCCGATGGTGCCCTGCATCTCGTACGAGTCGGGGAGGCCGGCCGGCCTCCTGGCCGGATTGCCCACCCCCCCTACGAATTCGGGGTGCTTCCACCCCGGAGCGGAGTTCATGTGGCTACACCCAACACCCCGCAGCAGGCCGCCGACCCGCGGCGCAGCTACGTCGTCGACACCTCGGTGCTCCTGTCCGATCCCCGCGCGATCCTGCGGTTCGCCGAACACGAAGTGATCCTGCCCGTGGTCGTCATCAGCGAACTCGAGGGCAAGCGCCATGACCCGGAACTCGGCTACTTCGCGCGGAAGGCCCTGAGGCTGCTCGATGACCTGAGGGTGGAGAACGACGGGCTGGACACCGATGTCCCGATCGGGGACGCGGGCGGGACGCTGCGGGTGGAGCTGAACCACGTCTCACCCGAGGTGCTGCCGATCGGCTTCCGCAACGGCGACAACGACTCCCGGATCCTCGCCGTGGCCAAGGGCCTCGCCGTCGAGGGGCGCGACGTCACGGTGGTCTCGAAGGACCTGCCCATGCGCGTGAAGGCCTCCGCGATGGGGCTCCGCGCCGACGAGTACCGCAACGAGTTCGTGAAGGACTCCGGCTGGACGGGGGTGGCGGAGCTCGACGCCACGATCGAGGAGGTCAACGCCCTCTACGACCACGAGGCGGTCCTCACGCCCGGCGCCGCCGAGCAGCCCGTCAACACAGGGGTCATCATGGTCTCCCCGCGCGGCTCCGCCCTGGGCCGCGTGGGCACCGACAAGCAGGTCCGCCTGGTGCGCGGGGACCGCGACGTCTTCGGCCTGCACGGCCGGTCCGCGGAGCAGCGCCTGGCCATCGACCTGCTGCTGGATCCCGAGGTGGGGATCGTGTCCCTGGGCGGGCGCGCCGGGACGGGGAAGTCCGCCCTGGCCCTGTGCGCGGGGCTCGAGGCGGTCCTGGAACGCCGCGAGCACCGCAAGGTCGTGGTCTTCCGTCCTCTCTACGCGGTGGGCGGCCAGGAGCTGGGCTACCTGCCCGGGAGCGAGAACGACAAGATGAACCCGTGGGCGCAGGCCGTGTTCGACACCCTCGGCGCGCTCGTCTCGGCCGAGGTGGTCGAGGAGGTCCTGGACCGCGGCATGCTCGAGGTGCTGCCGCTCACCCACATCCGGGGTCGCAGCCTGCACGACTCGTTCGTGATCGTCGACGAGGCGCAGTCGCTCGAGAAGAACGTGCTGCTCACCGTCATGAGCCGCATCGGCCAGAACTCGAAGATCGTCCTCACCCACGACGTCGCGCAGCGCGACAACCTCCGGGTGGGCCGGCACGACGGCATCGCGGCCGTCGTCGAGATCCTCAAGGGGCATCCGCTCTTCGGCCACGTCACGTTGACGCGGTCCGAACGCTCGCCGATCGCAGCCCTCGTGACGGAGCTGCTGGAGGAGGCGGAACTCTAGGACGTCCGGGACGTCCGGGACGTCCGGTACGCGGGCCGCGTGACAGCGGCCCGCGTCCTACCCGACGATCCAGGGCACGTGGCGGCTCACATCGCTGAGCTCCGGGGGAGCCGCCCGGAAGTAGTCGTCCGTCAGGTACTCGTCGACGCCGAGGATGTGGAGGTCGTGCCCCGCTCCACGCGCGGGTCCGTCCAGCGCCGTCGTCGACACGCAGACCGCGGTGCCGACATCGAGGAGCACCCGGGTGCGGCCCTCACCGACCAGCGGGCGGCCCGGAGCGGCGGGCTCGTAGGAGGCGTTGGGGCTGACGGTCGCCGCGAGGACGGGACGGCCCGCGAACGTCTCCTCCGCGACGTCCGCCACCTCCACGCGGTTCGCCCCCGGGTACACCATGGCCACCGGCGCGTTCCCGGCGAGCTCCACCGGGTCGAGCATCGAGGACCAGCGGGGATCGCCGAACACCGCCTCGCCGTACGCGGCCTCGGGCCGGCGGCGCACGAGTCCGGCGTCGTCGTAGACGGGCGTGACGAGCCGGGGGGCGAGGAGCCAGGACTTGCGGGTGGCGCTCACGTAGAGCGCGTCGCGGGAGGTCTCGTTGCCGGTCGTCGAGTGGAGCAGGGTGCCGTCCGCGGCTTCCACGCGCAGTGCCGCGGGCCTGCGCAGCCAGGCCGTGAGCGGGGGTGCGGTGTCGTCGCCCTGCTCCGTCGGGGTGCGCCAGGTGATCGTGAACCGCAGCGTCTCCCAGCGCCAGGGGGAGGAGCGGCAGAGCGAGCGGAACGTCTCCTCGGAACTGGAACTGTGCTGGGCCGACATTTCCACAGTGTAACCGCCGCCTCCGGGCCCGGGACGGGGCGTGGGCTAGCGTGGGGGCGTGACCGCCGTGCTCGCCGACTACCTGGTGGAGGAGCCTGCCGCCTTCGCCCTGCTCGCGCTCGCTCTCCTGGGTTTCCTGGTGGTCGGAGGGCGGCTCGTCGTGATCGACTGGCGCACGCATCGCCTGCCGGACCGGCTCGTGCTCCCCTCCTATCCGGCGGCCGCCCTCCTGCTCGGGGCGGCGGGCGGGACCGCCGGCGAGTGGTACCGGGTCCTCGGGATGCTCGCGGGCGGCCTCGCGCTGTGGGCGGGGTTCGCGGTGCTGCACCTGCTGTCCCGCCGGGGGCTGGGTTTCGGCGACGTCAAGCTCGCCGGGCTCCTCGGCCTCTACCTGGGCTTCGCGGGCGGGGCCGAGGTGTGGTGGGGTCCCTTCTTCGCCGTCGTCCTCGGTGGTGCGTGGAGCCTCGCGCTCGTCGCCACCCGGCGGGCGACGCTCACCTCGTCCGTGGCGTTCGGCCCGTTCCTCATCGGCGGGGCTGCGCTGGCACTGGCTGTACTACCCTGAAAAGCATGCCCACCCCCGAGTTCGTCGTCGAGCTGCGCCGCAAGATCGGCCATGACCCGCTGTGGCTGCCCGGTGTCGGCGGCGTGGTGTTCGACGACGACGGCCGGGTGCTGCTCGGCCGACGCGCCGACAACGGGCGCTGGGCCATCATCACCGGCATGGTCGAACCCGGCGAGCAGCCCGCCGTCGCGCTGCGGCGGGAGATCGAGGAGGAGACCGGCGTCGCCGTCGAGGTCGAGTACCTGCTGGCCACCGGCGTCGACGGTCCTATCACCTTCCCCAATGGGGACGTGTGCACCTTCCTCACCCTCGACTTCCGGTGCCGGTGGGTGAGCGGGACCGCGCGCGTGAACGACGACGAATCCCTCGACGTCCGCTGGTTCCCGCTGGACGACCTGCCGCCGCTGAACCCCCGGCACCTCGCGCTCGTGCAGGAGGCCGGGGCCTTCGACGGCGTGACGCGCTTCGTCCCCTGACGCCACCGGCCCGGCAGCCCTCCGATCGGAGGGCTGCCGGGCCGGCGGTGCTGCGGGGCAGGACGGCTAGAGGCCGGAGCGCCCCGGGGAGCCGTCGCGCGGATCGGGCCGGGCGCCGGACGGCGAGGTGTCCACCGCGACCGCCGAGGACCTGCCCGTGAGAGCTGCCGCAGCCCGCTCGCGTTCCAGGCGGAGCGCTTCCTCGCCGCCGATTGCCTCACCGCGCGCCACCATGCCCGAGGTCTCGGACAGCGGGATCTCGCGGAGCAGGAGGGCGAGGACCAGCGCGATCACCAGGAAGGGCACCAGGTACAGGAACACGGGGGCCAGCGACTCGGCGTAGTCGCTCACCACGGCATCCCGTACCTGGTCCGGCAGCGCATTCAGCGCTGCCGGATCGAGGGTGGACGTCGCCTCCCCGGCGGCCTCGGGACTCGCTCCTGCGGCCGCGAACGTCTCCCGCAGCCGCTCGGAGAGCCGGCTGGTGAAGATCGCGCCGAAGACGGCGACGCCGAGGGATGCGCCGACCTCGCGGAAGTAGTTGTTGGTGCTCGTCGCGACGCCGATCATGGTCGGTGCCACCGAGTTCTGCACCACGAGGACGATGACCTGCATGATCAGGCCGAGCCCGGCGCCGAAGAAGAACAGCATGGTGCAGATGACCCAGATGGGGGTGCTCGCGGTGAGGGTGGACATCCACAGCAGTGTGACGAGCGTCAGCGACGTGCCGGTGATCGGGTACTTCCGGTAGTGGCCCGTGCGGGAGATCGCGAGGCCCGAGTAGATCGAGGTTCCCATGAGGCCGATGATCATGGGCACGAGCAGCAGCCCGGACACGGCGGCGGAGGTGCCGGAGGCCATCTGCAGGAACGTCGGCATGAAGGCCAGGGCCGCGAACATGCCGAGGCCGAGTGTGAGGCCGATGCCGGTGCTGGTGACGAAGGTGCGGTTGCGGAACAGCTCGAGGGGGATGATGGGGTCCTCGGCGCGGCGCTCCACCATGATGAAGGCGATGACCGCGAGGACCATGGCGGCGCCGAAGCTCCACGTCAGCGGCGATGTCCAGCCCTCGGCGGCGTCACCGCCGAAGTCCGTGAAGAAGATGAGGCAGGTCGTGGCGAGGGACAGCAGGACGACGCCCGGGATGTCGATGCGCCTGGTGGCCTTCTTGGAGGGCAGGCGCAGGGTGAACCAGGCGATCGCGAAGGCGGCGATGCCGACGGGGATGTTGATGTAGAAGGCCCAGTTCCAGGTGAGGTGGTCCACGAAGTAGCCGCCGAGCAGCGGGCCGGCGACGGCACTGAGGCCGAAGATGCCGCCGAGGGGGCCCATGTACTTGCCGCGCTCGTTGGCGGGCACGATGTCCGCGATGATCGCCTGCGACAGGATCATGAGGCCGCCGCCGCCGAGGCCCTGGAGGGCCCTGAACACGACGAACACCCAGAAGTCCGTGGCGAAGGCGCAGCCGATGGACGCGATGGTGAACAGCGCGATCGCGAAGAGGAACAGGTTGCGCCGCCCGAGGACGTCGCCGAACTTGCCGTAGATGGGCATCACGATCGTGGTGGCGAGCAGATACGCCGTCGTGATCCACGTCTGGTGTTCGACGCCGCCGAGCTGGCCCACGATGGTGGGCATGGCGGTGGAGACGATCGTCTGGTCGAGGCTGGAGAGCAGCATGCCGGCGATGAGCGCCGAGAAGATGATCCAGATGCGTCTCTGCGTCAGGAGGAGCGGGCCGTCCGGCACCGTGGTTGTACTCATGAGGGGTCCTGGTTCGAGGCAGGGAGGCCGCTGGCGGCCTCGGGCGGAGAGGATGGGAAGAGGTAGCGCAGCGCGTCGATGTTGCGGCGGATGACATCGGGGTAGCTCAGCTCGTTGCCGTCGGCGAAGAACTCGTCGAGGGACCGGCGGGCGAGCCCGGCGAGCACGGACGTGGCCACGCCGGGGGTGGGGGAGTCCGCGGGCAGGCCCTCCCTCGCGATGATGAGGTCGATCAGCAGCTGGGACTTCGCCTCGGCCCGGGCGAACAGCCGGGGCATGAGCTGCGGCTCCCGGTGCAGGACGGCCGACATCGTCTCGTACTCCTCGCGGGAGATGGTGAGCCTGCTGCCGAACTCGGCGAACAGTTCGGTGAGGGCGTCGATCAGCGGCGTCGGCGGGTCGGTGCGCCCTGATGCGACGAAGTCGTCCAGGATCTCCTCGGGCAGTTCCTCGGCGGTGGAGCCGAGGACGGCGTCCTCCTTCGACGGGAAGTAGTTGAAGAACGTGCGGCGGGAGATGCCGATCTCGTCGCAGAGGTGCTCCACGGTGAACCCGTTCAGGCCGCTCTCGAGCGTGAGGCGGCGGGCTGCCGCCACCAGGGACGAGCGGGTCCGGCGGCGCTTGCGTTCCCGCAGACCGAGGTCCCCGATATTTACACTGCTGGTCATGGAGTAAATATTTGCACTATGGCTTTCAAAGTGCAAATTGCCGGACGGCAAAGAGAAGGGGCGCGCCACCGTGGCGCGCCCCTCCCGGAGTCGGTGGTCCTCCCGGCCGTCAGGCCTGTGGCGGCCGCGTCATCGAGAGCACGTCGAGCGCGGAGTCGAGTTGCTCCTCGGTGAGCTCGCCGCGCTCCACGAAGCCCAGCGCGATCACGGCCTCACGCACCGTCAGGCCCTCGGCCACGGCCTTCTTGGCGATCTTCGCCGCGTTCTCGTAGCCGATGTGCTTGTTCAGCGGCGTGACGATCGAGGGCGAGGCCTCGGCGAGGAAGCGCGCGCGCTCCACGTTCGCGGTGATGCCGTCGATCATGCGGTCCGCGGAGACGCGCGTCGAGTTGCTCAGCAGGCGGATCGACTCGAGCACGTTGCGGGCGATCACGGGGATGCCGACGTTGAGTTCGAAGGCGCCGTTGGTGCCGGACCAGGCCACCGTCGCGTCGTTGCCGACCACCTGCGCGCAGACCATGAGGACGGCCTCGGCGATGACGGGGTTCACCTTGCCCGGCATGATGGAGGAGCCCGGCTGCAGGTCGGGGAGCGCGATCTCGCCGAGGCCCGTGTTGGGGCCCGATCCGAGCCAGCGCAGGTCGTTGTGGATCTTGGTGAGCGAGACGGCGATGGTCCGCAGCATGCCCGAGACCTCGACGAGCGCGTCGCGGTTCGCCTGCGCCTCGAAGTGGTCCCGTGCCTCGGTCAGGGGGAGTCCGGTGTCCTCGGCGAGGAGTTCGATGACGCGCGCCGAGAAGCCTGCCGGCGTGTTGATGCCGGTGCCGACGGCGGTGCCTCCCAGGGGAACCTCGGCCACGCGGGGGAGCGAGGCCTCGATGCGCTCGATGCCGTACCGGACCTGGGCGGCGTAGCCGCCGAACTCCTGGCCGAGTGTGACCGGGGTGGCATCCATGAGGTGCGTGCGCCCGGACTTCACCACGGTGCTGAACTCCTCCGCCTTGCGCTCCAGCGCCTCGGCGAGGTGGGCCAGGGCCGGGACGAGGTCCTTCACGAGGGCCGACGTCGCGGCGACGTGCACGGACGTGGGGAAGACGTCGTTGGAGGACTGCGAGGCGTTGACGTGGTCGTTGGGGTGCACCGACGTAGCGCTGCCGGACGCCTCGAGCGCACGGCTCGCCAGGGTCGCGATGACCTCGTTGGCGTTCATGTTCGAGGACGTCCCCGACCCGGTCTGGTAGATGTCCACCGGGAAGTCGCCGTCGTACTTCCCCGAGGCGACGTCCTCCGCGGCCGCCTCGATGGCGCGGGCGCGCTCCTCGTCGAGCACGCCCAGTTCCGCGTTGGCGGTCGCCGCGGCCTTCTTGATGCGGGCCAGCGCCTCGATGTGCGCGCGCTCCAGGGTGGTCCCGGAGATGGGGAAGTTCTCCACGGCGCGCTGCGTCTGCGCCCGGTACAGGGCGTGGACCGGGACGCGCACCTCACCCATGGTGTCGTGTTCGATGCGGTACTCCGCGTCGTCGGTGCCGGGCGTCGCGCCCGTCGTCGAACCGGATCCGGAGCTGGCTGCAGGCGTTGGAGTCATGCGGCAATTCTCGCCTTCAGCTCTCCGAGGTGCCAAATCCTGACACGAGCTCGGCCTTGCCCTCGTCCAGTCGGTAGGAGACGCCGATGACGGCGACGTCCCCGCGGGAGACGGCGTCCGCGATGACACGCGAGGAGTCGACCAGCCGCTGCGAGGTCTGCCGCGTGTGCTCGACCACGGTTGCGTTCACGTCCGTGACACCGGCGCGGCGCGCGGTGAGGACCGACGGCGTGATCCGCTCCACGAGGTCCCGGATGAAGCCGGTGGGCATGGCGCCGGTCTCGACGGCGTTCATGGTCGCGGTGACCGCGCCGCAGCTGTCGTGCCCGAGGACCACGATCAGCGGCACGCCGAGCACGCCGACGCTGTACTCGAGGGAGCCGAGGACGGCGTCGTCGATCACCTGGCCGGCCGTGCGGACCACGAAGACGTCACCGAGCCCGAGGTCGAAGATGATCTCGGCGGCCAGGCGCGAATCCGAGCAGCCGAAGATCACGGCGAACGGGTTCTGCCGGTCCACGAGCGCGGCGCGGCGGGAGGCGTCCTGGTTGGGGTGGGAGGAGTCGGCGGCGACGAAGCGGGCGTTGCCCTCCTGCAGGCGGAGCCATGCGTCGGCCGGTGTCAGTTGCTGGGTCACGCCGACCACTGTACTGCTACGGGCCGGTCCGGGTTCAGGCGCCGTCCGACGCCAGGCGTTCGGCCTCCTCGACGGCGTTCTGCCGGATGTCCTCCACGACGGCACCACCCATGGTGTCGAACTCGGTGAGCGACGCCTCGCCGTTGAGGATCACGGTGGCGCCGTCGACGTCGGACCTCAGGACGGTGTCGCCGTCGGGGGAGTCGAGCAGCTCCCACTCGAGCCCGCCGATGGTGCGTGTGCCCGAGACCTGCGCGTCGCCGATCCGCTGGGCCACCCAGGTGGGATTGGCGTCGTCGGTCTGCGTGAGCTGGATGAAGCCGGTGTCCGCGGTCAGGAACCCGACCTCCCAGAAGTCCACGCCGTCGCTGCGGCCGGTCACCCAGCGCGCGTAGTTCGAGGACCAGTCATCGGGCAGGGCGGGTGCGGCGGGCAGGTACCCGGCGTCCCCGGCCGCCTGGCGTGCGACGGTCTCGACATCGATGTCGCGGCGGTAGGTCTCGGCGGTGTAGGTGGGATTCAGGAAGTAGACGGGGAGCACGACGGCGATCGTCGCGCCCGTCGCGATGAGCATCCCGCGCGCGGTCGCGTTGGCGCGCTTGGCCTGGTTGGGCGTGAGCGTGATCGGGGGCGCGTCGTCGTCCAGGTCCGCCTGGGTGGCCGGGGGGGTCCGCTCGTCGCCTGGTTCGCTCACTCCTCCATTTTCCCTGATGCGGGCCACGGCACCTAACCGGGAGGCGATGCACGGGCCGGAGAGTTCGCAGCATCACGGGCGGCGGGCCGCCGGACCCGCCTATGATGACTGCAGGCGGCCACCACGCCCGCGTACTGCCTGTGAACCTTCGACGATGAGGATAGACGTGTCCCAGAACGCCACCAACGCCCAGTACTCCACCCTCTCCCCGGCGCTGGCCGTCGGGGATGACGAGCCGGACCGGAACCTCGCCCTCGAACTGGTCCGCGTCACGGAGGCCGCGGCGATCGCCGGCGGCCACTGGGTGGGCTTCGGGGACAAGAACCTCGCCGACGGCGCCGCGGTGGACGCGATGCGCTCGCTCCTGCAGACCGTGCACTTCAACGGCGTCGTGGTGATCGGGGAGGGCGAGAAGGACGAGGCCCCGATGCTCTTCAACGGCGAGCACGTGGGCGATGGCAGCGGACCCGAGTGCGACGTCGCCGTGGACCCGATCGACGGCACCCGCCTGACGGCGCTGGGCATCAACAACGCCCTGGCCGTGCTCGCGGTCGCCGAGCGCGGCTCCATGTTCGACCCGTCCGCCGTGTTCTACATGGAGAAGCTCGTCACCGGGCCCGAGGCAGCCGACATGGTGGATCTGCGCCTGCCCGTGAAGCAGAACCTCCACCTGATCGCCAAGGCCAACAGCAAGAAGGTCAGCCAGCTCAACGTCATGATCCTGGACCGCGACCGCCACAAGCCCCTCGTGGAGGAGATCCGCGCCGCCGGGGCGCGCACGAAGTTCATCATGGACGGTGACGTCGCCGGTGCGATCGCCGCGGCCCGCGAGGGCACCGACGTGGACGCGCTGATGGGCATCGGCGGGACCCCCGAGGGAATCGTCGCGGCGTGCGCGATCAAGTCCCTGGGCGGGGTCATCCAGGGCCGGCTGTGGCCCACGAGCGATGACGAGAAGCAGAAAGCCCTCGATGCCGGGCACGACCTCGATCGCGTCCTGTCCACCAACGATCTCGTCACGAGCGACAACTGCTACTTCGCCGCGACCGGCATCACCGACGGTGACCTGCTGCGTGGCGTGCGCTACAGCAAGGACAAGGTCCTCACCCAGTCCATGGTCATGCGCTCCAAGTCCGGCACCATCCGCGTGGTCGACGGCGAGCACCAGGCCCACAAGTGGGAGACCTACGCCCGCGTCAAGGACTAGGGGGACCGCTCCCCGCCGAGCCCCTGGCGGCGCGCGCCCGGCTCGGCGGCGGGAGCGCGCCCCTATAGGCTGGTCGGATGAGCCTTTCCGTTTCGCCCTGCTTCGACCGTGACCGGTGGGACACCACCGTCGACCAGCTGGGCGGGCATCCCCAGCAGCTGTGGGGATGGGGGGAGACGAAGGCGGCGCACGGCTGGAGCGCCGACCGGGTGATCGTGACCGAGGACGGCGTGGTCGTCGGCGCGGCCCAGCTCGTCCTGAAGTCGCTGCCGGGGCCGCTGCGGAACCTCGCGTACATCCCCCGCGGGCCCCAAACGGCCGAGGGGCGGGAGATCGAGGTCCTCGAGGCCGTCGCCGGTTATGTCCGTGCGGCGCACCACTCGGTGGCGCTGTCCATCGAACCCGACTGGGACGCTGCGAGCAGCGCGGTCCGCGCCCTCCCGGCGGCCGGCTGGCGCGCGAGCACCAACACCATCCTCATCGGGCGCACGCTCATCCTCGACCTGCGACGCTCCGAGGAGGAGCTGCTCGCGGACATGACGAAGAAGCACCGCCAGTACATCCGCAAGTCCGGGCGGGAGGGGCTGGAGATCCGCCGCGTGGTGCGCGGCGAGATCGGCGCCTGCCTCGACGTGTACCGGCTCACCGCCGAGCGCGCCGGCTTCGGGATCCACGAGGACTCCTACTACCTCGACATCTTCGACAACCTCGGGGACGCCTCGCCGGTCTACGCGGCCTTCTCCGGCGACGACGTCATCGCCTTCCTCTGGATCTCGGCGACGGGCACCACGTCCTTCGAGCTCTACGGCGGCATGACGGAGGAGGGGGAGCGGCTGCGCGCCAACTACGCCCTCAAGTGGTTCGCCATCCAGGAGATGAAGGCACGCGGCGTGGAGCGCTACGACTTCAACGGGCTCCTCAACGACGGCGTGTCCCGCTTCAAGATGGGCTGGGCGCAGCACGAGGACCAGCTCGCGGGTACATGGGACCTGCCGCTCTCGCCGTTCTACCCGCTCTTCAGCCGTGCCCTGCCGGTGGCCAAGCGGGGCATGCAGCTCGCGCGCCGGCAGGCGGGCCGGGCGATCACCAGGGTGCGGCAGGTGCGCGGCCGCTCGTAGGGCATCCCGGCCCCTGTCCGGGTCCGGGCACGTCGTGGACGTGCCCTAGAGGGTGGGCGCGCCGCCGACCGTCACGGCGAACGCCAGCACGGGGCCGTCCGTCGCCCCGGCGTGGTCGGCTGCCGGACGGACGACGAGCGGCGCCTCCGACGCCGCGACGAAGGCGCTGCCGCCGCGCGGAACCATGAGGGTGGAGTTCGGGGTGTCGAGGAGGATCGGTCCGCTGACGGCCAGGACCACCACGGGCCCGTTCTGCACCACCGGCACGTGCGCGGGGGTGAGGCTCTCGCCCGCAGGCAGGGCACTGTCCGCCCTGCCGTCGTCGGCGGCGTCACCGGACTCGCCCCGCGGACCCGCCGCGGCGTCCTCCAGGACGATGCGCTGGAGCTGGAACTCGTCGAACGGCGGGCGGTACAGCTCCTGGTCCAGGAGCGTGTACTCGGCGGCGAGCGAGGGGGGTGCGAGCGGCTCGAAGACCACGGTGGCGAGCAGTTCGGTCGTGTCGACGTGCTTGGGTGTCAGACCGCCTCGCAGGACGTTGTCCGAGGACGCCATGACCTCGATGCCCAGCCCGCGCAGGTAGGCGTGGACGTTCCCGGCCGGCAGGTACAGGGCCTCCCCGGGCCGCAGGGCCACGCGGTTGAGCAACAGGGCCACGAGGACGCCCGGGTCTCCCGGGTACTGGCCGGAGAGTTCGGTGATGGTCGCGAGATCGTCGGTGACGGAGGGCCCGGTCGCGGAAGCGTCCACCCCGGCGCGTCCGGCGGCGGCTTCGACCTCGTGGACGATCTCCTCGGACGCCTCGAGCAGCAGTGTGAAGGACCGCCGGAGCGCCTCGTCGTCACCCGAGGCGAGATGCGCGGCGACGGTGTCGAGGAGGTCGTGGGCCGGTGAGCCCGGTTCGACGGCGGAGGCGAGGACCGAGAAGATCCCCGCCGCCTCCGGCAGGGGGCGGAACCCGCAGAGCGCCTCGAACGGGGTCAGGGCGTAGATCATCTCGGGCTTGTGGTTGCGGTCGCGGTAGTTGCGGTGCGGGGCGTCGCGGGGGACGCCGCGCTCCTCCTCGGCGTCGAACCCCGCGGCCGCCTGCTCCAGGCTCGGGTGCACCTGCAGGGACAGGGGCGTGCCGGCCGCGAGCACTTTCAGGAGGAACGGGAGCCGGTTGTCGAAGCGGTCGGCGACCGGCTCGCCGAGGAGTGCCCGCGGGTCCTCCCCGATCAGCTCGTGCAGGCCCTGCTGCCGTCCGTCGGCGCGGAGCGCCTGCGACGGCGAGTCGGGATGTGCCCCGACCCAGAGCTCCGCCTCGGGCCCGCCCGACGGCTCCCGTCCCAGCAGGTCGGCGATGGCGCTCGGCGATCCCCAGGCGTAGGGGCGGAGGGGGTTCTCGAGGAGATACATCGTCGGGTCCTTCGGCTGGTCGGGCGGGCCGTCCGGACCCCGTCCGCCGGCGGGCCGGGACGGGTCAGGAGGGCAGGTGCGGGGCGGTGCGGGTCAGGCGGGGGAGCACTGGCCGTTGTTCGCCAGCAGGTCGCCGAGCGTCGCGTCGTCGCCGATCGTCGCCAGCTCCTGCAGGTACTCCTCGGTGACGCCGTCGCCGGTGGTCTGCGCGGGCACCGTCCC
Source organism: Arthrobacter ruber (assembly GCF_002954225.1). Taxonomy (GTDB): domain Bacteria; phylum Actinomycetota; class Actinomycetes; order Actinomycetales; family Micrococcaceae; genus Arthrobacter_D; species Arthrobacter_D ruber. The sequence goes on from NZ_PPTH01000015.1 coordinate 82,217, forward strand.
GACGAGGCCCGCGCGATCCAGCGGCAGGACCCCGTCCGCGGCGGGCTCGGCCGCCGCGAACATCCCCTGCACGCGCTCGTGGATGAGGTCGAAGTCCGGGTAGGTCACGAAGTTCTCCGCGGGCGTGCCGAAGTCCGGAGGACCGATGGTCAGGCGCCGGGTCTCCTGCCCCTGCGCCTTCAGGCCCAGGTCCACGAAGCTCGCCAGCTGGTCCTGGGGGATGTCCGTCTCGACGATCTGCGTGCCGGCCGCCGCGATCGACTGGAAGCGCGTCAGGACGGTGGCGGGATCGAGCTGCGCGATCATCGCCTGCTGGACGCACTGCTGGCGGGCGATGCGGTCGTAGTCGGTGACGAACTCGCGGGACCTCGCGTACCAGAGGGCGTGGTAGCCGTCGAGGGTCTGGACCCCGGGCTTGATCCAGCCGTCCGGCGGATAGTGGCGGATGGGGAAGGAGCCGGGGATCTCGCCGGCGGTGATGGGCACCCAGCCGCCCGCATCGATCCGGATACCGCCCATGGCGTCGACGAGCTGCTCGAACCCGTCCATGTCGACGAGCAGGTAGGACTGCACCTCGATGCCGAGCACGCCGCTCGCGGCGTCCATCATGGCCTCGGCCCCGGGGTCCGCCGCCCCGGGGTACAGGTCGGGGTAGTTCTGGGCCACGTCGGTGTAGAGGCTGTTGATGATGCACGGATCACCGCAGTTGTAACCGTCGGGGTAGGGCTCCCAGAGGGGGGAGTCCTCGGAGAACTGCGCGTTCTGGAAGTTGCGGGGGATGCTGAAGGTGACGGTCGCGCCGGTCTCGGCGTCGACGCTGATCACGGAGATGCTGTCGGGACGGCGGCCGGTGCGGTCCTCGCCGGCGTCGCCGCCCATGAGCAGGAAGTTGTACCGTCCGTCCACGGGGTCGAACGCGGGGCCGGACTGGAAGATCGAGCCCACCGTCGAGCGGCCGACACCCAGCACATAGGCGCCGTAGGCGAGCGATCCGCTGGTGAGGACCATCAGGAGCGCCAGGGTGCCGGCCACGAGCGGCCGGACACCGCGATCGAGCAACGGCATCCTGATGAGGCGGAGGGTGTTGACGAAGAGCAGTGCCCAGGCCAGCGCGATCCCGAGGAGCGCGACGATCAGCGCGAGCGACCACCAGCGGTGGGTCACGACGCCGACCGCGAGCGTGCGGTTGGTCAGCGCGAGGACGAGCCCGAGGAGCAGGAGCGCCCAGCACGCGAACGTGGTCCTGAGCGCACGGCGACCGAGCCGGCGGTCGCCCGCGACCACCTGGGCGGAACCGGGCAGGACGAGCGTCATGGCGAGCAGGACGAAGGCGCGCTTGGTGCGCACCTCGGGCGACGCGGTCTGCGGGTGGCGGACGGGATCGGTCAGTCCGGCAATGGTGCTGCCGGTGCTGCCGGCATCGCTGATGCGGGTGCCGGTGATCATGCGTCCTCCGCAGTCGATGCCGCGATGGACGCGCGCAGGGCGGCGCCCTTGTTCTCCGCGGTCCGACGGAGGGCGCCGGAGAACTCGACGAGCTGCGCGCGGAGCGCCGCCGCCTGCCCGTCGGTGCCGGCGGCGAGCATGCGGACGGCGAGGAGCCCGGCGTTGCGGGCGCCGCCGATGGAGACGGTGGCCACGGGGATGCCCGCGGGCATCTGGACGATCGAGAGCAGCGAGTCCATGCCGTCGAGGTGGCGCAGGGGGACGGGGACGCCGATCACGGGCAGCGGGGTCACGGAGGCGAGCATGCCCGGGAGATGTGCCGCTCCGCCGGCGCCGGCGATGATCACACGCAGGCCGCGCTCGTGCGCCGTCGTGCCGTACTCGATCATGGCGGTCGGCATGCGGTGGGCCGACACGACGTCGGCCTCGTAGGGGATCGAGAACTCGGCCAGCGCGGCGGCTGCGGCCTCCATCACGGGCCAGTCCGAGTCCGAGCCCATCACGAGGCCTACCTGCGCGTTCGTCACTGCATTCCCTTCGGTCGAACCGTGGCGGAGTCGTTCGGGGTGGTGCCGTCGCGGAGTATCGCGGCAACCCTCGAGGCCCTCGCGCGCACGGCGGCGAGCGGTTCACCCGGGGCCGCCAGTGCGTTCACATGGCCGATCTTGCGGCCCGGACGGACGTCCTTGCCGTAGAAGTGCACCTTAGCGGACGGGCCTGAGGACAACGCCGACCGGTAGGCGGCGTAGATGTCGGTGTTGGCACCGCCGAGGACGTTCTTCATCACGGTGTGCTGCCCCACCGCGTGTGTCGCGCCGAGCGGGAGGTCGAGCACCGCGCGGAGGTGCTGCTCGAACTGGCCGGTGACGGCCCCGTCCATGGTCCAGTGACCGGAATTGTGGGGACGCATGGCGAGCTCGTTGATGAGGTAGCCGACCCCCACGCCCGGCGTCTCGAACAGCTCCACCGCCATGACACCGGTGACGCCGAGGCGCTCGGCGAGCCGCAGCGCGGCCGAGGTGACGGCGTCGGCCACCTCGTCCGGCAGGTCCGGGGCGGGGGCCAGGACCTCGTTGCACACGCTGTCCACCTGGATCGACTCGACGACCGGCCAGGTCACGGCGTCGCCGGAGGGGCGCCGCGCCACGAGCACCGAGAGCTCGCGGCTGAAGGGCACGAACTGCTCGACGAGCAGGTCCCCGCCGGTGAACCAGTCCTGCGCGCCGGCGAGGCCTGCGGCGTCGCGCAGCACGAGCACGCCCTTGCCGTCGTATCCGCCGCGCGGCGTCTTCAGGACCACGGGCCATCCCGTGGCGGCCGCGAAGGCGTCGACGTCGGCAGGGGTGCGCACCGCCCGCCACGCGGGGTTGGGCAGCCCCAGGTCCTCGACCGCGCGCCGCATCACGAGCTTGTCCTGCGCGTGGCGGAGGGCCGAGGGCGAGGGGTGGATGGACACGCCGTCGCGCTCCAGGTCCTCCAGCAGATCACCCGGTACGTGCTCGTGGTCGAAGGTCAGGACGTCCACGCCCGCGGCGAAGGCGCGCAGCGTCGCGAGGTCGCGGTAGTCACCGACGTGCGAATGAGCTACGGCTGCCACCGCGGAGACGTCGGGGCCCTCCGCCAGGACGCGCAGTTCGAGACCGAGTTCGACGGCGGGTCCGGCCATCATCCGGGCGAGCTGGCCGCCGCCGATCACGCCTATCACGGGAAAAGTCACCGTTACAGCGTACCCACGGCGACGGCGGGCCCGGCCATCGTCCGCGTGTTCCTGCGTGTTCCTGCATGTCCTTGCGTGTCCCGCCTCGCGTGTCCTGCCGGTGTATCCCGTCACCTCCGGTGGACGCCGGAGCCCTTCCCGGGAAGCTCCCAGGTGCACATCCGCGACTTCCAGACCCCGCCGCGGGCCCGACCCCGTAAAATAAGGGCGAAACACGCCACGCAAAGGTCGGCATGGGTGGCTCGCTCAGCCGGCCCCTGTCGCGGTGCGTCCTGCACGCGCCGGGACGCCATGCCCTGCGGCGGCGTTCGCACAACGACCGCGGAGGTACGCAGTGGCAGGACTCATGGACAGGCTCAGGGGCCTCGCATCCCTCTTCTGGCGCGAGGTGGCGAAGTTCGGCGCGGTGGGCGGAGTGGCCTTCGTCATCGACAACGGGCTGTACTGGTACCTGATCCACGGGCCCATGAGCGGCAGCGAGGTCAAGGCGCGCTTCGTCTCGGCCGGTATCGCCACGATCTTCGCCTGGGTGGCCAACCGCTACTGGACGTTCCGCCGGCGCCGCCAGCCCAATGCCGCCCGCGAGCTCCTCATGTTCGTCTTCATCAACGTCATCGGCATGGGTATCGCCGCCGGCTGCGTGTGGGTCGCGAAGTACGCCTTCGACGTCACCGAGCCGAGCTCCCTGTTCGTCGTCGGTATCTTCGGTACGGTGCTCGCCACCCTGGTGCGGTTCGTGGCCTACCGCTTCTGGGTGTTCAACGTCGAGCTCGACGCCGAGCCCGAGTTCAGCCACGACCAGGAGATCCTCCACCCGGGCGGTTCGGCACGCGCGTCCGAGCCGGAAGCGCCGGCAGTGCCGGTGGGCCGGCCGGCCAGGCAGTCCCCGGCCGACCAGTAGGGCATCCGCCGGTCAGGTAGCCCCCAGCCGCCCGGTGACGCGCTCGCCGGCCAGCATGCGGTCGGTGACCGGGACTCCGTTCTCGACGAGGACCAGCACGCCGCCGGAATCCCAGACGGCCAGCGCCGCAGCCAGGGCGCGCCCGAGCGATGCGCCGGGCTCCAGCAGCAGGGTCAGCCCGTCCTGGCCGCCGACGGCGGTCGCCGTCGCGTCCGAGGCGCTGGCCACGGGTCCCGTCCCGGTCGGCAGCGCGATGGAGGCCAGCAGGTCCTGGGCCGTCAGCGTCCGGCCCCCGGCGAGCACGAGGGCTGCGCCGACGTCGTCGCGCGGTTGCCCGAGGTAGACGTCACCGTGCGAGCGCACCTCGGCGGCGAAGTCCACGGCGCCCTGCGGCAAGGGACCGTCCCAGCGCAGCGCCAGCGAACCGAGCGCCACACAGGCGAGCAGGCGCGGGGGCTCGACGGCGCCGGCCGCGCGCGACGACAGGACGATATCGGTGTCGGTGTCGGTGTCGGTGTCGGTGTCGGGGAGGACCACGAGCGCACCCACCTGCCAGCACGCGAACGCGAGCGCCAGGGACTTCCAGTGGACCGGCAGGTCGAAGGACACGAGACTGCCGTCGGTGGCGTCGAGTTCGTCGACGAGGAGGTTGGAGCTCTTGGCCACCCAGTTGTCGAAGACGCGGCCGGACAGTTCGATCCGGCCGTCCCCTCCGTGCCAGACGAGGCGGGGGGAGGACGGGCTGACCGACCTCATCCCGGTAAGGATGCCGGCAGGTGTCTGTGGCATGATGGGCCTCTTCCGCTCGATGAAGGACTACTTGGACGCGCCGACGAAGACAGGTAGTACGATCGGCGTGGCGGCCGTGATTCAGCGCTAGCGAATCTATATCATCCCCTCCGCCACTTGACGAAAATCGACTTACACCCGTGTAATTAGTCATCGGATTGGTTCCGGCAGCGGGGCGCGAGCGTCGACCCCTGCTGATGTTGGAACAGAAACACCGGAAGGGCTATCCATGGGGCAGGCTGAACGCACTCACGCACGACCAGATATCGCAGCGCAGGCATCCGCCCGCTACGGCTCGAGGGGCGTTCCTGCCGACTGGTTCCTCGACCCGGCGGATCCGCTGGCAGGGGAGCGGTACCGCGAGGGAATGCGGTCCCCCCTCGAGGACCAGGCCACGGCCTTCCTGGCAGCCCACGAGGCGCTCGCTGCCCTTCCCGACATGGACGAGGGCCCCAGCAGCCTGTTCGTGCTCCCCTCCGGGAACCCCGGGTCCTACAGCATCCTGCCCGGCGTGCGCGAGGACGTGCGTCCGCCGGCTCCCACCACGCAGCCCGGCTGGACAGGTCTGCCCATCGCTCCCGGGAACGTGGACGACGACGGCGAACTGTCGTGGCAGGCCGACGCCCTGTGTGCCCAGACCGACCCCGAGGCCTTCTTCCCCGAGAAGGGCGGCTCCACCCGCGACGCGAAGAAGGTCTGCGGTGCGTGCATGGTGAAGTCCGAGTGCCTCGAGTACGCGCTGGAGAACGACGAGCGCTTCGGCATCTGGGGCGGGCTCTCCGAGCGCGAGCGGCGCAGATTGCGGAAGCGAGCAGTCTGATTCGACTGCCGCTCCGCGTCACCGCCGTTGTCGTAGCCCACAACGGCGCCGCGTATCTTCCGGAGACCCTGGAAGCGCTGCAACGCCAGACCCGCCGGGCTGACTTCTGCGTCGGCGTCGACACCGGTTCCACGGACTCCTCGGCGTCCGTCCTGCAGTTGCAGCTGCCCACCGGAAGTCCCGTGGTGGGCGCGCCGCCGCGAGCAGGCTTCGGTGCAGCGGTCCGCACCGCCGTCGCGGAGATCCCCGACCGTGGCGCCGGCGGGGACGCCCATGACTGGCTGTGGTTCCTCCACGACGACTCCGCGCCCGAACCCGGGGCGCTCGCCGAACTCCTGCTCGCCGTCGAACGCGCGCCCTCCGTGACCGTCGCCGGCGCCAAGCAGGTCGCCTGGGACGACCGCCGCGAGCTGGTGGATGTGGGACTGTCCATCAGCAGGTGGGCTGAGCGGCTCACGCTCATCGACGTGGACGAGCACGACCAGGGCCAGTACGACGCCCGCAGCGACGTCTTCGCCGTCAACTCCGCCGGCATGCTCGTGCGCCGCGACGCCTGGGACGCCCTGGATGGCTTCGACCCCGCCTTCCACGGCGTCGGCGACGACGTCGACCTGTGCTGGCGCAACCGCCTCGCCGGGAACCGGGTGGTCGTGGTGCCGCGCGCCGTGATGTGCCACGCCACCGCGCGGCCCCACCCCGTCTCCACCCCGCATGCCGCCCGCGCGGCCGAGGTGTACCTCCGGCTCAAGCACGCAGCGCCCTGGAACGTCCCCCTGCTCGCCGTCGGGGCCGTGCTGGGAGGACTGGCACGGCTCCTGCTCGGCCTCCTGGCCAAGGACCCGGGCCACGGCACCGGGCAGCTCCTGGGCAGCCTCGCCGGGGTGTCCCGGCCGCTGCAGCTGCTGCGCTCGAGGCGCTCCGCCGCCCGGAGCCGGCAGCGCCCGCGCTCCATCGTCCGCCCACTGATCACGTCCCGGCGGGAGGTCCGGTCGCACCGCAGGTCGGTCGTGGATGCGTTCACCTCTCGCGGTGCCGCGGCGGGCGCCGACGGGGTGCAGGGCGCGGAGGAGTACGTCCCGTCGGGTGACAGCAACGACGACTTCGTGGCCCTCGCCACGCCCGCCCGCCTGTGGGTCGGGGCGGGTGCGCTCCTGGCCGTCGTCGTGCTCCTCACCGCGGCCCTCACGGGTCTGCACCGGCTCATCGGGGCCGGTGCCCTGGCCGGCGGTGCCCTGCTCCCGGCCGCGGGGACCCCCGCCGCCATTTGGGCCAGTGCGACGACCTGGTGGACGGGCCTCGGCACCGGAGTCGCGGCTCACGGCTCACCGTTCTCCTACGTCCTGTGGCTCCTGTCCCTGCTCGGGCTGGGGTCCGCGAACACCATGATCGTCGTCGTGGTCGTCTGCGCACTGCCGCTCGCGGGGTTGTCCGCCTGGATCGCGGCCGGGGCGCTGACCCGCTCACGCGGCCTGCGCCTCTGGGCGGCGTTCTTCTGGGGAGCGGCACCCGCCCTCCAGGTGGCACTGGGCAGCGGTCGTCTCGGTGCACTGCTCGCCCACATCCTCCTGCCCCTGGCCCTGCTCGGGATCATCCGGGCGGTCGGCGCCGGCCTCCCGTCGCGTGCCCTGCCGGAGGGGATCGTCGTCCCCGGCGTCGACGGGACGCGCAGCTGGACCGCGGGTGCCTCCGCGGGACTGGTCCTCGCGGTCGTCGCTGCGGGCGCGCCCTCCCTGCTCCCGGTGATCGTGATGAGCCTGGTGTTCGCGCTCATCGTGGGCCGACGCCGGGCGCGCACGCTGTGGTGGGCGCTCGTGCCCGTGCTGGCGCTCCACCTGCCGTACACGGTGTCCGCGGTACGCTCCCCGCGGGGGATCCTCGGCGACCCCGGCGTGCCGGTGCCCTTCGACCCGGCCGCCCCCTGGCAGCAGCTCCTCGGATTCCCGGTGTCCTTCGACCCGATGCTGCCGCCCGCCGCCGCAGGATTCCTGGGTGTCGGGCCCTGGTCGCTCGCCGTCGCCGTGCTCGTGGGCGGACCCGTCCTCCTGCTCGCCGCCGCCGCCCTGTTCCGGCCGCGCAGGAGCGGCTCGGCCGCACGCCGGTTCTGGCTGTGCGCCGTCCTGGCGCTCGCCCTCGCAGCCGCGGCGCCTGCCTTCCCGGTCGCGGTGGGTGCCGCCTCGCTCATCGGGGTGTTCCCGGGGCCGCTGGTCTCCGTCGTCTCCCTCTGCCTCCTCGCTGCCGCGCTGTCGGGACTGCCCGGACGGCCCGAGGGGTCCGCACCGACCGCTCCTGCGCGGACCGGACGCCGCGCCCTCCGCCTCGCAGGCGGGGTGGTCCTCGCCGTCGGCCCGCTGCTCGCCCTCGCCCTGTGGCTGGCTCCCGAGATCACGGGCCCGCCCGCAGTGGTCGCCGAGCCCGTGGTCATCCCGGGCAGCCCGGCCGAGGTGGCCCCTGACGCCGAACCCGGCACCAACGACTTCGGGACAGCCGTAGGCATCGGTCCCGTGCCCGAACGCCCGCTGCCCGCCACCGCCGCAGACCGTGGGACCGGCCCCGACCGCACCCGCACGCTGGTCATCACGGTCGACGACGACGACACCGTGACGGCGTCCCTCATGCGCGGATCCGGTACCACCCTGGATGCGCTCAACCCCGTCTACACCGCACGCGCGCTGCAGGGTGGTGACCCGGTGCTCGCCGACGACACCGAGTCGGCGCGGATCCTCCGCACCACGGTCGCGGTGATCGTCGGCGCCACAGGAGCGGATCCGCGCGGCGACCTGCGCGATCTCGGCGTGGGGTTCGTCGTGCTGCAGCAGTCAGCATCGGCGGGCGACTTCCTCAGCGGTCGGATCGGTTCCGTACCGGGCCTGACCGCCGTGGGTGATACCGATGCCGGGCGCCTGTGGCGCGTCGCCCCCGCCACCCTCCAGGACGGGACGGAGGACACCGGAGACCGCACCGCCCGCGTGCGGGTGGTCGACGCCGACGGCCGCACCGAGGCGTCCGTCCCCTCCTCGGCGATCGCCGCGGAGGGGACCGTCCCCGCCGGAGCGGACGGCAGGACCCTCGTGCTCGCCGAGGAAGCGGACGCCGGCTGGCGTGCCACCCTCGACGGCGAGGAACTCGAGGCCGTCTCGGACGGGTGGCAGCAGGCCTTCGCCCTCCCTGCGGCGGGCGGCACCGTGACGGTGTCCTACGTCAGTCCGTACCAGCCCTGGGCCGAGGCCGTCCAGGGCGTCCTCCTCGCGATGACGGTCCTCCTGGCGATCCCCCTCCCGTCCCGCCCGCGGATCGTCCAGCCCGAGCGCGGGCGCCGGCCGCACCGGGAGCGTCCCACACCGTCCGCCGCCACTGCAGCGGCGGGCCCGGACGACGGCGTCGGGGCCCTCGTGGAGGAACCGCAGCCCGTGACCAGTGGAAGCAGCTCGATGTGATGTGGGGACGCAAGCGGGAGACCGGGCAGCAGAACGAGCAGGGTGTGTCCTCGGAGGCCGCCGTCCTCCCGGGACTGGACGCCGCGCCGTCGAGGGCCGAGGAGGTGGCGGTAGCCGCTCGCGCCGTGGCCCGTGACAGGGCCGCGACCAGCGGCGCCCGCCGTCGCGCGCGCGTCGGGACCGCCGCCGGTGTCGCGGCCGGCGTGGTCCTCCTCGCGGCGACGGCGGGCGTCGCCTCCGGAACCGTGACGGATGCGCTCGTCGGGCTCCCCGCCACCGACGTCCGGGTTCCGGCGGCCGCCGTGCCGGCCGGCGACTACACCGCGGTGTGCCCCGCACCGCCCCGCCTGCTCGAGGCAGCCGGCGACGGCGCCGATCCGCAGTTCGGTCCGGCGTCGTCGACGGCGAAGACCACGGTCGCCGCACTCGTCCTGAGCGACCTCAGCGCCACCCTGACCGGGAGCGGACTGCTGCCCGTCGGCGGGGGCGCGCCGCTGGCCTCCATCAGGGACTTCGTCCCCGAGGCGTCGCTCGGCGCGGACGCGCCGGCCAGCAGCGGTGAGGACGGGCTGACCAGCCGGATGGCAGGAGTGGCGCGGAACGTCTCCGTCGATGCCCCCTCGTTGTTCCGCGCACAGCCCCAGGGCGGCCTCACCCCGGTAGCGGCCGCGACCTCCACGTACACCGCCTCCGACGGCGACCTGCGGGGGCTCGCCGCGACGGGCTGCCAGGTGCCCTCGAGCGACTTCTGGCTGCTGGGGGCGGCGACCACCGTGGGCCGGTCCTCGATCCTCACCCTGACCAATCCCACCGGCACGCCCGCCACGGTGACGCTCGAGCTCTACGGACCGGAAGGACGTATCGAGCGCGCCGGTGTGCGGGGCCAGCTCGTGGCGCCCGGCGGGACCCGGCAGATCGTCCTCGGTGGTCTCGCCGGCGACCTGGACCGGGTGGCCGTCCGTGTCCGCAGCGACGGCGGGCGGGTGACGGGCGTCATCCAGCAGAGCGTACTGCGCGGCCTGACGCCGGGTGGCGTCGAGTTCCTGTCGCCCAGCGCGGCGGCAGGCGTCACGCAGGTGGTGCCCGGCGTCGTCGTGCAGGACGCCGCGACGGCACAGCGTATCCGCGAGCAGGAGGGCTACGGTACCGCGGCCCCCGAACTGCAGGTGCTCGTCCCCGGATCGAGCGACGCCGTGCTGGACATCAAGGTCTACGGACCCGACGGCGAGGTCGAGCTGCCCGGCGGGGGAGTCGGGACCGCGGCGGCCGGGGCCGTCACGGCCTTCCCGCTCACCTCCCTGCCGGAGGGCGGCTACACGATCGCCGTGACCTCGGACGTCTCCGTGGTGGCGGCCGCGCGCGTCACGCGCGGGATCGACGACGGCGAGCCGGTGGACTTCGCCGGGGCTCCCTCCGCCGTCCGCCTGGGCACCGACCACGCCGTGGCCCTGGCCGAGGGCGTGGACGTGTCGCTGGTGCTGGGCGCGCCGAGCGGCAGGGGAGAGGTGACCCTGACCCCCGTCGCCGCGGACGGGACGCTCGGCGCCCCCGTGGTGATCGGCATCGCCGGCGGTACCTCGGTCTCCGTGCCGGCTTCCTCCCTCGGCAGTTCGCCGGCGGGCGTCGTCATCAACGCGACCGGCGATCCCGTCCACGGCGCACAGGTCATGACGCTTCCGGGGGAGGTCGCTGGCATCTCGGTGGCGGGCGTCCCGGCCGGCGCCACCGGTCCGCAGACCATCCCGGTGGAACTCGGCTACTAGCCGGCCCCGCCGTTCCGGGACGGCCCTGCGTCGGCAGTGACGTGACATGACGTGTCGGGCCGCGGTGCTCGGGCCCGGGGACTCTCCGCGCGCTGCGGGCGCGCCGAGCTCGGGATCAGGCCTGGGAGCGGCCGTAGGCGGGATCCACCACCTCGGGTGCGAGGCCCATGATCTCCGCGGTCTGTTCGACGACGACGTCGTGCACGAGCTCGTTGACCGGCAGGACGGACCGGGCCGCCATGAGGACAGGATGGCGGTAGATGGTGATGACGGCGGGTTTGCCGGGCGCGGCCGGGGAGCTGGAGCCGAGGAGTCCGCGGAGCGTCTCGGACGTCATGTCCTCGAGGCCGTCGGGGATCTCCTGCACCACGATCTGCAGGTCCTGGATGCGCTCGCCCCACAGGCGTTCGAGCCGCTGCGCGGACTCCATCACCCAGTCGTCGAACTGCTCGGACCTGGACCGGGAGCCCGGCAGGTGCCCGGGAAGCAGCTCGCCGCGCATGCCCCGTCCCCGGCGGTTGCGTCGCCGTTCGTAGAACGACCGTGCCGGGCTACCCTCCGCTGACGTGGGATCGGTCAGCCTGACCGAGAAGGTGGAAGCATCCTGCATGTAAAGACTCTAAGCCTTGTGCCCTGCTGCCGCACTCCCGGAAGGGGCGGGGAGGATGCGCCGGGCGCCGCGTGCGCGTCCTGCGGGACGGGGGAGCCGAAGGCCGGTAGGCTTGCCGATCGTGGGATCACTCCGTCAATGCTCCAGATCCGCCTGCCAGCGGCCGGCGGTGGCCACCCTCACCTATGTCTACGCGGACTCGACGGCTGTCCTCGGCCCGCTCGCGACCTACGCCGAACCCCACACCTACGACCTGTGCGCCGTGCACGCCGAACGGCTGACGGTGCCCCGCGGCTGGGAAGTGGTCCGTCTGACGCTGCCCGACGCAGCACCGGAGCACAATTCGGACGACCTCCTGGCGCTGGCCGACGCCGTGCGGGAAGCGGCAGCGGAACCGTCGACGGAGCAGCCCGCCGTGGCCAGGCGTGGCAGCAAGGCGCCCATGGAGCCTCCGGCCGGCGTCCCGGGTGCGCGGCGAGGGCACCTGCGGATCCTGCCCGAGCCCTGACCCCGCAGTACCCCGCACGAGGACGGGCGTGACGTCGGGCCGGCGAGCCTCCCCGCGCTAGACTTGGAGGCGGAATCACCGTCCCTCTCAGCGCGAAAGCCTCCCCCATGGCGAACCTCCCCGCACAGCTGCTCGATGTCCTGCGTTGTCCCGTCACGGGGTCGAAGCTCGTCCAGGACGGCGCCGTCCTGCGGTCGTCGGCCCCCGGACCCGACGGCCGGCCCCTGACCTACGGTCTCGACGAGGGCATCCCGGTGCTCCTGCGCGCCGAAGTCCTCGACGGTGCCGCTCCCACCCCCTGAAGGCCGGGCGCCCCGTATCTCCCCGAAGCCTACGAACCACAGCTAGGACCATCATCATGTTCGACCACAAAGTCGCCGACCTCTCCCTCGCGGAGGCAGGACGCCACCAGATCCGCCTCGCGGAGCACGAGATGCCAGGGCTCATGGCCCTGCGCCGCGAGTACGCCGATGCCCAGCCCCTCGCCGGTGCCCGCATCGCCGGGTCGCTCCACATGACGGTGCAGACGGCCGTCCTCATCGAGACGCTCACCGCGCTCGGTGCCGAGGTCCGCTGGGCCTCCTGCAACATCTTCTCCACCCAGGACGAGGCAGCGGCCGCCGTCGTCGTGGGTAACGGTACCGTCGAGGAGCCCGCGGGCGTACCCGTCTTCGCCTGGAAGAACGAGTCGCTCGAGGACTACTGGTGGACCGCCACGCAGATCCTGACGTGGCCCGGCCAGGCCGAGGGCCTCGGCCCCAACATGATCCTCGACGACGGCGGCGACGCCACGATGCTCGTGCACAAGGGCGCGGAGTTCGAGGCGCTCGGAGCGGTGCCGGCCGACCCGCAGGAGGGCGACGCCGACTACTCCCACGAGTACACGGTGTTCCTCGACACCCTGCGGTCCACGATCGGGTCCGAGCCGCAGAAGTGGACGACCATCGCGGCCGGCATCAAGGGTGTCACCGAGGAGACGACGACGGGCGTGCACCGCCTGTACCAGCTCGCCGCCCAGGGCAAGCTCCTGTTCCCGGCGATCAACGTCAACGACTCCGTCACGAAGTCCAAGTTCGACAACAAGTACGGCATCCGGCATTCCCTGCCCGACGGACTGAACCGGGCCACGGACGTCCTCATCGGCGGCAAGGTGGCGGTCGTGTGCGGCTACGGCGACGTCGGCAAGGGCGCGGCCGAGGCGCTGCGCGGCCAGGGCGCCCGCGTGATCGTCACCGAGATCGACCCCATCTGCGCGCTGCAGGCCGCCATGGACGGCTACCAGGTGGCCAAGCTCGAGACGGTGCTCGCCCAGGGCGACATCTTCATCACCACCACCGGCAACAAGGACGTCATCATGGCCCGCCACATGGCGGGCATGAAGCACCAGGCGATCGTCGGGAACATCGGCCACTTCGACAACGAGATCGACATCGCGGGCCTCGCCCGCATCCCCGGCGTCGAGAAGATCGAGATCAAGCCGCAGGTCCACGAGTGGGTCATCCCTGCCGCCGAGGCCGACGGCGTGGAGCAGCACTCGATCATCATGCTCTCCGAGGGCCGCCTGCTGAACCTCGGCAACGCCACCGGACACCCCTCGTTCGTCATGAGCAACTCCTTCGCGAACCAGACCATCGCGCAGATCGAGCTGTACACGAAGTTCGAGCAGGAGGACGCCGAGGGCAACCGCGAGTACGAGAACGAGGTGTACGTGCTGCCGAAGATGCTCGACGAGAAGGTGGCGCGCCTGCACCTCGACGCCCTCGGTGTGGAACTGACGGAGCTCACCAAGGGCCAGGCCGAGTACCTCGACATCGACGTCGCCGGTCCGTACAAGTCCGAGCAGTACCGCTACTAGGCGCAACCGGGCCCCGGTTTCCCGGCCGCTGCAGGTACCCCGCAGGGGTGCCGGCAGTGGCCGGATCGTTGTAGGACATCATCCGCCGCCTGCACCATTGGATCGGCCCCGTCGCGTACCATCGCACAGAAGCAGTCACATGAGGGGTGGAGACATGCGCATGAAGCAGGAGTCGGGCAGGGCCGCGGCGCACCGGAAGGGCTGGAAGATCGCGGCCATCGGGAGCGCGGCCGTCGTCGTGATCGGTGGAGGCGTGGGGATCGCCACGGCATCGCCCTGGGACGACGCGGCATCATCCGCGCCGTCGCCCAGCCAGTCGCCCGCCCCCTCGACCGCCGAGCCGGACCCCCGGGCGAGCGCGGACGCGACAGCGACGCAGCCTCCTCCCGCCGACGTGGCCGTGGGCGTCACCCCCACGGATCGGGCCTATGCCGTCAACCCGGCCACCGTCGCGGCCGTCAGGGTGGAGGGTGCCACGCTGGACGCCGTCGAGCTCGCTCCGAGCGCGGGCGGCACGCCGGTCGAGGGCACCATCTCGGCCGACGGCACCACCTGGACCGCCAGCGACCGCCTCGCCTTCGACACCGAGTACACCTTCTCCTACACCGTGCTCGACTCCGCGGGCCAGGCGCAGCGCAAGACCTCGACCTTCACGACCGTCCAGCCCGCGAACGAGGCCGACGCCTCCATGTTCCCGCTCGACGGCAGCACCGTGGGCACGGGCCAGCCGCTCGAGTTCAGGTTCAGCGAACCCGTCACCAACCGGGACGCGGTGGAGGAGGCCATCACCGTCACCAGCACCAGCGGCCAGCCCGGCGCCTTCTACTGGCTGTCCGAGACGAAGGTCCGCTACCGTCCCGAGACGTTCTGGGCCCCGAACAGCACCATCACGGTCGACGCCAACCTGTTCGGCGTCGATTTCGGCAACGGCATGATCGGCAACGCCGACCGGACGATGACCGTGAAGACGCACAACACGCGCCTCGCCGTCGTCGACAATGCGACCAAGACCATGAACGTCTACCTGGACGGCAGGCTGGACAGGACGTTCCCCGTCACCCTCGGCACCGAGGACTGGCCCTCCACCGAGGGGTACATGGTGGTCATGGAGCACTACGAGACCACCCGGTTCACTGCGGAGTCCATCGGGCTCGAGCCCGGCGATCCCGCGTACTACCCGCCGACGGTCGTGAACCACGCGAGCCGGCTCAGCAACGGCGGCGCGTTCGTCCACGAGGCGCTGCCGGCGGCGCAGGAGGCGCTCGGCTCCTTCAATGTCTCGCACGGCTGCATTGGCATGTCGCCCGAGGGGGCGGAGTACTTCTACAACACCTTCGGCCCCGGCGACGTGGTGCAGATCCTCAACACGGACTACGGGCCCATGTACGTCTGGGACGGGTTCGGCGACTGGAACGTGCCCTGGACCGAGTGGGTCAACCAGCCGTAGGGCGGCCCCCGCGCCTCCTCGCAGGAAGGCTCCGCACGCTAGCCGAAGGGCAGCGTGTGGAGCCTTCTCGCTGTGGCCTCCGTGCGCCCGCGCTGCCGCATCATGGCCGCGTAGTCACGCTCGCGGCGCGCCGCCATCACGGCGTGGAGGAACTCCTCGGGGTGGGTGTCCAGGGGCGGCGGAGGGGAGACGTGGTGGCTCGCCTCGGCGGCCAGATCCAGGGACAGCTCACGCCGCGCCTGCGGCGTGAGCCTCGGAGCCTGTGCGAGGAACTGCGACATCCTGCGCGCCAGGGCGTCGGGCAGGCGGCCGATGTCCGCCGTCTCCGACCACTGCTGCAGGCGCGGGGGCATGACGGCGAGCGCCCGTGGCCTGGCGACCACGCGCTCCCGCATGGCGTACGTCCCGGCGAGCAGGTCCCCGAGGCGCTTGGACCGCTCGTTGAACAGGGACACGAGGAAGGCGAGCGAGCCGAGGAGCATGTAGATCTCGAGGACCGCGAGCATGCCGCGGATGAAGGCGTGCCGGAAGCGGATCGCGCCGCCGTCGTCGCGCACGATCCGCAGCCCCATGACCAGTCGTCCGAGGGACTTCCCGCGCGTGAGGGTCTCCACGGTCACGGGCACGACGACGAAGAGCAGAACGACGAGGACGAGCAGGAGCGCGCCGGTGAGCGCCGGGTCCAGCACTCCGCCGAAGACGTTCCCGACGAGCAGGATCAGCAGCACCCCGAGGACGATCTGTGCGACGACGTCGATGATGATGCTCAGCCCGCGCGCGGCGAAGCCGGCCGGCTTGAGCTCGAGGACGACTGCCTCGCCGGTGACGACCGAACTCATGTGCTCCCCCTGGGTCTGCTGGTGCGCTGGGGCCAGCCTATCGCCGCGACGTCACCCGGGTGATCCGGGTGCGGGGCCGCGCCGGGCGGCCCGCCGCCGGGACGGGACTATAGGGTTGGCGCATGGATGTGGACGCCTTTATCGCAGTGCACCGCAGCGACTGGCAACGGCTGGACGAACTCGTGGCCCGGCGCAGGCTCGACGGCGCGCAGGCGGACGAGCTGCTGGTTCTGTACCAGCGCGTGTCGACGCACCTGTCCATCATCCGCTCGGTCGATCCCGAGAGCGCCCTGTCGGGGGCGCTGTCCACACGGCTGTCCCGCGCCCGCACACGCTTCACGGGGGCGAGGTCCAACGTCCTGGAGGACGTGGCGCAGTTCTTCGTGTTCTCCCTGCCCGCCGCCTTCTACCGGGTCCGCCTGCTCACTGTGGTGGTCGGTGTGCTCTTCCTCGCCGTGGCGACGCTCTACGGATTCTGGGTGGTCCAGACCCCCGGCGTCCTCGGGGCACTCGGCACGGACGAGGATCTCCGCCGCTACGTGGAGGAGGACTTCATCGACTACTACTCGGAGAATCCTGCGGCGTCCTTCGCCGGGCTGGTGTGGACGAACAACGCCTGGATCGCGCTGCAGGCCGTCGCCTTCGGGATCACCGGTGTCTGGCCGGCGATGATCCTCTACCAGAACGCACAGGGCGTCGGCATGGCTGCCGGGATGATGGCGTCCTACGACCGCCTCGACGTCTTCTTCGTCTACATCCTGCCGCACGGCTTCATGGAACTCACGGCGATCTTCATCGCCACTGCTGCGGGGCTCCGTCTCTTCTGGGCGTGGGTGGCGCCGGGACGCCGGCTGCGGTCGGTGGCCCTCGCCGAGGAGGGGCGGTCCCTCATCACGGTCGCACTCGGGCTGGTGCTGGTGCTGCTCGTCTCGGGCCTCGTCGAGGGCTTCGTGACGCCGAGCGGACTACCGCCATGGCTCCGGCTGACCATCGGATTCCTGGTCTTCGCGGCGTACTGGGCGTACACCCTGATCCTCGGCCGGCGCGCGTTCGCAGCCGGGCATCGGGGGGACCTGAGCGTCGTCGACCGGGGGGACGCCGCCGTCGCCACCGCCTGAGGTCCGCCGGCGCGCGGGCATCGCCGGTGTGCCCGGGGGTGTCTGCCCCGGGGGCGTGGGTCCGCCCGGTACTGTCGAATGACGCCGGGATCAGCGCCGGCGGGCATCGATCGAGGAGACAACGCAGTGGCAGAGACCGACAGCACCCGTCCATCCGTTCCGGGCGCACGTTCGCAGGACGAGCCCGGAAGCCCTGCCGGTGCGGCGGGTGCGTCCGCCGCCGGGTCCGCTGCCGGTTCGTCTGCCGGGGTGAGCCGCGACGACGGCTCCGTCCCCGGGATCGCCCAGCGCCACGACCTCCCCCGGCGGAAGGCGGGAACCCTGCCCGACCTCTCGCGCATCGGTACCGACGACCCGGAGGAACCCGCCGACAGGGCTGACGACCGTGCCTACACGGCCGGTGACGATGTTCGCCCGAACGACGACGGCGGCCATTCCAGCCCGATGGACGACGGCGACAGGTCCGGAGGGGCTCCGACCCGCATGCTGCCCGTGACGGGCGGGGCCACGGCAGTCGGGGCCACCTCTGCCGGCAGCACTGCTTCCGGTGCGCCCGCTTCCGAGGCCACCGCGCACGGCACTGCCGAGGACCCTGAGGCGGAGGCGTCCGCCGGCGGGACGGACCAGCACGGGGTGACGGAGGATCCCGCCCGCGACGAGCACCCGCACGGTGCACCCGCGGACGAGGCGAACGAGGGTCGCACCGGGGAGGTGACCGCATCCCCCGTCGCAGCCCTCCCTACGAGCGGCAGCCATGCGGGGTCGTCGCGCGTGGACGAACCGTCCACCGACACGGCGGCGCTCTCGGTGCGTCCCCCGGACAAGGACGTCGCGCGCCGCGCCGCGGTGCGTGACCAGGCCGTCGCCGCGAAGCCCGTCCTGCCGCGCTTCCTGCAGGTCGTCGTCGCCCTGTTCTTCCCCGTCATCGTGGTGGCGGCGGCCGTCCGTGCCGTCGCGACGTCGTCGTTCCTCTGGCTCGAGTACCACCGGCCGGGCTTCCCGGCGGACCGGTTCGGCTTCTCGCTCGACGACCGCATGACCTACGGATCCTACGCCCTCGACTACGTGCTGAACTTCGCGCCGCCGCGCTACCTGGGCGGCCTGGTCACGCCCGAGGGGGAGCCCCTGTTCCTCGAGTCCGAGGTGGGGCACATGGCGGACGTGAAGGGCGTGCTCGGGCTGTCCTTCTTCATCGCGCTGGTGCTGTTCGTGCTGTCGGTGCTCGCGTGCGTCTACCTCGCCCGGCGGTACAAGGGCAGCATCAGGCGGGCGCTGTTCGCCGGTGCGGTCCTGACGCTGGTGGGCATCGTCGCCCTGACCGTCCTCGCGGTGCTCGCATGGCAGACCTTCTTCACGCAGGTGCATGCGCTGTTCTTCGCCGACGGCACCTGGACCTTCCGGGCGGACGACACGCTGATCCGCCTGTTCCCGGAGCAGTTCTGGACGGACTCCGCCATCACCGTCGCGGTGCTCGTGCTCGCGGCGACCGTGCTCACGCTCATCCTCACCTGGCCCACCAGGGTCCGGCGCGAGCGGTCGATGCTGGCCCAGGACGCCGCCCAGGCGCGGTACCGCGAGGCGCTCGACGCCTCCTAGCGGCCCTACCGCCCCGCGCCGTACAGCTCGCCCAGCGCGTCCTCGTGGTCCGCGACGACGGCGGCCCGCTTCAGCTTCAGGGTAGGCGTCAGGTGCCCGGACTCGACCGTGAACTCGACGTCCAGCACCGTGAACCGCCGGATCTGCTCGGCCTGCGAGACGGTCGCGTTCGCGGCGTCGACCGCGGCCTGCAGTTCGGCCAGGACGTCGGCGTCGCGCGCGGCCTCCGCCGGGGTCAGACCCGGCTTCCCGTACGCTGCGGCCCACGGGCCGAGGGTCTCGCGGTCCAGGCTGATGAGTGCCGCGATGAAGGGCCTGCCCTCGCCGACCACCACGGCCTGCGAGACGAGCACGTTCTCCCGGAGCTTCTCCTCGAGCGGGCCGGGCGCCACGTTCTTGCCGCCGGCGGTGACGAGGATGTCCTTCTTGCGGCCGGTGATGGTCAGGAACCCGTCCTCGTCGAGCGACCCGATGTCACCCGTGCGGAAGTACCCGTCGGCGGTGAAGGCCGCGGCCGTCGCCTCGTCGTTGCGGTGGTAGCCGGCGAAGACCGCCGCCCCCTTCACCTGGACCTCGCCGTCGTCGTCGAGCCTCACGCTCATGCCGGGCATGGGGATGCCCACGGAGCCCACGCGGGTCAGGGACACGGTGTTCACGGTGCAGGGCGCCGTGCTCTCCGTGAGCCCGTAGCCCTCCTGGACGAGGATGCCCGCACCGCGGAAGAAATGGGCCAGGTGCTCACTGAGCGGACTGGCACCGGACACCGTGTACGTGACCTCACCGCCGAACACGCCGCGCAGCCGGGGGTAGACGAGGCGGTCGAAGACGGCGTGCGATGCGCGCAGGACCGGCGTGGGTCCGCGACCGCCCCGTCCCCGGGCGTCGACGGCCTGCGAGTAGGCGACGGCGGTCCGCTCCGCTGCCGCGAACAGGCGCCCCTTGCCGGCCTCGGCGGCCCGCCGCCCCGCCGTCGCGTGGATCTTCTCGAAGATCCGGGGGACGGCGAGGAGGAAGGTCGGCCGGAAGGTCGTGAGGTCCTCGAGCAGCTGCGCCGCGGAGCCGGAGTGCGCCAGCTTGATGCCCCCCGTGAAGCACACCACCTGCACGGCACGCGCCAGGACGTGCGCGAGGGGCAGGAACATGAGCGTGCGGGCGTTCTCCTGCTTCAGGAACTCGGGCAGGAACTCCAGGGTGTTCACCGCGAACAGCGCGAAGTTGCCGTGGGTGATGACGCAGCCCTTCGGCCGGCCCGTGGTGCCCGAGGTGTAGACGATGGACGCGGCGTCGGCGAGGCCGCGGGAGGTCCGCGCCGTCTCCAGCGCACCGTCGGAGACGGCCGCGCCCGAGGCGGAGAGCGACGCGACGGTCGCGGTCCCGTCGACGCCTCCGCCGGTGAGGTGGACCACGGTGGTCGTCCCGGTCCGGCCGGCGCGGGCAGCGGCATCGAGGACGACGTCGGCCTTCCCCTGGTCCTCCACGAAGACGACGGCGGGCTGGGCGTCCTCGAGGATCCAGGCCACCTGATGGGCGGAGGAGGTCTCGTAGATCGGCACGGTCACCGCTCCGGCGAACCAGATGGCGACGTCGGCGAGCGTCCACTCGTAGCGCGTCCTGGACATCACCGCGACGGTGTCGCCCGGCTGCACGCCCTGGGCCACCAGCCCCTTGGCCAGCGATGTCACCTGCCGGAGGAACTCCGCGGCCGGGACGTCCCGCCACCGTCCCTCGGACCGCACCGCGTACAGCGCACGCGCCGGATCGGCGTCATGGGTCTGCAGGAGCAGGTCCGTGGTGTTGCCGGTCGCCGGGAGGCGGACCAGCAGTTCCGTGATGGCTTCGCGCACCAGTGCTCGCTTTCGTTCCAGGGGGTTCGGGTGGGCCTCGGCCCTAGATCCAGCTCCGCAGCCACATGCGCATGCGCCACTGGTCGTAGGGGATGATCTCCGCCGTCCAGATGGGCAGGAAATAGGCGGACAGCGCCACGGCAGCGGCCAGGAAGACCCCCACCAGCACGATACCCCCTCTGCGGCGGGCGCTGTCCGCGCCCGGTCCGCCCAGCACGAGGCCGAGGCAGTAGACCAGGGCCAGGACGAGGAACGGTTCGAAGGCCACGGCGTAGAAGTAGAAGGTGGTGCGCTCCGGGTACAGGAACCATGGCAGGTAGCCTGCCGCGACGCCGGTCAGGATGGCGGCGGCGCGCCAGTCGCGGCGGCCGAGCCAGAAGAACACGAGCACGAGCAGGGACAGCGCCGCACTCCACCAGATGAGCGGATTACCGAGGACCGTCACGGCCTGTGAGCAGGTTTCGGCGTCGCAGCCGGCGGGCTTCTCGTAGAAGAACGACGTCGGCCGTCCCATGACGAGCCAGGACCAGGCGCTGGCCTCGTACGGATGGTCCGAGGACAGGCCCTGGTGGAAGCTGAACGCGCTCCGGTGGTACTCGGCGAGCGAGCGCAGCCCGTCCGGGAGCCATCCCCACTGCTCCGACGGGTTCCGCTCGGCCCACGTGCGGTCGTAGGCGTCCTCCGAGCGGAACCAGCCCGTCCACGTACCGAGGTAGGTCAGAGCGGCCACCGGGACGATGCACAGGAACGCCGGCAGCCCGTCCTTGAGGGCGCCCGCGAGGATCCAGCGGTGCACGCCGGCGATCCGGCGCGCGCTCATGTCCCAGGCGACCGTCAGGAGGCCGAAGGCGGCGATGAACGGAAGGGCGGACCACTTGGTGCCGACGGCGAGCCCGAGACAGATGCCGGCCACGAAACGCCAGGCGCGGAAGCCGAGGAAGGGCCCGTACGTCAGCCGCGCCGGTGGCGGGGGACCGCCGTCGTCCGCCCGGGCAGCGAGGCGCCGCGCCAGGCGCTGCCTGCCGTCGTCGCGGTCGAGGAGCAGTGCGGCGAACGCGGCGAGCAGCCAGAAGCTCAGGAAGATGTCCAGCAGCGACGTCCGCGATTCCACGAGGTGGTGGCCGTCGATGGCGAGGAGGAGCCCTGCGGCGGCGCCGAGCAGGGCCGAGCCGAACATGCGCTGGGCCACGAGGGCGAGCAGGAGGACCGAGAGGGTGCCGATGGCGGCCGCGGAGAAGCGCCAGCCGAAGGCGTTGTCGGAGCCGAAGAGGATCATGCCGAACGCGATCATCCATTTGCCGACCGGCGGATGCACCACGTAGTCCGGGGTGTCCAGCAGGACGTCGGGGTTGCCAGCATTGAAGGAGTCGTTGGCGTTCTCGGGCCATTCGCGCTCGTAGCCCGACTGCAGCAGGGAGTAGGCGTCCTTGACGTAGTAGGTCTCGTCGAAGACGAGCGACCCGGGCTCGCCGAGGCGTATGAACCGCAGGATCCCGCCGAGCACCGCCATGGCGAGCGGCAGGAGCCAGCGCAGCGGTCCGCCGGGGGCTGCGGCGCCGAGGAGGCGGGAGGTGAGGTCCGCCCGCGTGAAGGCCTGTGCTGGAGCGACGATCCAGGATCCGCGCGGCTGGGGACTGTCCCGTCGGGGCTGGACGGCGGTGTGGCTCACCCTGTCATGCTACCGGCGGTGCCCGGACCGGCCCGGGACCTCCGATGGCCGGTCGCTCGGGGTCCGCCGCAGGGCGACGGGGCGAGGCGGTGGACGCCCGGTGTGGGCGTCTCGCACCTGACGTCCCGGGCCGGCGGTCCACGGGGCGGCGGCTAGGCTGGTGCGGTGAACCAGCCACACGACGCCCCGGACACGCACGACGACGCCGTCGACGGCGAGGACGCGCTCGCGCACGACGCCGGGTACGAGGACGCGCAGGACCCGCAGGCTCCCGGGGAGACGTCCGACGACGGAGAGCCCGGCGGCCAGGAAGCCCGCAGCCTCCGCACCGCCTACCGCGGCACGGCGGGCGACGGCAGCGGCCGCGGGCGGATCGTCCTGGCCGCGACCCCGATCGGCAACATGGGTGACGCCACCGAACGCCTGATCGGCCTGCTCCACGCCGCGGACGTGGTCGCAGCCGAGGACACCCGCCGCCTGCACCGGCTCGTGCAGGCACTCGGCGTGACCGTGACCGGCCGGGTCATCAGCTACCACGAGCACAACGAGACCGAGCGCACGCCGGAGCTCCTCGAGTTGGTGCGTGGGGGAGCCACCCTCCTGATGGTGACGGACGCCGGCATGCCCTCGGTGTCGGATCCCGGCTACCGCCTCGTGGAAGCGGCCATCGCCGAGGGCCTCGACCTCACGGCGGTGCCCGGGGCGTCCGCCGTCCTCGCGGCGCTCGCCCTCTCCGGCCTGCCCACCGACCGTTTCTGCTTCGAGGGCTTCCTGCCCCGGAAGCCGGGCCTGCGGAGCGGACGCCTGGCCGACCTCGCGTCGGAGCGGCGCACGATGGTGTTCTTCGAGGCACCCCACCGGCTCGAGGCGATGCTGCGCTCCCTGCAGCAGGCCTTCGGCTCCGAGCGTCCCGCGGCCGTGGCGCGCGAGCTCACCAAGGTGCACGAGCAGGTGATCCGGGGCTCCCTCCTCGAGCTCCTCCAGTGGGCGCAGGCCGGCGAAGTCCGGGGCGAGATCGCCGTCGTCGTCGCCGGTGCGCCCGAGGCGGCGCCCTCCCGCCCCGAGGACCACGTCGGGAGCGTCAACGCGCTGATCGACGGCGGCATGCGGCTCAAGGACGCCGTCGCGGCCGTGTCGGCCGAGAGCCGGGTCAGCAAGCGGGAGTTGTACGCCGCGGTGATCGCTGCGCGCTGACCGCGGCGGGCCTGTGCATTCGTCCAACGCAAGCGCCTGCCGGGAGTGCAGGCCTCACTGGACACCCCTTCGCCGCCGGGTCTAGCGTGAGCGGGATGTCTCGGGACGCCCCCGAACCCCAGGATTCTCGCGAAGGAGCTCAGCATGGCCGTGACCGCCGACCAGGAGAAGGCAGTACTCGACAAGGTGCCCACGGGGCTCTTCATCGGCGGACAGTGGCGGGCATCGTCGTCCGGGGCCACGTTCGACGTCGAGGACCCCGCCACCGGCCGCACCCTGAGGACCCTCTCCGACGCCACGCCCGAGGACGGGATGGCAGCCCTGGATGCGGCGGTCGGAGCCCAGGCCGCATGGGCCCGGACCGCTCCTCGCGAGCGCGGCGAGATCCTGCGCAGGGCCTTCGACATGGTCACCGCACGCGCCGACGAGTTCGCCCTGCTGATGACCCTCGAGATGGGCAAGCCGCTGGCCGAGGCGCGCGGCGAGGTCACCTACGGCGCGGAGTTCCTGCGCTGGTTCTCGGAGGAGTCCGTCCGCGCCTCCGGCCGCTACTCCACGTCCCCCGACGGCAGGTCCCGGCTACTCGTGAGCAAGAAGCCCGTGGGGCCCTGCCTGCTCATCACGCCGTGGAACTTCCCGCTGGCCATGGCCACCCGCAAGATCGCCCCCGCGATCGCCGCGGGCTGCACCATGGTGCTCAAGCCCGCGAACCTCACGCCCATGACGTCCTCGCTGTTCGCGACCGTCCTGCAGGAGGCGGGCCTCCCCGACGGCGTCCTGAACATCGTCAACACGACGACGGCGGGCGACGTGACCGGGCCGCTCATCGAGGACCCGCGCCTGCGCAAGCTCTCCTTCACGGGATCCACGCCCGTGGGCCGGAGCCTGCTGGCCGCGGCGTCGAAGAACGTGCTGAGGACGTCCATGGAACTCGGCGGCAACGCGCCGTTCCTCGTGTTCGAGGACGCGGACCTCGACGCCGCCGTGGACGGCGCGATGCTCGCGAAGCTGCGCAACATGGGGGAGGCCTGCACCGCGGCCAACCGGTTCATCGTGCACGAATCCGTGGCGGACCGTTTCGCGGCGGCGTTCGCCGAGCGCATGGAGGGCATGACCCCGGCGCGCGGCACCGAGGATGCCTCCAAGCTCGGCCCGCTGATCGACCGGAAGAGCCGGGACAAGGTGCACGAGCTCGTCACCGCCGCCGTCGGCGACGGCGCCCAGAAGGTGACCGGCGGCGAGACCGTCACCGGGGACGGCTACTTCTACCAGGCCACCGTGCTGAAGGACGTCCCGCGGACCGCGCGCATCATGCAGGAGGAGATCTTCGGCCCCGTGGCGCCCATCATCACCTTCGCCACGGAGGACGAGGCGGTGGACCTCGCCAACGACACCGAGTACGGCCTGGTGGCCTACGTCTACACGCGCGACCTGAACCGCGGGCTGCGCATCGGCGAGCGGTTGGACACGGGCATGCTGGGCCTCAACGCCGGCGTCGTGTCGAATGCCGCGGCGCCCTTCGGCGGGGTGAAGCACTCCGGCCTCGGGCGCGAGGGCGGCGCCGAGGGCATCGAGGAGTACCTCTACACGCAGTACGTCGGGATCGCGGACCCCTACGCCTCCTAGCCACCGCGCCGGAGGCTCCCGGCGGAGGCGTCCGGTGACATCGAGAAGGCCGGTTCCCGTGCGGGAGCCGGCCTTCTCCGTGTGCTGACGCTGCCCCTGTCAGCGGCGGCTGCTGCGGAACCGGTTGAGGAGCGACTGCGGGAACAGGCGGGCCCTGATCCGCCGTGTCCAGGGGCTGCGGCTGCGCAGCGCCCGGGTGACGGCGTCGACGTCGTCCCAGCGCGGCGGTGCCACGGGCCGCGCGAGCGTCGCCACGGGCCGTGTCCCGTCGGCGGGCGGGCCGCCGACGGCCCGTGCGTCGTGGTCGGCGTACTCCTCGTACTCGTAGGCGGACCGCAGCCTTCCGAGGGAGAGGGCCGGCCCTCCCTCGAGGGCGGCCTCGCGCGTCAGGCGGCCGGCGAAGGTGCGCGGGGTGTCGGTGGGCTCGAGCGGGTAGCCGTAGTCGCCGGCCATCTCCGTCGTCTCCGCCCAGGCCGCGGTCGCGGCCCCGGGCGCGCCCGGTGACACCTCGCTGATGCCGACCGACCGGCGCCGGGAGCGCGTCCGCGAGGTCCGCATCAGGAGCGGCACGAGTGCCAGCAGCACGATCCCCCCGAGGGCGAGCACGCCCTCGGCGGGCCCGGCCTCGTCCTGGGGGCCGGTGCCCGCGGGATCGGCGGCGTCCTCCGATGCCTCCGACGTCGATCCTGCCTCGTCGCCCGCGTTTCTCGGCGCGCCGGGGTTCAGGGCATCGGTGTCGTCCGCTCGGGGACCCACGGGGCCGGTGGATTGCTGGGCGTAGTTCGGGACCACTCCGCGCGAGGGCGTCGGTTCGAACCGGACCCATCCCGCGCCCTCGAAGAACAGCTCGGGCCAGGCGTGGGCGTTGCGGGAGTCCACCACGAATTCGCGCAGCTCGGTCCCGTTCGGCCCCTCCTCGGTGTCGCCCGTGGGGCTGCCGGGCGTGTAGCCGATACCGACGCGGCTGGGGATGCCCGCTGCCCGCGCCATGACGGCCATGGTCCCTGCGTAGTGCACGCAGTAGCCGGACTTCGTCTCCAGGAACCGGGCCATGACATCCAGGCCGCTGCCGTCGTACCCGCCGTCCACCGGCGCCTCCACGGAGTAGGTGAAGTCGGCGTCGCGGAGGTAGCTCTGGATGGCGAGAGCCTTGTCGTAGGGGTTCACGAACTCGCCGGCCACCTCGTCGGTGGTGGTGCGGACGATCTCGGGGACGTCCTCGGGCAGCTCGGTGAAGACCTCCGGCACCTCCTCGTAGTCCGAGGGGCCGATGGCGCCGAGGCCCTCGCGCGTGAGCTGGGGCGCGGCGCTCTCCACCAGGTACGCCTGGCGCGCCGTGGACCCACCGTCCGTCGCGAGGACGGACAGGTTCGCGGGGTCCCAGGCCCAGTCGCCCAGCAGGTTCGAGATGGCCACCGGCGCGTAGGGTGCGAGCAGCCACGGGCTCGCGTAGCTCTGCGTCGTGACGCGGGTGAACACCGTGGTCGTGTCCGTCGGGTTCTCCGGCGCGCCGGCCTCCGCGCCGATCTCCGCCACGCCGTCCTCGCGCGCGTCGAGCCTCTGGTCCGGTTCCCAGCGCCGGCCGCTGAAGTCCTCGAGCGTGACCGCGCGCAGGTAGAGCGGCACGTCCGCATCGGTGGCGTAGGCGATGCGCCCGAAGCCGGTGGGGTTGCGGAGGTCGTTGCCGAGCGTCACCGCCGGATTCAGCCCCGTCGCGTTGCCCCACACGTTGAGCCGCGCGCCCTGGGGGAAGAGACCTGAGTTGAACCCGGGGACGAACATCGGCAGGATCACGGTCACCGCGAGTGCCGCGGAGCCGATGATCGCGCTGCGGGCTGCGAACCCCGAGGAGGCACGGGCCCCGCCGGAGGCGAGGCGGTTCTCGCGCCACTGCGCGGTCGCGAGGAGCAGCAGGAACGCGAGGGCCGTGACGATGAACGCGCCCATCCCCACGCCGTTGGGCTTCACCACGGCCGGGGTGATCAGGATGGTGACGAGCCCGAGGCCACTCGCGGCCGGCATGCGCATGGTGGTGGAGAGCATGTCCACGATGATGGCGACGAGCCCGAGAGCCGCGCACACGATCAGCATGATGCCGGCCGCCGGCAGCACGGGGGCCACCTGCGAGACGACCGTCTCCTCGGCCTGCGCGAGCAGTCGCCGGAGCTCGAGCGACGTGCCCGGTCCCGGAACCACGCCGAGGATGCTCTGCCGCCGGACGAACTGCGCGGTGAGGGTGCCGATCAGGACCACGAGACCCACGAGGGCCGACAGGGCGCCGTTCAGGCGCAGGGTGCGGGACAGTGCCATGGCCAGGAGCACCGGGACCAGTGTGAGGACGACCGGCATCAGCCAGGTCCACGGCTCGACGACGCCGTTGAGGCTGCTCGCCGCCGCGAGGACGGCGAGCAGGGAGGCCCCGGTGACGGCCCAGTGCCAGGGATCGCCGGAGGGGACGCGGCGCGGCGGGGGAGCGCCCGGCGCCGGGGCGGAGGAGGGACGGGAGAGGGTGGTGGTCATGCCGGTCCTCGGGTGGTGGGGCGCGAGCCGCGGACGGACCCGGTGGAGGGGGCGGGGGAGGACTTCCCGGCGGACGTCGTTCCGACGGCGCTCTCGAGTCCACCCCACACCGCGGTCAGGTGGGCCGAGGGCGAGGCCGCGGTGGCGTGCCACCCCGCCTCCCGCAGGATGGCGAGCTGCCGCTGCGCGTCGCCGGGCCGCTCGGTGGCGATGAGCGCGTACGAGGCGGACCCGTAGTCGGCGGCGGACGCGAGGGACCGCGCCTCCTCGCTGGTGATGGTCCCGAGGACGGCGATGAGCGGACCGCGGTGCCGGTTGCCGGCCAGCTTGTCCAGCAGGTCGTCGCCGAAGGCGGCGTGTGCCGTGTGCTGGGGTGTCTCCGCCGAGGGGCGGTGGAGGTTCCGCGCGGCGCTGCGCACCGCCTCGCCCGCCCGGAGCGCCGAGCTCCCGGCCCGTGCCTCGGAACCGGGCCGGCGGCCCCCCTCGGGACCGAGTTCGAGGGCGGCGAGGCCCTCGGCGATCCCCGCGACGGCGCCCTGGCCGTGGTGCTCCTCGTCGGTGGGGAACGGCGCGGACGGGGAGTGCAGCAGCGCCGGTGCGCCCTGGTGGTCGAGGAACCGCAGCGCGTAGTTGCGCTCGAGCAGGTGCGCGCTGATGGACATGACCGCGGTGACCGCCCACTCGAACGTCGGGGAGGTGGACAGCCCGTTGCCGCCGGGGTCTCCGGTGAAGGCCGCGGTGAATCCGCCGGTGAACGTGGAGTGCCGCTGGTCCATCAGCAGGGTGGCCTGCGGCGTGGTCACCGATTCCTCCTGGCGCACCATGAGTTCGCTGTGCCGGGCGGTCGCCGCCCAGTGGACGCGCCGCATCGAGTCCCCGTGCCGGTACTCGCGCGTCATGACGTCGTCGTCGCTCGGGTTCGCCTGGCGGCGCGTGGCGGCGAGGCCGTCGCTGCCCCGCGACCCGGAGAGCGGAGAGGCCAGCAGCTCGAGGGGTGCGGGCGTGACCACGAGATCGTCCACGCCGCCGAGGACGTGCCGTGACTTCCCGAGGCCGAACGGGTCGGTGAACTCGGCGGTGACGGGCCCGATCGCGTAGACGCCGCGCGAGGTGGACCGGAGGCGGTACTCGTACAGGGACACGCCCTCGCGCGTCGGGTTGCGCGACGGGTAGGTGAACTGCGGTGCCTGCCCGAAGCGCGCCGGCAGCTGTTCCTCCATCGCGATGCTCGCGCCGCCCGCCACGGTGGCCGTGAGGGAGAGCGTGACGGTGGTCGTGGAGCCGATCTCCATGGACTGCGGCTGGAACCGCCGGCTCACCGTGAACCGGGGCTTGACGAGCTTCAGGACGAGGACCGAGGCGACCGGCAGGACCGCGAGCAGGATCCCCACGTACAGCAGGTCGCGTCGCCCGAGGATCTGGGCGGCCAGCAGGGCGAGGACCGCGGTGAGGACGAAGCCCCACCCGCGTGCGGTCAGCACGCGCGAGGGGAGCCGGTCGAGGAGCGCCATCAGGCGTCCGCCCGGACGGTCATCGCCGCGGCGCCTCGCGGGCCACGGGGACGCGGGAGAGGATGTCGTGCACGATGCTCGACGCCGTCTCCCCGGCGCTGGTGGCCTTGCGGTCGAGCAGGAGCCGGTGTGCGAGCACGGCGTCGGCGATGGCGGCGACGTCGTCGGGCAGCACGAAGTCGCGCCCCTCGAGCGCGGCTCCCGCCTTCGCGGCCCGCAGGAGCTGCAGCAGGGACCGGGGGCTCGCACCGAGGCGCAGCCGCGGGTGCTGGCGCGTCGCCTGTCCCACCGCGACCGTGTAGTCCTTGACGGCCGGCGAGACGTAGACGTCGCGTACCTGGCGCATCATCGCGGCGATGTCGGCGACGCTCGCCACCGGGCGGATCCCCTCGAGCGGGGAGACAGACTGGTGCGTCTCGAGCATGTCCACCTCGGCGCGGGGGTCCGGGTAGCCCATGGAGATCCGGGCCATGAAGCGGTCGCGCTGGGCCTCGGGCAGCGGGTAGGTGCCCTCCATCTCGATGGGGTTCTGCGTCGCCACCACCATGAACGGGTCCCCGAGGGCATGCGTGGTGCCGTCCACGGTGACCTGGTGCTCCTCCATGCATTCGAGGAGGGAGGACTGCGTCTTGGCGGAGGCGCGGTTGATCTCGTCGCCGATGACGATGTTCGCGAACACCGGTCCGGGGCGGAACTCGAAGCGCCGCGTGTCCTGACTGAAGATGGAGACGCCCGTGACGTCCGAGGGGAGCAGGTCGGGGGTGAACTGGATGCGGTTCACGGTGCAGTCGATCGTCCGGGCGAGGGTCTTGGCGAGCAGCGTCTTGCCAACGCCGGGGACGTCCTCGAGGAGCAGGTGGCCCTGGGCCAGCAGGACGGTGAGGGCGAGGCGCGCGGCCTCGGGCTTGCCGTCGATAACGGTGTTGATGGAGCCGAGGATGCGGGTGCTGATGTCGTGGAAGGTGGCCCCGGAGACCTCCGGGCCGGCGGTCACCGCCAGTCCTGGATCCGCTGCGACCTCGGCGATGTTGTGCTGGACGTCCATGGGTACCTTCCATGCGTGCGGCTGCGGCGGCGACCGTCGGCCGGACGGCCGGGTGGTCGACACGCAGGGAACGGCCACGGCCGCTCCGGCACGGGGCAGGGCGGACTCGGCTGATTCAACAGATTACTAGCTCAACTTGCTCCCCGACAGATAAGTTCCGGGCCCTGACTACGCTTGCACCATGTGTAACAGTGCAGCCCCCGACCGGCATCCGTACGCTGCGGGCCAGACCCCGCAGGCCTATCGTGAGCCGGAGAACGCGGGCGATCCGGGCGATCCGGAGGCCATGCTCGCTCCGGCAGGACCGCAAGGCACCGCGGGCGGCACCGACGCCGCCGGGGCGGGCACGGACAGTGCCCGACGTCGGCGCAAGGGCGGTTACCCGCCGCTGCCGGAGCCGCTGCCCGTGCCCGTGGTCGACAACCACACGCACCTGGACTTCCGCGAGGGCCCCGCGGTGTCGATCGGGGATGCCCTGGACGCCGCGGAGGCAGCCGGGGTGCGGGGCGTGGTGCAGGTGGGGACCGACCTCGCGTCCTCGCGCTTCACCGCCGCCGTCGTCGAGCAGGATCCCCGCATCCTGGGGGCCGTCGCGCTCCACCCCAATGACGCCCCGCTGCTCGCCGAGGCGGGGACGCTCGAGGACGCGCTCGCGGAGATCGAGCAGCTGGCCGCCGGGCCGCGCATCCGTGCCCTGGGGGAGACGGGGCTGGACTACTTCCGCACCGGCGACGGGGGCCGGGGGAGTCAGCTCATGTCCTTCCGCCGCCACATCGACATCGCGAAGCGGCTGGGCAAGGCCCTGCAGATCCACGACCGGGACGCGCACGACGACGTGGTGGCCACGCTCCTCGCCGACGGCGCCCCGGAGCGGGTGGTGCTGCACTGCTTCTCGGGCGACGCCGGCCTGGCGCGGATCTGCAACGAGCAGGGCTGGTACATGTCCTTCGCCGGGACGGTGACGTTCCGCAACGCCGGGAACCTGCGGGAGGCGCTGCTCGTCGCGGATCCGGCGCTCGTGCTCACCGAGACGGACGCACCGTTCCTCACCCCGCACCCCTACCGCGGCCGGCCCAACGCCGCCTATATGGTCCCGTACACGGTGCGCGCCATGGCGGACATCCTCGGGACCGACCTCGACTCCCTCTGCGCGCAAGTGACGTCGAACACAGAGGCCGTGTACGGATCATGGGACTGACCGGGGGGACAGGTAGCATTCCCGCGCCGTCCGAGTACCGGCCGGCTCCACTCGCGTAGGGAGCACTCGTGCCCGCCGCCGCGGGGCATCCGTACTGTTCATCGAGGAGTAGAACTGCCGGCCGGACATCGCGCCGTGGCCGGCGGTCCTCCCGGTGCCGGTCCTTCTCGTGAGACCGGAAGACGGCACCGTAGCCGGCGGCTTTCTTTCCCAGCAGGGAAGCCGCCCCTGAGTGGGTCGGCGGCGCCGGGAGTCCTCCTGAGACCAGGGCTCCCACGAGGCGTCGCCGACTCCAGGGCCGCCTGAGGGCCGCACCATCACCGATACCATGGCAGGGTGACTACGCCCCCTGCCGCCGGAACGCCGGCCCCCCTCCTCGGCGCAGCCGACATCCGACGCCTGGCAGCCGACGTGGACATCCGCCCCACCAAGACCCTCGGCCAGAACTTCGTCATTGACGGCAACACCATCCGCAGGATCGTCACGGCCGCCAACCTCGGCGCGGACGAGACCGTCCTCGAGGTGGGGCCGGGTCTCGGGTCCCTGACGCTCGGCCTGCTCGACGCCGCGGAGCGCGTGGTCGCGGTGGAGATCGATCCGGTCCTGGCCGGGAAGCTGCCGGGTACCGTGGCCCGGTGGCGCCCGGACCGCGCAGCCGCCCTCGACGTCGTCCTCGAGGACGCCCTGCGCGTGACGGCCCTGCCGCACCCGCCCACCGCGCTCGTGGCCAACCTGCCCTACAACGTGGCCGTCCCTGTGGTGCTGAACCTCCTCGAGCGCTTCCCGTCGCTGCGGCACGGCCTCGTGATGGTGCAGGACGAGGTGGCGGACCGGCTCGCGGCCCCGCCGGGGTCCAAGACGTACGGGGTGCCGTCCGTGAAGGCGGCCTGGTACTCGAGCATGACCAAGGCCGGGGTGGTGGGCATGAACGTGTTCTGGCCGGCCCCGAAGATCGCCTCGGGCCTCGTCCGCTTCGAGCGCCGCGAACCCCCGGTGACGAGCGCTACCCGCGAGCAGGTCTTCGCCGTCATCGACGCGGCCTTCGCCCAGCGCCGGAAGACGCTGCGGGCCGCGCTCGCGGGCTGGGCGGGCAGTCCCGTGCTCGCGGAGCAGGCACTGCGCGCCGCCGGGGTGGACCCCTCGGCCCGTGGCGAGGTACTCGACATCACGGCCTTCGCACGCATCGCCGAGGCCCGGCAGGAAGCCCCGTCCGGCTCCGGTGCGAACCCCGCCGGTGGGCTAGGTTGATGGGTATGGTCTCCGGCAGAACAGTCGACTTGCGGGCGGGCACGCGCTCCGTCCGTGTCCGGGCGCCCGGGAAGATCAACGTCTCCCTCAAGGTGGGACCCCCGCGGGAGGACGGCTACCACGGGATCGCCAGTGTGTTCCTCGCCGTGTCCCTCTACGAGGAGGTCACCGCCACCGAGGCCCCCGGGGATGCCATCAGCGTGACCGTCAACGGCCAGGGCACGCTCAACATGCCGCACAGCTCCATCCCGCTGGACCGCACCAACCTCGCGGTCCGGGCCGCCGAACTCCTCGCGGAGGTCAGCCCCGGCCGCACCGGCGTGCACCTCGACATCACCAAGCGGGTCCCGATCTCCGGCGGCATGGGCGGGGGATCGGCGGATGCCGCGGCGGCGCTGCTGGCCTGCGACGCCCTGTGGGGCAGCGGGTTCTCCCGGGACGAGCTGGCGAAGATCGCCGTGGACCTCGGCGCGGACGTGCCGTTCGCCCTGGTGGGTGGCACCGCCGTCGGCCTCGGGGTGGGGGACCAGCTCACCCCGGCCATCTCCAAGACACCGCTGCACTGGGTGCTCGTCACCTCCGACTACGGCCTGTCCACGCCCGAGGTCTACCGCCGGCTCGACGACATCCGCCTGCGCGACGGCGTGGAGCCGGACCCGCAGCCGGAGATCGACCCGGCCATCCTCGGGGCCATGCGCGCCGGCGACGCGCTCGGCCTGGCGCCCCTGCTGCACAACGACCTGCAGCAGGCCTCGCTCGAACTCGCCCCGGCGCTGGGCGATATCCTTGCTACGGGCAAGGCCGCAGGGGCGCTGGCCGGCATCGTGTCCGGATCCGGTCCCACCGTCGCCTTCCTCACGCAGAACGCGGGCCACGCGGCCGAGCTCGAGTCCCTTCTCGGCCTCGAGGGGCTGCAGGCGACCTCCGTCCGCGGCCCGGCCCACGGTGCCCGCATCGCCACCGACTTCGCGGGCTGACCGCGCCCGATCGCTCCAACCGAAAGCAGCATCCCCTTGGCACACCTCCTCGGCGCGGAAAACGTCAGCGTCGCCTTCGTCACCCGCACCATCCTCGACAACGTCTCCCTCGGCCTCGAGGACGGCGACCGCATCGGCATGGTGGGCCGCAACGGTGACGGCAAGTCCACCCTCATGCGCCTGCTCGCGCAGCGCAGCACCCCCGACTCGGGGCGCGTGACCAAGCGGCGCGACGTCTCCGTGGGCTACCTCGACCAGTCCGACGTGCTCGACGGCGACCTCGAGGTGGGCCGCGCGATCGTGGGCGACCAGGCCGACCACGAGTGGGCATCGAACCCGAAGATCCGCGACGTCATGGGCGGGCTCGTCTCCGAGGTGGACTGGCACGCCCGCGTGTCCTCCCTCTCCGGCGGGCAGAAGCGGCGCGTGGCCCTGGCCAAGCTGCTCATCGGCGACGACGACGTCATCATGCTCGACGAGCCCACGAACCACCTCGACGTCGAGGGCGTCGCCTGGCTGGCACGCCACCTCCAGCAGCGCTGGCGCGCGACCGAGGGCGGCCTGCTCGTGGTCACCCACGACCGCTGGTTCCTCGACGAGGTCTGCAACCACACGTGGGAGGTCCACGACGCCATGGTGGACGACTTCGACGGCGGATACGCCGCCTACGTCCTCGCGCGCGCCGAGCGGGACCGCATGAACGCCGTCGTCGAGTCCAAGCGCGTTCAGCTCGTCAAGAAGGAACTCGCCTGGCTGCGGCGCGGCGCCCCGGCCCGCACCGCGAAGCCGAAGTTCCGCATCGAGGCCGCGAACGAGCTCATCAGCGACGTGCCGGAACCGCGCGACTCCCTCGCGCTCAGCAAGATGGCCATGTCGCGGCTCGGCAAGGACGTCCTGGACCTCGAGGACGTCAGCCTGAGCATCGACGACGGCGACGGCCCCGACCGGAAGCTGTTCGACAAGGTCACGCTGCGGCTCGCCCCCGGCCAGCGCCTGGGGCTCGTGGGCGTCAACGGCTCGGGCAAGACCACGCTGCTGCGCCTGCTCAACGGGGAGATCACGGCGAGCGCCGGAAAGGTCAAGAAGGGCAAGACGGTCCAGACCGCGGTGCTGTCCCAGGAGGTCCGCGAGCTCGACGACGTCTCGGACCGCCGCGTCATCGAGGTCATCGAGGCGGAGAAGCGCGTCTTCGCCGTCGGCGGCAAGGAGGTCTCGGCGAGCCAGCTCGTGGAGCAGCTCGGCTTCACCAACGAGAAGCAGTGGACGCGCGTCAGCGAGCTCTCCGGCGGTGAGCGGCGCCGCCTGCAGCTGCTCCGCCTGCTGGTCGGCGAACCGAACGTCCTGATGCTCGACGAGCCCACCAATGACCTCGACACCGACACGCTCTCCGCGATCGAGGACGTCCTCGACGGGTGGCCCGGGACCCTCGTGGTGGTCTCCCACGACCGCTACCTGCTCGAGCGCGTGACCGACAGCCAGATGGCGCTGCTCGGCGACGGCAGGCTCCGGGACCTGCCCGGCGGAGTGGACCAGTACCTCGAGCTGCGCCGTGCCGCCGGCCCCCTCACCGCCACCGGCAGCGCGGCCTCGCCCGCCGTCAGCGGCGGATCCTCGGGGACGTCGTCGGAGGCGGATCTCCGCCAGGCCCGCAAGGACCTCGCCAGGGTCGAACGGCAGATCAGCAAGGTGGACGGGCAGAAGGCCAGGGTGCAGGAGCAGATGAACGACGCCGGCGCCCGGCAGGACGCCGACTTCGGGCACATCGCGGAGCTGAACACCCGGCTGCAGGAGCTGCAGGCGGAGATCGAGGACCTCGAGATGCAGTGGATGGACGCCGCGGAGGTCCTCGGGGAGTAGCGCCCGGCCCTCCGTCCCGCACCCCTGCCGGGACCCTCTCGCCCCGGGCCGGTCCGGGCGCAAGCACCCTCGTTCTCCCTACGCGGGACGTCGGCGCAGGGGCAAGTAGTCCTCCGCCAAAGACAGGTAGGCGGTGCACGTAATCACTGTCGTAATTCGGGCAGACGCGCGGTTAGCTGAAAGCCGAATGGTCAAGGATGACACGCAGTATTACGAGCATTACGTGGGGAACCTATGAGCTATGGTCTCAGCATCGATGTAGGAACCAGTTTCACGGCGGCCGCCGTCCTGCCGGCAGGCGGCTCCGGGGCGGAGCCGCGCGTCCTCCCGCTGGGCAGTCGTGGGGCCTCCGTCCCCACCGTCGTCTTCCTGGCCCAGGACGGCACCCGGCTCGTCGGCGAGGTCGCCGAACGCCGGGGGCTCGCCGAGCCCGGGCGCGTGGCCAGGGAGTTCAAGCGCCGCATGGGCGACTCCGTGCCCCTGGTCCTGGGGGAGTCCGCCGTCCTGCCCGAGGAGCTCTTCGTCGTCGTCGTCGCCTGGGTGGTGGGCGTGGCCACCGAGCGCGAGGGCGAGCCACCGGCGTCGATCACGCTGACGCACCCCGCGGGATGGGGCGAGCACCGGACGTCGCTGCTGCGGCAGGCGCTCGCGGAGGCGGGGTTCCACGACGTCGTCCTCATGACCGAACCCGAGGCCGCCGCCCTGTCCTACGCATCGCGGGAACGGGTGGTCGCCGGCAGTACGCTCGCCGTCTACGATCTCGGCGGCGGGACCTTCGACGCCACCGTGGTCCGGAAGACCGGCGCCGACACGTTCACCATCCTCGGCACGCCCCAGGGCATCGAGCGCCTGGGCGGGGCGGACTTCGACCAGGAGGTCTTCGCCCGTGTCCTCGAGGACTCCGAGGCCGCTCCGGCGGACCTCGAACAGTCCTCTCCCGAGGTCCTGGCCGCACTGACGCGGCTGCGCCGGGAATGCGCGGAAGCCAAGGAGGCTCTCTCCTCGGACTCGGAGGCGACGGTCTCCGTCATGGTCCCCGGGTCCCACACGCAGGTGCGGCTGGTGCGGTCCGAGTTCGAGCTGATGGTCGAGCCCGCGCTGCGGGAGACCGTGGACACCCTGCGGGCCGCCCTCGACAGCGCCGATGTCCGTCCCGAGGATCTCTCCGCGATCCTGCTGGTCGGCGGGTCCTCGCGTATCCCGCTGGTGGCGCAGCTGCTGTCCGCGCAGTTCAACCGGCCGCTGGCCATCGATCTGGACCCGAAGGCCTCCGTCGCCCTCGGCGCCGCGTTCGCCACGGTTGCCCTCGAAGCTGCCCGGGACGCCGACGGTGCTGCGGATCAGCAGGAGACTGCGGAGCCGGCCGCGGCGACGGTGCCCGGCCCGCTCCGCTCCGGGGTCAACGCGGCAGGGTTCGCGATCCCCTCCCGCAAGGGCGCGGCCGAACCCCACCACGGGCCGGCGAGCATGGCGTCCAACAAGCGGCTGGGCGTGCGCGTGGCCGCGGTCGCCGCCGCGGTGGCCCTGCTGGGGGTCGCCACGGCGACGGCGACGGGTAATGTACCCAGCTCGCTGACAACCTTCGGCGCACGGGCGGAAGCCGCGCAACCGACAAGTCCAACAGTGACGGGGAAGCCCTCCGGTGCGCCGAGTCCGGCCCCGGGGCCTGGAGTGGGGCCCCTGCGGGATGCCGGTGCCGCCGGTGAGCCCGGTGGGGCGCCCACTTTGATGGACAAGGTCCTCGGCGCCGGACAGGGATCCGCCTCCGCGTCGCCGAGCGCAGCAGGAACTCCGTCGCGTTCGGCCGAGGCCACTAAGCGGCCCTCGGCCAAGGCGTCCGACGATGCCGGCGAGGACGCGGTGACGCCGGAGGCGACGTCGGGCAGCACCGTGCCGGGAAGCGCTGCGCCCGCGCCGTCCCCGTCCGCCGTCCCGCAGTCCGGGGCCACCGCGGATCCCGGGGCGAGCCCGGTGCAACCGACACCCCCCGTCCCGTTCCCGTCGGCCGACCCCTCGCCTACGCCCACCGATCCTCCGACCGTGCCGGTCCCGCCGACAACCCCGCCCGTCGTGGACCCGACGCCTACGCCGACCACGCCGGGGCCGTCCCCGGACCCGACCGTCGACCCCACCACTCCGGCACCGAGCGATCCGGCACCGACCGACCCGCCCGCCGATCCACCGGCTGATCCGCCGGCCGATCCGCCCACGGAGCCCGCGTCCGAGCCGACGACCGCTCCCGCCGACCCGGCACCCACCGACCCGCCGGCTGCCGCCACCGAACCTGCAACGGCGGTGGGCTGAGCATGGCGGCTCACTTCCTGGAGACAGGAGTGCGCCCGGGGCGCGGGAACCACGCGCCGGAGATGGACGCGGCGACGTACGAGGTGGTCCTCGCCCTGTGCGTCGGGTTCTCGATCCCGGGACTCCTCCCGCCACTGCTGCACAGCACCGGTGAAGCACCCGAGCAGATCCTGGCCCGCGCCAGGACCGCCGGCCTGGTGGAAGCCGACGGGCGGCCCTCCGCGCAGCTGCGGGCCGCCCTGCTGGACGACGCCGAGATCTACCAGGTGCGGCGGTTGCGGCGCGCCCTGGTGGACCTGTACTGCGCGGAGGGCCTTCCCCTCGGCCGGCTCGCCCGTCAGCTCGCCGCGGACGGATTCGTGGATACGCGGTTGGCCGCCGTCCTCGACGAGGAGGGCACGGCCCTGCTCGGAACCGATCCCGGTGGCGCACGGGAACTGCTGGACCTCGCCGTGGCTGCCGGCGCCGACGCGCTGCGCACCGCGCCCCGGCAGGCCGAAGCGGCCCTGGGCGTCGGCGACCTCGACGGCGCCTCCCGGATCCTGGAGACCTACTTCGAGCGCCACTCCGCCGATCCCGGGACCGTGCTCCCGGACACCGGACGGGCCGTCCGGGTGTCCTGCGCACTGTGGGCACACCGGGGGATGATGTCGCGCGCCGCGGACGTCCAGCGCTGGGCGGCGACGCTCGGCCCGCAGGGGCTCGAACCCCTCGGCGCACTGGCGCTGCTGGCGGCGGGCGATGCCGCCGGAGCGCGTTCGCTCCTCGAGGGCCGGTCCCGGGTCCCGAGCCCGTCGCTGCAGGACGTCTCGAACACGCTGATGGTCGAGGGGGCCCTGCTGTCGCTCGGCTCCGACCCCTCCAGTGCCCTGCCGAAGCTGATCCGCGCATCCGACACCCTCGATTCGACAGGGCGGATCTCCCCGGCGCCGGAGCTCCCCGCGGGTCTCGCGGCGATCGTCGGGCTCCTGGCCGGCAACCCGCAGACATCACTGTCCCTGATTCAGGCGGCACTGGCGAGCGGTCAGGGAGGAGAGGGGATGCGGCCCCACCTGTACCTGCTGGGTGGATGGGCGGCCATGCTCCTCGACCAGCCCGCCACGGCGCGCAGCTTCGTCACCGAGACGGGGCGGACCGGCATGCGGCTTGCTCCACGGGACGAGCTGCTCCTGCAGACACTGGAGGTGGGACTGGCACGCCGCGCCGGTGACGCCCCGGCGCTGGTGCGGGCCTGGGAGAGGGCCCACGCCGCCCTGCTGCATGTGTCGGTGGATCTGCTGACCGTCCTCCCGCTCACCGAACTCGTGATCGCGGCTGCACGCCTCCGGGACGCCCCGGCCCTCAAGCCGCACCTCGAGGAGGCATGGCACCTCCTGGAGGATCTCGGGCACCCGCCGCTGTGGTCCGTCCCCCTGCACTGGTCGGCCGCGCAGGCCGCCCTCCTGCTCGAGCGCCCGGACGACCTGGGTCCGCACGCCGCGGCCCTGGTCCGGCAGGCGGCCGGGTATCCGCTCGCCGCCACCTTCGCAGTGGCGGGCAAGGCGTGGGTCTCGGTCCTGGCAGGGCACTTCGAGCCCGATGCCATCGAGGGGGCGGCACGGGGGCTCGCCGCCGGAGGTTTCCCGTGGGAAGGCGCTCGACTGGCCGGCCACGCATCGGCCCGGGCCGCGGACCGGAAGGACATGACCCGGCTGCTGTCGCTGGCCCGTGACCTGCGGCCTGCCCGCGAGCGGCCGGTCCGGCCCGACGCACGGCCCCTCCGTGACGTGCCCGCGAAGCAGCCGGACACCGGCCTCCGTCCGGTCGGTCCGCAGGCCCGGGCGGTCCGTACCGGCGCTGTGCCGAGGGCCGCCGGGTTGGCGCTGAGCGGGCGCGAGCGGGAGATCGCCTCGCTGGTGCTGCTCGGCCGGACCTACCGGGAGATCAGCGAGGAGATCTTCATCTCGCCGCGCACCGTGGAGCACCACGTGGCGCGCATCCGGCGACGCCTCGGGGCGTCGTCGCGTTCCGAGCTGCTGGAGCGGCTGCGCCTCGCCCTCGAACCGGTGGCCGGCAGCACCGCGTCCGCAGGGTCCCCCGTCCAAACCCCTAACGGGAACAGGTGGACCCCCTAACGATCGATCGGGGTTAGGGGTGCAACTACCGATGCCGGGCCTTCCCCTCCGCTCCTACGTTTGAAACAAGCCAGGCAGTGACGCCGGCGAATCACACCAACGATAAAGGAATATCCCATGGCAACTCTTGCTTCAGATCTCCTCGACTTCCTGATGAACCTGTTCAACGACCAGGAGGCGGCGAGCGAGTTCATCAGCGACCCGGAGACCGCCCTGGCCAACGCCGGCCTCGGCGGCGTGTGCATGGACGACGTCGACGCCGTCATGCCCGTGGTCCTCGATTACGCACCGGTCAGCTTCGGTGGCGGCAACAGCAGCTCGTTCGACCGCAACTACGACACGGGCCGCAACTCCTCCGGCGATGTGGCACCGGGTGGCGGTGGCGGCGGCGCCGCGGTGACTCCGCCCCCCAGTGGCGGCAACGGCGGCGGTAACGGTGGCAATGGGGGCAACGGGGGCAATGGCGGCAATGGCGGTAACGGTGGCGACGGCGGTCCCAGCACCGGCGGCGGTGGCGGTGCCAGCACCGGTGGGGACGACACGGATCACGGCAATGCGGTCCAGCAGCTCATGCACGTCGTCAACAACTACTCCTACACCTCGTCCGTGGACGACCGCGACACCATCACCGACCAGTCGGTGAACCAGAACATCTGGGCCAATGGTGACGTCAGCCAGATGTTCGACAACGACGCCTTCGTCGCCTCGGGCAACGGTGCGGTCGCAGCGAACGGGGACGCCCGGGTGGACAACTCGGTGGACAACTCCGACGACCACTCGGTGGACAACTCCACCAACGTCAACGCGGGCGGATCGGCGACGGTCGGGATCGGCAACGTCGAGGACTCGTACAACGACAATTCGGACAACTCGGACAATTCCGACAACTCCGACAACTCGGACAACTCGGTGAACACGGACATCGATGTCGACATCGAGGACTCGCTGAACGACAACTCGGACAACTCCGTCGAGGACTCCTACAACGACAACTCCGACAACTCGGACAACTCGGACAACTCGGTGGACACGGACACCGACATCGACGTCGAGATCGAGGACTCCCTGAACACCGACAACTCCGACAACTCCGACAATTCGGACAATTCGGACAACTCGGTCAACACGGACAACTCCATCGATGCGGACGTCGAGGTGGAGGACTCCTTCAACACCGACAACTCCATCGATGCCGATGTCGAGATCGAGGATTCCTTCAACGACAACTCCGACAACTCGACCACCACGGACAACTCGATCGACGCGGACGTCGAGGTGGAGGACTCGTTCAACGACAACTCGACCACCACCGACGTGTACGTCGAGGACTCGTTCACCTCGGACAGCTCGACCACCACGGATGTCGCGGTGGACGTCGCGGACTCGTTCAACGACACGGCGGTCCTGACGGACAACTCCCAGAGCGCGTACACCGAGATCGACGACTCGGCGTTCTTCGTGGACAACGAGGTCGACATCGATGCGGAGCTCACCGTCGAGGACGGCGCGTAGCCGGCACCGCTCGTAGAACTGAAGTAACTGCAGCACCGGGAAGGCCCAGCGGGAGTACGCTCCCGTTGGGCCTTCCCTACGGTCTCATTCGAAGCGCATCGAGGAGTTTTCCATGGATGATCTCGTTCCACTGGTGAAGAGCGGCCTGGGTCTGGTGGGCGAGGGGGACCGCTCCGATCTCCGCCAGCGGCTGGAGCAGACCCTGGCCCGCCTGGCGAACCCCGATGTACGGGTGATTGTGGTGGGCGAGTTCAAGCAGGGCAAGAGCAAGCTCATCAACGCGCTGGTCAATGCGCCGGTGTGCCCGGTCGACGACGACATCGCCACCTCGGTGCCCACAGTGGTCCGCTTCGGTGACCCGGCGTCAGCGGCAGTGCTGGTCCCGCGGACCGCCGACAGCCCCGCAGCCGACGGCTCCGCGTTCGAGCGGCGCCCCGTGGCACTGCAGGACGTGGCGTCGTTCGTCTCGGAGCGGGGGAACCCCTCGAACCAGCAGGGCCTCGCGTCCGCCGAGGTGCTCCTGCCCCGCCGGGTCCTGGCCGACGGCCTCGCGGTCATCGATTCCCCAGGTGTCGGCGGGCTCGAATCGGCCCACGCACTCACCACCCTGACCGCCCTGCCGACCGCCGACGCCATGATCCTCGTGTCCGACGCCTCCCAGGAGTACACCGAACCCGAGCTGCGGTTCCTCAAGCAGGCGCAGCGGATCGTCCCCAACGTCGGGTGCGTGCTGTCCAAGACGGACCTCTACCCGCAGTGGCGCACGGTCGCCGACCTCGACGCCGCGCACCTCGCTTCCGCCGGCGTCGGGACCATCCCGCTCATCCCGGTGTCCTCGGACCTCCGCCTCGTCGCCGCGCAGACCAACGACGCCGAGCTGAACCGGGAGTCCGGCTTCCCGGAGCTCGTCGCGTACCTCCGCACCGACGTCGTCGGCAAGGCGCAGGGCCTGCGCCGGCGGTCCGTGGCCTCGGACCTGCTGTCCGTCACCGAGCACCTGCGCCTGTCCGTGATCTCCGAGCTCTCGGCGCTCCAGAATCCCGAGGGGGTCCCGGTACTCCTGGCCGAGCTCGAGGAGGCGAAGGAGAAGGCCGACCAGCAGCGCAAACGCTCGTCGCGCTGGCAGACCACGCTCAACGATGGCGCGTCGGACCTCATCGCAGACATGGAGCACGATCTGCGCGACAGGCTCCGGTCCATCCAGCGCGAGGCGGAGATCGCCATCGACGCCGGCGATCCCGGGCCCATCTGGGACCAGTTCGCGGAGTGGCTGGAGCAGCGGGTGGCCTCGGCGGTCTCGGACACGTTCGTCTGGACGAGCGAGCGCTCGCAGTGGCTCGCCGAGCAGGTGGCCGAGCTGTTCGCCCTCGACGAGGTTCCCCTGCCCGTGCTGGAGGTCTCCAGCACCGACGGCGTCCTGGCGCCCGTCGAGGAGATCCCGTTCCTCGATCCGGGGAAGGTCAGCCCGGCGGGGAAGGTGCTGATCGGCATGCGCGGTTCCTACGGCGGTGTGCTGATGTTCGGCCTGCTCACCGGGATCATCGGCATGTCTCTCATCAACCCGCTCTCGGTGGGCGCCGGGCTGCTGCTGGGACGGAAGGCGTACCGCGAGGACAAGGAAGCGCGGCTCAAGCGACGCCAGAACGACGCCAAGAACCTCGTCCGGCGGCAGATGGACGACGTCGTCTTCCAGGTGGGCAAGCAGCTCAAGGACCGGCTGCGCCTGGTCCAGCGCGAGATCCGCGACCACTTCGGGGACATCGCGGAGGAACACCACCGCTCACTCGCCGACTCGGTGACCGCCGCCCAGCGCTCGGCGTCGACCTACAAGCAGCAGCGGGACGGGCGCGTCACCGAGCTAAAGGCCCAGCTGGCCAGGATCGACCAGGTGAACGCGCAGGCCAAGCGGCTCCTGCCCAGGGTCGCGGGGGCCACAGCCCAGGACGGCGGGGTCCAGGTGTCCGAGGTCAAGGGTGGATCACAGGGGCCCGCTGTCCAGGGGGCAGGAACCGGCACGCCCGACGCCGCGGCTCCCGCGGCCGGTGGCAGTCCGCGTCACGCGAAGGCGGCGGCGGGCGCGTGACGGACACCAGCACGGTCGAGGGCCTCCTCCGCGAGGCCCTCGAGGTGTACGACGACGAGTCCGCGGTGTGCGCCGACCTCGAGACCTACGCCCGAAGACTGAGGGAACCGTTGCGGGTGGCGGTCGCGGGCATGGTCAAGGCGGGCAAGTCCACCCTGCTCAACGCGATCATCGGCGAGGAGATCGCGCCCACCGGCACGGGGGAGTGCACCCGCATCATCACCTGGTACCGGTACGCCCCGACGCCCAGGATCACCGTGCATCCCCTGGAGGGTGAGTCGCGACTGCTTCCGCTCACCCGGGAGCAGGGGCGGCTCGTGCTCGACCTCGGAGGACAGCCGGCCCACGAGGTGGAGCGGATCGTGGTCGAGTGGCCCGCGCAGAACCTGCGCGCCATGACGCTCATCGACACCCCGGGCATCGCCTCCCTCTCCGAGGAGGTGTCCGAGCGCAGCACGCAGTTCCTCACCCCTGAGGACACCCCGTCCGAGGCCGACGCCGTCATCTACCTCATGCGTCACCTCCACGGCTCCGACGTGAAGTTCCTCGAAGCCTTCCGCGACACGAGTGCCGCGAGCTCGGGGACGGTCAACGCGCTGGCGGTGCTGTCGAGGGCGGACGAGGTCGGCGCAGGGCGTATCGATTCGCTGATCTCGGCCTCACGCATCGCCGACCGCTACCGGGCCGATCCGTCGCTGCGGTCCCTCGTGCTGGACGTCCTGCCGATCGCGGGCCTGCTGGCCCAGAGCTCCCGGACCCTGCGGCAGGCGGAGTACGAGGCCTTCGTGGCCCTGGCCGCGCTCGAACGGACGGAGCGGGAACGCATGCTGCTGTCCGCCGACCGGTTCGCCACCGGCTGCACAGCCCTGGGCCTGCCAGCGGAGGATGGGCGGCAGCTGCTCGAGCGTTTCGGACTGTTCGGGGTCCGGCTGGGCGCCGCCCTGGTGCGGGGTGGGGCGGGCAATGCCACGGCGCTGGCGCACGACCTCGCACGGCGCAGCGGGCTCGACCTCCTGCTGGCCCTCGTCACGAAGCAGTTCGACGCACGGTCCGCCACGCTGAGGACCAGGACGGCGCTCACCGGCCTGGAGGCGCTGGTGCGTAGCCACCCGAGGCCCGAGGCTGCCGGGCTCCTGGCAGGCATCGAGCGGGTCCGGGCGAATGCGCACGAGATCGACGAACTGCGCCTGCTGTCGGCGTTGCGCTCGGGCCAGGTGCCCCTGCCGTCGTCGGCCGCGCACGACGCCGAGCGCCTCGTGGGCGGGTCGGGGGTCGCCCCGGCGGAACGACTGGCCCTTCCGGCGGATAGCGGGCCCGACGACGTGCGTGCGGCGGCGCTCGCGGAGCTCCAGCGGTGGCGCGTGCTCACCGAGAAC
Organism: Arthrobacter ruber; assembly: GCF_002954225.1. Classification (GTDB taxonomy): domain Bacteria; phylum Actinomycetota; class Actinomycetes; order Actinomycetales; family Micrococcaceae; genus Arthrobacter_D; species Arthrobacter_D ruber. The sequence goes on from NZ_PPTH01000015.1 coordinate 127,138, forward strand.
CCGCTCCTGGACAGGGGCGCCCTGGAGGCCTGCCACGTCGTGACGCGGTCCTGCGAGGAACTCGTGGCGCGGGCGGGCGCTGCCGGGCAGGGTCGCGAGCTGGCGACCCACTGACCGACGTCGGGTTCGGCCGGCTCGAGCTGCGCTCGTCAGGTCGTGCCCGGACCGGATGCCGGGCGGGCGCCCCGCGCGTGCAGGGTGCGCCGACCGGCGGTCAATGCATCAGATTGAGGTGTCCTGAACCAGCGCGAGACCGGCCGTGGGGCCACTGCACCAGGTGGTGTCGCCCGGACCGGTGCGAGGCCGGTCGGGGTCACTGGACCAGGTGGGGTCCCTTGAACCAGCGCGAGACCGGCGGCAGCAGCGTCAGCACCAGCGCGAGGAATGCCAGGGCGAGCTGCAGGACGGCCAGCTGAGGCACGGACTGGAATCCGCCGGCGTCGGTCTCTAGGAACGCCTGGACGAGGAGCACGGCGCCGGCGTCGAGGACGAGGACCGTCGCGAGGGTCCAGCGGATCCAGCCACGTCCACGGAGCAGCGGCGGGACGAGCAGCGCCGTGATCAGCAGCACCGCGGCGAACACCCCGAGGGTTCCCCAGAAGGCGATCAGGGCTACCTGCTCGGCGTCCTCCACGGCTGCCTGGCTGTCGATGGTCAACGCGGTGTCCTGCAGGTCCGTCAGGAGGTTCTCCCGGTCGAGGACGGCCAGGACGATCGCCGCCACACCGGCCAACACTCCGAGCAGCCACAGACCGCCGGCTATCCGGAGCAGTCGGGGCGGCTCCTGCTTCACCATCATGGGAGGCGGAACCGCGTTGGACATCTCTGGCCGGGGAGGACGCATGGTCGCTAATCTAGCCCTGCCGTGCGCGGCTCACAACGCTTCCATGGCAAGACCGCTGGATCGATGCGCCCGCCGGCCGGGCGCCGAGGGAGACACGACGCGGGCATCGTGCTTCCTTTCTCAGGCTGTCGGGGGCCTGCAGCATCCGTCGTTCCAGGTTGTGGGCACAGCCACCAGCGTCCGCGGGTGGACCACGGGTCCGTTCCGCCAACGACGGCCCATAAGTCAGGAACGATGGAGGGTCGTCATCGGACCCGAGGACCGGCGAGGACCTTCAGCACCAGGGCAAGAAGCTCCTGGGGATAGAACATGACGTCCTCGTAGGTGAAGCGGAGGACGGTGTACCCCGAGGCGACGGCCGCGTTGTTCCTCAGCCTGTCGCGCCGCAACGATTGCCGGTCGGAGTGGTAGGCCGCACCGTCGATCTCGACCACCAGGAAGCCCTCGACGAGGAAGTCCACTCGGCCGACCCCTGGGATCTGCACCTGTGGGCGGACCTGGAGGCCCGCGCCCCGGAGGAGCAACCGTGCGACGACCTCGATCGCCGAATCCGCCGAGCACTCGACCTTCGCCAACGCGGCGCGTGCCTTCCCATTCCGGCGACCCCGTAGCCGCGCCTCGAGGACACCGCTGTCCAGGCGCCCGAGCCTCAGAGCACACTCGACCATGGCGACCGACTCCTCCTCGGGCCGGCACTGAAGCACGTGCACCAGCACATCGGCGAGCCCGACCACCGGAAGACGCTCATGCGCGGCCACTGACCGGGACCAATGGTTCACGCAGTCGGCGGCAGTCCTCTCCAGCCGACTCAGGTGCACCTCCGCCGGCTCGCGGACCCGCCACAGTCCGTAGTAGGTCGCAGCCGAGATGCAGGTGAGCCGGGCGTGCTCACGGACGGCTGTGACCAATTCGGGTGGGGTGTCCGGCAGTGCCAGCACTCCTCGGCGGATGCGCAGGGCGCGGCCGTCGTCCACCCCACGATTGATCTCCCATTGGGTGACCCCTCGTGAGCGCAGGACGTGGGTGGGTGCCGCCCCTCCGAGAAATGCCAGCGTTGTTTCCAGCGTCATCCCCGCAGTAGATGCCGGTTCGGTCAGAGGTGGGGCCCAGCAGCGCCGCATGTGAACACGCGGGGCCGAGCAGGGACTGGGCATCGGTGCCCGGTCCAGCAGCCACCGTCGTTCCATGTTTTCGATCACCTGAGTGCGTGGCACACCGGAAACGAGCGGGACGCCCGGCCGGTCCGGCGCAAAAAGAAGGAACGACGGCGGGTGGTGGCGGGGCGACGGCGGCAGGGTGCAGGCGAGTGGCGGCAAGCCGGCGGCGAGGGGGTCGGCGGCGAGGGGCGGCCGGGTCGCCCCCTCCTTCCCGGCATGGCAAACTAGTACACCGTGCGTACATGCTCCGCCGGCGGCTGGGCGTGCTCGCGGTCCGCCCTGGTGTAACGGCAGCACCCCAGCCTTTGGAGCTGTGGAGTATAGGTTCGAATCCTATGGGCGGAACAGGGACAGTCCTCGGCCGATCGGGTCAGGATCCCGGACCGCCGGTCGGCTAAAGCTAGGAGCGCTTCTTCATGAGCAACCACGACGGATCGATCGCCGCTGCACACCCGCAGGAAGCGCAGGCAGCGCCCGCCGCGGTGATCGTCCTCGCCGCGGGCGCGGGCACCCGGATGAAGTCCCGTACCCCCAAGATCCTGCACGCCATCGGTGGCCTGTCCATGGTCGGCCACGCGCTGCATGCCGCCCGCGGCGTGAACCCCCGCGAGCTCGCCGTCGTCGTCCGCCACGAGCGTGACCGCGTCGCCGAGCACGTGGCCGTCCTCGACGCGGACGCCGTCCTCGTGGATCAGGACGACGTCCCTGGCACCGGCCGCGCCGTGCAGGTGGCCCTCGAGGCACTCGACGCACGCGCTCAGGAGCAGCTGACCGGCACCATCGTGGTGACGTACGGCGACGTCCCCCTGCTGACGCCCGAGACCCTGACCGAACTCGTCGCGGTCCACCAGGGCGACGGCAACGCGGTCTCCGTCCTCACCGCCGTCCTGGACGACCCCACGGGCTACGGCCGCATCCAGCGGCATGACGACGGCACCGTGGTGGCGATCGTCGAGCACAAGGACGCCTCGCCCCAGCAGCATGCCATCCGGGAGGTCAACTCCGGCATCTACGCGTTCGACGCCGCCGTCCTGAGGGACGCCCTGACCCACGTGGACACCGCCAACGCCCAGGGCGAGATGTACCTCACGGACGTCGTCGCGATCGCCCGTGCAGGAGGAGGGCGTGTCGCCGCCGTCGTCCTCGCGGACCGCTGGCAGGTGGAGGGCGCCAACGACCGCGTGCAGCTGTCCGCGCTCGGCGCCGAACTGAACCGCCGCGTCGTGGAGGGGTGGATGCGCGCGGGCGTGACCGTCGTGGACCCGGCCACCACGTGGATCGACTCCACCGTGGTCCTCGAGGAGGACGTCACGCTGCTGCCCAACACGCAGCTGCACGGCGGCACCCGGATCGCGAGGGACGCCGTTGTCGGACCCGACACCACCCTCACGGACGTCGCGGTCGGCGAGGCCGCCCACGTGGTGCGCACGCACGGCAGTGGCTCCCGCATCGGCGCCGGTGCCAGCGTGGGCCCCTTCACCTACCTCCGCCCGGGTACCGTCCTGGGCGAGGAGGGCAAGATCGGCGCGTTCTACGAGACCAAGAACGTGACGATCGGCCGTGGCTCCAAGCTCTCCCACCTGGGCTACGCGGGCGACGCCGAGATCGGCGAGTACACCAACATCGGCTGCGGCAACATCACGGCCAACTACGACGGCGTCAACAAGCACCGCACCACCATCGGCTCGCACGTGCGCACCAGCTCCAACACCGTCTTCGTGGCCCCGGTGGCCGTGGGCGACGGCGCCTACACCGGTGCGGGCGCGATCGTCCGCCAGGACGTCCCCGCCGGTTCCCTCGCCCTGAGCGTGGCGCCCCAGCGGAACATCGACGGCTGGGTCGCGGAGAAACGACCGGATTCGGCGGCTGCAGCAGCTGCCACCCGCAGCACCACTCCTGAGAGCACAACCACAGAAGAGAGCACCCACGCATGAGCGAGATCACCGCACGCGGCGAGAAGAAACTCGTCCTCGCCTCCGGACGTGCCCACCCCGAACTGGCCGAGGAGATCGCGCAGTGGCTCGGCACCGAGCTCCTGCCTGTGTCCGCCTACGACTTCGCCAACGGTGAGATCTACGTGCGCTCGGGGGAGAGCGTGCGCGGGACGGACGTCTTCGTCATCCAGGCGCACCCTGCTCCGCTGAACAACTGGCTCATGGAGCAGCTGATCATGGTGGACTCCCTCAAGCGTGCCTCGGCCAAGCGCATCACCGTGGTCTCGCCGTTCTACCCGTACGCGCGCCAGGACAAGAAGGGCCGCGGCCGCGAGCCCATCTCCGCGCGCCTCGTGGCCGACCTCTACAAGACCGCCGGCGCCAACCGACTCATGTCCGTGGACCTGCACACCTCGCAGATCCAGGGCTTCTTCGACGGACCCGTGGACCATCTGATGGCCATCCCGCTCCTGGCGGACTACATCAGGTCACGGGTTGACGCCGACAACGTCACCGTGGTCTCCCCGGACACCGGGCGCGTGCGCGTCGCGGAGCAGTGGGCCGAGCGCCTCGGCGGCGCACCGCTGGCCTTCGTGCACAAGAGCCGCGACCTCACCGTACCCAACCAGGCGGTCTCCAAGCAGGTGGTGGGCCAGGTGGAGGGACGAACCTGCGTGCTCATCGACGATATGATCGACACCGGCGGAACGATCTCCGGCGCCGTGCAGGTGCTGAAGAACGCCGGCGCCAAGGACGTCATCATCGCGGCAACGCATGCGGTCTTCTCGGACCCGGCGGCCCGACGCCTCGCCGAATCGGGTGCCCGCGAGGTGGTGGTCACCAATACGCTGCCCATCCCGTCGGAGAAGCGTTTCCCGCAGCTGACGGTGCTATCCATCGCGCCACTGATCGCCCGCGCGATCCGCGAGGTGTTCGACGACGGCTCGGTCACCAGCCTGTTCGACGGCAACGCCTGACAGAGAACCGGCATGAGGGGTGAGTGATGCAGCACTCGCATGGCAGGTAATAATTGCGGGATTAGCAAGTATCCTTACCGGAACTACTCGGGTGTAGCGCGAGTAGGTGGCGTGGAACTCCAGTAAGTGCTACTCGTGTCGACAGTCGGCAGCCTTCCTAGGCTCATGGGGAACCACACATTCTCCGAACCCTGGAAGTAGTCCGATGGATCTGCACCTCCTTGGCATCACGATTACCTCGTCACTCCTCCCCGCCGAACGCACGGCGGTGCCACTATGAGCCGGCTGGCAGAGGCTCCGTTCTTCGTGGGCCGGGAGGACGTCGTCGCCGCGGTCGAGGAAGCCCTGCTCTCCGCCGGGTCGGTCGGCGCGGTGCTCGTGGGTGACGCCGGCGTCGGCAAGACCGCCATCATGCAGCAGGCGCTGACGTCCCATGCCGCGGAGCTGCTCGTCATCCGCATCCGTGGCTCCAAGGGGTCCGCCCACCAGGCGTTCCGCCCGGTGAACTTCCTGCTCTCGGAGCTCGAGGCGGACGTGATGGACCACCCCGTGATGGTGCTCCAGGCGGTCTCCGGCCTGCTGAACTTCCAGGCACGAGGCCGGCGTGTGGTCCTCGCCGTCGACAACATCGAGTACCTCGATCCGTCCTCGGCGGCCCTGATCACGCAGCTGGTCCTCAACGGCACGGCCAGCGTGCTGCTGACCTCGCAGGACTTCACGGCCGCGGACCCCATGTTCGCCTCGCTCTGGCGTGAGGGTTCCCTGAAGCGTTTCGACCTCTCGCCCTTCACCACCGCCGAGGCCCGGGCTTTCCTCGAGGCCGAACTCGAGGGACCGGTCAGCGTGGAATGCGTGCACCTGCTCCTGACGATGAGCGGGGGTAACGCACGCTTCCTGCAGGCCGCCACCCGGGCCCTGCGCGGTCGCCGGATCGTCAAGCAGGACGGCACCTGGGTGCTCCTGCACGGCACCACCCCTGTGCCGACCGAGATCGCCGAGGCTGCGCTCGCCCTCGTGGAGGGCCTGCCGAGCGCAGAGCGCGACGTCGCCCACACCCTGGCCCTCGCCGGTCGACTGCCCCTGGCGACCGCGCACGGCCTTGCGGGCAGCGCCGCCGTGGACAGCCTGCAGTCGGCGGGGCTCGTCGCCGTCCGGCACGGCATGCAGGAGTACGCGGAGCTCTCCAACGCGGTCCTGGCAGAGGGTGCCGCGGAGTCCCTCTCCGTGCAGCGCTCCCGCGAACTGTACGAGCGGCTGGCGGGGGACACCGCCCTGATGGGTGCCCTCGACCCCGAGCGGCACGCCCGCTGGCTGGTGCGGTGCCACGAGTCCGTCCCCACCGGGCTGTGCCTCGCCGCGGCGCGGTCGGCGCGCACTGCCGGCCGGTACTGCGACGCCGTCCTGTTCGCCGAGGTCCACGACCTGCACCGGTCCTCGGCCCCCGTCGCGGCTGAACGCATCTGGGCGCTCACGGACGCCGGCCGCTTCGAGGACGCGGCGAACGCCCTCTCACTCGCCATGCCGCTGCTGGAGAAGGCCGCACCGGCCGACGCCGTGCAACTCCTCCTGGCCGACGCCGTGCTGCGCAACATCCTCGGCCTCAACGGCGAGGAACCCCTCGACTGCGCCGAGGAGCTCGTCAGCACACTGGAGGATACCGGTGAGCGAACCGCACTCGAGGCGGAGATCGTGATGACACGGGCGGAACTGGCGTCGCTGAACGGCGAGTTCGAGCGTTCCAGGGACCTGGTGCTGTCCCTGCAGGAAGCGCCCTACCCGCCCGGCCTCGACCGGAAGATCCGCACCGACGTGCTCCTGTGCGAGGCGTGGGCCATGCTGGAGAGCCAGCTGGACGCCCTCCAGCTCGCCGACGACATCGCCGACCGGCTGCGCCACGGCACGGTGAGCCACCGCACGCGGGAGGTGGCCTACCTCCGCCTCGCCGTGGTCTACAGTGGCTCCGGCAGCTGGGCCAATGGCGCACGGCGCCTCGGGCTCGATGCCGGGGACAGCGAGGTGGCGCACCGCGGGTCCGCCGTGCAGCTCTCCCTGGGGCTCGTCCTCAGCCGGTACGGGCAGCCCGAGGACGCCCTGGGGCTCCTGACCCCGGCGTTCCGCCAGCTCAGGGTCAGCGATCCCCACCGTCTCCTGCCGGTCGCCGCCGCGGCGATCGCCTACTGCCACACCATGTCCCGGAACGTTCAGGACGCCATCCCCTTCCTCGTCCACGCGGAACCCGCCCCGGGCGTGCCCTGGACGGTGCGCCGGCTGGCGGCCCAGCTGCAGCTCACCAGCCTCGGACTGCGCGAGCCGAAGGCCACCGCTGCCCAGCAGCTGCAGGTCCTGGGGCAGAGGGACCGGGAGCGGGGAGCCTCGCTCTTCGAACTGTCGGCCTTCACGAGTTCGGTGCGCCTCGGCAACACCGGAGCGCTCGCAGAGCTTTCCGACGTCGCTGCCCGGGTGCAGGGACCGTTCGCCCGCCTCAGCGAGATGTTCGCCAAGGGCATCAGCCACCGCGACGCGGAGGTCCTGCTGCAGGCCATGGAACTGGCGGCGGCCAGTGGCGACCAGAACTTCGGTCGCGACGCCGCGCGGTCCGCCCTGAACGCGGCCCAGGCGCTGGGCAACAAGTCCACCGTGCGCGAGGTGCAGCAGAGGGCGCGGCAGGTCCTCGTCATCGAGACGGCCGGCGGCCCCATGTCGCAGCTGGACAGCCTCACGCCGCGCGAGAGCGAGATAGCGCAGCTGGCAGCAAGCGGCTACGCGAACCGGGAGATCGCCGAGATCATGTGCGTCTCCGTGCGGACCATCGAGGGCCATCTGTACCAGATCTACTCGAAACTGCACGTCTCCTCCCGGCTGCAGCTGGCCGAACTCCTACCCACTCCGCTGCAGTGATCCCCCGTGAGGAGGGACAGGTTCCCCTCGTAGGTGTCGAGCGGATCCTGGGTCCCATAGTCCACACCCTGACCCACCCCGACCTGCACGGAGCGCTCGTCGTCGGCGAGACCGGTGTGGGCAAGAGCGCGGTGGCCCGCCGCCTGGTGCCGATCATCGACGGCCACCAAAAACGGAGCTTCGTCATCCGCGCCACGGAGGGCCTGGCCGACGTCCCCTACGGGGCACTCGGCGCGTACCTCTCGCACGCCACGCCGCAGGCGCTCGGATCCTCCCTGTCCGTCCTTCGGATCCTCGTCGCCTACCTGCGGGAGGCGTCCCAGGGGCGCGACGCCGTGGTGGTGGTCGATGACGCCCAGTACCTCGACGACGACAGCAGCCACATCCTCACCCAGCTGGTGATCTCCCGCACCATCAAGGTGGTCCTCTTCTCCAACGGGATCGTCCCCCGCTCTGGCGAACTGTTCTCTCTCTACACCGATGGCTTCATCAGTCGCGTGGACATCACGGGCCTCACCGACGCCGACGTCGGCACGCTGAGCGAAGCGGTTCTGGGAGGGCCCATGACGCGGGGAGCGGAAGCCTACTTCGCGCGCCAGAGTGCCGGGAACCCGCTCATGCTGCGGGCACTGCTCAATCATTCCTTGACCACGGGGGAGATCATGAGGCGGGACGGCGTGTGGTGCCTCTCCGGTCGCTTCAGTCCGCCCGGTCCGCCGCTGATGGATCTTGCGAAGACACTGCTCCAGGGGCTCAGCGAGCAGGAACGCAACGCGTTCGAGGCCGTCGCTCTCAGTGGTGGTCTGAGTCCTGCACGGTTTGCCCGGGTCGAGGAGGACACCGTGGCCCAGCAGCTCCTGCGCCGCGGACTCCTGCGCCATCCGGGTGCACCCACCGGGCCCCTGCGCGTCACGCATCCCATGATGACGCGCATCATGCGGGCGCTGGTCCCGGCCGGTAGGAGTGCGGACCTGCGTCGCCAGGTCTTCGACGAGGACGTGGTGCTGCCCGCCCTGCAGGACGGGCGGATCGAGTACCTGAACTGGGCACTCGACGCCGGTGTGACGGTCCCGGCCACGGTCCTGCTGGACGCCGCCAGGATCGCCGCATACGTCTCGCGTCCGGAGTCAGCGCTGCGCTTCGCGGGTGCCGCGCGGCCCGAGACCGGTGACGCCGCTGCGACGGTCGAGGAAGCACGGGTACGGCTGGTCCTGGGTGAGTACGCGGTGGCCATCGCGATGCTCGACCAGGTGCTGTCAGGTTCTGCCGCGCAAGGGCCGCTGGTGGACGCCGCCAGTCTCAAGGCGCTCGCCTGCGTGCGACGCGGCGACGCCCCCGGCATCGTGCACTCCATCGCCGATGCCTGCGCGCAACGCCTGTATGCTGCTCCTTCAGAGCCGGACGACGGCAACCGGACGACGGCGGACAGCGCCGAGGCCGCACGGAAGGACCTGAGGCTCCTGCACGTGCTCGGCTGGGTCCTGGAGGGGCAGCTCTCCACAGGAGGCGGAGAATTGGACGCCCTCGATCGCTCGGTGTCCTTCGCGGATGTCGGGCCGGCCGCCCATGTGCCCGTGCTGGTGTCGATGTTCCGCGGCATCATCGAGGGAGCGTCCGGAGCCTGGGACTCCGCCCTCGCGGAGCTGCGATCCGCCCTCGACGAGGTGAACAGGTCCCAGGGGGACCTCGAGCACCTGCGGGCGCCCGTCGTCGCGCAGTATGCCGGCGCGCTCATCCACGCAGGCGACTTCTCCACGGCCACGCAGGTGCTGGACGAGTACCGCCGGGAACCCCTCGTGGACCTGAGCTACCTCAGCGGGGCCCTGCCCACACTGCAGGCGTTCGTGGAGGTACGGCGGGGCCGTTTCCGTTCAGCGCTGCGCATCCTCGAGCCTGCGCTCGCGGCGCTCCGGCAGACGGACACCGAGATGCTGCTGCCCTACGCGCTCGGCGTCGCCGCCTGGGCGGCGTACTCGGTGGGGGAGAAGGACGCCGCGCGCGGCTTCGAGCAGGAGTTCAGCGCGGTGGCGACGACCGGCAGCCGCGCGCATCTGGTCCTCGGCCGTGCCTTCCTCGCTGCCGCGACCTCCGACGGCGCCGAGTCGGGCCGTGATCTGAACGCGCTCCGCGACGTCGCCGATACCGCCGAGTCCGCTCCTTTCCCCGCGTGCGAGAAGGATGTCCTGGAGTTGTTGGTGGAACTCGGGGACACGGCGAGCGCCTGGCGGCTTGCCGAGCTCGCGGACACTTTCGAGGGCGCGGAGGCGCAGGTGGTCTCGCAGTACGCGCATGCGCTGACGGCGGCGGACCCGGATGCGTTGCTCACGGCCGCGGACCATGCCGAGGCGCTCCAGAAGATACCGCTCGCTGCGGATGCCTCGGCCAGGGCAATGCGCCTGTACGCCGAGAAGGGGGATGTGAGGGCCAGGCGCGTGGCCCTGCGCGCCATGCGCCGGCGGCAGTCGCTCCTCGAGGGGATGCCGGTGCACGAGGAGGGCGACCTCCGCAGTGCCCACGAGCTGACGTCGCGTGAACGCGAGATCGCGAAGCTCGCGGCAGAGGGGGCCACCAACAGGGCGATCGCCCGGACCCTCGTTCTGTCCACGAGGACGGTCGAGGGGCATCTCTACCGGATCTACGGGAAGCTGGGCATCACCACGCGGGAGGAATTGGCCGCCGAATTCGCCGGGGACCAGGAGCAGCACTGACGATCGGGCGGGCGGCAGGTAGTCGGGGGTGGGGAGCAAGTACTCCGATGCGGGTACACACGTAGACGGGGGTGAAAAGCAAGTTCCCTGTACTGGTGGTGGTCCCATCAGGATTCCGTAATGTTGCTCGTGTTGGTGCAAGGCCGCACCAGCAGAAGGGCTTGTGCCCTCACCCGAATGGAAGCGGGTCCCGGAGTCGGGGCCAGCGGCATAGGAGTCTTCTTGAGACCGAGATTCCGTCCCCAGCTGCCGCTGGCCCCTTTCTCCGGATTCAGGGCAACCTGACCGAAGTTTGATGAGGTAGTACGACGCCGGGCCGGAGCAATTGCTTCGGCCCGGCGTCGTAGTACCCGAAACTACGAGGGGTGTTACGCCTCGACGGAGCGGCGGCGTGCAACAACGATGCTGCCGGCACCCAGGCCGAGTGCGCCGATGCCCGCTGCGCCCCAGAGGACCATGGCGGAATCGATACCGGTGTTGGCGAGGCCGCCCTTGGTCGCGGTGGTGCCCGTGGTGGTTCCGCCGGAGGTGCCCGTGGTGCCGCCCGTCGTACCGCCGGTGGTTCCCGTGCTGGTCGCGTAGTCGGAGTCGACGACGACGGTCTGCGAGATGGGAGCAGGGGAGCCGTCCACGGCCGCCGCGGTCAGCGTGTAAACGCCCTCCTCGGCGAGCGTGACGGTGGTGGAGAAGTTGCCAGCCCCATCGGCGTGCTTGATCTCGTCGAGGATGATCTGGTTGAGCACAATGAGGCCGCCGCGGGCGGAGGCCGCTCCGCCGGCGCCGAAGCCGGCCGCTGACGGAGTGGCGTCGGTGCGGTCCACCGTGAAGCGAATCGCCTCGTTGGGCTCGAAAAGGCCACCGGGAATGCTGAAGGTGACAGACTCGCCAGGAGCAATAGTTCCGTCGCTGACGGTGGCGGTCTGGTTCGCCGGGTAGTCGGTCAGGGGAGCGGCCTGCGCCGCGCCTGCTCCCAGGAGGGTGATGGATCCGGCGATGGCCAGGATAGAGGCGGTCTTGCGCATGGTGGCTCCCCAAAAGAAAGAAAAATGAGACGAGTAAAAAATCAGGCGAAGCGCTCGGGCGATCGTTCCCCAACTGCCCTGAGTCAACTTCCCACACCCTATAGCAATAACGCGCCCTACTCGAATCTTGCGTATTTACTACGTATGCAGGAAGTACCTCTACTCAGAAGGTAGCAACAAGAAGCAAGTAGCGGAAGACGTCAGAGGTCAAACCGGGCGATGTAACCCACTGTTAACCTGAGCCGCACAGGAGCGACCTGCAGAGACCTTTATGGTGGCTCAGCCGCAGGACTGCGAACCCTCGGTCGGTAGGAGCACCTCGGACGGATCCTGCACCGTAGGCGTCACGTCGAGCACGGGCTCTGTCTCCTGCACCACCTTCGAGAAGTCCATCTCGAGGGTCACGGTCTCGCCCGGACCGAGCTCGCTGGTGAGAACGCCTACCGGTCGGTTGCCGTGCGCGAAGGACCCGATGGGCACATCGACGCCGTTGATTCGTGCCTGCTGCAGGAAGGACTGGGAGGGCCCATAACTGACGGTGCTGGTCTTCACGCGTCCCGGGTCAACACCGAAGGCACCGCCGCCGGTCACGTACTCGGGGAGACTCGTGGCGGCATCCATCGGCGCCGTATTGGTCAGCGTCACCTTGACTGTGACCTGTGAGTATCCGTTTCCCGGGCAGCTCTTGACGAGCTGGACGGTACGCCGCACGTAGTAGTCCATCTTGGCGCCCGTGCCGTCGTTGAAGTACACACCGAAGGACGCCCCGCCGGCGGTAGGTCCGAGAGCCGCGCCGGCGAGCCCGGTTTGGGTCAGGAGGTCCTGTTCCTCAAACGAGGCAGACCACAGGTACAGACGTCCCTGCCCGGCACTGGTCACGAGCGCATCGATGAGCCGCTGACTGTCGCCCTGGGATGTGGTCAGCGCTTCGAACACCCGGGCGGCTACCGCTGCGAAGTAGGCATCCTGCAGGACCGGTCGTTCGATCTGCGCGTAGACGTCCGAGAGGAGCGTCGGCACCACATTCGTGGAGTCCAGCGCGGGGGGCAGCTGTGTGTCGGCCAGAAGGGCGTCCATGGCCGGATCGCCAAATCGCCCGAGCTCCACGGGGCCTGTGGCCCCGAGGATATTGGCCAGCACTACGGGATCAAGGGCTATCACTCCGTCAATGACGGCGCCCGGGTGGCGGTCCTGCCACATCCGCTGCGCTGTGGACGCCGCGGTGGGGAAGTCGGGCGTGAGGTTGGCGCTCTGCATGAACGTGGAGATGCGGGACGAGTAGATCTGTTCCTGGGCGGGGTCCACCTCGAGTGGCGGGTTAAACCTCCCCAGTTCGGTAGCACTGCCCTGGTCGGTCAGGGAAATCCGTCCGTCATCAACGGTGAGCACGGCCAGCGCTCCAGGGATGCCGCCCGTCGCCCTGATTTCGGCGCTGTTCTGCACCAGAACCAGGTAGTTCCGGGAACCGCCGGCCCCCAGCATGGAGGGAAGAAGTTGCCCGGCGCGCGAGGCGTCATTGATAGGCCCGCGCACTTCACCGAGTGCAGCGACGGCGTCCTGCAACGGACGGGCGATCTGCGGCAGTAGCTCCTCCTGATCGATCTCCTCAAGGCGGCCGTAGGAAAGGTCCACCGTCTTGGCTGCTGCTGCCAGGGTAGGAGCGATATCTGCGAGGGGAGCGGTATCGATACGCCCGTCAACGGGCGTGAGTGCATCCCAGTCCAGAGCGGCGAACTTGTCGACCATAGGAGCGACCGCGCGATTCACCAGGTCATCGGCGGACACCGTCACTTCGGACACTGCGCTGAAGTTCTGCCCGATGAACGGCACGAGGGAGGCGGCTTTCCAGAGCGGATCGGTGCCGGCGGCACGAGCAGCAGCTGTATGCCCCTCAAGATCCGCCGTCACCGCGCTGGTCCGGTCGACGTCGCGCTCGACGACCGCCGCCTCAAGCTCCGGCAGGAGGGACATGCTGCTTTCCAGATTGCTCCGGATCTGCTGCGCACGGTAGGCCAGCCAACCACCAACGACCGCCAGGACGACGAGCACGACGGCGGCGATCACCAGCAGTGTGCGCATCCACCTGCCGCGTTCGCCCTTCTGCGTGCGTGAAGCGCCCGCGGTAGGCCAAGGATGCTCGGTTTCGGGGGGGGCAGAGCTCGGCGACAATCGGTCAGTCATTCGGAAGGTCCTTCGGGCAGTAGGCGAGAGACGTTAGTAGGCGCCGTGGCGACTGACAACGGCCTTGAATGTACGCAGCAGGATGGTCAGGTCACCGAGAAACGACCAGTTCTCCACGTAATAGAGGTCGAGCCGAACGGTTTCATCCCAGGACAACAACGACCGGCCGCTGACTTGCCACAGCCCCGTCATACCGGGACGGACCAGCAGTCGGCGGTGCGCGCGGATGTCGTAGCGCTCAACTTCGGCGGCCAAGGGTGGTCGGGGGCCTACCAGAGACATCGACCCTCCTAGAACGTTGAACAGCTGAGGCAACTCGTCGAGGCTGAACTTGCGCAGCACGCGGCCCACCCTGGTGATGCGGGGGTCGTTCTTGAGCTTGAACAGGACCTCGTTGCCTTCGTGATTTTCCCGGAGCTGCTCCAGCTTCGCCTCTGCGTCCACCACCATGGATCGGAACTTGTACATCTCGAAACGCTCGCCGGCTGTACCAACCCGCTCCTGCCGGAACAGAACGGGCCCTGGCGAGTCCAACCGCACGAGCAGGGCGAGCGCGGCCAAGAGGGGAGACACAGCGATGATTAGCATGGCGGCACCGAAAAGGTCGGTGGTGCGCTTGACGAAGCGCTGCCCATTCTCAAGGTTTGGCGTCGAGACGTGAATCAGAGGGAGACCGGCAACCGGCTGAGTATGAATGCGCGGCCCGGCAACGTCCGTTAGGGCAGGCGCCATGATGAGACGGATGTTCAGGTCGGCAAGCGCCCAGCCGAGGGCCCTTATCGTTTCCGGCGGTAACTGCATGCTGCTCGAGAGAGCTACGGCGTCCGGATTAAATCCTTTGATGTCGGCGACGATGTCATCGGCCTCGACAGCCCTCCCGACCACTGGCAAATCCAAAAGGTCTGCAGTGCTTGCGCCGGATTCGACTCCGGGGAGGTAAGCCCCTACTGGGATGTAGCCTGCCATCGGTTGCGCACGCAAGGATTCGGCAAGATGCCGCACTCCGCTCGAGCTGCCGATCACCAGCACGCGGAGCGAGCTGCGACCATGCTCGCGTTCTATGTGGAGAAAACGACGCACTATCGCGCGGGACGAGAGGAGCATGATGAGACCGGCCGGAAGGGCCACGCCGACGTATCCACGAGCGGTGTCGAGCTGTAGCGCGTAGCTGACGATCGCTACGACCCCGAACAGGATGAGGGAGGCGCTGACCACCCGCTTGTACTCCTCCGTGCCGTGCCCCAACACGGTTGCCTCGCGGCTACCGCGCAGGGACAGCATGGCCCACCAGCCGGCAGCGAGGAGAAGAGAAAGGACCACGTAGGGTTGTTCACTCGCGCTCAGCCGTTCTGCTTTGGGAACCCCGAATCGGACGATCAACGCACCGACCGTCGCCCAGAGAACAACAGCGGCGTCGACGACGGCTAGCCGCCTCCCGTAACGCGAAGTCCACGCGATATTCTCTTTGATTTCTGACACCAGCTCCCCATGCTCTGTGGCAGG
This sequence comes from Arthrobacter ruber, assembly GCF_002954225.1. Lineage (GTDB taxonomy): Bacteria > Actinomycetota > Actinomycetes > Actinomycetales > Micrococcaceae > Arthrobacter_D > Arthrobacter_D ruber. The sequence continues at coordinate 142,362 of NZ_PPTH01000015.1, forward strand.
CCGCACAGCGGCGACGTGCTGACTATTTGTTGTTAGTCGGAACTCCAAGGATCCGCTCATCGAAGTCAGAGGGAGGAGTCTCGGTGGATCGCCGGGAAACTGGCTGTGCGTCGTTCATCGTGGCCGCGCTTACCGAATCGTACGAATAGTAGCTGTAGGCGTAAGCATCAGGTCCCTTGCTCGGCAGGAGATTGATGACGATTCCAAGCAGGTCCGCGTCCACCAGCTCGAGGTTCCCGAGGGCTTTCTGTAGGTCGGGCAGCCTCACCTTGGAGGAACCGACAACGACCACTACGCCGCCAACCTGCTGGGCGAGCACGGAGGCATCGGTGACGGGCAGCAGGGGAGGGGCATCAATGATGACCGCGTCGAACTTCTGCTCGAGCCGAGTGATCAGCTGCTTCATGGCGTCAGATCCCAGCAGCTCACTCGGGTTGGGCGGTATTTGCCCGGCCGTCAGGATGTACAGTTCGTCAGCTCCCCATGGCTGCAGTAGGTCTTCGATATCGGCCCGACCGATCAGGGCCGTGGTGAGACCAGCGTTGCGCTCAAGCCCGAGGTACTCATCCACACGCGGCCGTCGTAGGTCGGCGTCAACGAGGACGACTGACTGCCCGCCTTGAGCGATCGCGATTGCAAGATTGGTTGCGGTGGTGCTTTTGCCTTCGCCGGGGAGTGATGAGGTCACGAGAACTGCTCTGGATTTGTGGCTCACATGCGCAAACTGCAAATTCGTGCGGATTTGCCGGAAGGACTCGGCGCGAGGGCTTTGCGTTGGAGCTTGGGTCAAAAGCGGTTTCTTCTGCGCATCAGAGTCGAAGGAAACTCCGCCCAGGATAGGCGCATTTGTGGCAACCCGAACGTCTGATTCCCCACGTACCTTGTTATCGACGACATGCCGGAGAAACGCCGTGGTTCCGCCTAGAAGTAGCCCAATCAGGAGGCCCAACGCAAGATTGAGAGGAGTATTCGGTGCCGACGGCGATGAAGGTGCCGCCGCAGGCGTTATTACCGAGAGCTTCACCGGCGATGGCCCGCCGTTTGTGGGCCGCTCAAGCTCATCGACGGCCCTGATCGTGCTGTCGGCAACACCTTGAGCGATTGATGCGGCGAGTACTGGCGAATCGCTCGATGCAGAGATGGACAAGATCACCGTATTCAGATCCGCTGAGGCCTCGACGTCCGCCGCAAGCTCGGCCCCCGTTAACGGGAGACCAAGTGTGTCGATCACTGGTTGAAGGACGGATGGCGTCGTGACCGTGTCGACATACGACTGGACGCGGGACTGAGTAAAGGTGTTGCCCTGCTGAAGCTCCTGTACAGAACCCGAGTTTTGTGTAGCAACAAATAACTGCGTTTGAGCCGTATAGGTAGGACTGATCGCGAGTGAGATTCCCCCCCCGACCAACAGGCCGATGAGAGCACATACAAGCACGTGCAGCCAACTGCGGCGAAGCACTCGCATGTAGTCGTTGAAATTCAAATTGAGACCTCTCTAGCCGAAACCGGTCAACGCCAGCTTGCAGGGCGCATCTGCATCCTATAGCGAGCGCGCCTCGGTCAGCCCTTCGACGCGGCGCGCCGGCCTTAAAGACACCGACACAAGGATTCGCCCTTTGATGGGGAGCGCGTCTAGACAGAGCTCCAACTACCTCGACTCACCGAGTGCGGCCGACTATAGCCGGCGCCCTGCACGGGTTTGGAGCGATGACTCAATCCACTTGGAGCAACAGCCGCCGTCACTTGGACATCGACCGAGGTCACATTCGAACCCGCTTCTGACGGGATCAGACCACTTGCACGCTCGGCTTCCGAGTGCCCCGGGGAACCCTCGGTGTGTGGGGTGTTTGGGTCTTCAAATTTCATTGCAGGTTGCTTCAGGGTACGCGCCAAATCTCGACAGGAGGAGCTGGGACGTCGGCTGCACGGTAGATGCACTTCCTGGCGGTAGCATCGGCAGGACGCCGGTATGACGCTTCCCGCCGGGTGGGACGTCAACGGAATGAAATCTGGGTGCACTAGAATCGGCCGGAATCGGCCGGAATCGTCGCTCGAGTCTCGAATGAAGTGGGAGCAGCATGTCGCGTAAAGTTGCTATCTTAGGCACCAGGGGATATCCGAGCTTCTACGGCGGATTCGAAACCGCAGTTCGATTTATTGCCCCTCATCTGGCAGACCAAGGATGGGATGTTACAGTGTATGGGCGTCCGCACTCCATCACTCATAATTATCCGTATCGGGACGCACGCGTGCGGTCCAAACTGACCTTCGGGCTTGAGAAGAAATCCGCAAGCACTCTTTCGTACGGCCTCACCTCTATCGTTCACACGGCCTTCAAAAAACCGGAAATAGCCTTGATTATGAACGTGGCAAACGGCTTCTGGCTACCGATACTAAAAATTCGGAAAGTTCCAACCGTGGTCAACGTTGATGGAATCGAATGGAAGCGTGACAAGTGGGGCAAGGTCGCGAAATGGATTTTTCTGCAAGGCGCGCGAATGACTGCGAAGTACGCCGACACCCTAATATCCGATTCTGTCGAAATCCAGCGGATATGGAGGGAGGACTTTGGGCGGGAAAGTCATTACGTCCCCTACGGAGGAACACCGGGGCAGGGTAGGGCTGTTCCAGCAGAACTTCGCTCGAGGGGTTACATTCTGGTTGTCGCTCGCTTCGTTCCAGAAAACAGCATCCTTGAGTTCCTCGATGCAGCAAGCGAACTCGGCCAGCGTTGGCCGGTTGTGATTGTTGGGTCCTCCGGGTATAGCGGGCCAATCGAGGATCGGGTCAAGCACCTGGCGGCCACGCTCCCGCTTGTGACCTGGCTCGGTCACCTGAATGATGATGAAAAGCTGAACTCGCTTTGGGAGCATGCCGGAGCCTACTTTCACGGACATAGCGTGGGCGGGACCAACCCTGCATTGGTTCAAGCGATGGCATGTGGTGCGCCCGTCGTGGCACGGGACACTCCTTATAACCGAGAAGTACTCGGCCCCGCGGGTGTCTTAGTCGAACCGAATGTGGCAGAGATCGTGCGCGCAATCGACGACCTAATGACTGATCAGGCAAGACAGGCCGAGCTATCACGAACTGCGACTGCCGAAGCCGTTAGGAGGTTCGACTGGAATAGCATTGTCAGGTCCTACGAGACGCTTCTTGAGAACGGGATGCGAAAGTCCAGCACGTCGGGTGGTGCGTTGGCATGAGCGTCCTTAGTGCGACCAGTCGGGTACCGCTCCCGAGTGTCTCCGCGGTGATTGTTCACCACAAAAGCTACAATTCGCTTCGGCACACATTGCACGACCTCAGCGAGCAATCTCTTGCTTGCGAGACCATCCTCATTGTTGACAACAGTGAGGAAGAGGATAGGAGGCAGGAACTCCAAGAAGGTTTGCCGCCACACACAAGCGTGCTCTTCACGCCGAACCGGGGCTATGGGGCCGCCGTAAATGCGGGAATTGCGAGTCTCGCCCGCGCTGCCGGCGGTGCCCCGGATCTGGTGTTAGTGCTAACTCATGAAACCAGAATGAGGAAGGACGCGTTGCTGCGTCTCGCCCAAGCGATGTCAGTCGATTCTCGAATAGCAGTCGCCGGACCAACTCTTCTGACCGGAGAGGGAGAGGAGCAGATTTGGTCGACTGGAGGGAAAATTTCCCCGATCTTTGGCATGCCGAAGCATCACCAGACTCCGGTTCCTGATCACCAGAGTGCTCATGCCGCCCCGCCTGTCGACCGAAGTTGGCTTGACGGTGCCTGCCTTCTGTACCGATCTAGCGCACTATCGGGTTGTTCAATTGATGAAGATTACTTTCTTTATATGGAGGAGGTCGACCATCATTTACGACTGCGTCGTGAAGGGGGCAGAGTGGTCTGGGTGCCCGGCGCCGAGGCTTGGCAGGCGACGGGCGGAATGCCGCTTTACTACCTAGCTAGAAACTCGAGGTTATTCTTTAAGAGGCAGGGTCGGGATCTTCGGTCAAGAACGGTTCCCCTAGTGGTGAGCATTACAAGAGGGATGAAGCAAAGCGTGAAGCGTCACAGTACACAGCCTTTACGGCAAGTGTTCGCAGGGCTCGTCACGCCCCTTCCTTCCGCCACACGCGACGGTGGCCGCACCGCAATTACTATCCACATAGTGAACCCACTCGGGGCGGCGTTACGGCATTTTGAAGATGAACTGAGAGACGTGCTGGCGAATCAAGAAATTCATTTGTCTTCTGAATCGTTCCCAGAACCATCTCAGAGTAGCGAACGGCGCTGGAGATGGCTCCAGCGGCATGTCGGCGCCTTGATCGGCGCGAGGCAAGCTGACGCGGCTATCGTGATGTGGCCAGTACTTGGTTACTGGGATGTCCTTCTTGCCCAAGTCTTGTGCCGATCTCGCACGTTTCTAATATTCCATGACCCGGTGCCTCTGGTGCGCTCAGTGGGATATGGCAAACTTGCGCAGAAGATCGCAAACTTATGCTCCAAAGTCTCCATCATCTACATGAGTGAGCGAGCCGGCAAGGAGCTGAACGCTGCGGTTCCGCGCCTAGCTAAAATTTATCTACCTCACCCGATACTCGAGCCTGCAAGCGGCCTCACGCCTCGACCCGGTGATGAGAAAGTCGTTCGTGTGCTCGGACAGTACAAAATGGATCGGGATCTAGACGCTCTTCGGTCTATTGCCGCTAATACCAGCAACGTACGACTGGAGATAATGGGGCGCGGCTGGCCCTCCCTGCCTGGATGGGATGTCACGAGCCAATTCCTCACCGAGATCGAACTGGATCAGGCGGTGGCGAGCAGTTCCGTCGTCGTGGTGCCTTACAAGAGCTTCTTCCAGAGCGGCATCGCCATTCGCTGCATGGAGCACTCAACCCCCATCGTGGGGCCGGCTTCGAGCTCTCTTGCGGAGATGTATGGAAGCGATAGCAAGCTGCTAGTTCGGGCTGATGGCGAGGGAGGATGGAGCAGTGCTCTCGATCATGCGCTAGAAGTAAGCGCTTCAGAAACGCACGAGCATGGCCGTCGGTGGCGGGACAAAGCGCGTCGGGCCTGGACTGTGTGGGCATCATCTGTTGGCTGAGGTTGGCGAGCGTTTGTGCGCAACGGAAGGTAGGCAGAACTCGGACATGATTATCACTACAACCGCCACAGAGGACTACTTTGTCGAGGAGCGGTAAAACAGGCCACGGCGTGCTCTACAGCAGCATTGCCGGGATGGCGTCCTTGTGTGCCTCACTTGTATTGTTTCCGATTGCTCTATCGACGGTCGGCGCGCCGCTTTACGGGATGTGGCTCTTTGTTCTAGCAATTACTTCTTACTTAGCTTACGCGGATCTCGGTGTCGGGGGAGCGCTAGTACATTTCGGATCGAGGTCGCGAGGTGGCGACGCCTCGCTCCCAGTAGCTACATTGCTTTCGAGCGCGATCGTATGGTGTCTATCGATTTCGCTGCTCATGGCGCCAGTTGCCTATCTTATCTTCAATCATTATGTAGGAATTCAAAGCGAGAAGACCCACTTGTCTTCCGCCGATGCAGCAGTTTTGGTGGTATGCGGAGTCCTCGTTGTATGCCTCATGATTGTGCGTCCGTTTAGTAGCGCACTTCAAGGCGCCGGGATGCTTGTCCTTGAGCGCAAACTTCAGCTCATAGGTGTTGCAGTTCGCATCGCGGGAACCCTGATCGCATGTACGGTGCTCGGGACTTTTTATGCACTTGTCATCGCGGAGACCATCGCTCTCGCGGTCCCTCCCTGTCTGGCCGCATGCATCCTGTTGAGGAACCATTGGCGGCATCTGAGATTTGACCGAAAGATGTTGTCAACTCTGGTGGAGATGCTTCAATACAGCGTTAGATCGTTCGTCGTTTCGCTGGCAGGAAACTCGATACTCCAGGGCGGGACATTGGTAGTCGGATTGGTGGCGGGACCAGCGCAAGTGTCCTATTACAATGCGGCATTCCGTATTTACGCGGGAGTTCGCCAAATCAGCTCGTGGGCCGTTGAGCCGTTCAGGTCTTCGCTTAGCAGAACTTTCTATAAGTCAGCGAGTGAAGCGGAGGATTTGATTAGGACACTGATCAGGATGTCCACGTTGCTCGTGAGCTTCGGGTGCCTGTTCCTTATGTTCGGAGCAGCACCTCTGTTACGATTATGGCTCGGAGAGGCGGTGCCGATTGACGCGGTGTCGTTTGTTCTGATCATTCTTCTTGGCGGGCTGATGCTGAACTCGCTTCACTCGGTGCTAATACTAGCTTCAGATACCGCTAACAAACCTGGCCTTTTCACTCGCGAACAAGTAACCTGGGCTGTCAGCTTTTTCGTGCTGGGATTCATCTTCGGCAACCTATGGGGAGCGGTAGGCGTGGCCGCAGCGTTGTCCTTGCCCTTGGTGATACTCGAGTTTTCCTACGTGCGCCGCGCCGAACAGATAACTCACCTTCGGGGGCGCGATTGGTGGTGCTTCTGTATACTCCCGATAGTTGCACTGTTTGGGGGCGGCTCGCTGGTATCACTTATCCTCGTGGCGTATCTCCCGGGCACGGTTTGGAACGGGTTCATGCCGTGTGTCGCTTTTGCTTTCTGTTCCGCGGTTCTAACTTACCTCCTTCGACGGCTTGTACCATTTCGCGAGTTCAGGACCCTGCTTGCGTCGAAGTTATAGCTCGAATTTTTCGGAGGCGGAATCTCTAGCAATCAATATCCTATATTGCCGTTGTGGGAGAGAGTTCGGTAGGTCGCAGATAAGTCGCATTCAGGTTGCATTACCGGCTGTCGATCGCTGGCCCTGCACTCATAGCCTTGCAGTACGCCGTCTGCGCAATTCCACTCCAGCTAGGCTGCGCCGTCAGAAGTTAGGGTAGGGCCTATTACAACGTTCTCTCGATCATTTCGCTTAGACTGAAAGCCATTTCTCTTGTGTTGTAGCGCTCTTCTACCGCGGTACGTCCCGCCGCACCTAGTTGGTTCGCGAGAGAAGCATCGTCAGTAAGTCGGAGCGCTGCAGAGGCGAGACTTGCGGCATCCTCAACAGGAGTTAGCAACCCGGTTTCGTTGTGATCGACATAGTGACCCATCCCGGCCGTCTCAGTTATCACAACGGGCCGGCCGCAAGCCATTGATTCCAGGGCCGCCGTCATGCCTGAGACATGCAGATTAGTGCCCGTCGCAATGACGACAGCGGTGGCTGACTGGTAGAGAGACCGAAGGTCTTTATGACCTACGCGCGGAATCTTCGTTACCCCAACGGGCGTCGGTAGCTGCGATGAAGTTTGCACGACGAGGGCCACGTCGGGACGAGCGGAAGCGATGATTTCGAATGCTGAAAACAGAGTTTTCATGTCACGGTCTCGGTCGGATCCCAAGCTGAACAACAGCGGTGAGCGAACAGGCTCGGCGGGCTGAAAAAAGTCCTTATCGACGCCGAACGTTAGCAATTCAATTGGCGGATGATTTGGTCCAAGCCAGGATTTCACGAAGGGGACCTGCGCTGGGCTTAAAACCCATAATCGATCAAGTCTTCGAAGTGCAGGTCGGATGATTTGGTCTTTTGCTTTCGGCTTGTGACTCGCGAACCTGTCCGTGGCCCAAATAACACCAGCAAGTTTCACTTTCGCTTTGCTATGCAGCAGCATGCGTAGAGCGGTGTCTTCCTCCCAGGCGAGCGCAACGTCAACAACTTTCTTCCTTCGCGTCGAACTCAGGTTGGCTCTTGCTGCGAGGTTGGACAAGCGAGCGCTCGTCGCGCTGAGGTGACCCGCAAGTTGATTCAACCCGTAAGGCCACTTATCAGGCACCAGACCCTGTGCGTTCTGGAGTTCCCAACCCTTCGTGTCAAGGTGGGTGGGATAGTAAACTTCGACATCTCGCACGCAAGGCCTCTCTGGTGAACTATGCAGAAGAGGCTCGTAAGAGGTTCTTCTACTTTACGTTCGCATAATAGCGCTCCTACAACTGTAGCCTGCGTGAACGTTGCCAGGGACGGAGGTGCTGCCTGAACGGTGCAGGGGTTTTGGGGTTATGCAAGCTGATCATTGTATCAAAATCGATTATGCAGCTGTTCAACTGTGCTTCCTATTTTGTAGAATTGCGACCGACCTAGAGATTCAGCGCAGGGCTGCGTCTCCGTCGTCGAGCAGTGCGACGGACAATCCACTGAATATACCTCGCAGGACGTTTTCGTCGTAGAGAAGCTACCGTACGGTGTTGCGTTCGAAGTTGAGTAGGGCAGTAACCGCCGGGTGTATCTCGTCGAACATCTGCGCATGTACGGCTGCATCTTTGTAGTAGGGATCCACTACATCGTCCATTCTAGCGTCAACTGCATTTGCTGTGCGAAGTCGGCGACTCTGATGAACAGCAGTGGTCCAACGGGCTATTGATTCCAGTTTATCCTCGCGTTTGATGTTTGGGAGGATTCGTGCCAGTTCTCGGAGCGTATAGGTCTTGCGCAAAGCGGAAGGCGCGATGTTCACGATTTCACTGCGATGTTCGCGGGTCAAGGCTAAGATCAGGTCTTGTTCGGCAATCAATTCAGTGGTTATTTGCTTGGCGGAGAACTCGCTGGTTTCGATCGCCATTGTTTGGAGTGTGGAGGCGACGCTACTTTCAATCGGGAGTCCTACGAGAGCTCTGGTTCCTGCACTGTTCACGCGGAATGTATTCGGAGCAATTGCATCTAGTCCTGACTGAAGCATTTTCTCTACTGCAGGAGATCGGCAAATATTTCCTGTGCATACGGTGAGAATGTTGAACCATTGCTGATCTGACATTAGCGCTCCGTTCGTTGTTGGTAATCACTCAGTGAGGTGGTCGAAATTCCCTGATCGATTTTTAGGGTCTTGCTCGGTCTCGGCGTGTTGTGGGCAGCGCTGGTCTAGGTTCCGTCAGCCCAGTGGCGCGATGATTAGAAGTATATCGACTTCTATTTGCTGACGGTACTTCCCTAGTGGGCAGCGGCTCAAATAGGAGCGAGAATTATGCTTTTCCGCGATGTTGGGAATGCAAGGCGGGATCTGAGGCCGGTGCGAACAAGCAAGCGGTCGCTCGGCATACTCGGTTGCCTACTCGTGTTTTCATCTTCAAACGAGGGGAGAGCCGCTGTGCGACGAGGGTTTGGTTCGCGCCGTAATCTGACACGTCTACCGTGTCGGTGAGCGTAAACAGGACAGCGCCAATGCGTTCCCGGTTCGAGAAGCGCCGGGGAGATAAAGGATTATATCTCGCGTGAGCAGCGAAGGAGCGAGTTTCATTCACCTCGTAATCGTGGTTCTAGCTAGGGCTATAGCGGCTGCAGGCGTGCCGATTCCCTTGTAATTCCATCCCGCCGCTCGCCAGGCCCCGCCATCCAACACGTTGCGTCCGTCAAGAAAGTTCCCGGTGTGCACGAGCTTGGCAGTCTTGTTCGGGTGTGAGGGCTCGGTATACGTTCCATTCCGTCAGTAGAAGGATCGCGTCTGCGCCGGACAGCGCACCATGTAAAGGTTGATCGTATACGGGCTCTGGAAAGCGGCTGGCACCCTCGACGGCCTGTGGGTCGGCGACGATAGTGTTGCTCCCCTGAGCTGCAACTGCGCGGCGATATTCAACGCAGGGGAGTCGTTTACGTCGGCGGTGTCAGGCTCGAATGCGGTCCACAGAACGGTTATGCGCTTGCCTAAAACCGAGCCGGCACTAGCGACGCTCTCGTGATCGCCGAGATGACCGCGTGGCTCAACGCCTTGCTCGCAGCTACGCCCGCGACGACCGGCAATGTCGTCGCCCGGAACCCCATGGGCACTAAGTCCTCAGCCATTTACAGAGGAATCGCGGCCTGTCCAGCCCCTGCCCGGGTTCACGGGCTCGACACCACCGGGTGGTGGGTAGCCGCAGACAGCGTGGACAACACTCACCCGTGGGGGTATGTCAATCAGCACGGTCACACCTCGACTGGCCGCGGGCGCGCAAGCGTTCCTCGCTTCATTGAAAGCGCCTTCGAGCAATGAGTTCCTCGACAACGGCACAGAGTGGGTTGCGGTTCAACCGAGAACGGAGGCGAGCGGTGAATATCTACGTAGTCCGTCTAGCGCAGCGCGCTGCGTAGATACCGTCGATCACAAGTGCCACGCCGGGAAAAGCAAACAGCACATCTCGACTAGTTGATATATCCATGAAGCACATCGCCGCAAGTATCTACAGAACGATTGACACACCGAACGCATGCTCTCGCAGGGAAACAGTCTCACCAGCCAACGGGGGCACCGACCCTGCCGAGTTCTGGTTCTGCCGGAGCAGATTGCCCTTCTTGAGTTTCGCTCGTGTCCCCGGCAAGAGCCGCGGCCAATCCCACCACCATCCACACTGCCACTTGGTACTGAGTAATCATCGCGACGGTGGCGATTACTGGAAGCTGACCGATGAGGGCGACTTCAGCGAATGAAGCGCGGCCCCGAACGAGCCGGAGACTCATCACTGCGAACGGGAAGATAACGAGGGCCATCGCGATCCAACCAAAGCCAAGCCCGACCGCCATAAATGCGTTGTCAATCGACCCATAGATTCCGTACTGCCCCGATCCCGAAGCATCAGCCATGTAGCTATGCGCCCTGCCTATCGGTGCCAGTGTGCCGATGAGGCGGGTAAGGAGATTTACCCGGTAGCTTGAACTGTTCGTCACTTCTGACCCGGCCTCGTCCGATACGGCCATAAAGCTGATAGCTGTGAACATGCCAAGGATCGTGGCAAAGATGAACAGGAATGCGCGTTGCCCTGCCCGAAGATTCTTGGCGGTCAGGAGTGCCAAAATAAGGGTTAGCCCAGCGGCAAGCATTGCCCCCCTGCTCAAGGTTGTGGCTACCCCTACAAGGATGAGGCTGAGCAAGACCAGCTTGTTTCGTGTCTTCAGGCCAGACGAGAGCAAGAAGGGGATGGCCAGGGCTAGGGACCCGCCGAGAGCGATGGAGTGCCCGAACGCCCATTCGCTTCGAGACTCGCCAGCTCGCGTCTGAATTGGGGCCCAGAGTTCGGCCAAGGAGTTCATGCCAGCTAAGCCTACGAACGGATGCCAACCAAACAATTTCTCGATTATTGCCAAGAGTCCGACAACTCCAAAGGTGATCCCTACCGAGGTCTTTACAAAGCGGATTCCTGCTTTCTCGCACACGAACCGCCCAACAAGGTACCCGGCAACCCACAGCGTAAGCATAGATATGAATGCGCTGATGCTGGACTTTCCCGACGATGACCCGAACGCCACCCCGAACGCCGCGAGGACTAGGAGTGCGCTAACGCACAAATCTGCCTTATTCGGCTCCCACCTCGTACCAACCAGCAAGCAGCTCAAAGCGACGAAGGAAGAAACCGTGGTGACGGGAGCAAACACCCCGGCCACACCGATGCCGATCCAGCACGGCACCGCGGACACTGTCAGAAGCCAGAACAGGAAGCCGAGCTTAGGGTGGCGCGGGAAGACCATGAGCGCCACTACCGGTCCGATTAGTGCAAGCGCGGCAATCGGCCCAAAGTAGAGCGCAGAAGCTCCCACGCACGTCGCTACTACTGAGCCGAGCAGCCACAGCAGCGCGCTACGGTCCCCCAAAATCTTCATGCTTCCGATCCTAATGTGGACCGCACTCAACGCCCCGCATACACAGCTGTGCGGCCTAGTCAGTGCAGTTTCCTACCCGCCACAAATGCTTGCAATCAAGACGGAGCTGAAGAAGGCGTACGCGGCGCTGCACTGGGTCAGCCTACGTTTCCGCCGTAATGGGATGAGGTTGAGATCTGGGCGCGGCCCACGACGTCGAAAATAACGTCATGTTCCGTGGCCGTTACTTCCATCGCTTCTTTGGCCATTACCAATGCGTCCTCAGGCTCCACGTTGTAGGTCATGGCGATAGCAGTCAGTCCTGCGAGTGAGTTCCCCATGCTCCAGATTCTACCCGCGACAAATTTCTAAGCGCACCTGCGCCTGGCTCGAGCTTGCGGCTGAACTGGTCGGCGAGGGCCTAGTCGAAGTAGGAGTCCACCAGGGCTTCGGCTTCTTTGACGCTTGGGGCGTAGTGTACGCCGGGCATGCGCCCCAAGTAGTCGCCGATGATGGCGCTGATCTTCCCGTTGGCGTTGTCCATCGCGATCACCGGCTTGCCCATGAGTGCAGCCAGCACTGTGGCGTGAAGCCGGTTGGTGACGATCAGTCGACCTTTGCCCAGGATCGCCACGGCTTGCCGGACGTTATTGCTGGCGATCGCTACGTATGCGCGTCGCTGGACGGGGTAAAGGGGGATTGCAAGGACAGGAATCCGCTTGGTGATCGCTCCCGGGATGTGGAGCAATTTGTCGAAGAATTTGCGCAGGCCACGCAGGCCCCAGTCAAGGTCGATGTGGCTTTCCACGGGATGCATGTTGAACCGCTCATTACCTTCGAGGGACTCAGAATCATTGCGCCGCAGCACAACTACATCAAGGTGCCCGCGCCGCCCATCCACTTCCCCGTACCCGAACGCCATATCCGGGCAGAACAGGACGTTCGCGCTCGGGAACAACTCCCGCGTGCGCCGCACGCCATTATGATCGCGGATGAGCAGGGTCAGGTCGGGGTGCGCGTTGAGCACGGCCTGCGCTTGCTGAAGGAGCGGACCCTCCTGAAAGTCGATGCCCTGCGGAAGTTGAATAATCTGCCGCTCCGGAAAGTCGCTAACGACGCGTTCCCGCAGGGCCTGCATGTACTCCCAGCGATCCCCAAAATTGCCGCCACCTTGAATCAGAATCGGCCCATTGGGCACGAGCGCCCGGAGGTGCGCAGGGTTGTATCGGCTTCCGTCTGCGATGTAGTCGACATGTACTCCGAGCCGGTCGAGGTACCGCGACTGCCCGAGGAAGATAAGGGCGTCGCCCGAGTTCTCGTGGTTTGGAAAGTCTACAAGTGCGACTCTCTGGCCTTCTACCAACAGCCCGGAAAGAACAGCCATCGTCTCGTCCTGGATTTCATCCAGTGCCCCCACAGTCATGCCCCAAGCATAAGCTGCCGATGAATCCGGCTTAGCGCAGCGATGCGCTGCGGCTAGGTATTGCGCATGCCGCGCCACTCGCCGTCGAAGCAAGGCAGCTGACTGGGCATGACCGTGTCAATGCAGCAGAGCTGCCACGCCGTGCTCCCTTACAGGAGGTCTGACCGCGCGTTTGCCGCAATTCAGGGACGTAGTTGAGCAGGCGATTGTAAGACAGCCGATCGGCATGAAGGCGTTGTGTGCGGGAGGCTAACTGACCGATAACTGCTGATCTCGCACTCAGGGACTTCGGCACCGTGGAGTAGAAGGAACTGCCGTTCCTCCTCGATGACGCCGCCGACGCCGTCAAGCTCCTCATCCGCTACGGCCTGACGGCTGCTCAACAAAAGTTCCACGCCCCGGCGTAGGCAGACGGGGCCATCAAATCGAAGCCGCGCTGCTATCACAAGAACACTGAGCTCAGCATCATCGACTGTGTCCGCAGAGTCGTGTCCTAGGGCGACCGTTCCCGGCGCCCCGCCGTAAGCAGCGCGCAAGCCGTGAGGGCGCCCACCAGCGCACCGAGGGTGTTGGCGACGACGTCGTACGGGGTCGCAAACCGCTGGGGGAGCAGGAGGAACTGCGTGGCCTCGATGAGCGTGGAGAGGGCGAAGCTCACGGCGGGGGCCCACCAGCGCAGGCGGGGCGGAGTCAGCAGGAACCAGAACAGGCCCAGCGGCACGAACATCAGAATATTGGCCGAGAACTCCACCACGCTGTATGTGACGAACGTCGGCAGGCCGTGCTCATGCAGGAAGTTCAGCGCCCGCCGCAGAGCCTCTGCCCCGCCGCGGTCCACCGGCGTCGGCCACAGGACGATGAGCGCAACCGCCACGAGCCACAGTGCGCACAGCGCGCGGACGATAGATCGCGGTGGCTTGGACGGAGTCGCTGCGGTGCTCAGAATTGTCCTAACGGCTGAAGCGACGTGAGGTACCAGTATGCGTCAGCCGCCCGGGCGTTGATCCGTCCCGCGCCACCTCTCAGGATCGACCGACTCCCTTGTAGTTCCAGCCGGCTGCACGCCAGGCCCGGCTGTCGAGCACGTTGCGTCCGTCGAGGATGTTCCTCGTCCGCACCAGTCTGGCCGCGTGTTCGGGCGCGAGGCCCTTGTACTCGTCCCATTCCGTCAGCAGGAGCAGCGCGTCGGCCTCGGTGATCGCTTCGTCGAGGTCTCGCTCGTAGGTCAGTTCGGGAAAGCGGACCTGGGCGCCGTCGATGGCCTGCGGGTCGGTGACCGTCACGGCGGCGCCCTGGAGCTGGAGTTGGGCGGCGATGTTCAGGGCGGGGGAGTCGCGGACGTCGTCGCTGTCGGGTTTGAAGGCCGCGCCCAGCACGGTGATGCGCTTGCCCAGCAGGGAACCGTCGAGCAGGGTGCGCGTCAATTCCACGGCCCGCATCCGTCGTCGGACATTGATGTCGTCCACTTCCCGCAGGAAGGTCAGGGCCTGGTCCGCTCCGAGCTCGCCCGCGCGGGCCATGAAGGCCCGGATGTCCTTGGGCAGGCAGCCGCCACCAAAGCCGATGCCGGCGTTGAGGAATCGACGGCCGATCCGCTCGTCCATGCCGATCGCGTCGGCCAGGACGGTGACGTCCGCACCGGTGACTTCACAGACCTCCGCCATGGCGTTGATGAAGGAGATCTTCGTGGCCAGGAAGGAGTTCGCGGCGGACTTCACGAGCTCAGCGGTGGCGTAGTCGGTCACCAGGCGCCGGGTGCCCAGGGCCAGCGGTGCGCTGTATACCTCGTCGAGGACAGCGGTGGCCCGCTCACCGGGCCCCCCGTCGGGCACCCCGTAGACGAAACGGTCCGGTGCGAGCGTGTCCTTGACCGCGAAGCCCTCGCGCAGGAACTCGGGATTCCACGCCAGCACGGCGTCCGGGTGCCGCCCGGCGAGGTCCTCGGCCAACCGCGCAGCCGTCCCGACTGGGACCGTGGACTTGCCGACCACCACATTGCCGGGCTCGAGCGAATCCAGCAGCGCGGCGAAGGCGCCGTCCACGTGGCGCAGGTCCGCGGCGTACTCGCCCTTGCGCTGCGGGGTGCCCACGCACAGGAAGTGCACCTGGGCGCCTTGGGCGTCGGCCATCTCGGTGCTGAACTTCAGCCGCCCGGCCGCCAGGACCTCCTCGAGGAGCTCGGGCAGGCCCGGTTCGAAGAACGGGACCCGACCGGCCTGCAACTCGCCGATCTTCCACGGGTCCACGTCGATACCGACCACCTCATGGCCCAGCTTCGCCATGCACGCGGCGTGGACCGCCCCCAGATAGCCGCAACCGATCACCGAAACGCGCACGCTGATTCCCCTTCCGAGAGCCACCCAGACGTGAGCGACTCTAGGTGGGCAGGAAGAAGTCCTGCCCGGGCAAAGGATGAGCAGGCCTTAACGCTCGATGAACGCTGGCCGACGGGTACGGCACGGTGGTGCTACTCCGGCAGCGCCGTGGCGAACACGATCATGTTGCGCGTCCAGTGCCCGCGTGCTGGGTCGTACTCGCCGTCGCACGTGATGAGCCGGAGCTGGGCATCCGGTGTGGGTCCGTAGATCTCCTCGGTGGGGAAGGAGTCGGTACGCTCGGCGGAGATGGTGCGGTTGACGGCGAAGTCGTCGGTGCTCCCGTCCGCCTGGGTGACGGTCACCGTGTCCCCGGGCTCGAGGTTCCCGAGATCCACGAAGACGGCAGGCCCGTCGGGGGCGGTGAGGTGTCCTGCGATGACGGACGGACCGCGTACTCCCGGGACGGGACTGCGGTCGTACCAGCCCGCCGCCTGCCAGTCGACGGGTGGCTGCAGTTCGGCGGCGGCGTCCAGGGACAGCACCTCCAGCGGAGCGTCGACGTCGATGGCGGGGATGCTGATCCGCACGGGTGCCGCCTCGGGGGAGACAGCAGTATCAGCCGGCGCCGAGGGATCCTGGATCTTCCCGGCGGACGCCGCCAAGGCCGCGGAGGGAGCGGGAGCCGGACTGTCGGGTTGCCCGCCCTCGGGTGTGGATGGAGCCGCGCAGCCGCCCACGAGCAGTGCTGCCCCCAGCAGGCACGTGGCAGTCCGCAGGGAGATCCGGCTGGTCTTCGATGTCAAGGGAGGTACCTGGTTTCTTCGTGTCTCTGCCGCAACGGGTCAGTTTCGCAGCGGTGGGCAACCACCGAGGGTGTCGGTCTCGAGCATGAGCCGCCCGAGTGCGGTCCATGCGGCGCCGTAGTAGGTGCTGTACTGCTGCGCCAGCCGGCTGGCCCTGTCGAGGTCCTCGGCGGAGGTGGACGTATCTCCCGCCGACGCGGAGGCGGCCGCCCGGGCCAGGTACGCGAGGGGATGCTCGTCGGTGTTGAGGGCAGTTCCGCCGAGATCGAGCGCCGCCGGCAGCTGGTCGTCCCGCGTCAGCGGTTGGACTAGCTGTGCGGCGAGTTGCCGGTCCTCGTCGCGGCACGACTCGGCGAAGCGGATGGGCAAGCGGGCGGCGTCGTAGCTGTAGCGCACGTCCTGGTCCATCCCCGTGGCGCCCGGCATGGCGTTGACCGCTCCCGCTGCAGTGACCTGCGCCCAGTCCGGTGGCAGCGGACTCTTCGCCAGGAGCGCGGCCGTGACTTCCGTGCCGCCCGTCACCAGCTCCGTCCACCGTTCGTCCCCGGTGCTGTCGGCGAGGACGCCGAAGGCGACGGGTGATGCGTAGGACGGGTTGTAGGGGTAGTCGGGGCCGGTGGCAGCCCAGACCCCGGGGAGCAGTATCCGCCCCAGGGGAGTGGGCGCCGTCATGGAGTCCATGATCGCTCCCGCCAGCGAGTTGCCCGCTTCGGTGAATTCCGGACGGTCGAAGTGGGTTCCGGCCAGCACCAGGGCCCGCGCCGCATCGACGTCGGCGTCGGACGCCGGTTCGCTGTCCACGATCCCGCCGTCCTGCCATCGCCAGGCGAGGAGGCCGTCGTCGCGCATCAGGTTGGTCTGCGTCCATCGCCAGATGGACTCGAAGCCCTCCTCGTCGTCGGCGCCGAGGGCGATGAGCAGGCCGTACGCCTGGCCTTCGCTGACAGTGTCCCCGCCCTGGTCCCGGCGTACCACGCGGCCGTCGTCGACCCAGTTCTCCAGGAAGTCCGTTGCCGCTTCCTCGGCGGTCAGGATGTCCTCCGCGACCGGGCCGTCATCGGTGGTCTCCGGCGTCGAGCTCTTGGTGAACGGGAGCAGGCCGGTGGACCAGAGCGCGATCACGACCGTGGCCGCGAGTGCCGCCGTACCGCACGCGATGATCCACGCCAGGGTCCCTCGTCTCACGGGCGGCGCCGGACGGGTACCGGCAGGAGCCCCTGCGATGCACCGCGCGCCACGACGACGACGGCGGCCAGGCCGGCCGCGACGAGAGGCGCGACGTGCCACGGACTTGCGGAACCGGTTGCAGCGCTGTCCCGGGGGCCCGCGGAGAGGGGCGCGGATCCTGTGTTGGTGCCGCCCACGGGGGTGTCGGTGACCGTGGCGCTGTCGGAGATGGGCTTGATCGTGAGTCCACCGGACGCGTTGTCGAGCACGAGCAGCGTGTTCACGCTGCCGGGGAGGAGATCGACGGTCGCCAGGCTGCGCTCCCCGTTCTTGAAGAGCTGCAGTTCCCACGGGCCCGCGTCGACCGTCGCATAGCCGGTGACCTGTCCACTCTTCGCGCCGACCGCGATCGGGTCGCCCATGATGGTCTGGATGTCCACCGTCTCGGCGAGAGTGCTCGCCTGGAGGACACGGATCCGGGCCCGGCCGTCCTCGGGCGCGGTGAGGTCGTCGACGATGACCTTGGCCGTCAGATCCGCGTTCTTCCCCAGCACGGCGAGGGTGACCGGCTGGTTCTCCTGGACGGTGATGAGCTGGCTCAGGGCCGGATCGGTATCAGGAGCGCTGTCCGCGGGCGTCATGTCCACCACGAAGGTTCCGGCCGGCAGCCGGAGGTACTCGGAGACGTCCCCGTAGGCCACATCCTCCAGCTCGAACAGGACCTCACCCCCGGCGACGGCGGTGAGCTCGACGTCGACGGTCTTGGTGTCGGGGGAGAGATGGGCGACCCTCGCCCAGCCTCCGGATGTCTGCGGCTCCTCGGCTGCCACGGCCGGGGCGGCCGAGACGGCGCCGTACATCGCCGCGGCGACGACGACGGCGAGCATCCCTCTGGTGGTGCGCAGGCGGGTGGTCCGTGCCGCCGGCTGCGTGCCCGAGGCGGCGTGGTCCGGGGAGTCCTGGGTGTGAGCGGTCATAGTGATCGTCCTGAACGGTAGAGGGGAATGGTGGATGCGGCCGGAGCCGGGACGGAGCGGAGGGCGGTCACTGGGCGGGCAGGACGTCGGTCGGTGCGTCGACCGAGAAGGTCGAGAGCACGCCCGTGTCCGTCTGGACCGCCGACTGCACGGCGAAGGCACCACCGAGGTTCTCGAACCATGCCTGGTGATCGGCGGCTGCGGCTGTGCCCGGAGCCAGCGCCCCGCCGTCGGACTCGGTGATCAGCACCTGCCGGCGGACCGTCCCGTCCTCGCCTGCTACGGGAGGGAAGGACACGGAGAGCGAGTCGTCGAGCGCGGCACGGCGGCTGAGCGCCGCGACGATCCGCGTGTCGACCTGCCCCGAGACCAGCTGTGCCCGGGCGTCGTCGTCGAGACGGAGGGTGGGGTTCTGCACGAGCTCGGCACCCAGCGAGGCACGGCGTGCGGCCAGCTGGTCCTCCTGCTCGGTGTGCACGGCGATGCCCTCGGGGTGAATGCGGCGCACGTCGACCTGCTGCGACCCCACACCGAAGGACGCCACGACGGCGGAGTTGGTGAGCGCGCCGTTGACCTGCGGGAACTGCTCCGCGGAGGTGCGCATCGAATCGGTGGTGACGATGTAGTCCGAATCCCGCCACCCGTTGGGCGACGCATCCATCACGTCCGCGTCGGTGTCCATCTTGTAGTACCAGATCACGTTGTCGCGCTCGAAGCCGCTGCGCACGAGGTCCACCCAGAGGGCGTCGTCGACGATCATCCGATCCTCCTCGGGGACATGCGCCTCGAGCCAGGCCTGTGCCTGGACGGTCGGCTCGTCGAGGTCTGAGAACAGGAAGCCCCGGAGCTGGTTGGCCCAGAGCGGGACAGCGACGAGGGTGGTGATCACGGCGGCTGCCACCACGGCACCGCCTGCGACTCGGTGGGCCCCCGAGCCGCGTCGCAGCGCGGAGGCCGCCTTGCCGACCACACCCGCGATCAGGAGTGCGGCGAACGGCAGGAGCATGATGATGTAGGGCACCGGCAGGTAGCTGCCCGGCCGGAACATGAAGGCCACGAGGGCCAGCACCAGCACTGCATACGGGCGCAGCTTGGTGATGAAGAGACCGGCGATCGCGGCGGCAGCGCCGGCCGCGATGAACACCGGGTCCAGCTGCCACCACATGCCCAGGGTTCGGCTGAGCTGGCTCTCGGGATCGGCGAGGGATCCGCTCGAGGCACGCGACGAGAGCTGGAAGGCCACACCCTCGAAGAGGCTGACACGGTTCGGTCCGGGAACCAGTTCTCCCTTGACCGTCGCGAACAGGATGTATCCGAAGCCGACCAGTGCGAGCATCGTCGTCGCGACCGCCAGCGTGTAGCGCCGGGTGGCCGGCCACGCGGACCGGTACATGACGAAGGCCAGCAGCGGCAGGGCCAGCAGGTAGGTCTCCTTGGTCAGCACCGCGATACCGAACATCACTGCTGCGCTGACGAATCCCGCCAGCTGGTGCCTGCGGCTCGTGGCGAGGACCAGGGCACCCAGGAGCCACGGGGTGGCGACGTTGTCCAGGTACACGGTGCGGTGGAACTGCAGGGCCAGCGGGGACAGGGCGAACAGGAGCGCGGCTCCCGACGCCGCGGTACGGCTCAGGCCGATCCTGCGGCCGAGCAGCCAGAGCAGGCCGACACTGATGACGGTCGCCACGAGGACGGCCTCACGGCCGGCCATCACGGCGGTGTCCCAGCGCTCGAAGGCGCCGGTGAGCTGGGCGTACCCGGCCAGCTGGATCCACCCCAGGGGCGGATGGTCGTACCAGTAGGTGTAGTGGGCCAACTCGCCGAGGTGCACGATGGCCCAAGCCTGGGCCACGTAGGTGCCCTCGTCGTCGATGCGCTGGGGAGACCCTGCCATGTTCCATGCCTGGACGACGCCGGCGAGGAGCAGCACGGGAACGAGGAAGAGGGGCGCGCGTCCGTGGACGCGCATCCAGCGCTGGCGGGCCGATTGGCGCGATCGCCTGGCGGGTGGCTGCTCGATCGGACGGACCGGTGGCGGCGAGGAGCGCTCCACGGTGGGGGAGCGGTGGATGGTGCTGGTCATGTGGTGGCTCCCTGGGTGCTGATGCGCGGGGCGGCGGAGGAGGCGGCAACACCCACGAGTTCGCGCTCGTGTGCCGGGGCTTCGGTCGGCGTGCGGTGTGCGCCGGTGTGCTCTGTCTTCTCCCAGGAGTTCTCGCCCTTGAGCTGGCGGTAGACCGCCCGGACCGCGGCGGCGGCCAGGAAGACCTGGTAGGGGAACGTGCCGAGGACGAGCCGGACGTAGTCGCGGACCCGCACCTTCTTGCCGTAGAGACGCCCGAACTCACTGAGTCCGGCCGCTTCGGCCGCCAGCGTGACGATGGTGGGACCGAGCGGGAGGAACGTGATCAGGGCGACGATGACGGGAACCTTCGCGAAGAGCACCAGGGCGATCGAGACGGGGATGAGCAGGCCGGTCGCGGCCTGCAGGAAGGGCATCGCCAGGATGTAGCGGGCGAACAGGCGCTGGCGGGTGGTGGGCAGCTTGCGCCACTCGCCCTTGCCCAGCACCTGCAGGAACCCCTGGTTCCATCGTGTCCGCTGCTTGAACAGGGACTTCAGCGTGCCCGGCGTCTCCTCCCGGGTGACGACCTCGGGGCTGTACGCCACGGCCACCGTGGCTCCCTGGCTGGAGAGCCGAACACCGACCTCGCAGTCCTCGGCGAGGCAGTCGGCGTCCCAGCCGTCCGACCACTCGAGCCAGGTGCGCCGGATGAACACGGTGTTCCCGCCGAGGGGGATGAACTTGGCATTGGCGTGGAAGTGCAGCCGGGAGCGGAACCAGAAGTAGTACTCGAGCACGTTGCGCAGCGACCACCACGTGGTCTCGAAGTTCATGAGCTGCACGCCACCCTGCACCACGTCGGCGCCGGTCTCGGTGAAGCGCGAGTCGACGAGCGAGAGGAGCCGGGGGTGGACGTCGTCCTCCGCGTCGAAGACCCCGATGACCGAGCCGCGCGCCGACTTCAGGGCGAGGTTCAGGGCCTTCGGCTTGTTCTTGGGGACCGAGGAATCGACGACGACCCTGATGAGGTGCGGATGCCGGTCCGCGGCGGCGCGGGCCACCGCTTCCGTGCCGGGATCGTCATGCCCGACGATCGCGATGATCTCGAAGTCCGGGTGGTCCTGCTGGGCCAGCTTGTCCAGGGTCTGCCCCATGACCTCCTCCTCGTGCCTGCCCGGCACGAGGAGCGTGAAGGACTCGGCCGCCGGCCGCGGTGTCCTGGAGAATCCCGTGCGCTGGAGGCTGTCGCGGGAGCGCCAGGCGTGAAGCATCCACCACAGGGTGGTGACCGCAATGATGGTCAGGAGGATCGCGACCACGATCATGGTGCTGTAACCGATCCACTCCCACATGGACCAGTCGGGAAGGATCGATCGGGCCTGCTCCTCCGACACGCCTCCGCCGGTCTCGACTCCTCGGTTGGGAGCCACCTCAGGAGTCGGGGATTCCTCAGGGATGGGGGTCAGCAGGGGAGCGGGCTCCACAGCTGCTTCGTCGAGTGTTTCGGTACTCGGGTTCAATCGGGCCTTCTCTGCGCTTCGGGACGTCAACAGGACACCCGATCAGCAATGGCACCGCGGCGGCGGATGACTGATCGGAGGGGCGGTCGATCTCAGAAAAGAACGGGCCCGGATCGCTGAGGACGACGCCGGCCGGGCCATGACCCGGAACGGTGGGGCTCCCGGACAACCGCACGCGGTTGCCCGGATGTCGGCGGCGCGTTGGGGGTACTCCAGTCTCACGAGAGCACAACGCCGCTGACCCGTTCAGGGGGACCACGCAAGCTTGATGGAGTAGGTGCACGGCTCCATCTGCTGCTATCGGCGTTGAAGGCAGTGCGTCGATCCGGGAAGCTACGTCCCTGCGAACAGGGGGTGTAGGGCTTTTCCCTCGTCTTCAACGATAGGGAGAGCACGGCTAACTCTCACGAAACTGCCGTACCTGTCTCTTTACGCGTACTACTTGGAAGTACTCGGGAGCTACTGGTCCACCGGCAGCATCGTGCAGCGCATATCCTGCCCGTAAGCAGATGTTCTAGGCTCCTGGCAGGGCCCCCGGGATACTCGGTGGCCCGCCATGAGCAGGCAGGGTCCGGCCCAGGGCGGGACGAGTGCCGTCTGTCACAGGCTGCAGTGCTGCATAGTAGGGAGTGGGATCCTGCCGGACAGGCGCTGATTCCTCCTGTGATGGAAGGGACGAGGACCGTGAGGTGCACGGCGACGGGTAGTACAGCCACCACGGTCCGCCGTGTCCCGGCTCCCGCAGCCGGTTCCTCTGCGGACTCCGCGCCCACCATCCAGGGCGCCATCGACGCCGCTCACCGACGTGGCGGAGAGGTGGTCCAGCTCTCGGGGGGCACCTATCTGCTCTCGCGACCCCTCATGCTCCTCGACGGTGTCACCCTCAGGGGAGAGGGCGCCACGAGCACGCGTGTCAAGGCCGGTCCGCAATTCCTGGCGGAGACGGGACCCTTCGGAGGCCATCCCCTGATCACCACGAACGGCGCCACGGGGGTCACCATCTCGGACCTCACCGCGGACCACAGTGGCGACACCCTCGACGGCAACACGACGAACCGGCTCGACGAATACCTGATCGACGTGCGGTACTCCCGTAACGCCGTCGTCCAGCGCGTGACGACCGTGAACCCGTTCACCTATTCCATCGCCGTCGTGGCGAGCACCGACTTCTGCATCCTGGGCAACGCCACCTCCGTCGCCACGAACGGCACGTACGACCAACTCGACGGCATCCACATCCTGGACTCGGGCTTCGGTGTGGTGCAGGGCAATACGGTGGACCAGGGGACGGGCACCGACGGCGACGACGGCCTGGTGGCGCACAGCATCGGCGACCCTGTACACGACGTCGCCTACCTGGACAACACGGTGCGCGGTGGCCGCCACGGATCCGCCATGCAGATCGCCGTGGGGGAGGCCGGTGCGTACAACCTCACGATCAGGAACAACCGGTTCTGGGGGTCCACCAGTGGCCTCATCACCGGCTAC
Source organism: Arthrobacter ruber (assembly GCF_002954225.1). Taxonomy (GTDB): domain Bacteria; phylum Actinomycetota; class Actinomycetes; order Actinomycetales; family Micrococcaceae; genus Arthrobacter_D; species Arthrobacter_D ruber. The sequence continues at coordinate 165,673 of NZ_PPTH01000015.1, forward strand.
TACGGAGGCACCGGGCCCGTGACCGGTGTGGAGGTGCGGGACAACCACTTCGAGGACAACAGCGGGCCGTCCGTCGACTTCTACGGCAACCTCGAGGGCATCGTGCTCAGTGGCAACACCGCCTCGCGCAGCGGTGCTTTCACGGTGGTCGACGGGTTCGGCGACCGCGTGGACGACCAAGGCAACAGCTACTGAACCGTCGGCGCTACACCAGGGCGGCGTAATACGTCTCGGGCACGGCGGGGATCTCGCCGTCCGGGAACAGGGCGGCCGCCTGCGTGCCGTACCCCCTGATCATCGCCTCCTTGGCTGCCAACTCCTGGTCGAAGGTGCCGCTCTCCAGGACGTTCTCGCGGACGAACCGCTCGTCGAGCGGGAAGGACATGCTGTACGGGAAGTCCGCGTAGTAGACCACCCTGTCCGGGAAGGAACTGCCCACCATGCGGGTGATCAGGTGATCGACGTGCCGACCGGTGCCGAGGGGGCAGAAGAGCAACTCCGCCTTCGTCTGCTGCAACAGATCACCCACCTGCGCGCGGAGATCCGCGATCAGGGCGCGGTCGCCCCGGGAGATCCGACCGAGCGCTATGTCGAACCGGTAGGTGGGGTAGCGGTACACCAGTTCCGGCAGGAACCGCTTGACGAGCTGCGAGCCCGGAGTCGGGTGCCGCAGTCGGAAGAGAGCATCCGCCAGGCCCAGATGCACGTACCGCACACCCAGCTCCTCGAGCACCTGCCGGTCCTCCACCTTGCGGGCGGCGAACAGGGTATCGGCATCCGGTGCCCTGCACTGGCCGACGAAAGTCCTGGCGGCGCGGGTATGCGGAGGGGCCGTCGTCTCCGTGAAGATGGTCGCCACAGTGACGTCCCTCGCTCGCGAGCTCTCCTTGATGAGGGCGCCGCAGGACAGCACTGCGTCGTCGAGGTGGGGGGAGAGGAACAGCCAGGGGTCGTTGCTGAGCAGGGATCTCTGGAGGCGGGGTAGGTTCGTGAGCACACCGAGGCCTTTCGGGAAGAGGATCGGACGAGTTCCGCGGTCAAGCCGGTACGGGTATCCCTACCGCAGCTCGGTAGATGTCCGCCTGCCGCCGCGACTGGACATCCCAGTCGAAGTTGCGGGCGAAGGCACGCCCACGGCGTCCGGCGTCGACCAGGGCCGCCTCATCGGAGTAACGCCGCACCAGCTCCGCGGCGAGCGCCTCCGTGTCGAACGGCTCCACCTGCCATCCGCATCCGGCGGGCACGACCTCACGGAGGCACGGGATGTCGAAGATCATCACGGGAGTACCGCTCGCAAGGGCTTCGACGGCGACGAGCCCGAACGTCTCGTGGCGGGAGGGTACGACGACGAGGCGTGCCGAGCGCATGAGGGCCAGCTTGTGCTCGCCGGAGACCCAGCCCACCAGCTCCACCGAACTCCCGAGCCCGAGGGAGGCAATGAGACGTTCGATCTTCTCGGTGTCCGGGCCCGATCCCGCGATGATCAGTTTGTCCCCGATCTGCCGGGCAGCTGTCGCCCACGCCGCGAGCAGCAGGTCGAGGCCCTTGAGGTGCAGCTCCAGCCGTCCCACGAACAGGACGTGCCGGCCCAGTCCGATCTCACCCTCGAGCGACTCAGGGCTGATCCCGTTTCCGACCACGTCCACCGAGGCCGCAGGATTGAGTGCGGCGAGCTTGCTCGCCGTGCCCTGGGAGACCGCGATGAGGCTGTGGTGGGAGCGGACGCCGAGGCGTTCGAGCCAGTGCAGCGGGAGCTTGTACTGCCGTGCCTTGTCGCGCGCGTGAAGCCATTGCACCATCCCCACGGTGGGCCTGCCCGCCCAGAGGGGAGCTGCCATCGTGGAGAACGGCGCGAAGAAATCCTCGACGACGAGGTCGGCGTCCTGCCGGCGCCGTCGCGTCTCCAAAGGGAGCCGGACGATGTAGCCCAGGAGCCGGGTGAGCCTGTTGCGTCCCTGCCCGATACCGACGGGCACGTAGCGCACGCCGTCCTGTACCCGCTCCCGGGCGCCGGGGTAGGTGGTGGTCAGCACCGTCACATCGAAGCCGAGGGCTGCCAGGCGCCGGTTGATCTGGTGCGTGCGCACCGACCCACCCCCTGCTCCCGGCATGAGGGGGTCCTCGAAGCCGAGATGGAGCACCCGCAGATCTGCAGCCACGGTCCTACCTCTCGGTCTCGAAGGTCGCGGCGGGGGAGCCGATGTCGTCCGCCGCACCCTGGGCCAGGACGGCGTCGTCGACCCACCACACGACCGTCATGCCGTTGGTGGGCCCTGCAGCGGAGAAGACCGGGTCAGCGTTGGCCTTGAGCCACTCGAGCATCTCGGGACGCGCATAGCCGTACCCGAGAGAGGTGGGGAGATCCTGGGTGATGATGTAGTTGGCACCCGCCTCCTGCATGAGCGGGGCGGAAGGCCATACGCCGACACGTGGATCGTCGTCGAAGGCGACCTCACCGGTGCTGTTCGACACGCTGATCAACGCGTCGGCGGGCAGATTCTCCTGCATCCAGGTGCGGACCTGCACGAAGCCGTTGTCGACGGTGACCAGGGCGCGGATGCCGAGTGCGCCCGCAAGGGCCACGAAAGCGACGGCGAAGAGAATCACCGGTGTGCGCCAGCGTGCGCGTCGTTCGACGAGCTCCACGGCACAGACCCCGGCGCTCAGGGCGCCGACGAACAGAACAGGGTAGCCGTACTGCTCCTCGAGCGTGCCGAAGGCTGCACTGTAGACCCCGAACATGCCCAGCACGAGGGCGGTGAGACCGATCAGCCGCCTGCTCGCGACCTTGCTGAAGCACAGGATCACGCCGGTGACCGGCCCGATGGCCAGCAGCAGGTACGAGGTCCCGAACTGCCCGAGCTGATCGAGGAGCCGGCCGATGAGGCTCGGTGATCCCTCCTCGTTGAAGCCCGTGGTCTGCTCGATCCCGATCATGCGACGGATGCCGTTGGTCTTCGCCCACACCCATGCATCGAGAAGCCCGTTCACGGCCAAGAAGATGAGGTAGACCGTGTAGGGCACGGCGGTGGCGGTCAGGATCCGCAGGGCATCCCGTAGCGGGAGGGTGCGCCGCCACAGCGCGGCGGCCAGCACAGGGGCGACCGTCGCGAGGACGTAGACGTCCTTGGTCAGTACGGCGTAGCCCAGCAGCAGGCCGGCAGCGAGTTGTTTCGCGACGCGGTACCGGCTCCGGGGCCTGATCATCACCGCGACGATGATCAGCAGGCCCGCCAGCGCAGCGGCCATCCCGAGTGTCTCGAGGAAGACACGGCTGTTGTTGCGGAGCACGAACGGTTCGACGGCCAGCACTCCGGCAGTGGCCCAGGCCGCGACGGGATTCCCGACGCGCCAGACGAGAAGGAAGGCCAGTCCGATGGATAACGCACCGATCACCGCGTTCAGCCATCGCAGCTGCAGCACGAGGTCCATGCTGTTGCCCTCGATACCGAACAGGTTGATGACGGCGGCCTCGGCCAGGAAATACCCCGGCGGGTGCAGGAAGAACGGCCCATCAGGCAGGGTCGGGACGGACCCCAGGCTGACCGAATGCCCCAGGCTTGCGTAGAGCATCTCGTCCAGCCAGAGTTCGAACCCCCGGACCAGGCCGACGGCGCGGGCCGCGAAGGCGGCGAGCACGACCACGACGGAGCCGACCAGCGCCGCTGGCGTCAGCCGCGGCCCGCCAGGCATGAAGTGACGGCCCGGAGGTGCCTCATCGCCGATGTCTTCGGCCCGCAGGAGCGAGGTGCTCACGGCGTGCCGAGGTCGGACGTCGGGAAGGACCCCGGGTCGGGCTGTTGCGCGGGGCCAGGAGCGTTGGTGTCGACACCGGGCGTCTCTGCCGGGCCGGAACTGGGCGGGAGTGCAGGACCGGCGAGAACACCGCTGCGGTTCGCGAGCGTGACCTCGGCGTCGAAGATGCCGAGCCGGTGCAGCACACTGCGGGCGTCGGTCTCGTCGCAGCCGTGCAGCAGGGCGCAGATCTCGTCGCCGTCCTCGACCACCTCGTCCGTGGCACGCAGAGCCTGGTAGGGGTCGAACCGCGCCGGGCTCCGGAAGCGGGCATGCGCCGCCATGTCCGAGCGCGCGCGGCGGCGCTGCACCCGGAAGTCGCCGGTGAACCCGCTCTCCTCCACGAGAACACCTGCCAGGAGAGCCGCGCTGCGATCCCAGGTGAAACGTGCGGCCCACGCACGGCAGGCATTGGTGATCGTCCTCGCCGTCGTGAGGTCGCTCACGGCATCGATCGCCTTGACCATCGCTGTGCCGAAGTCCTTCGCGTCGTCGACGAGCCACCCCGTCTCACCGTCCACCACGGAATCGCGAATACCCGGAACCCTCAGCGCGACGCACGGCACGCCCCACGCGTTCGCCTCGATGACGGAACAGCCCCAGCCCTCGGCTGCGGATGTCGACGCCGTGATCCACGCGCGGCTCAGGAGGGCGTCCCGCACCTCGTTCGGCTGGTATCCATGGAAGGTGACGGCCGACAGCAGCCCGAGGTCGGCGGCGATCTTCTGCAGCCGCGCGCGTTCCGGCCCGTCGCCGACGATGTTCACTCGAAGGCGTGGAATCGCCTCGGCAGCAACGGCGATCTGACCCAGCAGGAGATCGATCCGCTTGTGGGGGACGAGCCGACTGACGACCGTGATGGTGGGGTCCGGATCGCGTGGGCCGACCTCCTCCGGCGGCTGCGTGGTTCCGTTGGGCACCACGAAGATGGGACTCGTGTAACCCAGCCGCCGGCGCAGTTCCATGCGGGTGGACGGGGACACGGCGGCGATCGAGCGCTTTCCGTAGACCAGGCGGGCGGCGTCCTTCTCGAGGAAGCGTCCCACCGTGGCGAGCGGGCTGGAGAAGCGCGTGGCGAACTGGTCCTGATGCACGTGATGAATCACCTGCACGATCGGCATCGCGCGCCGCAGGAACAGGGGGGAGAAGAACGGGATGCCGTTCTGGCAGTCGATCACGCCGTCGAAGCTCTGGCCGCTCCGCAGCAGCCACAGCGCGGCAGTCGGGTAGAGACTCAGATCACCGCCGGAACGAATAACGTTGATGCCGTCGATGATTTCGTGGGCGGTCTGCCCCGGTCCGCGACCGGTCACCCAGGTGATGAGCGCACCTGCACGAGCCCAGCGGACCGCGATCTGGTGCATGTACTGTTCCGCACCGCCGGCCTGCGGGTGCTGGACGTCTCTCCAGTTGAGGACCAGGAGGTGCTTGCCGGCGAGGCGTTCTATCGGCGTGGGGTAGGAGCCCATCATGACACCCGCTGCATATGCAGGACAGCGCCGAAGCTCGCGATGCCGTCCCGGATAGGCCGGAAGGTGGACGCCGGCCCGTCCGTCCAAGCGACAGGAAGTTCGAGGATCCGCCCCCCGGCGTGCTGGATCCTCTGCAGGAGTTCCACGTCGAAGGCGAACCCCATCGTCCGGCATTCCACGAGCGCGCGCTTCGCTGCACCCGTTTCGAAGAACTTGAAACCGCACTGTGTGTCGGCGATACCCTGCACCATCCGGCGCGTCATCAGGCGGAACGCGGTGCCACCTACCCTCCGCCCCAGGTGTTGCGGTTGCACGAAGGTCGATCCCGGGACGTGGCGCGAGGCGATGACCGCGGATGCGCCTGCCTCGAGGTACGTCATCGCATCAGTGAGCGTGGAGATCGGTGTGGCGAGGTCGGCATCGAGGAACCCGGCGAAGTGCGCGCGGCTGCTCAGCAGGCCGCGGCGGACCGCGGCCCCCTTGCCGGGCTGGGCGCAGCCCATCAGCCGTATATCCACGGCATCCGACGCACGGGCGATTCTCGCCACCACGGCACTGGTCTCGTCGACGCTCCCGTTGTCCACCACGACGATCCTCGAGGACCACGGCTGGGACGCGAGGAAGTCCGCGGTTGCCCGCAACGTGGTCGGGATGCGCTCGGCCTCGTTGTAGGCGGGGATGATCACTTCCAGATCCACGGGACGGCGGGGAGCCGCGGTGAAGACCGGGTGGGCCGTCGACCGCCGGTCACCAATGGGTGGCCGCGTCTCGACGGGATGGGATTGGGCCTCGCGGACAAGACGCGTTCCTGTCTCCACGGATCTCCTCAAGTCGCAGCTCCTTCAGGAGCGGACCCTGTCCTAAGGGCAGGCATCCGCACCACCGAAGGTAGTAGCGGCCACGGGAGGAGGCACGGGTAGGGGATACCTCATTTGACCACCCGGGTACTCGGACGGCCGCGGAGTCATACCTCAGCAGTCTTCACGGGCCGAGAGGACGAAGGGCGGTGCATCCTGCGTCGCGGCACCGGGGCTAGCTGGTCGTGTCCTGCTGCCGACGGTTCCGGAGTTGCGCCCAGCGGCGGCGCGCACCAAGCACGAGTCGTTTCGCCCGATAGAAGAGCTGGGGGGACAGGGCCATCAGGCGTTGCTTGACGGCGCGCTGCGCCGTGTCACGAACGCGCCGCGCCAACGGAGGTGTTCCGTAGCTCTCCACGAGCTGCAGGTGGGTGGCGTAGTACCACTTGTAGGACTCGGTGCCCAGCAGCAGATCGAAACTGCGGTGCCCCAGCCGGTAGCTGTGCTCCAGCAGGCGCATCCGCAGCTCAGTACCGACCCCGTTGACCGCAAACGCGGGATCGTAGGCCGAGACGACATCGAGGAAGTCTCCCTGCCACACGAACCCGGTGTCCACGGCCACGCACCGGCCCTCCAGTCGCAGGGTGGAGACGATGAGATGGCCGTCCCGGTGCATGGCCTTGAGCATCAGCAGGGCCCGGGGGTCCTCGAGTGTCTCGTGGCCGCCCTCGTACTGGCCGATCTTCCACCCGATGCACGAATCCAGTGCCGCGGGGTCCCGGTCATCGAAGGTGAACACCGGGTCGCCGAACGCTTCGGTCATCCTCCGGAGTTTCCTGCGGCGGGCCGTGGAATTGTTCTTGCTCCTCCCGCCGAGGAGGGCGAGGTAGTCCTCCCAGGTGCTGAAGCGTTCCCAGAGGATCAGCGGTGCCGGCTCCTGCGCGAACAGGGGAAGAGAGGACTCGGGATCGCGGTCCTGCAGGGCGATCACCGAGGTCACGAGCCTGGGCAGGTAGGAGACGGTGCCCTGCGAGGGCCCCCCGGTCGGGAAGGGTTTGACGTAGTCGTAGAACGGGCCATCGGTGATGGGCCTGCCCCCGTCGATCTCGACCAGCCGCACCTGCTGCCCTTTGATGGCGTACGTCCTGAACGCGTAAGTGCTTGCCCCGTGGTAGTCCCGGGCAAGCGCCGTCAGGAAAGCGTCGGATGCGAAGAAGTCCATGCCTATCGTCCTCTGAGTGCGGTGATCAGGGAGTCCGGTGCTGCGCTTGAGACCTCCAGCGCGCTCAGTATAGGGCTCGGCGCGCACCGGCTCCGGTATCACCCCACCAAGTAGTAGCGGGGCGGGGAAGCGAGTAGACGGTACTGGTGTCAGTCCGTCGGTGCCTCCGTAGTCTGGCGTAGGTCGTGCGTGAACGCCTCTGGAGGGAACCTCTTGACGATCGGTCCGATCCCCGAACTACAGGCAGGGTTGACGCTTCCCGCAGGTGCCACGGAGCACGCGGGCGGAAGCCCCCGCGTGGCGCACTACGGCGTACTGCTGTCCGCAGGTGCAGGACTCGTCGGTGTGCTGAGCTACGTGATCACGCTGATCATGGCGTATGCCCTGGCACCCGCCGACTTCAGCCGGTTCGCCGCTGCCCAGATGATGCTGGGGATGGTCGGCATTGTCACGTCGGCCCTGGTCCCCCTGCCTCTGTCGCAGGCAGTGACCGCGCATCCGCCGGGCTCGGAGCAGCGACGTGACGCCATCGCGTTCGCGGTGACGGTGTCGGTGGGCGTCGGTCTCGTGGCCGCCCTGGTCACGGGGGCGGTCGCTGCAGGTCTCGGTTCCGGATCGACGGCAGCCTTCGTCGCCCTCTCCACCCTGGTGCTGTTCATCGGGGCGGCGCCGTCCGGGTGGATCCAGGGGGAGTTGCGTTTCGTCCGGTACACCGTCAAGTCGGTGGGTGAGGTCCTCATCCGGTTGGTGTTCTCGATCCTCGTCGTGGTGTTCGCCTGGGGCGCCCCCGGTGCTGTCCTCGGGTTCGCCATGGGCGGGCTGGCCCTGCTGGTCACGCCGCGGTCCTTCCTCCGGGACGTCACGTGGCGCCCGCGGGTGATGCGTCAGAGATGGCGCTGGGCCGAGACGTCGGACATAGCGTCGACGCTGTGCGTCGTGTCGGTGCTCGTCGGGATCGACGTCGTCCTCGTGGCATTCCTCGACGGCGGCTCCACCGCTGCCGCCGGCCTGCAGGCCCTGGCGTCCATCGCGAAGGCCCCCGTGTACGTCGCAGCCGGCACCGTCATCGTGGTGTTCCCGTTGCTGCGCCGCCCGGGGGTCGACAGCGTCCTCATCCTCACCGATGCGTTGCGGTCCTTCGGGCGGCTCGCGCTCGTGGCCTGCGCCGTCATCGCTACGGCTCCGCACGACCTGGTGGCGCTCGTCCTGCCAGAGCGGTACCACTCGTCGTTGGGCCTCCTGCCCTGGCTCGCACTGTCAGGGCTCGGCTACGCCGCAGTGACGGTCCTGGCAACGGTCCTGCTCGCACTGCGCGCCTACCGGCGGTGCCAACTGGGGCTGGCGGTGGCGTCGGTGCTGATCCTCGGCGGCTTGTTCGCGGGCTGGGCGTTGGGAGGTGTCGAGGGTATCGCGATCGGGTGCGCGGTGGGTGCCCTCACGGCAGCCGGGGCCCTGACGATGTTCGCAGCGCCGATCCTCCCGCCGGCTTCCGGCCCCATGGCGATCAGGGGGTTGGCCATCGCCGGAGGCTTTGCGTTGGTGCTCAAACTGGCCGCCGGGCTGCCCCTCATGTGGCTGCTGCTCGTCCTGCTCACCGGGCTGGTGGTCCTGGCCCAGCTACGGAAGAACAATCCCCTGGAGAAGCTGCGCGTATGGCAGCGATCCCTGACCCCGCGTTCGGGCCGGCACACGGCACGGCGGCGTCAACAGCGTTCCTGATTACTCTCGAGCAAGTTCCCGGCGCCCTCCCCGACCCTCACCGGTCCGCTGTTGCAGATCGAGTTGCCCTCGATCCGGATGTTCTCCAAATCGCCGTGGAAAGCGACGGAATCACCGTCGTTGTCGAGGAACGTGTTGCCGAGCACCGAGATGTTGTGGACCGACTGCGTCCCGCCGTCGTAGTACCCGGTGCGGATACCCGAGGGGGACCCCCAGAAGCGGTTGTTCACGATGGTGATGTCGCGGATCTCATGTCCGGACACCGCGAGCTGCATACCGGCGCCGTGCGATCCCCCTCGGACATCGTTGCCACGGTAGACGACATCGTAGACGTCGGCGCCGATGGTCTGGGCCACCAGTCCGTCGTCGCCGTCGGCGCCCCGGCGCTGGTCGATGATGTTGCCGATCACATCCCCTGAGTGGGAGTCCGTGATGTGGACGCCGTCCAGCTGGTTGTATCTGCCCGACGAGTCGGCGACCGTCGAGTTGCCGCGGACACAGAAGTCCTGACTGCCGACCACCGCTATCGAGTAGGTGAAGGGATTCCTCGTCGAGACGCCCTCCACCACGGCGTTCACGGAGTGCCGGACATCGATGAGGTACTCCTTGAGCCGCCCGTCGATGGGTTCCTCGAAAAGGTATCCGCTGTGGTCCGCGGTCAGATCCGCGATGGTGACGTCACGCGCTCCCTCGGTGGTGATGAGGGGGTGCCCGCCGAGCGGTCCCTTGGTGTCGAGGAAACGGCTCGACGCCTTCAGGACGGTCGACGGTCCGGTGCCCCTGAGCTCCACGTTGTGCCCGAGCCGCAGTGGGCGGTGGACATCGAACCGTCCCGCAGGCAGCTGCACGATCCCGCCGCCCTGACGGGCGGCGGCATCGAGTGCGTCCTGAATCGCTGCAGAGTCCTGCGCCCTGGATGGGTCCAGTTGCACGGTATTCGAGGCATAACTGCCGGTGGCAGTGCATCCGTCGCTCTCGGCCTCGTTCGACGCTGCGGCGTTGACCACGATACCCGCCGCGACGACCACGAGCAGGGCTCCGACGACACGGTAGGTCCTCATGAGTGCGACGTCGACGATCGGGCCCGGAAGCCCGACGATCGGGGACGTGCCGGGTCGCGAGCAGTACGCATGCGCGCCTCCTGAGGGATTCGGACAGGTGGGCCGTGTCGGTCGACAGCTTAACGCAAAGTGCTGTGCGTTCGTCCCTGTCGGCGGTCCTGTAGGATTGGGGGCGATGCCTAGGCGAGGGAGCGGGCCGGATGAGTCCGGTCGTACTCCGTGATCGACGGTGGCTAGTGACTTTTTCTGGTTTCTAGACGACTGCCCGATGCGCGTGTTCTCTCCGCCCGGCTTTTGTCCCAGTGCTCACGCGAAACGCGGCGAGCCGTCATCGTTGTCATCGTTCAGGAGAAAACCATGTCCGAGCAGAGGCTCCCCGCCCACGTCCGCACCGAGTTCGGCAAGGGCTCGGCCCGCCAGGCCCGCCGCGCCAACATGATCCCCGCCGTGGTGTACGGGCACGGCGCGGACCCCATCCACGTGCTGCTGCCCGCCAAGGCGACCACCCTGGCCGTGCGTACCCCCAACGCCCTGCTGACACTCGAGATCGACGGCCAGGACCACCTGGCCCTGGTCAAGGACATCCAGCGCAACCAGCTCAAGCGCATCGTGGAGCACCTCGACCTCCTCACGGTTCGCCGCGGCGAGAAGGTCCAGGTCGACGTCGCGATCCACGTCGAGGGCGAGCCCGCCGCCGACGCCGTTCCCAACCTCGAATCCAACACGGTCCTGGTCGAGGCCGAGGCAACGCACCTGCCCGAAACCCTCACTGTCAGCATCGAGGGCCGCGAGGTCGGACAGCACGTCCACGCTTCCGACATCGTCCTGCCCCAGGGCGTGACCCTCCTCGTCGAGGCCGACACCCTGATCGTGAACCTCGCCGCCGAGGAAGAGCAGGACCTCGGCGAGACCCCCGAGACCGACGCCGACGTCGAGGGCACCTCCGAAGGCGCCACCGCGGCCGACGCCGACGCGGACGCCGTCATCACCGACGCCGACGAGCAGTAAGCAGGACCCGCACGGTGTCCACTGACACCTGGCTCGTAGCCGGGCTCGGGAATCCCGGGCCCGGCTACGCCGGCAACCGCCACAACGTGGGCCAGATGGTCCTGGATCTGCTGGCCGGCCGGATGGGCGGCCGTTTCACCTCCTCCAAGGCTCAGGCCGTCACGCTCGAGGGTCGCCTGGGCATCGGAGGCCCCCGTCTGGTCCTGGTCAAACCGCTGACCTATATGAACCTCACCGGTGGCCCGGTTTCCGCGCTCGCACGCTTCCATGACGTCGCACCGAATCATGTGATCGCGGTGCACGACGAGATCGACATCCCCTTCAACACCCTCAAGCTCAAACTCGGCGGGGGAGAGGGCGGACACAACGGGCTCCGGGACATCAGCCGGGCCCTGGGCACGAAGGACTACCACCGGGTCCGCGTCGGGGTCGGGCGTCCGCCCGGACGTCAGGACCCCGCGGACTTCGTCCTCAAGGACTTCTCGACGGTCGAGAAGAAAGACCTGCCCTTCCTGATCGACGACGCCGCCGACGCCATCGAACTCCTCATCCGCGACAGCCTCCTGACCGCACAACAGAAGTTCCACGCCCCCGCGTGAGACGCGCGGCAGAACCTTCACCACATGGTGCGAGCGCCTCTGTCGGCTCCATGTAGCCCACTTCCCTTGTGTGGTGAACAGCGGGAAAGTACGAGAGCGCGAAGGCTGTCTGTCGAAGGAAGTAGCCCGAGAGGCGAAAGCAGGTACTCATCGAGTAGTATTCGGCCTTATTACCGTACTGATCGACGACTCGTCGAGAAGGCCGAAATGCTTGATCCCGCCAGCACGCTGCACAGGGACAGGTTCTGGCTCAGCAGAGGGACAAGGGGGGTCCGTGAGCGACGACTACGCGGGCACCTGGCCGCTGCTCCAGCGCTCCGAGGAGGTCGCGGCCGTCCTGACGGGCCTCGCGACGCCTGGCAGGGCCGGTACGCTGATCGTCGGCTCACCCGGTGTGGGCAAGACGGCGATCGCTCGCGCGGCGGCAGCGCAGCTCGAGGACAGCTCCCACGTGGTCCTCATCCGTGGATCGGCCGCCATGACCGCCACGCCATACGGCGCCCTCACTGTTCTCCTGATGGACGCCGATCCCGCCGGCAGCCTCGAGTCCCTTCCGATGCTGCAGTCCCTGCAGACCGCATTGCTATTACGTGCCCGCAACCGCCCTGTGATCCTCGTGGTGGACAATGTGCAGCACCTCGACGAACCGTCTGCCCGGGTGCTGTCCTACCTCGCCGAAGTGGGGGCGGCACGCCTGCTCGTGGCCTGCGACGGACCTAGCGCGGCTGGTGCGCGCTTCTTCGACCTCTGGCGCAGAGGCCGGCTGGTCCGCGTGGACGTGGCACCGCTGAGCTTCGGGGGGACGCGTGCGCTCCTCGAGCAGTTGCTGGAGGGCCCGCTCACTGCCACGGTCGCCGTCGAGCTATGGCGCGCGAGCCACGGCAACGCTCGCTACCTCCAGGCTGCCGTGCGCGCCAGCGTAGCCTCGGGCATCCTCACCCGCGCGCCCGAGGCATGGATATGGCATGCCACGGAGGATGGTTCGCATCTGCAGGCGAGGGGTGACACTTCCGCTGCACTCGGCGCGTTGCCGGCTTTGTCCGAGGGCGCCGAAGCAACACTGCACGTCGTCGCCGTCGCCGGTCCCGTGCCACTGGACGCGCTCCTGCCCCTCTGGGGTGCGGCAGTGGTGGACGAGCTCGAGCAGGCGGGGATCTGCGCGCTCGACCCCTACCCGCCGCATGCCGTCGGGGTGGTGAACACCGTACTCGGCGACCGCGTACGTTCCGCACTTGCCGCCAACCCGCTGCCGGTCTTCCTCGAGCAGCTCAACGCGCTCGACGTCGGGGGCCTCCTCCCGGCGCCGTCGCGCATGAGTCTGCTGCGCTGGATCCTCGACGCAGGGGTACCGGTACCGGGAACCTACCTCCGCGCCGCGGCATGCACCGCCAACGATGCCGGCGATCCGGTCCTTGCCCTCCGAGCCGCCGCGCACCTGACCGACGTGGACGCCGCAACCCTTGAACGGGTTCGCGTATGCCTGAGAGAGCGGCGCTTCAGCGAAGGACGCGCCGTGCTGAAGCACGCCCTGGAGGGTGGGCCGTCGACGGACCCTTCAGATGCAGCCACCGAGGCCCGCTCGCTCGCTATCGAGGCGGCGGTGCACGAGGGACGCCACGGCGACGTCCTGGCACTCGCGAAGGCGACGGACGAGGAGCCGTTGCTCGACGAGGGCCGCGACGACCCGCTGGCTGTCGAACGGGCCGCGCGGATCGTCCTGGCCAGGAGCCTCACGGGGACAGGCCCAGGGGCCAAGAGGTCGCTCGCTCGGCTCCGCGGGACCGAGCTGCCGGTGCCCACGGGTACCGCGACGCGCATGCTGCAGGAGAACGGCTTCGCGGCACTCGTCCACGAGGGGTACCTCGAGGACGCGCTGCTCCTCACGGGTGCTTCCGCGCTGGTCGCCGGTCGATGGCAGGATCCCGCGGTCCCCGACGCCCTCACAGGGGCGGCGCTTGCTGCGTTCGGACAGGCAGAGGCCGCGGTCGCGGTCATCGTGCCTGCCGTCGAGCAGTTGCGCGTCGACAACCGGAGCAGTCTGCTGCCCCTCGCCGAGGCTGCCAGGACCTACGCCGCTGCCCTGCTGCGCCGGGAGGATGCGTCCACCGACGCGGGCGTCACAGCCCCGGCAGGGTCCCCGGACACTGCCACGGCGGAGGGCTTGCCGTGGGCTTACCGCTCGGCCATCTGCCTGCTCTCCACTCTGTCAGATTCTTTGCTCGCCGACAGCGAGGTTGCTGCCCGCCGCTTCGCGGTCCTCGCCAACGGGCAGCGGGCGGCCGGCAACCACGGGGTGGAACTGAGCCTGCGAATGCACGCTGTCCGCCTCGGCCAGCAGTCCCAGGCCCCGCTGCTGCTGGACCTCGCCCGTCGCATGGACACGCCGCTCGCCGAGGCGTGTGAGCTACTGGCACAGGGGGTCGCGGCACGGGATCCACGCATACTGCTGCAGACCGCGGAGGTGGCGTTCGAGATCGGGCATCTGGACCTGGCGGGCTCTGCGGCCCTGATGTCCATGCGCCTCCACGAAACCGATGACGAGCCCCTGCATTTCATCCGGGCTGAGCAGATCTTCCGGCGAACTCATGTGCCCAGGAAGAATGCGAGCGCCCGCCGTATCCTGACCGACCGGGAGCGTGCCTTCGCCCGCATGGCGGCGCACGGCGCCTCGAACAAGGAGGTGGCTGCCATCCACCACCTCTCCGTGCGCACGGTGGAGGGCCACATCCTGAAGGCCATGGCAAAGCTCGGCATCTCCAGCCGTAAGCAGCTCGCAACGGTGTTCACCTGATGACCGGGGACACGATGGCCCGCGACCTGCTCGCGGGGCGGAAAAATCAGCTCGCGCGCGTGGCCGGAGCGCTCGGTGATCCCTCGATCTCCGGCATCCTGCTCCTGGGCGAGGCCGGGATCGGCAAGACCACCCTCGCGGCCGCTGCCGTCGCGGGCATCGTTCCGGGAGCCCAGGTGTTGCACATCCGCGGCAGCACCGCGCTTCGCGGCGTACCTTACGGGGCCCTGTCATCGTGGCTCACCGGTCTGCCGGCCGAGGACATGGAGGAGTTCGTCATCGTCCTACGGCGCGTGGTGCAGGCGCTCGATAGGATCTCGCGGCCCGGCAGCAGCCTGCCGCTGCTCGTGATCGACGACGCCCACGACCTCGATGTGAACTCCATGACGTTGATCGCGCAGCTGCTCGGCATGCGTAGGGCGCGGGCGCTGTTCCTCGCCCGGCAGACACCCGGACTGCCCCAGGGCCTGCACGAACTGGTCGCCGACGGCATCGTGGTGAGCGTGCCCGTCGAGCCGCTGACCCTCGTCGATATCGAGGAGTTGTGCATCGCGCTCCTCGACGGACCCGTGGCAGCAGCCCTCGTGCACGCCGTGAAGCACCTGACGCTCGGCAACCCTCTCCTCGTGCGTCTCTTCGTGAGGGACGGACTGACCCGGGAGTTCATCACCAAGGACGCCGGCGTGTGGCAGATCACCCGGCACCTGCCGCCCTTGAGCAAACAACTCTCCGACCTCGTGCACGCCGACCTCCAGGTGCTGGACGATGACCAGCGCGAGGCGATGGAGCTCCTGGCCGTTGCCGGGCCTGTTCCCGGAGACGAAGCACGGGAGCTCATCGACTACGGCGTGCTGCAGCGCCTGCTGGGCGGCTCCTGGGCCAAGGTGCAGGAAGACGGCACACTGGTACCCGGGCACCCGATGCACGGTGAGGCGCTGCGCACCACCATCCCCACCGCGCGCCGGGTCCTGCTGCAGCGCAGCGCCCTCCACGCCGCTACAGCCCCACCTCGCGACGTCGGGGAGGTCCTCCGCCGGGCGTCGCTGGCCCTCGACGCAGGGGAGGCGATCGATGACGAGATCCTCCTGGCCGCCGCCACCAGCGCCAACCGATCCGGTAACAGCACCCTCGCCGTACGAGCGCTCCGCGCCATGCGCTCGCCGGAACTCGACGGGCGCCGCCTCGTCGAACTGGCATGGGCGCATGCCGACGACGGCCTGCTCGACGAGGCGCTCGACCTCGTCGACGAGGCCTTTGAAGCTTCCGCATCGCCGGCCGTCCTGCAGGAGGGCACTCTCCTCGCGCTGAGGGTGAGGACGCGCCGGGGCGAGCCCGCCGCCGTCCTCCACGGGGACGCCGACCGCTGGGAGCGCCTGCTCCGGCAGGCCGGGGCGGCACCGTCGGACCTTCTGGGCGTCACGGTCGGTCGCGGCCTGATCGCGCTGGCCACCGACGGCGCTGACTTCGACGCCGTGGCGGTCCAGCGGGCTGCTGACGAAGCCGATGCTCCCGTCCGGATCGCGGCGCTGCTGGCGCTCGCGGCGTCCTCGATCGAGACTGGCCGGCCCGTCGAGGGCGCCCGCCTCGTCCGGCAGGCGCAGGCACTCACGGACACGCACCCCGACGCACTCGCGCGGCAGGGCCAAGCGGTGTGTCTCGAACTCCTGGCCCTGGTCACAGGGGGGGAGTGGGAGCAAGCACGAGCTGTCGTCACGGTGCACCACCGGCGGGAGATGCGCCGTACCTCGTACCTCGCCGGATGGCTCGACCTGATCGACGGCGTGCAGGCGCTGCGGGAGGGTCGCTTCCCGATGGCGAGATCCCGACTCCATGCGGCCGTGCAGATCCTGCACGGCACCGAACACCTCCACCTGCTGCCATGGATCGAGGGGCTGGCCGCCTACGCGGCGCTTCTCGACGGTGACCGGCAGCAAGCGGCCCTGCTGGTGGAACAGGGCGCCGCGGCATCAGGAGGATCACGGCTTGCGCGGCGGCTGGGCCAGGTGTATTCGGAATCCGTGAAGTCGGTCCTCGACACCGACCGCCAGAGCATCACCGGACTCGTGAGCCTGGCGGACGAGGCCGAGAGCGCCGGGCTGCTGCTCGTTGCCGCAACGGCACTCGACCAGGCCCTCGTGTTGGGCGACCGCTCCGTCCTCGGCCGTCTCGCAGATCTCACAGGATCCTTCGACGGCCGTGAGCACACGCTGCTGCACGCGTTCGCCCGGGCCGCTGCGGATGCTGATGCCGAACAGCTGGTCGAGGCCGGTGACGAGGCTCTGACCGCCGGCTACCGGCCACTTGCGGCCGCATGCTTCGTGCACGCGCGGGAGGTGTACGAGAAGCAAAGGGATTCTGCCGCCGTGCGCCGCGCCCAGAAGAAACTGGCCACAGCGAGTGCGGGGGTCGAGGGGCCTGCCACCACGCGTGCCGTCCGTCTCCCCTCGGCTGTCCAGCTGACACCGCGGGAAGCCACCATCGTGACCCTCGTGCTGCAGGGGCAGACCAACAAGCAGATCGCCGAGCGCGCCGGGACATCGGTCCGCACCGTGGAAGGCCACCTGTACCGCATCTTCATGAAGTTCGGCATCAGCAGGCGCGAGGACCTCCACCTGTTCGCCGAGGGCTCCTCCACCTGACACGACCCGGTAGTCCTCCGGATCGTGTCCCTGCCCCCCAGGCGCGCCCGCACGCGCCGACGTCACGGGAGCCGGGTACCAGCCGACCATCCCTGAGTAGAACCGCACGGACAGGCGATCCATGTGCAGTAGCCGCTACCCGTTCCTCCTCGTGCAGCCGATCCTAGGCTCCCGGCAGGAGCTTGTTTGCCGCACACAACTCAGGGGGTCTCATGTTCAACGCCGCACTCCGTCCGATCGCACTGGTCGTCCGCCTCGTGCGGCGGACCGGCGGGTCACGGCTGGGACGGCCGGCCCTGTTCGCCATGGTGGGCGGCATCGGCACGGTCCTGAACCTGCTCATCATGGGCATACTCCTGGCCCTCGGCGTCCACTACGTAGCCGCGTCCCTGGTCGCAGCCGAGCTGACCATTCTCTCGAACTTCTTCATGCAGGAGAAGCTGGTGTTCGCCGAGGAGAGGCACACGGCCAGGACGCTGCGGCACCGGTTCGTCGCGTCGGTCGGATTCAACAATATCGAGGCCCTGCTGCGGATGCCCCTGCTCATGCTGCTCGTGGAGGTCCTGGCTTTCAACAGCCTGGTGGCCCAGGCGGGAGCGCTCGCCTGCGCCTTCGTGGTCCGCTACCTGTTCCACGCCAAGGTGGTCTACCGGCACCGGCCCGCCGACCCGCAAGCCCCCGAACCCGTGGCCGCGGCGGCAGCTGCCGCCATCGTCCTCGCCGACCTGCGTGCACCGGAGGAACCCGCCGTCGGCAATGCCTCCTCGCCGCACCCGACCGGGTCGGGTCATCCTGCTGTCCCGCGACCCGTGCCGCTGCTGGAACGCGTGGTCAGGACCGCGAAGACATGACGGATCAACGGCGGGTACTTAGGACGGGCTGGGATGCCGTGAATCGCCCGCGGTGGCAGGATTAGATCAGAGAATCCTTGCGTAATTTTCGCGAGGCCTGCTGACCCATCCGAGGAGTACCCGTGCCCGTCGTCGAAACGCCCGTCACGCTCACCCCGTCCGACGCCGGGCTCACCGACGCCGAGGTGCACCGCATCCGCAACGACTTCCCGATCCTCGGCACCGAGATCAACGGCAAGCCGCTGATCTACCTCGACTCCGGCGCCACCTCCCAGAACCCCGTGAGCGTGATGGAGGCGGAGCAGGAGTTCTACGAGCAGCGCAACGCCGCCGTGCACCGCGGTGCGCACACGCTCGCCGTCGAGGCCACCGACGCCTACGAGGACGCACGCACCGCCGTCGCCCGCTTCATCGGCGCCCGCACCAGCGAGCTCGTCTGGACCTCCAACGCCACCGAGGGCATCAACCTCGTGGCCTACGCGATGTCCAACGCGGCCGCCGGCCGCGGGGGAGAGGCGGCGCGCCGCTTCGCCGTCGGACCCGGCGAGAACATCGTGGTCACCGAGATGGAACACCACGCGAACCTCATCCCCTGGCAGGAACTCGCCGCCCGCACCGGCGCCGAGCTGCGCTTCCTGCCCGTGGACGACGACGGTGCCCTGCGGCTCGAGGACGCGGCAGGCGTGATCACGCCGGCCACCCGGCTCGTGGCGTTCTCGCATGCCTCCAACGTGCTCGGCACCATCAACCCGGTGGACGAGCTCGTGCGGCTCGCGCGGTCCGTCGGCGCGCTCACCCTGCTCGACGCATGCCAGTCCGTACCGCACATCCCGGTGGACGTGAAGGCCCTCGACGTCGACTTCCTGGTGTTCTCCGGCCACAAGATGCTCGGCCCCACCGGGATCGGCGCCCTGTACGGGAGGGCGGAGCTGCTGAACGCCATGCCGCCCTTCCTCACCGGGGGCTCCATGATCACCACCGTGACCATGGAGCGCGCCGAGTACCTGCCGTCCCCGAACCGCTTCGAGGCGGGGACGCAGCGCATCTCCCAGGCCGTGGCCCTCGGCGCCGCGGCGAACTACCTCTCCGAGACGGGCATGGGACGCATCGAGGCGTGGGAGACGGCTCTCGGGGCACGACTCGTCGAGGGCCTGGAAGCGATCGACGGCATCCGCGTCCTCGGGCCGCGCGCGGGCATGCCACGGATCGGCCTCGCCGCGTTCGACGTCGACGGCGTGCACGCCCATGACGTGGGGCAGTTCCTCGACGACCGCGGCATCGCCGTGCGTGTGGGCCACCACTGCGCGCAGCCGCTCCATCGGCGCCTGGGCCTGACCGCCACCACGCGCGCCAGCACCTACCTGTACACCACCACGGACGAGGTGGACGCGTTCCTCGACGCGGCCGCCCAGGTCCGCCCTTTCTTCGGAGCGAAGTAGATGAGCACCGGCCTCGAACAGCTGTACCAGCAGATCATCCTCGACCACGCGAAGGCCCGGCACGGCTCGCCCCTGCAGGAGTACCTTGGTGCGGGCAGGGCGGGTGAGTCCCACCAGCTCAACCCCGTCTGCGGTGACGAGATCACCCTGCGGGCGGGGGTGGCCGAGGGCAACGTCACGTCCGTGACCTGGGACGGTGCCGGCTGCGCCATCTCCATGGCGTCTGCGTCCGTGCTCACAGACCTGGTGCAGGGGCTGCCGCGGGACGAGGTCCTCTCGCTCATCGATGCGTTCCGCGAGGTCCTGCGGTCGCGTGGCCGGATCGAGGCGGACGAGGAGGTGCTCGGGGACGCAGCCGCGTTCTCCGGCGTCTCGCGGTTCCCGGCCCGGGTGAAGTGCGCCATGCTCGCGTGGGTGGCGCTCGAGGAGTCCCTGCTGGCGGCCAACGCCTAGCCCGCACAGCCTCGCGGGGCGGGCCCAGCATCCGGGTTCATACGTGCGTAATCACGCACGTATGCTGGTGCGACCTGCTCCTGCACCCGACGGGCCCGTCATGCTCTCTGTCCTGCGCCACCCGGCGTACCGTTCCCTCTTCACCGCGCAGGTCGTCGCCCTGCTCGGGACCGGTCTGCTGACGGTGGCCCTGGGCCTGCTGGCCTTCGACCTGGCCGGCGGGCAGGCAGGCGCGGTCCTGGGCACCGCCCTGACCATCAAGATGGTCGCCTACGTGTTCGTGGCCCCACTGATGGCTGCGCTGGTCGAGCGGCTGCCGCGCAAGGGCGTCCTCGTGGGCGCGGACCTGGTACGCGCAGCGATCGCCCTGAGTCTGCCGTTCATCGACCAGGTGTGGCAGATCTACGTGCTGGTGTTCATCCTGCAGTCGGCGTCAGCGACGTTCACGCCGGCGTTCCAGGCGCTGATCCCCGTGGTCCTGAAGGAGGAGCGGGACTACACGAAGGCACTGTCATTGTCCCGGGTCGCGTACGACCTCGAATCCCTCGCCAGCCCGCTGCTGGCAGCATCCCTGCTGGGCGTGATGTCCTACCA
This sequence comes from Arthrobacter ruber, assembly GCF_002954225.1. Classification (GTDB taxonomy): domain Bacteria; phylum Actinomycetota; class Actinomycetes; order Actinomycetales; family Micrococcaceae; genus Arthrobacter_D; species Arthrobacter_D ruber. The sequence goes on from NZ_PPTH01000015.1 coordinate 186,113, forward strand.
GAACCTGTTCGTGGGGACGATGGCGGGGTTCCTCGTCTCGGCGGCGATGGTCCTCACCACGAGGCTGCCGGTGATTCCCCCCTCGCAGCACCAGGGGTCCCTGCTGCAGCGCACCACCCTCGGCACCCGTGTCTTCCTGCGGGAACCGTCGCTGCGCGGGTTGATGGCGCTGGACCTCGTCGTGGCGAGCGCCACAGCACTCGTCCTGGTCAACACGGTGGTCTTCGCCCGGGATCTCTTCCCGGGATCGAACACGGATGTCGCGCTCGCCCTGGCCTGCTACGGGGCGGGTTCCATGCTCGTCGCCGTCGTCGCGCCCCGGGTCCTGGAGCGGACCCCGGACCGTACGTTCATGCTCGTCGGCGGCAGCATCCTGCCCCTGGGCCTGTTCGGGGCAGCGCGCATCGCGGAGACCGCCGACTCCTGGACACTGCTCCTCGGCCTCTGGGTCCTCCTCGGCATCGGGACCTCCATGGTCAGTACCCCGTCCTCACGCCTCCTGCGGCGGGTCGCCTCCGACGACACCCGCAGCTACCTCTTCACCGCCCAGTTCTCCCTCTCCCACGCCTGCTTCCTCCTCGCCTACCCCGTGGCGGGATGGGTGGGTGCCGCAGCCGGCCAAACCGCAGCCGCCCTGGTCCTGAGCGTCGTCGCACTGGCAGGCTTCCTCACCGCGCTCGCCGTGTGGCCTGCCCGGGACAGCACGGCGCCCGCGGCAACGACGGCGGCACCGACAGCGGCACCGACGGCGGCACCGGGAGCCAGCGGAGGCCCCGGGGGTGACGGGTAGCGTAGGAGCACGACGGGCGGCAGGGACACGAGGGGAGGTGGCGGACATCGACGAGCGGCACACGAACCGGGGTGGCACTTCCCCGCAGGGAGCGGTCGCGCCTGCGGCCCGGTCAGCAGGCGCTGCGCCGAGCCTGGTCCATCCGGGCGAGCCGGACGCACGCCGCCTCGAGGCGGGCGCGGCGACCTTCCGCATGCTCGCCGATCCCACCCGGCTCCATCTCCTCTGGTTGCTCACGCGCGGACCGGCCGACGTCGGCACCCTGGTCGGGGCGACGGGCGCGAACCGCACTGCCGTCAGCCAGCACCTGGCCAAGCTCCGGCTCTCGGGCCTGGTGTCCACACGGAAGGAGGCCCGCAACGTGGTGTACAGCATCATCGACGGGCACCTGGCCCGGCTCGTCCTCGAGGGCATGAACCACGCGGACCACCGCGTGACGGGCGAGCCGGTCCACGAGTAGGACCCCATGCGGCGGGCGACCGGGCGCAAGCGGAATCTGTGGGGCCTTCTTGCTATTCTTTCCAGCTGAACGGTGTTAAGAAGCCAGCGCCGTCCCAGCGCGCTACGAATGGGTGCCGCCGCAGATGCATACACCCCCCGAGGAAGATTCCCCCACGGACCGACGGTTCGTCCCGTCGGTCGAGCTCTTCGAGCACTCGCCCACCGGCACGTTCCAGTACTACTTCGACACCGACGTCTTCCACTGGTCCGACGAGATGTTCGCCATCCACGGCTACGAGCCGGGCGAAGTGGTTCCTACCCTCGAACTCGGCATGAGCCACTTCCTGCCCGAGCTGCGCGAGCAGGCTGCCGCTTACTGGGCGGAGGCCCAGCTGATCAGCGGCCCCCGGTCCACCTACCTCACCCTGCTCGACGCGCGCGGAGCCCAGCGTCAGGTGCTGATCGTCGGAGACCAGATCCAGCACGAAAACGCCGTGATCGGCGTGTGGGGGATCATGATCGATGTGACCAGTTCCGTCCGTGTGGACTCCCACCGGCTCGCCAACGAGGCCGTGGCGGCGTCGGTGCTGGGACGCGGTGTGATCGAGCAGGCCAAGGGCATCCTCATCGGGCAGACGGGTGTCACCGCCGACCAGGCCTTCCACCTCATCAGCCAGCGCAGCCAGGACACCAACCGCAAGGTCACCGCCCTGGCCCGGGAGATCGTCGACCGCGCGTCGAGCATCGCCGGCGGCGACGATCAGGCCCTCCGGACCGCCCGGACGATCGTCGAATCCTTCTGACCCGGACGGACACCGCTGATCCCGGCGTATCGCCGTGTCGTCGATGTCCGGCGATCTGCCGTTCCCGGCGATCCCTGCGTGACGACGTAGACTGAGCCGACTCCCGAAGCATCCCGAAGTGTACGATCGCCGCGCTCCTGCGCGGATCCGAGGTACAACGGCGTACGTGCGAGTCCGTCCCCATGGGCCCCCACCCCGTCGTCTCCTGCACCCCCACTGCACGAAGGAACCCCGCCATGTCTGCAGCCGTACCTCCCGCGACCCTCCGGGCGCCCACCCCCGTCGAACGCCAGTCCGTCGCCCGCACGCTGCGCAACCCCCGCCTGCTGAAGACCGAGGTCCTCGCCGGGCTCGTCGTCGCGCTCGCCCTGATTCCCGAGGCGATCGCGTTCTCGATCATCGCGGGCGTCGATCCGCGCCTGGGCCTGTTCGCCTCGTTCACGATGGCAGTCTCCATCGCCTTCCTGGGCGGCCGCCCGGCCATGATCTCCGCTGCGACCGGCGCGGTCGCTCTCGTGATCGCGCCCCTGGTCGCCAGTCACGGGGTGGACTACTTCATCGCCGCGGTCATCCTCGGGGGCATCTTCCAGGTCATCCTCGGCCTGGCCGGGGTAGCGAGGCTCATGCGGTTCATCCCCCGCTCCGTGATGGTGGGCTTCGTCAACGCTCTGGCGATCCTGATCTTCATGTCGCAGGTACCGGAGCTCATCGGGGTTCCCTCACTGGTGTACCCGATGGTCGCCGTGGGACTCCTCATCGTCTTCGGGCTCCCGCGCCTGACCAGGGCGGTCCCCGCGCCCCTGGTCGCGATCGTCGTCCTCACCGTGTTCGCCGTCCTGGCCGACATCCTCGTGCCCACCGTCGGCGACAAGGGCGAGCTGCCCGAGAGCCTGCCGTCCCTGTTCTTCCCGAACGTCCCGCTCAACCTCGAGACCCTACGGATCATCGCCCCGTTCGCCCTGGCACTCGCCGCCGTGGGCCTGCTCGAGTCCCTGATGACCGCGAAGCTCGTCGACGACATCACCGATACCCGCTCGAACAAGACCCGTGAATCCTGGGGCCAGGGAGCCGCCAACATCATCACGGGATTCTTCGGCGGCATGGGTGGCTGCGCGATGATCGGCCAGACCATGATCAACGTCAAGGCCTCGGGCGCCCGCACGCGGATCTCCACGTTCCTCGCCGGGATCTTCCTGCTCATCCTCGTCGTGGCCCTCGGCGACGTCGTGGCCCTCATCCCCATGGCAGCCCTGGTCGCGGTGATGATCTTCGTCTCCATCGCGACCTTCGACTGGCACAGCATCAAGCCCTCCACCCTCAAGCGCATGCCCAGGAGCGAGACCACCGTGATGCTCGCCACCGTGATCGTCACCGTCTGGACACACAACCTCGCGATCGGCGTGGGTGTCGGCGTGCTCGTCGCGATGATCGCCTTCGCCCGCCGGGTCGCCCACCTCGTGACCGTCGAGCGGACCGAGGACATCGTGGACGGAGACCGGCACGCGACCTACACCGTGAACGGCGAGCTCTTCTTCGCGTCCTCCAACGACCTCTATGCCCAGTTCGAGTACGCCACGGACCCGCACCGGGTCACCATCGACATGCACGGCTCCCACCTGTGGGACGCCTCGACCATCGCGGCCCTCGACGGCGTCCAAGAGAAGTACCGCACCCACGGCACCGACGTGGAGATCGTCGGCCTCAACGAGGCCTCCACGATGATGCGCGAACGCCTCGGCGGGAAGCTCGGCGCCGGTCACTGAGGCGGCACACCTCGGGTGTCACGTCCACTCCTCGCAGCGCGGTGTCCGACATCGGTCCGTCCCTCCTGGGCGGCTCGAGGTGGGTAGAGTAGGGAGAGGTGAGCCGGGAAGTCTGGTCGGCAGGTTCTGTCGTCGACCCCGATTCCCCCTAGGAGTTCCCCCATGACCGATAAAGCACCCGACCGCCCCGCCGCGCCTGCCGGGATCCTCGGCCGCGGCACCTACCCGGAAGCCCTGCGCATCGGCGAGATCCTGCGCAAGGAGACCGTGGGCGGGATCCTGCTCGTCATCGCCGCAGCCGTGGCGATCATCTGGGCCAACTCGCCCGCCGCTGAGAGCTACTTCGCCCTGCGGGACTTCCGCATCGGCTACGCGCCGTGGCACCTGGAGCTGAGCCTCGGCGCATGGGCGGCGGACGGTCTGCTCGCCGTCTTCTTCTTCCTCGTCGGTCTGGAACTCAAGCGCGAGTTCGTCGCCGGGGACCTGCGCAAGTTCTCCAAGGCGATCGTCCCCGTGGCGGCTGCCTTCGGCGGCGTCGCCGTGCCGGCGATCATCTACGCGGTCATCAACCTGACCAGCCCCGAGACCCTGCAGGGGTGGGCGATACCCACGGCCACGGACATCGCGTTCGCCGTCGCCGTGCTGGCCATCGTCGGTTCCCATCTGCCCAGCGCGCTGCGGATCTTCCTGCTCACCCTCGCCGTGGTCGACGACCTCCTGGCCATCACCATCATCGCGGTGTTCTACTCCGACGATCTGCATCTCACTCCGCTGCTGCTGGCCCTGATCCCGCTGGCACTGTTCACCGTGCTCGCACAGGTGTACCGGCGCTTCTTCGGGCTCAAGCCCGCCGCCGCCTGGTTCATCCTGCTCCCGCTCGGCTTCGCCACCTGGGCGCTCGTGCACGCCGGCGGCATCCATGCGACGGTCGCGGGCGTCCTGCTCGGTTTCGCCGTCCCCGTCATCCGCAGCCAGGCGAGCGGTGGACCCGGTGCGGGTCCCGGACTGTCCGAGATCTTCGAGCACCGCTTCCGCCCCCTCTCCGCAGGCTTCGCCGTCCCGGTCTTCGCGTTCTTCTCCGCCGGCGTCGCCATCGGCGGGTGGACCGGCTTCCTGTCGGCTCTGTCCGATCCCGTCACCCTGGGCATCATCGCCGGACTCGTGCTGGGCAAGCCCATCGGGATCGTGGGGACCACGTGGCTGCTGACCCGCCTCACCCGGGTCAACCTCGACGCCTCCCTGAAATGGGTCGACCTCATCGGGGTGGCCCTGCTGGCCGGCATCGGCTTCACCGTGTCCCTGCTGATCGCGGATCTCAGCTTCGGTGACGGTGGGACCACCAACGACCACGCCAAGGTCGGCATCCTCACCGCATCCCTGACCGCGGCCCTCCTGGCCTCCGTGATCCTGCGCATGCGCAACCGGCACTACCGCGTCCTCGAAGCCGAGGAGCGGGTCGACGCCGACGACGACGGCACCCCCGACGTCTACCAGGGCCGGTCATAGCCCGGCCCCGGCCCGCCCCACTCATCGAGCCCGACGATGTGGAGTCCGTCACTCTTTCGCCCCGGCCTGCTCCTGGTGGCTGCCTCGCGCCTGACCGGATGTACGAGAAGCCGGCGATCACGGACATACTGGACAGATGAAACCCCTGTTGATTGCCCTGGCCCTTGTCGCCCTCGTTCTCCTGATCGTCGGGATCGCCGTCGAGACCCTGAAGTTCCTGCTCTACATAGGACTCGTCGTCCTCGTTGCGTCGGCCGTCCTGCTTCTGCTGCAGCGCGTCCGGGCCCGAGCCCACCGGTAGGGGACAGCCCGCCCACGTGCACGCCGGGTAGGACGACCTGCTCGCCCGCGGCGTCGACGCACACGTCGGGCTGCGGGTCCGACGATGATCGGAGGTTGCATCCCCTGGGGATGCAGCCTCCGATCTGCTGTCTGCTTCCTCCCGGATGAGACCTATCCGAACGGGTTGGTGTCCTGGCAGGACACCTGGTCCGCCGTCTGGTTGACGGTGCCGGTCACGTCCGGCGCGGCCAGCTGGTCGAGACCGTCCTCGGCGTCGGTTCCGACGTAGATCTGGACTCCGTGGATCGAGTCGTCCGAGGAGACGGTCGTCACGGGTACCCCCAGTGCTGCGGCGACGGCTGCGGCCGCATCGGCGAAACCCTCGCTGTAGTAGATGCCGGTCACCGGGGTGGCTGGAGCGGGCATCGCCTGGGCGCCCGTGAAGCCGGCATCGTGGAGCGCCTCGACCGCTGCAGGGACGAGCGCCGGGTCCGCCGTACCGTCGGCGACAGTCACGGGTACATCACTCGCACTCGTGTCCTTGGGTGCTCCGGTGCTACCGTCCTCGTCCCCCGTGCGGAAGCGGTCATCCCGCTCGTCCGAAACCGGGGTGGTGAGGTCGGCGCTCTCCCGCAGGACGGCGAAGAGCGCCGAGGCGGTCTGTCCGTCCAGTTGCAGGCGGTTCGGGTCCGCCGCGGGGACGGTCGGGACGGCGATGAAGTTGACGTCCGCGGGGTCGATGTCCTTGAGCCTGTCGGCGATGGTGACCATCGCGGGGATGGAAGCGAGGCCACTGTCGACCGTGAGATTGCGCGTCAACGCGTCGGCGATGCGAAGGATCCGTTGAGGATTGCGCAGCGTGCCTTCGTCCGTGACCTTGCGCGCCAGTGAACCGAGGAACGCCTGCTGGGCCTGGATCCGCCCGAGGTCGCCGCCGTCCCCGAAGGCTGCCCGCGCACGGAGGAAGGCCAGGGCCTGCTCGCCCTGCACGCTGGAGGTGCCGGCCGGCAGCTTCAGGCCTGACTTCGGTTCATCGACGGCCTCGGTGACGCACACGTCGACGCCCCCGACAGCGTTGGAGAGCTCTGTCACGGCGTGGAAATCGGCGAGCATGAAGTGATCCACCTCGAGTCCGGTCACTGCGTTGACGGTGTCGACCGCGCACCCCGGGCCCGCGTCCCGCATGGCGCTGTTGATCATGGCCCCGGGCCGGGCATCGAAGGCCTGCCCGCTCTGCTTGTCGGTGCAGGACGGGATGTCCACCAGGAGGTCCCGCGGGAAGCTCAGGATGTTGATCGTGTCATTGTCCTCGGAGATGTCGACGAGCATCATCACGTCCGATTGACCGTATCCCTCGGAGTCCTCCTCCGCGCCGTAACCATCGTTCGACCCGCTCCTCGTATCGGAGCCCAGGACCAGGATCTGAAGGCGGTCCGTCCTGTCGTCCGTGACCCCCTCGGAGCGCTCGCCGCCTGCACTGAGGTCGAAGGAGTCGACATTGGTGATCAACCGCACGGCCCAGAAACCACCGAACGCGACGACGGCGGCCGCGGCCGTGATGACGACCAGCGACACCAGGCGCAGCATCCTGGGCCGCCTCGGAGGTCCAGGGACGGAACTGGCAGCGACGAGGGTTCCTTCTCCGGGATAGATCGGTGGGCGGGCGGCGTCGTGCACTGGCTCGCGGGTCAAACGGAGGTCCCTTCATCGTGTGGCAGCCCTGCACCAGGGAGTCGGCTGCAACCGGTCGCAGTCGAGCCCCTGGTGCAGGTGCGTACTCGGGCACGGTCCCCGGGGATACGGGCTCGACGGCCATGACCCGGTTGCGGCGTGGCCATCGGTGCCCCGGAGCAGTCGGCGGTCGGCCTGTCACGATAGCAGTCCCCACTGGACGCTCGCTGGGGATCAGGCCGGTCCCCGAAGCTCCAGGCCGTGGACTCATCCTCCACATCACGGCCGGCCATCGATCCTGTCACGGAACAGCAACCGAGGCCCCCATGAGGGAAGCCGACCGACCATGCCTGTTAGCGTGGAACCGGTGAAATTCCCTCCCCGCACCCTGATGCCCACCGTGCTCACGATGACGGACCGGATCACCACCAGGAGAGGTCAGGCGTGACCGATGAGCAGGAGTCCTCCTCGTCCGGCACGGGCGAGGAGCAACGCGGAGCCACCTCCTCGCGGGCGATGCTGGAGCGCATCCGCGGGGGTGCAGTCCTCTCGGCCCTGACGACGACGACCGCCATTCTCGGGCGGGTACTCATCATCGCGATAGCGATCGCAGGAGTGATCTACCTCCTGTCCGAGCTGTGGGTGATCGTCCTCCCTCTGATCCTGGCCCTCCTCCTGTCCTCGATCCTCTGGCCCGTCAACAGGATCCTGCGCACGTTCCTGCCGAGAGCAGCAGCGGCAGCCGTCGCCGTCCTGGGGCTCCTCGCCGTCATCATGGGTGTGGGGTGGACCGCAGCAGTCCTGTCCGTGGACGGGATCCGCGATCTCTCCGGGCGGGCTGTGGACAACGTCCGCATGCTGGGGGACTTCGCCGAGTCGCTGCCCTTCACCGTGCCCGACGTCGACGATCTCATCACGTCGGGACTCGCCTGGCTCCAGACCCACGCCGGTGCGATCCTGTCCCAGGTCTCCTCCGGACTGGGCACGGTCGGATCGATGACAGTGACAGTGCTGCTGGCCGTGGTCCTCACCTTCTTCTGTCTGAAGGACGGAGATCGCTTCCCCCGGTGGCTGCTGCGATGGACGACCGGGACGGTCTTCGTGCACATCGCGGAGGTAGCCACGAGGAGCTGGAGGACACTCTCCGCCTATGTGTCGTCGCAGGCCGCCGTGGCACTCGTGGACGCCGTGTTCATCGGTCTCGGGCTGTGGGTCCTCGGGGTACCGCTCGCTCTGCCCCTGGCGGTCCTGATCTTCTTCGCAGGGTTCCTGCCCGTCGTCGGAGCCGTCGCGACCGGACTCCTTGCGACGCTCGTGGCCCTCCTGTCCGAGGGCTGGGTCACGGCGCTGGTCGTCCTGGGCATCGTGCTGCTCGTGCAGCAACTCGAGAGCAACGTCCTGCAGCCGATCCTGGTGGGCAAGTCACTGGCGCTCCACCCGGCCGTGGTACTCACGGGAGTCACTGCAGGGGGCTCGCTGTTCGGCATTGTCGGAGCGTTCCTGGCGACGCCCATCGTCGCCGTCGCCATGGTGATGTTCCAGTACTCGAGGGAGCAGATGCTCGAGCCCGCCGCCGTCGCCCACACCGACGCCGGCGAGGATCTGATCAGGACCGAGACGGAGGCCCAGGCATTCGAGGGGTAGACACGAGCGGAGGAGAACGTCGGTAGTGGGGATCAGGTCCACCGGTGGTGTCCTGCCACACCTGGTCCTGCAGGGTGTCGGTGCTACTTCTCGGGCTGCAGTTCGCCCTCCTCGAGTCCGAGGATGAGGAGCTTCCCGCTCTTGCGGTCCGCGAGGTAGGCGCGCATCTCGCGCTTGATCACGGGCAACAGGAAGTACACCCCGAGGAGATTCACGAAGGCGCAGACGAACAGTGCTGCATCGGCGAAGCTGATGACCTGGCTGAAGGTGAGCACGCAGCCGGCGACGGTGAAGAACAGGAAGATGACCTTGTAGGTGAGCTCGGCGATCTTCCCGCGCCCGAACAGGAACTCCCAGGCCTTGAGCCCGTAGTAGGACCAGGTGATGAGGGTGGAGTAGGCGAAGAGGATGACGGCGATCGCGAGGACGATCGGGAACCAGGGGAGGACGGTGGCGAAGGCGTCGGAGGTGAGGATGACGCCGTCGGGGGTGTCCCCTCCGCCCTGCACCTGGTCGATGCCGGCCTGGAGGCTGGGAGCCCCGGCGATGATGATGGCCAGGGCGGTCATGGTGCAGATCAGGACGGTGTCCACGAGCGGTTCGTAGAGGGCCACGAAGCCCTCGCTGACCGGGCGGCGGGTCTTGACGGCGGAATGCGCGATGGCTGCCGAACCGACGCCCGCCTCATTGGAGAACGATGCGCGCTGGAAGCCGACGATCAGGACGCCGAGGATGCCTCCGGCGATGCCCTGGGGATTGAAGGCACCGGAGATGATGGCCCCGAATGCTGCGGGGACCTGCTCGATGTTGGCGATGATGACGAACAGGCAGGCGAGGACGTAGACGCCGCCCATGGCGGGGACGAGGCGTGAGGTGGTGGCGCCGATCGACTTGATGCCGCCGAGGATGACGACCGCGACCAGGAACGCCAGGACGACCCCGAAGATCAGGGCCGCACCGGCGCTGCCGAGGAATCCGTCCTCACCGCCGGTGACGTTCTGCACCTGCGCGAACGTCTGGTTGGCCTGGAACATGTTCCCGCCGGCGAAGCCGAAGATGAGGATCGCGACGGCGAAGATCCCGGTCAGGATCTTGGCCGGGATGCGCCCGAGTTTTCGGAACGCGATGGGCAGGTACTTGAACGGGCCGCCGCTGATGGACCCGTCCTCGTGGACCTCGCGGTACTTGACGCCGAGCGTGCACTCGGCGAATTTCGTGGCCATACCGATCAGGCCGGCGCAGATCATCCAAAATGTTGCGCCCGGACCACCGAGCGCCATGGCCGCACCGACACCGGCGATGTTGCCCAACCCCACGGTCCCCGACAGGGCCGAGGTGAGGGCCTGGAAGTGCGGGACCTCGCCCGGGTCGCTCTTGGACGAGTACCGTCCCCGGACCACCTCGTAGCCGACCCTGAGCCCGCGCAGTTGCGGGACCCCGAAGTAGATCGTGCAGACCAGCCCGGCGAGGATGAGCCATGCCACGACGGCCGGGAAGCTGACATCACCGATGGTGATGGGGAAGAACACGATGCTCGAGAAGATCTCGGTCGGCTTCGCGAACGCGGTGTTGATGGCCTCGTCGACCGCGGCCAGCCAGCCGACTTCGTCCGTCACGGCCATGGGAAGGAGTCCGGTGATCGTCATCCATCTACGGAACACCGCCACGGGCAGGAAGGCAACAGTTGGGCGGCTCCATTTTCGATGTCTCCTGTTATTGATCCGTTCGACCGCCTGCGCTCCGCCGGCGACGTTCGTATCGCGGCGGGTCCTCCCGCGAGTACCTCCAGGGCGTCATCCCGTTCTCGTGATCCGGCAGTACAGCGGGAAGCGCTGCAGCGTAGTGTCGAGGACAGCGTCCCGGGTCTTCCCGCGAATCCCATTGGAGGAGAACCACGATGATCAACGCCAGCACCACGACGATCAAGCCCGGGGGCCACGACGATGTGGTTTGACTCGTGGGCGGACATCCTCCGGGTCCTCATCGTCGGGGCGGTGTCCTATGCCACGCTCGTAGGAGTCCTGCGGCTCTCCGGCAAGCGGACACTCAGCCAGCTCAACGCCTTCGACTTCATCATCACCGTCGCGCTGGGCTCGACCCTCGCGACCATCCTGCTCAGCTCCGACGTCGCATATGCCGAGGGATTCGCAGCCCTCGTACTCCTGGCCGGACTGCAATTCATCGTCGCCGGGGTATCCGCGCGCTGGCCCGGCGCGCGTAGGACGATCACCACAAGACCCACAGCGCTCGTCGTGGACGGGCAATTGCAGCACCACGAGCTCCGCCGCAACCGCCTCACCGAGTCCGAAGTCCACCAGGCGGTGCGCAGCACCGGCTCCGGGGATCTGTCCTCCGTCGCCGCCGTCGTGCTGGAAACCAACGGCAAACTCAGCGTCATCCCCGCCAAGACGCTGGGTAGTGGCTCCGCCATGAGCGGCATCATCGGGTACCCCGGCGACGATCGATGATGCAGCCTCGATGAACGGACGCTGATGGACCACCGACCGATCGGGCAGGACACGGGCCTGCGCCGCGCGGAGGCCGTGGCAGCCCGCCTGGACAAGCCGATGGGCATCCTGGGTGTCATCTTCCTGTTCGTGGTGCTCGGGCAGATCCTGGCCACCAGCACCGGCATGATCCTCTTCTTCACCGTGGTGGGGTGGGTGTTCTGGACGGTGTTCGTCGCGGAGTTCCTGCTGCGGGCCTACATCGCCGGGTTCAGTCGGACGTTCTGGAAGAAGAACTGGTGGCAGGTCATCTTCCTCCTGGTGCCGTTCCTGCGTTTCTTCCGTGCGCTGCAGGCGTTGCGTTTCGTCCGTGTGGCACGCTTCGCACGCTTCGGCGGCATCGTCTCCGCGGGTGTGCGCGGCTCGCGGTCCGCCGGGCGGCTCCTGTCGAGCCGCATCGGGTGGCTGGCAGCCGTGACCGCGGTGGTCATTCTCGCCTCGAGCCAGCTGCTGTACGCCACCGGCACGCACGGATCCTACGCAGATGCCCTCTTCGAATCCGCGATGGCAACGATCACCGGCACCGGGCTCACCCCGACGACGCCCTTCGCCCGCATCCTGCAGGTACTGCTCGCCGTCTACTCCGTCGCCGTGTTCGCCACCCTCGCCGGCTCGCTCGGAGCCTTCTTCCTCCGCGGAACCGATCCGCCCCGACTCCGCCCGGATCCACCGAGCCCGCCCACACCGTCCGAACACGGGTAGTTGCGGGCGGGTACGCCGGCACACACGCCCGAGTGCCCCGGCAGGGCACAGCCCTCAGGGCCGGCGGATCATCGGCCCGGTTCGACGCCGGCAAGCCTGTCCGAGAGGTCCTGCTGGATCACGGCGTCCAGGGGTGAGCCACCGACCGCCGTCCGGACGCGCCCGATCTGTGTCCGGAGCGGCGCCGTGAGCTGGGTCAGGGAGCCTGCACCGCTGGCGCTGATGGTGATCTCCGAGAGCATGTCGATGGTCCGGCCGGCAGCCCGCGGGTCGGTGAACGCGTAGGTGACGAGCTGATCCATGACCAGTTCGAGGAGCTCGGTGAAGGTCGGGAGCGTGAGGTGCACCCGCGCGGTCCCGTCGCCGTCGCGGAGCGTTCGTGATCCCGTGCACCGCGCGGTGAGGGAGCAGAGGATCGCGGAGATATGGCTGATGGCATGGACAGCCGTGGTGGGGTCGTTCACCCCGGGGGAGAGTGCCTTGTCGGTCACATCGAGCAGTTGCTGCAGCCCGAAGGACGGGTCCTGGCTCGAGGTGCGCTCGAAACCGGTCCTGAAGGCCGCGAGGACCGCCTCGACGACTTCCGCGCTCCGATCGTCGTCGAGCGGAGCATCACTCGTGCTCCACACCCGTCCGATGGGTACGCCCTCCACCAACGAGGCCCCCGGGGCGACGTCGACGGAGACGACCACGCCGTGCCGCGCAGCGCCGGCGGTGAGGGCTTCCTCATCGACCCGGGTGAGGAACCCCGAGCTCGGCGCCCGCAGCGGCACCCCTCCGATGCGGGGGAGCTCACTGCCGGCAGGCCGGGGTCCCTGCTGGGGATAGATCCGCTCCAGTGTGCGGTCCGTCTCGCGGTGCACGTCGCGCAGCATGGTCTCCACACGGATCTGCCGTGCCAGGTGAGCCAGGAACAGGACGAGGCCGACGACGCTCGCGATCGTGAGCAGGAACGCCGTGGTGACGGCGATCTCCGGGACGAAGCTCGCGCCGGCACTGCTCTCCACCCGGATGCTCCTCAGCACGGTCAGGGAGAAGACGAACGTCCCGAGGAACAGTGCGAGCGTGTTGTGGACGAACCGGTCCCGGGTGAAGGTGCGGAGCAGGCGAGGGGAGAACTGGCTGCTGGCCAGCTGAAGGGTCACGACCGTCAGGGAGAACGTCAGCGAGGTCACCGTGATGGTCGAACTCGCGATCGTCTCCAGCAGCGACCGTGCTGCCTCGGGCCCTCCACCGAAGAGAAGACCCGATACCGCAGCCGGCAGGCTGTCATCCAGGCGCTCGTCGAGGAACGGAAGGAGCTGCCCGAGCGCCAGCGCGACAACGACAGCAGCCAAGGGCACCGGCCACAGCTGGGCCTGAAGGGACTCCCGAACAGACCTCCCGTCCACGCGGCTCACCTGAATCGCCCTCCTCGTGCCTGTTCGGCCCTCATCTGCCGACCCGTATGATCATCCGCCCACTATCGTGCCGACGCAGGGGAAGGAACGGAAGGAGTTCTGACGCCCTGACGGATCAGACGTGATGAGCAGGCCTTTCCTGCTGGTGCCCATTCCGCGGCGGGCATGGCCCGGGCGCTACCGCCGCGTGTCGGAGTTCCCCGGTGCATCCGTGGGTTCGTGCTCCAGGGAGTAGTCCGCCAGGTGCTCCTGGACCTGCCGTTCGACCTGGTCCGACATCGATTCGCTCACCTGGTCGCTGACGCGGTCCGCCATCGCTGCAGCGGCAGCCTTCCGCTGTGCAGCCTGCCATGCCCGATGCTCACCGTGGAATGCCCTGGCGGTGGCGACGCACATGAGGAGCATCACGACGCTGAAGGGCAGGGCGGTCAGGATGGCCGCGGTCTGGATGGAGCCGAGCCCTGTATCGCCCACGAGCAGCAGGGCGATGGCGACGAGCGCTGCGAGCGCAGCCCAGAAGACGCGGATCCAGTTGCGCGGATCGGGGTCACCGCCCGTGGAGATCATGCTCATCACCAGGGCTCCCGAATCCGCCGAGGTGATGAAGAAGATGGCGATCAGGAGGATGGCTCCGATCAGCAGGGCCGGACCGCCGGGGAGGTCGCCGAGGAGGCCGAACAGCGCGTTCTCGGTGTCCACGGAGCCGTCCTCGGCGATCAGCCCGCCCTGCCCGAAGATCTCCCGGTAGATCGCGGAGCCGCCCATGACGGAGAACCACAGGAATCCGAGCGTGGTGGGAACGAGGAGGACACCGGCGACGAACTCGCGGACCGTCCGCCCCTTCGAGATGCGGGCGATGAAGATGCCGACGAACGGCGCCCAGGACATCCACCAGCCCCAGTAGAAGGTGGTCCAGGACGCCTGCCACGCCTCACCTTCCGCTCCCGAGAACGCCAGCGTGTTGAACGTGAGGCCGATGACGTTCTGCAGGTAGTTGCCGATCGACTGGACGAACTCGCGGAGGAGGAACAGGGTGGGTCCGGCGACGAGCACCACGAGCAGCAGTACCGCGGCCAGCACCAGGTTGATGTTGGAGAGCCATTTCATCCCCTTCCCGACACCGGAGATGACCGACACGATGGTCAGCGAGGTGATGCAGAGGATCAGTCCCACCTGCGTCGCCTCGGTGGCCGCGAGGATGTTGGCGCTGTCGAGCCCGGAGGAGATCTGGAGGACGCCGAGTCCGAGGGACGTCGCGACTCCGAAGAGGGTCCCGACGAGTGCGACGACGTCGATCGCGTGACCCCAGCCGCCCCTGACGCGATCGCCGAGGAGCGGTTCGAGGGTCCAGCGGATGGAGATGGGCCGGCCGCGTCGGTGGACGGCGTAGGCGATGGAGATGCCTACCACCACGTAGATGCTCCAGGCGTGGAGTCCCCAGTGGAGGAAGGTCTGCGTGATGGCCTGCTGCCCCAACTGGATGTCGGAACCGGTGGTTCCGGGACGAGGGCTCGCGAAGTGGTTCAGCGGCTCGGCCACGCCCCAGAACACCAGGCCGATCCCCATGCCGGCTGCGAAGAGGAGTGCGAACCAGGACATCGTGGAGAACTCGGGTCTGTCGTCGTCGCTGCCCAGGCGGATGTCGCCGTAGCGGCTGAATCCCACCCAGAGGGAGAACGCGACGAAGAAGGCCACGAGGGCCACGTAGTACCAGCCGAACGCGCCGATGACATTCTCCTGGATACCCGCGAACAGGGCGGATGCCGTATCGGGCGCGATGATGGCGAAAGCGACGAAGAGCACGATCAGCGCCGACGCAGGGACGAAGACCGGCAGCGCCAGTCGTGCCTTCCCTGCGGTGGTCGTTCCCGCTGCCCTGCTCGGACGCTGGGGCGGGCTGGTGGAAGCCCCTTCCCGTGGCTTGCTGCTCACGATCATGCTCCTTCTGACGTGTGTGGGCGATCCCGGTCATGCGTCATCCAGCACCGGGATCGCATCCGGGCCGCCATCCAGCGTAGCGAGCGGCTGTCCGCCAGGAGGAGTGCGCAGCGGCGTCGGTGCCCGTCCGGGCACTGTGCAGACCCGTCCCCCATCCGGCACCCGACCCCATGATCCGTTGCGACGGCGGGGCTTCCGGGGGGCCTCGGCCGGGCAGGCCGGCCGGGTACAGATGTGCGCGAATCGTTATGTGAACGCTCTGCTGCGCGGGCGCGGACAGCTCGGAACGGCGATGGCGGCCGTCATGCTCAGGCGACGCACCGCGCACGGCTGTGATGGCGAAAGGCGCCGCGGGTGACCCTAGGGTTGTCGGGTGAGCGATGTCGAGCGGGACCGGCCGCGTGGGGGACTGGCGGCCATGTGCGCCGCCCAGACCACGAGCTGGGGTCTGCTCTACTACTCGTTGCCGGTGGCCCTGGTCCCGATCAGCCGGGACACCGGATGGTCCGTGCCGGCGATGACGGCTGCGTTCTCGGCCGGTCTGACCGTCTCCGCGTTCGCCGGTGTGCGGGTGGGCCGCACGCTCGACCGGACCGGGCCACGGCTCGTGATGACTCTCGGCAGCGTCATCGGCGTCGTGGCGTTGCTCCTGGTGGGTGCTGCCCCGACCTTCGCGGTCTTCGCAGCCGCGTGGCTGGTCGCGGGGTTCGGGCAGGCCGCGGTGTTCTACCAGCCGGCGTTCGTGGTCATCACGCGCTGGTACGGGCCGCACCGGGTGCGGGCCCTGACGACGCTGACGCTGGTGGCGGGCTTCGCGTCGACGATCTTCGCGCCGCTCACCGCCGCCCTGATCGATGCCCTCGGGTGGCGCACCGCCTACCTCGTCCTGGCGGGCGTCCTGGGCGTGGTGACGATCCCGCTGCACTGGTTCTTCCTCAATGCGCACTGGTCCTCCGCACCCGCCTCAAACGCCGGGGCCGAGCCCCCGCAGGACGCGCGGGCGGTGTCGCGGAGCCGGCCGTTCCGTCTGCTGCAGGTCACGATGGCCCTCTCGACGCTCGCCCTGTTCGCGGTGACCTTCAACCTGATCGCCCTGTTCCTCGAGCGGGGGCTGAGTTACGGGAGCGCCGCGGTGGCCTTCGGCCTGATCGGGGTCGGGCAGGTGATCGGCCGGCTCGCCTACTCGGCCCTGCCCGCGGGGACGCCCGCCGTGACGCGGACCGTGGTGCTCACCGCCGCCGGGGCGGCCTCCGTCTGGGCGCTGGCCCTGGTCCCCGGACCTGCAGCACTGCTCGTCGTCGTGGCAGTGATGGCGGGGATGGTGCGGGGCTGCAACACGCTCCTGCAGGCCACCGCGGTGGCGGACCGCTGGGGGACACGCGATCACGGGAGCCTCCAGGGCGTCTTCGCCGCGCCGGTGACCATCGTCGGGGCGCTGGCTCCCGCTGCGGGCCCGGCCCTGGCGTCCCTGCTCGGAGGGTATCCGGCCATGGCCGCAGCAATGGCCGTGCTCGCCACGATCGGCGTCGTCGCCGCGTTGTGCACAGGTCCAGCCCGGCATCCGCCTGGTTGAGGGCTCCCTCCCGGTCCGTCCCCGGGAGCGGTGGTCAGACGCCGACGACGGCGAGCCAGCCGGCGAGGGCGACGAGGGTGACGAGGAGCACGGGGATGGTGAGGACGATGCCCGTGCGGAAGTACCGGCCCCAGCCGATGTGGATGCCCTTGCGGTCCAGGACGTGGAGCCAGAGAAGGGTCGCGAGGCTGCCGATCGGGGTGATCTTCGGACCGAGGTCGGAGCCGATGACGTTCGCGTAGATCATCGCTTCCTGCGTCAACCCGGCGGCACCGGCTGCACCGATGGCGAGGGAGGCGATCAGGACGGTGGGCATGTTGTTCATCAGGGACGCGAGGACCGCGACGATCACGCCGACGCCGAGAGCCGTGACGAGGACCCCGTTGGTGCTGATGGAGGAGAAGACGCCGGCGAGTTCGTCGGTCAGGCCCTGGTTCCGCAGCCCGTAGACGACCAGGTACATGCCGATGGAGAACAGGACGATCTGCCAGGGGGCTTCCTTGAGGATCCGCGGGACGGAGATCGTGCCCGGCAGTGCGCCTGACGCGCTGACAGCCGCCGCTCCGCCCCCGGCAGCGAGAACTGCTTCACCGTCGCGGCTGGTCCCGCCGGCAGCGTGAGCGACAGGGGGAGTGCTTCCGGCCGTCGATCGGTGAGCCGCCCCGACGCTCTCGAGATCGAGCTCCTCAGCCCGGCCCGCGACCTCCGCCTCACGAGGGCTCGATGCCTGAGCGGCTCCTGTGCTGAGTGATGCGCTGGCCGATGTGCGGGGGAAGAAGAACGCGGGTTGGCGGGAGGCGACCAGCATCAGGACGACGGCGCCTAGACCGGAGACGGCCGAGAGAGGAATGTGCAGTGGTTCGGCGGCGAAGTACCCGATGAGCAGGACCCCGAGGACGACCCACCCGGTCCTGAAGGTCAGGGGATCCGCGATCGCCGACCCGGGGGTGGCGAGGACGGTGACGTCGTAGTGGCGGGGGATGACCTTGCGGAAATACAGGAACAGGACGCCGAGGCTCGCGGCGACGGACACGATCCCGACGGGGACCATGACGACCGCGTACCGGGCGAAGCCGATGTCGAAGAAGTCCGCGGTCACGATGTTCACGAGATTCGACACCACCAGGGGCAGGCTCCCGGCGTCGGCGATGAACCCGCAGGCGATCACGAACGCCAGCGATGCCCTGGCCGGGAACTTCAGGGCCAGGAGCATCTGGATGACGATCGGGGTGAGGATCAGCGCCGCCCCGTCGTTCGCGAAAACCGCGGAGATCACTGCCCCCAGCAGGACGATCAGGGTGAACAGCAACCGCCCGTTGCCCCGGCCCCATCGTGCGACGTGCAGGGCCGCCCATGTGAAGAACCCGGACTCGTCTAGGATCAGGGAGATGATCACGATCGCCACGAACGCGAAGGTCGCGTTCCAGACGATGTCCCACACGGTCGGGATGTCGGACAGGCTGACCACGGTGGTGAGCAGGGCCAGGGCGGCTCCGCCCAGCGCGGACCAGCCGATGCCGAGGCCCCTGGGCTGCCAAATGACCAGGGTCAGGGTGGCGAGGAAGATCAGGACAGCGACCACAGTCATGGTGGTAGGACTCCTTACAGGAGGAACACCCGTGAGGAGCTCACGGAAGAGAGAGGACAGGGGAGAGCTGAAAGTCGTCCCGGCGTCCGGGGCTGTGGCCGACCGGACGCGTTACGGGGTGGTGAGCGTTGCGTGGAGGGCGGTGACCCGGTCGAGGATGTCATCACGGACGAGGCGCATGCGTTCGATCCCGTCGATGCCGCGCTCACTGGGCTCGTCGGTCTCCCAGCGCTCGTACCGGGTCCCGTCGACCTCCTCGACCTGCGCCTCGGCCCCGAGGATCACGACGACGTCCGCGGTTCGCTGGTCTTCGACGGTGATCTGACGGGGGACGTTCCGGCTGATGTCGACCCCCACCTCGGCCAGGACCTCGGCGGAGAGACCGTTCACCGCGGAACCCGGCTTCGAGCCGGCCGACGCCGTCACCACGGAATCGCCGGCGATCTTGTGCATGAGGCCCGCCGCCAGCTGGGACTTGCCCCCGTTCTTCACACAGACGAACAGGACGGAGGGCTTGTCGGCCTTGGAAGTCACAGGGATGCTCGATTCTTCGTAGCGGGCAGGCGGGTGAGCAGGAGGCGGGGGTGCGTCACCGGGCTTCGGTGAGCACGCCGGCGAGGGAGTCCAGGGCGCCGGGCACGATGGAGAAGTACGCCCAGACACCGCGCTTCTCGCGGTGCAGGATCCCGGCGTCGACGAGGACCTTCAGATGGTGGGACACGGTGGGCTGCCCCAGGTTCAAGGGCTCGGTGAGGTCGCACACGCACGCCTCGTTGTCGGCACTGGAGGAGATCAGGGAGACCAGGCGCAACCGGTTCGGGTCCGCGATCGCCTTGAACTGCTTGGACAGCTCCTCGGCCCGCTCGGCGCTCATCGCCGGCGCCCCGGACGGCACACAGCAGGGGTCCTCATCGATCGGGTCCGCGGTTCGGGGCTCGGAGATCGTCGTCATGCACCCAGCATACCCATGCATTGACAATCATCGATGTATTTCTGCATACTCGACATCGAAGCCAGTCGATCTCTTGCGAGAGCTGCGCAGGCGAGGCGCCGGCGAGCTGATCGACCCCAACCCATCACCCTGCCTGGCCGGATCTCCGGAACGGGGCGAGGACCGAAGGATCACCATGACCACCGAACGTGCAGCCGTAGCGACCACCGATCGGAAGAAGCCCTCGGTCCTGTTCGTCTGCGTCCACAACGCGGGCCGCTCCCAGATGGCTGCGGCGTACCTGCAGCATCTCTCCGAGGGACGGATCGAAGTCCTGTCGGCCGGGTCGCAGCCCGCCGACCAGGTCAACCCTGCCGCGGTCGAGGCGATGAAGGAGGAGGGCATCGACATCACGGCCGAGACCCCGAAGATCCTCACCCCTGAGGCCGTGAAGGCCTCCGACGTCGTCGTCACCATGGGCTGCGGGGACGAGTGCCCGTACTTCCCGGGCAAGCGGTACGAGGACTGGGTGCTCGAGGACCCGGCCGGCAAGGGCGTCGAGTCGGTCCGTCCCATCCGCGACGAGATCAGGGGTCGCATCCAGCAGCTCATCACGGAGCTCCTGCCCGCCGCTGCGGGAACGACGGGCACCACGACGACGGCGTAGGTTCCTCCGGGACATCTACGCCACCGCTGCCACCGAGGGACTACACATGACCGACACCATCGCCCCCCATGCCACCACCGGTTCCACTGGAGCCGGCCCCACTGATCGGTTCACCGATCTTCCGGTCGCCGTCATCGGGGCCGGCCCGATCGGCCTGTCCGCGGCGGCGAACCTCCTCGAACGCGGTCTGACCCCGATCGTGTTCGAGCAGGGCGAGAGCGTCGGGGCGGCGATCCGGCAGTGGGCGCACATCCGCCTGTTCTCGCCCTGGCAGTACGACATCGATCCTGCAGCCCGCCGGCTCCTCCAGCCCACCGGCTGGACCGAGCCCCGCCGGACCGCCCTCCCGTACGGGCGTGAGGTGGTCGAGTCCTACCTCGAGCCCCTCGCAGCGATCCCGGCCATCGCCGGGACGCTGCATCTCAGGAGCACCGTCACCGCGGTCACCCGGCTCGGCATGGACAAGACCCGCACGAAGGGCCGCGACTCCACGCCGTTCCTGGTGCGTGTCACCTCACCCGAGGGCACCGCCGATCACCTCGTGCGTGCCGTCATCGACGCCTCCGGCACCTGGGGCCGGCCCAACCCCCTCGGTCAGGCCGGACTGCCGGCCACCGGGGAGGAGACCGTCGCGGACCTGATCACCTCCGCGCTGCCCGACGTCGTCGGCACCGAACGGGAACGTTTCGCCGGCAGGACGGTCCTGGTGGTCGGGGCCGGCCACTCGGCCGCGAACACACTGATCAACCTCGGCCAGGTCGCGAAGAACGAACCCGGTACCAGGATCCTGTGGGCGGTCCGTGGCAGCGGCTCGGCTCAGCGCCTGTACGGCGGCGGGGACCTCGACGGCCTGCCTGCCCGCGGAGCCCTCGGCAGCCGGCTCCGCACGCTGGTCGACGACGGCGTCGTCGAGCTGGTCACACACTTCACCATCACCACCCTCGAGAGCACCGGGCCGCGCCTGTCCGTGACGGCATCGACGCCGGACGGTCCCCGGACCGTCGAGGTCGACGTCCTCGTCCCCGCCACCGGGTTCCGACCGGACCTCGACATGCTGCGCGAACTCAGGCTGGAGCTCGACCCGGCCGTCGAGGCGCCGCGGGCCCTCGGACCCCTGATCGACCCGGAACTCCACTCCTGCGGGACCGTTCCAGCGCACGGCGCGGACGTCCTCGCACACCCGGAGAAGGACTTCTACCTCGTCGGCATGAAGTCCTACGGGCGGGCGCCGACCTTCCTGCTCGCCACCGGATACGAGCAGGTCCGTTCCGTCACCGCGGCGATCGCCGGCGACACGGAGGCAGCATCCCGCCTGCAGCTCGAGCTCCCCGAGACAGGTGTCTGCAGCACCGACCTCGGCGGTTCCTGCGACACCTCCACCGCGTCGTCGCCCGCCTCCGGGACAGCCGGGACGGCCTGCGGAACCGATGCAGCCACCGGCACTGCTGCCGCTACCGACGCCGATGGCGGGTGCTGCCCCGCACCGCAGCTCGTCACGCTCGGCCTTCCCACCGGTACCGTGCACGGGCGCTCCGGCGACTCCGACCACTGACCTCACCGCCATCGTCACCATCCACCGACGCCGGCGATCTCCCCGTCAGTGTTGCCGGAGACCCACTGGCGGTGACGCTGCAGAACCCTTGGACCTATGAAGGCCCCGGCCGGGTGCCGGGGCCTCCCCTCAGGCGCGGACCGTTGCCGCGGTGGCGGAGGATGTGGCGGCGGGATGGTCGGGGACGGCGATGCTGCGCCCCGCCGTCGCGGACTCTCCAGCTCGGTCCGTCAGCGGCCCTCCTGCGGGATCAGGATCGTGAAGCAGGACCCCTTGCCGCGTTCACTCGTGACGCTGATCGATCCGCGGTGCTCGCTGACGATGGTCTTGGTGATCAGCAGTCCCAGCCCCACACCCGGCACCGACGAGGTGCGGACCGACGGCGAGCGGAAGAAGCGGTCGAAGATCCGGTGGAGGTCCTCCTCCTCGATCCCGATGCCCGTGTCCTCGATCTCGACGACCAGACCGTCCTCGCCCTGGCAGGCGTCGAGCGTGACGCTCCCGCCTCGCCGGTTGTACTTGACGGCGTTCGTGAGCAGGTTGTCCACGGCCTGCGCCAGGCGGACCGGGTCCACCACGGCGGGCAGGGACCGCGGCGCACGGTTCACGAGCCGCAGCCCGGCGCGCGCCGCCCGCACGGAGCCCGACGACGTCGCCTCGGCGAGGATCCTGCCCACATCGGTGGGAACGGGGTTGACCTGGAACGAACCGGCGTTGATGGCGAGCAGGTCCTCGACGAGCTGCTCGAGCCGCACCGCGTTGCGTCGTGCCACCTCGAGGTGGGAGGACGCGACCCCGGGCAGATCGTCGATCTCCAGGGTCAGTTCGATGTATCCCAGGATGGACGTGAGAGGGGTCCGGAACTCGTGGGAGACATTGGACAGGAAGTCGTCCTTGGCCTGCAGCGCCAGGACCAGCTCGGTGACGTCGTGGAAGGACACCACCGTTCCGGCGAAGCTGCCGTCGTCGTCGTGCATGGAGGACGAGGAGATGCTGAGGGCGCGCTGGGATCGGCCGGTGCCGACCCACACCTGCTCGTCCTCGAGCTCCTCACCCAGGATCGCCCGTCTGACCGGCCGTACCTCCGGCGGGACGGGGGTGATCCTGTCCTCACCGAAGACCAGCAGGTCGGCCTCGCTCGGATCGTCGTTGCCGGACGGAGCCGCCGCGGCGTGGACGTCGCGCTGCCGGGCGTTCATGAGGATGTCATGGCCGTCGGCGTCGACGGCCAGGAGCCCCACGCTGACGGTGTCGAGGACCGTGCCGAGCAGGCGCTCGCGGGCCCGGCCGGCGGCGACGCTCTCACGCAGCGCGGCCTGGGAGGCTCTCAGGGCCTCCTGCCGCTGACGGCTCTCCTTGGTGAGCGCGTTGACGAACCATGCGAGCCCCGCGAGCATGAAGGGCAGCAGGATGGGGTCGACCAGGGCGTCGACCGTCACCGGCGTGTCGCCGAGCGCGAGCGGGATCCAGATGATCGCCAGCGACGCCACAGCGGTGACGGCGACGGCAGTGACCGTCCGCAGCCGGGAAGCGGCGATCCAGACCACGGGGAACGCGGCCAGGAGGCCCATGCCCGGGATGCTCTCGCCCGCGGCCGCGCGGGAGAGTCCGATCGCGGCGAAGTCCACCAGCGGCACGAGGATGACCCACCGCGTGGGGATGCGCTGCCACGGGAGCACGCAGCACAGCGCCAGGACCAGGAGGTTGGCGGCCCAGCCGGCGAGGAAGACGCGCACCGAGATGAGCTCGTCCGCCTCGACCAGGCCGTGCAGCACGGTGAGGGTGAACGTGACCGTGAGGGCGAGTTCGCTGAGGATGATGCGCCGACGGTGCTGTGACCGCCGTGCGCCTCGACCTGTCTCCACCAGGCTTCCGGCCTCCGGTGCCCCTCCGCGGTCCGCCATGGTGAGATCCTAGTGCCCGGCTTCAGCCCCTCAGGCGAGGAGGGCGCGCACACCGATGACGGCGGTCGCCGCGCCGAGGATCATCGACGTCGAGATCAGCATGACGTGCACCGTGAGGAAACGCGTGGCTGCGCCCTTCTCATCGCGCGCCCGCGGGTCCTTCAGGATGCGGCGCAGGAAGGGCGGCCAGACGATCAGCGTCCAGACGCCGGCGAGAATCAGGATGAGGGCGAGGGGCGTGGGCAGTTGCATTGCGGGGGTGTCTTCCGATCGGTGTTCCTATGAGGCGGACGGCGTGCCGTCAGTGGCTCTCGAGCCACTTCCGCGCCTCGACGGCCTGCACGCTGAGCGCCTTGCCGATCATCGGCTCCGCGGCACCTGCGATCTTGCCGCCCAGGAACGGGATGGAGGACGTGACCGTGCCCTGGAGGTCGATCACGGTGTCGGTGCCCTGAGCGACCAGCCGCTGGACGGCCGAGACGTTCAGGGGGACGCCGGCGACGGTCATCTCCAGGGAGGCGGCGCGGGAGCCGTCCGCAGCGGGCGCCTCCCAGTGCTCGGTCTGCGTGACCGAGAGGGTCTCGCCGACGAACTTGCGGGCCATGTCCGGGAGCCGATCCGTGGGCATGGTGCGGATGGCGGTGAGCGTGAACGCGCCAGCGGTGTCGCCGTCGACCGTGAGCGACTCCAGTGCGCCGCCGACGTACTCGCTCATGTGACGCACGAAGCCCTCGTCGGTGAAGACGCCGAGCACGGTGTGGGTGTCGTAGGGGAGCGTGGTGGACGCGTTCAGTGCCATGGTTCCTCCGGGAAGTCGGCGCGTATGCCGCAGGAGCGGCAGCAGGGGGTCTCCCGGTAATCCTACGGCCTGACCCCTCCCGGCCCGCGTCCCGTCCGGCCGTCGGGAAAGCGTCAGGGCCCCTTGGTAATGTGGGGACGTCCCGGGAACGATTCGTCTTTCCGGGCTTTCGTGCTGTCTCCGCCTCGCTGCCGCCGTGCTTCCGCCGGGCGACGGGTCGGGGACGGAGGAACCCACGCCTGAGGAGTCCCGAACAGATGAGCCTTAACGGATTGCGCGCGGCGCTGGCCGAGGACGCGTCCTACGCACGCGTGAGGACCAATGCGTCGCGGTCGGTGGAGCAGCGCAGCGGGGACCTGGAGATCGGCGCGCCCGCCGGCCTGCGTGCACCGCTGATCGCCGAGATGGTGGACGGTCTCGCGGAATCCGGGCTCGCATCCGACAGCGCCGGTGCGGTGCCCGTGGTGCTGGCCATCACGGCCACCGGACGCGAGGCGGAGGATCTCGCCTCGGCCCTGCGCAGCTACCTGCCCGAGAGCGCCATCGAGGAGTTCCCCAGTTGGGAGACGCTGCCCCACGAGCGACTGTCGCCGCGCTCCGACACCGTAGGCCGCCGCCTCTCGGTCCTCCGCCGGCTCGCCCACCCGGAGGGGAACCCGGTCAAGGTCATCACGGCGCCCGTCCGCGCCGTCGTGCAGCCCCTGGTCGCCGGACTCGGCGATCTCGAGCCGGTGGCCCTGAAGGTCGGCGACGAGGTGGCGTTCTCCGACGTCGTGAAGGCGCTCGCCGACGCCGCGTACGCCCGTGTGGACATGGTGACGCACCGCGGCGAGTTCGCGGTGCGAGGCGGCATCATCGACGTCTTCCCGCCCACCGAGGACCACCCGATCCGCGTGGACTTCTTCGGTGACGAGGTGGACCAGATGCGCTGGTTCGCCGTTGCCGACCAGCGCTCGCTCACCACCGGGGAGCCGCCCGCGGCCCTCTACGCTCCGCCGTGCCGCGAGATCCTCATTACGCCATCGGTCATGTCCCGGGCGGCGAGGCTGCAGTCCGAGCTGCCGGCCGCGGCGTCCATGCTGGAGAAGATCGCCGGCGGGATCACCGTCGAGGGCATGGAATCCCTCGCTCCCGTGCTCGTGGACGCCATGGTGCCGTTCGCCGGTGAGCTGCCGCCCGGGTCGATCGCCGTCGTGATCGAACCCGAGAAGGTCCGCGCCCGCGCCCACGACCTCGCCGCCACGAACGAGGAGTTCCTCGCGGCCGCCTGGTCGACGGCGTCCGAGGGCGGCGCGGCGCCGCTGGACCTCGGCGGGAGCCTGGGCACGGACCTCCAGGAGGCGAGCTTCCGCTCGCTCGCCGACACCCGCTCCACGGCCCTGGCCAACTCCGTGGCCTGGTGGGGCATCACCAGCTTCGGTGCCGACGAGGAGCTGACCGACGTGGACAGCTTCACCCTCCACGCGCGGGAACCGCGCGGCTACCAGGGCGACGTCGCCGAGATGATGGACTTCATCGGCGGACGCGTGCGTGACCAGTGGCGCGTGGTCGTCGCCACCGAGGGTCCCGGCCCGGCCCAGCGCCTCGCCGAGCTCTTCCACGACAACGACATCCCCGCCAGCCGCGTCGACTCGCTCGAGGGCGCGCCGCAGGCCGGCATCATCGAGATCACGACCGCGTGCGCCGGCCGCGGGTTCGTGCTCGACGGTCTGAAGATCGGGCTGCTCACCGAGGCCGACCTGCTGGGCCGCACGAGTGCCGCGGGCACCCGCGACATGCGCAAGATGCCCTCCCGCCGCCGCAACGCCGTCGACCCCCTGCAGCTGAAGGAGGGCGACTTCGTGGTGCACGAGCAGCACGGTGTGGCGAAGTTCGTCGAGCTGATGCAGCGCTCCACCGGCGCCAAGCCCACCCGCACCACGCGTGAGTACCTGGTGCTGGAGTACGCGCCGTCCAAGCGCGGCGCCCCCGGCGACCGCCTGTTCGTGCCCACCGACCAGCTCGACCAGGTGACCCGCTACGTGGGCGGTGACGCACCGGCGCTCAGCAAGATGGGCGGCTCGGACTGGAGCAAGACCAAGAACCAGGCCCGCAAGGCGGTCAAGGAGATCGCCGGCGAGCTGATCCGCCTCTACTCCGCGCGCATGGCCTCCCGCGGCCACGCCTTCGGACCGGACACGCCCTGGCAGCGCGAGCTCGAGGAGGCGTTCCCGTACGTCGAGACGCCCGACCAGCTGACCACCATCAACGAGGTCAAGGCCGACATGGAGCGCGAGGTGCCCATGGACCGCCTCGTCTCGGGCGACGTCGGGTACGGCAAGACGGAGATCGCGGTCCGGGCCGCCTTCAAGGCCGTGCAGGACGGCAAGCAGGTGGCCGTCCTCGTGCCGACCACGCTGCTGGTGCAGCAGCACTTCGAGACGTTCTCCGAGCGCTTCTCGGGCTTCCCGGTCAGGGTCCGGGCGCTGTCGCGGTTCCAGACCGCGAAGGAGTCCCGGGAGACGGCCGAGGGGCTCACCTCCGGCGCCGTCGACGTGGTGATCGGCACGCACCGCCTGCTGTCGAAGGAGATCGCGTTCAAGGACCTCGGGCTCGTGATCGTCGACGAGGAGCAGCGTTTCGGCGTGGAGCACAAGGAGGCGCTGAAGAAGATGCGCACCAATGTGGACGTCCTCGCGATGAGCGCCACGCCCATCCCGCGCACCCTGGAGATGTCGCTGACCGGAATCCGTGAGACCTCCACGCTGGCCACGCCGCCGGAGGAGCGCCACCCCGTGCTCACGTACGTGGGCCCGTACACGGACAAGCAGGCGTCCGCCGCGATCCGCCGCGAGCTGATGCGCGAGGGCCAGGTGTTCTTCGTGCACAACCGGGTCTCGTCCATCGACCGGACCGCCGCGCACCTCAAGGAGCTGGTGCCCGAGGCGCGCGTCGCCGTCGCGCACGGCCAGATGACGGAGTCGCGCCTGGAGCAGATCATCGTGGACTTCTGGGAGAAGCGGTTCGACGTCCTGGTCTGCACCACGATCATCGAGACCGGTCTGGACATCTCCAACGCGAACACGCTGATCGTGGACCGCGCCGACTCCTACGGCCTGTCGCAGCTGCACCAGCTGCGCGGCCGCGTGGGTCGCGGGCGGGAGCGGGCGTACTCCTACTTCCTGTACCCGTCGGAGAAGCCGCTGGGCGAGGTGGCCCTCGAGAGACTGAAGGCCGTGGCGTCCCACAACGAACTGGGCGCCGGCATGCAGCTGGCCATGAAGGACCTCGAGATCCGCGGGGCGGGCAACCTGCTCGGCGGCGAGCAGTCCGGCCACATCCAGGGCGTCGGGTTCGACCTCTACATCCGCCTCGTCGGCGAGGCCGTCGCCACCTTCCGCGGCGAGGCCGAGGAGAAGGCGGCGGAGATGAAGATCGAGCTGCCGGTCAACGCCCACCTGCCGCACGACTACGTGCCGGGGGAGCGGCTGCGCCTCGAGGCGTACCGTAAGCTGGCCGCCGCCGTCACCGACGAGGCGATCGACGCCGTCGTCGCCGAGCTCGAGGACCGCTACGGTGAGCCGCCGGCCGCGGTGGAGAACCTCATCGCCGTCGCGCGCTTCCGGGTGAGCGCCCGGGCGCTGGGCCTGACCGACGTGGCGCTGCAGGGCAACTTCATCAAGTTCGCCCCGGCCGAGCTGCCGGAGTCCAGGCAGATGCGGCTCACGCGCATGTACCCGGGGGCCGCGGTGAAGCCGGCGCTCAACGCGGTGCTCGTGCCCAAGCCGAAGACCGCGCGGATCGGCGGGCGGGACCTCGTGGACGCCGAGATCCTGGGCTGGGCGAAGGACGTGCTGGAGGCGGTCTTCACGCCGTAGCGCCTGCACGGGTGCACCGGCCGGCTCCTGGCGGTGTCGGCGCGGAGCACCCGTGGGCGAAAACAGAAGAGGCCGTCCCCGCGGGGACGGCCTCTTCCGGATGTCCGGACGGGTACGGTCAGGAACTGACGCCCGCTGACGTCTCCTTCTCCTGCGTCTGCTTGCCCTCGGCCAGGTTGTAGCCGGTGTCGGCGCGGCCGAGGATGCCCTGCGGGACGAAGAACGCGATGAAGGCGAGCACGATGATCGCGGCCATCGGCCAGATGTTGTCGGCCGTGAACCAGGTCATCAGGTACATCCCGAGCAGGAACAGGCCGAACATGATCGCGAACACCAGGATGTTCCCGACGAGGTGGCCCTTGCCGGCGTGGGCGGGCGGGCCTCCGGCGTTGACTTCGTGTGACATGTCGGTCTCCTTGCGTGCGGGTGTCTGCTGCGCCGTCAGTAGCCTGCGGCGCCCTGTTCACCCTTAACGATAGCGACTCCCGAGCTCGCCCCGATACGCGTTGCTCCGGCGTCGATCATCGCGCGGGCATCCTCGAGCGAACGGACGCCGCCGGAGGCCTTCACGCCGAGGTCCGGGCCGACCGTCTTCCGCATGAGCGCAACGTCCTGGACCGTCGCGCCGCCACCGTTGAAGCCGGTGGAGGTCTTCACGAAGTCCGCCCCTGCCTCGACGGCGGCTTGGCACGCAAGCACTTTCTGCTCGTCCGTGAGCAGCGCGGTCTCGATGATGACCTTCAGGATGGCACCCTGCTCGTGCACGGCGTCGGCCACGGCGAGGATGTCCGCGACGAGCGCGTCCTTCTCCCCGGCACGGGCGGCGGCCACGTCGATGACCATGTCGATCTCGTCGGCACCGTCGGCCACCGCGCCGCGGGCCTCGAAGACCTTCGACTCGGTGGTCGTGGCACCGAGGGGGAAGCCGATCACCGAGCACGTGAGGACACCGGTGTCCTTCACGGCCGTGCGGACGGTGCTGACCCAGAGCGGATTGACGCAGACGGACTTGAAGGAGTACTCGACCGCCTCGCTGCAGACGGTGAGGATCTGCTCACGGCTGGCGTCGGGCTTCAGGAGTGTGTGGTCGATGTAGGAGGCGAGGGAGACGTCGTTAGGCATGCTCCCATCCTTCCATGTCGCCCGGGGCCGGGGCGCCCTGACTCCCTGTCAGGCACGCCGCGGCATCGGGGACGGGGTCAGAGGCCGAGCGCCTCCGCGACGTCGCGCTTCACGGCGTCGAGCCGTGCCCGCGCCGACTCCTTGGCGCCGTCGAGCTCGGCGGCGGATCCGACGGGCTCCACCACCTCGAGGTAGCACTTGAGCTTCGGCTCGGTGCCGCTCGGGCGGATGATCACCCGCGTCTCGTTCTGCGTCAGGTACAGGAGCCCGTCCGTGGGCGGCAGGAGCGCCGAACCCTCGGCGAGGTCCTCGGCGACGCCCACGGGGGAGTCGGCGAACGACGACGGCGGGTTCTCCCGCAGCCTGTTCATCATGGCACCGAGCAGTCCGAGGCTGCCGACGCGCACCGAGAGCTGGTCGGCGGCGTGCAGGCCGTGGACCAGGAAGGCGTCGTCGAGCAGGTCGAAGAGCGTGCGTCCCGAGGCCTTGGTGGCGGCTGCGAGCTCGGCCAGCAGCAGGCCGGCGGAGATGCCGTCCTTGTCCCGCACGAGTCCCGGGGCCACGCAGTACCCGAGGGCCTCCTCGTAGCCGAAGGCGAGGTCGTGGACGCGGGCGATCCACTTGAACCCGGTCAGCGTCTGGACGTGGTCGATCCCGGCGCCGGCCGCGATCCGCCCCAGGAGGCGGGAGGACACGATCGAGTTCGCGAAGACGCCGCTACGGGCCGCCTCGGGGCCCGCGTCCCGCGTCGCCGAGGTGCGGCGGGACACCAGGTGCAGTCCGAGGAGCGTGCCCGTCTCGTCGCCGCGCAGCATGCGCCAGGTGCCCGTGGAGGGTTCGCGGGCCGCAAGTGCCACGCGGTCGGCGTCGGGGTCGTTGGCGATCACGAGGTCCGCGCCGACCTCCTCGGCGGTCTCCAGCGCGAGGTCCAGCGCACCGGGCTCCTCCGGGTTGGGGAAGGCGACGGTGGGGAAGTCGGGATCGGGCTCGGCCTGCCGTTCGACGACGACGACGTCGTCGAACCCTGCCGCCGCGAGGACGGCCTGCGCCGTGTGCCCGCCCACGCCGTGCAGGGGGGTGAGGACGATCCTGAGGTCGCGGTCCCGGAAGGACGGATCGGCGAGGGTGGCGACGGAGGCCACGTAGTCGGTCTCGATGGACTCCGGCAGGACCGTCCAGCCGCCGGCCGCGAGGTCGATGTCGCCGATGGCGGCGATGTGCGCGGCGATGCCGGCGTCGTGGGGTGCCACGATCTGGACGCCGCGTGCGTCCTCCTCGACGGCCCGCCCGCCGAGATACACCTTGTAGCCGTTGTCCTGCGGCGGGTTGTGGCTCGCGGTGACCATGACGCCGACCTCGCAGTCGAGGGCGCGGATGGCGTAGGCGAGGACCGGCGTCGGGAGCTCGCGCGGCATCAGGAACGTCTCGATGCCGGCGGCCGTGAAGATCGCGGCGGTCTCCTCGGCGAAGATCCGCGAGTTGTGCCGTGCGTCGAAACCGACCACCGCACGCGGCGCGTAGGCGCCGGCCGCGAGGTCGAGCGCGTGGGCGGCGACGCCCGCTGCGGCACGGCGGACGACCACGCGGTTCATGCGGTTGGGGCCGGCCCCGAGGGCCGCGCGCAGCCCGGCCGTGCCGAACGCGAGCGGTCCCGCGAAACGGTCGCGCAGTTCCTGCTCGGACACCGCCGCCGTCGCGTCACCGGACCGCACGTGCCCGATCAGGGTGCGGAGCTCCTCCGCCGTCTGCGGGTCAGGATCCGCCGATGCCCAGGCATCGGCGGTGGCGAGCAGGGTGTCCAGTTCCGAGGTGGTCATGCGGGTCCCTTACGTGGGTCTGCGGGGTCTGTCCCACGGGCGGCGGCCGGACTGCGACGGCGCCGACGCGCGGCAGGTGCCGGGAGGTCGGGGGCGGGGTGAGCGGCGGGCGGGTGCCCGATCAGATGGCGGCGACGATGTCGGCCAGCAGGCGCGAGATGCGCGGCCCTGCCGCCTGGCCGGCCTCGATGACCTCGGCGTGGCTGAGCGGTACCGGGCTGATCCCGGCGGCGAGGTTCGTGACGAGCGAGATGCCGAAGACCTCCATCCCGGCGTGGCGGGCGGCGATGGACTCGAGCGCGGTGGACATCCCCACGAGGTCGGCGCCGATCCGCTTGGCGTACTGCACCTCCGCGGGGGTCTCGTAGTGCGGGCCGGTGAACTGCGCGTAGACGCCCTCCTCGAGGGTCGGGTCCACCGTGCGGGCGAGGTCACGGAGGCGCGAGGAGTAGAGGTCCGTCAGGTCCACGAACGTCGCGCCCTCGAGCGGGGAGGACGCCGTGAGGTTGATGTGGTCGCTGATGAGCACCGGAGTGCCGGGCTGCCAGTGCTCCTTGAGGCCACCGCAGCCGTTGGTGAGGATCATCGTCGTCGCGCCGGCGGCTGCCGCAGTACGCACGCCGTGGACCACGGCCCGGACACCCTTGCCCTCGTAGAAGTGCGTGCGCGCGCCGAGCACGAGGGCACGCTTGCCGTTGGGCGTGAGCACGGAGCGGATGGTCCCGGTATGGCCGACGACGGCGGGGGCCGAGAACCCGGGGAGGTCCGCGGCGTCGAGGGTGTGCGTGGTCTCGCCGATCAGGTCGGCCGCCTCACCCCAGCCGGAGCCGAGGACGAGGGCGGTGTCGTGCCGGTCGATGCCGGTCGCGCGGGCGATGGAGCCGGCAGCGTCGCGGGCCAGGTCAAAGGGATCTGAAGTCACCGCTCCAACTTACCCTCTGCGCAAACGGCCGGACCACCGGGCCGGCGGCTCGCTACGGGGCCCTGATGGCCGCGCGACCGGCAGTCGCCCGCCGTCGCGGACCTCCCGGTACCCGGCCCCGTGGCCCCGGCCGCACGTCCCGGCACGTCGCCGTGCGGGGCGTGTCGGTGGCATGGGCGATAATCGGACGGTGACGAACCAACTCGACTTCAGTTCACTGCGTCTGGCGATCCTGGGCGGCGGGCCCGGCGGGTACGAAGCGGCCATGGTCGCGGCCTCGCTCGGCGCGAAGGTCACCATCGTGGAGCGCAAGGGCCTCGGCGGCTCGGCGGTCCTCACAGACGTCGTGCCGTCCAAGACCCTCATCGCCACGGCGGACACCATGACGCGCTTCACGGACGCGAGCGGACTCGGCGTGCACTTCTCCGCCGACAGCGCCGTCTATGCCGACCTCGACAAGGTCAACCAGCGGCTGCTGAAGCTCGCACTCGAGCAGTCCTCGGACATCCGCGCCACCCTGGAGCGCCTCGGGGTGCAGGTCCTCATCGGCACCGGGAAGCTGCTGGACGACCACCGGCTCGAGGTCGAGGCCGACGGCGGGACCACCGTCGTGGAGGCCGACGCCGTCCTGCTCGCCGTCGGATCGACGCCGCGCGAACTGCCCAGCGCCATGCCCGACGGCGAACGCATCTTCAACTGGACGCAGCTCTACAACCTCCGCGAGATCCCCGAGCACCTGATCGTCGTCGGCTCCGGCGTCACCGGCGCCGAGTTCGCGAGCGCCTACAACGGACTCGGCTCGAAGGTCACGCTCATCTCCAGCCGCGACCGCGTGCTTCCCGGCGAGGACGCCGACGCCGCCGAGGTGCTCGAGAGCGTGTTCAAGAACCGCGGCATGACCGTGCTGTCCCGGTCGCGCGCCAACGCCGTGGACCGCACCGACACCGGCGTGATCGTGACCCTCGGTGACGGCAGCACGATCGAGGGCAGCCACTGCCTCGTCGCGGTCGGCGCCGTCCCCAACACCGCAGGGATCGGCCTCGAGGAAGCCGGCGTGGCCCTCAACGAGTCCGGCCACATCCAGGTGGACGGCGTCTCGCGCACCACGGCGCCCAACGTCTACGCCGCGGGGGACTGCACGGGCGTGTTCGCCCTCGCCTCGGTGGCCGCGATGCAGGGCCGCATCGCCATCGCGCACCTCATGGGCGACTCCGTCAGCCCCATCAAGCTCAAGCAGGTGGCCTCCAACATCTTCACCTCCCCGGAGATCGCCACGGTGGGCGTGACGGAGGAGGACATCGCGTCGGGCCGGTACCAGGGCGACGTCGTGAAACTCTCCCTGCACACCAACGCCCGGGCGAAGATGATGAACGTCAAGGACGGCTTCGTGAAGGTGATCTCGCGCAAGGGCTCCGGCACGGTGATCGGCGGCGTCGTCGTCGGGCCCCGCGCCTCCGAGCTGATCTTCCCCCTCGCGCTCGCGGTGACCAAGAAGCTGCACGTCGACGACGTCGCCAACACCTTCACCGTGTACCCGTCGCTGACCGGATCCATCTCCGAGGCGGCGCGGCGCCTGCACGTCCGGCTCTGACGCTCTCCTGATCCGGGGCCGGTTCCCCGCGTCCAGCATGTGGACACGTTTATCCACGGGTTGGACGGCGGTGATCGAATATCTGGATCAACTGACGCGCGGGCGCCGTGCCGTGAGGTCCTGTGCACCTCGCGGCGGCGCTCCGTTATGAGAAAGCCGCAGCCATGACCTCCTCTACCTCCGCTGGTGCCAGCGGCACCACGAAACCGCTGAACTCGCGGGGGAAGGTGATCTTCGCCAGCCTCATCGGGACCACGATCGAGTTCTACGACTTCTACATCTACGCCACCGCCGCCGTGCTGGTGTTCCCGGCGCTGTTCTTCCCGAACCAGACCTCCGCGAACCAGCTCCTGAGCTCGTTCGCCGTCTTCGGCGTCGCCTTCGTGGCCCGTCCGCTCGGGTCGATCGTCTTCGGGCACTTCGGTGACAAGATCGGCCGCAAGGCCACCCTCGTGGCATCACTGCTGACCATGGGTATCGCAACGTTCCTCATCGGACTGCTGCCCGCCGCCACG
The DNA here is from genome assembly GCF_002954225.1 of Arthrobacter ruber. Lineage (GTDB taxonomy): Bacteria > Actinomycetota > Actinomycetes > Actinomycetales > Micrococcaceae > Arthrobacter_D > Arthrobacter_D ruber. Next base: position 220,398 of record NZ_PPTH01000015.1, read on the forward strand.
AATCCGGGCTGGGTGTTCCTTGCGCCGCTGCTGCTCGTGGTGCTGCGGTTCCTCCAGGGCCTCGCGCTCGGCGGTGAGTGGAGCGGTGCCGCCCTGCTCGCCACCGAGAACGCGCCCGAGGGCAAGCGCGCCATCTTCGGCACGTTCCCGCAGCTCGGCGCGCCGATCGGGTTCATCCTCGCGAACCTGCTGTTCGTCCTGCTGAGCACCGCGCTCAGCCCCGAGGAGTTCCTCGAGTGGGGCTGGCGTGTGCCGTTCCTGCTGAGCGCCGTCATGGTGATCGTGGGCCTCTACGTCCGCCTGAAGCTGATCGAGAGCGCGTCCTTCCAGAAGGTCCAGCAGGAGGGCAAGGTCGTCAAGGTGCCGCTCGGCACCACGTTCCGCCTCCACTGGCGTGCGCTGATCCTCGGCACCTTCATCATGTTCGCCACCTACGTGCTGTTCTACTTCATGACGGCCTTCACGCTGACCTACGGGACGGCGCCGTCGAGCCTGGCACAGGCGCAGGCCAGGGCCGAGGCGGCCGGCAAGGAGTTCACTGCCGCGCAGGAGGCGGCGTTCGTGCCGGGCCTCGGCATGGCCCGGACGGACTTCCTCTGGATGCTGATCATCGGCGTCGTGTTCTTCGGCATCTTCACCATCGTCTCGGGCCCCCTCGCCGAGCGGTTCGGCCGTCGCAAGATGCTCCTCGCCACGACCGTGGGGATCGCCGTCTTCGGTCTGCTGTGGGCGCCGCTGTTCGGTGCAGGGACCGCCGGGGCGATGGCCCTGCTGATCATCGGATTCATCCTCATGGGACTCACCTTCGGCCCCATGGCCGCCGTGCTGCCCGAGCTGTTCCCCTCGAACGTCCGCTACACGGGCTCGGCCGTGGCCTACAACGTGTCGAGCATGATCGGTGCGGCACCCGCCTCCTTCATCGCGGTGGCCCTGTGGCAGGCAGCCGGCGGCAGTACCGTGCTGGTCGGTCTGTACCTCAGCGTCGCGGCCGTCCTCACGTTCATCGCGCTCTTCATCTCGAAGGAGACCCGCGACCGCGCGTACGAGGACAACGTCGCCTGATCCGCACGTCCAGTCCGACGGCGCCGCACCCACCCGGGTGCGGCGCCGTCGTCGTCTCCAGCGGCTGCACCTGCCGCCGTGTCCCGTCCGGTCCGTACGCCGCGGCCGGCTTCCCTCCCGCCCGTACACTGGAGAGCAAGGCGGCTAGGAGATTCCGGACTGCGCACGGGACTCGTGTGCCCGGAGCCGGCCCAACGGGGTAGTAGAAGCAGGTGGCATGGAGAAGCAGGCGCTGGCAGGGCGGTACGCACTGGGGGAGCGTGTGGGCTCCGGCGGCATGGCGGACGTCTTCACGGCCCGCGACACGAGGCTCGAGCGCGACGTGGCCATCAAGCTCTTCCGGCCCGGGACGGCCGACGGCCTCGAGCGCGGCTCCGCCGAGGCCCGCATGCTCGCAGGGCTCGACCATCCGGGCCTCGTCCGGATCCTGGACATGGACACCGGTGAGCACTCCGACGCCAGCGCCTACCTGGTCATGGAACTCGTCGAAGGCCCGGACCTCCGGGAGATGCTGAGGATCCGGGGGCCGCTCGACCGCGACGAGGTGCTGCTCCTGGCGCTGGACCTCGCGCGCACGCTCCAGTACATCCACGGCCGGGGCATCGTGCACCGCGACATCAAGCCGTCGAACATCCTCACGCGTCAGGCCGATCAGCAGAGCGGCGTGTTCCGCTATCTCCTCACCGACTTCGGCATCGCCCGGTTCTACGACGGTTCACGCATGACCGCCACCGGCCAGGTGATCGGGAGCGCGGCCTACTTCAGCCCCGAACAGACCCGCGGCGACGGCGTGGGGCAGCCGTCGGACATCTACTCGTTCGGGCTCGTGCTGATCGAGGCCCTCACGGGGGGCCGGGCGTTCCCCGGTACAGGGATCGAGAGTGCGCTTGCGCGCCTGCACCGGAGCCCGTCCATCCCTCATGCGGCCGGCCCCGAGCTCGCCGCGCTCCTGGCCGCGATGACCCAGGACGAGCCCGCGGACCGCCCGGATGCCGCCGGACTCGTCCGGGCACTGACGGCCGGGGACCTCCAGCGGCACGACGACGGCCCTGCCACCACCGCCCTGTCCGCCCCGGCGGTTGCGCCCGCGACGATGGCACGTCCCGCGAACATGTCCCTACCCCTGTCCGAGACCCGAGCCGTCCCTCTGCCGGCCACCACGGCGCAGTCCGCCCCCGAGCCGCAGGGCACGGCCCTGTCGGCCACCACGGCGCTGCCCGCCTCCGAGGCGCCTACCACTGCCCTCCCCGCGACGCCTGCGTCACGGACCCGTCCGACCACCGGCCCTCCCACGAGGCCCGGTGTCACGGGGGTACCCGCCGGCTACGCGTCGACCGCCGGTGGCGAGGCGAGCCGGGCCGACGGAGGTGCGACGGGTCCCGCCGATGCAGCGCCCCTGGTGGCCGGCGGCATGTCGGCTCGGGTCCAGGGGCCCGGATCAGGGCAGCTCTCCGCGTCACGGCCGGCCGGATTCGTGCCACGAGGCGATCGGGACGAGGCAACGGCCGATCGCTCCGGCAGCCTGCGGCAGGACGTGGCGGCGGTAGGCTCCTCGGCCGTCCGTCGTCGCGCTCTCCCATGGTTGATCGCGGTGCTCGCGCTGGTGGTCCTGGCAGCAGCCCTCTGGACCTTCACCGTCCTGTCCGGCGGGGACACTGCGCCCGACGTCGAACCGTTGCCCGCCGTGCCGGGGGAGACCGGCCAGAAACTGCAGGAACTCTACGAAAGCGTGCAGCGATGAACCGCAGCGGATTCCGCCTGGCGGCCCTGGGTGCTGCCGGGCTGTTGCTGACGGGGTGTGGCAGCGAGGCGATCGACGCCGCGACGGCCGGCGACCTTCAGGCCGAGGTGCGCACCATCGCGTCGACCGCTGCGGCGGGTGATCCCGCCGGAGCGATGCGCCTCGCGCAGGACCTGAAGGTCGACGTCGAGAATGCCCGGGCAGCCGGGGCGGTCACCGAGGAACGGGCCGTGCTGATCGGCATGCGGCTCGACGCCGTGATCACCTCGCTGGAGGCGGATCGGGCGCCGGCCGGTGACGCGCCGACGGAGCAGCGGACTGCGCCGACCGAGGAAACGCTCGAGGAACTGATCGAGGAGCCGTCGGAATCGCAGGCACCGGCAGAGACGGTCTCTCCGGCGGAACCGACTCCGGTGTCACCTGTTCCCGCTCCGGTGCAGCCCGCACCCGCCCCCGATCCGGTGCAGCCCGCGCCCACCCCCACGCCCGAGGAGGACGCCGAGGACGGCGAGGATCCGTGGTCGGAGGATGCCGATGAGGAGGCCGTGCAGGACGACCAGGACAGGGCAGCCGAGCGGGCGGCCGAACAGCAGCGCAAGGCCGAGGAGAAGGCCAGGGAGGCTGCGGAGAAGGCTGCCGAGAAGGCGGAGAAGGCCCAGGAGTCAGGCAAGAAGGGCAAGCCCGACGGGTAGACCCGGCCGGACCCGACGGCTGTCGCCGACGCGGCCGTCGGGCCCGGGACTGTCGTGCGCCACTCCCGCAGGCACCAGCTTGCGCGGCGCTAGTCCCGGATGGTCGCGATGACGGAGCCGGCCGAGACGGTGTCGCCCGGGGCCGCCGCCAGCCCGGAGACCGTCCCCGTCCTGTGCGCCGTCAAAGGCTGCTCCATCTTCATGGCCTCGAGCACCACGATGAGGTCGCCCTCGGAGACCACGTCGCCGTCGGACACGGCGACCTTCACGATGGTGCCCTGCATGGGCGAGGTCAGTTCGTCGCCGCTGACGGCTGCCTTGCCGGCGCGGGCCCGCGAGGACTTCTTCGACTTGGCGGGAGCGCTCGCCTTGCCGTTCGTCGACGCACCGAGTCCTGCGGGCAGCACCACCTCGAGGCGGCGCCCGCCGACCTCCACGACCACGCGCTGGCGGGGGTCCTCCTCGGACGCCGGGTCCGCTGCGCCCTTCCAGGGCTCGATGGTGTTGGCGAACTCCGTCTCGATCCAGCGCGTGTGGACCGAGAACGGCCCGGCAGCGGGAGCGAAGGCGGGATCTGCGACGACGGCGGCATGGAAGGGCAGCACGGTGGGCATGCCCTCGATCACCATCTCGTCGATCGCGCGACGGGCCCGCTGGAGGGCCTGCTCGCGCGTGGCGCCGCTGACGATCAGCTTGGCGAGCATCGAGTCGAAGTTGCCGCCGATCACCTCGCCGGCCTCCACGCCGGAATCGACGCGTACGCCGGGCCCGGTGGGCAGCTTGAGGGTCTGCACGGTGCCGGGCGCGGGCATGAACCCGCGGCCGGCGTCCTCGCCGTTGATGCGGAACTCGAACGAGTGGCCGCGCACCTCGGGGTCGCCGTAGCCGAGCGCCTCTCCGCGGGCGATCCGGAACTGCTCGCGGACGAGATCGAGACCCGTCACCTCCTCGGACACGGGGTGCTCCACCTGGAGGCGGGTGTTGACCTCGAGGAAGGAGATGGTGCCGTCCTGGCCCACGAGGAACTCGCACGTGCCCGCGCCCTGGTAGCCGGCCTCCCGGAGGATCGCCTTGGATGCCTCGTAGAGGCGTGTGTTCTGTTCGGCGGAGAGGAACGGGGCGGGTGCTTCCTCCACGAGCTTCTGGTTGCGGCGCTGGAGGGAGCAGTCACGTGTCGAGACGACGACGACGTTCCCGTGATCGTCCGCGAGGCACTGCGTCTCGACGTGGCGGGGGGCATCGAGGAACCGCTCGACGAAGCACTCGCCGCGTCCGAAGGCGGCCGTGGCCTCGCGCACGGCGGAGTCGAACAGTTCGGGTATCTCCTCGTGGCTGCGGACCACCTTGATGCCGCGGCCGCCGCCGCCGAAGGCCGCCTTGATGGCGATGGGCAGGCCGAACTCCCGGGCGAAGTCGATGACCTCCTGGACCGATTCGACGGGGTCCTTGGTGCCGGGTACAAGCGGGGCGCCGACGCGTTCGGCGATGTGGCGGGCCTGGACCTTGTCGCCCAGCTGGGCGATGGAGTGCGGGGACGGCCCGATCCAGGTGAGGCCGGCGTCGATGACGCGCTGCGCGAAGTCGGCGTTCTCGGACAGGAACCCGTAGCCGGGGTGGACGGCATCGGCACCGCTGCGCCGGGCGGCGTCGAGGATGCGGTCCGCCACCAGGTAGGACTCCGCCGCGGTCTCCCCGCCGAGCGCGAAGGCCTCGTCCGCCATCCGGACGTGCAGCGCGTCGCGGTCGGGATCCGCGTACACGGCGACCGACGCGATGCCCTCGTCCCGTGCGGCGCGGATGACCCGGACGGCGATCTCCCCGCGGTTCGCGACCAGGACCTTCGTCACCGGACGCTGCCGGCCGGCCTCCGTGGTGGCTTCGGGAGAGCTGCTGGCAACCGGGGACGCCGGTGGCGCGAGGGGGGACTGACTCATGGGGCGTGGACTCCTTTTTCTCAGTTCGGAGCCTAGCGGTGTTTGGTGGCTTCCGCCCATGGATCGTGCTGAAGGGGAGTGTTGTCCACTGTTCCTTTGTAGGGAACCTACAAGGCTGCGCCGTGCTCCCACAGATCGGTCACGGGGACGCCGGCGGAGTGGAGGAGGGCCCGCAGCGTGGAGATACTGAGCCCGACCACGGCGTGGGGGTCGCCGTCGACCCGCTCGATGAAGGCCCCGCCCAGGCCGTCGATGGTGAAGGATCCCGCACAGTGCAGGGGTTCGCCGCTGGCCACATAGGCCTCGACCTCGGCGTCGGACATCGCCCCGAAGTGGACGGTCGCGGAGGACACCGCGCCGATCGTGGCGCCGGATCCGCCGTCGCGGGTGTCCACGAGCCAGTGACCCGTGTGCAGCACGCCGGAGCGTCCGCGCATCCGGCTGATCCGCTCGATCGCGACGGCGGGCTCGTAGGGCTTGCCGTGCGCTTCGCCGTCGAACTCGAAGACGGAGTCGCAGCCGACCACCAGGGCGTCGTCGGCGTCGTCGAGGGACGCGACCGCCTCGGCCTTGGCACGCGCCAGCAGCAGGGCGGTGTCGTGCGGGTCGATCTCGCCGTAGGCGGCGACGACGGCGGGCTCGTCGACGTAGGACACCAGCACGTCATGCCGGATGCCGGCGTCGGCCAGGAGCTTGGTGCGGGCAGGGGACTTGGAGGCGAGGATCAGGCGGGCCGTCATGTCCCCAGCCTAGATGCCGCACGTGAAGGTGCCTGCGCGGTCCCGTCCCAGCGCCGGGGCGGGACCGGCAGGATTCTCACCAGCGGTGTGCGACGTCGACCACCACCCTCGAACCGGCACCGGGTCCGGGTACCACGAAGACCCGCATGGGCAGCCGCCCGCGCACCCCGAGCCCGAAGGTCGTCTGGCCCTCGAAGCTGCCGGCCAGCGCTACCTGACGGAAGGTGGAGTAGCCACGCACGTCGACGAGTTCGCCCCGGTCGGGTGGAGCGTACGTCGCTCGGCCGTCGTCGTAGGCGGGCGCGAGAACCGTCACGGCGAGCCGCGCACCGCCGCGCAGGGGGACGGTGAATCCGGAACCGGGCTGGGTGACGTGCTTGGTGTAGGCCACGCGGTAGCCGGCCACGGCCCCGCGGGTGTCGATGACGAGGCGGTCGAAGCACTCGTGCCGGCCGGACCGGACATCGACGATGAGGGCTGAGGAGTGGGTGGGAACGACCTTCTCGGTCGATCCCCATGTGATGCCGCAGTATGCGGCGGATGCCGGCGGCGCCCCCGCGAGGCCGAGGCCTGCGGTGAGGGCGAGGGCGGCGAGTGTGGCGGAGAGTTTCTCCGCCATGCGCGAGGACTTCATAGCGCACCACCTGGTCGAGCTGGATAGGTGCATCAATGGTCCTCCCGCGGGGGAGGAAAAGCGCCGTCGAGGGGTGGTTCGGCGCCGAATCGTTAGCGACAGCTACGGAACGGCCCGCCCCGGTATGCCGGGACGGGCCGTCGGGTCACGTGCAGTCGGTCAGCGCGCCACGGAGGCGGAGATGCCGTCGTTCGGCGCGGAGGTGTCGACGCCGTCGAGGGTGCTGTCGTCCACGAACGGGTCGCCGGTGCGCGGCGCGTTGTAGAGGTCGAGGTCCAGCAGGCGCTCGCGCCGCGCGACGATCGTCGGCACGAGGGCCTGGCCCGCGACGTTCACGGCGGTGCGGCCCATATCGAGGATCGGGTCCACGGCCAGGAGCAGCCCGACGCCTGCCAGGGGCAGCCCCAGCGTGGACAGCGTGAGCGTCAGCATGACGACGGCGCCCGTGGTGCCGGCGGTCGCAGCCGACCCGAGCACGGAGACGAGCGCGATGAGCAGGTACTCGGTGAGGGTCAGGTCGATCCCGAAGAACTGGGCCACGAAGATCGCCGCGATGGCGGGGTAGATGGCGGCGCAGCCATCCATCTTCGTCGTCGCGCCGAGCGGTACGGCGAAGGACGCATAGCCGCGGGGTACCCCGAGGTTGCGTTCGGTGACCCGCTGCGTGAGCGGGAGTGTGCCCACCGAGGAGCGCGAGACGAAGGCCAGCTGGATGGCGGGCCATGCACCGGAGAAGTACTGGCGGACGGACAGGCCGTGCGCCTTGATCAGCGCGGGGTAGACGGCGAACAGGACGAGCGCGAGGCCCACGTACACGGCGAGGGTGAACTTGCCGAGCGAGCCGATGGTGTCCCAGCCGTAGACCGCGACGGCGTTGCCGATCAGGCCCACCGTGCCGAGCGGGGCGATCCGGATGATCCACCACAGGACCTTCTGGATGACGGCCAGCGCGGAGGCGTTGAAGGCGAGGAACGGCTCGGCCTGCCTGCCGACCTTCAGGGCCGCGATGCCGACGGCCACCGCGACGACGAGCACCTGCAGCACGTTGAAGTTCAGGGCCGTGGTCACGGAACCGGATTCGGCGACGGTCGAGGACGCCTGCAGGCCGAGGAAGTTGGCGGGCACGAGTCCCGTGAGGAAGGCCCACCAGCTGCCGGTGCTGCCCGTGTACTCCTCGGGCTGGGTCGCCCCGGTGCCGGCGCCGGGCTGGAACACGACGCCGAGCACGATGCCGATGAGCACGGAGATCAGCGCGGTGATCGCGAACCACAGCAGCGTCCGACCGGCGAGGCGTGCGGCATTGTTGACGGCCCGGAGGTTGGCGATCGAGCTGACGACGGCGGTGAAGATCAGGGGGACGACGGCGGCGCGCAGCAGGGCCACGTAGCTCGAGCCGAGCGTGGCGAGCGTGGTGCCGAGGCCGTTGGGGGTCGCCTTGGTGTGGCCCGTGTACTTGGCGAGGAGTCCGAGGGCGAGGCCGACCACGAGGGCGGCGATGATCTGCGGACCGAAGGAGGTCGCCCAGCGGGGCAGCCGGCGCCGCTGGGGCGGGGTACTGGTTTCTGTAGACACGCCCGAAACACTAGGGGCGGTTTATACACAGACGAAGCGGGAGTTGCGAAATGTTACCCGGCAGGTCGCCGCAGCCCTCCGTGACCCGCAGCGACCGCCGTCCGCCGTCGTCCCCGGTGGCCGGCCGCCGTCGTTCCAGGTTCATGGCCACCGGGGTGGGCACGACCCCGGGATCACGCGGAGTTGGAGGCACCTCGACGTGAGGACCTGGGACGACGGCGACGGGAGTCGGCGGCAGGAACGACGGCGGCCGGGCGACGGTCAGGCCACCAGGGCCCGCCGCAGTGTGTCGAGTCCCACGGAACCGAGGTTCAGTGCGCGCGTGTGGAAGGCGCGGAGGTCGAAGGCGTCGCCCTCGCTGGTGCGCACCTCGTCGCGGATCTGCTCCCAGAGGCGCTGGCCGATCTTGTACGACGGCGCCTGTCCCGGCCAGCCGAGGTAGCGGGTGTACTCGAAGTCGAGCTGGCCCTCGCTGATGGCGATGTTGCGCTTCAGGAAGTCGTAACCCTTCGCCGGTGTCCAGGTGCCTTCGCCCCAGCGCTCGGGGACCTCCAGTTCGAGGTGCACGCCGATGTCGAAGACCACGCGGGCGGCACGCATGCGCTGGGCGTCGAGCATGCCGAGGCGGTCGCCCGGATCGGACAGGAAGCCGAGTTCCTGCATGAGGCGCTCGGCGTAGAGCGCCCAGCCCTCGCCCTGGCCGGACACCCAGATGGCGTTGCGGCGCCAGGGGTTCAGCAGGGCCCGCTGGTAGGTGGCCGTCGCGATCTGCAGGTGGTGGCCCGGGACGCCCTCGTGGTAGACGGTGGTGGTCTCCTTCCAGGTGGTGAAGGAGTCCTCACCCTCCGGTACCGACCACCACATGCGGCCGGGGCGGGAGAAGTCGTCGCTCGGGCCCGTGTAGTAGATGCCGCCCTCGTTCGTGGGGGCGATCCTGCACTCGAGGAGCCGCATGACGTCCGGGATGTCGAAGTGCACCCCGGCCATGGCGTCGACGGCCCTGTCGGAGAGCTCCTGCATCCAGGCCTGCAGCGCGTCGGTGCCCTGCAACTGGCGGGCGGGGTCCTCGTCGAGGATGCGCATGGCCTCCTCGATCGTCGCGCCCTCGCGGATCTCGTTCGCCACCGCTTCCTGTTCGGCGATGACGCGGTCGAGTTCCTCGACGCCCCACCGGTACGTCTCCTCGAGGTCGACGGCTGAGCCGAGGAACACCCGTGACATCAGTGCGTAGCGCTCCCGGCCGACGGCGTCCTTCTCCGGCGCCGAGGGGAGGAGGTCGTCCTGCAGAAAGGAGGCGAGGCCGCGGTAGGCGGCACGCGCGGCGTCGGCGCCGGACCGGAGCTGCTTCCGCACGGGCTCGGGGAGTTCGGCGTCACCCGCATCCGCAGTGGCACCGAGGGCGTCGAAGAAGCCGCCGTCCTCGGCGTACTTGGTGGACTGCTCGACGACGACGGCCACCTGCCGGCGGGCGGCGACGAGGCCGCGCTCGCGACCGGCGCGCAGGGACGAGATGTACCCGTCGATCGCGCCGGGCATGTTGGCCATGCGGCCCGCGATATTGCCCCAGTCCTCGGCCGTGGCGGTAGGCATGAGGTCGAAGATCGCGCGGATGCTCTGGGCCGGGCAGGCGATGTTGTTCAGCTCGGCGTAGGAGAGGCCGGTCTCGTGGATCTCGAGGTCGAGCCCGAGCCGCTCCCGCATGGCGTCGAGCGTGACGACGTCGACGTCGTCGGCGGGCTGCAGGCCGTCCAGCCGGAGCAGGGTCTCCCGGGTTGCTTCCGCCAGGGCTTCTATGCCTGCCGGGGAGTAGTCCCGGTACTCCGTCTCATGGCCCGGGATGCCCAGCTCGGTGGCGAAGTCGGGCATGAGTTCGAGGAGTGTCTCGTAGTAGGACGTGGCGACGGCGTCGATCGCCGTCGACGGCCGGGTGGGCTGTTCGTCGGGGGACGGGGCGGGGGCTGGAGTGTCGTGGGTCACAGCCCGAGCCTATCGTCAGAAGGTTGCCGGAGGCCACCGGGTGCTCCCGCGTATCGTTCCCCGAGTCCGGTCGAGGGCAGCGTGCGTGGTCCGGTGCCGCCCGCCCGTGAGCTCCGTGCCGAGACGCGCTGGTCCGGAGGATGTCCGGATGGAACACTGCTCCTGGAGGAGCCCGACCAGCCGGCCGCCCGGCCGGGATCCCGCACCTGAACGGCCCGGGCGTGGGTCGCCTGGCCGGAGGACTCGCGACGTAGGGTGCAGGCAGGAGAGCCGTCCGGACGACCGGGGAGATGCGGACCGAGCTGTACGCCCATGGGAACGAAGGGCCTTATGAATGTCACCACGGACCACCCGACCGATAGGAAATCATCGATGCCGCACACCCACCCGATCCTCGAGAAGGACCGCGCCTCCCAGTGGCTCGGCATCGACGTCGAGCGTGCCCTTTTCGGCGACGCGCAGATCTCCATGACCATCCGGGAGGAGATGGTGAACGGCTTCGGTATCGCCCATGGCGGCATCATCTTCGCCTTCGCCGACACGTGCTTCGCCATGGCCTGCAACGACCCGGACGGCGAGCCCGACGGCGCCTCCGCCACCATCACGGTGGCTTCCGGTGCCGACATCAACTTCGTGGCTCCCGCCTTCCAGGGCCAGACCCTCACGGCTGCCGGCAGGGTGGTGAACCGCACCGGGCGCAGCGGGATCTACGACATCCGGGTCACGGCGGGCAGCACCCTCATCGCCGAATTCCGGGGCCGCAGCCGCACCATCCCGCACGTACCGCCCCGCTGACGCCGGAGGACAGGGGGACGATCGTGCCGTGACCCGATCGTGCCCCTGGTCCCCATGGCCCTCGACAGGCAGCGCACCTACGGTGGAGGAACAAGCAAGGGGGAACTGATGAAGCATCGTCGCGAGCAGCAGCGGCAGCCAGGGCGGATCAGCAGGACGGCGACCACGACGGCGGCCCTGGTGCTGCTGACCGCGTGCACCGCGTCGACGCCCGGGCAGCAGATGGCGCCCGTCGACCGGGTCCTCCAGCAGGGCGTCCGCCCGGAAGCGACGGACGCCCTGCTGCGGTCCACCTTCCGCCTCGGCGCAGCGATGACGACCGATCCGGCGTCGAACCAGGTCACGAGCCCTCTCGGTGCGCTCTACGCCGTGTCCATGTTGCGGGCCGGAGCGGGGACGACGACGGCGGCGGAGATGGACGCCGTGCTCGGACTCCCGGCCGAACACCACGAGGCGATGAACGCCCTCCTCGCCCGCGTGCAGTACTTCGACGGTGATCCGGGAAGCGTCGACGAGGAGGATCCGCCCGGGAAGCCCGTGCTGCACCTCGCCAATGCGGTGTTCGTCCCCGAGGGCGGAACGACCGGCGAGGGTTACCTCGAGACGCTCGCCCGCCACTACGGCGCAGGCGTCCATCCGGTGGACTTCGCGGACCCGTCGACTCCGGCACGGATCGACGACTGGGTGTCGGCCGAGACCGGAGGCAGGATCACGAAGGCACCCATCGAGGTGGGCGCGGGCACCACGCTGTCACTTCTCAACACCGTGTACTTCGCGGCGGCATGGGACGAGCCCTTCGACCCCTCCGGCACCGTCGACCGGGATTTCGTCCTGGCGGACGGCAGCAGCGTGGACGTCCCGATGATGCACGGCACCAGGACGGTGCGCCACGTACAGGCCGCCGGATGGACCGGGATCGACCTGCCGTACGGCGAGGGTTTCTCGATGCGGCTCATCCTGCCGGCGGAAGGATCACCGCCGGAGTGGAACGGACAGGAGTTGCTCGACATGGCGCTGCTGTTCGACGCGGCGGAGGACGTGTGGGTGGACCTGGCGCTGCCGACATGGGACCACGCGTTCGAGCAGGACCTCCTGGGACCGCTGACCGCCATCGGACTCGAGGAGTCCTTCGGGCCGGACCCGGACTTCCGGAAGATACAGCCGGGGTCCTTCGTCGCCGGGGCAGCCCAGGCCGCCAACATCACCGTGGCGGAGAAGGGGACGATCGCCGCAGCAGTGACGCAGCTGACGATGATGGCGAGTGCTCCGGCGCCGCCCGAGCTGAGCGTCACCTTCGACCGCCCCTTCGGCTACCAGATCATCCACGAGGACACGGGACTCCCACTGTTCCTGGGAGCGGTCGCCGATCCGCGCTAGCGGCTGCCCGCAGGCATCAGCGGACGCTGCGCCGCCAGGATCCAGGACCCGGCGTGGGGCCGAGCCTCAGCAGCGCCCGCCTGACCCACGAGCGCCCGTGGTTCGGCGCGTCGTCCGTCTCCACGGCGCCCTCCAGGGCCACGACGACGGCGGTCAGTGCCGCGAGCTCCTCCTCGGTCGGGTTGCCGGACACGACCGAGAGGACGGCAGGGTCGTCGGCAGGGACGCCGAGCCGGCCGTCGCCCGGCGCGGCCGCGCCATCGGACACCCCGGGCGAGCCGGCCACTTTCTTCCGGCCCGTCACAGCGGGATGTTCCCGTGCTTCTTGACGGGGTTCGAGGCCCGCTTGTCGCGCAGGGCCCGGAGCCCACGCACGATCTGCAGGCGCGTCTCCGACGGGGCGATCACGGCGTCCACGTACCCGAGCTGCGCGGCCTGGTACGGGTTCAGCAGCTCCTCCTCGTACTGCTGCACCACGTCGGCGCGGGCGGCCTCGACGTCGCCGCCGGCCTCGGCCACCGCCTTGAGCTGCCCGCGGTAGAGGATGTTGACGGCACCCTGCGCACCCATGACCCCGATCTGCGCCGTGGGCCAGGCGAGATTCAGGTCGGCGCCCAGCTTCTTGGACCCCATGACGATGTACGCGCCGCCGTAGGCCTTGCGGGTGATGACCGTCAGCTTGGGAACCGTGGCCTCGGCGTAGGCGTAGAGCAGCTTCGCGCCACGCCGGATGATGCCCTGGAACTCCTGGTCCTTGCCGGGGAGGAACCCGGGCACGTCCACGAGCGTCAGGATGGGGATGTTGAAGGCGTCGCAGTGACGCACGAAGCGCGCGGCCTTCTCGGAGGCGTTGATGTCGAGCGTCCCGGCGAACTGCAGGGGCTGATTGGCCACGATGCCGATGGTGTGGCCCTCCACGCGGGCGTACCCGGTCACCACGTTCGGCGCGTACAGCGACTGCATCTCGAGGAAGTGGTTGTCGTCCACGATCGCGCTGATGACGGCGTGCATGTCGTACGGCTGGTTCGCGGCGTCCGGGATCAGCTCGTCGAGGGCGAGGTCCTCCTCGGTGACCTCCGGCTCCTCCACGAACGCCGTCAGCGGGGCCTCCGCCAGGTTGTTCGAGGGGAGGAAGTCGAGGAGCTCGCGCACGAACCCGATGGCGTCGGCCTCGTCGGAGGCGAGGTACGCGGAGGTGCCGGTGGTCGTGTTGTGCTGCCGCGCGCCACCGAGGGTCTCCATGTCCACGTCCTCGCCCGTCACCGTCTTGATGACGTCGGGGCCCGTGATGAACATGTGCGAGGTCTTGTCCACCATGACCACGAAGTCGGTCAGCGCGGGGGAGTACGCCGCGCCGCCGGCGCACGGGCCCATGATGAGGGAGATCTGCGGGACCACGCCCGAGGCGTGGACGTTGTTCCGGAAGATGTCGGCGAACATCGCGAGCGAGGCCACGCCCTCCTGGATGCGGGCACCGCCGCCGTCGTTGATGCCGATCACGGGGCAGCCGTTGCGCAGGGCGAACTCCTGCACCTTCACGATCTTCTCTCCGTTGACCTGGCTCAGCGAGCCGCCGTAGACGGTGAAGTCCTGGCTGTAGATCGCGACCAGCCGGCCGTCCACGGTCGCGTAACCGGAGACGACGCCGTCGCCCAGCGGCCTCTTCCGCTCCATGCCGAACGCGGTGGAACGGTGGACGGCGAGGGCGTCGAACTCCACGAAGGAGCCCTCGTCCACGAGCAGGTCGATGCGCTCGCGGGCCGTGTTCTTGCCGCGCGCGTGCTGCCTCTCGATCGCCTCGGGGCCGGAGGGCTGCTCGGAGAGCGCCTTGCGCCGCCGGAAGTCGGCGAGCTTCCCGGCCGTCGTGGTGAGGTCGGGCTGCAGGTCCTGGTGCATGGGTACTCCGGTCGGCGCGTGGCAGGGGCAGGCGCCGACGGCTGGAGGTTTCCGACAACGTGCGGCGCAATTCATCAAGTCTAGTGAGGTTTGAGGAGCTCGCCGTTGTAGGACGTCTACAGTTTCCCTCCCCATCGCTTAGCCGGCGGAGAGATGTTACCGACGGGTAACATCGGTGCGTCGCGGCACGGTCCCGGCGCCGCCGCTGTCTAGGGTGGAGCCATGACTGCACGCAACGAAGCTCAGCCCCGGACGCCGGGAGCCGGCGCCACGCTCGCCGGCCGCACCATCCTCATGTCCGGCGGGAGCCGCGGCATCGGCCTGGCGATCGCGCTGCGGGCCGCCCGCGACGGCGCGAACGTGGCCCTCATGGCCAAGACCGGCGAACCGCACCCGAAGCTCGAGGGCACCGTCCACACCGCGGCCGAGCAGATCGAGGCCGCCGGCGGCCGCGCCCTGCCGATCGTCGGCGACGTCCGGAACGACGACGACGTCCGCGCCGCCGTGGATGCCACCGTGGGCACCTTCGGCGGGATCGACATCGTGGTCAACAACGCCTCCGCGATCGACCTGTCGAAGACACCGGACGTGGACATGAAGCGCTACGACCTCATGGCCGACATCAACGTCCGCGGCACCTTCATGCTCAGCAAGTTCGCCCTCGACGCGCTGAAGGGCTCCGCCAATCCGCACATCCTCACGCTCTCCCCGCCCCTGAACCTCGCGCCACGGTGGGCCGGCATGCATCTGGCCTACACGATGGCCAAGTACGGCATGAGCCTGACAACCCTCGGACTCGCCGAGGAGCTGAAGGACGACGGCGTGGCCGTGAACTCGCTCTGGCCCGCGACGCTCATCGACACGGCGGCCATCCGCAACATGCCGGGTGGCAGCCGGATGGTGCGGGCGGCGCGGAGCCCCGAGATCGTGGCCGACGCCGCGCACGCCGTCCTCGTCCGCCCGGCCCGGAGCTGCACCGGCAACTTCTACACGGACGAGCAGGTCCTGCGCGAGGAAGGCGTCACCGACCTCACGGGGTACAGCCTCGGGGCCCCCGAGGATCAGCTGGTCCCGGACATCTTCCTCTGACCCCCGGCGCCGGGGGCACGGGTGCCGGTCCGGATAAGATCGATGCCATGTCCTCCCGTTACTCCAACCTCGAGCGCCCCGGCCTGGACCTCGGCGCGCTGAGGACGGCCCTGTGCATGCCGGCGGGCCCGTACGCGCGCCTCGACATCGTGGCGCAGACGGGATCCACCAACACGGACCTGGTGGAGCACGCGCAGCGGGAGGCCGCGGGCTGGCCGGACCTCAGCGTCCTCGGGGCCGAGGTGCAGACGGCCGGCCGCGGACGGCTGGACCGTCGCTGGGTGGCGCCGGAACGGTCGTCGCTCTTCGTGAGCGTGCTCCTGCGCCCCTTCAACCGGCAGGGCCGGCCCGTGCCCACCACCGCCTACTCCTGGTTCTCGCTGCTCGCCGCCCTGGCGCTCGCCGAGAGCATCGAGGACCGCACCGAGATCGCACCGCAGCTCAAGTGGCCCAACGACGTCACGGTGGACGGCCGCAAGCTGGCCGGCGTACTGGCGCAGTTCGTGCCCGGCGCCGGCGCGGAGCCGCCTGCCGTCGTCGTCGGGGTGGGACTCAACGTCAGCCTCACCGACGACGAGCTCCCCGTCCCCACCGCCACCAGCCTGCTCCTAGAGTACGCCGGCACCACGGACCGCAACATCCTCCTGAAGTCGTTCCTGCGCACGCTCGCCGACTCCTACCGCTCCTTCTGCGACGTCGACGGCGACGCCGCGGCGGCGTGGGACGACGGGCCGTCCCTGCACGCCCGCATCACCGCCCGCATGACGACCCTCGGCCAGGACGTCCGGGCCGAACTGCCCGGAGGCGCCCTGCTGAGCGGGCGCGCGCTGGCCCTCGACGCGCACGGGGCGCTGATCCTGCGCGATGACGACGGCGAACGGCACACCGTGTCGGCGGGCGAGGTCGTGCACCTGCGTCCGCAGGCGTAGGCCGTGCGGATCAAGCTGCTGCCGGGTGAACGGATCCTCGTGCGCACCCGCCCCAATCCGCTGCCGCTGGTCGGGCCGGTCCTCGCCGGGTTCGTCATCCTCGCCCTCGGCGGCTTCGGCCTCGGATACCTCGTGCACCGGCCCCTGCCGGGCCTCGCCGAGTGGCAGCCCGTCCTCGCGGCGGGCGCTCTCGTCGTCGTCGTGCTCCTGCTGCTGCGCGTGGTGGTGCGGCCCCTGATCCGCTGGTCCGGCCACCGCTACGTCCTCACCAGCATGCGGCTCATCCACCGGCGCGGCGTCACGCGGCGCACCGAGCACCAGATCAACCTGTCCGCCATCTCCCAGCTGCAGACGGAGCAGGGGCTGCTGCAGCGGATGGTGCGCAGCGGCACGCTCGTCGCCGACCTCGGCTTCGACCGCGTCCACGCCTACAGCGACGTGCCGCAGATCGCAACCTTCAAGGAGTTCGTGGTGCAGGCGATCAGCGAACTGCCCCTGACCCGCATGTTCGATGGTGTAGACATGGAAATCGACCCGCAGTACGCCCGCGGCGGCACGCCCGGGCACCAGACGTGGGCACGGCAGGAATGGAGGGGCGAGCAAGCGTGACAGTCGAGGACCGCCACGAGTCCGGGCAGTCGGCCGATACCCTCGCAGGCGCGGGGTACGACGACGTCCCCTCGGGCGCTGCCCGCGACGAGGACGGCGCTGCCCGCGACGAGGACGGCGCTGCCCGCGACGAGGACGGTGCTGCCGACCCTTCGGACGCGGCCCCGGCCTTCGGCCCCGCGGACCCCGTGCCCGACACCACGCCTGATCCAGCCGCCGACCCCTCAGCGGCCGCCCCCGACGCCGCCGCCTCGACGGCCCCGAAGGCCGTGTGGCAGCTCCAGTCCGACATGGCGACCGACGGCTCCCCGGTGCCGCCGGCGGCGAGTCCGGGAGAGCTGGACCGCGAGGCCATCCGGCGCCTCGAACGTGAACTCCTCGGCGCGGAACGCACGCTCAAGCGCCGCGACATCGCCGCGGGCGCCGGGGTGTCGCTGCTCTCCGCACGCAAGCTGTGGCGTGCCATGGGCTTCCCGAACATCGGGGACGACGACGTCGCCTTCACGGAGAAGGACCTCGGGGCGCTGACCACGATCATCGACCTCGTGCGCCAGGAGCAGCTCACCGAGGACGCCGCCATCTCGATCACCCGCGCCGTGGGCCAGATGACGGACCGCATGGTGGTGTGGCAGATCGAGGCCATCGTCGAGGAGATGGTGGCGCAGCGCGGGCTGACGGATGCCGATGCCCGCAAGACGCTCGTCTCCGAGCTGCCGGACCTGATCGACCCCCTCGAACGCACCCTCGTCTACGCGTGGCGCCGGCAGATGAACGCCGCCGTCCAGCGGCTCGCGCTGCGCGCCGAATCGGGCCTGCGCTCCAGCGAGGCGGGGCGCGACGGCGACGAGCAGGACGCACCGCTGCCGCTCGCCCGCGCCGTGGGGTTCGCGGACCTCGTCTCCTACACGAGTCTCTCGCGCCAGATGAACGAGCGCACGCTCGCCCAACTCGTGCAGCGCTTCGAGAACAAGAGCGCCGAGATCATCTCCGTGGGCGGAGGGCGCCTCGTGAAGACGATCGGCGACGAGGTCCTCTACATCGCCGAATCCCCCGAGGCCGGGGCCGAGATCTCCCTGGCACTGGCCAAGGCGTTCTCCGAGGACGAGTTCCTGCCCTCGGCGCGCTGCTCCCTCGTCTGGGGACGTGTCCTGTCGAGGCTCGGCGACATCTACGGTCCCACCGTGAACCTCGCCGCACGCCTCACGGCGCTCGCCGACCCGGGGGAGGTGCTCGTGGACTCCGCGACCGCTGCCACGCTGACGCACAACGAGAAGTTCGTCCTCACGCCCCACGAGCCCCGCCAGGTGCGCGGCTTCGGCGAGGTCCGGCCGGTCACGCTGGCGCGGGGCACGGGCACCGGGATCATCCTGGACTGACGGCGCCCGGCCCTGGCCGTATCCCTGGCGCCGCGTGGAACTGCCGGAGACCGCCTGTATGGGCGGCCTGCAGCATGACCACAGGGGAACAAGCGGCTCTTCGGTTTCGACCGCATCGCGTCGCAGCACAGGCTGGTCGGGGCCGGCCGCCGCGGTCACCGAGGTCAGCCGCCCCCGGCGTTCCTGGCCCCGTTCCCACGCCGGGCATGCACCGACCCGCGGGTGGTGCCTGACACGGATGGGGAAACCCAGCAGGGCAGAATGGGGAGATGATCGACGAGCTCATCGCATCCTGCGACCAAGGGCGCCCGGTGTCCGGGACCCATCCGCACGTCCGCATCGATGGCCGAGCACTGCCGGCCTCCAGTCGCAGCGTCCTGGTGGTGCGCCCGTGACCGATCACCGCCCCGGGGCCGCCGCACCCCGCGACGTGTGCCTGAGCTACGGCTTCGCGACCGACCGCGGACTGCGCAGGGAACTCAACGAGGACTCCCTGATCGCCTCCGAACCCGTCTTCGCGGTGGCCGACGGCATGGGCGGGCACGAGGCGGGCGAGATCGCCAGCGGCATCTGCGTCCGCACGCTGGGCGACAGTCCGATCATCGGACGCCACCTGCCGGAGTTCTCGGCCGCGGACCTCGAGGCACTCATCGAGGACGCCGACCGCGAGATCCGGCGACAGACGGGCGGCCAGGCCGGGACGACCCTCACGGGCGTGGTGCTCGTGCAGGAGGCCGGGATGCCCTACTGGCTCTTCTTCAACGTGGGGGACTCACGGACGTACCGCCTGAGCCAGGGCCAGTTCGGGCAGATCTCGGTGGACCACTCCGAGGTCCAGGAGCTCGTGGACCTCGGGACCATCACCTCCGAGGAGGCCCGGACGCACCCGCGTCGGCACGTGGTCACGCGTGCCTTGGGGACGGGCGACGACGCGGAGGCCGACTTCTGGCTCATGCCCGTCGAGGAGGGCGACCGCATCCTCATCTGCTCCGACGGTCTCAGCGGGGAAGTCACCGACGACGGCATCTACTCCGTGCTGAGCACCGTGCGCGATCCGCAGCAGGCCTGCGAGGAACTCGTCGACGCAACGCTCCGCTCAGGTGCCCGCGACAACGTCACCCTGATCGTCGTCGACGCGACCGGGGTGGGCGACGACGCGGAGACGCTGACCACGGCACCACGCGGCGGCACCTTCGCGGCCGACGTCGGACACGCCGTCGAGACGGGCACCCACCCCGCGCAGCCCGGCACTCCGCAGTCCGGCACTCCGCAGTCCGGCACTCCGCAGCCGGGTTCGTCTCCGGAGGACGGCCCGAGGCCCGCGGGCGCCCATGCGGTCTCCCTGGCGGACCTCGACGGCTTCTCGGGACAGCGGATCCCGGGGGATCAGGAATGACCGCCGGCCAGGTTCCGGCCTACTCCTATGTCCCGGGCGACTGGACAGTGCTCGTGCGCGGAAGCATCCTCGCGGCGCTGCCCGCCGGAACCGACCCGGCCATCATCGCGGCGGTCTGGGATGCCATGGACGACGACGTCGGAACCGCCCCGCTCCTGCCTCTCGTGATCGGCGGAGCCGAGGCGGAATCCGCCGTCATGCCTTCGTTCGCCCTCGCCTCGACCGCAGGACGCCTGCAGGTGATCCTGCGGGGACACGTGACCCTCACCGTCACCGGCTCCACCGGGTCCGCCACCTACTCAGGGGAGCGGGCCGTCACCTGGGCCGAACACCTGATCGAAGACGCCTTCTCCTCCTTCACGCTGACCTGCGGACCGGCAACGGGCTCGGAATCGTCGCTGCCGCTGGTCGGAGGCGCCGTACTCGCAGGCTCGATCAGGGCCACCCCGGCCGGTTCCGGCGCCGGCGCGCCGGCACGTGCTGCCGCTGATGCCGGCCTGCAGCAGGCACGTACCACAGGCTCTGACCGAGGGGCGGGCAGCGCGACCCTGCCCGCCGTGCCCCTCGCGGAGCCGGAAAGCGTCGGCATGATGGACCCCGAGCTCGAAGCCGAGCCGTCCCCGGCCGTCGGCGAGCAGCTCACTGCGCCCCCGGCGCACGCTGCAGCCGACCCCGCGGACGGCGACGATGACGCAGCCACCGGTCCGGGCCTCGTCGTGACAAGTGTCCCGGCCGATGTCGCCGATCCATCCGTGGCGTCCGCCGTGGAGCCGCTCGCCCCGGAGACGTCGGCCCCGGACATCGAACCTCAGAAGGAAGGCAGACCCACTCATGGCCGAAGCACCGAATGATGCGATCGTGGCAAGCCTCCGCAGGGCGCTGGAGGCGAACCCGGACGACGCCGTGCTGAGGCTCCACCTCGCGCAGACGCTCCTCAGCGGAGGGGATCCCGCCGGTGCCATCACGGAGGCGAGCGTCGCGCTGCGGTCGGACCCGGGGAACGGGCAGGCACTGGGACTGCTCGCGGCGGCGGCCACCGCGCTGAGCACGCCCCCGGCGTCCGCCACTCCCGGTGCGCCGGCCGCACCCGTCGCTCCGGCCGGATCCGCAGCCCCGCCTGTACCCGCAGCGCCGGCCGTCCCGGCAGCCCCTCCTGAGCCCGGCACCTTCGACTGGGAGCAGGCCGAGCACGAGGTGGGCAGCACGGTGCCGCCACCGTTCGTAGAGCGTGTCCCGGTCGGCCCCCTGGCCGACGACGACGCGGCAGCGCCGGTGGAGGTAGCCCGCGAGACGGTCACCCTGGCCGACGTCGGCGGCCTCGACGACGTGAAGCGCCGGCTCGAGGAGTCCTTCCTCGCCCCGATGCGCAACGCGGAGGTGGCGAAGGCCTTCGGCAAGTCACTGCGCGGCGGGTTGCTGCTGTACGGGCCGCCGGGCTGCGGCAAGACCTTCCTCGCCCGCGCCGTCGCGGGCGAGCTGGGCGCCACCTTCATGTCGGTGTCCATGACCGACGTGATCGGCCCCCACATCGGCGAGACCCAGAGGAACCTGAAGGCGGTCTTCGACGAGGCCCGCGGTCAGGCCCCCACGGTGCTCTTCATCGACGAGATCGACTCCATCGGGATGCGGCGCGGCGCCCTCTCCGGTGGGGGTGCCGCCTGGCTCCGGCAGATGGTCAACGAACTGCTGATGCAGCTCGATTCGATGAGCGGGGACAACGACGGCCTGTACGTCCTGGCGGCGACCAACAACCCGTGGGACCTCGACGAGGCGCTGCTGCGGCCCGGCCGCCTGGACCGCACCATCCTCGTGAGCCCCCCGGATCCGAACGCGCGCGCCTCGATCCTGCGCCACCATCTGCGGGACCGGCCCATCGCGGGCATCGACGTCGAGCACCTCGCCTCGGTGACGGACGGCTTCTCCGGCGCCGACCTGGAACACCTGGCCGTCACCGCCGCGGAGAAGGCCATGATGCAGTCCATCGCCCAGGGGTCCATCAGCCCGATCACCATGGACCACCTCGGTGCCGCGCTGCGCGAGATCAAGCCGAGCACCGTGGCCTGGCTCGAATCGGCCCGCAACGTGGTGAGGTTCTCCAACGCGAACGGCCGCTACGACGACCTCGCGGCGCTGCTGAGCGGCAAGAAGCGCCGGTGAGCGAGGTCGTCGACCTCGACGTCCTGTCCAACCGCTTCACGATCCTCGCCGCCCAGCAGCGCGGCCGCGACGCGATCGACCTGCTGGAGCCCCAGGCGGCCTTCCACGGGGACGAGCCCCTCTACTGGGTGCTCCTCGGGAGGGCGTTCGCGATGGAGCAGCGGTTCCTCGACGCCGAACACGCCGCACGCCGGGCGGTGAGCCTCGAGCCGGGGGCTGCCGCGACGCAGCTGACGCTCCTGCTCGCGCTCATCGGCCGGCGGCGGGCCGACGAGGCGGTGGACCTCGGCTGGTACATCGTCGAGCACCACGCGGAGGAGTACGAGGCCCACTACTGGCTCAGCCAGGCGCTGCTCGCCCGACGGCGTGACCACCAGGACCTCGTCGTCGCCCACCAGGCCGCGCGGCACGCGCTCTCGCTGAACGCGGACGCCGACGCGTTCGCCCAGGCAGCACAGACGGCGTCCCTCCTCGACGACGACCGCGAGGCCCGGGCGCTCCTGGCCGCCGGACTCGCGCACTTCCCGCAGGACCGCGACCTCCTCCTGCTCAGCGGGCGGATCAGGGGCGGGGAGACGGTCGTGGGGTCGCGCGAGGAGCTCGTCGGGGGGATCCTGCGGCAGAGCCCGTTCGACGCCCCCGCCGAGGCGGACCTCGCCTCCAGTCCGCTGCGCTGGGTGCGCACGCACCTGTTCCACCTCTGGTACCACGTGCTGGGTTTCGCCCTGCTGGCGGTCGTCCTGCTGCCGGTACCCGTGCTGCTCGGGGTCGCCCTGCTGGCCGGAGGGATCCACGCCGCGCTGGTCGTCCGGAGCTACAGGCGGCTGGAGGCCGTCCTTCCCGGGGGCTACCTGCGGGAGCAGCTGACGGACCCGGTGCGCGGCAGGAACAGCGCCGCGGCGCTCGTGGCAGCCGCCGTCCTGGTCCTCGGAGGCACGGTCCTCGCCGCCCTCCACCCGGACCTCGGCCCCGGCGCCGGCGACGGGATCCTCGTGCTGGCCGCCGTCGTCCTGGCCGGGGGACTGCTCTCGGTCCAGCGGGCGCTGGCCCGGCTGGCCGTGGCAGGGCATCCCGAGGACCGCCGGCGGCAGGACTACCACCTCATCCGCTTCGGGGACAACGCGTCGTCCCAGCGGAGCTACTGGCTGGCCGCACTCGCCGGGATCGTCCTCGTGATGGTCACGGCGAGCACCGGGGGCGATGCCACGGCCGGGGCCGGCATGCTGTCCGTCGGGATCCTGTGGGCCGTCAAGACCGTGGACCTGGCGGTCCACTCGCGGGCGGTGGCCGGCGGCGACAACCCCTGGGTCACCGGTGCGGCACTGAGCCGGCCCGGGCGGGGCAGGCAGACGGTGCGCGGCCGGCTCCTCGGTGTGCGGTTCCTGCTGGTCATGTTCCTCGTCAGCTGCTTCACCTGCCTCCTCGGCTTCGGCATCTTCATCGGCGGGTTCATCGAGGGCTCCTAGCGTCCCTGCCACGACGGTGGCCCGTGTCAGGGCCGTAGGGCAAGATATGGAAAGTGACCACAGGAACCGAAGACGCAGCCCGGACCGCCGGATCGGAAGACCGTCGACTGCCGACCGACGAGGTCCGGGCGGAGTACGCGCAGCTCGCCGAGGAGATCCGCAGGCACCGCGCCGCCTACTACCAGGACGCCGCCCCCACCATCTCGGACGCCGAGTTCGACACCCTCTTCCGGCGGCTCGAGGAGCTGGAGGCGCTCCACCCCGAGATCGTCGCCAACGACTCGCCGACGCAGGAGGTGGGCGGGGAGGTCTCCTCCGCCTTCGCCCCCGTGGACCACCTCGCCCGCATGTACAGCCTCGAGGACGTCTTCTCCCTCGACGAGCTGCGGGCCTGGCTGGACCGGGCCTCCGCCGGCGTGGAGCAGCGCAACCCCGGTGCGACCGTGAGGTGGCTGACCGAACTCAAGATCGACGGCCTGGCCGTGAACCTGCTCTACCGCGACGGCGAGCTGGTCCGGGCCGCCACCCGGGGTGACGGCGTGACAGGCGAGGACATCACGCACAACGTCCTCACGATCGCCTCCATCCCGAAGCGTCTCGCGGGCAGCGACCACCCCGAGGAGGTGGAGATCCGCGGAGAGGTCTTCTTCCCCACGAAGGAGTTCGCGCAGCTCAACGAGCGGATGGTCGCCGCGGGCAAGGCGCCGTTCGCCAACCCGCGCAACGCCGCCGCCGGATCGCTGCGGCAGAAGGACCCGGCCATGACGGCGGAGCGCCCGCTGGACATGTACGTGCACGGGATCGGGGCGCGCACCGGGCTGGCTGCGGAGACGCAGTCCGGGACCTACGACCTCCTCACGGCCTGGGGGCTGCCGACCTCCCCCTACTACAAGGTCCTCGCGACGCAGGACGAGGTGTTCGACTTCATCGCGCACTACGGCGAGCACCGCCACGACCTCCTGCACGAGATCGACGGCATCGTGGTGAAGGTGGACAGCTTCGCGCTGCAGCGCGCCCTCGGCCACACCTCCCGCGTGCCGCGGTGGTCCGTGGCCTACAAGTACCCGCCCGAGGAGGTGAACACGAGGCTGCTGGACATCATCGTCAGCGTCGGCAGGACCGGTCGCGTCACACCGTTCGGCCAGATGGAGCCGGTCAAGGTCGCCGGTTCGACGGTCGGCCTGGCCACGCTCCACAACCAGGAGGTCGTCAGGGCCAAGGGCGTGATGATCGGCGACATCGTGGTGCTGCGGAAGGCCGGCGACGTCATCCCCGAGATCGTGGGCCCGGTCATGGCACTGCGCGATCCGGAGAAGGTGCGCGCGTTCGTGATGCCCACCGAGTGCCCGTCCTGCGGGACGCCGCTGCAGCCGGCGAAGGAGGGCGACGTCGACATCCGCTGCCCCAACGCCCGCTCCTGCCCCTCGCAGCTCCGTGAGCGCGTGTTCCACCTCGCCGGTCGGGGCGCTTTCGACATCGAGGCCCTCGGGTACGAGGCGGCGATCGCCCTCACGCAGCCCGCCGAACCCTCCGTGCCGCCGATCACCACCGAGGCGGAGATCTTCGACCTGACCCCCGAGAAGCTGGCGGATGTCCGGATCGAGCGGGACAAGAAGGTCAAGGGCGTGGTGACCGGCCGGGAACTCGTGCCCTACTTCTACTCCAAGGGCACGGCGAAGAAGCCGTCCGAGCCGAGCGCCACCACCCGCAAGCTGTTCACCGAGCTGGAGAAGGCCAAGAAGCAGCCGCTGTGGCGCGTGCTCGTGGCGCTGTCCATCCGTCACGTGGGACCCACCGCGTCGCGCGCCCTGGCCACGGCCTTCGGGTCCATGGACCGCATCCGCGCCGCGAGCGAGAAGGAGCTCGCCGACGTGGACGGCGTGGGCCCCACCATCGCCGTGGCCCTCACGGAGTGGTTCGCGGAGGACTGGCACCGCGAGATCGTGGACCGGTGGGCCGCCGCGGGCGTGCGGATGGAGGACGAGGTGGACGCCAGCACGCCGCGCACGCTCAAGGGCCTGACCGTCGTCGTCACCGGATCCCTGGAGCACTACAACCGGGACGAGGCGAAGGAGGCGATCATCACCCGGGGTGGCAAGGCGGCAGGGTCGGTGTCGAAGAACACCAGCTATGTGGTGGCGGGTGAGAACGCGGGCACCAAGCTCGAGAAGGCCGAGGCGCTCGGCATCCCCGTGCTGGACGAGGAGGGCTTCACCGCGCTGCTCGCCAACGGCCCGGCCCCCGCAGCGGAGGGCGACGACGAGGTCGGCGAGGACGAGGAGCTCACCCGGGAGCCGGAGGCAGGAGCCGGCGCGGGACCGGAGGTCCTGCCGGACGTCGTGCCGGACGGCGGGGCCACCGTATGACGCACGCGGCGTCGCCCGCCGTGCTCCTGCATGTGGCGCGCCATGCAGCGGCTGCCGGCGCCGACGTCCTGGCCCGGCGCGATCCGGCCGCCCTCGATGCCACGAGCAAGAGCTCGGACAGCGACTGGGTGACGGCGTACGACGTCGCCGCCGAGCGGGCCGTGCGCAGCGTCATCACCGACTCGAGGCCGCACGACATCATCACGGGGGAGGAGTTCGGCACCACGGTGCCGACCGGCAGGCACGACGGCGCCCGCATCCGCTGGTCCGTCGACCCCCTCGACGGCACCACCAACTTCATGCGGGACATCGTCTACTACGCGACCTCGGTGGCGGCGGCCGACGAGGACGGCACCTGGCTCGCGGGCGTCGTGCACGCCCCCGCACTCGGGCGCGTCTACTGGGCCAGCCGCGGTGGGGGCGCCTGGCTGAGCGAGCAGGGCAGGGTACGGCGGCTGGCTGGGCCTGATGCCGGGCGGGGGCGGCTGCTGGCGACCGGTTTCTCCTACGAAGCCGCCACGCGGTCGGCGCAGGTCGGTGAACTCGGCGCCCTGCTCGACGGATTCGGTGACCTGCGATCCCTCGGTTCCGCGGCGCTCGATCTCTGCATGGTCGCGGACGGCTCCTTCGACGCCTTCGTGGAGCGCGGGCTGCACGAGCACGACGTCGCGGCCGGGGCCCTGATCGCCGAGGAGGCTGGCGTCGTCGTCAGCAGGCCGCGGCTGCGCTCGGTGCTCGACGGCGGCCCCACGGAGGTCGAGCGTCTCGCAGCCATCACGGTGGCAGGTCCCGCCGACCTCGTCGGCTCCCTTACCGGCTCCCTCGCCGGGAGCGCGCCGGACGTGTCGATCGAGAGGCAGTCATGACGACGCCGTCCTGGCAGAAGATCCTGTCCACGCTGGCCGGCGAGCGCTCCCGCGAGCTGTACGCGCGGGCCGTGCTCGGGCAGCCGCTGGACGCGTCTTCGAAGGAGCTGCAGCGCCTGGTCGACGCCGGGCTGCTCACGGCGGACCGTGCCGTCGACGGTCAGCTGTTCAAGGACGTCCTCGCCGCGGCCGGGTCCGGCACGCCGAAGGGCGTGGACCGGTTCTTCCGGGAGGGGCGGATCGACGGATTGCCGCGGGCCGGGCAGGATCGCACCGACCTGCTGGCGCACCTCGCGGAGCGGCTGCTGCCCGCCGACGAGGAGCTCGGCGAGCCCGAGGTCAACCGCCTGCTCGCCACCGTCACCCGCGACATCCCGACCCTGCGCCGGGCACTCGTGGATGCCGGGTACCTGGAGCGGTACCCGGACGGGACGGGTTACCGGCGGGTCGTCGGGACGTCCTGAGCGACCGCCGGGGCCTCTGGCGCGAGGACCGTCGGCACGCATGCCGTGAGCGGAGCTGCCGCCGGTCGTGGTGCCCTCGGTCCGGCGCCGTCAGTCGAGGTGCCGGAACCGCGGCCAGAGCTCCGACCACGGCCGGGTGCGCTCGCACACGAGGACCGGTTGCCCCTGTTCCTCGTTGTCGACGTCGAGACCGTTGTCCAGGCGCGTCACCTCCTCGCAGGACGCGAACAGGCTCCTCGCCAGCTCGGCCTGCTCGCCCACCACGACCACGGTCCGTGCGTCCTCCGGCGGGGCGGAGAGGTGGTACAGCTCGTTGTGCCCGCTGTGCACCGCCGGCAGGCCGAGGTCCGGCCCGTACCGGTGCAGGGCGCCGGCCTCGCCGTAGTTGGTGGCGATCAGCGTGGCGTCGGAGGGGTCCGGGAGGTTCCGTACGACGTCGGCGACCTGGTCGGCGTAGGCAGGCCACCCCACCTGGTCGCGGGCCAGCTGGTTGATGCCGGGGATCGGGGTCTGCCCCAGGACGCCTACCGGGATGACGGGCAGCGTGATGACGGCGCAGGCGACGGCATTGACCGCCACCGTGGTCCGCGCCGCCCGGCGTCGCCCCGGGGAGTGCATGATGGCGGCGGCGGGTACGCATCCGACGGCGAAGAGCACGATGACGAGTCCCGCCGGGTAGTAGATCTGCCCTCCGGCCGCGAAGGCGAGGACCAGGAGCACCACGAAGGCTGCGGCGATGCAGCGCGCAGGTCTCCAGTCGGTGCGGCGCAGCAGGTGCCACCAGCCGAGGCACCAGACGAGGGCCAGCGGCGGGCCGACGGTCAGGAACAGGAACCACCACATGTCCACCCGGGTGTCCGCCGCGTTGTTCTCGTTCAGGGCGGCCCCCATGGCCAGCTGCGGCCAGCCGTGCGCGGCCTGGTACACCAGGTTGGGCGCCGCCACGATCAGGGTGAGGGCACCGCCGAGCCAGGGCCAGGGCGTGGACAGCACCCGGCGGGGGCCGGTGACGACCAGCCCGGCCAGCAGGGAGACCAGCAGCCCCGCGATCAGCAGCTTGTTGTAGGTGGCGAGGCCGGCGATGGTCCCGGCGGCCAGCCACCATCCCGGCGCGTCCCTCAGCAGCGCCCGGACCACGCACAGGACGACGGCGGGCCAGAACACGAGGTCCACCGACGCGGTCAGCATGACGTGGCCGAAGAGCAGGGGGACCACACCGAAGCCGAATCCCCACGCGCACAGGCCCTGCGCGTACGCTGCGCCGCCGAACTCCCTGGTGATCAGGACCACCACCACGAGTGCCAGGACGGTCGAGAGGGTGGCGGGGATCCGGACGGCCCATACCTCGTCCGCGACGAGACCGAAGGACCGCACCAGCCACGGGGTCAGGGGCGGCTGGTCGAGGTACCCCCAGGCGGGAGGGAGCATCCGGAAGTACAGCTCGTCTCGGTGGTAACCGTAGCTCCCCGACACGAGCGTGAGCAGCAGGCAGAGCACCACCGCGGGCACGGCCACCGTGCGGGTCGCGAAGGGCGGCAGGGGCCGCGGCGTCACCCGGGACGACGTTGTGCGCATCCTCCTGTCACCGATCATCGGTGCCGCTCACGTCCGGTCCGGCGGGTGAGTGGCACATGATCCCCTTCGTCGCGGTCCGGCCGGCGTCACGGCCGGGTCGGTGCCGGGTCCCTCCCGCGGCATGGGTGCGCGGAGGAGGACCAGGGCGGGCTCGGCAGGGCCGCTTGCAGTGTTGCATCCCGGGCGGCACGGCACCAGAGGCCGCGCACCGTGCTCGTGACCTGCCGCCTCCGGGGAAGGCCTGCCGCCCTGCGCCGATGCCGTACGCGGCCGAGGGAGCGGCCGAGGGAGCGGACGTGGGACCGCAGATCGCAGGGGGATGGCGGAGGCACCCTCCCCGCGCGAGAATCGTGGGAGCGGACGCCGACTCTCCGGCGCCGGCGGGCGGAGGTGGAGGAGGCACCGTGACGGCGGACAGGGATCGGGACACGGGCACCACGGGGCGCGGCCGGCTGCTTCCCCGGCCGGCGCG
This sequence comes from Arthrobacter ruber, assembly GCF_002954225.1. Classification (GTDB taxonomy): domain Bacteria; phylum Actinomycetota; class Actinomycetes; order Actinomycetales; family Micrococcaceae; genus Arthrobacter_D; species Arthrobacter_D ruber. The sequence goes on from NZ_PPTH01000015.1 coordinate 249,583, forward strand.
CCTGCTCGTGGGCGTCGCGGTCGCCGTCTTCGCCGCCTCGCTCGGCTTCGTCCTCCTCTATACGACGTCACTCCCACCGGCCCTGTGCATCCTGATCGCGTTCGTGCTCGGTGGAGCGCAGCTCTACGCCCTGCGCCGCAGCCTCTTCCGCGGCGGCCGGCGGGACCCCACCGGCCCGTGACCATCCCGTGACCGTGCCCGGCCGCTGCGTGACAAGATGGGCCGGTGACCACGAATGCCCTCTCCGACGCCCGCACCACCATCCGGCCCATCCAGCCGGGGGACTACGACGACGTCCGCCGCATCACGCGCGCGGCCTATCTGGAGGCCGGGTACTTCACCGACGAGGGGCACCCCTACATGGCGGTGCTGTCGGACATCGAGCACCGCGTCGAGCACGCCGAGGTCTGGGTGGCCGAGCGGAACGGCGCCGTGGTCGGGTCGGTCGCGCTGACCTTCGCCGGCCAGCGGTACACGGACATCGCCGTCGAGGGAGAGCTCGAGTTCCGGATGCTGGCGGTGGACCCGGCCGTGCAGCGCGGCGGGGTGGGCCGGGCCATGGTGGAGCGCATCGTCGAGCACGCCCGCACGCTCCCCGGCATCGAGGCGGTGAGCCTGACCAGCGGCTCGGACATGGTCCGCGCGCACCGCCTCTACGAGTCGATGGGTTTCGTGCGCGTCCCCGAGCGCGACTGGGAGGTCCCGAACGAGGACATCCTGCTCTGGGTCTTCCGCCTGGAGCTCTGACCGGCGGATCCGGCGGACGCGACCGCCGTCGTCGGGCCCGCCCGATGCCGGGCGCGCCCCTGGCCGCCACTAGACTGGAGGCCAGTTACCCACCTCCGACTTCCAGGGGAGATCCATGGCTGAGATCAACCGGGACGACGTCGCGCACCTCGCGCGGCTCGCCCACATCGACATGACCGACGAGGAGCTCGACCGCATGGCCGGGGAGCTCGCCGTGATCGTCGACTCCATCAAGAGCGTGAGCGAGGTGGCGGGCGACGACGTCCCCGCGACCAGCCACCCCATCCCGCTGAGCAACGTGTTCCGCGAGGACGTGGTGGGGGAGACGCTCAGCAACGAGGAGGCGCTCCTCGGCGCACCCGACAACGCCGACGGCCGCTTCAAGGTCCCTGCAATCCTGGACGGGGAGTAACCCATGACAGACCTGATCCATCTCTCCGCCGACGCCCTGGCGCGGAAGCTCGCCTCGAGGGAGGTCTCCGCCGTCGAGGCCACGCAGGCCCACCTCGACCGCATCGACGCCGTCGACGGCGCCATCAACGCGTTCCTGCACGTCAATACCCGTGAGGCGCTGCTCGTCGCCGCCGGGGTCGACAAGGCCCGGGCCGACGGCGACACCCTCCACCCGCTGGCCGGCGTGCCCATCGCCGTCAAGGACCTCATCGTCACGAAGGGCCAGCCCACCACGGCCGGCTCGAAGATCCTCGAGGGCTGGCAGAGCCCGTACGACGCCACCGTGGTCCGCAGGCTCCGGGCCGCGCGGATGCCGATCCTCGGCAAGACCAACCTCGACGAGTTCGCCATGGGCTCCTCGACCGAGCACTCGGCGTTCGGTCCCACCCGCAACCCGTGGGACCTGGACCGGATCCCCGGCGGCTCCGGTGGCGGTTCCGCCGCCGCCGTCGCCGCCTTCGAGGCGCCCCTGGCCCTCGGCACCGACACGGGCGGCTCCATCCGCCAGCCGGGCGCCGTCACCGGGACCGTCGGCGTCAAGCCCACCTACGGCGGTGTCTCGCGCTACGGCGCGATCGCGATGGCGTCCTCGCTGGACCAGATCGGCCCCGTCTCCCGGACCGTGCTGGACAGCGCGCTCCTGCACGAGGTCATCGGCGGCCACGACCTGCACGACTCGACGTCGCTCACCGATCCCGTAGGCGCGCTCGTCGAGGCCGCGCGCCTGGGCCAGGTCGAGGGCATGCGCATCGGCGTCATCAAGGAACTGCAGGGCGAGGGCTACCAGGCCGGCGTCCTGACCCGCTTCTCCGAGTCCCTCGAGCTCCTGCGCTCGGCGGGCGCGGAGATCGTGGAGGTCTCCTGCCCCAACTTCCGGTACGCCCTCGGTGCGTACTACCTGATCATGCCGTCGGAGGCCTCCAGCAACCTCGCCAAGTACGACGGCGTCCGGTTCGGCCTGCGCGTGGTGCCCGACGGCGCCCCGACGATCGAGCGCGTCATGGGTGCCACCCGCGCCGCCGGGTTCGGCGACGAGGTCAAGCGCCGCATCATCCTCGGCACCTACGCGCTGAGCGCCGGCTACTACGACGCCTACTACGGCTCCGCGCAGAAGGTCCGCACGCTCATCCAGCGCGACTTCGCCGCGGCGTTCGAGCAGGCTGACGTGCTCATCTCTCCCACCGCGCCGACCACGGCGTTCAAGCTCGGGGAGAAGCTCGATGACCCGCTGGCGATGTACCTGAACGACGTCGCCACCATCCCGGCGAACCTGGCCGGCGTCCCCGGCCTGTCGCTGCCGGGTGGCCTCGCGGACGAGGACGGGCTGCCGGTCGGCGTCCAGCTCCTCGCACCCGCCCGCCAGGACGCACGCCTCTACCGTGTCGGTGCCGTCCTCGAATCACTGCTCGAAGAGACGTGGGGCGGCCCTCTGCTGGCCAAGGCCCCGGAGATCACACAGATCGCAGGTGGGAAGTAATGACTGCTGTAACCGATGAGATCCTGACCTTCGACGAGGCCATGGAGAAGTACGATCCCGTGCTCGGGTTCGAGGTCCACGTGGAGCTCAACACGAGGACCAAGATGTTCTCCTCCGCGCCCAACGCGTTCGGCGACGTGCCGAACACGAACGTCACGCCGGTGGACCTCGGGCTGCCCGGTGTGCTGCCCGTGGTCAACGGTGTGGCCGTGGAGTCCGCGATCAAGATCGGCCTCGCGCTGAACTGCAGGATCGCCGAGAAGTGCTACTTCGCCCGGAAGAACTACTTCTACCCGGACACCCCGAAGAACTTCCAGACGTCCCAGTTCGAGGACCCGATCGCGTACGACGGCTCCATCGACATCGAGCTCGCCGACGGTACGGTCTTCACCGTCGAGATCGAGCGCGCCCACATGGAGGAGGACGCCGGCAAGCTCACCCACATGGGTGGGTCCACGGGCCGCATCCAGGGCGCCGAGTTCTCCCTCGTGGACTACAACCGCGCAGGCGTGCCCCTCATCGAGATCGTCACCAAGCCGATCGTCGGCGCCGGATCGCGTGCCCCCGAGCTCGCGAAGGCGTACGTCGCGGCGATCCGCGAGATCGTGAAGAACCTCGGCGTGTCCGACGCCCGCATGGAGCGCGGCAATGTGCGCTGCGACGCCAACGTCTCCCTCAAGCCCAAGGGCCAGGAGAAGTTCGGTACCCGGACCGAGACCAAGAACGTGAACTCGCTGCGCGCCGTCGAGCACGCGGTCCGGTACGAGATCCAGCGCCACGCCGCCGTCCTCGACTCCGGGACGCCGATCCTGCAGGAGACGCGCCACTGGCACGAGGACACGCGCTCGACGACGTCGGGGCGGCCCAAGTCCGACGCCGACGACTACCGCTACTTCCCGGAGCCGGACCTCGTGCCGGTCGTCACCAACGAGGCGTGGATCGAGAAGCTCCGCGCCGAGCTGCCCGAACCGCCCGCCGAGCGCCGCAAGCGCCTGCAGGCCGACTGGGGCTACTCCGACGCCGAGTTCCGCGACGTCGTCAACGCCGGTGTCATGTCCTCGATCGAGGACACCGTCGCCGCGGGCGTGAGCGCCGCCGTCGCCCGCAAGTGGTGGATGGGCGAGATCTCGCGCCGCGCCAAGCTGGCCGACGTCGAGCCCGCCGAACTCGGTGTCACGCCCGAGCTGATCGTGGAGCTCAACGCGCTCATCGAGTCCGGCAAGATCAACGACAAGCTCTCCCGCGACGTGCTCGACGGCGTCCTCGCCGGGGAGGGCACACCGGCCGAGGTCGTGGAGAAGCGCGGCCTCGCGGTCGTGTCCGACGACGGACCCCTGCTCGAGGCGATCGACGGTGCCCTCGCGGCGCAGCCCGACGTCGCCGACAAGATCCGCGGCGGCAAGGTCCAGGCCGTCGGCGCCATCGTGGGCGGCGTCATGAAGGCCACGCGTGGACAGGCCGACGCCGGCCGCGTGCGCGAGCTGATCCTGCAGCGCCTGGGCGTCGAGGGGTAGCCGGCCGACATTCCGGTGTGTCGTCGGCGCCGGGGGAGCCGGTGGGGACATCCACCCCCCGTTCCCGCGGCGTCGGCGTCCGCAGTTCCAGGAGGTCCCATGGCGGTGACGCCGCAGGCCGAGATCGACATCACGCCGTCGCTGGTCCGGGCCCTGCTCATCGCCCAGGCACCGGACCTGGCGCATCTCCCGCTGCACCCCGCCGGCAGTGGATGGGACAACACCCTCTTCCGGCTGGGGGAGGAGCTCGTGGTGCGCCTGCCCCGGCGGGCGGTGGCCGACGAACTGATGGCGGCGGAGCAGCACTGGCTCCCGGGGCTCACCGCGTCCCTCGGAGTTCCCACGTCGGCGCCCGTGCGCGCCGGCACACCCGGCCCGGACTACCCATGGCACTGGTCCGTCTGCCGATGGATCGACGGGGTCGGCGGCATCACCGTCCCGCGGGCCGGGCGTTGCTCCGCGGCCGCCCCGCTGGCGCGGTTCCTCGTGGACTTCCAGCGCCCCGCTCCGCCCGACGCCCCGGTCAGTCCCGTGGGCCGCGGCGGTCCGCTGGCAGCGCGCGACGACGTCGTCCGGACGCGGCTCGCGTCGCTCCCGGCGATACCCGGTGTCCCTGCCCCGCTGCTGACGGAGGTCTGGGAGACGGCCCTCGCGGCACCGGTCTGGTCGGGGGCGCCGCTCTGGCTGCACGGGGACCTGCACCCGGCCAACGTGGTCCTCGGGCCGGACGGCGCGCTGGCCGGCGTCGTCGACTTCGGGGACCTGTGCTCCGGGGATCCTGCGACCGATCTCGCCGCGGCCTGGCTGCAGTTCGACGCCGCAGGCCGGTCCGTGTTCCGGGCCGGACTCAAGGCCCTCCGCGCCACCGACGCCGCGACGTGGGACCGGGCGCGCGGCTGGGCGCTGAGCATGGGCAGCGCCCTGGTGGCGGCGTCGGACGATTCCCCGGAGTTCCTCGCCCTCGGGGTTGAGATCCTGATCGAGGTCCTGACCGACTGAGGGGGAGGTCCGCCCGCGGGGCCGCTGGTAGTGTTGCCCCGGGCAATATCCCGCCCGGCACTCGTACCGCCCAGGCCCGGCCCATCCCGCCGGTGTCGGCGGCATGGAAGGAACTGTCCAGTGAAGGCGCTGTACAAATCCGGGGCTCGTCCCGGTTTCGAACTCGTGGACCGGCCCGAACCCGACGCAGGGTGGGGCGAGGTCAAGATCCGGGTCATGACCACCGGCATCTGCGGCACGGACCTCCACATCGAGAGCTGGGACTCCTGGGCGCAGGGCATGATCAAGGCGCCCCTCATCCCCGGCCACGAGTTCTACGGCGAGGTCGTCGCCCTCGGGGACGGGGTCCGCGACGTGCGTGTCGGCGACCGCGTCTCCGGCGAGGGCCACATCGTCTGCGGTATCTGCCGCAACTGCCGCGCCGGCCGCCGCCAGATGTGCATCCACACCTCGAGCGTGGGAGTGCAGCGCGACGGGGCGTTCGCCGAGTTCGTCGTCGTCCCCGAGACCAACGTCTGGGTGCACGACGCCACCATCACGCCCGAACTGGGCGCCGTCTTCGACCCGTTCGGCAACGCCGTGCACACCGCCCTGAGCTTCCCGCTCGTCGGTGAGGACGTGCTGATCACGGGCGCGGGTCCCATCGGACTCATGGCCGTCGCGGTCGCCCGCCACGCCGGTGCCCGCAAGATCGCCATCACCGACGTCTCCGCGCCCCGCCTCGAGCTCGCCCGCGGCGTCGGCGCCGACATCGCCGTCGACGTCAGCCGCATGCGCATCGCCGACGCCCAGCACGAGCTCGGGATGAAGGAGGGCTTCGACATCGGCATGGAGATGTCCGGCCACGCCACCGCCCTGCCCGAGATGATCGACAACATGAACCACGGCGGGAGGATCGCCCTGCTCGGCCTGCCCTCCGGCCCCATCTCCATCGACTGGGGCAAGGTGGTCACGCACATGCTGACGCTCAAGGGCATCTACGGTCGTGAGATGTTCGAGACCTGGTACGCCATGAGCGCCATGCTGCAGTCCAACAGGAGCCTGCGCGAGGCGGTCGCGTCCGTGGTCACCGACTGCCTGCCGGCGAGCCAGTGGCAGCAGGGCTTCACAACGGCGCGTGACGGCGCCAGCGGCAAAGTGGTCCTCGACTGGACCACCCTCTAGGAAGCAGGAACCCCATGTACTCAGCAGTCCGCGACCAGCTCGCCGGTGAGCTCGATGCCATCCGCAGCGCAGGCCTCTTCAAGCACGAGCGGCGCATCTCCTCGCCGCAGTCCAGCTCCATCACCGCCGGAGCCCTCGGCGCCGAGGATGCACGGGTGCTCAACTTCTGCGCCAACAACTACCTGGGCCTCGCCGACCACCCGGACATCATCGCCGCCGCCAAGACCGCGCTCGACGAGCGGGGGTTCGGCATGGCGTCGGTACGCTTCATCTGCGGTACCCAGGACCTGCACCTCGAGCTCGAGCGGCGTGTCTCGCGGTTCCTCGGCACGGAGGACACCATCCTGTTCTCCTCCTGCTTCGACGCGAACGGGGGCGTCTTCGAATCGCTCCTCGGCGCGGAGGACGCCGTGATCTCGGACGCCCTGAACCACGCGTCGATCATCGACGGCATCCGCCTCTCCAAGGCCCAGCGCTTCCGCTACGCCAACCGCGACATGGCCGACCTCGAGGCGAAGCTGCAGGAGGCCTCCGGTGCGCGGCGCCGCCTGATCGTCACCGACGGTGTCTTCTCCATGGACGGCTACCTCGCGCCGCTCGAGGCCATCTGTGATCTCGCCGAGCGGTACGACGCCATGGTCATGGTCGACGACTCCCACGCCGTCGGCTTCATGGGCGCCACCGGCGCCGGGACGCCCGAGCACGCCGGTGTCGCCGACCGCGTGGACATCTTCACGGGAACCTTCGGCAAGGCCCTCGGCGGGGCGTCCGGCGGGTACGTGGCCGCCCGGGCCGAGATCGTGGCCCTGCTGCGCCAGCGGGCACGGCCCTACCTGTTCTCGAACTCCCTCGCCCCCTCGATCGTCGCGGCGACGATGACCGCGCTGGACCTGGTCGAGAGCAGTGGTGAGCTCCGCGGGACCCTCATCCGTAACGCCGCACAGTTCCGCCGGCGCATGACGGAGGAGGGCTTCGAGCTCCTCGAGGGCGAGCACGCGATCATCCCGGTCATGTTCGGCGACGCCGTGCTCGCCGCGCGCACCGCCGACGCGATGCTCGCCCACGGTGTCTTCGTCACCGCATTCAGCTACCCCGTGGTCCCGAAGGGCGCAGCGCGGATCCGCGTCCAGCTCTCCGCCGCCCACACGGACGACGACGTCGAGGCCTGCGTGCAGGCGTTCGTCGCCGCCCGTACCGAGGTGGACGCGGGCGGTCCGGGAGCGGACGGCGGGCAGGCGTCCGACGCCGGTTCGCCCGGTGCGCACGTGGGCGGCGCGTGATCCGGTACCGCCTCGCGGTTTCCTGCAGGTCCTAGGGGCGCACGTCCCCGTCGACATACATCCAGCGCCCTTCCACCCGGACGAATCGGCTGCGCTCCTGCAGCAGCCCCGAGCGCCCGGCTCTCCGGAACGACGCTCGGTACTCCACCACGCCGGCGTCGTCGGAGTCGCCGCCGAGGGCCGTGTCGACGATCTGCAGGCGCCGCCACTCGACGTCCCCGTCGAGATCGACGGTATCCGGACGTGTCGATGGGTCCCACGAGTCGAGCAGGTACCTCTCCAGCCCGAGAGCGAACGCTGAGAACCGTGAGCGCATCAGTGCCAGCGCCGTCGACGCTGCCCCTCCCCGGTGGAGCGGCCCGCAGCATTCCTCATACGGCAGGACGGTGCCGCAGGGGCAGTTGTCGGGCGTCATGCAATCGCCTTTCCTGACCGGGCGGGGTCGATCGCTCAGGAGACCTCGTCGGAGACGCGGATGACGACCTTGCCGGTCGCACCGTTCTCGACGGCGTCGTGAGCGGCGCCGGTCTCCTCGAGCGGGAACCAGGAGAGGGGGAGTCCGGCAGCCTCCCCGACAGGCAATGCCCCGCTGCCCAGCGCCGCCGTGATGTCCTCCGCCGCAGCGACGAGCGCATCCCCACCCACCGTGTAGAGCAGCAGGCCCTGCCAGCGGACGTTCTTCGCGAAACTCGCGACCACGGGGGCGGTGAAGTCGTCACCATTGTTGTTCGCGTAGTAGGCGATGGAGCCATGGTTGGCGATCACCTCGACGTCGAGCGCCGCGTTCTGCCCGGGGGACACCTCCACGACATGGTCGACGCCGCCTGGAGCGACCTCGCGGATGTGCCGGGCGAGGGAATCGTCGGGGTAGCGGAGAACGTGGTGGGCCCCCGCGGCGAGACCGAGCTCGGCCTTCGCGTCGCTGCTGACCGTTGCGATGACGGTTGCGCCTGCCCAGGCGGCGAGTTGGATCGCCGCGTGGCCGACGGCTCCGGCGCCGCCCTGGACGAGAACGGTGCGTCCCTCGAGGGCGCCGGGAGCGAGTCGCGACGGCCCCTGCTCGTGGACGGTCAGGGCGCGGTGCGCCGTCATCGCCGGTACACCCAGGCTGGCTGCCACATCGAGATCGACGCCGTCCGGCAGGCGGACAGCCCGTCCGGCGGGAATCACGGTGAACTCCTGGGCGGTCCCCGTCGGGCGGCCGTGAGCAGCCAGGTAGATCCATACCCGGTCGCCCACCTGCGGCTCGGTGACGCCCTCGCCGACCGCGTCGACGACCCCGGCACCGTCCTGGTTGGGGACTACCTCGGGGAACGGGAGATCGCCGTCAGCGCGGGCCTTCCAATCCGTGGGATTCACGCCGGAGGTGACGATGCGGACTCGCACTTCGCCCGGACCGGGCGTCGCGACGTCGCGGTCGACGAGAGAGAGAACGGAGGAGGGACCGGTGGAGGAGTAGACGATTGCTTTCACGACTAGCCGGAACTGCCGATGCCCGGACGGTATTCCCCGGGCCCGGGATCCGCCCGATCGACGGGGAGAGCACACCGGACGCCCCCTGCATGGGGGAGGCCCACCCTAGGATGACGGGATGAGCTCCCTCGAGTGCGACGTCCTGATCATCGGCGGCGGGATCGCCGGCCTCTCGCTGGCGTCCGCGCTGGCCCCGTTCTCGAGCGTGGTCCTGGTCGAGGCGGAGCCCACGCTCGGGTACCACACCTCGTCGCGCTCGGCCCGCCAGCTCATCCCGAGCTACGGGCCCGAGCCGGTCCTGGACCTGACCCGGCGCACCCTCGACCTGCTCTCCGGCGTGGAATCCTCCACCGGGCTGCCGCTCACCGTGCCGCGGTCCTTCCTGCTCATCGGGTCGGAGGCCGACGTCGCGGGCAACACCAGTCCGGCGATGCGTCCCGTGTCCCACGCCGAGGCCCTCGAGCTGTGCCCGCAGCTGCGGCCCGGCTCGTTCGAGGCGGCCGCCATCGACACGGCCTGCGTGGGCACCGACACCGACCTCCTCCTCGAGTACCACCGCAGGAGCGCGAGCGACGACGGCGTCATCATCCTCACGGGCGCGCCCGTGACGGCCGCACGCTACGACGGCGCCGGCTGGAGCGTCCGCGCCGGGTACCGCAGCATCAGCGCCGAGGTGGTGGTGGACGGGGCCGGCGCCTGGGCCGACAGCGTCGCGGACCTGTGCGGGGTCGCCCCCCAGGGTCTGGTCCCGCTGCGGCGGACGGCGGCGATCGTCGCCGCCGAGAACGCGCCCCCGGTCGGCACGCCCATGGTGGCCGCCGCGGACGAGTCGTTCTACTACCGGCCCGACGCCCGGGGCGTGCTCATCTCGCCGAGCGAGGCCGAGCCCGACGAACCGGGCGACGCCCAGCCGCACCCGGGCGACGTCGAGCGGCTCATCGACCACCTGGCCACCGTCACCACCCTGGGCATCACGACCGTCCACCGATCCTGGACGGGCCTGCGGACCCAGCGGGCCTCCGGGCTGCCGGTGGTCGGATTCGACCCCGGCCACCCCGGCTTCTTCTGGCTCGCCGGACAGGGGGGATACGGCTTCCAGTCGTCGTCGGGCATCGCCGAACTGGCGACGGTCCTCCTGACCGGGGCCGACCCCGCCGATCTCGGCGCCGACCTCGAGAGCATCACCGCCGCCGCGACGGCGCTCCGGCCGGGCTGAGACCTGCCCATCCGACCGGCCGGCCCGCGACCGGCGATCCCGGGGGGATACCGCCGTCCGCCCGGCACCCGGTCGTGGAGCAGCGCAGCCGTCGAGGAGCCCCACCCGCAACGTCGGGAAGCCCGCTTCGACGCCCTCAGCGAACGGAAGCCCCACCAGCGCCCTGCCCCGCGATCCGCCGCCGGAGCAGGTCTAGGATGGGCGCATGAACGTCATCGAAACACGCCTTCCCGGCATCGGAGTGCGGCGCGAGATCGTCACCGGCTCCGGTCGCAGGGTAGGGATCGTCGCCCAGCGGGACGGCGATCTGGACCTCATCATCTCCAAGGCGACGGACCCGGACGCCTGCGTGGCCTCCATCCCGCTCACCCCCGACGAGGCGGCGACCATCGGCAACCTGCTGGGCTCGCGGCAGCTCGTCGCCCAGCTGACGGAGGAGCACCGCGACCTCCCCGGGGTGTCCACGCGACAGTTCCTGATCGAGCCCGGCTCGCCCTTCGACGGCCATCCCCTCGCGGCCACCCGGATGCGCTCGCGCTCCGGCGCGTCGCTGGTCGCCGTCCTGCGCTCGGGCCAGGTGCAGGCCTCGCCCACGCCCGACTTCACGCTCGTTGCCGGTGACCTGCTGGTGGTGGTGGGCACGTCCGAAGGCCTCGACGCCGCGGCGGACATCCTGCGCAACGGCTGAGCGGCCTGTGCACACGACCGCTCTGACCCTGATCGAACTCGGCGCCATCCTCCTGTTCCTCGGCATCCTCGGGCGGCTCGCCGGCCGGATCGGACTCTCGCCGATCCCGCTCTACCTCATCGGAGGACTGTTCTTCGGGCAGGGCGGCATCATCGAACTCGAGGGCGTCATCGAGTTCAGCGAGGTGGCCAGCGAGATCGGCATCGTCCTGCTGCTGCTCATGCTCGGTCTCGAGTACACGGCGAAGGAACTCGTCACCGGTCTGCGCCAGTCGTGGTCGGCGGGGATCGTCGACTTCGTCCTCAATTTCACACCCGGCGCGCTCGTCGCCGTCATCCTCGGCTGGGGTCCCGTCGCCGCGCTCGTCATGGGCGGGGTCACCTACATCTCCTCGTCGGGGATCGCCGCGAAGGTCATGGAGGACCTGGGGCGGCTCGGCAACCGCGAGACGCCCACGGTCCTCGCGATCCTCGTGTTCGAGGATCTCGCGATGGCCGTCTACCTGCCGGTGCTCACCGCGGTCCTGGCGGGGCTGAGCTTCGCCGGCGGGCTCGGCACCGTGGGGATCTCCCTGCTCGTGGTGACCCTCGTGCTGGTGGTCGCCCTGCGGTGGGGGAACGTCGTCTCCGCGGTGGTCGACAGCGCCGACCGCGAGGTCTTCCTCCTGACCCTCATCGGTGCGGCCCTCCTCGTCGCAGGACTCGCCTCGGCCCTGCAGGTCTCGGCGGCCGTGGGCGCGTTCCTGCTCGGGATCGCCATCTCGGGTGCTACGGCGGAGAACGCGGCGCGCGTCCTCGAACCCCTGCGGGACCTCTTCGCGGCCATCTTCTTCGTCGTCTTCGGGCTGAACACCGATCCGGCATCCATCCCTCCCGTGCTCGCTGTCGCCCTGCTCCTGGCGGTCGTCACCTCGGCCACCAAGATCGCGACCGGCTGGTGGGCCGCCCGGCGGCAGGGGATCGGGCCGAAGGGCCGGGCACGTGCCGGCACCGCGCTCGTGGCGCGTGGCGAGTTCTCGATCGTCATCGCCGGGCTCGCGGTGACCTCCGGCGCCGTGATCCCGGATCTCGCCGCACTGGCCACCACGTACGTGCTGCTCATGGCCGTCCTCGGGCCCGTCCTCGCGCGTGTCGCCGAGCCGGGCATGGAGCTGCTGGAGCGACTGCCGCGACGGCGTCGCAGCACGGCGCCCGTGGCCTGACCGGCCGACGGCGGATCGGCGGGGCAGCGACCCCCTGGCACGCGCCCCGGTACGGGGCGCGTGTCAGTCGTCGAGGATCTTGCCGATCGGCTCCCGCTTCTCCGCCTGGAACGTGTCCTCCTCGCGCCCGTACGCCCAGTAGCCCGAGAGCGAGACCTGCGAACGGGCGAGGCCCTTGTCCGTGAACAGGACGTCGCGCAGTGCCTTCATGGCGCCCCGCTCGCCGTGCACGAACGCGTCCACCCGGCCCTCGGGCCAGGGGCCGGCGGCGACGGCGTCGGCGAGGAGCGTCGTGGTGCCGGCCGGCTGCCCGTCGCGGAGCAGCCAGTGCAGCTCCACGCCGGCGGGTGCTGCCAGGTCGATGATCTCCGCGGCGCTGTCCACCTCGAGGTAGGCGTGCCCGACGGCGGCGGGGTGCAGCGCCTCGAGGCCGGCGGCGATCGCGGGCAGCGCGGAGTCGTCGCCCACGAAGAGGTGCCAGTCGGCGTCCTGGTCGGGGGACCACTTGCCGGAGGGTCCCATCAGCACCAGGGGCTCGCCCGGCACCGCCGCCGCCGCCCACGGGCCGGCGATACCGGCGTCGCCGTGCACCACGAAGTCGATCGCGAGCCGTTGCGACGCCGCATCGAGCCAGCGGATGGTGTAGGTGCGCTTCACCGGCCGGTCGTCCGCGGGGAGCTCCTCCTTCAGGGCCGCGAGGTCGTACGGCGGCACGAGCCCGAGTCCGGGCTTCGCGAACAGCAGCTTGGCGTACTTGTCCGTCGCGTCGCATTCCTGCAGGTCGGCGAACCCCGGTCCACCGGCGACCACCCGGACCAGGTGGGGGCTCAGCCGGTGCGTCTCCAGCACGGTGAGGACCGCCTGCGGACGGGGCGGCTTGCGGGAGGGCGCGGACGCGGGCGAGGACATGGAGGGTGCTTCCTTCTGCAGGGGATGAGGCAACCCTAACAAGCTTCACTGGAGGGGCGCTGGGAGCTCCCCATGCACCGCGGCGAGCAGGGAGCCGTCGTCGACCAGCAGTCGCGCGGCCTCGATCTCGGGCGCCAGGTAGCGGTCCGTCCCCGGGCCCTCGACGTCCTGCCGCAGGCGGCGCCGGACGGCGGTGATCGGGGCGGCGCTGCGGTACCCGGGGGCACCGCCGTCGCGCATGTCCAGTGCCCTCGCCGCGGTCAGGATCTCGATGGCGAGCACGCGCGTAAGACCGTCGACGGCCCTGCGCAGCTTGAGCCCGGCGGCCCAGCCCATGGACACGTGGTCCTCCTGCATCGCGGAGGAGGGGATGGAGTCCACGGACGCAGGGTACGCGAGCCGCTTGAGCTCGGAGACGATGCCCGCCTGCGTGTACTGCGCGATCATGTGCCCGGAGTCGACGCCGGGGTCGTCCGCGAGGAAGGCGTTGAGCCCATGGCTGCGGGCCTTGTCGAGGAAGCGGTCGGTCCGGCGCTCGCTCATGGAGGCGACGTCTGCGACGGCGATCGCGAGGAAGTCCAGGACGTAACCCACGGGGGCACCGTGGAAGTTGCCGTTGGACTCGATGCGGCCGTCGGGCGTGACCACCGGGTTGTCGATCGCGGACCCCAGTTCGACGGAGGCCACTGCGTCGGCATGGGCGAGCGTGGCGCGCGCGGCCCCGTGGACCTGGGGTGCGCAGCGCAGCGAGTAGGCGTCCTGGACCCGCGTGAACCGGTGGCGTCCGGTCCCGGAGGTCAGCTGCTCGGCGATGAGCGGCGAGTCGGAGAGCAACGCCCGGATGTTCGCGGCCGACGCCACCTGCCCGGGGTGCGGCCGCAGGGCGTGGAGGTCCTCGGCGAACACGGCGTCGGTGCCGAGCAGCCCCTCGACGCTCATCGCGGCCGCCAGGTCCGCCGTCGCGAGCAACCGGTGCAGGTCCGCCGAGGCGAGGACCAGCATGCCGAGCATGCCGTCCGTCCCGTTGATGAGCGCCAGACCCTCCTTCTCGCGGAGCTCCACGGGGGTGATCCCGGCGGCGGCGAGGGCGACATCGGCGGGCACGAGCGCCCCAGCGCCGTCGCGGACCGTTCCCTCGCCCATGAGCGCCAGGGCCACGTGCGAGAGCGGTGCGAGATCACCCGAGCAGCCCAGCGATCCGTACTCGCCGATCACCGGGGTGATGCCGGCGTCGAGCATCGCCGCGTAGGTGGTGGCGACGACGGGACGGACCCCGGTGCGGCCCGTGGCGAGGGTCGAGAGCCGACCGAGCATCAGGCCCCGCACCACCTCGCGGTCCACCTCGGCGCCGGAGGACGCCGCGTGGCTGCGGATCAGGCTGCGCTGGAGCTGCGTGCGCTGGTCGAGCGGGATGTGCCGGGTGGCGAGGGCCCCGAAACCCGTCGAGACGCCGTAGTGCGGGGTGCCGTCGTCGACCAGTGCTTCGATGACCCCGCGGGACGCCTCCATCGCGGCCAGCGCGTCCGGCGCCAGGGTGACCCGTGCGCCGTGACGGGCCACGGCGACGACGTCGGCGGGGGACAGGGGGCCGGTGCCGACAGTGACGGGACCAGTGACGGGACCAGTGACGGGACCAGTGACGGGACCAGTGACGGGGGGCTGGGACACGGTCTGCCTCGGTTCCTGCGGTGCTCACCGCTATTGCCATTGGGTGGAAAGGACGTTTCAATAAGTGAAAACTACGGTAGGTCCAAACGCAAGGAGGCGAGCATGGCGGAATCCTCGACCCGCACCGTGGAGCGCGCCCTCGTGCTCCTCGGTGCCGTGTGCGACGCCGGGTCGCTCACCCTCGCCGACGCCGCGCGGGAGGCCGAGCTCTCGGCGTCGACGGCGCTCCGACTCCTGCGCACCCTCGAGGGCACGGGCTTCGTGCGGCGCGACGCGCTCGGCGCGTACCGGCCGGGCCTGCGCGTGGTGCAGCTCGGTGCGCAGGCGCTCGGTCACGAGTCGCTCGTCTCCCTCGCGGAACCCGCCCTCGACCGCCTCGTCGAGCAGACCGGCGAGTCGGCGTACCTGAGCGTGCCCTCGCACGACGGCGAGGGCGTGTACCTCGCGATGCGCGAGGGCACCCACTCGGTCCGGCATGCCAGCTGGGTGGGCCGCAGCATCCCGCTGGGCGGGACCGCCGTCGGCGCAGTCCTCACGGGGGGACCGCCGGCCGACGGCTTCGTCGTCGTGCGGGACGGCGTCGAGACCGACGTCACCGCGATCGCCGCACCCGTCTCACCCGGCGGCCGCGCCGTCGCGGCCCTCAGCGTGGTGGTCCCCAGCTACCGCATCACCGCGGCGGAGGCCCGGCGCTTCGGGATGCTCGTCGCGCACGAGGCGGCGTCCCTCCTCACCCCACCAGCCCCGGACGCGTGCGCCGTCGTCCTCGACCCCCAGGGAGAACCGGCATGACGAACACTCCGAACCCCAGACACGATCCCTCCCGCTCCGTCCGGGCGGCCCGCGGCACGAAGTTGACCGCGAAGAGCTGGCAGACGGAGGCGCCACTGCGCATGCTCATGAACAACCTCGACCCCGAGGTGGCCGAGCGGCCCGAGGACCTGGTGGTCTATGGCGGCACGGGCCGCGCGGCGCGCAGCTGGGACGCGTACGACGCCATCGTGCGCACGCTGGAGACCCTCGAGGACGACGAGACGCTCCTGGTGCAGTCGGGGAAACCCGTCGGCGTCTTCCGCACCAACCCGTGGTCGCCGCGCGTGTTGCTCGCCAACTCCAACCTCGTGGGCGACTGGGCCACCTGGCCCGAGTTCCGCCGCCTCGAGGCCGAGGGCCTCATGATGTACGGGCAGATGACGGCGGGCTCCTGGATCTACATCGGCACGCAGGGCATCCTCCAGGGCACCTTCGAGACCTTCGCGGCGATCGCCCGCAAGCGGTTCGGCGGCACCCTCGCCGGCACCCTGACCCTCACCGGGGGCTGCGGCGGCATGGGCGGCGCCCAGCCGCTCGCCGTCACCCTCAACGGCGGCGCCGTCCTGATCGTCGACGTCAGCGAGGCCCGCCTGCGCCGCCGGGTCGCCAAGCGCTACCTGGACACGGTCGCGGACACGCTCGACGACGCCGTCGCGCAGGTCCTCGCGGCGAAGCGCGACAGGCGCGCCCTGTCCGTGGGCGTCGTCGGCAACGCCGCGACCGTCTTCCCGGAGCTGCTGCGCCGGGGGCTGGACGTCGACATCGTCACCGACCAGACCTCGGCCCACGACCCGCTCAGCTACCTGCCCGAGGGCATCGCCCCCGACGAGTGGGAGCGCGAGGCGGCGGCCGACCCCGAGGGCTTCACCAAGAAGGCGCAGTCCTCCATGGCCCTCCACGTCGAGGCGATGGTCGGCTTCCTCGACGCCGGGGCGGAGGTCTTCGACTACGGCAATTCCATCCGCGACGAGGCCCGCACGGGCGGGTACGGGCGCGCGTTCGACATCCCCGGCTTCGTCCCCGCCTACATCCGCCCGCTGTTCTGCGAGGGGCTGGGCCCGTTCCGCTGGGTGGCGCTCTCGGGGGACCCGGCGGACATCGCCGTGACGGACGCCGCCCTCAAGGAGCTGTTCCCTGACAACGGGCACCTGCACCGCTGGCTCGATGCCGCCGCCGAGCACGTGGAGTTCGAGGGCCTGCCCGCGCGGATCTGCTGGCTCGGGTACGGGGACCGCGCGAAGGCCGGGCTGCTCTTCAACCGGCTCGTGGCCGAGGGCAGGGTGTCCGCGCCCATCGTCATCGGCCGCGACCACCTCGACTCCGGCTCCGTCGCCTCGCCCTACCGCGAGACCGAGGCCATGGCGGACGGTTCGGACGCCGTCGCCGACTGGCCGCTCCTGAACGCCCTGCTCAACACCTCCTCCGGGGCCACCTGGGTGTCCATCCACCACGGCGGCGGCGTGGGGATCGGCCGGTCCATCCACGCCGGGCAGGTCTCGGTGGCCGACGGGACCGACCTCGCCGCGCAGAAGCTCGAACGCCTCCTGACCAACGATCCGGGCATGGGCGTGATCCGGCACGTCGACGCCGGCTACGGACGCGCCCGCGAGGTGGCCGCCGAGCGGGGCGTGCGCATCCCCATGGACTCCTGAGCACCCGATCCGAAGGAAGATAGCACCATGCAGACCGTCTCCTCAGTCCTCGACTCCATCAGCGGCGTGGGCCGCGACCCCGCCCGCGGCGGGTACTCGCGCGGCGTGTTCACCGGCCCCGAGCAGTCGCTGCGCGAATGGTTCTCCGCGGAGGCCGCTGGGCGCGGGCTGTCGGTGGAGACCGACCGGAACGGCATCCTCTGGGCGTGGTGGGACGCGACGGACAGCCGTGACGGCGCCCTCGTCACGGGCAGCCACCTCGACTCCGTGCCCGGCGGCGGAGCGTTCGACGGTCCGCTCGGCGTCGCCTCCGCGCTCGTGGCCGTCGACCTGCTGCGGGAGCGCGGCGTGCAGCCCAACCGCTCGCTCGCCGTCACCGTCTTCCCCGAGGAGGAGGGCTCCCGCTTCGGCGTCTCGTGCCTCGGCTCCCGCCTGCTCACCGGAACCCTCGACCCCGACCACGTGCGGTCCCTGACCGATGCCGACGGCACCACCTTCGCCGAGGCGTCCCGCGCCGCAGGCCTCGACCCGGCGCACCTCGGCCGGGACGAGGAGGCGATCCGGCGCATCGGCGACTTCGTGGAACTGCACGTGGAGCAGGGCCGCGGGCTGATCGACCTGGACTCCGCCGTCGCCATCGGGTCCACCATGCTCGGCCATGGGCGCTGGCGCCTGTCCATCACCGGGCAGGGCAACCACGCCGGCACCACGCTCATGGCGGACCGCGAGGACCCGATGATCGCTGCCGCCCAGGTGGTCCTCGCGGTGCGGAGGATCGCCGCGGAGCAGGACGGCGCCCGCGCTACCGTCGGGCGCCTGCAGCCCGTGCCCGGCGGCACGAACGTCATCGCCTCGCGCGTGGACCTCTGGCTCGACGTCCGCCACGAGGAGGATGCCGTCACGGCATCGCTCATCGAGAAGATCCACGGACAGGCCCAGAAGATCTGCGCCTTCGAGGGGTGCCGCGCCACCCTGACGGAGGAGTCACGCAGCGGCACCGTCCACTTCGACGGCGCACTGCAGCGCACGCTCGGCCTCGCGCTCGGCCGCTCCTTCCCCGGGGCGCCGACACTGCCCACCGGCGCCGGACACGACGCCGGCATCCTCGGCGCCGTCGCGCCGACCGCGATGCTGTTCGTGCGCAACCCGACGGGCGTCAGCCACTCGCCCGAGGAGTTCGTGGAGCGCGAGGACGCCGACGCCGGTGCCGTCGCGCTCGCGGACGTCCTCGAAGACCTGCTGTGACGCGGGGACCCGGGGAGCACGGCGCAGGACCGACGGCCGGCAGCACCGCGTCCGCGACGACCGGCCGGGCCGATGCGGGCCCGCTCCCCGGCGACGTGCCCGCGCAGCAGACCGGACCGGCCGTGCGCGCGGTCTGGTGCGAGTCCGCCTGGCTCGGAGCCGGGGACGTCGTGGAGGCCGCGCGGGTGGAGGTGGACGCCGGCGGCCTGGTGGTCGGTGTGCTCCCGGGGGTGCCGGCGCGCGAGGGCGACGCCGTCCTGCGCGGGGTCGTGTTCCCCGCGGCGGCGAACGCGCACTCCCACGCCTTCCACCGCGCTCTGCGCGGGCGGACCCACGGCGGCGGGGGGACGTTCTGGACGTGGCGGAAGGCGATGTACCGCGCGGCGGACGCCCTCACGCCGGAGCTGTACGAGGAGCTCGCGACGGCCGTCTACGCCGAGATGGTCGTGGCGGGCTGGACGAGCGTCGCGGAGTTCCACTACGTGCACCACCGACCGGACGGTACGCCGTACGGGCAGGACGACGCCGGCGAGCCCCACGCCATGGAGCTCGCCCTCGCCCGGGCCGCCGTCCGGGCAGGGATCCGGCTCACCCTGCTGGACACCTGCTACCTCGCCGGCGGGTTCGGCGCGCCGCTGCAGGAGGGGCAGCGACGGTTCTCCGACGGCACCGCCGGGCGCTGGCTCGAGCGCCTGGCCCGGCTGCGGGAGGTGGTCTCCTCGGACCACCCCGCGCACCACGTCACCGTCGGTGCGGCCATCCACTCCGTCCGCGCGGTGCCCGAGGAGGACCTCGCGGTGATCGGGCGGCTCCTCCCGCCCGACCTGCCCCTGCACGTGCACCTGTCCGAGCAGCCGGCGGAAAACGAGGACTGCCTGCGGGCCACCGGCTGCACCCCCACGGCGCTGCTTCACCGGCACGGCCTGGTATGTGACCGGCTGTCCGCCGTGCACGCGACCCACGTCACCGCCGGCGACATCGCCGTGCTCGCGGACGCCGGAGCCACCGTCGTCCTGTGCCCCACCACCGAGGCGGACCTCGCGGACGGCCTCGGGCCGGCCGGGGAGTTCCGCGACGCCGGGGTCCGCCTGGCGCTGGGCACCGACCAGCACGTCGTCGTCGACCCGTGGCGGGAGATGCGGGCACTCGAGGACGGGGAGCGCCTGCGCACCGGACGGCGGGGACACTTCGATTCCGGGACCCTCCACCGGATCGCGGCGCTGCACGGGACGGCATCGCAGGGACGGCACGCCGCCGGCTTCGGGCGGGGCCGGGTCGCGGACTTCATGGCGGTGGACCCCCGCACCACGCGCACGGCCGGCTCCTCCCGCGACCAGCTGGCGTACACGGCGACGGCGCAGGACGTGACGGGGGTCGTCGTCGGCGGCATCCTCACGGCGCAGGACGGGCTGCATGCCACCCTCGGCGACCCGGCAGCCCTGCTCGTCGCCGCGATCGCGCGCCTGGACGCCGCGGCGGCTGCGGCGCAGGTCCGGGAGCAGCGCTGATGTCCCTGCTCATCACGAACATCGGCGAGCTCACCACGCAGGACGCCGACGGTACGGTGCTCCGCGACGCCGCGGTGGTCCTCGAGGGGGAGCGCGTCAGCTGGATCGGGGCGTCCGCGGACGCCCCGGCGGCGGACGAGGCCCACGACGCCGGCGGCCGCGCCGGCCTGCCCGGCTGGGTGGACAGCCACACGCACCTCGTCTTCGCCGGCGACCGCACCGCCGAGTTCGAGGCGCGCATGGCCGGGGAGCAGTACACCGCGGGCGGGATCGCGGTCACCGTCGGGGCCACCCGCGCCGCCGGGGACTACGAGCTCACTCGGCTCCTGCTCGCGCGCGTCGCCGAGGCCGCCGCGGGCGGGACCACCTACCTCGAGACCAAGACCGGCTACGGGCTCGACGTCGCCCACGAGGCGCGCAGTGCCCGCATCGCGGCCGCCGTCGCGGACGAGGTCACCTTCCTCGGCGCGCACCTCGTCCCGGCGGGGGAGGACGCCGACGCCTACACGGACCTCGTCGTCGGGCCCATGCTCGACGCCGTCCGCCCGTACGTGCGCTGGGCGGACGTCTTCTGCGAGCGCGGAGCGTTCACCACCGACCAGTCGCGCCGCGTGCTGGCCGCCTGCGCCGCCGCCGGGCTGGGCCTGCGCGTGCACGGGAACCAGCTGGGTCCGGGCGACGGCGTCGCGCTCGCGGTCGAGTTCGGCGCCGCCAGCGTGGACCACGTCAACCACCTGTCCGACGGCGACATCGAGGCGCTCGCCGGCACGTGGGCGGGCGCCGCGCAGGGCGTCCCCGGCACGGTCGCGACCTGCCTGCCCGCCTGCGACCTCTCCACGCGCCAGCCCTTCCCGCCCGCACGGCGGCTGCTCGACGCCGGTGTGCCGATCGCCCTGGCCAGCAACTGCAATCCCGGGACGTCCTTCACGAGTTCGATGGCCTTCTGCGTCGCGACCGCGGTGCTGCAGATGGGACTGGGCGTGCAGGAGGCGGTCCGGGCCGCGACGTACGGCGGAGCCCTTGCCCTGCGCCGCCACGAGGGCGACGACGCCGCGGGCCGCCGCGCGGTCGGCTCGCTCGCCGTCGGGCACCGGGCCGACCTGCAGCTGCTGGACGCGCCGTCGGTGACGCACCTGGCCTACCGGCCGGGCATGCCGCTCGTGCACGCCGTGTGGCGGGCCGGGGAGCGGGTGCGGTAGCGGTCGGGCCCGACGACGCATTTGGCCTTCCGGGATGCCTGGGCGCCCGGTCGGAGCGGGCGGCCGCGTCCGGCTGGGAATCCCCGGCGGGCGCTGGGAGGATAGCGCCATGCCTGCCGAGCCCGCCTCCTCCGCCGTCCCTGCCGAGCGCGGGCCCGCACCGTCGTCCGCCGGCCCCGTACCGGCCGACGCCCCCTCGAGGCGCCGCATCACCACGGAGCTGCTCATCGTCTTCGGGCTCTCGCTCGGCCAGTCCGGCGTGTACTCGATCGTGAGCCTCACCGAGAAGCTCACGCGCGGGCCGCTCGGGGCGCAGACCACCACGCTGAACCCCGTGCTCGACGAGCGGGAGTACTTCGACCTCACCTACCAGCTGCTGGACATCCTCTTCGCCCTGGTGCCGGTGGCACTCGTCCTGTTCCTGCTCAGCGGCCACGGCGTGTCCGCGTTCCGCCGCCTCGGGTTCACCTTCGACAGGCCACTGCGCACCGTGGGCTTCGGCGTGGGCCTCGCCGCGGTCATCGGCGTGGGCACCCTGGGCGTGTACGCCGCCGGGCGTGCGCTGGGGATCACGACGGCGCTGGTGCCCGCCGCGCTGGAGTCCTACTGGTGGACCGTCCCCGTGCTCGTCCTCTCGGCGGTGCGGCATGCGGTGCTGGAGGAGGTGATCGTGGTGGGCTACCTGTTCCTCCGCCTGCGCCAGTTGGGCTGGTCCACCCCGGCCATCATCCTCACGAGCGCACTGGTGCGGGGCAGCTACCACCTCTACCAGGGCTTCGGTCCGTTCATCGGGAACGTGCTGATGGGTCTGCTGTTCGCATGGTTCTACACACGCACCCGCCGGGTCATGCCGCTCGTGATCGCCCACGCGCTGATCGACACCGCGGGGTTCGTGGGCTTCGCGCTCCTCGGGCCGGCCATCGGGATCGGCACCTGAACAGCCGGGACGAGCTTCGCTCTCCTTCTTTGCGCACGGAAATCATGACTAAATTCCCCGCCATGCACGGTGTTACGGTGGGGGCGTTCAGCGGGAAGCGGCGGCTCCATCCGGGCCGCTACGGGACCAGCCAGGAGGAATCATGAGCGTCGTCACGAGTGTCTCGGAGTGCAGCGTCCACAACTGCTCGTTCAACCACGACGGCTGTACCGCCGTCGCCATCACGGTGTCCGGGTCCGAGGAACATGCGTCCTGCGCCACCTTCATCGATACGTCCATCAGCGGCGGCCTGCCCAAGGTGCTCGCCCACGTGGGGGCGTGCCAGCGCTCGGAATGCAGCTTCAACCACGACCTGCTGTGCAGTGCACCGGCGGTCAAGGTGGGCCCGGGCGCCGAGGCCGCCGACTGCCTCACCTACACCCACGCCTGATCCCCCTCGTGGACCGGGGAGACGGGAGGGACCCGTTCCCGGGTCCCTCCCGTCGTGCGGAGCGGGGCGTCAGATCTCGATGGGCCCGTCGGAGGTCTCGAAGGTCACCGACATGATGCCCGGCGTGCCGTTCGGGGCGATCCACTGGACCCGGACGCCGTCGAGGGTCTCCTCGACCTCGGTGCCCAGCCACTCGGTCACCCGCTCGGAGGAACCGGCGATCGTGAGGCAGTCCAGCTTGACGGACGCCGGACGGGCCTTCGAGGGGTGCAGTTCCTCGGTGCCCTCGTCCCAGCGCAGCAGGTAGGGGACCTGCGGGTCGGCGATGAGCCCCTTGATGCCGATCTGCTGCCAGGTCAGCTCCTGGCCGTCGGGGAACTTGCGGTTGCCGGGGACCGCGCTGCGGCCGAGACGTTCCTCGAAGGGCGCGAGGTCGTCGACGGCGACGCACCATCCCATCCAGCCTCCGCCGGCTTCGGAGCGGGCGCGTACGGCCTGGCCGAACGGCGCCTTGTCCGACGCGGGGTGGTTGAGGACCTCGACGACCTCGAGGTACTGGCCATTGGCCAGCGGGAAGATCATGTTCCGGGTGCCGAAGCGGGGGTGCACACCGCCCTTCACAGGCTCCATGCCGAGCCGGCCGGAGATGCGGTCGGCGGTCGCGGCAAGTCCATCGGGTTCACAGGCGTACGAGACGTGATCCAGGCGCATGCCGACAGTGTTGCACTAAGTGATGGGGGTCTCAGCTAAGGCTTGCCTTACTCCTGATGCTGCGCCTCGTGCGGTCACCGACGGTCCCCTCGGTGTCCCGTTCCCGACCGCCCGAGCTGCCGCTTCACGCATCGTCACACGTATTGCCGGATCAGCTCCGATGGGCTTTCATGAATGCAGGTCATGAGTGCCAGCACGAAGCCCCGGCTTGCTGGCCGGCAACCCTCCAACCGCGGTGGGGTGCCCCGGGTGAAGACCAGGTTCGGCGCCAGACCGGCGCCGCGCAAGCGCGGGCTCCTGCGGGGCCGATGCCCGGGACGGCTTCGTCGGCAGGGCATCGGACGAGGAGGAGCCCCTTGACCAGGGAGCACCATGTCCAACGATTGGTCCTTTGAGACACGCCAGATCCACGCCGGCCAGGTGCCGGATGCTGCCACGGGGGCGCGTGCGCTTCCCATCTACCAGACGACGTCCTTCGTCTTCCCGAGCGCGGAGAGCGCGGCCAACCGGTTCGCCCTGACGGAGCTCGCCCCCATCTACACGCGCATCGGGAACCCGACGCAGGAGGCGGTGGAGACGCGGATCGCGAGCCTCGAGGGCGGTGTCGGCGCCCTGCTGCTCGCCTCCGGGCAGGCCGCCGAGACCTTCGCGGTCCTGAACATCGCCGAGGCCGGGGACCACATCGTGGCCAGCCCCAGCCTCTACGGCGGCACCTACAACCTCTTCAAGCACACGCTGAAGAAGTTCGGCATCGAGACCACGTTCGTGGAGGACCCGGACGACCTCGAGCAGTGGCGCGCCGCCGTCCGGCCGAACACCAAGCTGTTCTTCGGCGAAGTGGTGTCCAACCCCCGGCAGGACGTGCTGGACCTCGAGGGCGTCAGCGCCGTCGCGCACGAGCACGGGGTGCCCCTGATCGTGGACAACACCCTGTCCACGCCGTACCTGATCCGGCCCATCGAGTGGGGAGCCGACATCGTGGTGCATTCCGCCACGAAGTACCTCGGCGGGCACGGCAATGCCATCGCAGGCGTCATCGTCGACTCCGGGAACTTCGACTTCGCGCAGTACCCCGAGCGGTTCCCGGGCCTCAACACCCCCGACGAGAGCTACCACGGGCTGGTCTACGCGCGGGACCTCGGCGTGGACGGCGCGCTCGGCGCCAACCTCGCGTACATCCTGAAGGCGCGGGTCCAGCTGCTGCGGGACCTCGGCTCCGCCGTGTCGCCCTTCAACGCCTTCCTCATCGCGCAGGGCCTGGAGACGCTCAGCCTGCGCCTGGAGCGCCATGTCCAGAACGCGCAGGCCGTCGCCGAGTGGCTCGAGGGGCACGACGACGTCGAGGGTGTCGCCTACGCCGGGCTCGCCTCGAGTCCCTGGTACGAGCGCGGGAGGAAGTACGGGCCCGGCGGTACGGGGGCGATCGTCAGCTTCGACATCGCCGGCGGACTGGAGGCGGGCAAGCGCTTCGTGGACGCCCTCGAGCTGCACTCCCACGTGGCGAACGTGGGCGACGTCCGCTCGCTCGTCATCCACCCGGCATCGACCACGCACAGCCAGCTGGGGGCGGAGGCGCAGCTCACCGCGGGAGTGCGGCCCGGCCTGGTCCGGCTGGCCGTGGGCCTGGAGAACATCAACGACATCCTCGCCGACCTCGACGCGGGGTTGCGCGCCGCCAAAGGAGCCTAGCCCTTCGTGACCACCTACCCTGCTGCACCGCTGCACCCCGGGGTCGACGGCCCCCCGTCGGGAGACGGACTCCTGCGCATCGCCTCCATCGGGCCCCTGGCCCTGGAGACCGGGGGCGAGCTGCCCGACGTCCAGCTCGCCTTCGAGACCTGGGGCAGGCTCGACGCGGACCGTTCCAACGCGGTGCTCGTGCAGCATGCCCTGACAGGCAGCTCCCATGTGGCACGCGGTGCCTCGGAGGAGGAGGGCTGGTGGGACTCGCTCGTGGGCCCCGGCCGCACGGTGGACACCGACCGCTACTTCGTGGTGTCCGTCAACATGCTGGGAGGCTGCTACGGCTCGACGGGGCCGGCCAGCCTCGCACCTGACGGCACACCCTGGGGGTCGAGGTTCCCGTTCGTCACCATCCGCGACTCCGTGCGGGCCGAGGGCCTGCTCGCCGACCACCTCGGCATCGACCGGTGGCATTCGGTGCTCGGCGGGTCGATGGGCGGGGCGCGCGCCCTCGAATGGGCACTGATGTATCCGCAGCGCGTGGAGCGGTGCGCTGTCATCGCCTGCACCGCCGCCAGCTCGGCCGAACAGATAGCGTTCGCCCAGGCGCAGGTGCAGGCCATCCGGCTCGATCCGGCGTACCGCGGCGGCGACTACTACGACGGCCCGCATCCGAGTGCGGGCCTCGGCATCGCCCGCCGCATCGCGCACATCACCTACCGTTCCGAGCGCGAGCTCCAGGCGCGCTTCGGTCGTGCGGAGCAGGACGCCGAGCAGCCGTTCGGGTCCGTCCTGCCCGCCGACCGGGGCCGCTACCAGGTGGAGAGCTACCTCGACCACCAGGCGGACAAGCTCGTGGACAGGTTCGACGCCAACAGCTACGTCATCCTGACCGAGGCCCTCATGAGCCATGACGCGGCGAGGGACCGCGGCAGCCTGGAGGACGCGCTGGCCACGGCGGCGTCGGAGTTCTTCATCGCGGCCGTCGACACCGACCGGCTCTACCTCCCGGAGCAGTCCGTGCGGCTCGCCTCCGGCCTGCCCGGGGAGGTCCCGGTGCACCGGATCTCCTCGCCGGTGGGCCACGACGCCTTCCTCACCCAAATCCACCAGCTCGACGACCAGCTCCGGGGAGCCTTCTATCCCACGGCGCAGGTACCGGTTGGGTTTCCTCCCGCGGACACCTAGGCTTGGAGCTAAGCCTGCTTATTACTCGGCGGCAGGCCCGTCCGAGGTACACGGCCCCGGATCCATCGAGGGCGAAGAGGAGCTGTTCATGGAACTGAGCACCATCGGCTGGAACCAGGAAGCACGCGACAAGATCCTGCTGGACTCCGACCGCGCGCTGCAGGGCGCGGTCCGCGAGGCCGTGGAGACGATGGACGGCAAGTCCCGCGACGAGGTGTACGAGTTCCTCTTCCAAAAACTGCAGCCGCAGTTCGTGGACTTCAAGCCAGGGCCCGATCTCAGTGCCTGCGCGGACGCGGTGGCCAACGGGGACGTCCAGCTCGACGCCTGAGCGTCCTGCGGCACCGACGTCGCCGCCGGAAAGGACAGGACTGACCGCCCGGATGTCCTCGGGTCGGCCGTTCCTGTCCTTTCGTCGTCCCGCCAGGGACCCGGTCCGGCGAGGACGGTGGCGATCGAGGACCTAGTCGGCGGCGCCCGGCGGCATGCCCGGTCCGAAGATCGGCACCGGCTCGGGACGCTTGGCGATGATGCCGTCGCCCGAGGACTGGTGCCGCAGGCGGCGCAGCACCCAGGGCACGAAGTACTCCCGGGCCCAGACGAGATCCTCCGCACGGGCGGCACGCCAGGTCCGTGTCGGGAGTTCCTTGGGCCGCAGGGGTTCCAGGGTGTGCCGCACCGCGAGGGTGTCGAGGACCATCGCAGCGATGGTGTGATGGCCCAGGGGTGAGAAATGCAGCCGGTCGGAGGCCCACATCTGCGGGTCCGTGAGCTGGCGCAGCGCCCACATGTCGGCGATCAGCGCCTCGTGGCGTGCCGCGACGACGCGGAGGTTCTCGTTGTAGATGGCGGTCTTCGAGCGGATGCTGCCGAGGACGGTCTCGCGGACGTCAGGGCCCGTGAACAGGATCACGGTGGCACCGGAGGTCGCCAGGGTCCCCACGACGCCGTCGAGCTTCTCGGCGAGCACGTCCGGGTCCCCGCCGGGCCGGAGCAGGTCGTTGCCGCCGGCCGAGATGCTCACCAGGTCGGGGCGCAGGGCCAGGGCGGCGTCCACCTGCTGGTCGATGATCTGCTGCAGCAGGCGTCCCCGGACCGCCAGGTTCGCGTACGCGAAGTCGCTCTGCCCGCGCGAGAGTTCCTCCGCGACCCGGTCCGCCCAGCCGCGGTTGCCGCCGATGCTCTCGGGGTTCGGGTCACCGATGCCCTCCGTGAAGGAGTCGCCCAGGGCGGCGTAGCGGTGCCACGGATGCGGCTCGGAGACCAGGCTCGGGTCGATCATCGGCCCGTTCGGGATCGGGTCGCTCGCAGTCGGCAGGGGAGTCTCGGCGCTCGGTGGGGTCACCGGGTCATTGTCGCAACTGCCGCCCCGCGTCCGCCACCGACCCCGGGACGCCCCCACCGCCGGTTCGGCGCCGAACGGGCCGTGCCAGAATGGGGACATGACTGATTCTGCCGCCGGCACCGCTGCGCCCTCCGTCGGTTCCTGGGATCCGGTGGTCCTGTGGTCGAAGCCCGAGGCCGAGCGCGCGGGCACACCCCTGCTCGTCCTGTTCCACGGGTACATGGCCGACGAGGCGGACCTGATGGGTCTCACCGACCACCTGCCGCAGGAGTTCACGGTGGCGTCGGTCCGGGCACCCGCGCCGGCCGATTCCGGGTTCTCGTGGTTCCCGCTGGCACGCGAGGACGGTTACGCCGTGGAGCGTGTGGTGGAGACCGTCACCGCCGTCGGCGCGTGGCTCGATACCGTCCGCGGCGTCCACTCCAGCGTCAGCCTCCTCGGCTTCTCGCAGGGGATGGGGGTGGCGACGTCGCTCCTGCGCCACCGGCCCGCCGACTTCGCGTGCGTCGTCGGGCTGTCGGGGTTCACCGTCCCGTCCGAGGGCCACGCCTTCTTCCGCGACGACGAGGCCGCCGCCTCACCGGCGCCGTTCTTCTGGGGCCGGGACCAGGAGGATCAGGTCATCACGCCGGAGATGGTGGAGCTCACCCACGCCTGGCTGGTGAAGCACACCGCGCTGACCAAGATCCTCTACTCCAACATGTTCCACAGCATCAGCGAGCGCGAACTCGGGCATGTCCGGGAGTTCCTGAGCATGACGGTCCTCGGGCGCCGCTGACGGAAGGGCTCAGCCGCGCGTGACGCGGACCGCGGCGCCGTTGACGCTCACGGTGTCGCCGGGATGCAGCTGGCGTCCGCGGCGTTCCTCGATCTCGCCGTTGACCTGCACCAGCCCGTTGTCGATCAGCGCCTTCGCCTCAACGCCGTCCTCGGCGAGGGACGCCAGCTTGAGGAGCTGCCCGAGGCGGATCATGTCGTCCCGGATCGGGAGTTCTGCGGTGGTTGCGTCGTCGGTCATGCTGTCC
The DNA here is from genome assembly GCF_002954225.1 of Arthrobacter ruber. Classification (GTDB taxonomy): domain Bacteria; phylum Actinomycetota; class Actinomycetes; order Actinomycetales; family Micrococcaceae; genus Arthrobacter_D; species Arthrobacter_D ruber. Next base: position 278,108 of record NZ_PPTH01000015.1, read on the forward strand.
ATCATGCCGGATGCCGCAGGTCTAGGCTGGACGGGTGTCTGATGCGCCTGCCCTTCCTCCCGCTGTCGGTTTTCCCCTCGCCCTCGCGGCAGGGCTCGCCATCCCTCTGCAGGGGAGGATCAACGGGGCACTCGGCACGGTGCTCGACGACGGCATCGCTGCGGCGCTCATCAGTTTCGGCACCGGCCTGGTCGTGATGGTCGCGCTCACACTGGTGCTGCCGAGCGCGCGTGCCGGTGCCCGCCAGATCGTCCCGTCGGTGCGCGAGCGCCGCTTCCCGCCCTACTACGTGGCGGCCGGTGCCATCGGGGCCTTCTTCGTGTTCTCGCAGTCGCTGACCATCGGCATCCTCGGCGTCGCGCTGTTCACGGTGGCGGCCGTCATGGGCCAGTCGCTCAGCGGCCTCCTCGTCGATAAGGCGGGCATCGGCCCCGGCGGGAAGCGGGCCGCGACGCCCATGCGCGTGATCGGCGTCGTCCTGACCGTCCTATCCGTGATCTGGGCCGTGTCGCCGCGCTTCGGGGCGGCGGGGGAGGTCTCGGGCTGGCTGGTCCCGGTCCTGCTGCCCGTCGCCGCCGGCGTGCTGATGAGCTTCCAGCAGGCCATGAACGGCACGGCGGCCCTGCACTACGGCACGCCGCTCGCGGCGACCCTCATGAACTTCATCGCCGGCACCGCGGTGCTGCTCACGGCGTGGCTGGTCAAGCTCGCGGTGGCGGGTCCGGGCAACCCGCTGCCGTCCGAATGGTGGTACTACCTCGGCGGACCGATGGGGTGCATCTTCATCGCCCTCGGCGCTCTCCTGGTCCGCAGCCTCGGGGTCCTGCTGACGGGCCTGTGCATGATCGGCGGGCAGCTCGTCGGCTCGCTCGCCCTCGACCTCGTGTTCCCCGCTCCCGGGACGATCGTGGTGTTCGCGACGGTCGCCGGGACCCTGCTGACGCTCGGCGCGATCATCCTCACCACCCTGCCCTGGCCCCGTCGCACACCGCGGACCGGTTCCTGACGACACCGCACGGCCCCCGAGCGTCCCGAGCCGGACGCGGGCGTCCGCTGCGGGTCGGACACGGGCAGGGGCTGCCCCCGGCACCGGGAGCAGCCCCTGCCCGGACGGGACCCGGGACCTAGCGGTCCGCGGCCTCGTGGTCGTGCTCCGGATGGAGCCCGCCGCCGCTCTCCGTGCCGCCCCCGAGGGGGTTGCCCTCGAAGCGGTCCTTCTTGCCCTTGCCCTTCACGGGAGCACCCGCGCCGTTGACGCCGAACGTGCTCTCCGCGTAGGTCACGGTCAGGTGGGCGACGGCGTCGCTCATCTGGTCGAGCGCCTCGAGGCTGAGGTTGTTCGTGTCGTCGCAGGCCGCGTGGTAGCACGCGTCGTAGGGAGCGCCCGCGACCCCGCCGAACAGGGTGGCCTGCTCCGCGGTCTTGATGCCCTCGGCGCCGGTGAAGAGGCCGCCCGCGGGGATGCCCTGCGCGATGAAGGGTCCGTAGTCGCTCCTGCCACTGAACGCGGTCTCGCCGGAGGCGAGACCCTGGGACGCGAAGTAGTCATGGAAGTCCTGCTCGATCTGCCCGGAGCCCTCGGGTCCGGCAGCGGCATCGGGGCCCACCGGGAAGGCGGAGTTGTCGCCGTCGTACACGAAGCGGCCGAAGTTCGGCGACCCGATCATGTCGAAGTTCAGGTACAGACCGACGGCGTCGAGCCCGCCCTTCTCCGCGAGGTCCGCGACGTAGAACTCGGACCCGAGCAGGCCCTCCTCCTCGGCGCCCCACCAGGCGAAGCGCACCTTGTTCGCGGTCTTGACCTTGCTCATACCCTCGGCCACCGCGAGGATCCCCGCGCTGCCCGTCCCGTTGTCGTTGATGCCCGGACCGGCGAGGACGCTGTCGAGGTGGGCGCCGACCATGACGACGTTGTCAGGATTCCCCGTGGAGGTCTCGGCGACGACGTTGTAGGTCTCGCGGTTCTCGGAGACGGTATCCGCGGCCACCCTGCCGGCGACGTCCTCGCCGATCAGGTCGACGCCCGCCGCGAAGCTCGCTCCGACCACGGGGATGTCGACGATGCCGGGTTCTCCGAGGGTGCCGGCGACGGCGCCCGTGTTGGCTCCGACGCCGGTGTTGAAGACGACGACGGCCGCTGCGCCTGCCGCCGCGGCATGGGTGGCCTTGACCGCGAAGGTGCAGCTGCCGCGCTGCACCAGGGCGATGGATCCGGGTGTGAAGCCGGCGAAGTCGGAGGCCTCGCAGCCGCTGGTGCCGGTGGCGCTCGCCGTGCCGTTCGTGTCCACGGCCTCGATGGCTCCCAAGACGTCTCCGGCGCCGGAGAACGTCATGGTGGCGACGTCGTCGGCGCCGTAGGTCGTGCCCAGGGGCTCGGTCCGCTCCAGGACGGCGGGGCTCAGTTCCGCGAAGTAGGGGAAGAGGAAGGGCTGGACGGTGGGCGAGTAGCCCGCCGCGCGCAGCTTCGCGACGATGTAGTCGACCGAGTCCGCGTAGCCCTCGGTGCCCGAGGCGCGGGTGTTGCCGTTGGCCTCCGCGATCGCGTCGAGCGCGGTGAGGTGGCCGACGACCTTGTCGACCGTCACCGCGGCCCGCAGCTTCTTGGAGGAGTTGTTGTTGCTGGTGTCGAAGGTGGGAGCGGCGTTGGCCGCGAAACCTGTGCCCGCCACGAGGGCGAGACCGCTGGCGAGTGCCAGCGCCGAGCGCCCGAAACGGGCGCGCGGACGACTGAAGGGACGAGTCATGGGAGTCCTTCGGATGCAGGCGGGCCGGACGATCCGGACCGCGGAAGTGACGTGGGTCACACGTCGGGGTGACCTCAACCTAGGGAGCATCCGACGCGCCGTCAAGGGTGCGGCCCGCCGCAGTCCGGACCCCGACGGGCGCGGCCCCTGGCGTGAGGAGGCGACCCGGTAGGCTTGATCCGGGAGCTTTCCGCGCCCCGCACGGCGGGGCGGACAGCCCTGCGACACGCGCCCCCCACCTGCGGACCGCACCCAGCGGCCTGCACAGAACTGGAGAAGAATCCCATGGCAGCAGCCAAGTCAGCACTCGACCCCATCATCTCGCTCGCCAAGCGGCGCGGCTTCGTGTTCCAGTCGGGGGAGATCTACGGCGGCTCCCGCTCCGCCTGGGACTACGGACCCCTGGGCGCCGAGCTCAAGGAGAACATCAAGCGGCAGTGGTGGCAGACCATGGTGCGCGGGCGCGAGGACGTCGTCGGGCTCGATTCCGCCGTCATCCTGCCCCGCCAGGTCTGGGAGGCCTCGGGCCATGTCGAGGTGTTCAGCGACCCGCTGGTGGAGTGCCTCTCCTGCCACAAGCGGTACCGCGCGGACCACCTCGAGGAGGAGTTCGAGGAGAAGAAGGGCCGCGCACCCGAGAACGGGCTGCAGGACATCACCTGCGCCAACTGCGGCACCAAGGGCCAGTGGACCGAGCCGCAGGAGTTCTCCGGGCTCCTCAAGACCTTCCTCGGCCCCGTGGCCTCGGAGGAGGGCATGCACTACCTGCGCCCCGAGACCGCGCAGGGCATCTTCGTGAACTTCAACAACGTGCTCACCACCGCCCGCAAGAAGCCGCCGTTCGGTATCGGCCAGATCGGCAAGAGCTTCCGCAACGAGATCACGCCGGGCAACTTCATCTTCCGCACGCGCGAGTTCGAGCAGATGGAGATGGAGTTCTTCGTCGAGCCCGGCACGGACGAGGAGTGGCACCGGTACTGGATCGACCAGCGCTTCGCCTGGTACACCGACCTCGGTATCGACCCGGACAACCTGCGCCTCTTCGAGCACCCGCTCGAGAAGCTGAGCCACTACTCCAAGGGCACCACGGACATCGAGTACCGCTTCGGCTTCACCGGCTCCGAGTGGGGGGAGCTCGAGGGCATCGCGAACCGCACGGACTTCGACCTCTCCACGCACTCGAAGCACTCCGGCACCGACCTCGGCTACTTCAACCAGGCCACCAACGAGCGCTTCACGCCGTACGTGATCGAACCCGCGGCCGGCCTCACGCGCTCCTTCATGGCGTTCCTGGTGGACTCCTACACGGAGGACGAGGCGCCGAACGCCAAGGGCGGGGTGGACAAGCGCACCGTGCTCAGGCTCGATCCGCGCCTCGCCCCGGTCAAGGCCGCCGTGCTGCCGCTCAGCCGCAACGAGGACCTCTCCCCGAAGGCGAAGGACCTCGCGGCGCAGCTGCGCCGGGGCTGGAACATCGACTTCGACGACGCCGGCGCCATCGGCCGCCGCTACCGCCGCCAGGACGAGATCGGTACGCCGTTCTGCATCACCGTGGACTTCGACACGCTCGAAGACCAGGCCGTGACCATCCGTGAACGCGACACCATGGCGCAGGAGCGGGTCTCCCTCGACCAGGTCCAGGGCTACCTCGCCGCACGCCTGGTCGGGGCCTGATGGCCCTCGAGTACCGCGCCTGGCAGGAGGGGGACGACCTCCAGCTGCTCCAGCTGTGGGGCGGCCCCGAATCGGCGGCGGTCGAGCAGTTCCGTGGCTCGTTCCGTCCGCCGTCGGACAGCCCCTGGAACCGCTGCATCACCGCGGTGGACCAGGGGATCCCCGTCGCCGCCGGCTGTGTCTACGGTGCGGCCCTCCACCCGGACCGGCTCTGGTGCTACATCGAGGTCGCCGAGGACCACCGGCGCGCGGGCGTCGGCTCGACGCTGCTCACGATGCTCCAGCACGAGGCCGCCGCCTCACCGTCCGGCATCACGGCCCTGCGGTCCAAGGTGACGCCTGGGACCACCGGTGCCGCGTTCGCCGATGCCACCGGCTTCGCGACCCTGCAGCGCTCGCGGCTCGTCGTCGTCGGACCCGGTGCCCTCGCGGCGCCCGCGTTCGACGACGCCGCCGGGCCGCAGCTCGAGGAAGCGGCCACCGGCTCGGTGGAGCTCACCCGCGCGCTGGCGTCCTTCTACGAGTCGGTGCACGCCTGGGACCGGGCGGAGCTCGGCCTCGGGCGCGCCCAGCAGCTGTTCCTCGGGGACGCGAGCGGCGCCGGCGGGGCGATCGTGCTGCGGGACCGGCCGAAGGCCGACGGCGGGGCGATCGCCGCGTTCGCGGTCAGCTACACCCAGGCCCGCACCGACGACCCCGCGGACGTGCTGCTCGGGTACGACACCACGCTCGCACCGGCGGAGCAGCAGGCCGCCGTCGCCACGATGATCGCGATGCTCGTGCACCAGTACCCCATCCAGCTCGAGGTGGACGACGCGATGGAAGCCCTCGTCGCCGTCGTCGAGCCCCTGCTCGCCACCGGCGCGGCACGGCTCGGGGGACCGGAGACCCTGGTGGTCGCGACGTCCTGAGACGCCGCACCTGCGCGGCCTCGTGCCCGTGGTTCCGCCGGGATCCCGCCGATCGGCGTGTCGCGGCCCGACACGCACTCCGGACCAGGGAACGCGTGCACGACACCGCGAGGGACGCCGCCCGCACCGTCAGCCGCGGCTGTGCCGCCCGGCCTTTTTGTCCGCGACGTCCGCCGCCTCGCGTTCCGCGTCCGTCATGGCCCCGCCGCCGAGGTGGGCCGGCATCCACCAGGCGCCCGGCTCCGGGGTCACGGGGAAGTCGGCGATGCACGTCTCGATGCCGTCCTGCAGCTCCCGGCGCAGCCGCTCCGTCTCCTCGGCGACGTCGAGTCCGGGTTCGTGGCGGATGGCAGGGCTGATGTGCACGCGGACGGGCGACTTCCAGGCCCGCCGGAGGGAGAACCCGTGCCCGCGGGTCAGCAGCCGGTGCGCGCCCCACACGGAGACGGGGATGACGGGTACCCCGGCCTCGGCGGCGAGCCGCACGGCCCCGGTCTTGAGGTTCCGCACCGTGTAGCTGCGGGACACCCCGGCCTCGGGGAGGATCGCCACGTACTCACCGGCGCGCAGCTTGGCGAGGGCGTCGTCGTAGGCCTCGGCGCCGGCCATGCGGTCCGTGATCACGTGGCCCAGCCCGAACACGAAGGGGCTGACGAACCAGTGCTCGGCGGCCCGCTTCGAGATCATGTAGCGCGCCTGGATGCGGGCATGGTTCCACAGCACCAGTTCGGCGAAGGCGAAGTCGAGATAGCCGAAGTGGGTGATGGCGACGACGGCGCCGTGGCCCGGCACGGCACGGCGCGACCGGCCGCGCAGCGGGTCCGAGGCCGGCAGGTTCTCCGTCCCGCTGACCGTGATCGGCAGGCGCAGGGCCCCGAAGACGGCCTTGCCCGCGTACACCACCCCCCGGTACATGCGGTCGCTCTGCCGCGGCTTCCATCCCATGCTCAGATCCTTCTTCCGGCCCTCGGCGGCAGCGGGAGGTACCCGCTCGTGCCCTCTACGTACTCTTTGTACCCCGGTCGGCCGGACATACGCTGCTGGGTCGGAGGGTTTTCCGGTCGTGGCCGCCGCCGAGCCGGGCTGGAAGGCGGGGCAGGACGGTCAGGCGGTGATGCCCAGCGGGTCCGGGGCACGGTAGAGCGGGGCGGAGGGCTCGAGGACCCGGGCGTCGAGGGCTGCGTCCGTGTCCTCCGCGAAGTGGCGGAGGAGGAAGGAGGTGCTCATGCCGTGCCAGACGGGCAGGGTGCGGACCATAAAGTGGCCGGCTCCGAGCATGCGCACGTAGTGGACGTCCCGAGCCACGCCCTGGGCGCGGCGGGCGAAGGAGAGCGACGCCGTCGGGCTCGTCCAGCGGTCCACATCACCGTGCATCACCAGGACGCTGCGGCCCCGGACGGGCTCCACCGGGCTGGAGGACTCGAGCCACGGAGCGAGCGCGGCCACGGCGCGGACCTGCGGGTGGCCTGCGGCATACAGCGCCGTCAGCCCGCCCATGGAGTGGCCCAGGAGGTAGACGGGCACCGCGGGATGCGCGGCGGCGATCCGGCCCAGGGCCCAGCGGGCGTCCTGCAGCGCCGACTGCTCGGCGCCGTTCCACCCGCGGACCCGGTTGCGCAGCGCCCAGACGGCGAGGCCGTGCTGCGCGCCCTGCCCCGCGAGGCGCGCGGCGAAGGGGCGCATGCGGAGCGGACTGAGGTGCCGGCGCCGGACGGCGTCGACGCTCTGCGCCCGCCCGCCATGCAGTACGAGCGCAACGCCGCGCACTCCTGCACGCGCACCGCCGACGCGGACCACGGGCTCCCCGTCCCGAGGCGGACCTGCGATTCCTGCCATGGATCGTCCTTTCCCGCCCCGGAGGGCTCCCGTCGTCCTGGTCCTGCCGTGCACCGCGGCCGGAGCGTGCCCGCGGGCCACTCCTGCGTAGAATCGCAAGCGGTGCCCGGTGCCCGCCGGTGTCCGACCCGGCGGCGCCGACAGCACCCACCAGCATTGTCCAGCACTCATCCGACCATGTAGGGACGTCCGTGGGCTCCAGCCACCTCCACGCCGCTCGCACCGACACGAGCCCGGAGCCGTCGGCCTCCGTGCTGGCCGCCCGTAGGAGGGCCATGCTCCTGCTCTCGGTGCTCCTCGTCCCGCTCGGGGTCCTCACCCTCATCGCGATGGTGCTGCTCTGGCCGACCGGCGACCGCGGATCGCTGACCGTCGCCAGCCCCTACGCGACGGCCGACGGCGTCAGCTTCGACGTCGGGACCGTCCGCGAGGTCGCCCAGGGCGACTGCCCCTCCTCCCAGCCGACCGTCGACGCCGGGGGCACGGCCCAGACCTGCACGCTGGCCTACACGCAGCCCGCGCTCGGGGGAGAGGTCATCGCCGTCGAGGTGACGCCGGAGCTCGCCAGGACCAACGCCGTCGAGCCCGGCGACCAGATCCGCTACCTCAACCTCGCGAACGTGCTCCAGGGCGGCGCGGCTCCCTACGTCTTCGTGGACTTCGTCCGGTCCGTGCCCATCGTCGGCCTCGCGATCGGCTACGCCGTCGTCGTCATCGCGGTCGCACGCTGGCGCGGACTGCGCGCCATCATCGGCCTCGTGGGCGCACTCGTGATCCTGGCGCAGTTCGTCCTGCCGGGGCTCGTGGAGGGCAGGCCGCCCCTGCTGCTCGGCCTCGTGGGCTCCGTGGTGATCATGTACGGGGTCCTCTACTTCGCGCACGGCGTCTCCGCGCGGACCTCCACGGCGCTGCTCGGGACGGTGTTCGGCCTCGGCGTCACCGCCCTCCTGGCCGCCTGGGCCACGGACGCCGCGCACCTGACCGGCGTCGGGGACGAGAACGCGTACACGCTGGTGAACGCGTCGGACGGGCTCTCGATCTCCTCGATCATCCTGTGCGGGCTCATCATCTCAGGGCTCGGCGTCCTCAACGACGTGACCATCACGCAGTCCTCCTCCGTCTGGGAGCTGTACGAGCTGGCGCCGGCCACGTCCGGCCGCCGGCTCTTCACGTCCGCCATGAGGATCGGCCGCGACCACATCGCGTCCACCGTCTACACCATCGCCTTCGCCTACGCGGGGGCGGCGCTGCCCGTGCTGATCCTCGTCTCCCTCTACGACCGCGCCCTGCTCGACACCCTCACCAGCGGCGAACTCGCCGAGGAGGTGGTGCGGACCCTGGTGGGTTCCATCGGCCTGGTCCTGGCGATCCCGCTCACCACGCTCATCGCGGTCCTCGTGGTGAAGACCGTCGGACCAGGGGCCCCGGGCGGCGGGCACGACGACGGCCGGGACGACGGTGCGACGCCGGAGGTCCCCGCGGGTCCGCGAACCCTCGCCCCCGGCCAGCGCCTCCTGGCGGTCGGGGAGCGGCGCGCACGGCGTCCGGCCGAGGGGGACGCATGACGAACGCCTGGCGGAAGGCGGGCAGGGCGGAGCGTGCGCGCAGGCGCACAGCGAACAGCGTCCCCGGATTTGCGGCCCCTTGCGACAATGGAGGGGTGACCGCAGTATCGACCCTCCCCGCTCCGCCGAGCGATCCCGCCGCCCCCGAAGCCCCCGGTGCGGCCGACGCCGCCCTCCGGCTCGACCTCCCGCCGCTCACCCTCGGGAACATCACCGTGGACACCCCGGTGATCCTCGCGCCCATGGCCGGGATCACCAACAAGGCGTTCCGCCGGCTGTGCCGCGAGTACGGCGGTGGCCTCTACGTCTCCGAGATGGTGACCTCCCGTGCGCTCGTGGAACGCAGCCCTGAGTCGATGCGCATCATCTCGCACGACGACGACGAGAAGGTGCGCTCCGTGCAGCTGTACGGTGTGGACCCGAAGACGGTGGGCGCCGCCGTGCGCCTGCTCGTCGAGGAGGACCGCGCGGACCACATCGACCTCAACTTCGGCTGCCCCGTGCCGAAGGTCACCCGCAAGGGCGGGGGAGCGGCCCTGCCGTGGAAGCTCGACCTGTTCACGGGCATCGTGCAGACCGCCGTGCGTGAGGCGTCGAAGGGCGACGTCCCGCTGACCATCAAGATGCGCAAGGGCATCGACGAGGACCACCTGACCTTCCGCGAGGCGGGGAAGATCGCCCGTGACAGCGGTGTCGCCGCCGTCGCCCTCCATGGACGCACCGCCTCCCAGTTCTATTCGGGCAAGGCCGACTGGAACGCCATCGCCGAGCTGCGCGAGGCCCTGCCGGACATCCCCGTGCTCGGCAACGGCGACATCTGGAGCGCCGAGGACGCCGTGCGCATGGTGCGGCAGACCGGCGTCGACGGAGTGGTCATCGGCCGCGGCTGCCAGGGAAGGCCCTGGCTCTTCGGGGACCTCATGAACGCCTTCGAGGGCAGCGCCTCCCGGCACCGTCCCGGTTTGGGGCAGGTAGCCGACACCGTCTACCGGCACGCCGAGCTGCTCGTCGAGACGTTCGGCAGCGAGATGATGGGCCTGCGCGACATCCGCAAGCACATGGCCTGGTACTTCAAGGGCTACGTCGTCGGCGGTGACCTGAGGGCGAAGCTCGCCACCGTGCCCACCCTCGAGGTACTGCGCGGGCTGCTGGAGGAGCTCGACAAGGACTCGCCCTACCCCGGCTCCGACGCCGAGGGCCCGCGCGGCCGCGCAGGGTCCCCGAAGAGGACGGCCCTGCCCGAGCACTGGCTCGACGGCCGCGTCCTCAACGACGCGCAGCAGGCGGACATCGCCGCTGCCGAGGTGGACGTATCCGGGGGCTGATGCCGGCCTCCCCCGGCGCCGGTGACCCGTCGGCCCACATCGGCGGGTACCGGCGGGCAGCCCCGCGATCCTTGCGCTAGAAAGGCACCATGAGCTTCCCCGAACCGTCCGCCGCTTCCGGCTACAGCGCCTCGGACACCGCGCGCTGGGTGGAGGAACCGCCCAAGAGCTCGCACCGCACCGACTTCGAACGCGACCGCGCCCGCGTGCTGCACTCCTCCGCGCTGCGCCGCCTCGGCGCCAAGACGCAGGTCGTCGCGCCGGACACCGACGACTTCGTGCGCACACGCCTCACGCACTCGCTGGAGGTGGCGCAGGTGGGACGCGAGCTGGGGCGGACGCTCGGCTGCGACCCGGACATCGTGGACACCGCCTGCCTCGCGCACGACCTCGGGCACCCGCCCTTCGGCCACAACGGCGAATCCGCGCTCAACGACATCGCCCACGGCATCGGCGGCTTCGAGGGCAACGCCCAGACCCTGCGCCTGCTCACCCGGCTCGAACCCAAGGTCCTCGCGCCCGACGGCGGCCCCGCCGGGCTGAACCTCACCCGCGCGAGCCTCGACGCCTCCTGCAAGTACCCGTGGACGGCGGCGTCCGCCCCCGTGATCAGCGGCCAGCGCACCACGAAGTTCGGCGCGTACGACGACGACCTCCCCGTGTTCGACTGGCTCCGCCAGGGCGCCCCGGAGGGCCGGTCCTGCCTCGAGGCGCAGGTCATGGACCTCGCCGACGACATCTCCTACTCCGTGCACGACGTCGAGGACGCGATCGTCGCCGGTCACCTGCAGCTGAAGTGGATGGACAATGCCGACGCCCGCGCGCGCGTGGTCGGCTACACCCAGCAGTGGTACCTCCCCGGCAGCGATCCCGCCGCCGTCGACGCCGCGCTGGCCCGTCTGGAGCGGACGCCGGTCTGGGTCCGCGAGGCGGACGGCACGCGCCGGTCCATGGCGGCGCTGAAGAACATGACGAGCCAGCTGATCGGCCGCTTCTGCCTCAGCGCCATGCAGTCGACGCGCTCCATCTACGGTCCCGACTCCCTGACGCGCTACAACGCCGAGATGGTGGTGCCCGAGGAGACCATCCTGGAGATCGCCGTGATGAAGGGCCTCCCCACCACCTACGTCATGACCACCGATCACCGCCAGCCGCTCTACGAGCGGCAGCGGGAGATCCTCGCGGCCCTCGTCGCGCAGGTGCACGCCGACGGCGACCGCTACCTCGAGCCGATGTTCGCCGCCGACTGGCGCGAGGCACCGGACGACGACGCCCGCCTGCGCGTGGTCATCGACCAGGTGGCGTCCCTGACCGATGCCTCGGCGCTCGGCCTCCACGAGCGGATCGTCGGTCCCGTCCCGGCGCTCTGGTAGGCCGGGGCCCTCCCCTCCGGGCGAGGGCCCGTCCGCCGTCGTCCCGGCGAGGCCCTGCACACACGACGTCCGGGTCGGGGTGTCGGTGGGGCGGGCCTAAACTGGGACCCATGGCCGGACTCATCAAGCGTGAAGACATCGATGAGGTACGCCAGCGCACCGACATCAAGGAGGTCGTCGAGGCGTACGTGACCCTGAAGTCGGCCGGTATCGGCTCGTGGAAGGGCCTGTGCCCCTTCCACGACGAGCGCTCGCCGTCGTTCCACGTCCGCCCGCAGATGGGCTCGTACCACTGCTTCGGGTGCGGCGAGGGAGGCGATGTCATCTCCTTCGTGCAGAAACTGGACCACACCTCCTTCAGCGAGACCGTGGAGAAGCTCGCCGCACGCATCGGCTTCGAACTGCACTACGAGGACGGCGGCACCGGACCGCGCCGCGAGGACGTGGGCAAGCGGCAGCGGCTGCTCGACGCCCACAAGATCGCGGCCGAGTTCTTCCGCGACCAGCTGCTCACCCAGGGCGCGGCCACCGCCCGCCAGTTCCTGCAGGAGCGCGGCTTCGACCGCGAGGCAGCGGAGCAGTTCGGCGTCGGGTATGCGCCGCAGGGCTGGGACACGCTGCTGAACCATCTCACCGGCCGCGGGTTCACGCTCGACGAGCTGAAGCTCACGGGCATGTTCAGTGCGTCGTCCAGCAACGCCGGCCGGTTCTACGACCGCTTCCGCGGACGCCTCATCTGGCCCATCCGCGACATCACCGGAGACACCGTGGGCTTCGGTGCCCGCAAGCTCTACGAGGACGACCAGGGGCCGAAGTACCTGAACACCCCCGAGACCTCCCTCTACCGGAAGTCGCAGGTGCTCTACGGGATCGACCTCGCGAAGCGCGAGATCGCCAGGAACCGTCAGCTCGTGGTGGTCGAGGGGTACACCGACGTCATGGCCTGCCACCTGGCAGGCGTGGGCACCGCCGTCGCGACCTGCGGGACCGCGTTCGGTACCGACCACATCAAGATCGCGCGCCGCCTCCTGTCCGACGACGGCACCGGGGGCGAGGTGATCTTCACGTTCGACGGCGACGCCGCGGGCCAGAAGGCCGCCCTGCGGGCCTTCGAGGAGGACCAGCGCTTCAACTCGCAGACCTACGTGGCCGTCGAGGCGTCAGGTGCCGACCCGTGCGAGCTGCGGCAGACGCGGGGCGACGACGCCGTCCGGGAGCTGATCGCCGACCGCCGCCCGCTCTTCGAGTTCGCGATCAAGGCGTCCTTCGCGAACTTCGACCTGTCCTCCGGTGAGGGTCAGGTCAAGGCGCTCCGGCACGCAGCGCCCATCGTGGCGCAGATCCGCGACGTGTCGCTGCGTTCCACCTACACGCGGGAGCTCTCGCGCTGGCTGGGCATGCAGTACGTGGGGGAGGACCAGGTGGCGCGCGCGGTCACGGCGGCAGCGCGTCGGGACGCGGGCGCGTCGTCGCCCGGCGGCCGGCAGCGGGGCCAGCAGGGGTCGCAGGGCCGCCAGGACCAGGCAGGCCAGGCGGCGGGTGCACCCACCGGCCAGGGGGAGGCCGCGGAGGGCTCCTCCGGCGAGCCGTTCTTCGAGCGGCCGGACGCCCGCGATCCGATCGCCCGGATGGAACGCGAGGCCCTCGAGGTGGTGCTGCAGCAGCCCACGCTCCTCACCGCCCCGCAGTGGAGGAGCTTCTCCACGTCCCGCTTCACCGTCCCGGTGTACGAGGCGCTGCACAACGCCGTCCTCGCGGCGGGAGCGGCGGGCACCGAGTTGTCACGGTGGGTGGAATCGGTGCGCGAGGGCGTCCCCGACGTCCTGCGACCCCTCGTCAGCGAGCTGGCGGTCCGGCCCCTGCCGGCGAAGGACGCCGACGCCATGGTGCTGTACTGCCGTGACATCCTCAACCGGCTGACCGAGCTCCGGATCACCCAGCAGAAGGCCGAGAAGCTCGGGCAGCTCCAACGCATGGACCCGGCCGCCGACCCGGTGCTCTACAACCAGCTGCAGCGCGACCTGATGGAGCTCGAGATGCAGCGGCGGCAGCTCCGCGAGGACTGAGCCGGAGGCGATTTCGCATAGCCCCGCGAGGTATGTAGAGTAGGACGTGCGCTTTCCTCCGTAGCTCAATTGGCAGAGCATTCGACTGTTAATCGAAGGGTTACTGGTTCAAGTCCAGTCGGAGGAGCAAACAGGCCCCTGACCAGTGGAAACACCGGTCAGGGGCCTTTCCTTCGTGCCGGGCGGCCGCGGCCGCCCGCCGCTGGTCCGCCGCAGGGTCACCGGGTGCGGGGTCCTGCCTCCGCAGGTCGCCGGTGTCCGTGATGTCCACGCGCATGGACGGCGGCACCGCGTCCTCGGCCTGCCCTGGCACGTCGGCCTTCGCCTCGCGATACGAGGCCCTGATGCTGTGCCATATCCCCGTGCCGCGACTGCAGCGGGTGCACTGTCCACGCGAGGCCGGGGTCCGGATCCCCGGGAGTCTTACGCTTGCCGGGCCCGGGCCCGGTCGGAGGAGTACGAGGGCCCGTGGCAGCGGGCCCTCCTACCGCAGGGAGGAACCGGAACCGTGTCAGGGGCCCGGCGTAGGCTGTGCCCATGGACACTGGCAGCACTGAGGGAAAGCTCATCCTGGTCACCGGCGCCACGGGGTACATCGGCGGCCGGCTCGTCACGAAGCTCGTCGCCGAGGGCCGCAGGGTCCGCGTCGTCGTCCGCTCGCCGCAGAAGCTGAAGGACGTGCCCTGGGCCTCGTCGGTGGAGATCGTGCCGGGAGACCTGCAGGACGCCGACACCATGCGCGAGGTGAGCCGGGGCGTCGACACCCTCTACTACCTCGTCCACTCGATGGGCTCCGGCAGGAACTTCGACACCCGCGAGGCCGAGATCGCCGCGACGGTCTCCGACGCGGCCACCCGCGCCGGCGTGCGCCGCATCGTCTACCTCGGGGGTCTGCATCCCGAGGGCGTGGAGCTGTCCACCCACATGCGCTCGCGTACCCAGGTGGGCAGGATTCTCCTCGACTCCGGCACACCGACGATCGCCTTCCAGGCCGGCGTCGTCATCGGATCGGGGTCCGCATCGTTCGAGATGATCCGGCACCTCTCCGACGTCCTCCCCGTGATGCCCGCGCCCAAGTGGGTCCTGAACCACATCGAGCCCATCGCCGTCCGCGATGTCATCCACTACCTCGTCGGCGCGCTCGACCTCCCGGAGGACCTGAACCGGACATTCGACATCGGCTCGCGGGAGGTGCTGACGTACGCCGAGATGATGAACCAGTACGCCGAGACCGCGGGCCTCCCGCGCCGGCGGATCCTCGCGCTGCCGGTCCTCACGCCGCGCCTCGCCGGCCACTGGGTCAACCTGGTGACGCCCATCCCGCGGGCCATGGCGATGCCCCTCATCGAGTCCCTGCAGCACGACGCCGTGACGTCCGAGCACGACATCGACCACCACATCCCCGTGCCCGAGGGCGGGCTGACGGGGTACCGCAGGTCCGTCGACCTCGCGCTGGGCAAGATGCGCGGGGGAGAGGTGGAGACGAGCTGGGCCGGAGCATCCCAGGTCGACGCCGAGGCCGACCCGCTGCCCTCGGACCCCCAGTGGGCAGGACACACCGTCTACACCGACGTCCAGACCTACAGCTCGACGGCGTCCCCGCAGAAGCTGTGGAGCGTGGTCGAGGGGATCGGCGGCGAGAACGGCTGGTACTCCTGGCCCGTGGGATGGGCCGCCCGCGGCTGGATGGACAAGCTGGCCGGAGGCGTGGGGCTGCGCCGCGGACGGCGGGATGCGAAGGAGCTCCTGACGGGGGAGGCACTCGATTTCTGGCGCGTCGAGGAACTCGTGCGCGGTGAACGGCTGCGGCTCCGCGCGGAGATGAAGGTGCCCGGTCGTGCCTGGCTGGAGTTCAGGGTGGAACCCGACGGCTCGGGCAGCTCCTTCTACCAGCGGGCCGTCTTCTTCCCGCACGGGCTGTCAGGGCGGCTGTACTGGCTCGCGGTCCTGCCCTTCCACGGCTTCATCTTCTCGGCCATGGCGCGGAACATCGCGAAGACGGCGGAGTCGCTGCCGGCGGAGCCCGAGACAGCTCCGGCCTGACGGCGCCGCGCTCCCGGAATCCCTCCGGCACACCAGCCGACCCCGACCCGGGCAGGGTTCCGTCAGGGCCCCGCTATTGCAGGGCCGGCACGGTCCGGGGCCGGACCACCGTCCACAGGAACACCACGCCCAGGGCGATGCAGCCGGCCATCACCAGCGCCATGGGTGTCGCCGACTCGATCCCGTCGCCCAGGAGGCCGACGAGCGGGGAGACGAGCCCTGCCGTCCCGAAGGTCACAGCGCCGAGCAGCGACGCGGCGGTGCCGGCCTGCGCCCCGTTGTTGATGAGCGCCAGCACCTGCACGCACGGGAAGATGAAGCCCGTCGCCATGATGTAGAACCAGAGCGGGACCGCGGTGCCCCAGACGCCGAGCCCCAACTGGTCGAACGCGATGATGAGCATCGCCATGACGAGCTGCACGAGCGTCGCGACCGCGATGACCCACTGCGGGCCCACACGCCGCAGGACCCGCGAACTGATCTGCACGCCCGCGACCACGCCGAGGGAGTTGATGGCGAACAGCAGCCCGTACTGCTGCTCGTTCAGTCCGTACGGCCCCTGGAAGAGGAACGGTGACGCGGAGAGGTAGGAGAAGATCCCGGAGAAGTTCATGCCGCCCACGAGCAGGATGCCGATGAAGATGCGGTCGCTGAGCACCGCCCGGTAGCGCTGGGCGACGGTGAGCCCGGACCGGCGGCGGTTCTCCCGGGGCAGGGTCTCGATGATGAACAGCGACACGGCGAGGATCACCAGCACGCCGTAGCAGGCGAGGAACCAGAAGATGCCGGGCCAGGGGAAGAGCAGCAGCAGTTGCGAGCCGATCACGGGCGCGAAGATGGGCGCCATGCCGTTGACGAGCGCCATGTAGGACAGCATCCGCACGAGCGTGTAGCCACCGAACAGATCGCGCACCATGGCCATCGCCACCACGCCGCCGCCGGCCGCGCCGACGCCCTGCAGGACGCGGAAGACCAGCAGCGCATTGATGTCCTCCGACGACGCAGCGCCGATGGAGGCGCCGACGTGCAGTGTGGTCGCCAGGATGAGCGGCAGCCGACGGCCGATCTTGTCGCTCAGGGGGCCAACGAGCAGCTGTCCGCACGCGAAACCGATGATCGTCCCGGTGAGCGTCAGCTGCACCGCGGCCTCGGAGACGGCGAGGTCGTCCTGCAGGGCAGGGAAGGCCGGGAGGTAGAGGTCGATCGTGAACGGCCCGAGGGCCGTGAGGGTGCCGAGGATGAAGACGTAGATGATCTTCTCGCGGCGGGAGAGGGTGTCACCGGGGTGGGAGAGGGTGCTCACAATGCTGCCTTACGGAACGGTACTGCTGCCGATGGAGGAGGAGGTACGGGGAGGCATCGATCGCGGCAGCCCGGCGACGACGGCGGAGCGGCTGGGGTTGCACAACCGGCCGTCCCCACGGGAGCGATTTGGTTGCTGGGGCGAATCAACGTCCCTCCCATCCTAGGGCCGTCGTCAACCGTGCGACACATCTGACGCAGGGGAGCATGCCGTGGAATCCACTGCTAAGCACGCTTGGGGTTGACGTAGGGTGATGAGAGACGGAACGAGCAGGGAGAGCGGCATATGAGCGGGAACGGCACCGAGGTCGAGGCCGAGCAGTCACCGAAGCACTTCGCGAGGGTGATCGCCATCACGGTCGCAGCCGCCGTCGGAGGCCTCCTGTTCGGTTTCGACACCGCCGTCATCAACGGAGCCGTGGATTCCATCCAGGCCGATTTCGACCTGAGTCCGAGCGTCCTCGGCTTCACCGTCGCCATCACCCTGCTGGGCTGTGCAGCGGGCGCCTGGTTCGCCGGCGGCCTCGCCGACCGGTGGGGTCGCAAGAAGGTCATGGTCGCGGCGGCCATGCTGTTCGCCGTGAACTCCGCCGGATCGGCGTATGCCTTCTCCGAGTGGGACCTCATGGCCTGGCGGCTCGTCGGCGGTCTCGCCATCGGCATCGCGTCCGTGATCGTCCCCGGCTACATCGCCGAGATCGCACCGTCCAAGTGGCGCGGGGGGCTGGCGTCCGTCCAGCAGCTCGCCATCACGGTCGGCATCTTCGCCGCCCTGCTCTCGGACGCCTCGCTCGCGAACGCTGCGGGCGGCGCGGGCAACGAGTTCTGGTGGGGCCTGTCCGCGTGGCGCTGGATGCTCCTCGTCGGCGTGGTTCCCGCCGTCGTCTACGGAGTCCTGGCGCTCATCATCCCGGAGTCCCCGCAGTTCCTCATCCGGGCGGGCCGCGACAAGGAGGCCGCCCACGTGCTCTCGCGTGTCTCGGGCGTGACCGACACCTCGGGCAAGATCAGCCAGATCCGCGAGAGCTTCGCACGGGAGGACCGGGCGAGCTACCGCGACCTGCGCGGCCCCGCGCTCGGGCTGCAGCCCATCCTGTGGGTCGGCATGGCCATCGCCGCACTGCAGCAGCTGGTGGGCATCAACGCGATCTTCTACTACTCCACCACGCTCTGGAAGTCCGTCGGCTTCAGCGAGAGCGATTCGTTCACGACGTCGGTGATCACCTCAATCATCAACGTGGGCATGACCTTCGTCGCCATCTTCTTCGTGGACCGCGTGGGACGCCGCCGGCTGCTCCTCATCGGCTCCGTCGGCATGACCGTCGGTCTCCTGGCCGCGACGCTCGCCTTTCTGCAGGCCGAGGGGACGGGCGAGGACCTCACGCTGCCCGGCGCGTGGGGGCCGATCGCCCTCGTCGGCGCGAACCTCTTCGTCGTCTTCTTCGCCGCGACCTGGGGGCCCGTCATGTGGGTGACCCTCGGCGAGATGTTCCCCAACCGCATCCGCTCGATCGCCCTCGGCGTGGCGACGATGGTGAACTGGGTGTTCAACTTCATCGTCACCCTGACCTTCCCGTGGGTCAGCGAGAACCTTGGCCTCTGGATCATGTACGCGGCGTTCACCGTCTTCGCCGTCCTGTCCTTCATCTTCGTCCGGACCCGACTTCCCGAGTTCACCGGCAAGGACCTCGAGGACAACGCGGAACTCACCACCGCGTGAGGACGGACCGCCGCGTGACCTGCGCCGTCGCGGGTCCGCGCAGCCCGTACCGGCGTCCCGCGTGCCCGGCGAAAACCCGCCGCCCCGCCGGTGGTAATTTTGGTTCAGGATTGTCCAGCAACACACTTACGAATGGAGGCAGGGCCTATGAACAGCTCGGCTAGTACGCGCGGCAAGCGGTCCACGGGCTCGCTCTCGCTGTTTGGACTCATCAGGCTCCTCGCGCGCCTGACGCCGCGCCAGGTCAGCGACGAGTTCTCGATCGCCGTCCAGCAGATGAAGCAGAAGGGGATCAAGGCCGGGATCGCCGCCGCCTTCCTCGTCGTCGCGCTCGTCTTCGTGCTGTTCTTCGCCGTGGCCCTCATCGTCGCGGCCATCATGGGCCTGGCCGAGATCATGGCACCGTGGCTGGCAGCGCTGCTGGTCGCCCTGCTCTTCCTCGTGATCGCCGGTGTCCTCGCGCTCATCGGCGTCACGCGTCTCAAGAAGCAGCTTCCGCTGGTACCCGAGGACGCGATCCGCGGCATCCGCTACGACCTCGGTGTGCTGAAGGAGGGCCGCAGCTTCGATCCAGCGACGCTCGACGTGAAGAAGCCGAAGCAGGACAAGGATGCCAAGGACGACGACGTCAAGGACTCCAAGCCCAAGGAGTCCACGCCGTCGTACGAGGAACTGCGGGGACGTTCCGGGGAGCGCCGGACGCACATCGCCGAGGCGAGGGACTCGCTCGGCGCCCGCGCGGACGTCAAGGCGCGCCTCGACAAGGCCCGGCACCGCTCCGGCAAGGGCGGATCGCAGGGGAGCTCGCAGAGCGGGTCGACGTCCGACGGCCAGCGGGTCGCCGCCGTCGCGGTCCGGCGCGAGGTCCCGCACAACACCACGCTCGCCGACCGGTGGAAGCCCCTGAGCGTGCTGGCCGCCTCCGTCGCCGCGATGCTCGTGATGCTGCGCAGGCTGCTCAGCAAGTAGGACTCGGCAGGGCCCCGGCGGCCGCTCGCCCGATCCCTCCGTCGCTGCCGCGACGGGGAGGCACGGGGGAGCGGCCGCCGGCCTGCATAATGGGGTGGGGAGGCGCGGGTGATGAGACTGATCGGGGCGGGAGCACGGGCCGGCAGTGAGGGCGTGGAACTCGCGACGCCATGGACCCTGCCGAACCTCATCACGATCATCCGGTTCCTCGGCGTCCCCCTCTTCGTCTGGTTCATCGCCCAGCAGCGGTACGGCGCGGCGGTGCTCACCCTCGTGGTGGTCGGGTCCACCGACTGGGTGGACGGCTACGTGGCACGGCGACTCCAGCAGGTGTCCGCCGTCGGGAAGTGGCTCGATCCCGTCGCGGACCGCACGGCGCTGATCGTCATCGCCATCACCTTCGTGGTGGACGGGATCGCCCCCGCCTGGCTCCTCTGGGCCATCGTCATCCCGGACATCATCCTCATCGTGAATGCGCTCGTCCTGTTCCGCGGGCCCCTCCACCTGCCCGTCATCACCGTCGGCAAGGTGCGCACCGCGCTGCTGCTCGTGGGAGCGCCACTGCTCCTGCTGAACCGCGTGGAGGGTTTCGGCCAGGACTGGATCCTCGTCGTCGCACAGGGACTGCTCGCCGCCGGTTGCGTGCTGCACCTCGTCGCGTTCGTCGCCTACTTCAGGGCCGCGCACCGCAAGTACCGGCTGGAGCGGGTCGAGCAGCAGTCGTGCCCCTCCTAGCGATTGCGCTGGCGCTGCTGGGCGCAGTCTTCCTCGCGTTCGGAGCGCAGCGCCAGGGCAGCGCCGTCCGGGCGAACACGGGCGGGCTGTCCCTCTCGTCGTCCGGGTTCTCGCGCCTCCTCACGAATCCGCGCTGGCTGTTCGGGCTGTTCCTCCTCGGGACGGGGATGGCCCTGAACGTGGTGGCGCTGTCGCTGGCGAGCCTGACGGTGGTCCAGCCCATCGGTGCGATCGCGCTGGTGATCACCACGGTCGTCAACTCCCGGGACCAGGGCATCCGGATCAACCGCCCCACCGTCGCCGCGATCACCGCCTGCGTGACCGGCAGCGCCCTCTTCGTGCTGCTCGCCGTGAACGTCACGCGGGAGAACCACGCGGTCGACCCCGCACAGGAGCTCTCCGTGGTGCTCCTCCTCGGCGCCGCCGTCGTGCTCTTCGGGTCCATGGCGGTAATGGGCCGGCACCGCCTGAACGCCTTCGCCTACATCCTGGGAGCGGGGGTCCTCTTCGGGTTCGTGGCCGTCCTGACGAAAGTCGTCGCGGGCCACCTGCTGGACCCGAACGGGCGCTTCCTGCTCAATGTCCCGGTCCTGACCCTCGTGGCCCTCGCCGCGGCCGCCGCCCTCGGATCCTGGTTCGTCCAGAGCGCCTACGCCACCGGTCCGCCCGACCTCGTCATCGCCGGACTGACGGTGATCGACCCGATCGTCGGCATCGCGGTGGGCATCGTCATCCTCGACGAACTGCAGCCCGATGTGCGGACCGTGACGGCGCTGGGGATGGGCGCGGCGGCGCTCGTTGCTATTGTGGGGGTCGTAGCCCTGTCGCGCCATCACCCTGATGTCGTGAAGCGGCAGCGCTGAAGCGACCCACCGCCGTTCCGTCCAGCACACCTACGTAGGGGATCCACGCGTGAGTTACCCGGCTGCTTTCAAGCCCCTGACCATCCTGATCGCCGCGGACACCTATCCGCCCAACGTGAACGGAGCGGCCCAGTTCGGGTACCGGCTGGCGAAGGGCATGAGCGGACGCGGCCACGACGTGCACGTCCTCGCTCCGCGCTCCTCCAACGGACGGAGCTTCACGGAAGAGGGCGGCGACTGGACGGTCCACCGACTCCGCTCCCACAGCGTCCCGACGCACGACTACTGGCGTATCTGCTACCCGTGGGAGATACGCCGCGACATCAGCATGCTCTTCGACCGGGTCCAGCCCGACGTCGTACACATCCAGTGCCATTACATGGTGGGGGAGTACGCGCTGTACGAAGCCCTCCGCCGCGGCATCCGCGTGGTGGCCACCAATCACTTCATGCCCGAGAACATCAACCCGTTCCTGCCCTTCCCCGAATGGTTCAAGCGCATCGTCGCCAGGAATTCGTGGAAGGACATGGGCAAGGTGATGGGCAAGGCCGCCGCCGTCACCACCCCCACGCCGCTCGCGGCGAAGGCCATGCACGACCACGCCTTCCTCACTGATGTGCTTCCCGTGTCGAACGGGATCGACTCGGCGGCCTACGAGGTGCAGCCGGGCGAGGACATCGAGCCCCATGAGCACCCCACGGTCCTGTTCGTGGGTCGCCTGGCCGAGGAGAAGCACGTCGACGTGCTCATCGACGCCGTGGCGAAGACGCCCGAACACCTGCGCGTCCACCTCGAGATCGTCGGAGGCGGGGAGGTCAAGCCTGCGCTGCAGGCGCAGGCGGCGCGGCTCGGCATCAGCGACCGTGTCACCTTCCGTGGGCTGATCGACGACGACGAGCTGCGCAGGAGCTACATCCGCGCCTCCGTGTTCTGCCAGCCCGGAACGGCCGAGCTGCAGTCGCTCGTCACCCTCGAAGCGATGTCCGCCTCGACACCGGTGCTGCTGGCCGACGCCATGGCGCTTCCGCACCTCGTGTCCCACGGCGAGAACGGCTACCTGTTCACGCCGGGCGACTCCGACGAACTCGGCACCCGCATCACCGAGATTCTCGAGCTGTCGCCGGAGGACCGGCGGGCGATGGGTGCTGCCAGCCGGGAGATGGTCGGCAGGCACGACATCGGCGCGACCCTGGAGACCTTCGAGGGTCTCTACTACGGGACACTGTCCACCGCTGCCCTCATCGCAGAAGCCGACGCCGCCGCGCTCCACCCCGCGGGCGCCCCGGCCGTCCGCATACACTAGGACTCGCGCCTCGTGGCCCGGCGGAACCGTCCGGGCCCGGCGCGTGGGGGGGCTTCTCCGCTCCTCGGGGCTGTAGCTCAGCTGGTTAGAGCAGCGGACTCATAATCCGTTTGTCCTGGGTTCAAGCCCCAGCAGCCCTACTCCCGGTCGATCGTCCTGGCGACACCGCCATGACGACCGACCGCAGCACCGCGCCACCCGCGTACGGGTGGCGCGGTGCTGCTTGATGCCCGTCGCCTTCCCGCCGCTGACGGATGCGCGCTACTGGCGCCCTATGTTACCCACGGGTAACATGTTCTTGAGCGCAGCGCGCGCCCGCCGTACAGCCCACCTGTTCGCGTGGGATTCCGGTCGCCGAGGACCTGAGCGAGGGACATCCGATGAGCAAGACGCCGATCGATCTGAACAACCTGCCCTACGCGGACGGTGACTTCTTCGCGTTCGAGGAGCTGATGTCCGACAAGGAACGCTCCCGGCTCGAGGAGATCCGCGCGTGGCTCGCCCGCGAGGTCCGTCCCAACGCCGTGGACTGGTGGAACCGGGGCGCCTTCCCCCAGGACCTGATCCCCAAGCTCGCCGATCTGGATCCGGTGAGTCCCGTCCACCGGCAGGGCTATTCCAACCTCTTCGCGGGGATCACGCATGCCGAGTTCACGCGGGCGGACACGTCGATCGCCACGTTCATGGGCGTCCACGACGGGCTCTTCACCGGCTCCATCGAGGCGCTCGCCTCGAAGGAGCAGCAGGAGGAGTGGCTGCCGGACATCTACGCGATGAGGAAGATCGGTGCGTTCGGCCTCACCGAGCCCCTCGGGGGTTCCGACGTGGCCGGCGGCACCCGGACCACCGCCCGCCGCGACGGTAACACCTGGATCCTGAACGGTGCCAAGCGCTGGATCGGCAACGCGACCTTCTCAGACTGGGTGGTCGTCTATGCGCGGGACCTCGAGGACAACCAGGTCAAGGGTTTCCTCGTGGACACCGCGACGCCCGGCTTCTCCTCCACGAAGATCGAGAACAAGATCGCCCTGCGTACCGTGGAGAACGCCGACATCGTCCTCGACAACGTCGTCGTCTCCGACGACTTCCACCTCAAGGGTGCCAACAGCTTCAAGGACACCAACAAGGTCCTCAAGGTCACCCGCCTCTCCGTGGGCTGGCAGGCCGTCGGCCAGCAGCTCGCCGCGTTCGACGTCGCGCGCCGCTACGCGGTGGAGCGCGAGCAGTTCGGCCGGCCCATCGCCAGCTTCCAGCTCGTCCAGCAGCAGCTGGTCCAGATCCTCGGTAATGCGATGAGCTCGATGGGCATGATGGTCCGCCTCTCCCAGCTCGAGGACGCGGGCAGGGCCAAGGACGAGCAGTCCGCCCTGGCCAAGGCCTTCACGACGGCGCGCATGCGCGAGAGCGTCGCGGCCGGACGCAACATCCTCGGCGGCAACGGGATCGTCGTCGACTACGAGATGGCGAAGATCTTCTCCGACGCCGAGGCCGTTTACTCCTACGAGGGCACGCAGGAGATCAACACGCTCGTGGCGGGTCGCTCGATCACGGGTATCGCCGCGTTCGTCTAGCTTCCCCGACGTGGACGACGTCCCTCATCCGCAGGGGTGGCGGATCGACGGCATTCACGCCCGCCACAGGTGCGCAGGGCGCGGGACGGAACGCGGCCGGTCATCCATCGAGCGGCAGCAGGACCGACGGGCGGCGATCCGTCACGAAGGCCAGCGGGTCCACGTACTCGCCGTCCTGCCGCACGCCCCAGTGCAGGCACGACACCCCGCAGTGACCGGGCGGGGAGCCATCAGCACCCGGTGGTTCGAGGGTCGCCACCACCTCACCCCTGGTCACCCGCCGACCCTCGACCAGATCGGTGGTCACCGGCTCGAAGCTGCTGATCCGGCCCTGGCCATGGTCGATCGACAGCACCCCGCGGTCCACGACGGTGCCGGCGAAGGACACCACGCCGTCGGCGGGGCTGGCCACGATGGTCGAGGCCCCGCGGCGGGCTGCCAGGTCGACCCCGCGGTGACCCCGCTCCCACTTCCGCGGTGGTTTCTCGAACGAGCGCAGGACCGTCGGATCCGGCGTCAGCGGCCACGACCATTCCGGGACGAAGGCCGCCGGGGGTCGCGGGAGGAAGCGATCGACGACGACGGGCCGATCCTCGGCAGCGCGGTGCCCGGCGCCGGTGGCGGACGCCGGACCTCCTGCTCCCACCGGCACCAGCAGCATGCCCACGAGAACGCCCGCCAGGCCGAGACGAGGAGCGCGAGCACGGCGCCGTCCGCCCGGGACGCCGCCTGCACGGCCGGCGGGTCGGGCGGGACGCACCGACCCTCCGTGCCGGGTGGACACCGGGAACCAGGAAGCGGGCGGATCGGGGAGGTCCATGCGGACATCCTGCCCCTGCACCGGGATGCAGGGAGAGGGCTGCCGACGCCATGTGGACAGGTGCGGGCCAGGAGGGCCGCGGCGCCGGCGGACCCCCGTCGTGCGCCCTGACCGGCAGTGCCGCTGTAGTACACTTGTTCAAGCAGTCTGCTGCTCCCTCCTCCTCATGCCCAGGGCATCATCGCGGGGCGGGATCATCGGGCTGACTACGCGTGCCTGCGATTCAGCGCCTCATTCCACTGCTGAAGCGCCCTCCCCACGGTCCGGCGGAAGCCGGTGAGGGAGGGGGCGTCCCGACGACAACCAGGTGCCAGGACGTAGCGGCCACCCCGGCCGGTACTGAGACAACCGTCAACAAGCTTCAGGCAGCGCGCTGCGCCAGAGCCGGAGCTGAAGAAAGGCAGAACATGCCAGTCGTAACCATGCGCCAGCTGCTCGACAGCGGCGTCCACTTCGGTCACCAGACCCGCCGTTGGAACCCGAAGATGAAGCGCTTCATCTTCACCGAGCGCAACGGCATCTACATCATCGACCTCCAGCAGTCGCTGTCCTACATCGACCGCGCCTACGAGTTCGTCAAGGCCACCGTCGCCCACGGCGGGACCGTCCTCTTCGTCGGCACCAAGAAGCAGGCCCAGGAAGCGATCGCCGACCAGGCGACGCGCGTCGGCCAGCCCTACGTCAACCAGCGCTGGCTCGGTGGCATGCTCACCAACTTCCAGACCGTCTCCAAGCGCATCCAGCGCATGAAGGAACTCGAAGAGATCGACTTCGACGACGTCGCCGGTTCGGGCCACACGAAGAAGGAGCTCCTGCTCCTCAAGCGTGAGCTGACCAAGCTGCAGAGCAACCTCGGTGGTATCCGCAACCTGACCAAGGCTCCCTCGGTCGTGTGGGTCGTCGACACCAAGAAGGAACACCTCGCGATCGACGAGGCCAAGAAGCTCGGCATCCCCGTCGTCGCGATCCTCGACACCAACTGCGATCCCGACGAGGTCGACTTCCCGATCCCGGGTAACGACGACGCGATCCGCGCCGTCAACCTCCTCACCCGCGTGGTCGCCGACGCCGTGGCCGAGGGCCTGATCGCCCGCCACAACCGTTCGGGCAACAACGACGCGGCCGCCGCCGACGAGCCCATGGCCGAGTGGGAGCGCGAACTGCTCGAGGGCAACACCGCCGAGGCAGCCGCACCGGCAGCCGAGGCAGCCCCCGCCGAGACCGCCCCCGCCGAGGCGCCCGCCGCCGACGAGGCTCCTGCAGGCCTGCAGGCCCCCATCGCCGAGGAAGTCCCCGAAGCAGTGGCTCCCGTCACGGAAGCCGCAGCAGACGACACCAAGTAGTTCCCGTTGCGTAAGGGGTGTGGGTCAAACCACGCCCCTTACGCATGTTCCGCGGATGTTCACCGCGGGATGCTCGTCCGCGGGCAGGAGCCCGCGCAAGCTTGTCGTAGATCCACATCAACTTAGGAGTTCGTATGGCAAATTTCACTGCCGCTGACATCAAGGCCCTGCGCGAGCGCACGGGCGCCGGCATGATGGACGTCAAGAAGGCCCTCGACGAAGCCAATGGCGACGCCGACAAGGCCCTCGAACTGATCCGCATCAAGGGACTCAAGGGTGCGACGAAGCGCGAAGGCCGTTCGACCGCCGAGGGCCTCGTGGCCGCTCGCGTCGAGGGCAACGTCGGCGTCATGGTCGAGGTCAACTGCGAGACCGACTTCGTCGCCAAGGCCGGCCCCTTCATCGAGTTCTCGAACAAGGTGCTCGGAGCAGCCATCGAGTCCGGTGCCACCGACGTCGAGACGCTCCTCGCGTTCGAGCTCGACGGCAAGCTCGTCTCCGAACACGTCATCGAGGCCGGTGCCCTGCTCGGCGAGAAGGTCGACGTCCGCCGCATCGCCCGCGTCGAGGGTCAGATCGTCGACGCCTACCTGCACAAGACGTCGAAGGACCTCCCCGCCCAGGTCGGCGTGCTCTTCGCCGTCGAGGGATCCGGTGACGCCGCCGTCGAGGCCATCCACGATGTCGCCGTCCACATCGCCGCGTACTCGCCCACCTACCTGACCCGCGAGGACGTCCCCGCCGAGCTCGTCGAGTCGGAGCGCCGCATCGCCGACGAGACCGCACGCGCCGAGGGCAAGCCGGAGCAGGCACTGGCGAAGATCGTCGAGGGACGTCTCACGGGCTTCTTCAAGGAGGGTGTCCTGGTGGACCAGGCCTTCGCCAAGGACGCCAAGAAGTCGGTCGCCACGGTCCTCGCCGACGCCGACGCCAAGGCCACGGCCTTCGCACGGTTCCGCGTCGGAGCCTAGGCCGCAGGCACGGTCCGTAGCACAAGGGGCGGCCGCCCCGGAGGTGGCCGCCCTTTCCTGCGCCCGGGAGGCGCGCCGTATCCTGTAACGGATCCGGCAACATCCCGACAACCCGCACCACAGGCCGTCCATCCAGGAACGGCCCACAGTTCTACGCCCGGGAGGCATCTCATGGACACCGAATCGAACGCTGCGACGGCTGGTACCGGGCGCCGGCGCCGGGTGCTCCTCAAGCTCTCCGGTGAGGTGTTCGGTGGCGGCAAGCTCGGCGTCGATCCCGAGACCGTCCGGTCCGTGTCGAAGCAGATCGCGGCGACCGTCGGTGACGTGGAGGTGGCGATCGTCGTCGGTGGCGGCAACTTCTTCCGGGGCGCAGAGCTGTCCCAGAGCGGCATGGACCGTTCCCGGGCCGACTACATGGGCATGCTGGGCACCGTGATGAACTGCCTGGCCCTGCAGGACTTCCTCGAGCAGGCCGGCGTGGAGACCCGCGTGCAGAGCGCCATCACCATGGGCCAGGTCGCCGAGGCGTACATCCCGCGGCGCGCCATCCGCCACCTGGAGAAGGGGCGCGTGGTCATCTTCGGCGCCGGAGCGGGCCTGCCGTACTTCTCGACCGACACCGTCGCGGCCCAGCGGGCCCTCGAGGTGCACGCCGACGAGGTCCTCATGGCGAAGAGCGGGGTGGACGGCGTCTACACCGCCGACCCCCACAAGGACCCGACCGCGGAGAAGCTGGACACGCTCTCCTATGACGAGGCCCTGCGCCGCGACATCCGGGTGATGGACCAGACCGCCATGACCATGTGCAAGGACAACAACCTGACCATGGTGGTGTTCGGCATGGAGGGGGAGGGCAACGTCACCCGCGCCATCCGCGGCGAGAAGCTCGGCACCGTCGTCACGGCCTGACCCTGCCCGACCGGCCGGGACGGTGCACCGCCGCCCTGCCCGGCCGGGACGTGGCACACCCTGAACTAGGATTGAACACTGGAACGGCTGCCGGGCAGCCGACTGCGGAGCGAAGGAGCACACTGTGATCGAAGAGACATTGCTGGAAGCCACCGACAAGATGGACAAGGCCGTGG
This sequence comes from Arthrobacter ruber, assembly GCF_002954225.1. Taxonomy (GTDB): domain Bacteria; phylum Actinomycetota; class Actinomycetes; order Actinomycetales; family Micrococcaceae; genus Arthrobacter_D; species Arthrobacter_D ruber. Next base: position 306,330 of record NZ_PPTH01000015.1, read on the forward strand.
AGGTCGCGAAGGACGATTTCGCGACCGTCCGCACGGGCCGGGCCAACGCGGCCATGTTCTCGAAGATCACGGTGCTGTACTACGGCGCACCCACCCCGCTGCAGCAGCTGGCGTCCTTCCAGAACCCCGAGGCACGCACGCTCCTGATCACCCCGTTCGACCGCAGCGCACTGAACGACATCGAGAAGGCGCTGCGCGATTCCGATCTCGGCGCCAACCCGTCCAACGACGGCAACGTGATCCGTGTGGTCCTGCCCGAGCTGACGCAGGAGCGCCGCAAGGAGTACGTGAAGCTCGTGAAGACCAAGGCGGAGGACGCCAAGGTCTCCGTCCGCAACATCCGCCGCAAGGCCAAGGACGGCATCGACCGGGCCGTCAAGGACGGCGACGCCGGCGAGGACGAGGGCTCGCGCGCGGAGAAGGAGCTCGACGCCCTGACGAAGTCCCGCGTGGACCTCATCGACGAGCTGCTGAAGCGCAAGGAATCCGAGCTGCTCGAGGTCTGATGGCAGACCTCGATCCTCCCGGTGCGGACCGCGGCCGGGCGGCCGGAGCCGATGCCGGGCCCGATGCCGGGACAGACGACGCCTCCGGCGTCGCCGCCGCCGGGACGACGGCGGCTCCGGGCGCCGACCCGGCTCCCGGCTCCCGCCGATCGCGCCGGAGAACGCGCGTGTCCGCTCATCGGCTGTTCCGGCGGCGCGGGCCCAGGGACGCCGGTACGCCGTCGCGTGCGGGCCGCAACCTTCCCGCCGCGATCGGCGTCGGCGCGGCGCTGCTGATCCCCACGCTGGTGGGACTGCTGTTCTTCCCCGTGGTCTTCGTCGGCATCGTGACCCTGCTCGCGGCCGTCGGTGTGTGGGAGACCTGCCGCGCACTCGAGGTGCGGCGCATCCACGTGCCGCTCGTGCCCACCCTGGCCGGGACACTGGTGCTCCCGTTCTCCGCCTACTTCGGCGGCGCCGAGGGGCTGGCAGCCGCCACCGTCCTCGCCGTCCTCGCGCTGTTCCTCTGGCGCTCGGTCGATCCCGCACCGGACGCCGCCAAGAGCCTGATGGCCGGGACCTTCACGGTGCTCTGGGTGCCGTTCATGCTGAGCTTCGCGATGATCCTGATGCGCGCGGAGGGCGGGTTCCTCGTCATCGCCACCGTGCTGCTGCTCGCCGTCGCCAACGACACCTTCGGATACCTGGTCGGGGTCTTCTTCGGCAAGCACGCCATGGCGCCGAAGATCAGTCCGAAGAAGTCCTGGGAGGGTTTCGGCGGGTCGATCGGCGGGGCCCTGGTGATCGGCGGACTCTGCGCGGTGTTCCTGCTGGGGCAGCCGCTGTGGGTCGGGCTGGTGCTCGCCGTCGTCATCGTGGCGTCCGCGACCGCCGGCGACCTCGCCGAGTCGATGATCAAGCGCGAGCTCGGCGTCAAGGACATGGGCAGCATCCTGCCCGGTCACGGCGGGGTGATGGACCGCCTCGACTCGATCGTCTTCGCCTCCCCGATGGCGTACCTGCTGTCCGCTACATTGGTTCCGGGGTTGCTGTAACCGCAGGTCGGCGAGTGCCCCGGAGCGTATGGCTCCCGCAGGTCTCACCAGGTTTCAGCAGAAGGACACAAGACGATGGACGTGCCTCGCCCGGGCAGTTCTCCGTTCGCGCGCGTCAGCCGCACGGAGTTCGGCTACAACATGCGCCAGGTGGACCGCTTCCTGAAGAAGGCGCGCGGGCACTACAACGCGGACAGGCCGGACAGCTCCATCACCAGCAGGGACGTCCGTGCCATGGCGTTCGACCCCGTCAAGGGCGGTTACGATCCGCAGGCCGTGGACGCCGCGCTCGACCGCCTCGAGGACGTCTTCGCCCTGCGGGAACGCGACCACCTGATCCGCACCCAGGGCGAGGACGCGTGGCTGCGGCAGATCGGCCGTTCGGCGGCGGTCCTCCGGAACCGGCTCAACCGCCCGCCGGGGGAGCGCTTCCGGCGCCCGGCGAAGAAGACCGTCCCGAGCTACGACGTCGACGACGTGGACCGGCTGTGCGACGAGCTCCTGCAGTACCTCGAGCACGAGGTCCCCATGAGCGTCGACGTCGTCCGCCGAGCGGTGTTCCGCGAGGCACGCGGAGCCGATGGCTACGAGGAGAACCAGGTGGACGTGTTCCTGGATCGCGTCGTCGAACTCATGGCCGGCATCGACTGAACGCCGGGCCCCGGACCGGACGCCGCGCCCGACGCTAGCGCGGCTCGGGCGTGTGCAGCCGCGCCAGCACGCGTGAGGCCGACGCGGGCCGCCGTCCCGCCGTCGCGCGGGACACGAGCACCATGGTGAGGAACGCCGCCGGCACCGTCCACAGGGCCGGCTGACCCAGCCAGACCCACCGCTCGCCCGCCCCCGGTCCCAGCAGCGCCGTCGCGGTGATCGCCCCGCCGCACAGGACGGCGCCCGTGAGCATGCCCGCGATGGCACCGGCGTCCGTCAGCCCCCGCCACCAGATGCCGAGCAGCAGCAGCGGGCAGATCGTGGACGCCGTGAAGGCGAACACGGACCCCACGCTGCCGGCGAGGGCGAGGCTGTCGGTCATCAGCGCGACTCCGAGGGGCACCACCGCCGAGAGCAGGGCCGCGCTCCGGAAGCCCCTGACGCTGCCGTGGAAGAACTCCTGGCTGACCACCCCGGCGAGCGACACCACGAGGCCGCTCGTCGTCGAGAGGAACGCGGCGAAGGCCCCGGCCGTCACGAGGGCGGAGAGGAGATCGCCCGTGGCGCCGTCGAAGATGCGCCCCGGGAGCAGCAGGACGGTCGCGTCGGCTGCTCCGGCCGCGGCGAGTTCGGGCGTGTGGATGCGGCCGAGGATCCCGTACACCGTGGGGAACAGGTAGAACACCGAGAGCAGGCCGAGCACGATCAGGGTGGTCCTCCGCGCCGACGCGCCGTCCGGGTTCGTGTAGAAGCGGACCAGTACGTGGGGCAGGCCGAGCGTCCCGAACAGCAGTGCGATGACGAGCGAGATGGTGCCGTACAGCGAGGCGTCCGCCGCGGTGTCGAGGTCCGCGGTGAACGCGCTGCCACCGGCCGTGACGGCCCCGCCGTCGGTGCCGAGGCGGAACAGGATGAAGGCCACGGGGACCGCGAGGGCCGTCAGCTTCAGCCAGTACTGGAAGGCCTGCACGAAGGTGATGGAGCGCATCCCGCCGGTCACCACGCTCAGGCACACCACCACGACGACGGCCAGCGGCCCCGCCCAGGCGGGCAGGCCCGTGGTGATGCGCACCGTCAGGGCCGCCCCGTGCAGCTGCGGCACGATGTACAGCCAGCCGACGACGACGACGAGCAGGCTCGTCACGCGGCGCACCAGCAGGGAGTCAAGCCTGGCCTGGGCGAAATCGGGGATGGTGTAGGCGCCCGAACGGCGCAGGGGAGCGGCGACGAACAGCAGCAGCATGAGGTAGCCGGCGGTGTAGCCGATCGGGAACCACAGGGCGTCCACCCCGGAGACGAGGATGAGCCCGGCGATGCCGAGGAAGCTGGCCGCCGAGAGGTACTCGCCGCCGATCGCCGAGGCGTTCCACCACGGGCGCACGGTGCGGGACGCCACGTAGAAGTCCCCGGTGGTCCGCGAGATGCGCAGCCCGTAGATACCGATGAGCACGGTGCTGAGCGACACGAGGACGAGGGCCGTGTAGCCCACGGCCGGGCTCAGCTGCAGCAGGCCGTCGTCGAGCGCGTCAGTCATCGTCGACGAGGTCCTGGAAGCGCCGCTCGTTGCGGGCCGCGCTGCGCACGTAGAGGACGGCGCACCCGATGACGAGGGGGTAGACCCCGAGGCCGAGGAGCAGCCAGGGGACGGGGACGGTCAGGACGGTGACGCCGTCGATGTCGGGGAAGACCGTGAGCAGTACCGGGATCCCGATGAGGATGACCAGGAAGCCGCCCGCGACCACGAGCGCCAGGCGCAGCTGCGACCGGATGAGGGACTCGACGAACAGCTGGCCCACCTCGGACTGCTCGGCCATCTCGCGGGCCACGGGGAAGGACGCCCCGGTGGCCCGGGCCGCCGTCCTCGGCGCCGTGACCCGCACGCGGCGCGGGACGTCGGACTGCTCCTCCATCACGGGCGCCCGGAAGGGGCCGACCGCCGGCCTGCGCGCTGCATCCTGCCCGCCGTCAGGAGCTCGGGCGGAGGCGCGTGGCCTCGAGCTTCTCGCGGACGTCGGGCAGGTGCCGCCGGCTGACCGGCAGCTCGGCGTCCCCGACGAACAGGCTCGCACGGCCCGCGCCCATCCGGACCTTCCGCACCTGGTCCATGGCGACGAGGTAGGAGCGGTGCGTGCGGAGGAACCCGGCCTCGGCCCACTGGCGCTCGAGGTCGCTGAGCGGGATGCGGATGAGGTAGCTGGCCTCGGCGGTGTGCAGGCGCGCGTAGTCGCCCTGAGCCTGGACGTAGCGGACGTCGTCGCGCCGGATCATCCGGCTGACGCCGCCCTGGTCCACGGTGATGACCTCCGGCGCCGGCGTCGAGCCCTCCATGAGCTCGCAGACGCGCCGCACTGATTCCGCGAGGCGTTCGGTCCGCACGGGCTTCAGGAGGTAGTCGACGGCGCGCAGCTCGAAAGCCTCGAGGGCGCGGTCCTCGTCGGCGGTGACGAACACGACGGCGGGTGGACGCGCGAAGCGGGAGATGACCCGGGCGATGTCGAGCCCGGACAGGGACGGCATGTGGATGTCGAGGAACAGGGCGTCGACGCTGTGCTGCTCGAGGGCCCGCAGGGCCTGCGCCCCGCTGGAGGCGCGGTGGATGGTGCCGATCCGGGCGTCCTTGCCGAGCAGAAAGGCCAGTTCCTCGACGGCGGGGAGCTCATCGTCGGCGATGACAACATTGACCATGCGTCCTAGGTTACGCGGTTCATGCCCGGTGATCGGGCTGCGACTTGGGCACGCGCATGGTGATGAGCGTCCCGGCGCCGGGGGCGGTGTCGATGATGAGTCCGTGGTCGTCGCCGTACACCTGGCGCAGGCGCGAGTCGACGTTCCGCAGGCCAACGTGCACGTCCTCGGTGTGTCCGGCGAGGACCGAGCGCAGGTGGTCGGGGTCGATCCCCACGCCGTCGTCCTCGATGGTCACCTCGGCGAACGCGCCGACATCGTGCGCGGTGATGGTGATGTTCCCGACGCCGTCCTTCGAGTCCAGGCCGTGGCGCACCGCGTTCTCGACGAGGGGCTGGAGGCTGAGGAAGGGGATGACCGTGCTGAGGACCTCGGGACCGATCTCGAGGCTGACCCGGAGGCGGTCCCCGAACCGCGCGCGTTCGAGCAGCAGGTAGCGGTCGATGCTGCGCAGTTCCTCGGCCACCGTGGTGAAGTCGCCGTGGCGGCGGAACGAGTAGCGGGTGAAGTCGGCGAACTCCACCACCAGCTCGCGCGCCCGCTGCGGATCGGTGTTGATGAAGGACGCGATGGCGTTGAGCGAGTTGTAGATGAAGTGCGGGCTGATCTGCGCGCGCAGGGCCCGGACCTCCGCCTCCGCGAGCAGCCGGCGGGAGGAGTCCAGTTCCGCCAGTTCCACCTGCGTGGACACCCACCCGGCGAGTTCGTTGGTGGCGCGGACGAGCCCGGCGTTGACGTCGCCGGCGAAGGCGCCGACCGTACCCACCACGCGGTCGTCCACGCGGACGGGGGAGAGGACCAGCTCGCCGAGGCCCGGCAGGCCCGCGTCCTCGAGGCGCTGGCGCCGGACGATCTGCGTGCGGCCGCTCTCGAGGACCCGGCGGACGAGCGGCATCACGTCCGGCGGGGTGCCCCGCCCGCCGTCCCACGCCAGGACGCCGGCGTCGTCGCTCATCATGAGGATGTCGCACCGCAGGAGCCCCCGCAGGTGCCGGCTGGCCTTCGAGGCACCCGACGGCGTCAGGCCCTCGCGCAGGTGTTCCGAGGCGAGGGCTGCCGTGTGCAGGGTGGCGTAGGTGGCGCGGTCGGCGTCGGAGCCGAGGTCCCGGTAGGAGCGCGAGAGCCGGAATCCGAGCGAGGCCACGACGGCGAGGGTGATGACGGCCACGGCGCACACCAGTGCGGTGTCGACGGCGGCGCTGAACATGGTCCCAGCGTATCGTCAGCCGCCGAGCCCCCGACCGTGCCGTTCGTCGCGCTTCGGGACCGTTCGGCGCACCCCGCTGTACGCTCACCGATGCGCGGCATGGCGGACGTGGCACCGCGCCGCCGTGGTGCCGCAGAGTGATGGGAGTCACACCGGCGTGCCCTCCTGCGCGGCCGTCCTCGCCGCTCCGTGCCCGGGTGACTCCCCGAGAAGGAGGAATCATGGGTTCGCACCCGATAGGGCCGGCCGCCGGCTCCGGTGCTGCCGTGGACTTCACCGAAGTCCAGCAGACCGAGCAGTTCAGGGAACTGCGCAAGCGCCACCGCAGTTTCGTCTTCCCCATGGCAGTGTTCTTCCTGCTCTGGTACTTCGCCTACGTGCTGCTCGCCGACTACGCTCACGAGTTCATGGCCACGCCGGTCTTCGGCAACATCAACATCGGCATCATCCTGGGGCTGCTGCAGTTCGTCAGCACCTTCGCCATCACCATGTGGTACGTCAGCTACGCCAACAGGCGCCTCGACCCGATCGCCGCAGAGCTGCGGCACGAGCTCGAGGAAGCGGCGCCCGAAGCCTTCATCGACCCCGCAGGAGACAAGAAGTGAGCATTCTCCCCAGCGCGGCCGTCCGCGTGCCGCTCCAGACCGCCGAGACCACCACCGTGGGCTCGCCGCTGCTGAACATCGCCATCTTCGGCCTGTTCGTCGCGATCACCCTGGTGATCGTGCTCCGGGCCAGCCGCAACAACAAGACGGCGGCCGACTACTACGCCGCCGGCCGGTCCTTCACCGGCGGACAGAACGGCACCGCCATCGCGGGCGACTACCTCTCCGCGGCGTCGTTCCTCGGCATCGTGGGCGCCATCGCCATCAACGGCTACGACGGCTTCCTCTACTCGATCGGATTCCTCGTCGCGTGGCTCGTGGCCCTGCTGCTCGTCGCCGAGCTGCTCCGCAACACCGGCAAGTTCACGATGGCGGACGTGCTGTCCTTCCGCCTCAAGCAGCGCCCGGTCCGCATCGCCGCCGCCATCACCACGCTGGCGGTCTGCTTCTTCTACCTGCTCGCCCAGATGGCGGGCGCGGGCGGCCTCGTCTCGCTCCTGCTCGGGATCGACGACCGCCTCGGCCAGTCCGTGGTCATCACGGTGGTCGGCGTCCTGATGATCATGTACGTGCTGATCGGCGGCATGAAGGGCACCACCTGGGTGCAGATCATCAAGGCATGCCTGCTGATCGCCGGAGCGTTCATCATGACCGTCTGGGTGCTGGCGCTGCACGGCTTCAACCTCTCCACGCTGCTCGGCGCGGCCATCGAGACCTCCGGCAACGCCGCGATCACGAGCCCCGGCCTGCAGTACGGCGTCAGCGCCACCACGCGCCTGGACTTCCTGTCCCTGGCGCTGGCCCTGGTGCTCGGCACGGCAGCCCTGCCGCACGTGCTGATGCGTTTCTACACGGTGCCCACGGCCAAGGAGGCCCGCCGGTCGGTGGTCTGGGCCATCTGGCTCATCGGCGCGTTCTACCTGTTCACGCTCGTCCTCGGTTACGGCGCCAGTGCGCTGATCGGCGCGGACCGCATCAAGGCCGCACCCGGCGGCGTCAACTCGGCGGCTCCGCTCCTGGCCTACGAGCTCGGCGGGTCGATCCTGCTCGGACTCATCTCCGCGGTCGCGTTCGCCACGATCCTCGCGGTCGTCGCGGGGCTGACCATCACGGCGGCCGCCTCCTTCGCCCACGACATCTACGCGAGCGTCATCCGCAAGGGCAAGGTCAACCCCGACGGCGAGGTGAAGGTGGCACGCCGCACGGTGATCGTCATCGGCCTGCTCTCGATCGCCGGCGGCATCGGAGCACAGGGGCAGAACGTCGCGTTCCTCGTGGCGCTCGCCTTCGCCGTGGCGGCCAGCGCGAACCTGCCCACCATCCTGTACTCCCTCTTCTGGCGGAAGTTCAACACGCAGGGCGCCATCTGGAGCATGTACGGCGGGCTCGGCTCGGCCATCCTGCTGATCGCACTCTCGCCCGTGGTCTCCGGCGGTGCGACGTCGATGATCAAGGGGGCGGACTTCTCGGTGTTCCCGCTCAGCAACCCGGGCATCGTCTCGATCCCGCTGGCGTTCTTCCTCGGCTGGCTGGGCACCGTCCTGTCCCGCACCGAGGAGGACCCGATGAAGCAGGCCGAGATGGAGGTACGCTCGCTCACCGGCGTGGGCGCCGAGAAGGCCACCGACCACTGACCGGATCGGCTCCTCGAGCCGACAGGAGGCCGTCCCACCCTCGCGGTGGGGCGGCCTCGTGCGTGGAGGCCGGACGCTTCAGGGCGCCGTGCGGGGACCGCGGGCGAGCAGCGGCTCCACGCGGAACGGGATGAGCTCGCCCATCGCGAGCGAGGTGTCGCACCGCTCCACGCCGTCGCAGGCGAGGATCTTGCCGTTGATGCGGAAGAGGTCCTCGGCGTCGACGGCGACCACCCGCACCAGGATGTCGGCCTGGCCCGTCAGTCCGAAGGCCTCGATGACCTCGGGCACCGCCGCGATGCTCCGCGTGATGGCCGCCAGCTTCTGCTGCTGCACGTGGACGTGGATGAACGCGGTCAGCGGATAGCCGAGCGACGCCGTGTTGATGCGCCGCTCGAACGAGAGGAAGACCGATTTCTTCTCGAGCTGCGCCATCCGTGCCTGGACGGTGTTCCGGGACAGCCCCAGCTTCTGCGCGAGGGCGACGACCGTGCGCCGGGGGTCCTTGGCCATCGCCTGCAGCAGGCGTGTGTCGGTGAGGTCCAGGGGTTGCATAGTGCGCAACGCTAACACGCCCGTTCGTGCCCGAATAGTGCAATCTGCTCAGTCGAAGCGACAACGGTTGTGCCACCTGTTCCCTGTGAGTAGGGTCACATTCACTCAGGGTAAAGGCGCCCGGAGCCCCTCCCGCCGTGCTGACAGGCCGGCGGAGGGTCGCCTGCGAGGACGAAGGTTGCGTGCAATGGCTCAGGATGGCATCCTGCCGGGATCGGGATCCGAGGAGAGGGTCGAGGCCCCCGGGGAGACGGCCGGACAGACGGGCGGTACGGTCCACCCCGGACCCTCCCGCCCCGGCGCGGACGAGCCGGTCCAGCTCATCGACTCCTCCGGCGTCCGGCACCCGCACGACCACTACGACGCCCTCGTGGCCGACGTCGACGGCCCCGCCCTGCAGAAGCTCTACGAGGACATGGTGGTGGTGCGGCGCATCGACGCCGAGGCCACCGCGCTGCAGCGCCAGGGGGAGCTCGCGCTCTGGCCCCCGCTGCTCGGCCAGGAGGCGGCGCAGATCGGATCCGGCCGGGCCCTGCGATCCGACGACTTCGTCTTCTCCAGCTATCGCGAGAACGCCGTCGCCTACTGCCGCGGGGTGGACCTCGCGGACATCCTGCGCGTCTGGCGCGGCAACGCCTCCTCGGGCTGGGACCCCTACACCATCAACATGGCGACGCCGCAGGTCATCATCGGGGCGCAGACCCTCCACGCCACCGGCTACGCCATGGGCATCCTCAACGACGGCGCCGACGCCGTCGCCGTGACCTACTTCGGCGATGGCGCCACGAGCCAGGGCGACGTCAACGAGGCGATGGTCTTCGCCGCCAGCTACCAGGCGCCGGTGGTGTTCTTCTGCCAGAACAACCACTGGGCCATCTCGGAGCCGGTGGGGCTGCAGGCCCACGTGCCCATCGCGCGCCGCGCTCCCGGCTTCGGCATCCCCTCGGTGCGGGTCGACGGCAACGACGTTCTCGCATGCCTGGCCGTGACCCGCGAGGCCCTCGCCAGGGCACGCTCGGGCGGCGGACCCACCTTCATCGAGGCCGTGACCTACCGCATGGGACCGCACACGACGGCGGACGACCCGACGCGCTACCGCGACGCCAACGAGCTCGAGGACTGGGCGGCCCGCGACCCGCTGGCGCGGCTCGCCACGCTGCTGGACTCGCGCGGCCTGCTCGAGGCCGACTACACGGACGCGGTGAAGGCGAAGGCCGACGCCGTCGCCGCCGAACTGCGTGAGGGCTGCCTCTCGATGCCGGAACCGGCGCCGTCGGACGTCTTCCGGCACGTCTACAGCGAGCCCAACTCCTGGCTGGAGCGCCAGCAGGACCACTACGAGCGCTACCTCGCCTCCTTCACCCCCGCACCGCAGGAAGGACCCCGCTGATGTCCACCATGACCTTCGGCCGTGCGATCAATGCAGGCCTGCGCCGCGCCATGGACAACGACCCCAAGGTGGTCCTCATGGGCGAGGACATCGGCAAGCTCGGAGGGGTCTTCCGGATCACCGACGGGCTGCAGAAGGATTTCGGCCCGCACCGCGTCCTCGACAGCCCGCTGGCCGAGGCCGGCATCATGGGCACCGCCGTCGGCATGGCCTACCGCGGGTACCGCCCGGTGGTGGAGATCCAGTTCGACGGCTTCATCTACCCGGCGTTCGACCAGATCGTGTGCCAGGTGGCGAAGCTGCACTACCGCACGCAGGGCGCGGTGAAGATGCCCATCACCATCCGCGTGCCCTTCGGCGGCGGCATCGGCTCGCCCGAGCACCACTCGGAGTCGCCCGAGGCGTACTTCACCCACACCTCCGGCCTGCGCGTGGTCAGCGTCTCGAACCCGCAGGACGCCTACACGATGATCCAGCAGGCCATCGCCAGCGACGACCCCGTGCTGTACTTCGAGCCCAAGCGCCGCTACCACGTCAAGGGCGAGGTGGACGAGGCAGCGGATCCCGCGTCGTCGGACATGGGGGCCGCACGCGTGGTCACCGAGGGGACGGACGTCACGCTCGTGACCTACGGCCCGCTCGTGCCGACCGCCCGCGATGCCGCCGTCGCCGCGTCCGACGACGGCACCTCGATCGAGGTCATCGACCTCCGGTCGCTCGCCCCGATCGACTTCGCGACCGTCGAGGCGTCCGTCCGCAAGACCGGCCGGCTCGTCGTCACGCACGAGGCCGCGCAGTCCGGCGGGCTCGGTGCGGAGATCGCCGCGAGCATCACGGAGCGGTGCTTCGACTACCTCGAGCACGCCCCCGTGCGCATCACGGGCTTCGACATCCCCTACCCGTACTCCAAGCTCGAGTTCCACCACCTCCCGGACCTCGACCGGATCCTCGACGGTGTGGACCGCGTGATGCGCCGACCGAACTCCCTGAGCGGGCTCGAGGGCGCGCCCACCCCCCAAGGAGCAGCACAGTGACGGCCACGACCTCGACCACCGTCCGCGAGTTCCGCCTGCCCGACCTCGGCGAGGGGCTCACGGAGTCGGAGATCGTGCAGTGGCACGTCGCCGAGGGAGACACCGTGGAGCTGAACCAGATCATCGCCGACGTCGAGACCGCCAAGGCCGTGGTCGAACTGCCCTCGCCCTACGCCGGCGTCGTCGTCCGCCTCCACGAGCCGGCCGGGACCACCGTCGATGTCGGAGCACCGATCGTCTCCTTCGCGGTGGCGGGGGAGTACGACGGCGGCGTCCCCGCGGCAGGTGAACACGGTCCTGCCGTGCGTGCGGTGCTTCCCGGCCCGTCCGTCGCCGACGAGGTACCTGCGAAGCGCGAACCGAATCTCGTGGGCTACGGGGCGGCGATCGAGAAGGGCGGGCGTCCGCAGCGTCGCCACCGCGTGCTTCCGCCATCGACGCCTGCGATGGCGCCGGCCGGTTCGGCACAGGTTGCCGTGATGGCGCAGATCCCGTCACCGGTGCCGGCTGCCGTCGCGCCGGCACCCTCCGGCCGCGTGCTCGCCGAGCGCCCGCGGTCCACTCCTCCCGTCCGCAAGCTCGCGCGTGACCTGGGCATCCCGCTCGACGGACTGCAGGGCACCGGTCCCGGTGCCCTGATCACGCGGGCCGACGTCCTCGCCGCCCTGGCAGGGATCGAGGGCAGTGCTGGAGCATCGTCGTCCGCGCCGTCCCTCCCGTCGCAGGCCTCATCGCCGGACCCGCGCCAGGCTGCACATCCGGCAGCGGGTCAGACACGTATCCCGATCAGGGGGGTGCGGAAGCACACGGCCGCCGCCATGGTCGCGAGCGCCTTCACGGCACCGCACGTCACCGAGTTCCTCACCATCGACGTCACGCCGACCATCGACCTGCTGGCGGAGCTGAAGCAGACCCGCGCGTTCGAGGGGATCAGGGTCACACCGCTGACCATCGTGGCGAAGGCCGTGTGCATCGCGCTCCAACGCAATCCGAGCCTCAACTCGTCGTGGGACGAGGCGACGCAGGAGATCGTGCAGTACGCGGACGTGAACCTCGGCATCGCCGCCGCCACCCCGCGCGGCCTGCTCGTACCGCACATCAGGGCCGCGCAATCCCTGGCGCTCGCGGACCTCGCACGATCCCTCACGGCGCTGACCGAGACCGCGCGGGCGGGGAAGACCTCCCCGGCGGACCTGTCCGGCGGGACGATCACGATCACCAACATCGGCGTCTTCGGGATCGATGCGGGAACACCGATCCTCAATCCGGGTGAGGCTGCAATCCTGGCGGTCGGAGCCGTGCGTCGCATGCCGTGGGAGTACCAGGACGCCGTCGCCCTCCGCTCGGTGCTGACGCTCAGCCTGTCCTTCGACCACCGCCTCGTGGACGGTGAGCAGGGGTCGCGCTTCCTCGCGGACGTGGGGACGATCCTCCGGAATCCGGCCATGGCCCTCACGATGGTGTGACGCTCGGGTCATAGGGGCGGACGCTGGACTGCCGTGTCCTACGACCTCGGCACACCCCGATGCCTTACGAGAAGAGGTCGCGGTAGCCCTCGGAGCGCTCGAGGTAGGGCTCCCACAAGATACGGGCCGGGTCGGCACCGCCGACCGCGGCGACGAGGCGATCGAGGTAGTAGTCCCAACCGGGGCCGACACTCCCGACCATGTCTGCTCCCACCGGCCCGTCGGGGATGACCTGCGTGAACGTGAGGGTCGTCAATCCGTCCGCCTCGCTGAGCTCCAGGGTGTGCTGCCAGGTCACGCGCGGGCCGGATCCGTCGGGGGAGAACGAAGCGCCCTCGCGACTGCGTACCACGAAGCGGTGCGGCGGCTCGCAGGCCTCCACGAGGTAGACCTCCTCGGGCACGTCGTCGCCCTCGGCTGTCATCCGGAACGAGACCTCACCGGAGGCCGGATCGCCGCTCCACGTACCGATCCATCGCTGCATCCGCTGCGGCTCGGTGCAGGCGGCCCAGACGTCGTCGAGCGGGGCGGCGAACAAACGGGTGAAGACGATCTGCTCGGCGCCGTCGCGCGTCTCGCGATGGCCGAACGGGGTGGTGGTGCTCATGCGCTGTCCTCCTGGTGATCGTTCCTGCGATGGTCCGGGCTCCGTTCGCGGACGGTACGACGGACCTCGAGATCGAGCGCGTCGAAGGCCGCCTCGCCGAACGGTGGTGGAGGTCGCAGCTCGTCGAGCAGGTCGGCCACCGGCATGAGACCGGCGCCGTCGAGCACGTAGTGCCTCTCGCGGCCGTGGTCCTCCACCGAGACCAGCCCGGCCTCGGTGAGCAGCCGGAGGTGCTTGCTGACGGCGGGGCGGCTGATCGGCTGGGCGGCGGCGAGATCGACCACCCGGGCCGGGCCGGCTGCCAGCGCGCGAAGGAGCTCACGGCGTACGGGGTCGGCGAGGGCTGCGAACGGATCCACCCCCCATTGGTAACTCTTTGGTTACCAATCTGTCAACCGTCCGGCCTGTGCGTCCGGCGGGCGGACGGGGAGCCGGGCCGTTCCGCCGCCGGCGGCCGTCCTAGAGGGTCACGCCAGTTCGAGGATGAGCTCGCGCACCACCGCGCCACGGGCGGGGGCGAAGCCCTGCGTCTCGCCGACCTGCCGGAAGCCCCAGCGCTCGAGGATGCGGATGGAACTCGCGTTGTCGGCCACGGCGCGTGCCCGGATGGGCCGCTCGGTGACCTCGGCGAGGAACTGGCCCACGGCGGCCGTGGTGATGCCCTGGCCCCAGCGGGAGCGGTCCACCCAGTAGCTGATCTCCGGGGCGTCGTCGTCGTGGTAGGCGAGGATGCTGCCCACCACCGCGCCGTCGGACAGGATGGTCCGCACCGTGATCCGGCGGTCGTTGAGGATGTCCTGCCAGTGGTGGTCGAACACGCCGCGGTCCGCGGGATTCTTGGCACCGAAGGCGGCCATGTGGTTGGCACTCGGGTCCAGCTGGTGCGAGAAGAACTCGTCGAGGTCGGTTGCTTCAACGGGACGTAGCGTGATCACGGCGGTACTTTCAGTCGGTGGGGCCGGGCGGGCTGCGCGGCGGATTCCTGGGTTCAGCGTACTAGGCGGTCCTGCGCACGTCGGCTGCGTCATGCGGTCAGGGCGGCCCACGCCATGTCCTGCAGCAGGTCGCGGAGCAGCGTGAGCTCGCGCGGCGAGGTGGTGCGGCGCGTGGTGTGCGGGGTCGAGTTGATGAGGCCGAAGACGGCGTGCACCTTGCGCCGCAGCAGCGCCCGGTCCGTGCGGGGCAGGAAGGCGCCGAGCTCGTCCACCCACACCTGCACGTAGCTGCGCTGCAGCGACCGCACGGCGCGCTGGTCGTCGTGCGGGAGGGAACCCAGATCACGGTCCTGGACGCGGATGACGTCCGCGTTGTTCAGGGCGAACTCCACCTGGAACCGGATGAGCCCGCGCAGGGCCTCCTCCGGGGAGGGCGCCCCGGCCGCGACGGCACGGCCACCCTCGAGCAGGTCCTCGCTGACCCCGGTGAGGAGGGCGGAGAGGACGGAGGGCTTGCCGGTGAAGTGCCGGTAGACGGCCGGACCGCTGACGCCGGCGGCGGCACCGAGGTCCTCGATGGACACGCCGTTGTAGCCGCGGTCGGCGAAGAGCTGGGCGGCGGCGTCGAGCAGCGCTGCCCGACGGCTCGCCTTCGCGATGCTTCGACCGGTCACGGGGACCGCGGTGGGTGACGCCTCCATGTCGGTCCTTCTTCTCCGCCGGGGGATTCCTCCCCTCATTGTCATGGACATCCGGGTTAATGACCACTAACCTGAGTTCGGTTAGCGAATGCTAACTGAACAGCGCGAGGAAGTAGTCGATGGAGACTCTGGCATCGAAGGTCGATCCGCTCTCGGCGGCGTTCTCCGCGAACGCGGCGGCCCAGGCGGAACTGGTCGGCGACCTCCGCCGTCGCCTGGCCACGGCAGCCCTGGGCGGCCCCGAACGCTCCCGCGACCGGCACATCGCCCGCGGCAAGCTCCTGCCGCGTGAGCGCATCGACCACCTGCTCGACGACGGCAGCCCCTTCCTCGAGATCGCGCCCCTGGCCGCGAACGGGATGTACGACGACGAGTGCCCGGGCGCAGGCGTCATCGCCGGGATCGGGCTCGTCCACGGCCGCCACGTCCTCGTGATCTCCAACGACGCCACCGTCAAGGGCGGGACGTACTACCCGATGACGGTCAAGAAGCACCTCCGGGCACAGGAGATCGCCCTCGAGAACAATCTGCCGTGCGTGTACCTCGTCGACTCGGGCGGGGCGTTCCTGCCGCGGCAGGACGAGGTCTTCCCCGACCGGAACCACTTCGGCCGGATCTTCTACAACCAGGCCACCATGTCGGCCCGGAAGATCCCGCAGATCGCGGCCGTGCTGGGAAGCTGCACCGCCGGTGGTGCCTACGTGCCGGCCATGAGCGACGAGACCGTCATCGTCCGGAACCAGGGCACCATCTTCCTGGGCGGCCCGCCCCTCGTGAAAGCAGCCATCGGCGAGGTGGTCACGGCGGAGGAGCTCGGTGGCGGCGACGTCCACTCCCGGATCTCCGGCGTCACCGACCATCTCGCCGAGAACGACCAGCACGCGCTGGAGATCGTCCGCGACATCATCGCCACCCTGCCGCCGGCCCTGCCGACGACGGCGGCGCAGACGCCCGTCCTCGAACCCGCCGTCGCGCCCGACGAGCTCTACGGCGCCGTGCCGGTCGACGTCAACGCCTCCTACGACGCCCGGGAGGTCATCGCGCGGATCGTCGACGGTTCCCTGTTCCACGAGTTCAAGCGCGAGTACGGCACCACCCTCGTCACCGGCTTCGCGACCATCCATGGACACCGTGTGGGCATCGTCGCCAACAACGGCGTGCTGTTCAGCGAGTCCGCACTCAAGGGCGCCCACTTCATCGAGCTCTGCGACCAGCGCGGCGTACCCCTGGTGTTCCTGCAGAACCTGTCCGGCTTCATGGTGGGCAAGGACTACGAGGCCGGCGGCATCGCGAAGAACGGCGCCAAGATGGTCACCGCCGTCGCCACCGCGCGCGTGCCGAAGCTCACCGTGGTCGTCGGAGGGTCCTTTGGGGCCGGCAACTACTCGATGTGCGGCCGGGCATTCTCGCCCCGGTTCCTGTGGATGTGGCCGGCGAGCCGCATCTCCGTGATGGGTGGCAACCAGGCGTCGTCGGTGCTCGCCACCGTCAAGCGGGACCAGCTCGAGGCGCGCGGCGAACAGTGGCCGTCCGACGAGGAGGAGGCGTTCAGGGCGCCGATCCGCGACCAGTACGAGGCGCAGGGCAACCCCTACTACTCGACGGCGCGCCTGTGGGACGACGGCGTGATCGACCCCGCGGACACCCGCACCGTGCTCGGCCTCGCGCTCGATGTCTGCGCCAACGCGTCCCTGCCCGATACCTCCTTCGGCCTCTTCCGGATGTGACCCGATGATCTCCGATTCCACCCCCGGTACGACCCCGTGGGCCTTCGACACCGTCCTGGTGGCCAACCGCGGCGAGATCGCCTGCCGCGTGATCCGCTCCGTCCGGGCCCTGGGCCTGCGCTCCGTCGCGGTGTACAGCGACGCCGACGCCGGTGCCCAGCACGTCCTCGAGGCGGACGTCGCTATCCGCATCGGTACCGCGGCGCCGTCGGAGAGCTATCTGTCCATCCCCGCGGTCGTGGAGGCCTGCCGCCGCACCGGAGCGGGCGCGGTCCACCCCGGCTACGGGTTCCTCAGTGAGAACGCGGCCTTCGCCGACGCACTGCGCGACGCCGGGATCGTGTTCATCGGTCCGAGCGTGCACGCGCTCGACGTCATGGGGGACAAGATCCGCTCGAAGAACCACGTGGCCGGCTTCGGCGTGCCCGTGGTCCCCGGTATCGCCGAACCGGGTCTGTCCGACGACGACCTGGTCAGCGCCGCCGCGGACGTCGGCTTCCCCCTGCTCATCAAGCCGTCCGCCGGCGGCGGCGGCAAGGGCATGCACGCCGTCCACCGCGCCGAGGACCTCCCCGACGTGCTCGCCACCGCCCGGCGCGTCGCGGCCCGTGCGTTCGGCGACGACACCCTGTTCCTGGAACGGCTCATCGAACGTCCCCGCCACATCGAGGTGCAGGTGCTCGCCGACGGCCACGGCTCCGTCATCCACCTCGGCGAGCGCGAGTGCTCGCTGCAGCGTCGGCACCAGAAGGTCATCGAGGAGGCGCCGTCGGCCCTGCTCGACGAGCCGACACGCCGCCGCATCGGCGAGGCGGCCTGCGCCGCGGCCCGCAGCGTCGACTACACCGGCGCCGGGACCGTGGAGTTCCTCGTGTCCGACGCCGCACCCGACGAGTTCTTCTTCATGGAGATGAACACGCGCCTGCAGGTGGAGCACCCCGTCACGGAACTCGTGACCGGCGTCGACCTCGTCGAATGGCAGATCCGCATCGCCGCCGGTGAGCCGCTGCCGCTCACGCAGGACGACGTCGTCCTCACCGGTCACGCCGTCGAGGCCCGCGTGTACGCCGAGAACCCCGAGGCCGGGTTCCTCCCATCCACCGGGACCGTCCTGGCGCTCGCCGAGCCGACCGGTGAGGGCATCCGCGTGGACAGCTCGCTACTGCCCGGTGGCACGATCTCCTCGTCCTACGATCCGATGCTCTCCAAGGTCATCGCCTGGGGAGCGGACCGGCGCGAGGCTCTCGACCGCCTCGACGCCGCCCTCGCCGGCACCGTTGTGCTCGGCGTGGACACGAACATCGAATACCTCCGCCTCCTCGTGAACGACGACGACGTACGGGCAGCCCGGCTCGACACGACCCTGATCGAGCGCAAGCTCCCGGCCCTCGCCTTCCGTCACCTGGGCGCGGAGGACCTCGCCCTCGCTGCCGTGCTGCTCGTCGAGGCCGGGCTCGAGGCGGTCCCGGGCGGTTCGCCCTGGCACCGCGGTGACGGGTTCAGGCTCGGCACACCCCGACCACGGATGGTGACGCTGGAGGCCGACGGGTCCACGACCCCGGTCCGGCTCCTGCGCACCGACGGGGCATGGGAGGCGACGATCGAGGGCGCGACCCACACCGTCGATGTCGACGCCGGCGGAGCGACCATCGACGGTGTGCGATCCCGCCGCTCCTACCGGGTGGACGGCGACACCGTGTGGCTGGGCGACGCCGGGTGGTCCGCCCGCGTGCGTCGACCGGGCCGACGCGAACTGCTCGACGCCGCCCTGTCCCGCATCTCACGAGCGGAAGGATCGGCCGACCCGCTGGTCCGCAGCCCCATGCCGGGCACCGTGGTGTCCGTGTCCGTCGAGGACGGCGCCGTCGTCGAGGCGGGGGACGTCCTCGTGGCCGTCGAGGCCATGAAGATGGAACACCAGCTCACCGCCGCGCTCGCCGGCGTCGTCCGCCTGTCCCTGAAGCCCGGGGACCTCGTGAAGGCACAGCAGGTCCTCGCAACCATCGAAGCCGCCCCCGAGGGCGGCCCGGCAACCATCTCCACGGAAGGCAGCGCAGCATGAATTTCGAACTGAGCGAGGAGTACCAGGACCTCGTCGACACCGTCCGCGAGTTCGCCGACGAGGTCGTGGCACCCGTCTCCGCCAAGCACGACGCCGAGCACAGCTTCCCCTACGAGGTGGTCAAGCAGATGGGGGACATGGGCCTGTTCGGTCTGCCGTTCCCCGAGGAGTACGGGGGCATGGGCGGGGACTACTTCGCGCTGTGCCTGGCGCTCGAGCAGCTGGCACGCGTCGACCAGTCGGTGGCCATCACCCTCGAGGCCGGTGTCTCGCTGGGGGCCATGCCGGTCTACCGCTTCGGCACCGAGGAGCAGAAGCAGCAGTGGCTGCCCTCCCTCGCCGCCGGCCAGGCCCTCGGCGGCTTCGGCCTCACCGAGTCCGAGGCCGGGTCCGACGCCTCGGGCACCAAGACGACGGCCACCCTCGAGCAGGGCGCCGACGGTCCCGAATGGGTGATCAACGGCACCAAGGAGTTCATTACGAACTCGGGGACCGACATCACCTCGCTGGTGACCGTCACCGCGGTGACCGGCACCTCCCAGCGGCCGGACGGCACGGTGAAGAAGGAGATCTCCACCATCCTCGTCCCCTCGGACACGCCGGGCTTCACGGCCGAGAAGGCCTACAACAAGGTGGGCTGGAACGCATCGGACACCCACCCGCTCACCCTCCGGGACGTCCGGGTCCCCGAGGCGAACCTGCTGGGCACACGCGGCCGGGGCTACGCGAATTTCCTGCAGATCCTCGACGAGGGCCGGATCGCCATCGCCGCGCTCGCGACCGGCGCCGCGCAGGGCTGTGTGGAGCAGTCCATCCGGTACGCGGGGGAGCGCATGGCGTTCGGCAGCACCATCGGCGCCTACCAGTCCATCCAGTTCAAGATCGCCCGCATGCAGGTCCGTGCGCACACCGCGCGCCTGGCCTACTACGACGCCGCCTCGCGCATGCTCGCGGGCAAGCCGTTCAAGACGCAGGCCTCCATCGCGAAGCTCGTGGCCGGCGAGGCCGCCATGGACAACGCACGCGATGCGACGCAGATCTTCGGCGGCTACGGTTTCATCAACGAGTTCGTGGTGTCGAGGCACTACCGTGACTCGAAGATCCTCGAGATCGGTGAGGGGACCACGGAGGTCCAGCTCATGCTGATCGCGAGGGAACTCGGCCTCTAGGCCGGTCCGACCAGGCCGTCGGCGGGTTCGGCAGCGGCGACACGAAGGAGAAGCAGTGATCGACAAGGTGGTTGGCAGTGCGGCGGAGGCCGTCGCGGACATCCCCGACGGCGCGTCCCTCGCCGTCGGCGGATTCGGACTGTGCGGCATCCCGGTGACACTCATCGACGCCCTGCACGCGCAGGGGACGGCGGAGCTCGAGACGGTGAGCAACAACTGCGGCGTGGACGACTGGGGTCTCGGCATCCTGCTGTCCGACCACCGCATCCGCCGTACCGTCAGCTCCTACGTGGGCGAGAACAAGGAGTTCGCGCGCCAGTATCTCTCGGGCGAGCTCGAGGTGGAGCTGACCCCGCAGGGCACCCTCGCCGAGAAGCTCCGTGCGGGCGGTGCGGGCATCCCCGCGTTCTTCACGACGGCGGGGGTCGGCACCCAGGTCAGCGAGGGGGGCCTTCCCCAGCGCTACGACACCGAGGGCAACGTCGCCGTCGCGTCGAAGCCCAAGGAGGTGCGGTCCTTCGACGGCGTCGACTACGTGCTCGAGGAGTCCCTGCGGCCCGACTACGCGCTCGTGCATGCGTGGAAGGGCGACCGCCACGGCAACCTCGTCTTCCACGCCACCGCGATGAACTTCAACCCCCTCTGCGCCCAGGCCGGTGCGATCACGATCGCGGAGGTCGAGGAACTCGTGGAGCCCGGCGAGCTCGACCCAGGGGAGATCCACACGCCGGGCATCTTCGTGCAGCGCGTCGTCGTGGCGCCCGGCGTGGAGAAGCGCGTGGAGAAGCGCACCGTGTCCCTCGATGGTTCCCCCGATCCGCAGGCCGGCGTCAACGCACCCGAAGGAGCATGAGCATGGCACTGACCCGGAACGAACTCGCGGCTCGAGTCGCCCAGGAACTCCAGAACGGCCAGTACGTGAACCTGGGCATCGGGATGCCCACGCTGATCCCGAACTACATCCCCGACGGCGTGGAGGTGGTGCTGCACTGCGAGAACGGCATCCTCGGCGTCGGCCCGTATCCGACGGAGGACGCGGTGGACCCGGACCTCATCAATGCGGGCAAGGAGACCGTCACGGCCAACGCCGGGGCGGCGTTCTTCGACTCCGCATCGTCGTTCGGCATGATCCGTGGGGGGCACGTGGACGTCGCCGTCCTCGGGGCCATGGAGGTCGCGCAGAACGGCGATCTCGCCAACTGGATGGTCCCGGGCAAGATGGTCAAGGGCATGGGCGGCGCGATGGACCTCGTGTTCGGTGCCAAGCGCGTGATCGTCATGATGGAGCACGTGGACCGTGCCGGTCGCCCGAAGATCGTCGAGGCCTGCTCGCTGCCGCTGACCGGCAAGGGCTGTGTGGACCGGATCATCACGGACCTCGCCGTGATCGACGTCGAACCGGAAGGTCTCGTGCTGCGTGAGACCGCTCCCGGTGTGGGCGTCGAGGACGTCGTCGCTGCCACCGGAGCGCGGCTGCGGATCGATCTCGCGGAAGCGGCTGCGTGACCAGTTCCCTGCCGGAGCGCCGGGTCATCGAGCAGCGCGGGCTCTACTTCGACGAGCTAGAGGTCGGCGCCGTGTATGCGCACCGTCCCGGGCGTACGCTCACGGAGGCGGACAACGTCCTGTTCACGACGCTGACGATGAACACGCAGGCACTGCACCTCGATGCCGCGTGGTCGGCGGGGCAGCCCTTCGGGCAGCGGCTCGTGAACTCGATGCTGACCCTCGCGACGCTCGTCGGGCAGTCCGTCTCGCAGCTGACGCAGGGCACCATCGTGGCGCAGCTCGGACTCACCGACGTCGCCTTCCCGAAGCCGTTGTTCCACGGTGACACCCTCTACACCGAGACGGAGATCACCGGTGTCCGGCCGTCGTCGTCCCGTCCCGGGCAGGGCGTCGTGACCATGGCCCACACCGGGCGGAACCAGCACGGGGACATCGTGGCGACGGCGACCCGCAGCGTGCTCATGTGGTCCTCGACGGCGCGGCAGTCGGTGCCTTCGTGAGCGCCATCGTCCTGGGGCCGGCCCTGCTCTTCTGTCCCGCGGACCGTCCCGAACGGTACGCCAAAGCCGCCGACCGTTCCGACACCGTGATCCTCGACCTCGAGGACGCCGTCGCGCCGGCCGCGAAACCCGCCGCGCGCGGCGCGCTCGCCGACGCCGCGCTGTCCCCGCATCACACGGTGGTGAGGCTCAACGCCGTCGGAACCCCCGACTTCGCCCTCGACTGCGAGGCCGTCCGCGGCACCGCGTATCGCACGGTGATGCTCGCGAAGACAGAGGTCCCCGAGGACGTCGCAGCGGTCCGGGACGTGCTCGGTGACGTGGACGTCATCGCGCTGTGCGAGACCGCCCGCGGCGTCGTGAACGCGGTGGACATCGCGGCGACCGAGGGCGTCGTCGCCCTCATGTGGGGCGCGGAGGATCTCGTGGCCTCCCTCGGGGGCACCTCGAGCAGGACACCTGCCGGGACCTATCGTGCCGTTGCACTCCAGGCGCGCTCACAGGTGCTGCTGGCGGCAGGTGCGGCAGGTGTGGGCTGCATCGATGCCGTGTACGTGGACATCGCCGATACCGAAGGGCTCACCGACGAGGCGGCCGACGCCGTCGCGTCGGGCTTCTCGGCGAAGGCGTGCATCCACCCGGGGCAGGTCGCTGCGGTCCGTGCCGCCTTCGCGCCCGACGACGCCGAGGTGGAGCGGGCCCGAGCGCTCCTGGCGGCGGCCGAGCACGAGCGCGGGGTCTTCACGTTCGAGGGTCGCATGGTGGACGAGCCGATCCTTCGCCATGCCCGCAGTGTCCTGGCGAGGGCGCAGCGCAGCTGAGGATCTGGTCGGACTCCCAGCCCCGATGCAGGGGCCTTCGAGGCAGGGGGTTGTGGACCGCAAGGTTTTCCGTACGCTGGGGCGATGCAGCCGCTGCGATACTCCATCAACATCACCCTGGATGGGTGCTGCGACCACCGTGAGGGCGCGTCGGACGAGGAGTTGCATCGTCACGCGGTGAAGAACCTCGAGCGGGCCGACGCCCTCCTGTTCGGCCGGGTCACGTACGAGATGATGGAGGCGGCGTTCCGCGCGCCGGTCCCGGGAGGCGCGGAGCCCGCGTGGACGGAGCCCTTCGCACGGACGATCGACGCGGCGAAGAAGTACGTCGTGTCGAGCACCCTGGAGCATGTCGACTGGAACGCCGAACTGCTGCGCGGTGACCTGGCAGAGGCGGTGCTGGAGCTCAAGCGGGAGCCGGGCAGGGGACTGTTCACGGGCGGGGTGACGCTTCCTCTCGCCCTGGCGGAACTGGGCCTGATCGACGAGTACGAGTTCGTGGTGCACTTACGGATCGCAGGCCATGGCCCTACCCTCTTCAGGGGACTCTCCGAGCGCGTCGACCTCCGCCTGGTCGACCGGCAGGAGTTCGGTTCCGGAGCGGTGGCGCTTCGGTATGAACCGCGGCGTTAGCTGTTCGGTTCTGCCGCATCGAACCCGCCTGTTCTCGCCGAGGTGATCGGACGGCGCCGCTCTCGCCGGACCTGCCGTGGCGTCGCCGTCCGCCCGACTGTCAGAAGGGAGGCAGGGATTCCACGTCGGCCACCCGTTCAGCATCTATCGCGGTCTCGAAGTCGCGCAGAAGGGCGATGGCAGAGGTTCCCGGCCCGGCGGGCGGCGGTTCGGGCGGCGTCGTGTACGTACGGCCGCCCGGGGACAGCCAGGTCAGTCCGCCGTCGGGCTCGCGCATGGGCGTCCAGTCCGTCTGGTGCTTGAGCATATGGTGTCGCTTGCAGATGGGGTGGAGGTTCTCATGGCTGGTCGATCCGTCATCGGCCCAGGCGAGCAGGTGGTCCAGGTCGCAACGGCTCGCCGGACGCATGCAGCCGAGGAAACTGCACGTTTCGTCCCTCAGGTGGACCCACATCCGGAGGTCCTCGCTCGGGCGGTACCGGGTTCTGTCCAGCCCGAGGACGGTTCCGGTGAAGGCATGCGTGAGCAGGCGCATCCATGAGGTCGCGTCTGCTGCGAGTTTCCGTGCCGCATCCGCTGGAATCGGCCCGTACCCTTCCAGCTCAGCCGGCTCGTCGGTGAGCCCCATCAGCGAGAACACCGGGACGGTGACCACGATCTTCGCCGAGGAGGCACGCGCACCCCGGCCGGTGCACCCGGCGTCGGTACTGTCGCCGTCACGCCTGCAGCTCTTGCAGGAAACCGGTGCCATGCCGGTGGTTCCACCGGTACTGAGCAGCATGTCCGCCAGGACATCGGCCCGCAGCTGCGGCAGCGTCCGCGGGTCGTCATCGGCCCGTAGGTTGCGGGCTGCTGCGTCCACCGTGGTGTGGAGAGCCAGTGCCTGCTCCGCCGGGAGGTAGGCGTTCAACCACGCCATTCCATCCTGATCCGGCTCGAACACGACGCAGCGGTCGGCTGCGGCGTTCACCCGGCGGGCGGTCAGCGTCTCGGGGTGCAGTTTCTCCCGCAGCCGCCGGCGCCGGGCAAGCAACCTGGGCCGGTTCAGGTCTCCCGCGAAGTCCAGGACCTCGGTTTCGAACGACTGCACGGCTTCGTCCGGAAGGGTGCGGGACTGCTCCACGACGACCGATGCGCGTGCAGGACAGATGTCACCCTTCTCGAGGGCAGCCAGGGTGTTCCTCAGTTCACCGGTCAAGGTCAGTGACTCCGAGACGAGCCGCGAAGCGGCCCCTTCGGACAGCTTCAGCAGTGCTGCGGTCTCCACGACCGTCTCGGTGAACGCGAGGGACGAGGACCGTCCGGACCAGGTGTGGTGCTCCCGATTGCTGAACGTGTGAACCTGAGCGATCAACCGGGTCCGCTGGGCGGCTGCCCAGGACGCCAGCCGGTCGGCCGCACGCAGCAGGTCGAGTGTGACCGCGAGACCGGCTGCACCGGACGGGCCGTACGTGGCGTCCTGCAACCGGGCGACCAGACCTGACGGCGAGGCGATCTCGACCCGTGCCCGCGCGTGCTCGTCGACGTCAGCGCCGTCGGCTCCCCACTCGTCCATCGAACCGAGGATCTCGTCGAACGTATCCGCGGGCCATTCCGAGGTCGCCTCGTCGTACGCGTCCTCGAGGGTCAGCAGCGCCGATCCGGTGGTCATGGCTCATCCAATCACCCGGCGCCGACACTATCGGCGCTCGTCAGAGGGCGGAAAACAGCCGTTCACGCAGCCCCACGCCCCCGCACAGTGCAGCGCAGGGCGCACGCTCCCCGCCGAGCTGAGCTGCACGCCCTCGCGTGGTGCAGGCGGCCAGACGCCGTCGAGGCCAGACGGCTTCGACCCCGGCTCCGAGGGGATGTCCACCCGTAGTCTGCGCGATACTGGGGCCATGGATTTCAGCAACCTCACGCGGGACCACCGGCGCGTCTCCATCCTCGGGTCCACCGGCTCCATCGGCACGCAGGCACTCGACGTGATCGCCGCCGCTCCCGATCGTTTCAGCGTCGCCGGTCTCAGCGCCGGAGGGCGGAACGTGGAGCTGCTCGCCCGCCAGGCCGTCGCCGTCCGTGCTCCCGCCGTCGGGGTGGCTTCAGTCACGGAGGCCGAGCTCGAGCAGGCCATCGGCGAGGCCGCTGACGACGCCGGTGTCTCGGGATATACCCCGGAGCTGTTCGCCGGCACGAGCGCGGCAGCGAAGATCGCCGCCTGGCCGGATGCCGACGTCGTCCTCAACGGGATCACCGGATCGATCGGCCTCGAGCCGACCCTCGCCGCGCTGGCTGCCGGGCACCTGCTCGCGCTCGCCAACAAGGAGTCGCTGATCGCCGGGGGAGCCCTCGTGCGGGCCGCCGCCGCGCCCGGACAGCTGGTGCCCGTCGACTCGGAGCACTCCGCGATCGCCCAGGCACTGCGGGGAGGGACGGCGGACGAGGTGGACCGCCTCATCCTGACCGCCTCGGGCGGCCCGTTCCGCGGCCTCACGCGCTCGCAGCTGGGCAATGTCACCCCGGCGCAGGCCGTGGCCCATCCGACGTGGGACATGGGCCGGGTGATCAGCACGAACTCCGCGTCCATGGTCAACAAGGCCCTCGAGGTCATCGAGGCGCACCTGCTCTTCGACATCCCGCTGGAGCGGATCGACGTCGTGGTGCACCCGCAGTCCATGATCCACTCGATGGTCCAGTTCATCGACGGCTCGACGCTGGCGCAGGCCTCCCCGCCGGATATGCGCCTCCCGATCGCGCTCGGCATCGGCTGGCCGTTCCGGGTCCCCGGCTCCGCGCGCGCCTGCGACTGGAGCCGGCCCTCGGAGTGGAACTTCGAGCCGCTGGACGAGCAGGCGTTCCCGGCGGTCGCCCTCGCCAAGCGCGCAGCGGCCGAGGGCGGAACGCGCATGGCGGTGTTCAACGCCGCGAACGAGGAAGCCGTGGACGCCTTTCACAGGGGAGCCATAGGTTTCCTTGACATCGTGGACACGGTGTCCGCCGTCGTCGACGACCAGCGCGCGCGGGACGCCGCGGTCGGTGAGAGGACGGACCTCACTCTCGACGCCGTCCTCGAGGCCGAACGCTGGGCACGGACGAGTGCCCGGGCCCGTTGTGGGCTCGGAGACCCGCTGCCGGAGACGGCAGCCGCATCGGAAGGCCAGAAGGAAAAGCTGTGACAGTTCTGTTGTTCCTCGTCGGGGTACTCTTCGTCGTTCTCGGGATCGCTGCGTCGATCGCGCTGCACGAGGTGGGACACCTGGTGCCCGCGAAGCTCTTCCGGGTCCGCGTCACGCAGTACATGGTCGGCTTCGGTCCCACGGTCTGGTCGCGACGCCGCGGTGAGACCGAGTACGGGCTCAAGGCGATCCCCGCGGGCGGGTACGTCGCCATGGTGGGCATGTTCCCGCCCGCGACGACCGAGGACGGCGCCGTGCGCCAGTCCAGCACCGGCGTCTTCCAGCAGCTGACCAACGACGCACGGCAGGCCGCCGCCGAGCAGCTCCAACCGGGCGACGAGGACCGCGTCTTCTACAAGCTGCCCATCTGGAAGCGGATCGTCATCATGCTGGGAGGTCCGCTGATGAACCTCCTGATCGGGACGGTGCTGTTCGCCGTCCTCATCATGGGTTTCGGGACCGCGCAGGCCACCACCACCATCTCCTCCGTCTCCGAGTGCGTCGTGCCGGCCAGCCGGCAGGCCGCCACGGACCAGACGGAGTGCGGCGCCGATGACCCCGCCGCCCCGGCCTACGAGGCGGGCCTCCTGCCGGGCGACCGCGTGGTCGCCTTCGACGGACGGGACGTCACCAGCTGGGACGAGCTGTCCGGCTGGATCCGCGATGCCGCCGGTCGTGAGGTCGGCATCTCCTACGTGCGCGACGGCGAGACGATCGACTCGACCATCACGCCCCTGCTGACCGAGCGCCCCGTCGCCACGGCGGACGGTACGGCCGAGGTCGACGACGACGGCACCACGGTGACGCAGGAGGTGGGCTTCATCGGCGTCGGGTCCACGCAGGAGCTCGTCCCGCAACCGGCCACCGAGGTGCTCCCGGCCGTCGGCGACTCGCTGGCGCGCGTGGCCGGGGTGGTGCTCAACCTCCCGCAGCGCGTGGTGGACGTCGGCAAGGCCGCTTTCTCCGATGCGCCCCGCGATCCCGAAGGGCCGATCAGCGTGGTGGGCGTCGGCCGGATCGCGGGTGAGATCTCCGCGATGGAGGAGGTCCCCGTGGCCTCCCGTGCCGCGACCCTCATCGGGCTGGTGGCGGGCGTCAACCTGGCGCTGTTCGTGTTCAACCTCATCCCGCTCCTCCCGCTCGACGGCGGCCACGTGGCCGGAGCGCTGTGGGAAGGGCTCCGCCGCGGCGTCGCCCGCCTGTTCCACCGGCCCGACCCCGGTCCGTTCGACATGGCCAGGCTCCTGCCCCTCACCTACGCCGTGGCGATCCTGCTCATGGGCATGGGCGTCCTGCTGATCTATGCCGATATCGTGAAGCCGGTGAACCTCTTCGGCTGATCGGTTGTAAACCGGATTTCAACCCCATACGGTTGATGAATGTTCGTCCTCACGATCGACCAGGCCGGAAGCCGCACCTCGATGGACCGCATCCCGGACCTGCTGGAGCTCCTCGCGTCCGTCCCCACTGTCCTGCCGTGGGAGCGGTCGGTCGGCGACGAGGCACAGGGCGTCATCGGGAACGCGCACGACGTCGTCGACGCCGTCCTGCGCTGCCTGCGGGCCGGCGGGTGGTACGTCGGGATCGGCCTCGGTGACGTGGAGCGGCCCTTCCCGCCCTCGCCGCGGGAGGGACGCGGAACAGCGTTCGTGGCGGCTCGGCTCGCCGTCGAACGGGCCAAGAAGACGGGGGAGCGGGCGCCCGTGGCCGTGGAAGGACCGGTCGGTCGGGCGGACACAGCGGCGGAGGCGGAGGGTGTCCTCGCACTGCTCGGCCGTCACGTCCTGGCGCGATCGGAGGCCGAGTGGCGCATCCTCGACCTCCTCCAGCCCGGCGAGCGGGGAACGCAGACCGCCGTCGCCCGCACCCTCGGGATCAGTCCGCAGGCAGTGAGCAAGGCCGCGGCCCGGGCAGCATGGCACGAGGAGCACGCCGTCCGTCCTGCGGCAGCCCGCCTCCTGGCCTGGGCCGACGCGGGCGCGGACGACGCGTAGGCCGACGGCGCAGGCGACGACGACGGCAACGTGGAGGCCCGTTGGGGGTGCCGTGCGATAGACATGGAGCAGGGACCGATGGGACATGGAGGAGGTTCGGTGGACGCACTGTGGATCGTGACGGCGCTGGTCGTGGCGGGCGGCCTGGGCCTGCCCGTGACCATGCTCGTCCTGCGTCTGGCACGCTCCGTCGACACCGCCGAGCGACGCCGGGAGGAGCTGCCCGAACCTGCGGACCAGCCCCAGCTCGACCTCCCGGAACCACCTTCCCAGCCGCCCCAGGCTCCCGTCGACGCCCTGCCCCCCGGCGTGCTCCGCGGCGGACTGGTCATCGGCGTGCTCGAGCGCCTTGCGGTGACGGTCGCCATCCTCGGCGGCCAGCCCGTCGCCATCGCCTACGTGGTGGCGGTCAAGGCACTCGGCCGCTACGCCGAACTCAAGGAGACCCCGGCTGCGTCGGAACGCTTCATCATCGGCACCCTGACCTCCATGCTCTGGGCCGCCGGCGTGGCGACCCTCGTCAAGGTGTACCTGCTGTAACTCACGTAGGGTGAAGCCCATGAGTATCTTCGCCGTTGAGTACGTGTACAGCCCCGACCACGACGCCCTCCGCACGGAGCACCGGCCCGCGCACCGGCAGTGGCTCGAGGAGCTCGTCGGGCAGGGACGTGTCCTCGCATCCGGCCCCTTCGCCGACGGCAGCGGTGCCCTGCTCCTCTTCGCCTCCGAGACCGAGGGCGACCTCAACCAGCTCGTCAGCGAGGATCCCTTCGCCCGCGCCGGAGCCATCTCGGCGGTCAAGACCACCGAATGGAACCCCATCATCGGGGCCTTCCGCGACCGCGTGTGACGTGCATCGCCACCGCAGCCCCGCACGGCGGGGACGGTGGATAATGAAGAAGAGAATCCCGTCAGACGTGCGGTCAAGGCCGCGAGCATGGAGGATGTTTTGACCTCGGTCAACCTAGGAATGCCAGCAGCGCCGCCGCCCGTCCTCGCCCCCCGGCGCAAGACCCGCCAGATCAAGGTCGGCTCGGTGGGGGTCGGTTCGGACTCCCCGATCAGCATCCAGTCGATGACCACGACGCCGACCACGGACATCAACGCGACGCTCCAGCAGATCGCCGAACTCACGGCCACCGGCTGCGACATCGTGCGTGTGGCCTGCCCGTCGGCCGATGATGCCGCGGCCCTGCCGATCATCGCGAAGAAGTCCCAGATCCCGGTGATCGCGGACATCCACTTCCAGCCCAAGTACGTGTTCGCCGCGATCGACGCCGGATGCGCCGCGGTCCGCGTGAACCCCGGTAACATCCGCAAGTTCGACGACCAGGTCAAGCAGATCGCCGACGCCGCGAAGGCCGCCGGCACCTCGATCCGCATCGGCGTCAACGCCGGGTCCCTCGATCCGCGCCTCATGCAGAAGTACGGCAAGGCCACCCCGGAAGCGCTCGTCGAGTCCGCGGTCTGGGAGGCGTCCCTGTTCGAGGAGCACGACTTCCACGATTTCAAGATCTCCGTCAAGCACAACGACCCCGTGGTCATGGTCCGCGCCTACGAGCTCCTGGCCGAGCGCGGCGACTGGCCCCTGCACCTCGGCGTCACCGAGGCCGGGCCCGCCTTCCAGGGCACCATCAAGTCCGCCACCGCCTTCGGGGCGCTGCTGTCCAAGGGCATCGGCGACACCATCCGCGTCTCCCTCTCCGCGCCGCCGGTCGAGGAGATCAAGGTGGGGAACCAGATCCTGCAGTCGCTCAACCTGCGCCCGCGCAAGCTCGAGATCGTCTCCTGCCCCTCCTGCGGCAGGGCCCAGGTGGACGTGTACACGCTCGCCGAGGAGGTCACCGCAGGCCTCGAGGGCATGGAGGTCCCCCTCCGCGTGGCCGTCATGGGTTGCGTCGTCAACGGGCCGGGAGAGGCCCGCGAGGCCGACCTCGGCGTGGCCTCCGGCAACGGCAAGGGCCAGATCTTCGTGAAGGGCGAGGTCATCAAGACCGTGCCCGAGGACCAGATCGTCGAGACCCTCATCGAGGAAGCGATGCGGCTGGCAGAGGAGATGGGTGAGACGGATGGCGAGACTGCTGGCCAAGGTGGCCCCATGGTTACCGTCAGCTAGGCCCGAGCCCGATCCCGAGGGGCCCTGGTCCTTCCGTGTCCTCGGCGAGGAGGACACCCGCGACCTCTGGACCATCGTCAATGCGGACCCGGTGGCGAACGTGTTCGTCGCCTCCCATCTCGAGACCCGCGGCAGCGCGGCGCCGTCCTTCTCGGGCGGAGAGATCGTGGGCATGTTCCGCCACAACGAACTGCGTGCCGCGTGCTGGGCGGGTGTGAACCTCGTGCCGGTCGGCGTGACCGACGAGACGGGGGCGATCTTCGGTGACCATCTCGGACGCTCGGGGCGCACCTTCTCCTCCATCTTCGGGCTCTCCGAGGGCGTCATGGACCTGTGGTCCACGCTCGAGGACTACAGCGCCGAGCCGTTCGACGTCCGCCCCACGCAGCCGCTCATGGCCATCGACCGGGACCCCCTCATCCGGCCCGCGACCGATCTGAGGTTCACCCGTCCGGAGGAGCTCGACCGCCTGCTGCCCGCGTGCGCGGCGATGTTCGAGGAGGAGGTGGGGTACTCGCCGTTCATCGGCGGGTCGGAGCACTACCGGCGCCGCGTGGCCTCCCTCATCAGCCGGAAGCACTCCCTCGTGGCCTTCGGCGACGGCGGCGAGGTGGTCTTCAAGGCCGAGCTCGGCACGGTGTCCTCCCAGGCCGTCCAGGTGCAGGGCGTGTGGATGAACCCGGACCACCGCGGCAGGGGGCTGAGCGCCGCCTACATGGCCGCCGTCGTCGTCGCCGCCCGCGCCGTCGCCCCCACCGTGAGCCTCTACGTGAACTCCTACAACGCCCGCGCGATCGCCGCGTACAAGCGCGTGGGGTTCGAGCAGGTGGACACCTTCGCGACCATCCTCTTCTGAGGACGGACACCCGGCCCGCGACGGCGGCGCCGGGTCGGGACCGGCTAGATTGGTACCTGTTGTCTCCCGCCGGACGGCGGGAGCGTGAACGGCAGTGCACGATCTCGATGCACGATAGATACGAACGGACACCCGCGTGGTCTTACGACTCTCGACCCTTTTCCTGCGCACCCTGCGTGAAGATCCAGCCGACGCCGAGGTGGCGAGCCACCGCCTCCTGCTGCGTGCGGGCTACATCCGGCGGGCCGCGCCCGGGATCTACAGCTGGCTGCCGCTGGGACTGAAGGTCCTGGCGCGGGTCGAGGCCATCATCCGCGAGGAGATGGAGGCCATCGGCGCCCAGGAGGTGCACTTCCCGGCGCTGCTGCCCAAGGAGCCCTACGAGGCGACGAACCGCTGGACCGAGTACGGCGACGGCATCTTCCGCCTCAAGGACCGCAAGGACGCCGACTACCTCCTCGCGCCCACGCACGAGGAGATGTTCACGCTGCTCGTGAAGGACCTGTACACGTCGTACAAGGACCTGCCCGTGAGCCTGTTCCAGATCCAGACCAAGTACCGCGACGAGGCCCGGCCCCGCGCCGGACTGCTCCGCGGACGCGAGTTCATCATGAAGGACTCCTACTCCTTCGACATCGACGACGAGGGCCTCGAAGCGAGCTACCAGCTCCACCGCGGCGCCTACCTGCGCATCTTCGAGCGGCTCGGCCTCGAGGTGATCCCCGTGACGGCGACCGCCGGAGCCATGGGCGGCTCCAAGAGCGAGGAGTTCCTGCACCCGACGCCCATCGGCGAGGACACCTTCGTCCGCTCCGCCGGCGGGTACACCGCGAACGTGGAGGCCGTCACCACCGTGGTGCCAGACGACGTCGACTTCACGGACGCCCCGGCCGCGGAGGTCCGGGACACCCCGGACACCCCGACGATCGACACCCTCGTGGACCACGCCAATGCCGCCGGCGACCGGACCTGGACCGCCGCCGACACCCTGAAGAACGTCGTGCTCGCCGCCGTGCTGCCTACGGGGGAGCGCGAGATCGTCGTCGTCGGCGTGCCCGGCGACCGCACCGTGGACCTCAAGCGCATCGAGGCGAACATCGCCGTTCACCTGGAGACGGGCGGGGAAGTGGCCGTGGAGGCCGCAGGCGAGGAGGACCTGAAGAAGCACCAGGGCCTCGTCAAGGGCTACATCGGCCCAGGGCTCGCCCCGGAAGCCGCCGTCCTCGGCGTCGAGGGGTCCACCGGCCTGCGCTACCTCGTCGACCCGCGCGTGGTCCGCGGAACCTCCTGGATCACCGGCGCCAACGAGCACGGCAGGCACGTCTTCGGCCTCGTCGCCGGCCGCGACTTCACGTGGGACGGCGTCATCGAGGCCGTCGAGGTGCGTGAGGGCGACGAAGCGCCGGACGGCTCCGGACCGCTCGCGGCCGCCCGCGGCATCGAGATGGGACACATCTTCCAGCTCGGCCGCAAGTACGCCGAGGCCCTCGGGCTCAAGGTCCTCGACCGGAACGGCAAGCTCGCCACGGTCACCATGGGCTCCTACGGTGTGGGCGTGACCCGCGCCATCGCCGCACTCGCCGAATCCAACCACGACGACCGCGGCATCATCTGGCCCCGCAACGTCGCACCCGCCGACGTGCACGTCGTCGCGACCGGCAAGGGAGCCGAGGTGTTCGAGGCCGCGGAGAAGCTCGCCGCCGAGCTGGAATCGGCCGGCCTGACCGTGCTCTACGACGACCGCCCGAAGGTCTCGCCGGGCGTCAAGTTCGGGGACGCCGAACTGATCGGCGTCCCGACCATCGTCGTCGTCGGACGCGGGCTCGCGGACGGCGTCCTCGAGGTCAAGGACCGCCGGACGGGCGAGGCGCAGGACGTCGCGGTGGACGACGCCGTCGCGCTGCTGCGCGAGCTCACGGCCTCCTAGCCGGCGGTGGTCTCCGGACTCGAGGAACTGCACCTCGCCACGATCCTCCTGGTCCTCGTCGCCGGGTTCGCCGCGGGCTGGGTGGACGCCGTCGTCGGCGGGGGAGGGCTCCTGCAGCTGCCGGCGCTCCTCCTCGTCCCCGGTATCACGCCGGTGGAAGCCCTCGCCACGAACAAGCTGGGGTCCATCTTCGGCACGACGACGAGCGCCGTCACCTACTACCGGCGGGCGCACCCGGATCTGCGCACGGCCCTGCCGATGGCCGGAATCGCCCTCGGAGGGAGCTTCGGCGGCGCGATCCTCGCCGCGTCGCTGCCGTCGTCGGTCTTCAAGCCGATCATCGTGGTGGCGCTCATCGCCGTCGCGGTGTTCACGGCGCTCAAGCCGTCCGTGGGGACGCTGACGCAGCTGCGGCACCAGGGCGTCCGGCACTACGGGACGGCCGGCGCGATCGGCCTCGTGATCGGCTTCTACGACGGGCTGATCGGACCCGGCACCGGATCCTTCCTCATCATCGCGATGGTGACGCTGCTCGGGTACAACTTCCTGGGCGCCAGCGCGAAGGCGAAGATCGTGAACATGGCCACCAACTTCGGTGCCCTGATGTTCTTCCTGCCGAACGGTTCCATCCTCTGGGGCCTCGGACTCCTGCTCGGGGTCGCCAACATGGCCGGCGGGTACACGGGGTCCCGCATGGCCATCAGCCAGGGGAGCCGGTTCATCCGCATCGTGTTCCTCGCCGTCGTCGGGGCCCTGATCCTCAAGCTGGGCTACGACGTGTGGGTCGAGAACGTCAGGCCCTGGGTGGACGGGACGTCCTGACCGCTGCTCCGCCTAGAGTGCCGGGAGCGCACTGACCGGCGGCAGCCCGTCCAGGGTCCGTCCCAGCACGGAGCTCGCCACCCAGAGCGAGCGCTGCGCGTCACCCGCCTGGCCGTGGCCGAGGTAGGACAGTGCGTTGCGGACCTCCCGCACCACCGTCCAGCCACTCGCCAGCTCCGCGTCGAGGCCGGCGGCACCCGCCAGGGCGCTGCAGTGCGCGCGGAGGTGCGCCGCGGGGTCGGCGGCGTCCAGTTCGTGGAGCCGGTTCCACAGCATCGGGGCGACGGCGTACTCCGCGTCACCGAGCACCGGCTTCGGATCGATCGCCGTGAAGTCCCGCAGCTGCCCCTGCGTGGTGGGCAGCAGGTTCTCGTAGTGCAGATCGGAATGCACGAGCACGTCACGCTCGGACCGCCGGCCGACGGCGCCGCGGAACTGGCACACTTCCAGCGCCGCCTCCATGAGCCACCGGGGGAAGGGCTCGCCGAGCTCGTCCCAGCGCGCCGGCAGCGTGTCCGTCCACTGCTCGGCCGCTGCTGCCAGGTGCGGGATGGCCGCCCAGAGGGCGCTGTCACCGGGCGGGATCGACAGCTTCCGTACGACGTCGGCCCACGGTCCGGGGGTCTCGTCCAGCGGGACATCACGGAGCGAACGGTCCCCGTCGAGGCGCTCGAGCAGCAGTGCGAAGTCGGGACGCGACGCCCTGACGAGCCGCACTGCGCCCATCCCGTCCCACAGTTCGAGGGCGTCGGGTTCGGGGAGGGCTTCGTCGTGCGGGACGGTCAGCTTCAGCACGCCCTGCACGGGGTCGGTGCCGGCGTGCTGCACCACGGGGACGACGACGGCGCACCGGCCGGCCCACGCGGGCCGGCCCGGCACCAGGTCCAGGCCGAGGTCCCAGGCCTCGAGCCTGTCGGACAGCAGGCCCTGCCAGTCCCGCAGCCACCGTGCCCCGCCGACGATGGTCCGGGCACTGTGCACGAGGCGGAGCGGCAGGTCGGGCAGTCCCGCGATCCTGTGGAGTTCCTCGTCCCGCCTGTCAGCCATCGGCAGGCTCCGTCGGTCCACCCTGCCCCGATGCTGCCGGGCCGGCTCCCAGACCCGGGAAGGTCACCAGCGGGGTGCCGGCGTCGATGCTGCGCTGGACCGCGGCGTTGTAGGAGGCGACAGCCCACGCCCGCGTGTCGGGTCCGACGGTGGCGACCAGCCCCGCGTACAGCCCGACGTGATCCTCCTCCAGTTCCCGCAGGGCGGCAGCCGGATCGGCGCGGAAGACCCGGTCGATCGCGAAGCCTGCCGGTGCCGGGGCCACCTCCGTGCAGAGTCCCGCGAGGCGGCGTGCAGCGGCCTCCGCGGCCACCCCGTGGGTGGCGGACCGGGCCAGGAGCGGAGCGGCCTCGGGCAGCAGCGCCGCAGCGACCTCGTAGCCGAAGCGGGCCTGCTCCTCGGCCGTCCTCGCGCTGAGCAGGGCCTGGCGATCGGCCTCAGGCCCCAGGGGCGTGCCGTCGCAGTCGGCCGGTACGTCACCGCCGGGGCTCCCCGATGCGGACCCGGCGGTCACATCCGCGCCGGGGCTCGCCTCGACGGGCGGCAGTCCCGGATCCTCGCCGAGGGCAGCGCCGAGCACCACCGCGTGCCGCCACTGGTTGGCCCCGGCAGACGCGAGCACGCGCGCCGGGCCGGGTTCCGCCCCGCCGGCGTCACGCAGGCTGCGTAGCGCGCTGTCCCGCAGCAGCGCCATCACCCGTGCACCGTCGACAGGCGCGGACGCCGGGGCGGAGACAGAGGCGGAGGCAGGGGCGGACGTCGGTGCATCAGGGGAGGCGGGGGAGCGCGGCAGTGCCACGGCGTCCGACTGTGCAGTGAGATCGTCGGCGAGAGCGGTCAGCATCCCGCCGAGCGCCGGATCCGTCGTCGCGGCCGCCCGGGCCTCCGCGGCCAGTGTGCGATACCGTCCCTCGGCGTCGAGCTGTGCCTGCTGGCCCGCGGTATACACCGGTGCCGGCGGCTGCACGGAGGGCACGCCCATCGCGAAGCCGACCACGAGGAGGACCGCGCCGAAGAGGGCGACGAGGCCCGCCGACCGCCGGGCGATGCGGCCCGCGATGGAGGTCGCACGCCCTCCGCGCTCCTGCTGTCCGCCTGCACCCGCTTGTCCGATCACAGTTTCCGATCATCCCACGACGGTCCGCGTTTCCCCCGGCCATACACCCGGGGCCGTGGAATGTCGGTACTCTTGGTGGACAACATCATCGAGGAGGAGGCAGCAATGACGGTCCGGTCCGGGAACGAAAAACATGCCTCGACCCGCAAGTCCGCCCTCGAGGCCGAGCTGCAGGTGGAAGCGCAGCGCCTGCGGACCAGGCTGCAGCCCGTGGTGGACGAGCACAACCTGTACCTCGAGGACGTCGAGGTCAAGGTCGCCGGCTCCCACCGCACAGTCCACGTCGTCGTCGACCTGCCCGAGGAATCCACGGGGAGCGTGGGTCTCGATGTGATCTCCGCCATCTCCTCCGACCTCTCCGCGGCCATGGACAGCGATCCCGAGGACGACGACCGCCCGTACAACCTCGAGATCTCCTCACCCGGCGTATCACGCCCCCTCACGGAGCCGCGGCACTGGCGCCGCAATGTGGGACGCATGGTGGAGATCAAGCCGGTGACCGGCGACGTCGTCGTCGGACGCCTCCAGGACGTCACCGCCACCGGCATCCGGCTGACCCCCCAGCTGCCGGTCAAGAAGGGCCAGAAGCCCAAGCAGGGCGATCCGCTCGCCCTCGAGTTTTCCAAGATCCGCAAGGGGACCGTCCAGGTCGAATTCGCGCATCTTGAGGACGAACACCACGAGAACAGCGATGGTGCCGAACCGGACGACTCCGGCGCCGTGCACCGCGCGTAAGGAGAACCACATGGACATCGACATGAGCGCGTTGAGGCTGCTCGAGCGTGAACGCGAGATCCCGCTGGACAAGCTGATCCCCACGATCGAGCAGGCACTGCTGATCGCCTACCACCGCACGCCCGGAGCGCACGAGACGGCGCGCGCCGAACTCGACCGCCGCAACGGCCACGTCACCATCTGGGCCACCGAGAAGGACGACGACGGCGAGCCCGTCGGCGAGTTCGACGACACCCCCGGCGGCTTCGGGCGCATCGCGGCGAGTACCGCGCGCCAGATCATCCTCCAGCGACTGCGTGACGCCGAGGACGAGAACATCCTCGGCGAGTTCCGCGGCAAGGAGGGCGAACTCGTCGCCGGCATGATCCAGCAGGGCACCAACCCGCACATGATCCAGGTGAACCTGGGCTCGGTCGAGGCCGTGCTGCCGCCGCCCGAGCAGGTCCCCGGCGAGAAGTACCTGCACGGCACGCGGCTGCGCGCGTTCGTGGTCGACGTCCACCGCGGGATGAAGGGCCCCTCCATCACCCTGTCCCGCTCGCACCCCGGACTCGTCCGGAAGCTCTTCGAACTCGAGGTGCCCGAGATCGCCGACAGGACGGTGGAGATCGTGGCCCTGGCCCGTGAGGCGGGCCACCGCACGAAGATCGCGGTGAAGGCGAACGTCCCGGGCGTCAACGCCAAGGGAGCGTGCATCGGCGAGATGGGGACCCGCGTCCGCGCCGTCATGAACGAACTGAACGACGAGAAGATCGACATCGTGGACTACAACGACGACGCCGCCTCCTTCATCGCCAGTTCGCTCTCGCCGTCCCGCGTGACGTCCGTGACGATCACCGACGAGGCCACGAGGTCCGCGCGCGTCGTCGTGCCGGACTACCAGCTGTCCCTCGCGATCGGCAAGGAAGGCCAGAACGCACGCCTCGCCGCGAAGCTCACCGGGTGGCGGATCGACATCGTCTCCGACGCGGCCCAGCCGGCCCAGCCCGCCAGGGCGGCCAAGGCCTGAACGGCCGGTCGGGCAGCGGGGCCGGAAGGGGTAGACTGGAGGTGACTGCTGTGGAGTCGCGCCCGGAGGACGTCATCGATCGACGAGGGGTTGATCGAGAAGAGTCCGGGCGGCACCCGGGGGACCATCATCCGATACGCACCTGCGTTGGATGCCGCGGGCGGGACCGCCAGTCACACGTGATGCGGGTTGTCGCACAACCGATCGACGGGCAGGATGTGGCCGTCATCGACGAGCGGCGCCGGCTATCCGGACGGGGCGCCTGGCTGCACCCCGACCCGGCATGCCTGGAGACGGCGGTCAAGCGGAAAGCCTTTCACAGGGCCTTCCGCGGGCCGGTGGACACTGTGAGGTTGGCAGTGGACTTCCAGGCATACCTGGAGCGTCGAGATGAACGCTCCGACTCACCACCGTCCTCCCTGAAAGCGGGTCAGAACCCTCATGGAAACCCGATGAGTACCCAGCGATGAGTGCGCAACGATGACCTATCAGTTGCGCTCTGCAATTCAGCGTCCGGACGCCTCGGCGACCCGGATCAGCAGTAGGAAATAGACGGTTCGTGCCTGGCTCGGTGCGGACCGAGACAGGAGAAATGTGGCCAAGGTCCGCGTACATGAGCTCGCCAAAGAGCTCGGTATAACCTCGAAAGACGCAGTAGCGAAACTGCAGGAACTGGGCGAATTCGTCCGTTCGGCCTCCTCGACCATCGAGGCCCCCGTCGTGAAGAAACTTCGCGGCGCATTCCCCGGCGCCGGCGGCACCAAGCCCGCCGCCGCCCCCGCACCCTCACGCCCCTCGGCACCCGCGCCGTCGGGCCCCAAGCCGGGCGCCGCCCAGGCCGCGGCTCCCGCCCCGGCCGCACCGGAAGCACCTGCGGCCCCCGTCGCTCCGGCACCCCAGGCATCGCCGTTCTCGAACGATGCCGCTCCCGCCGAGGCTCCCGCCCCGGCCGCACAGAACACCCCTGCTCCGAGCGCCCCTGCCCAGAGCGTCCCTGCGCAGAACACTCCTGCACAGGACACCCCCGCCCCTGCCCCGCAGGGCACGCAGGGCGGTCCGACCCCGGGGACGCGTCCTGCGCCCCGCCCGGCGACCCCGCCCGCAGCTCCCTCGGCAGGCACCCGTCCCACGGGCGCCCGTCCCGGTGGCGCACCGCGTCCGGGCAACAACCCGTTCGCGCCGTCGCAGGGCATGGGATCCCGCCGCGGCGAGACCGACCGCGGTGCCGACCGCACGTCGGAGCGTCCGCCGCGTCCGGGCAACAACCCGTTCGCGCCGTCGCAGGGCATGCCCCGTCCCGGTCGTCGCGACGACGCCGGTGCCGGTGGACCCCGCCCGGCCGCGGGTGCCGGTGGACCCCGTCCCGCAGCAGGCGCCGGTGGACCCCGTCCCGCAGCAGGTGCCGGCGGACCCCGCCCGGGTGCGCCGCGTCCCGGTGCGCCACGTCCAGCCGGAGCCCCCGGCTCGCGTCCCACTCCCGGCATGATGCCCAACCGCACCGAACGCCCCGCTGCCCCCGGCCGCGGAGCACCCGGCGCAGGAGCCGGTCCGCGCCGCGGACCCGGCGGAGCACCGAACAGCCCCAGCGGAGCGCCCGCAGGCGGCGGCTTCGGCAAGGGCACCCGAGGACGCGGTGGCACGGCCGGCGCCTTCGGCAAGGGTGGAGCCGGTCGCGGCAAGCAGCGCAAGTCGAAGCGTGCGAAGCGGCAGGAACTGGAGCAGATGTCGGCTCCTTCGCTGGGCGGCGTGAGCGTACCCCGCGGAGACGGCAACACCATCGTCCGCCTGCGCCGCGGTTCGTCCATTACGGACTTCGCCGACAAGATCGAGGCGAACCCCGCAGCGCTGGTCACCGTGCTGTTCCACCTCGGTGAGATGGCCACGGCCACGCAGTCGCTCGACGAGGACACCTTCGAGGTGCTCGGAACCGAGCTCGGCTACAAGATCCAGGTGGTCTCGCCCGAGGACGAGGAGCGCGAGCTCCTCAGCAGCTTCGACATCGACTTCGATGCCGAGCTCGAAGCCGAGGGCGACGAGCAGCTCGAGGCCCGTCCGCCGGTCGTCACGGTCATGGGCCACGTCGACCACGGTAAGACGCGACTGCTCGACGCCGTCCGCAACACCAAGGTCGTCGAGGGCGAGCACGGTGGCATCACCCAGCACATCGGTGCCTACCAGATCCAGCACGTCCACGAGGACAGCACGCGCGCCATCACCTTCATCGACACCCCGGGCCACGAGGCGTTCACCGCCATGCGTGCCCGTGGTGCGAAGGTCACGGACATCGCGGTGCTCGTCGTCGCCGCGGACGACGGCGTCATGCCGCAGACCGTGGAGGCGCTGAACCACGCCCAGGCGGCCAACGTGCCGATCGTCGTGGCCGTCAACAAGATGGACAAGGAAGGCGCGAACCCCGACAAGGTCAAGGGCCAGCTCACCGAGTACGGACTCGTCCCCGAGGAGTACGGCGGCGACACCATGTTCGTCCACGTGTCGGCGCTGCAGGGCATGGGTATCGACGACCTCCTCGAGGCCGTCCTGCTGACCGCGGACGCCGCCCTGGACATGCGGGCCAATCCGAACAAGGACGCCCGCGGTATCGCGATCGAGGCCAACCTCGACCGTGGTCGCGGCGCCGTCGCCACGGTGCTCGTGCAGTCCGGGACGCTGCACGTCGGCGACACGATCGTCGCCGGTACGGCCCACGGCCGCGTGCGTGCGATGTTCGACGAGAACGGCGACGTCGTCACGACGGCCGGTCCGTCGCGTCCGGTCCAGGTCCTGGGTCTGTCCAACGTGCCCCGTGCAGGTGACACGTTCTTCGTCACCGACGACGAGCGCACCGGTCGCCAGATCGCCGAGAAGCGTGAGGCGGCTGACCGCAACGCGGCCCTCGCGAAGCGCCGCAAGCGCATCAGCCTCGAGGACTTCGACCAGGCCGTCGCCGAGGGCAAGGTCGACACCCTCAACCTCATCCTCAAGGGTGACGTGTCGGGTGCCGTCGAGGCCCTGGAGGACTCGCTGCTCAAGATCGACGTCGGGGAGGGCGTGCAGCTGCGCGTCATCCACCGCGGCGTCGGTGCCATCACGCAGAACGACGTCAACCTGGCCACGGTCGACAACGCGATCATCATCGGCTTCAACGTCAAGCCGGCCGAGCGCGTGGCGGACCTCGCCGAGCGTGAGGGCGTGGACATGCGCTTCTACTCGGTGATCTACGCCGCGATCGACGACATCGAGCTCGCCCTCAAGGGCATGCTCAAGCCGGAGTACGAGGAGGCGCAGCTCGGGACCGCAGAGGTCCGCGAAGTGTTCCGTTCCTCGAAGTTCGGCAACATCGCCGGTTCGATCGTCCGCTCGGGCATCATCCGACGCAACACCAGGGCGCGAGTCCTGCGCGACGGCAAGATCATCGGGGACAACCTCTCCGTGGACTCGCTCAAGCGCTTCAAGGACGACGCCACCGAGGTCCGC
Organism: Arthrobacter ruber; assembly: GCF_002954225.1. Lineage (GTDB taxonomy): Bacteria > Actinomycetota > Actinomycetes > Actinomycetales > Micrococcaceae > Arthrobacter_D > Arthrobacter_D ruber. Next base: position 348,013 of record NZ_PPTH01000015.1, read on the forward strand.
ACCGACTTCGAGTGCGGTATCGGCCTCGGCTCGTTCAATGACGTCAAGGAAGGCGACATCATCGAGACCTTCGAGATGCGGGAGAAGCCCCGCGTCTAGCAGGTAGCAGCCCTCCACAGGCGCTCCGGGCAACCGGGGCGCCTGTGGCTTCCGTACCACCGGGACCCGCATCCGGGGTCCCCCACCCGCTTCCAGAGGAGTACCAGCCATGGCAGATCCGGCCCGCGCCGCGCGGCTCGCCCAGCGCATCAAAGTCATCGTCGCCGAGGCGCTCCGGCGCCGCGTGAAGGATCCCCGGCTCGAGGCCGTGACCATCACGGACGCCCGCGTGACCAACGATCTCCAGCACGCGACCCTGTACTACACCGTGCTGGGCGACACGGACGAGCAGCAGGCCACCCGGGTGGCGCTCGAGTCCGCCCGCGGCGTCCTGCGCTCGGAGGTCGGCAAGAACATCACCGCCCGGCTGACGCCCACCCTCGAGTTCGTCCCCGACGAGGTGCCGGTCAACGCCAGTCACCTCGAGGAGCTGCTGCAGAAGGCACGCGAGCGCGACGCCGAAGTGGCGGCGATCGCCCAGGGCGCCGACTTCGCGGGCGACGCGGACCCGTACCGCACGTCCGAGGACGACGGCGAGGCGGGACGCTAGAGCGACGGTCCCGAAGAGCACTGCGGAACGGAAGGCAGCCGACCCGACGGTCGGCTGCCTTTCCCATGTCCGGGCCGGCAGTGCCGGACCGGCACGGGCGAGGTCCGCGGAGCGATCGGCTCCTGTGCCCGACCGCTCGCCCGCGGCGCTGCGCGGTCAGGCCTGCGGGGCGGGGAGCCGGGAGAGGCCCTCGACGAGCTCGTCGGTCCTGCCGCACAGGGCGATCCTCACCCAGCCCTCGCCCATCGCCCCGAAGGCGGTACCCGGCGCGAGCGCCACACCCTGCTCGGCCAGGAAGCGCCGCGTCCAGGCGCGGACGTCGCCGCCCGTCGCGTGGGACAGGTCGGCCCACAGGTAGAACGCCCCGCGGGCGTCGAGGTAGGTGATACCGCGTCCGTCCAGGACGGAGGTCGCCGCATCACGGTTGGACCTGTAGTGCTCGAGCGCCGTCGACACGTAGTCCTGCGGGCCGGTCAGTGCGGCCAGGGCGGCATACTGCGATGCCGCCGCGACGCAGGAGACCGTGGCCTCCATGACGTTGCTGAGCAGCTGCTCCAGACCGGGTGGCGTGACGAGGGCGCCGATGCGCAGTCCGGTCAGGCCGTACGTCTTCGACAGGGTGAGCGAGGTGACGACGCGCGCCTCGCGCGCCTCCGGCACTGCCTCGGGTCCGCCGGCGTCGAATCGTGCCGGGCTGACGTGCGGGACGTCGTAGGTGAAGGCCTCGTAGCACTCGTCTGAGATGACCCACAGGTCGTTCGCATGGGCGAACCGCACGAGTTCCCTCGTGAGGTCGGCGTCGAACACCGAGCCGAGGGGGTTCGACGGCGAATTGACCATGAGCACCCTCGTCCGTCCGGTCACGAGCCGCTGCAGGTCCTCGATCCGCGGTTGGAAGCCGTGGTGCGGCACGAGCGGGTAGGGCACCGGGACGCCGCCGAGCAGCCCGACGGTCATCGTGAACGTGGGATAGCCCGGGTCGGGGATGAGCACCTCGTCACCGGCACCGATCAACGTGCTGAGCGCCAGGTGGAGGCCCTGCTGCGCGCCCGCGACGACGAACACGCGCGAGGGGTCGTCGTCCACACCCGCCAGGCGTGCGAACCGCTCGGCGAAGGCCGCCCTCACCGGCGCCAGGCCCGCGTTGGGCGTGTAGTTGGTGTCGTCCCGATCCAGCGCTGCCATGCCCGCCTCGAGGACGTGCCGCGCGACGGGGAACCCTGGTTCGCCGATGCTGAGGACGATGGAGTCGGGCGTGGCCCAGGCCGCCTGCGTGATCTCGCGGATCTGGTTGACCGGGACGTTTAGCACGTGGGCGGGAGCGGAGGGCATAGGCAGGATGCTATCGCGGGCCGGGCGGTGCCACGCGCCGATCGGGAGGCGCGGAGTGCCAGGTCGGCGGCCCATATACTGGGAGGCGTGAATTCCGGGCAGGTCCACTCAGGGCTGATCATCGTGGACAAGCCTCAGGGCTGGACCAGCCATGACGTGGTCGGCCGTATGCGCCGGCTCGCGGGGACACGCAAGGTCGGCCACGCCGGCACCCTCGACCCCATGGCCACCGGGGTCCTCGTGATCGGTGTCAACCGTGCCACGCGCCTGCTGACCTTCATCGTGGGTACCTCCAAGACGTACACCGCCACCATCCGCCTCGGCCAGTCGACCATCACCGACGACGCCGAGGGCGAGGTCACCGGCGGCAGCATCGCCGCCGCCGTGACCGAGGAGGACATCCGCACCGCCGTCGGAGCGCTGACCGGGGACATCCAGCAGGTGCCGAGCAGTGTCAGCGCCATCAAGGTGAAGGGCGAGAGGTCCTACGCGCGGGTCCGCGCGGGCGAGGACGTGGACCTCCCCGCCCGCCCCGTGACCGTCCACCGCTTCGACGTCCATGCCGTCCGGCGGGTGAGCAACGGCCGCCTGCAGGACGTCGACGTCACCGTCGAGTGCAGCTCCGGCACCTACATCCGCGCCCTCGCACGGGACCTCGGGGAGGCGCTGGGCGTGGGAGGGCACCTCACGGCCCTGCGCCGCACGCAGGTGGGTCCCTACTCGATCGCCCAGGCCCGCACCCTCGACGAGCTCGCGGAGGACCTGCAGATCCTCCCGCTCGACGACGCAGGCCGCGCCCTGTTCCCGGTCAGGGCACTCACCGCGGAGGAGGCCGCCGACGTCTCCCACGGCCGGAGGATCGCACCAAACACGGAGCCCGACATCCCGGTCGCGGCGTTCGCGCTCGACGGCACGCTCGTGGCACTGCTGGAGAACCGTGGCGGGGCGGCCCGGACCGTGCTGGTCTTCGCCCCGGGCGGGAAGGACTAGCCGTGGATCCCTTCTTCCTCGTCGGGACCCTGGTCTGCGCCCTCTCGGCCGTCGTGTGCATCGGAGCCGCGGTGCTGCGGCAGCCCCCGAATGACATCACCATCCTCTCCGTCGCCGCCGTCGAGCTGTTCCTGCTCGCCTATACCGTGGGCGCCGTCGTCCGCCAGGTGACCGGTGAGCCGGTCCTGGGGGAGGCGTGGGAGTTCTGGGGCTACCTCCTCACGGCGCTCCTCGTGCCCGTGGGCGCGTTCTGGTGGTCCATCCTCGAGAGGACGCGCTGGAGCAACCTCGTCCTGGCGGCGGCAGGGCTGACCGTGTTCGTCATGCTCTTCCGCATGGAGCAGATCTGGGACGGGGTGGCGGGGCTGTGAGGAACCGACACGAGGCGACACCCCCGGGATCCCGGGCTCAGCAGGGCGCCCCCTCCGGGGCGGCCGGGACCAGCCGCGCCACCGGACCCGGGCGGCTCCTGATCGCCGTCTACGGCGTGTTCGCCCTCGCGGCGACGGCCCGGGCATCCTTCCAGATCGCGACGAAGTTCGGCGAGGCGCCGCTGGCCTACATCCTCTCGGCCGTCGCGGCGGTGGTCTACATCGTCGCGACGGTGTCCCTCGCCCGAGCCGGGGCGCGTGCCTACCGCGTGTCCGTCGTGGCGGTGACCATCGAACTCGTGGGGGTGGTCGCGGTGGGACTGCTCAGCGTGTTCGACGCGCAGGCCTTCCCCAGCGAGACGGTGTGGTCGGCCTTCGGCCGCGGCTACGGTTTCGTCCCGCTCATCCTGCCGATCCTGGGGCTGCTCTGGCTGCGCAGGAACCGGCCGGGCCGCCCCCGCGACTGACCCGGGGGCCGGCGGGCGAAATCCGCCGCCGACGTCGTGCGGCAGCGTGAGAGTATGGCCGGAGAGCATCATCCGGCCCGCCTCCAGGGAGTGACATGACCAGCAACAGCCCCGAGCACGAGAACCCCACCACGCCCGGCGGACGCGGCCGCGACGTCGCAGGAGCCTCCGGGGTGCCCCTCGAACCGGGCAGGCCCGTCGCGCCGTCGACGACGTCCTCCCCGCGCGCCGGGACCACGGCCTCCGGCGATGCCGCACCCGCCGGCAAGGGCGGCACCACGCCGGCCAAGGCCGGGACTACCCCCGCCCAGGGCAAGAAGGCGGGCAAGGGCGGGTCGGGCGACGACTGGAACGTCTTCCGCACCGTGGTCGTCCTCGTGGGCGTGGTCATCGCCGGGTTCGGCGCCTACTACCTGATCCTCGGCACGGCGGGCCTGCCCGACACCGAGGCCGACCCGGTGAACCCCACGCTGGAGAGCCAGTTCCGGTTCTTCTCGGCGATGATGGTGGGCGTCGGCGCCGCCTTCATCACCATCGCCATCAAGTTCCAGTGGGCCAACATGCTCTGGCTGGTGTGCCTCATGGTGTTCGCCGGCGGCATCGGGAGGGTCCTGTCCTGGGCCTTCTCGGGCACGCCCAACTACGTCCTGATCATCCTCATGGTCGTCGAACTGGCGTTCCCCCCGGCCCTGCTCGTCTGGCACAAGTACATCGCGAAGACGAGCGACCTCCGCAGGGAGTTCTCACAGCGCGGCTAGCCCGACGGTGCCGTACACGCCCGCGGTACCCCGTGCGTGGCCGCCCGATGCCGTCCGGGGCGTACCGGTCGGCCATAATGAGATGGGCGATCGACCCGCCGGAGGACCCCCGGTGCCAGGGGGATCGGCCGGATCATGAAGGAGATGCGTGTACTACTGGAGAGACCTGGACAGCGTGCCCTCGGAGTTCGGGCCCTCCGTCCTGACGCTGGGCAACTTCGACGGCGTGCACCGGGGCCACCAGCGCGTCCTGCAGCAGGTCGTCGAGGCGGCCCGGCAGCGCTCCGCGGCCGCCGTCGTCGTCTCCTTCGAACCCCATCCGGCCCGGGTGCACCGCCCGGAGTCCGCCCCCGAGCTGATCATGGGCCTCGACGACCGCGTCGAGACCCTCGCGGAGTCCGGCATCGACGCGCTGCTGATGATGCACTACACCCTCGAGCTGGCCGCGAACTCGCCCGAGGAATTCGTGGAGCGCGTGTTCGTCCGTGCGCTGAAGGCCCGGGCGGTCGTCATCGGCCACGACGTCCGGTTCGGCCGCGGCAACAGCGGCGACCTCGACACCATGCGGGAACTCGGCCGGACGCTCGGCTTCGAGGTGATCGCGATCGACGACTTCGGCACCAGCTTCCCCATGGACGCGACCGACGCCGACGGCGACCGCCGGTGCTCGTCCACCTGGGTGAGGGAGGCCCTCGAGGCCGGCGACGTCGGCACCGCCGCCCGCGTCCTGGGCCGCCACCACCGCATGCGCGGCGACGTGGTGCACGGTGCGGCGCGCGGACGGGAGCTCGGCTACCCGACGGCGAACCTCGCCGCATCCTCCCAGGGCTACATCCCCGCCGACGGCATCTACGCCGGCTGGCTGACCGACCAGGCCGGGACCCGCTGGCCGGCCGCGATCTCGGTGGGTTCCAACCCGACCTTCGACGGCGTCGACCGCCAGGTCGAGGCGCACGTCATCAACCGGCCGCCCGAACGGGTGCAGGACTTCGACCTGTACGGTCAGGCCGTCGTCGTCGAATTCGTGGAGCGGCTACGCGGGCAGGTGGCGTACACCGGACCCGAGGCGCTGATCGCGCAGATGAGGCTCGACGTCGAGCGCGCGCGCGGGTTGCTTTCGACAGAACAACAGCCCAGACGCTAAACTGGCTGGAGATCCGGCTGCAGTCCGTGGTGGCTGGATTTTTCTGTGTCGTCGCGCAAGCGATGCTCAGCACCTGATCACGGTACAACTCTAGGAGTTACTCGTGGCCCTTGACGCCGCCATCAAGCAGGAGATCATCAAGCAGTACGCCCTCGCCGAAGGTGACACCGGTTCACCCGAGGTGCAGATCGCGATGCTCTCCCGCCGCATCCTCGACCTGACCGAGCACCTGAAGATGCACAAGCACGACCACCACACGCGTCGTGGCCTGCTTCTTCTCGTCGGCCGCCGCCGTCGCCTGCTGGACTACCTGCGGGACACCGACATCGCGCGGTACCGGTCGCTCATCGAGCGCCTCGGCCTGCGTCGATAACCAGCATCGGAAGGCGGCATCCTCCCCTCGGGGAGGAAGCCGCCTTTCTGCGCTGGGACGACGACCAGCACCACCGGCAAGGACAACCTGCACCAGCAGGAATGACAACGCACAACAGGAGTCGACCGGCACCGCGCATTCGCGGTCCTCGGTAGTGGTCTCCGGAACGCATCGAGACGATGCTGCTCCGTGGATCTCGATCGAAGACCGGGTGCTGTGGGCCGTCCAGCAGGGACGGAACCCACGACGGGTGCCGATTGCCTCCGATACCCCAGAAACGGAGGTGACTCTCTTGGAGGGTCCCGAAATCCAGTTCGCCGAAGCAGTGATCGACAACGGTCGCTTCGGAACACGCACCGTCCGCTTCGAGACCGGGCGCCTCGCCCAGCAGGCCGCCGGCTCCGCCATGGTCTACATCGACGAGGACACCGCGCTGCTCTCGGCCACCACCGCGGGCAAGCAGCCGCGCGAAGGCTTCGACTTCTTCCCCCTGACGGTCGACGTCGAGGAGCGCATGTACGCCGCTGGCCGCATCCCGGGCTCGTTCTTCCGCCGCGAGGGCCGCCCCTCCACCGAGGCCATCCTCGCGTGCCGCCTCATGGACCGTCCGCTGCGCCCCGCGTTCGTCAAGGGCCTGCGCAACGAGGTCCAGGTCGTCGTGACCGTCCTCGCGATCAACCCCGACGTCCGCTACGACGTCGTCGCCATCAACGCGGCCTCCATGTCCACCCAGCTGTCCGGCCTGCCCTTCTCCGGCCCGATCGGCGGCGTGCGCGTGGCCCTCGTGTCCGACGGCAGCGGCGCCGACCAGTGGATCGCCTTCCCCAAGCACTCCGAGCTCGAGAACTCCGTCTTCGACATGGTCGTCGCCGGACGCATCGCCGGTGACGACGTCGCGATCATGATGGTCGAGGCCGAGGCCACCGACAACTCCTGGACCCTCATCAAGGAGAACGGCGCCACGGCCCCCACCGAGGAGATCGTCGCCGACGGCCTCGAGGCCGCGAAGCCCTTCATCCGCGCCCTGTGCGAGGCGCAGGCAGACCTCGCGGGCCGTGCCGCGAAGCCGACCGTCGAGTTCCCGATCTTCCTGGACTACCAGGACGACGTGTACGAGGCGATCGAGGCCGCCGGGTCCGAGAAGCTCACGCAGGTCTTCCAGATCGCCGACAAGCAGGAGCGCGGCGCCGCGACCGACGCCCTGAAGTCCGAGCTCATGGACTCCCTCGGCGGCCAGTTCGAGGGACGCGAGAAGGAGCTGTCCGCAGCCTTCCGCTCGCTCAACAAGGCCGTCGTCCGCCAGCGCATCCTCAAGGACCAGGTCCGTATCGACGGCCGTGGCCTGAGCGACATCCGCAAGCTCACCGCCGAGGTCGAGGTCCTGCCGCGCGTGCACGGCTCCGCGATCTTCGAGCGCGGCGAGACCCAGATCATGGGCGTCACCACGCTGAACATGCTCAAGATGGAGCAGCAGATCGACTCGCTGTCGCCCGTCACGCGCAAGCGCTACATGCACAACTACAACTTCCCGCCCTACTCCACCGGTGAGACCGGCCGCGTCGGTTCGCCGAAGCGCCGCGAGATCGGCCACGGAGCACTGGCAGAGCGCGCCCTCGTGCCCGTCCTGCCGACCCGCGAGGAGTTCCCCTACGCGATCCGCCAGGTCTCCGAGGCGCTGAGCTCCAACGGCTCGACGTCGATGGGCTCGGTCTGCGCCTCGACGCTGTCGCTGCTCAACGCGGGCGTGCCCCTCCGGGCGCCCGTCGCGGGCATCGCCATGGGCCTCGTGTCCGACGTCGTCGACGGCCAGACGCGCTACGCGGCGCTGACCGACATCCTGGGAGCCGAGGACGCCTTCGGCGACATGGACTTCAAGGTCGCCGGCACGTCCGAGTTCGTCACCGCGATCCAGCTCGACACCAAGCTCGACGGCATCCCCGCCTCGGTGCTCGCCGCCGCGCTGAAGCAGGCGCGCGAGGCGCGCCTGCACATCCTCGGTGTCCTGCAGGCCGCGATCGACGCCCCGGACGAGCTCTCCGAGTTCGCGCCGCGCATCATCTCGGTCAAGATCCCCGTGGACAAGATCGGCGAGGTCATCGGCCCCAAGGGCAAGATGATCAACCAGATCCAGGAGGACACCGGAGCGGACATCTCCATCGAGGACGACGGCACCGTGCTGATCGGCGCCACGAACGGCGAGTCGGCCGAGGCCGCCCGCGCCGCCGTGAACGCCATCGCGAACCCGCAGGTCCCCGAGATCGGTGAGCGCTACCTGGGCACGGTCGTCAAGACCACGACCTTCGGCGCCTTCGTCTCGCTGACCCCGGGCAAGGACGGCCTTCTGCACATCTCCGAGCTGCGCAAGCTCGCCGGCGGCAAGCGCGTCGACAACGTCGACGAGATCGTCTCCGTGGGCCAGAAGGTCCAGGTCGAGATCACCAAGGTCGACGACCGCGGAAAGCTCTCGCTCTCGCCCGTCGTCGCCGAGGAGTCCGCAGGGACGTCCGAGGACGCCGGTATCGAACTGCCCGAGCCGGCAGCGGGCGACGACGACTGATCCGTCGCCCGCTCGACCTGAGCGGCCCATGGCCTGCGGCCCCGGCGCCTACCGATCGAACTCGGTCGGCGCCGGGGCCGTCGGCCTTCCCAGAACTCCCAGAAAGACCAGCATGTCCCTGTCCTCCGTAGTGTCCCTGCCCCTGCTGCCGACGCCCCGCACGGGGTCCGACGGCCTCGACCCCACCTTCGTGTCGGGCGATCCGGGAGGCAACGTCGTGCGCCGCAGCGTGCTGCCCGGGGGAGTGCGCGTGCTCACCGAGGCGATGCCGGGGCAGCGTTCGGCGACGATCGGCTTCTGGGTGGGCGTCGGTTCCCGTGACGAGGCCGAGGGCCAGCACGGCAGCACGCACTTCCTCGAGCACCTGCTGTTCAAGGGCACCTCGCGCCGCAGCGCCATGGACATCGCGTCCGCCTTCGACGAGGTGGGCGGCGAATCGAACGCGGCCACCGCGAAGGAGAACACCTGCTACTACGCGCGGGTGCTGGACTCGGACCTGCCCATGGCCATCGACGTCATCGCGGACATGGTGACCTCGGCCGTGCTCGACCCGGACGAGCTCGAGCAGGAGCGCGACGTCATCCTCGAGGAGATCGCGATGGACAGCGACGACCCGGCGGACGTCGCCCACGAGAAGTTCGTGGAGCTCGTGCTGGGCGACCACCCGCTCGGCCGACCCATCGGCGGGACCCCCGAGGCCATCCGTGCGGTCCCGCGGGAGTCCGTCCTCGCCCACTACCGGCGCTACTACACGCCCGCCGAACTGGTGGTCACCGCCGCCGGAGGCCTCGACCACGACGTCGTCTGCCGGCTCGTGCAGGAGGCACTCGAGACAGCGGGGTGGACGCTCGACGAGGGCGCCCTGCCGGTCGCGCGCCGATCCACCACCGAGGCCCAGGTGCAGGGCGCCACGGGTACCCACGTGATCCGCCGGGCCGTCGAGCAGTCCAACATCCTCATCGGCTGCCCGTCCCTCACCGCCACCGACGAGCGCCGCTTCGCCATGAGCGTCCTGAACGCCGTCCTCGGCGGCGGCATGTCCTCCCGCCTCTTCCAGGAGATCCGGGAGAAGCGAGGCCTGGTCTACTCCACCTACTCCTTCTCGGCCTCCTACGCCGACGCCGGCTACTTCGGCATGTACGCCGGCTGCTCGCCCGCCAAGACGGGGCAGGTCATCGCGCTCCTCGGCGCCGAACTGGACCGGCTGGCCGCCGACGGCATCGACGCCGAGGAGCTCCGCAAGGCCGTCGGGCAGCTCTCGGGCGGGCTCGTCATGGCCCTGGAGGACAGCAGCTCCCGCATGTCCCGCCTCGGTCGCTCGGAACTGGTGTCGGGGGAGTTCGTCGACATGGACACCTCGCTCGACCGGATCCGGTCCGTCACGGCCGGGGAGGTGCAGTCGCTGGCCCGTGAGCTCGCGGCCGCACCGCGCACCACGGTCGTCGTCGGGCCGTTCGACTCCGAGGCCGACTTCACGCGCTGAAGGGCGCGGTCAGCCGCCGGCGAAGGGCGGCAGGACGTCGAGCACGTCGTCGTCCTGCAGGACGGTCGCGGGATCGCGCAACGCCACCTCGTTGAGCAGGAAGCTGCTGCGCTCCAGGACCCTCGCGAGGGACGGGGCGCCCGCTGCGGAAGGACGCTCGCGCAGCCCGTCGAGCACCGCGGCGAGGGTCCGTCCGCCGGGCAGGCGCTCCTCGTCCACGCCCGTCGCGGCCCTGGCCGCACCGAAGTACCGCACCAGCACGTCAGCCACCGATGGCGCTCATCGACCGGTCGGGCTGCACGAAGTCCTCGGCGCCGAGGCCCGTATGATCCATGCCGTGCGCGCGGGGCTTCAGCCACATGGCCTCGCGCCAGCGCCGGGCGACGGCGTCGTCGTCCGCGCCGGAGCGCAGGAGCCCCCGCAGGTCGGTCTCCTCGCGGGAGAAGAGGCAGCTCATCACCTTGCCCTCCGCGGTGACGCGCGTGCGGCGGCAGTCGGCGCAGAAGGGTTCGGTCACCGACGCGATGATGCCCACGGTGCCGAGGACGACGTCGGGGGTCTCCCTGGCCCGGACCTCCCACCGCTCGGCGGGGGCGCCGTCGCGCGTGCGCGGATCGGGGGTGAGGACGAAGCGGGTCTCGACGAGCGCGCGCATCTCGGCGGCCGTGACCATGCCCTCCTTCGTCCAGCCGTGGTCGGCGTCCAGGGGCATCTGCTCGATGAAGCGCAGCTCGAAGCCGCGGGCCACCGCCCATGCCACGAGCTCGGGCGCCTCGTGGTCGTTGATGCCGCGCATGAGCACCGCGTTGATCTTCACGAGCCCGAGACCGGCGTCCGCCGCGGCCTCGATGCCCTTGAGGACGCGGTCCAGGAAGGGTCGCCGGGTCAGTTGCGCGAACGTCTCGGGGTGCAGGGAGTCCATCGAGACGTTGATGCGCGTCAGGCCGGCGTCCTTGAGCTGCACGGCCCGGCGGTCCAGGCCCAGGGCGTTGGTGGTCATGGAGATGGGCAGCGCGGGATGCCCCGTGCGGATGTCCCGGATGATCTCCAGCAGGTCTGCGCGCACGAGCGGTTCCCCGCCGGTGAGGCGCAGTTCGCGGATCCCGAGCAGATCGACGCCGATGCGGACCAGCCGTACGATCTCCTCGCGGGAGAGCACCTGGTCCTTCTGCAGCCAGTTGAGGCCCTCGGCGGGCATGCAGTAGGTGCACCGCAGGTTGCACTTGTCCGTGAGGGACAGGCGCATGTCGGTCGCCTGCCGGCCGTGGATGTCCAGGAGTCCCCGGCCTGCGTCCGCAGTGGCAGCGTGGGCACCGCGCGGCATCCCCAGGTGTACTCCCATGGAACGAGGGTACGCCCTCCGGCAGGCGGCGCCCTATCCGGGCGGCAGGGGACGCCCCGGCTGGTCCTCGGCGCCGGAATGGGGTAGGACGGCCGCCCCGACAGGACCGGGGAACCGGGTGGGGGCGGCAGTCGTGTAACGGTGGGTCCCTGCCCGGCAACGCGCCGTCGCCGGGATCCCAGGGGAAGGCAGGAATGATTCGACAGCGGACATGGGCGGCGGTGTCGGGCGCCCTCGCCGTCGGGCTCGGTGTGATCGGCGGGGAGCTGGCCGCGGCCGCCCTGAGTCCCTCCGTGACGCCGGTCAGCGCCGTCGGCTCCGCCGTGACCGACGGCCTGCCGCCGGGCGTGAAGGACTGGGCCATCGCCTGGTTCGGCACCGCGGACAAGGCGGTCCTGCTGGGGGCGATCGCGCTCGTCATCGCGGTCCTCGCCCTCGTCGCCGGCGTGCTGGAGCACCGCAGGCGTTTCGCCGGTCGGGCGGTGGTCCTCGGCTTCGGCGTCCTCGGCGTCCTCGCCGTGGCATCGCGCCCGCAGTCCTCCCTGGTGTCCTTCGTGGCGCCCGTTCTCGCCGCGGTGCTGGCGGTGCTCGTCCTCGATGCCCTCGTGCGCTCTCTCGGGTCCTGGACCAGGGCGGCCGGGACCGACACCGAGGGCTCCACCCCGGCACGCCGGCGGTTCCTGCAGGGCGCGGGAGGCGCGGCGGTGGTGGCTGCCGCGACGGGCGCCGCGGCTGCCGGGGTGCGCTCGTCGCAGTCCACGGTGGCGCAGCAGCGCGCCGCCCTCCGCCTTCCCGCCCCTGCGGACGTCACCCCGCCTCCCGAGGGGTCCGTCGTCCCCGACGGCGCGGACCTCGAGGTGGAGGGCATCACGGAGCTGGTGACGCCCTCCGACGACTTCTACCGGATCGACACCGCCCTCGTGGTACCCGTCGTCGATCCGGCGCAGTGGTCCCTGAAGGTCACCGGGCTCGTGGACCGCGAGGTGGAGATCACGCTCGACGAACTGCTCGCCCTGCCCCTCATCGAGCGCCACATCACCCTCGCGTGCGTGTCCAACACCGTGGGCGGGGACCTCACGGGCAACGCCCGCTGGCTCGGCTGGCCGGTCCGCGAGCTCCTGGCCCGCGCCGGCGTGCAGGCGGGCGCGGACATGGTGCTGTCGCGGAGCGTCGACGGGTTCACCGCCGGCACGCCCCTGGAGGCCCTGACCGACGCACGCGACTCCCTGCTCGCGGTCGGCATGAACGGCGAAGCCCTGCCGGTCGAGCACGGCTTCCCGGTCCGGCTCGTGGTCCCCGGACTCTACGGTTTCGTGTCCGCGACGAAGTGGGTGAGCGAGCTGAAGGTCACCCGCTTCGCCGACGACCGCGCGTACTGGTCCACGCGCGGCTGGTCCGAGCGGGGCCCCGTCAAGACCTCCTCCCGCATCGACGTGCCGCGCTCCGGCGCGCGCATCCCGGCGGGCGACGTCGTCGTGGGCGGCGTGGCCTGGGCCCAGCGACGGGGAGTGGAGGCCGTGGAGGTGAGGGTCGACGGCGGCCCCTGGCAGCGCGCGACACTCGCCCGGCCGATCTCCGCCGACACCTGGTGCCAGTACAGCACCACGCTGCGGCTGGACGCCGGCTCCCACACCCTCCAGGCACGTACCGTCGACCGCACGGGGGACGTCCAGTCCGAGGCGTCCGTGGAGCCGGCGCCTGACGGGGCGGAGGGACTGCACACGGTAACGTTCACGGTGACCTAGACCACCGGGTCGGCCCTCCTGCACCGGGCCGCCGGCCGACGCGGAAGGCAGCCATGAGAAGAACCGTCGACGAACACCGGGCCGCCGTCGCCGGGCTCCTGCGCTGGAGCAGCGGGTACGACGGTGCCGGGGCAGAGGTCCTGCCGCTCGCCGCGGCGCTGGGTCGGGCACTGGCCGGGGACGTCGCCGCGCCGGTGAGCCTGCCGCCCTTCGCCAATTCCCAGATGGACGGCTACGCGGTCCACGCCGACGACCTCGCCGGCAGGGACGCCTTCGAGGTCGCCGACGCCATCCCCGCCGGCTCCGTGCCGCCGGCCCTGGCACCGGGCACCGCCGCGCCGATCATGACGGGCGCCATGCTGCCCGAGGGCGCCGCCGCCGTGGTGCCCATCGAACGCGCCGACCCGGCGCAGTTCCACTCCGCCACGGACAGGGCCCGCGGACCCGTCACCGTCCGGCTCCCCGCCGGCATCGACGCCGGCCTGTTCGTCCGGAACGCCGGCAGCGACATCGCCGAGGGGGAGGCGGCGCTCCGGGCAGGCACGCTGCTCGGCCCCGCCCAGCTCGGTCTCCTCGCCGCGTGCGGTGTCGGCGAGGTGCCCGTCCGTCCCCGCTTCCGCGTGCTGCTGCTCTCCACGGGTGACGAGGTCGCCGAGCCCGGCGCCCCGCTGGCCCCCGGCTCGATCTACGACGCCAACACCACGCTCCTGGAGGCGGCCCTGCGCGAGGCCGGGGCCGAGGTCTCCCGCCACCGGCTCCTCGGCGACGACCCGGCGGTGCTGCGCGACGCCTTCGGGGCCATCCCCGCCGGCAGCACCCACCTGGTCCTCTCCACGGGAGGCATCAGCCAGGGTGCGTACGAGGTGGTGAAGCAGGCGCTGGCCGACAGCAGCGTGGAGTTCTCCTCCGTCGCGATGCAACCGGGCGGCCCGCAGGCCCACGGCACCATCTCGGGCATCCCGTTCCTCGGGTTCCCCGGCAACCCCGTCAGTGCGATCGTCTCGTTCGAGATGTTCCTGCGCCCGGCCCTGCACCAGCTGACCGGCGTGCCCGCCCCGCGCCCGGTGCTGGAGGCAGTCCTCGTCGACGCCCTCGACAGTCCCCGCGCGAAGCACCAGCTGCGGCGCGGGCTCTACCGCGACGGCAAGGTGGCACTCGTCGGCGGGCCCGACTCCCACCTCCTGCACGCCCTCGCCGCCTCCAACTGCCTGGTGCACGTCCCGGAGGGCGTCGCCGCGCTCGCCCCGGGGGACCGCGTCGAGGTCACGCTCATGGGCCCGGTGCCCACGGACCCCTTCGCCGTCGAGGACGTGCTCGTGCTGGACGAGGCCGGTACGGATGCGGCCGGCACTGGTTGAATGGACTCCGCAGAAAGGATCCAGCCATGAGCACCCCACCTCCCACCCCGCCGCCCGCGGACGCGCTGTCGCACGTCCGCGCCGACGGCACCGCCCACATGGTCGACGTCTCCGGCAAGCAGGCCACCGTCCGCCAGGCCGTCGCCGAGGCGACGCTCGAGACCACGCCCGACGTCGTCGCCCTCATCACAGAGGGGGACCTGCCGAAGGGCGACGCCCTCGCCGTCGCCCGGATCGCCGGCATCATGGCCGCGAAGCAGACGTCCTCGCTCATCCCGCTGTGCCACCCGCTCCCGCTGTCCAAGGTGACCGTGGACTTCGAGCCCGACGGCGGCGCCGTCCGGATCATCGCGCTCGTGCGGACCACCGCGCTCACGGGAGTCGAGATGGAGGCGCTCACGGCGGCGTCCGTGGCGGCCCTGACGCTGTACGACATGATCAAGGCCGTCGACAAGCACGCGGTCATCAACGGCACGCGCGTGGTGTCGAAGTCCGGCGGCAAGAGCGGGGACTGGAGCATATGACCGCCCTCCGCACCGCCGCCGTGGTCATCGCCTCCACCCGCGCGGCCGCCGGCGTCTACCAGGACGAGTGCGGGCCCGCGATCGCCGAGTGGCTCTACCGGCACGGCTTCGCCGTCACGGACGCCGTCGTGGTGCCCGACGGCGACGCCGTCGGGTCCGCGATCGGCGCCGCGCTCGAGGCGCGCCCGGCGGTCCTGATCACGAGCGGCGGGACCGGCCTGAGCCCCGACGACGCCACCCCCGAGCAGACCGCCCCCTACCTCACCCGCAGCCTCCCCGGCATCATGGAGGCCATCCGCCGGGCAGGTGCGGACGCGGTCCCCACCGCCGTCCTCAGCCGCGGGCTGGCGGGCACCGCGGGCACGACCTTCGTCCTCAACCTGCCCGGATCGCCCGGCGGGGTGCGCGACGGGCTCGCCGTCCTCGCACCGCTCATCGACCACATCTGCTCCCAGCTGGAGGGCCACCATGACCACCGGTGAAGTGATCCACGCCGCCGTCGCCGCCACCCCGATCACCCCCGAGGAGGCCCACGCCGGCGTCGACTCCCCGTACTGCGGGGCCGTGGTCGGCTTCAGCGGCGTGGTGCGGGACCATGACGGCGGGCGCTCCGTCGCGTCCCTGAGCTACTCCGCCCACCCGAGCGCCGAGCGGGTCATCCGCGAGGTCGCCGAGGAGATCGCCACCCGCCACGACGGCGTCCGCATCTGGGTGGCCCACCGGATCGGACCCCTGGCCATCGGCGACCAGGCGCTCGTCGCCGCCGTCGGCGCCGCGCACCGCGGGGAGGCGTTCCGGGCCTGCTCGGACCTCGTGGACCTCGTCAAGGAACGCGTGCCCATCTGGAAGGAGCAGTTCTTCACGGACGGGACCGTGGAGTGGGTCGGCGCAGGGGAACAGTAGGGTTGGGGGCATGACCGAACACCTGCCCGTGGCCGTCCTGGGCGCCCGCGGCCGCATGGGCTCCGAGGCCGTGCGAGCCGTCGAGGCCGCTGCCGACCTGGAGCTCGTCGCGGCCCTCGGCAGCAGCGACCCGCTCGACTCGCTCCTGTCCGCCGGCGCGCGCGTCGTCGTCGACCTCACCGTCCCGGACGCCACCGTCGGGAACGTGTCCTTCGCCGTCGAGCACGGCATGCATGCCGTGGTCGGAACCACCGGCTGGACGGACGAGCGCCTGACCCGCCTGGAGACGCTGCTGGCCGGCAGTCCCGGCACGGGCGTGCTGATCGCACCGAACTTCGCCCTCGGCTCCGTGCTCGCCACGGCCTTCGCCGCGGCCGCCGCGCGGTACTTCGAGTCCGTCGAGATCGTGGAGCTGCACCACCCCGACAAGGTGGACGCGCCCTCCGGCACGGCCGTCCGGACCGCACGGCTCGTCGCCGCCGCCCGCGCAGCAGCGGGCGTGCCGCAGGCTCCCGACGCGACACGCGAGATGCTCGACGGCGCCCGCGGAGCCGGGATCGACGGCGTCCCGGTGCACTCGGTCCGCCTGCGCGGGCTCACGGCGCACCAGGAGGTGCTGCTGGGCAGCCCGGGGGAGCAGCTGACCATCCGGCACGACTCCTACGACCGCGCGTCCTTCATGCCCGGCGTGCTCCTCGGCGTCCGGTCCGTCGCCGACCACCCCGGCCTGACCGTGGGGCTCGACGGCTACCTGGACCTGCCGACCGGCGGGGCCCGGTGACCGCAGTGGAGTTCTACCGGCAGCATCAGGCCAAGCTCGGCGTCCTGCTCATCACGGCCCTGCTCGTCTTCTGGCTCGCCGTCGCCTTTCAGCGCAGCTTCCTGCTGCTCGGCGATCCGGAGCCGGTCGCGAAGGCCATCGGAGCCGCCTACCTCCTGCTGCCGTGCATCGGCGCCTGGGCGCTGATCCGCGAACTGCTCTTCGGGGCGCAGACGCAGCGCATGGCGCGCCGGCTCGAGGCCGAGGGCGGCCTGCCGGTCGACGACCTCCCGAGGACGCCCTCCGGCCGGATCGTGCGCTCCGCCGCGGACGCGGCGTTCCCCGCCTACCAGGCGGAGGCCGAGGCGGACCCGGAGAACTGGCGCACCTGGTTCCGTCTCTCGTGCGCCTACGACGCCGCGGGAGACCGCAAGCGCGCCCGGCGGGCCATGCGCGACGCCGCGAAGCTGTACCGACAGGACGGCGACGGCGCCTGACCGGGCAGCCGCCGGGTGGTCAGCGCCGCACCTCGGCGTGGCCCTCGCGCGCGGCGTTCGCGGCACCGGAGGTCAGCAGCTCCAGCGGCCCGCGGGCGTGCAGGCGCTGGAAGAGGATGCCGAGGGCGACCGCGGCGAGCACCTGCACCCAGAACAGCTGCAGCGGGTCCGGCAGCGGCACGAGCTGGTCCGCCCAGCTCATCACGCAGATGTGCAGGCTGTAGAGGGTCAGCGTCATGGCCCCGGGAGCCGACAGCGGCAGGAGCGCCTGCGGGAACCGCCGGGTCAGCAGCAGGCACACGGCGACGACGGCGGCGGCCGACCCGGCCACGTGCACCAGGTCCAGGGTGGTCCCCGAGTGGGGTGCGCTCACGGCCAGCCACCACCAGGAGCCGGACTGGTCCACGCCGGCGAGCCCGACGTCGAGCATCGCCTCGAGCGGGTAGCGGCGCCCGTCGGGTGTCTGCAGGAGCGCCGCGAGCCCTCCGCCCGGACCGAGGAGCTGCGCGCTGACGAAACGGGCGCCGACCGCCGCGATGGTCCCCGCGACGAGCAGGCCCAGCTGCACGCCGAGGCGCGAGAGGTCCAGCCGACCGATCACCATGCCGATCAGGAGGAAGCCGAGCCACTGCAGCACCGGGTAGTATCCGGTCAAAAAGACGTCCGCGGCCAGCGTCTGCGGCACGAGGAAGTGCTCGAAGAGGGGATTGCCGCCCACCGACGCCGGGACCACGCTCCCGGCCACCACCGGGCGCAGCAGGTACGCCGCGACGGGAGCGAGCACCACCCAGCCCGCGGCCCAGGCGGCGAGGGGACCCGTCCGGAGGCCCGTGAAGGGCAGCGCGAGGAGGAAGAGCACACCGTAGTGGAAGAGGATGATCGCGATGTTCGTCTCGACCCCGCCGAGCACCAGTCCGACCAGGGCGATGATCACGGCGCGCACCGCGATACCGCGCCGGTCCGCGGACAGCGTCCGGTCGCGGTGCGGGAACCGGCCGCCCGTCAGCAGGGCCAGACCGATCCCGGCGACGACGGCGAACAGCCCCGACGCGCGTCCCGAGAAGAGCAGGGCCGTCCACGTGGCCTCGGTGGTGCCGGGCGTGTAGAGCGGGAGGACGTGGGTGCTCATCATGCCGAAGAGCGCCACGCCGCGGGCTGCGTCGATCCCGGTCAGCCGCCGGGGAGCGGACTTCGTGTGCATCCCGCCATGGTCCCACAGGCGCCCCGGCCCGGCCTGTGCCCGACCCCTGCCAGGATGCGCCGGGCGGGGTGCCCTTGCCGCCGCCCACCCCGCGAACGGGTAACGTTTCACCCATGGCTGACACCCCCTCGCGCACCCTCCCGTTCGGTTCCCTCGTGACGGCGATGGTCACACCGTTCACCGCCGACGGCGCCGTCGACTTCGACGCGACGGCCGCCCTCGCCGCCCGGCTCGTCGACGACGGCTGCGACGGTCTGGTGGTCTCCGGCACCACCGGGGAGACCTCCACGCTGGAGGACTCCGAGAAGGAGGACCTCTACCGCGTGGTCGTCGAGACGGTGGGGGACCGTGCCCGCGTCATCGCCGGCACGGGCACGAACCACACCTCGCACTCCGTCGAGATGGCCCGGCGAGCCGAGCGGGCCGGTGCCCACGCGCAGCTGGTCGTGACGCCGTACTACAACAAGCCCACGCAGTCCGGCGTGCTGGCACACTTCGAGGCGGTCGCCGCCGCGACCGACCTGCCGATCATGATCTACGACATCCCCGGCCGGTCCGCCATCCCCATCACCACCGAGACGATGCTCCGGCTCGCCGAGAACCCCAGGATCGGTGCCCTGAAGGACGCGAAGGCCGACTTCGGCGCCATCACGCAGGTCCTCGCCGCCACCGACCTCGACGTCTACTCCGGTGACGACGGCCTCACCCTCCCGTGGATGGCCGCGGGCGCCGTCGGCGTCGTCAGCGTCACCGCGCACGTCGCGACCACCGCCTTCCGGGCGCTCGTCGACGCCGCGGCAGCGGGCGACTTCGTCGAGGCGCGCCGGGTCCACTTCGAGCTCGACCCCGTGATCCGCGCCGTCATGACGCACATCCCGGGCGCCATCTCCGCCAAGCACATCCTGCACCTGCAGGGGGTGCTGCCGAACGCCGTCGTGCGACTGCCCCTCGTGGAGCCCGATGCGCGCGAAATGGAGCCGGTCCTCGCCGACCTCACCGAGGCCGGGTGGGACCTGTCCGCCCTCGGGGTCCGGCGGGACGCGCGGGCATGAGCGAGCACGGCGGTACGGGACCGGCCCTGCGCGAGCTGCCACCCGCCCTCGAGCCGGGCACCCTGCGGGTGGTGCCGCTGGGCGGCCTCGGCGAAATCGGCCGGAACATGGCGGTCTTCGAGATCCACGGCAAGCTGCTGATCGTCGACTGCGGCGTCCTGTTCCCCGAGGAGAACCAGCCCGGCGTGGACCTCATCCTGCCGGACTTCTCCTACATCGAGGACCGGCTCGACGACGTCGTCGGCCTGGTCCTCACGCACGGCCACGAGGACCACATCGGCGCGGTCCCGTACCTGCTGCGCCTGAAGGCCGACATCCCGATCATCGGCTCGCAGCTGACGCTCGCGCTCATCGAGGCGAAGCTGCAGGAGCACCGCATCCGGCCGTACACGCTCACGGTCTCCGAGGGGCAGATCGAACAGCTCGGACCGTTCGAGTGCGAGTTCGTCGCCGTCAACCACTCCATCCCCGACGCCCTCGCGGTGTTCCTGCGCACCGAGGCCGGCACGGTCCTGCACACGGGCGACTTCAAGATGGACCAGCTGCCCCTGGACGGCCGCATCACCGACCTGCGTGCCTTCGCCCGCCTCGGCGAGGAGGGCGTGGACCTGTTCATGGTGGACTCCACGAACGCCGACGTGCCCGGCTTCACCACCGCCGAACGCGAGATCGGGCCGGTCCTCGAGAACCTGTTCGGCCAGGTGAGGAAACGCATCATCGTGGCGTCCTTCTCCTCCCACGTGCACCGCGTGCAGCAGGTGCTCGATGCCGCGCACGCCCACGGGCGCTTCGTCTGCTTCGCCGGGCGCTCGATGGTGCGCAACATGGCGATCGCCGAGAAGCTCGGCTACCTGAAGGTCCCGGCCGGGATCCTCGTGGACATCAAGAACGTCGACGACCTGCCCGACGACCGCGTGGTCCTGATGTCCACCGGCTCCCAGGGCGAGCCCATGGCGGCGCTGTCGCGCATGGCCAACGGCGACCACCGCATCACGGTGGGCCGCGGCGACACCGTGATCCTGGCGTCGTCGCTGATCCCCGGCAACGAGAACGCGGTGTACCGCGTGATCAACGGGCTCCTGAAGCTCGGCGCCGACGTCATCCACAAGGGCAACGCGAAGGTTCACGTCTCCGGCCACGCCGCCGCCGGGGAGCTGCTCTACTGCTACAACATCCTGCGGCCGAGGAACGTCATGCCGGTGCACGGCGAGACGCGGCACCTCATCGCCAACGGCCGGCTCGCGGAGCAGACGGGCGTTCCGGCGTCGAACGTCCTGCTCACCGAGGACGGCTCGGTCATCGACCTCGTGGACGGCACGGCCCGCGTGGTGGGCGCCGTGGAGTGCGGCTACGTGTACGTGGACGGCTCCAGCGTCGGCGAGATCACGGACGCCGACCTCAAGGACCGGCGCATCCTCGGCGAGGAGGGCTTCATCTCGATCATCACGGTCGTGAACCGCACCACCGGGAAGATCGTCTCGGGCCCGGACATCCATGCCCGCGGCTTCGCCGAGGACGACTCCGTGTTCGACGAGATCACGCCGAAGATCAGCGCGGCCCTCGAGGACGCCGTGACGAACACCACCGACCACACCACGTACCAGCTGCAGCAGGTGGTCCGGCGCACCGTCGGCACGTGGGTCAACCGCCGCTACCGCAGGCGTCCCATGATCATCCCGGTGGTCCTCGAGGCCTGATCCGGGGTATCCGCCGCCTCCTTCCGCCCGGTCGCCCCGATCCGTCAGGAACCGGAGATCCGTCGGTTCGGATGCGCCGTCCGGTACCGTGAAGGGCATGGCCACTCGAACGACCCCTGCCCCGCGGGGCCAGCACCAGACCCGCAGCAGGGGAGCGTCCGCCGTCGGCGCGGCCCCCCGGACCAAGGCAGCAGGAGGGTCCTCGGCGAAGGGGAGTGCGCGTCCCCCGGCGAAGTCCCGGCAGGCGCCGGCCCCGCCGGAGCCCCGGCACGAGGACCGCCCCGCGCTCCCGCTGAGGGCCGTCCAGGCCGTCTGGATGGGCATGGCGGGCGCCGCCGCGTCCGGCGTCCGGGTCTTCGGGCACGCCGTCACCCCTGAGCGGGAGCTGCGCCGCGACGGCTCCGGCTTCTTCCTCCTCCTGCTCGCCCTCGCCGTCGCCGCCGTCGAGTGGTGGGCACTGACGGGCCTGCCCGCCGACATCGTGCACGCCGCGGCCGGCGGCACCTTCGGCTGGATGGCCCTGCTCCTGCCGTTCCTGCTCGGTATCGGCGCCGTGCGCCTCTTCCGGTACCCGGAGCGCCACCGGGCCAACAACCGCATCAGCATCGGCCTGCTCGTCATCCTCTTCGCCGGATCGGGCATCGCGCACCTCGTCGGTGGGGGGCCCGCCCTCTCGGACGGGCTCGACGCGCTCTGGCGAGCCGGCGGCGTGGTGGGCTTCCTCACGGCCGGTCCCCTCAGCTCCGTCCTCACGGCGTGGCCCGTCGGCGTCCTGCTCGCCCTCGTGGTCCTCCTCGGCCTGCTGATCGTCACCGCGACGCCCTTCCGCCACATCCCCGCCCGCCTGCGTTCGCTCTACGAGCACCTGATGGGCCAGGACCCCGACGACGCCGGCCACAAGCGCGACGACGGGCACGACCAGAGCTACCTCTACGAGACGCACGGTGCCACGGCCAAGCCGGAGCCGAAGAAGCGCAAGCGCCTGTTCGGCAAGGACAGGACCGACGAACCCTTCGACGCCGAGCACGGCGCAGGCGCGGATGACGCCGACGGCTACGTGGGCGACGAGGCGTTCGAGCGCGCCGTCATCGAGGACGAGGAGCGCCGGGCCCGCGAGGCCGAGGCGGCCGTTCCCCCCGGCGTCCGTCGCCCCACCAAGCAGGAACTGGCCGCCGAGGAGCTCAAGCGCTCCTCGACCAGCCGCCGGCCCGCGGCACCGGCACCGGAGCGCGCCCCCGAGGGGGCCACCGAGGCGATCGACGTCGTCCCCGCCGCGAAGGCGCTCATCGTCCCCTCCACCCCCGTGCAGCCGCAGGTCCCGCCGACTCCCATCCCGCAGCGCACCGAGCAGCTCCAGCTCGCCGGCGACGTCGCGTACACGCTGCCGCCGTCGGACTACCTGCCGGCCGGCACGCCGCCGAAGGAACGCTCGGAGGCCAACGACGCCGTCGTCGCCGCCCTGACCCACACCCTCGACCAGTTCAACGTGGACGCCAAGGTGACGGGCTTCTCCCGTGGCCCCACGGTGACGCGCTACGAGATCGAGCTCGCCCCGGGCACCAAGGTGGAGCGCGTCACGGCCCTGTCGAAGAACATCTCCTACGCCGTCGCGAGCTCCGACGTCCGGATCCTCTCGCCCATCCCCGGCAAGTCCGCCATCGGCATCGAGATCCCCAACACCGACCGCGAGACGGTGTCGCTCGGCGACGTGCTGCGCTCCGGCAACGCCCGGAAGACCGAGCACCCGATGGTCATGGGCGTGGGCAAGGACGTCGAGGGCGGGTTCGTCGTCGCGAACCTCGCCAAGATGCCCCACCTGCTCGTGGCCGGAGCCACGGGTGCCGGCAAGTCGTCCTTCGTGAACTCGATGATCACGTCCATCCTCATGCGTTCCACGCCCGACGAGGTGCGCATGGTCATGGTCGACCCCAAGCGCGTGGAGCTGACGGCCTACGAGGGCGTACCGCACCTGATCACCCCGATCATCACGAACCCCAAGAAGGCCGCCGAGGCGCTGCAGTGGGTGGTCCGGGAGATGGACACCCGCTACGACGACCTCGCGAACTTCGGGTACAAGCACATCGACGACTTCAACAAGGCGGTCCGCAACGGGAAGGTCGTCCCGCCCGAGGGCTCCAAGCGCGTCGTGCGCCCCTACCCGTACCTCCTGGTCATCGTGGACGAGCTCGCCGACCTCATGATGGTCGCGCCGCGCGACGTCGAGGACTCCATCGTCAGGATCACGCAGCTCGCGCGCGCCGCCGGCATCCACCTCGTGCTCGCCACGCAGCGGCCGTCCGTCGACGTCGTCACCGGCCTGATCAAGGCGAACGTCCCGTCCCGCATGGCGTTCGCGACGTCGTCCGTCACCGACTCCCGCGTGGTCCTCGACCAGCCGGGCGCCGAGAAGCTGATCGGTCAGGGCGACGCCCTCTTCCTGCCCATGGGCGCCTCCAAGCCCATGCGCGTCCAGGGTGCCTGGGTCACCGAGTCCGAGATCCACCGCGTCGTCGAGCACGTCAAGGGCCAGCTCCAGGCCACCTACCGCGAGGACGTGGCGGTCGAGGCGCCGAAGAAGCAGATCGACGACGACATCGGGGACGACCTCGACGTCCTGCTGCAGGCCACCGAGCTGGTGGTCACCACGCAGTTCGGGTCCACGTCGATGCTGCAGCGCAAGCTGCGGGTCGGATTCGCGAAGGCCGGGCGGCTCATGGACCTCCTCGAGTCCCGCGGCGTCGTCGGCCCGTCCGAGGGCTCCAAGGCCCGCGACGTGCTGGTCAAGCCCGACGACCTCGAGCCGGTGCTTGCGGCCATGCGCGGCGACGAGCCGGTGGCCCAGCCGCGCCCCCCACAGGCGCCGGTGGACCTCGTGGCCGAGGACCTCGCCTCCAGGCCGCAGGCCGTCGACTACTACGACGGCGCGGATGCGACCGGGGGGTCCGCCGACGAGGACGGCGAGGACGCCTGGAACCTCACCGGCAGGTAGCCTGAGACGGTGAACAGCTCCCCGAGCCCGGCGGTGCCGGTCCTGAACATCGCGAACGTCCTCACGGTCGTGCGCATCCTGCTGGTCCCCTTCTTCATCTGGTTCCTGCTGCTCGACGACGGGCGCGCCGGGCTGTTCCGCTGGCTCGCCGTCCTCACCTTCGTGGTCGCGATCTACACGGACAAGCTCGACGGCGACCTGGCCCGCAGCAGGGGGCTCATCACGGACTTCGGCAAGATCGCCGACCCGATCGCCGACAAGCTGCTCATCGGATCCGCCCTGGTGCTGCTGTCGGTCCTGGGCGAGCTCTGGTGGTGGGTGACCGTCGTCATCCTCGTCCGCGAGGTGGGCATCACGCTGTTGCGCTTCGCCGTGATCCGGTACGGCGTCATGCCGGCCTCTCGCGGCGGCAAGCTCAAGACCGTGGTCCAGACCGTCGCCATCCTGCTGTTCCTGATCCCGCTGCAGGCCCTCGTGGGGGACTGGGCGTGGTGGGTCGCCGCGGCCGTCATGGCGGCCGCCGTCGCCATCACCGTGGTGACCGGCGTCGACTACATCGTCCAGGCGATCCGGTTGCGGGCGAGCGCCCGCAAGTGACGGCGGTGCGGCCGGCATCGGACGTCGTCGCCCTCGCGGCGCGGCGGGGACTCACGGTGGCCACGGCCGAGTCGCTCACGGCGGGGATGGTCGCCGCAGCCCTCGCCGAGGTGCCGGGCGCCTCGTCCGTGCTGCAGGGCGGCATAGTGGCATATCAGGTGTCCGTCAAGCAGAACCTCCTGGGGGTCGATGCGCAGCTCCTCGCGAGCGCCGGTGCCGTGGATGCCCGCGTCGCCGCGGCGATGGCGGAGGGGGCGCGGTCCGCGCTCTCGGCCGACATCGGTATCGCGACCACCGGCGTCGCCGGCCCGTCGGCGCACGAGGGCAAGCCCGTCGGCACCGTGTTCACGGCGGTCTCGAGCGCCGAGGGCACGGAATCGTTCGAACACCACTTCGCCGGGACCCGCGACGAGATCAGGGCCGCTTCGCGGGATGCCGTGCTCGGCGAGCTCCTCGGAGCACTGTCCAGGGGAACAAACGGCGGGCAGGGGTAGTTATAAACAGTGCCGGCCGTTGGTAGGGTTGGCGACTCAGGCTCAAGCAGCTCGGGCAGGTCATCATCACGTGGCACACGTCGATCAGGACGGTGCCGCATTCATGAGGGAGCAAGGCGATACAGATGGTAAAGCAGCCCGTGTCCGTAAACGGCGTCGTCCGTTGGCGTGATGTGGGGTTGGCAGAGGATGCACAACGCAAGCCCAAGGAGCGCAAAATGGTAGTTCTTCGCCATGAGATCGGCGATGTCCTCCGCGACGTCCGCCAGCGCCAGGGCCGGACTCTGCGTGAGGTGTCGCACAGTGCGAGGGTCTCCCTCGGATACCTCAGCGAGGTCGAGCGTGGCCAGAAGGAAGCATCCTCTGAACTCCTCTCATCAATCTGCAGTGCACTCGAGGTGCCGCTCTCCTCGATGCTGCGGGAAGTCAGCGACCGCCTGGCAGAAGCAGAAGGCGTGTCCATCCCGGACACCATCCCGCAGGAGTTCTCGCGGGAGTTCGGGGACGATCTCACCGACGATCTGAACGACGACTTCCGTCGGGGACTCGCGGCCACGAACCGCTAGTACCCCCACGACAAGGAAGGCCCGTCCCCTCGGGGACGGGCCTTCCTGCCGTCCGCTACCAGTTGTCCTTGGTGTACGTGTTGTTCAGCTGGGCGATCAGGGTGCCGAGCCGGGTGAGGTCGTCGACGTCCCAGTCCTCCATGAGCTGGTGGAACGCCTGCTTGCGGGCGTGCTGCGCCGCGACGAGCTGCCGGGTCCCGGCCTCCGTCAGCGAGATCGCCTGGGCACGGCCGTCCAGGGGGTCGGCCTCCTTCTGCACGAGTCCGAGCTGTTCCAGCATCGCGATCTGCCGGCTGACCGACGGCTTGCCCACGCCCACGCTGGCGGCGATGTCCGTGAGGCGCATGGAACCCTCGCGCTGCAGGATCACGAGGAGCCCGTAGGCTGCCGGCTCCATGTCGGGGTGCACGCGGCGGGCCACCTTGTAGGAGTTCGACCGCGCCCGCCGCCACAGCATGCTCAACTGCTGCTCGAGCGCCTCGATGGCGGCATCGGTGTCGGCGTCATCCCCGGGGTAGGCGGCAAGGCCCGGGCCGGGGTCCGTGGTGCTCGGCTTCGCGTTCATGGGGCCATTGTAGGGTGACGTGTCGCGGGGAACACCATGGCGCGGCCAACTCCTTCCGCCCCGTCGGCGCCGGGGTGCGGGCACCGACGGCCGGTGCTGCCGCGGCGGCCCCACCCGCTGCCGCGCGCGGGCGGAGGATCGGGCGCGACGGTGCACCCGCCGGGTGGTGCACGCAGAATAGAGGGATGCGCGCGGCTCCACGGCAGCCGCGCGGCCGGACGACGAGAGCAGGGACAGCACATGCGGTTGAGCGACTTCTGGCGACTGATGGACGAGGAGTTCGGCGCGGGCTACTCCAGGACCCTCGCCAGGGATCTCGTCGTCGACCGGCTCGGCGACCGGACCGCGGCCGAAGCACTCGCCGCAGGGGTGGACCCGCGGGCCGTATGGGAGGCGGTGTGCCGGGCGCAGGACGTGCCGCGGGAGCGCTGGCTGGGCCGCGACATCAGGCCCCGGTGAGTCCGCGGGGACGGTCCGCAGCCGGGAATCGGACACCCGCGGATGCCGCGAATAATCGAATACCTGTTCGGACGGCGGTATACTGGGGGAGGAGTCGGCGCGCTCCTGTGCACATAGCGGTGACCCGACCTCAAACTGTCGGCGCAGGCTAATACAGTCGTCATGAACACGTAAACAGGCCAGTTGGCCATGGACAACCGAGGTGAAGAATGGCCGCTCCAGACCGCGAGAAAGCCCTCGAAGCTGCTCTCGCCCAGATCGACAAGCAGTACGGCAAGGGATCCGTGATGCGTCTCGGCGACGAGACGCGGGCGCCCATCGAGACCATCTCGACCAGCTCCATCGCCCTGGACGCCGCCCTCGGCATCGGTGGCCTCCCGCGTGGCAGGGTCGTGGAGATCTACGGCCCGGAATCCTCCGGAAAGACCACCGTCGCCCTCCACGCCGTCGCCAGCGCTCAGCGCAACGGGGGGATCGCCGCCTTCATCGACGCCGAGCACGCCCTCGATCCCGAGTACGCCAAGAGGCTGGGCGTCGACACCGATGCCCTGCTCGTGTCGCAGCCGGATACCGGTGAGCAGGCGCTCGAGATCATGGACATGCTGGTGGGATCGGGTTCGATCGACATCATCGTCATCGACTCCGTCGCCGCGCTCGTACCGCGCGCCGAGATCGAGGGCGAGATGGGCGACAGCCACGTCGGCCTCCAGGCTCGCCTGATGAGCCAGGCGCTCCGGAAGATCACGGGACGACTGAGCCAGACCAAGACCACCGCGATCTTCATCAACCAGCTGCGCGAGAAGATCGGCGTCTTCTTCGGGAGCCCCGAGACCACCACGGGTGGCAAGGCGCTCAAGTTCTACGCGTCGGTGCGCATCGACGTGCGCCGCATCGAGACGCTGAAGGAAGGCGTGAATGCGGTGGGTAACCGGACCCGCGCCAAGATCGTGAAGAACAAGATGGCACCGCCCTTCAAGCAGGCCGAGTTCGACATCCTCTACGGTCACGGCATCTCCCGTGAGGGCGGGCTGATCGACGTGGGCGTCGAGAACGGACTGGTGAAGAAGTCCGGTGCCTGGTTCACCTACGACGGGGATCAGCTGGGGCAGGGCAAGGAGAACGCCCGGAAGTTCCTCAGGGACAACCCCGGCCTGGCTGACGAGCTCGAGCAGAAGATCAGGGTCAAGCTCGGCATCGGCGTGCAGCCGGAGGAAGAGGTCGAGGCTCCCAAGCTCAAGGCCGTCGGCGGCGAGTAGGGCGCATGCCGACCGACCCCGGGCCCGAACCGGTCGAATGGGGGATCTCCTTCGGCCGGTTCGGTTCGGACAGCTCGCGGGACGATCCGGCGGGAAGCACCGACTCCAGCGGCTCGAAGACGGCCGGGCGGGGGTCGTTCGGCCGGTCCGGGACGAGCAGTTCCGGTGACGGGTCGGCCGGTTCGTCCGGCTCCAGCGGCTCGAAGAAGACCGGGCGGGGGTCGTTCGGCCGTTCGGGTTTCCCGCAGTCCAGGTCCTCCGCCGGCCGGACCGCCGGAGGCCAGAAACGGGCCCGGTCCGGGGGCCGTGGCGGAGGTTCACGCCGGGCCCCGTTCGACGACCCTTTCAGCCCGGTTGTTGGCTCGTCGGCGGATGCGCCGGACGCAGGGGAGAGGTCCGCAGATCCCGCGTTCCACCCGGAATGGCCCGATGGTGCCGGTCACGACGCCGCCGGATCGGGCGGAGCCCAGGAGGTCCACCTGGACCCATCGGCGGAGGAGCTTCCCGGGCGGCGCCGCGCGGGCCGCAGCACCAGGGGCCGAGCCGCAGGCAGGGCCCCCGGCACTGACGGCGACAGCCCGCCCGGGTCCGACGCACCCGCGAGGAGCGACGAGGACTGGGCATCGGAAGCGCGGTCCATCCTGCTGCGCCAGCTCGCCCTCGGTGCGCGGAGCCGCCACCAGCTCGACGTCAAGCTCACCGAGCGGGCTGTCCCCGCAACGGTGGCGGCCGCCGTCCTCGACCGGTTCGAAGAGGTTCAGTTGATCGACGACGCCGAGTTCGCCCGCATGTGGGTCCGGACCCGGACCGCCGCCAGGTCGCTGTCCCGGTCGTCCCTGCGCCGTGAGCTCGCGGACAAGGGCATCGAGACGGAGCTGGCGGAGGATGCCCTGCTGCAGATCTCCGACGAGGACGAGCACGAGCGGGCGCGTGACGTCGTCAGGCGAAAGCTCCGCAGCAGCACCGACCTGTCCGACCGTGCGGTGCGCGACAAGGAGGTGCGCCGGCTCGTCGGCGTCCTCGCCCGCAAGGGCTACAGTCCCGGTACCGCGTTCTCGATCGTCAAGGACGTCATCGCCGAGGCGGGCACCGACGATTGAGCGGAACCGGAAGGATTGTGGGCGTTCCGGCCGCCAGCCGTACGCTTGAGGGCGTGAGCATGACAGCCCCCGTCCCCCTCGACGAGACCACCAGCGGAACCATCAGCGAGCCCACGGACGCGCCTGGCGACCATCGCCGCACCTACGAGGTGCGCACCTTCGGCTGCCAGATGAACGTCCATGACTCCGAGCGCATCTCGGGCCTCCTCGAGGGCGCCGGGCTCAGCCGCGTGCAGCAGGGCCAGGCCGACGTCGTCGTCTTCAACACCTGCGCCGTGCGTGAGAACGCCGACAACAAGCTGTACGGCAATCTCGGCATCCTCAAGGCCGTGAAGGAAGCACGTCCGGGCCTCCAGATCGCCGTGGGCGGCTGCCTCGCCCAGAAGGACAGGGAGACGATCCTCCGGAGGGCGCCGTGGGTGGACGCCGTGTTCGGGACCCACAACATCGGCGCGCTGCCGGCTCTGCTCGAGCGTGCCCGGCACAACCAGGACGCGCAGCTCGAGATCCTCGAGTCCCTCGACGTCTTCCCGTCCACGCTGCCCACCCGGCGCGAGTCCGTCTACGCGGGCTGGGTGTCCATCTCCGTCGGCTGCAACAACACCTGCACGTTCTGCATCGTGCCGTCGCTGCGGGGCAAGGAGCGCGATCGCCGGCCCGGGGAGATCCTCGCCGAGATCGAGGCCCTCGTGGCCGACGGCGCCGTCGAGGTGACGCTGCTGGGGCAGAACGTCAACTCCTACGGCGTGGAGTTCGGGGACCGCGGTGCCTTCGCGAAGCTGCTCCGCGCCTGCGGCTCGATCGAAGGGCTCGAGCGCGTGCGCTTCACGAGCCCCCACCCGGCCGCGTTCACGGACGACGTCATCGACGCCATGGCCGAGACGCTGAACGTGATGCCGCAGCTGCACATGCCCCTGCAGTCGGGCTCCGACGCGGTCCTCAGGGCCATGCGCCGCTCCTACCGGTCCACCCGTTTCCTCGGGATCCTCGAGCGCGTCCGCGAGCGCATGCCGCACGCTGCCATCTCGACGGACATCATCGTCGGGTTCCCCGGGGAGACGGAGGAGGACTTCCAGGCCACGCTCGACGTCGTCGAACAGGCGCGCTTCGCCACCGCCTTCACGTTCCAGTACTCCCGGCGCCCCGGGACCCCCGCGGCGGACCTGCCGGACCAGCTGCCCAAGGCGGTGGTCCAGGAGCGCTTCGAACGGCTGACGGCGCTGCAGGACCGCATCGCCCGCGAGGAGAACGCCCGCCAGGTCGGCACGCTCGTCGAGGTGCTCGTCACGGACCAGCAGGGACGCAAGGCATCGGAGACGCACCGCCTCACGGGGCGGGCACGCGACCAGCGCCTGGTCCACTTCTCGGTGCCCGACGGCGCCGAGACGCCCCGACCCGGCGACGTCGTGACGATTCCCGTCACCGAGGCGGCGTCCTTCCACCTGCTGTCCGATCCGTCGCCCGCCGAGTACTCGCTCCGCCGCTCGCGCGCCGGCGACGCGTGGGACCGCAGCCAGGCGGACTCCTGCGGCATCCCCGCCACGCCGACCGGCGCCCCGCGCCCGGTGGCGCTGGGCATGCCGTCCCTGCCCGTCCGGGCCGGCGCCCTTTGACCCTCCCGGTCGTCGCCGTCGTCGGTCCCACCGGGTCGGGCAAGTCGGATCTCGGCGTCGCCCTGGCGCAACGCCTCGGCGGGGAGGTGGTCAACGCCGACGCCCTGCAGTTCTACCGCGGCATGGACATCGGCACGGCGAAGCTGACCCCGGCGGAGCGGCAGGGCGTGGAGCACCACCTGCTGGACGTCCTCGACGTCACCGAGGAGGCGAGCGTCGCGGCCTACCAGGACGACGCCCGCCGCATCATCGACGGCATCCACGACCGGGGCAGGGTGCCGATCCTCGTGGGCGGGTCCGGGCTGTACGTCCGGGCGGCCCTGGACCGGCTGGAGTTCCCGCCCACCGATCCCTCCGTCCGGGAGCGGCTCGAGGCCGAACTCGCGGAAGGAGGGGCCGCTGCGTTCCGGGAGCGCCTGCGCGCCGTCGACCCCGCCTCGGCCGCACGCATCGGGGATGACCGCCGTCTGGTACGAGCACTGGAGGTGCACGAGATCAGCGGACGGCCCTTCAGTGCCTTCATGCCCCGGCGCGAGTACCACCGGCCGACCGTGCAGATGGGTCTCGCGGTGGACCGCGACCTCCTGCGCGACCGGCTGGCGCAGCGCGTGCAGGTCATGGTCCGGGACGGCCTCGCGGAGGAGGTCCGGAGCCTCGCCGACTCGGGGCTCAGGGAGGGTAGGACGGCCTCCCGCGCCCTCGGGTACGCACAGTTCCTGCAGGTCCTCGACGGGTCCGTGACGGAGGCCGCCGCGGTCGAGGACACCATCGCCGCGACGCGGCGGTTCGCCAAACGCCAGCTGACCTGGTTCCGCGGCGACCCGCGCGTCGCCTGGCTCGACTGGCAGGCGGACGGCCTGGTCGACCAGGCCGTCGGACTCGCCAGGCGTTCCGGGGACCTATCCTGAGACGGTGACCGATCACCTCGCCGATACTGCAGCCCCCTCCGCCCGGCAGTCCGCCGGGCTGTCCTTCTCGAAGGGCCATGGCACGGGCAACGACTTCATCCTGACCCTCGATCCCGACGGGGACGCGCCGACCGACGCCGCGTTCGTCGCCGCGCTGTGCGACCGGCACCGCGGGATCGGTGCCGACGGGTACATCCGCGCCGTCCGGTCCTCAGCGCTCCCCGAGGGGCGTGCCCTGCTGCAGACCGAGCAGGCCGCCGAATGGTTCATGGACTACCGCAACGGTGACGGATCGGTGTCGGAGATGTGCGGCAACGGGGTCCGGGTGTTCGCCCATTTCCTCCTCGCCCAGAAGGTGGCCGACCTGCCGCAGGGCGGGGAGCTGGCCATCGGGACCCGCGCCGGCGTCAAGCGGGTCACGCGGTCGGGGGACGGCTACGCGGTGGACATGGGGCCGTGGGAGTTCATCTTCCCTGAGGCGGCCGTGGCACGGGGTATGGACTCCCTCGTCGCCATCGGAGGACTCGACGTCGACCGCCCCGCGCTGTCGATCAGCATGGGTAACCCGCACACCGTCGTCGCCCTCGCCGAACGGACCGAACTCGATTCCACCGATCTCCACCGCGCACCGGCGGTCCAGCCGGTGCCGCCCGAGGGCACCAACGTGGAACTCGTGGTCCCGTCCGATCCGCTCGTGGGTGACGACGGCGTGGGGCGCCTCACGATGCGCGTGCACGAGCGCGGCGTCGGCGAGACCCAGTCCTGCGGCACCGGTGCCTGCGCCGCGGCCGCCGGTACCCGGTTCTGGGCGGGGCAGGGCGCACCGGCCCGGTGGCTCGTCACGGTTCCCGGCGGCGTCGTCGGCGTCACCTTCTTCGACGGCCCCGACGGTCGCGAGCACGTGCAGCTCAGCGGGCCGGCCGTCCTGGTGGCCGACGGCGTGCTGTCGACCCGCGGCTGAGCGGACGCGTCCCGGACGCGCCGGCGTCACTGCCCGCGGCGCACCTCCAGGATGCGGAAGGATTTCGACGTCTCGGCGCGGCGGACGAGGAAGTCGTCCGGCAGTTCCCCGGCGAGCCAGCGCTGCAGGGAGTCGGCGCCGAGGTTCTTCTGCACCACGAGCCACGCGCTGCCACCGGGCGCGAGGCGCGGCAGCCAGCGGAGCAGCAGCGCGTGCAGCTCCTGTTTCCCGATCCGGATGGGCGGATTGGACCAGATCGTGTCGAAGGCCAGGTCCGCATCGACGTCGTCCGGGGTCGAGGCCACGACATTGCCCAGCCCCAGCCGCCGTGCGTTCTCGGCGGTCAGCGCGATGCACCGCTCGTTGACGTCGACGGCACGGACCTCGGCCTCCGGTGCCTTCAGCGCCATCGTGAGGGCGATCGGTCCCCAGCCGCACCCGAGGTCCAGCAGGCGCCGGCCCTCGGGGTCCGGCACGGATGCGAGGAGGATCGACGTGCCCTTGTCCACGCCGTCGGGGCTGAAGAGGCCCGACGAGGTCACGAGCTCCCTGCGCTCACCGGCGAGGACGACGGAGAGGGGCCTGCGCGTCTCGGGCCCGACCGGCCGGGCGCTGAAGTAGTGCTGCGGCTCCTGGGATGCGTCCATAGGGAAAAGCCTAGCGGCACGCCCTCGCCGGCCCCCGCCGGCGGTCCTCCTTCCGGCGCAAGGCGGTTTCGCCCCGCGAGAATACGCTGGAACGCCGTCGGTGGGCCGCCGTAGAATCGAACGACATTCACTGAAGGAGAACATGACCGAGAATCACGGACATCCCACCGGGGCCGACATGGGCCCGGAGGAGATCCAAGCCGTCATCGACCGGATCCTCGCCAGCGACGAAGCTGCCGCGGCGAAGGCGAAAAACGGGACGACACCGGAGAAGACCACCGCACCGATCGAGAAGACCTGGCGCTCCCGTGCGCTCGCGCTGTCGAGCGAGGACGAGCCCGCCGACGCCGACGGGGACCAGCAGGACCTGGCGGAACGCCGTGCGCTCCGCCGCGTGGCGGGTCTTTCCACCGAACTCGAGGACGTCACCGAGGTCGAGTACCGGCAGCTGAGGCTGGAGCGGGTGGTCCTCGCCGGCCTCTGGAGCGAAGGGACCGCGCTGGACGCCGAGAACTCGCTGCAGGAACTCGCCGCCCTCGCGGAGACTGCCGGATCGGAGGTGCTGGACGGCATCGTGCAGCGCCGCCTGAAGCCGGACCCCGCCACGTTCCTCGGCTCGGGCAAGGCCCAGGAGCTCAAGAGCATCGTCCAGGCGACCGGCGCCGACACCGTGATCGTCGACAGCGAGCTCTCCCCGTCGCAGCGCCGCGGCCTGGAGGACATCGTCAAGGTGAAGGTCATCGACCGCACCGCCCTGATCCTCGACATCTTCGCCCAGCACGCCCAGAGCCGCGAGGGCAAGGCCCAGGTCGAGCTGGCGCAGCTCGAGTACCTGCTGCCCCGCCTGCGTGGCTGGGGCGAGTCGATGTCCCGCCAGGCCGGTGGCCAGGTCGGCAGCGCGAGCGCCGGCATGGGCTCCCGCGGTCCCGGTGAGACGAAGATCGAACTCGACCGCCGCAAGATCCGCACGAGGATGGCGAAGCTGCGCCGCGAGATCGCAGGCATGAAGCCGGCGCGGGAGACCAAGCGGTCCAACCGCAAGCGGAACCAGGTACCCTCCGTCGCCATCGCCGGCTACACGAACGCCGGGAAGTCGTCCCTGTTGAACCGGCTCACGGACGCCGGGGTCCTCGTCGAGAACGCCCTGTTCGCGACGCTCGATCCGACGGTGCGCCGGGCTGAGACCCCGGACGGCATCGGCTACACGCTCGCCGACACCGTCGGGTTCGTCCGGTCGCTGCCCACCCAGCTGGTCGAAGCATTCCGCTCGACGCTGGAGGAGGTCGCGGACGCGGACCTGATCCTGCACGTCGTCGACGTCTCGCACCCGGACCCGGAGGGCCAGCTCGCCGCGGTCCGCACCGTCCTGACCGAGGTCGATGCCCGCAAGGTGCCCGAGATCGTGGTCTTCAACAAGGCCGACGCCGCCGACCCGTTCGTCATCGAGCGGCTGCGGCAGCGCGAGCCGCGCTCCGTCGTCGTCTCCGCGCGCACCGGTGCCGGCATGACGGAACTGAAGCAGCTCATCAGCACGAACATCCCGCGTCCCGGCGTGAAGCTGGACCTGCTGGTGCCCTACGAGCGCGGCGAGGTCCTCAGCCGCCTGCACCAGGAGGACGTGGAGATCCTCGGCCTCGAGCATGTCGACGAGGGCACCCGCCTCGAGGTGATGGTCCGCGAGGGACTGGCAGCCGATCTGGAGCCGTACCTCCGGCATGGGTGACAGCACCCGATCCGGCGCCGTCGTCGCGGCGTTGGACCCGGCGCGCCACTCCGCCGAAGCCCGTCAGGCACTGGAACTGCTCGACGCCGCCGTGGCGGCCATGGGCGGCGAGACGCGCGCCGGCCAGCACGAGATGGTGCGGCAGGTCAGCGAGGCCCTCCGCTCGGGCGACCACCTGCTGGTCCAGGCCGGCACCG
Source organism: Arthrobacter ruber (assembly GCF_002954225.1). GTDB lineage: Bacteria > Actinomycetota > Actinomycetes > Actinomycetales > Micrococcaceae > Arthrobacter_D > Arthrobacter_D ruber. The sequence goes on from NZ_PPTH01000015.1 coordinate 383,291, forward strand.
GCACGGGGAAGTCCCTGGCGTACCTGGTCCCCCTGATCGCCCACGCCATGGACAGTGACCGCCCGTCCGTGGTCTCGACGGCGACGCTCGCCCTCCAGGCCCAGATCGTGGGCCGTGACCTGCCACGCCTCCTCGATGCCGTGAAACCCGCTCTCGCGCGCCCCGTCGACGTCGCGCTCCTCAAGGGCCGTTCCAACTATGTGTGCCTGCACAAGACCGGCGGAGGCTTCCCCGAGGAGGACGCCCCCGACGCCCTCTTCAGCCTCGGCGAGGACGCAGCACCGCACCCCTCCCCGGCCCTCGGCGGGGGAGGCCCCGCGTCGGCACTCGGCAGGGAGGTGGTCCGGCTGCGCGAGTGGGCGGAGGACACGGACACGGGCGACCGCGACGACCTCGTCCCCGGTGTCAGCGACCGCGCGTGGCGGCAGGTGTCGGTCTCCAGCATGGAGTGCCTGGGCGCCGCCCGCTGCCCGATGGCCCAGGAGTGCTTCAGCGAGAAGGCGCGCGCCGCTGCCGCGGACGCTGACATCATCATCACGAACCACGCGATGCTCGCCATCAGCGCGTTCGAGGGGCTGGCCGTCCTGCCCGAGTACGACGTCGTCGTGATCGACGAGGCGCACGAACTCCACGACCGCGTGACCGGGGCGGTCTCCGGACAGCTCTCCGCCTCCATGGTGAGCGCCGCCGCGACCGCCCTCCGCCGCCACGCCTCGATCGGCACCGCAGCCCTCGACACCGCGGCGTCCGCCTTCGAGGCGGCCTCCGAACTCGTGCCCTCCGGGCTCCTGCCGGGCGGCCTCCCCGACGACCTCGAGGAATCCCTCGCGCAGGTCCGGGACGCCGCACGCGCCGCGCTCTCCGACACGAAGACGGACGGCAAGTCGGAGGCCGACGTCGACGGCGGGCGGCAGGTTGCACGCTCCCGCGTCACCCTGGTGTTCGACCTCGCCGAGCGGATCCTCGCGGCCGCAGACCTCGATGAGGTGGTCTGGGCGTCCCGGCCGAGCACCTTCACGCCCGGATCCGGCTACGCGCAGCCGGACGAGAGTGCGCCCGCGACGCTGAACGTGGCGCCGCTCTCGGTGGCGGCGCGCCTGCGGGAGGGCCTCTTCGAGGACCACACCGTGGTGCTCACCTCCGCGACGCTCGCGATCGGTGCCGAGTTCGGACCCGTCGCGGGATCGCTGGGCCTCAGCGGCCCCGGGGCGCCGGCCTGGACCGGCGTCGACGTCGGCAGCCCGTTCGACTACCCGCGGCAGGGCGTGCTGTACGTGGCGAAGGACCTGCCGAAGCCCGAACGCGGCACGTCCGACGCGCAGCTGGCAGAACTGCTGACCCTGCTCCGGGCATCCCGCGGGGGAGCCCTGGGACTCTTCTCCTCCAAGCGGGCCGCCGAGGAGGCGGCGGAGGCGCTGCGCCCCCAGGTCGACTTCGAGATCCTCTGCCAGGGCGAGTCCTCCCTCAACGCCCTGGTCACGCAGTTCGCCGACGAGCCGGACACCTGCCTGTTCGGCACCATGTCCCTCTGGCAGGGCGTGGATGTGCCGGGCGCCTCGTGCCGCCTGGTGGTGATCGACCGCATCCCGTTCCCGCGGCCGGACGATCCGCTCATGACGGCGCGGACACGGGCCGTGGCCCGCAACGGCGGCAATGGCTTCATGAGTGTCTCCGCGACGCATGCCGCGATCCGCCTCGCACAGGGCGCCGGCCGCCTGATCCGGTCGGGAGGCGATCGGGGCGTCGTCGCGGTCCTCGACAGCCGCCTCGCGACGGCCCGCTACGGCGGGTTCCTCCGGGCCGCGCTACCGCCCTTCTGGGCGACCACGGACAGGGCCACCGTCACCGGGATCCTGGAGCGGCTCTCCGCCCGCTGACGGCCCGGCCCGGCCCCGGCAGGTCCGGGCACCCAACCACGAGGGGCGCCACAGTCACCGGACTGCGGCGCCCCTCGGGCGGAGAGCGGGGCGCCTACAGTGCGCGCATCACCGAGACGACCTTGCCCATGATGCTGGCGTGGTCGCCGAGGATGGGCTCGTAGCGCGTGTTCTGGGGCAGCAGCCACGTGTGTCCGTCCCGCTGACGGAACGTCTTCACCGTGGCCTCGTCATCGAGCAGCGCTGCGACGATGTCTCCGTTCTGGGCGCTCTGCTGCTTGCGGACCACCACCCAGTCGCCGTCGCAGATGGCGGCGTCGACCATCGAGTCGCCGGAGACCCTGAGCATGAACAGGTCGCCGTGGCCCACGAGCTGTCGGGGCAGGGGCATGACGTCCTCGACCACCTGATCGGCGAGGATCGGGCCACCAGCGGCGATACGGCCGACCAGCGGGACCAGCGCGGTGTCCACCGCGACCCGGTGCTCCGCCGAGGTCTTCCGCTCCGGCGACCCGTCGGGACCCGCTGGCGCCTCGGCGGGCAGCGTCAGCGGCAGCAGGACCTCCATGGCGCGGGGGCGCTTGGGGTCGCGCCGGAGATAGCCGAGCCGTTCGAGCTGGGACAGCTGATGCGTCACGCTCGACAGGCTCGCCAGACCCACGGTGTCACCGATCTCCCGCATGGACGGCGGGTAGCCCTTGTCCGCGATCGAGCGCTGGATCGTCTCGAGGATGGTCAGCTGACGTGCGGTCAGTCCCTTGGACACCGAGCGGCCCCGCGGGCGGCCCCGGCCCGCGGTGATCGGAACGGCGTCGCCGGGGACGCCGGCGATGTTCGATTCCTGCCGGACTGCCGGTGTTGGTTCCGCCACTGTTCTGCCTTTCGCCTGGGACCGCAGATCCCGTGGAGCCCACCACCGGCATTCCGCTGCGGCGGAATCCATTGTGTCGGTGGCGGGTGATTGTCTGAGGTACATCGACGGCCTGCCTGCCGCTCAGCAGCGGCAGAGGCCGGTGATGCCCTGTCCTGATCACGCTAGGGCAGGCCTGCACGCTTTTCAAACATATGTTCGAGCGAGTCTCGACAACGGTCGTCGGTCAGTGCTAGAACTGAGTTCGAGTTAATTAGAACATCCGTTCGAAACGGGCGTCCAGCCCGGAACGGCTATTCGAAGGAAAAGAGGCTTGGCAATGGCTGAAGCACGAGTTCTGCAGGGCAGCACGGCGCTGTGGACGCTGACACCCGGCCGCCCGGAAGTGCCCTTCCGCGCGGTCCCCGCGGGTCGCATCCGGCCGACGCGGCTCCGTACCTCCACGCAGCGGAGTACGGAGCGGATCGCCAGCCCGGTCGCAGGGCGGCTCGAGGAGCGGAACCCGGAGCGTCCCCTCACCCTGACGCGCCGCGGACGGCTGCTGCTGGTCGGTCTGCCCATCGCGCTGGGCGTGGCGGCGCTTATCCTCCTCGGCGCCTTCCTCACCTCCCAGGCGCAGGCGGGCGAGTCCCTGCCGGAATCGTCCGCGACCGTCGAGGTCAGCGTCGCGGCGGGGGAGTCACTGTGGGACCTCGCGCTGCGCCACGCCCCCGATCGCGATCCCCGGGACGTCGTGGCAGAGATGGTCGAGCTCAACAACCTCCGCGGCTCGGTGGTCCAGGCCGGGCAGAGCATCGCGGTACCCGTCGGGGGATAGCACCGAAGGCGAGGTCCCCGGCCGGAGCCCCGACCGGATGGTCCCATCGGACCGACCGAATCGAGCGCGATTACCGGCGGAAGGGGGCATCCCTTAAACTTGTCGAGTGCCTTCCTCCGTCGACGCCCTAGCGAACCTGCCCCTGCGCGATGACCTCGTGGGCCTGCACCCGTACGGGGCCCCGCAGCTGGACGTGCCGATCCTGCTCAATGTCAACGAGAACACGCACGGCGTGCCGGCTGACGTGCATGCCGCCATCGTCGACGCCGTCGCGGAGGCCACGCAGGGCCTGAACCGGTATCCGGACCGCGAGTTCACCGAGCTCCGCAAGAACCTGGCGGACTACCTCGGCCATGGCCTCACCCCGGACCAGCTGTGGGCGGCCAACGGATCGAACGAGGTGCTGCAGCAGGTGCTGCAGGCGTTCGGCGGGCCCGGACGGACGGCGCTCGGGTTCCCTCCCACCTACTCCATGTACCCGCTGCTGGCCAGCGGCACCGGGACGCGCTACGTGACGGCGGAGCGCGGGGCCGCGTACGCCATGACGCCGGAGAGCACAGCCCGCGCGGTGCGCGAGTCCGGGTCGAACATCGTGTTCCTGTGCTCGCCGAACAACCCCACCGGGACCGCGCTCGGCCTCGACGTCATCGAGGCCGCCTATGAGGCCGGCGAGGCCGCCCGCGCTGTCATCATCGTCGACGAGGCCTACGGGGAATTCGCGCAGAAGGGGACGCCGAGCGCGCTGACCCTGCTGCCGGGGCGCCCGCGCCTGCTCGTCTCCCGCACCATGAGCAAGGCCTTCGCCCTCGCGGGCGCGAGGATCGGCTACCTCGCGGCAGCCCCGGAGGTCGCCGACGCGCTCCGGCTGGTGCGCCTGCCGTACCACCTGTCCGCGATCACCCAGGCGGCCGCCAATGCGGCGCTGACGCACGCGGAGACCCTGCTCTCGAACGTCGAGGCCATCAAGGTGCAGCGGGACCGCATCGTGCGCGAACTCGTGCGGCTGGGGCTCCGCCCTGCGCCGTCGGACTCCAACTTCGTCTTCTTCTCGGGCCTCGAGGACCCGCACCGTGTCTGGGAGGGGCTCCTGGAAGCAGGTGTCCTCATCCGGGACGTCGGGATCCCGGGGTCCCTGCGCGTGACCGCGGGAACAGAAGAGGAGACCACGGTGTTCCTCTCGGCGTTGGAGAAGTTGCTGTAGCCCCCGAGGACCGAGCCGCGCCGCCGTCGCATCTCCTAGACTTGAGGGGCAGTGGACGCACACGGCCCGTCGCCGTGCACCACCTCCCGCCACCAGACGAATGTCGATCCGCGCGCCGATGACCGGCAGCGCACCGAAGGAATGCAATGACAGTTGATGCCGCCCGCGGCCGCACCGCTCGGATCGAGCGCGTCACGAGCGAGTCCAGCGTCCTCGTCGAGCTGGACCTCGACGGTACCGGGGTGTCCTCGATCGACACCACCGTCCCCTTCTACGACCACATGCTCACAGCGCTGTCGAAGCACTCGCTGATCGACCTGACCATCAGGTCCTCGGGCGACACGCACATCGACGTCCACCACACCGTCGAGGACACCGCCATCGCGATCGGCGAGGCGCTCCGGAGCGCCCTCGGGACCAAGGCCGGCATCCGGCGCTTCGGCGAGGCCACGGTGCCGCTCGACGAGGCCCTGGCCAACGCCGTCGTCGACATCTCGGGTCGCCCGTTCCTCGTGCACGGCGGGGAGCCGGCGGGCCAGGAGTACCACCTGATCGGCGGCCACTTCACCGGATCGCTCACGCGCCACGTGTTCGAGGCCCTGGCCCTGCACGCTGGGATCTGCCTCCACGTCACCGTCCTCGCCGGCCGCGACCCGCACCACATCGTCGAGGCCCAGTTCAAGGCACTGGCCCGTGCCCTGCGTGCAGCGGTGGAGCCCGATCCGCGCGTCGAGGGCATCCCGTCCACGAAGGGGACGCTATGAGTGCGCGCACCGTCACGGTGCTCGACTACGGCTCGGGCAACGTCCGCTCCGTCGTCCGCGCCCTGGAGCACGTCGGCGCCGACGTCGTGCTGAGCGCAGAGCCCGACGACGTCCTCAACGCCGACGGCCTGCTCGTGCCCGGTGTCGGCGCGTTCGCCGCCGTCATGAAGGGGCTCAAGGACGTCGACGCCCTCCGTATGATCGGCAGGCGCGTGGCCGGCGGCAGGCCCGTCCTCGGGATCTGCGTCGGACTGCAGGTGCTCTTCGACGAGGGCGTGGAGCACGGCGTCCGCACCCCCGGCATGGGTGAATGGCCCGGTACGGTGGAGCGGCTCCAGGCCGACGTCGTGCCGCACATGGGCTGGAACACCGTCCAGGCGCCCGAGGACACCGTCCTGTTCGACGGCATCGGGGACGAGCGCTTCTACTTCGTGCACTCCTACGGCGTCCAGGACTGGCGTTTCGACGTCACCCAGCCGGCCATGAAGCCCCCGCAGGTCACCTGGGCCGAGCACGGTACCCCCTTCATCGCGGCCGTCGAGAACGGGCCGCTCAGCGCCACGCAGTTCCACCCCGAGAAATCGGGCGACGCCGGCGCGCAGCTGCTGCGGAACTGGATCGAGGGGATGCGGTGAGGCCGTGCTGAGCCTCGTGCTCATGGGCGCCGCCGGTGTCCTCATCGGAGGTGCCTTCTCCCTGCGCAGCCAGGACTTCCCCCGCTGGGTCTGGATCGCCTTCCTCGTGCTGGCGGGACTCTCGCTCCTGGCCGCCTACCTGTTCACGCTTCCCGGCGACTAGCCGCCACACCCGACCGACCGACCGACCCGCTCGACCGACCAGGCCCGACAGCCCGTACGAAAGCAGACCATGAGCCCCTTCGCCGAATCGCCCACGCTCGAACTCCTCCCCGCCGTCGACGTCGCCGACGGCCAGGCCGTGCGCCTGGTGCAGGGCGAGGCCGGCAGCGAGACCGGGTACGGCGACCCGCTCGACGCCGCGCTCGCATGGCAGGAGGCCGGCGCGGAGTGGGTGCACCTCGTGGACCTGGACGCCGCCTTCGGCCGGGGCTCCAACCGGGACCTGCTCGAGCGCGTGGTCCGCCACCTCGACATCAAGGTCGAACTCTCCGGAGGCATCCGGGACGACGCGACACTCGACGCAGCCCTCGAGCTCGGCGCCACGCGCGTCAACCTCGGCACGGCTGCGCTCGAGAACCCCGAGTGGACCGAACTGGCCATCGCCCGGTACGGCGACGCCGTCGCCGTCGGGCTCGACGTCCGCGGCACCACCCTCGCCGCGCGCGGCTGGACGGAGGACGGCGGTGACCTCTGGGAAGTCCTGCAGCGCCTCGAGGACGCGGGCTGCGCACGCTACGTGGTCACGGACGTGACGAAGGACGGAACCCTCAGGGGCCCGAACATCGCGCTGCTCCAGGAGGTCCTCGCGAAGACCACGCGACCGGTCGTGGCGTCGGGCGGGATCTCGAGCCTCGACGACATCGCGGCGCTCCGCGAACTCGTGCCCTCCGGCCTCGAGGGCGCGATCGTCGGCAAGGCACTCTACGCGGGAGCGTTCACCCTGCCGCAGGCCCTCGACGTGGCGGGACTGCCCGCCACGGACGCGTGACCGGACGGCAGCTTCCCGCGCACATCGCGGCGGCCCTCGCGGGCAACACCGCCGACTCCGCCGGGCAGGCGTGGGCGGGCCGCGACCTGTCCGGGCCGGACAACCCCCTGCATGCGTTCGACGACGACGACGGCACAGCCGAGCCCGCACTGGCTGCCGCCGTCGCCGGGCTGCTCGGTGCTCCCGACCGATCGGTGGATCAGCCGGGCCCCCGCGAGAGGGCCGTGTTCACCGCCCTCACGACCGCGCGGGTCTTCATCCCCATCGTCGCCCGGCTCGCGCAGCCGGGGGAGGGGGTCTCCGGTGTGCAGTCCGACAAGGAAGCGGAGATGGCACTCGTCACGCTCACCGCGCCGGACGGGCGCAGGGCCCTGCCGGTCTTCTCGTCCACCCGCGCCCTCGAGCGCTGGCACCCGGACGCCCGCCCCGTCGCGGCGTACGCGGCACGCGCCGCCCTCGCCGCCGCGGCGGAGGACGCCGAGCTGATGGTGCTGGACCCGGGCGCGGACCTGACCGTCGTGGTCCGCCGTCCCGCCGTGTGGGCCCTCGCCCGACAGATCCGGTGGACGCCGTCCTACGAGGACCCCGCACTGGCTGCGCTGGTGGAGACGGCGGCGCGCGGGGAGCAGGACGTGCTCGCAGTAGCCCTGCGACCCGCCGCAGGCGTCCTCACGCGCACGGCCGACGGTACTATTGCCTCCGGTGGGGGTCCCGGTCCGGAGCTGCGCATGGACCTGCAGCTCCGCGGAGGGTTGTCGCCGCAGGAGGTACGCGATGCCGTCGCGTCCTTCCGCGGGAAGCTCCTGGGCCTCACCGACTTCGTGGAACGCGTCGACTCGCTCGACATCAAACTGACCCGCTGACGGATCCGTCGGCCAGGAAAGACACACACGTGAACTTCGCCGTCTACCGTGATCTGCTGCGCATCCGCTCCGTCCGGACCCTGCTGATCGTCGGGATGATCGCCCGCTTCCCCCACTCGGCGGCGGGCGTGCTCCTGACCCTGCACGTGGTGCAGACCCTCGATCGCGGCTATGCGGAGGCGGGGGCCGTGGCCGCCGTCGTCACCATCGGTATCGCCGTCGGTGCCCCGTGGCGCGGCCGGGGGATCGACGAGGCAGGACTGCGCCGGGCGCTCGTCCCCTCCGTCATCGCGGAGGCGGCCATCTGGTCCGTCGCCCCGCACCTGCCCTACGAGTGGCTGCTCCTCGCCGCCCTCGTCGGCGGGCTCTTCACCCTCCCGGCGTTCTCGGTGATCCGGCAGGCGCTCGGAGTACTGGTCGACGGTGATCGACGGCGCACGGCCTTCACGCTCGACGCCATCTCCACGGAGGTCGTCTTCATGGCCGGGCCGGCCGTGGGCATCGTCCTGGCCACCCAGGTGTCCTCCGTGCTCGGTCTGACCCTCGTGGGCCTCGCCACCGCCGCGGCCGGTGTCTTCCTCATGTGGTTCAACCCGCCGACGCGCTCCGACCAACTGCCCGACGCCGGGACCGTATCGGCAGCCGCACCGGCCGGCGTCGGCGACGCCGCAGCCGACCTCATCGGATCCTCCGACGCGACCCCGGCCGCCGGTGCTTCGATGCTGCGCCGGGGGGTGCGCCGGGCCTTCCCGTGGCTGACCGTGCCGCTCGTCCTGGTCATGGTGACCGCCGCAGGGGCCGGGCTCGCCCTCTCGGGCTCCGAGGTGGGCATCGTGGCGGCCCTCGAACTCGCGGGCAAGGAGGATCAGCTCGGGCTCGTCTTCGTGGCGTGGTGCGCCGCCTCGGTGGTGGGGGGCCTCGTCTACGGTGCCCTGCACCGGCCGGTCCCGCCGTCGCTCCTCCTGCTCGGCATGGCGCTGCTGACGCTGCCCATGGGCCTCGCCGACTCGACGCTGTCGCTGGCGCTGCTCTCGATCCCGCCGGGCCTGCTCTGCGCCCCGGTCCTCTCGGCGGCATCGGAGAAGGTCGCCGATCTGGTGGCCGAGGACAGGAGGGGTGAGGCGATGGGATGGTACGGCTCGGCGCTGACCTCCGGCGTGGCGCTCGGGGCGCCGCTGGCGGGTGTCCTCATCGACCTGACCGGCCCCTGGGGCGGTTTCACGGCCGTGGCCGTGGTCTCGGCGCTGATCGGTGTCGTCGCCTTCCTCGCCCGTCACCTGGGGCGGTCACCGGTCGGGGCCGGGACCGCACACCGGGAGGCAGCCGGCGGGGCTAGTTGACCGGACCCGTGTACTTCTCGCCGGGACCCTTGCCGGGCGGGTCGGGGATGATCGAGGCCTCGCGGAAGGCCAGCTGCAGGGAACGGAGCCCGTCACGCAACGGGCCCGCGTGCTGGGAACCGATCTCGGGTGCCGCGGCGGTCACGAAGCCGGCCAGGGCGGTGATCAGCTTCCGCGCCTCGTCCAGATCCTTGAGCTGCTCCGCGTTCTCCTCGTGGCCGAGGCCGCACTTCACGGCGGCGGCACTCATGAGATGGACGGCGGACGTGACGATCACCTCGACGGCGGCCACCTCCGAGATGTCACGCATCTGCCGTCGGACGTCCTGCTCCGCCTCGGAGGCGCCTGCGGCGTGCTCCTGCTCGTCGGCGAAGCTGCGCCTGGAGGTCGTCGCGGCTCCGGTGTCGGAGGCCTGCTGCGGATTGTCGTGTGGGGTGTCCATACTGGTAAGCTTGGCATAGACCAACCGGTCGCTGGTACTCGTCGTGCTCCCTCAGGGAGTCCGCCGGACCGGGCCGGGACGCAAGCGGAGTCCTCTCCCACCCGCGTTTGCCTGGTGCGGCCCCTCGCCGCATTGCAGGTAGCCGGGTTTCATGGTCGGTCCTGCCGATGATCGTGCAGGGGGCTTAGGCTTCCTCCGACGGTGCAGAACCGGTTACCGAGGCCTCCTGTTGCGCGTGCGATGGGAGGCCTTCTTTCGTCTGCAGGCGGTTTCAGCTTGAGAATCCACAGGAGTGACACATTAGCGAGCCAAGAATCAACGATCGTATCCGCGTTCCCGAGGTGCGGTTGGTCGGACCTGCCGGCGAACAGGTAGGAATCGTCCGTATCGAGGACGCGCTCCGACTTGCCGCCGAATCCGACCTGGATCTTGTCGAGGTAGCACCGCAGGCGAAGCCGCCGGTCGCCAAGCTCATGGATTTTGGTAAGTACAAGTACGAAGCGGCCGTCAAGGCGCGCGAGGCCCGGAAGAACCAGACCAACACGGTCCTGAAGGAGATCCGTTTCCGCCTCAAGATCGACACGCACGACTACGAGACCAAGCGCGGGCACGCGATCCGCTTCCTCGGCGCCGGCGACAAGGTCAAGGCCATGATCCAGTTCCGCGGGCGCGAGCAGCAACGCCCCGAGATGGGCATCCGCCTCCTGCAGAAGTTCGCGGAGGACGTGGCCGAGGTCGGCGTCGTCGAGTCGTCGCCCCGCATCGACGGGCGCAACATGGTCATGGTCATCGGTCCCACCAAGAACAAGGCCGAGGCCAAGGCCGAAGCGCGCCGTGCCACGCAGCGCGCCGAGGCGAAGGCCGCCAACGAGGCTGCAAAGAACGGCGAGGCGCCGCCGCGCGTCGACACCTCGGGCCTGGGCAACGCCCCGCTGACGCAGTCCCTCGCGGACCTGCTGCCCGAGGGCTACTCGATCAGGAGCGCTCCCGAGGCGGAGGCGCCCGAGACCGACGCGCCGACGACGGACGCCCCTCAGGCTCCCGCCCAGGACGCGTCCACCGCGGGGACGACGCAGGCGGTCGAAGCCCCGGTCGCACAGGCGCCGACGGCGGAGCCGGCTCCGGCCCGCACCTCGTCGGCCCCGCGGTCGACGGCGACGCGTGCTGCCGCCGAGCGTCCCGCGACGTCGAGGCCGGCATCGGCCCCGCGCCCGGCGGCATCGCGCCCCACGTCGGCTGCTCCGGCACCCCGGCCTGCATCGGCTGCCCCGGCACCCCGGCCCGCATCGGCTGCCCCGGCGCCGAGGCCGGCCGCAGCGGCGCCGAAGCCGTCCGCGGCAGCCCAGCCCTCGGCCATGCCGAAGCCCGGAGCGCCGAAGCCTTNCCGGCCTGCATCGGCTGCCCCGGCACCCCGGCCCGCATCGGCTGCCCCGGCGCCGAGGCCGGCCGCAGCGGCGCCGAAGCCGTCCGCGGCAGCCCAGCCCTCGGCCATGCCGAAGCCCGGAGCGCCGAAGCCTTCGGCGACCCCCAAGCCCGCCGGCAGGACGGCTCCCAGCAAGAGCCCGACCAGCCGTCCCAAGCCCGGAAGCACGGACTAGGGCCCAGGCCCGGTCCTGACGGGCCCGTTCCACAACCAGCAGGCACCGCCACGGTGCCGACCTCCGGGTGCACCCGCCCCGGCTATCAGAAGGAGATCGGTCCCCATGCCGAAGATGAAGACCCACAGCGGTGCCAAGAAGCGCTTCAAGCTGACCGGAAGCGGAAAGCTGAAGCGCCAGCAGGCCAACCGCCGTCACTACCTCGAGCACAAGTCCTCGACGGTGACGCGCCGCCTCGCGAGCGACCAGATCGTCTCGAAGGCCGACACCAAGACCATCAAGAAGATGCTGGGCGTCTAACCACCTATCCACCCCGGGTAAGCGCACGCACGACAAGTGCGGCGCTGCGGCTGCGGCCGTCACCGAAGAACACGAAGGAGTACACACGTGGCACGTGTGAAGCGGGCAGTCAATGCCCACAAGAAGCGTCGGGTCGTCCTCGAGCGGGCCAAGGGCTACCGCGGACAGCGTTCGCGCCTGTACCGCAAGGCCAAGGAGCAGCTGCTCCACTCGTTCGTCTACAGCTACGGCGACCGCCGCAAGCGCAAGGGCGACTTCCGCCGGCTCTGGATCCAGCGCATCAACGCTGCGTCCCGCGCGAACGGCCTGACCTACAACCGCCTGATCCAGGGCCTGAAGGCCGCCGAGATCCAGGTCGACCGCCGTATGCTCGCCGACCTCGCCGTCACGGACGGTGCCGCCTTCGCCGCACTCGTCCAGATCGCGAAGAACGCCCTGCCGGCCGACACGTCGGCTGCGCTCAAGGCCTCGGTCTAGGCGCATCGGCTGGCGCGGGCCCCCGGGCCCGCCCTCCGGGAGACGATGACTGTGCACGGACGCCCCCAGGCGCCACTGATGACCAACACCCAGGCTGACCGGGTGAAGGAGGTGGCACGCCTGGCCGGGCGTCCGTCGCGTTTAAGGCGCCGGGAGTTCCTCGCCGAGGGGCCTCAGGCTGTCCGCGAGGCGCTGCGCCTGCACCTCGAGCGGCGTGAGGGCGGTGCTGACGGCGTCGTCGTGGACGTCTACGCCACGCTGGAGGCCCTCGGGCGGCACGACGACATCGCCGGCCTCCTCGAGCAGCGGGACGCGCCGGATGTGCGCCGGGTGACCCCCGACGTGCTGGCGGCGATGTCCTCGACGGTCACGCCCCAGGGGTTCGTGGCCGTCTGCCGGTTCATCGACGCCCCGCTGGAGGACGTGCTCGCCCGGGCGCCGCGGCTCGTGGCCGTGCTCGTCGAAGTGAGGGATCCGGGGAACGCCGGGACCATCATCCGGGCCGCCGACTCCGCCGGGGCCGACGCGGTGATCCTCACGGGAGCCAGCGTCGATCCCTACAATCCCAAGACCGTGCGGTCCACCGTGGGATCACTGTTCCACCTGCCGCTCGTGCTCGGCGTGGATCTCGAGGGACTGACGGAACGGCTGGGAACGGCCGGGCTGACGGTGCTCGCGGCCGACGGCTACGGCCCCGTGGACCTCGACGGGTTGCAGGACGCGAGTGCGGCGCGCCGTTTCGGAGCGGCGGGGAGCCAGGGTCAGGACCAGGAGCCGACCGGGCCCGGAACCGCCGCTCGGGTGCGGCTCGAGGACCCGAGTGCGTGGCTCTTCGGCAACGAGGCGCAGGGGCTGCCCGCAGCGCTGACGGCTGCCGCGGATGCGCGCGTGGCCGTCCCGGTGTACGGGAACGCGGAGTCCCTCAACGTCGGCACGGCGGCGACGGTGTGCCTGTACGCCTCGGCCCGCGCGCAGCGACCCGGCTGAACCCCAGTCCTTCCGGCGCAGCGCCTCAGGAGGGGACGGGCATCGACGGGCGCCGCGTCCGCTGCCCGCGGCGCCGGTCCATCCGACCGCTGACGAGGGCGACCGCGAGGCCGAGCACCGCAAGACCGGCCCCCACCAGGGCGGGAGCCGTGAAGCCCCAGCCTGCCGTGATGACGGCGCCCCCCACGGCTGCACCGAGGGCGTTGGCGAGGTTCAGCGAGGAGTGGTTCATCGACGAGGCGAGGGAGGGGGCGCCGGGGGAGACGTCGAGGAGCCGTGCCTGGAGGGGTGGGATGAGCGTGGAACCGCTCGCTCCCACCAGGAACACGAAAAGGCACGCGCTCCACGGCGTGCCGGCCGCCAGCGGGAAGACGAGCAGCACGCAGGTGATGGCGGCCATCGACCCGTAGATGCTTCCCATGATGGACCGGTCCGCCAGCCGTCCGCCCAGGATGTTGCCGACCACCATGCCGACGCCGTACAGGGCGACGACGAACGGCAGCAGGGACGCCCTCACCCCCGCCACCTCGGTCATCACGGGGGCGATGTAGGAGTAGACGGCGAAGAACCCGCCGAACCCCACGATGCCGATGAGCAGCGTCATCCACAGCTGCGGCCGGCGCAGCGCCCCCAGCTCGGCCCTGATGCTCGCGCCGGGCCGCACGGGAACAGCCGGGACGAAGGCCCTGATCAGTACCAGCGTCGCCGCGCCGATCACGCCCACGAGCAGGAACATGGAGCGCCAGCCGAACTGCTGTCCGACCCAGGTGGCGAATGGCACCCCCACGACGTTGGCGATGCTGAGTCCGAGCATCACCATCGAGATGGCCCGCCCGCGTCGGGCAGGATCGGCGAGGGACGCGGCGATGACGGCGGCCACGCCGAAGTAGGCGCCGTGCGGCAGGCCGGACAGGAACCGCGAGACCAGCATCCACCCGAACCCCGACGCGAAGAACGAGGACAGGTTGGCCAGGGTGATGACCAGGGCGAGGACGAGGGCCACGGAACGCTGCGGCCGCTTCGCGCCGAGCGTGGCGAGCACCGGCGCCCCCACGACGACGCCGAGCGCGTAGGCGGAGATCACCTGGCCGCCGCGCTCGTAGTCCACCCCCAGGTCGGCGCGCATCTCCTCGAGCAGGCCCATGATGGTGAACTCGGTGGTCCCGAGTGCGAAGCCTCCCACCGCGAGCGCCCCGATGGCCAGGGCCAGCGGGCGACCCCTGAGCCGCTGGGAGGGTGTCGGGGGCGAAACGGGGGCGGTCATGGGTGTGTCCTTGCGGCGGGGATCGGGAGAGGTCTGTCGCCGCGACACCCGGAGCGGGTGTGCTGGAGGGGACGGCGACGTGGACGCCGTCGTCTCCTTCAAGCGTAGGCGATGCCCACGTCCCGTCGGGAAGCGCAACCGGAGGCGGCGCCGCGGAGGGAATCCTGCATCATCCCCGGCCGTCCTACCGTCATCGGACGACGTCCCGGTCCAGCAGCGGCCCCGGGCCGGCGGCTTCCTCTGCGTGGATAGACTCGGCGGGTGACACGACCCGTAGAGACACCGCTCCGCCAGATCGTCGGGGCGGCCGTCGTCGACTCCCTCCAGCATCCCACCCGGCTCCTCGTGGCCCGCCGGACGGCGCCGCCGCAGTTCGCCGGGATGTGGGAGTTCCCCGGCGGGAAGGTGGAGGCAGGGGAGACCTGCCAGGAGGCGTTGCTGCGCGAACTCGGCGAGGAGCTCGGCATCGAGGCGCGGCTGGGGCCGGAGATCCCCGGCCCGCACCCGCAGGGATGGCCGCTCAGCGCCGCTGCTGCGATGCGCGTGTGGCTGGCCGAATCGTCGGCCGGTGAGGCGGCGCCCCTGCAGGACCACGACGAGGTGCGCTGGGTGTCGCTCGGCCCCGGTGAGGAGCTCGACGCCCTGCCCTGGATCCCGGCCGACAGGCCCATCCTCGTCGCGCTGCGGGCCGTCACGGCCCGCGCGGGTGATCGGACCTAGAACAGCGACGCCTGGACCGGTGCGGCGGCAGCCGGAAGGGTGGCCGGCGCCTGCTGTCCATCGGGCGAGAGATTGCGGAAGAATCCGGCGCCTGCCGTCAGGCCGTGCTTCTTCCTGAACACCCGGATCCTGCCGGAGAGCCAGTCCCGGTACTCCTTGGACGCGTAGCTCCCGCCCCGGTAGAGCCCCTCGTACTTCCCGACCAGGTGCGGGTGGTGGGCCGCGAGCCACTGCATGAACCACTCCCTGGAGCCGGGCCTCAGGTGCAGGGGGCCGGCGCTCACGCCGGTGGCACCGGCTGCCGCGAGCTCGCCGAACAGCCGGTCGAGCGATTCGTCGCCGTCCGTCAGCCAGGGCAGGATCGGCATGGCCATCACCCCGCAGGGCAACCCGGCCTCGCGCAACCGGGAGATGAGGGCCAGGCGTGCCTTCGGCGCCGGGGTGCCGGGCTCGATCGCCTCGGCGAGGACGGGGTCCACGAGGGCGAGCGAGATGCCCATCCCGACGGTGACCGACTGCGCCGCGGCTTTCAGCAGCGGGAGGTCGCGCGCCAGGAGGGTGCCCTTCGTGAGGATGGAGAAGGGTGTGCCCGAGTCCGCGAGCGCGGAGATGATGCCCGGCATGAGCCGGTAGCGCCCCTCGGCCCGCTGGTACGGGTCGGTGTTCGTGCCCAGGGCCACGTGCTCGCGCGCCCACGACGGGCGGCGCAGTTCGCGGGCGAGCACCTCGGCGGCGTTGACCTTCACGACGAGCTGCGCATCGAAGTCGAGACCCGTGTCGAGGTCGAGGTAGCTGTGCGTCTTGCGGGCGAAGCAGTAGACGCACGCGTGGGAGCAGCCCCGGAACGGGTTGATGGTCCAGGAGAACGGCATGGACGAGGTGGGCGGGACCCTGTTGAGGACGGACTTCGCGGTGACCTCATGGAAGGTGATGCCCGCGAACTCGGGCGTCTGCACGCTCCTCAGCAACCCCGCCAGAGGGAGCAGGGCGGGCTTCGCCGGCGCGACCTCGTCCGCCGACATCGTCTGGCTCTCCCACCGCATGCATCCAGTAGAACATGTGTACTAATTCGGCGCCACTCCTGTGGACTGTCCTAGGCTGGGACCATGATCCTGCTGACCGGCTTCGAACCCTTCGGGGGAGAATCGACCAATCCGTCCTGGCTGGCCGCCGAGCACGCGGCGCAGGTGCTCCGGGGGCGGGGGAGGGAGGCGGTGGCCGTGGAACTCCCGTGCGTCTTCGGCCGGAGTGCCGATGTGCTCGAAGCCGCGATCGAGCGGCACCGGCCGGACATCGTCCTGTGCGCGGGGCAGGCCGGCGGGCGTACGAGCATCTCGGTGGAGCGCGTGGCCATCAACGTCGACGACGCCCGTATCCCCGACAACGCGGGACGCCGGCCCGTCGACGAACCCGTGGTCGCCGACGGACCGGCCGCGTACTTCTCCACCCTGCCCATCAAGGCCTGCCATGAGGCGGTGGCCGCCGTCGGTGTCCCCGTCGAGGTCTCGCAGACGGCCGGTACGTACGTCTGCAACCACGTGTTCTACGCGCTCATGCACCTCCTGGCGGACCGGCGCGGGATCCGCGGCGGGTTCGTCCACGTGCCCTACTCGACCGGGCAGGCCGCCGGACACGGTCAACCCGGGCTGGCCGTGGAAGCGATGGCTGCAGCCCTCGTCGTCATCGCGACCACGACGGCGGACACCGCGACGGACGTGCGGATCGCCGCCGGCGCGGAGCACTGACGCGCGCGCCTAGGAGCTGCCGGCGCGCCGCGCGGCGACGGCGGCCCGGACCCCCTCGGCCACCGGTCGGAGGGGCCGCTCGCGGTAGCCGCCGTCGGCCAGTCCGGCTCCGCGCTCGAACACGTTGCGGGACGCCGGGTCACCCGTGCGCAGGAGCGAGTAGGCAGCGGCCGTGAGGTAGGCCGGCAGGAACGGCAGACCGAGGCAGGCGGCGTACTGGCGGGCGTGGCGGGCCTCGTGCTCGAGGAGCCGGGCGAATCCGGCAGGCGCGTCCCGCGGCGCGTGGCCCCGGAGCAGTACCACGCTGCCCACCGTGAAGGCCCTGGCCTTCGGCAGGCGCCGCCGGTAGCCCTCGGCCAGCAGGATGCCGTCCGGGCCGACCGACACCCGGCACCCGGACAGGGCGGCCACCAAGAGGCCGCACGGCGTCGACAGATTGATCCAGTTCAGGAGCGGCACGAGCCTCCGGTTCATGCCGCCATCCTACTGAAGCACGCGTGGCGGGTCAGCAGGACGGGCTCCCTGCTTGCGCGGGCGGTTGCGGCGTCGCCGAGCGGGTCGCCTAGACTTGACACGCCGGTGCGCCCCGCTGCGACCCGGCGTTTTCCTGTCCACGGCACGGCCCGCCCCCATCGGCCGCCCGCCGCACGAGTGCAAGGTGAATCACCGCCATGTCCGAAACCCCAGATCACGCCGCGCCCGACGGCCCCGAGGCCCAGGTCCCCGATCCGCTGGACGCCTCGTCGGTCGCCGCGGCCGTGGACGCCGCGCTCGCCGCCATCGCGGCGGCGGAAGACCTCGACGAACTGAAGGCGGTGCGGATCGCGCACACCGGCGAGAAGTCGCCCCTGAGCCTCGCCAACCGGGGGATCGGGGCCCTGCCCAAGGAGCAGAAGTCCGCCGCCGGCAAGAACATCGGCCCGGCCCGCGGCCGGATCAACCAGGCGCTCGCCGCCAGGACCGCCGAGCTCGAGATCGAGCGCGATGCGCGCATCCTGGTCGAGGAGGCCGTCGACGTCACCGCGGCTCCGCGCCGGCGCCGGACCGGCGCCCGGCACCCGCTGTCCACCCTGCAGGAGCGGGTCAGCGACGTCTTCGTCGGGATGGGATGGGAGATCGCCGAGGGCCCCGAGCTCGAATCCGAGTGGTTCAACTTCGACGCCCTGAACTTCAAGCCCGACCACCCGGCGCGTGAGATGCAGGACACCTTCTTCGCCGAGCCGCCCGAGGCCCACCTCGTGCTGCGCACGCACACCTCGCCCGTCCAGGTCCGCTCCATGCTCGAGCGCGACCTCCCGATCTACGTCCTGTGCCCGGGCAAGGTCTTCCGCACGGACGAGCTCGACGCCACCCACACCCCGGTCTTCCACCAGTTCGAGGGCCTCGCCATCGACAAGGGCCTCACCATGGCCGACCTCGTGGGGACGCTCGAGCACTTCACGCAGCAGCTCTTCGGGGACGACGCGAAGGTCCGCCTGCGCCCCAACTACTTCCCCTTCACGGAACCGAGTGCGGAGCTCGACATCTGGCACCCGGGCGCCAAGGGCGGCCCGCGCTGGATCGAGTGGGGCGGCTGCGGCATGGTCAACCCCAACGTCCTGCGCGCCACGGGGATCGACCCGGAGGTCTACTCCGGCTTCGCCTTCGGCATGGGGATCGAGCGGGCGCTCATGTTCCGCAACGAGGTCAGCGACATGCGGGACATGATCGAGGGCGACGTACGTTTCAGCGAACACTTCGGGATGGAGATCTAGATGAGAATCCCACTGTCCTGGCTGCGCGAGTACGCAGCCGTGCCCGCGGACGCCACCGCGGAAGACGTGATGGCCGAGCTCGTGAAGGTGGGGCTGGAGGAGGAGGACGTCCACCGCCCCACGGACGAACTGACGGGGCCGATCGTGGTGGGCCAGGTTCTCAGCGCCGTCAAGGAGCCGCAGTCCAACGGCAAGACCATCAACTGGTGCCAGGTCCGCGTGGTCCCCGAAGGCGCCGAGCAGACACTCGCCGGGGACGGCATCGACCCGTCCGGAGTGCAGGGCATCGTCTGCGGTGCGCACAACTTCGTCGAGGGTGACAAGGTGGTGGTGACGCTGCCGGGCGCCGTCCTGCCCGGCGACTTCCGCATCAGCCCGCGCAAGACCTACGGGCACGTGTCCGCCGGCATGATCGCGTCCGTCCGGGAACTGGGCATCGGCGACGACCACGACGGCATCCTGGTGCTCTCCACCCTGGGGCTCGACCCTGAGGTCGGCACGGACGCCATGGAGCTGCTCGGCCTGTACGACGAGGCCGCGGAGATCAACGTGACACCGGACCGCGGCTACTGCTTCTCCCTGCGCGGGGTCGCCCGCGAGTACGCCCACGCCACCGGGACGCCGTTCACGGACCCCGCCGCCGGCGTCGTCGTGCCTCCCGCCGTGGGCACCGGCTATCCGGTCCGGCTCGAGGACGCCGCGCCCATCCACGGCACGCCGGGCTGCGACCGGTTCGTGGCGCGCACCGTGCGCGGTGTGGACCCCACCCGGCCCACACCGCCGTGGATGTCCGCGCGCCTGCGCCTGGCGGGGATCCGGTCCATCTCGCTCGTGGTCGACATCTCCAACTACGTGATGCTCGACCTCGGGCAGCCGCTGCACTTCTACGACCTCGACAAGCTCTCGGGCGACATCGTGGTGCGGCGTGCCGTGGAGGGCGAGACGCTGCGCACCCTCGACGACAGGGAGCGCACGCTGGACGCCGAGGACCTGCTGATCACCGACGCCTCGGGTCCGATCGGCATCGCCGGCGTGATGGGCGGCGCGTCCACCGAGGTCTCCGACGCCACGAGCAATGTGCTGATCGAGTCCGCCCACTTCGACGACGTCAGCATCGGGCGCTCGCGGCGCCGCCACCGGCTGCCCTCCGAGGCGTCCCGGCGCTTCGAGCGCGGCGTCGACTGGCACATCGCCGACGTCGCCGCGCAGCGCGCCGTCGAGCTGCTCCTCGAGCTCGCCGGCGGGACCGTCGACGACGCCGCCACCGACGTCGGGCAGGCTCCCGCGCCGCGCGTCATCGAGCTCGCGGCCGACTTCCCGGCCCGCCTGATCGGACGCGACTTCACGGACGAGCAGATTCGTGGCACCCTGACCGATCTCGGAGCCACCGTCGAGCAGACGGACGGAGGCTACCGTGTCACGGCGCCGAGCTGGCGCACGGACCTCGAGACCCGCGAGGACCTGACCGAGGAGGTCATCCGGCTCGTCGGGTACGACACCATCCCGTCCACGCTGCCGGTCGCCCCTCCGGGCCGCGGCCTCACGCGCGTCCAGCAGCAGCGCCGCCGGCTCCTGAACGCCCTCGCGGCCGCAGGACTCACCGAGGTGCTCTCCTACCCCTTCGTCAGCGAACGGTCCAACGCGGTCTTCGGCAGCCCCGAGGCAGGAGCCGCCGTCGGCTCGGTGAAGCTGGCGAATCCGCTCAGCGCCGAACTCGGGTACCTGCGCCGGTCCATCCTCCCGGGTTTGGTCGAGCTCGCGAAGCGGAACCACTCCCGGGGCTTCCGCGACCTCGCCCTGTTCGAATCCGGTGCGGTCTTCCTGCCCGGCGCGTCCGTCGGCACGGAGTCCATCCCGCCACTGGGCATCAGGCCCGACGACGCCGTGCTCGACGCGCTGTACGCCGGGATCCCCGACCAGCCGCTGACCATCGCCGCGCTGCTCACGGGCCACGAGGTCCCGCCGTCGGCCGGTGGCATGCCCCGGTCCTGGGACTGGGCCGACGCCGTCGACCTGGTGCGGCTCATGGCACAGGTGACCGGCGTCGACGTCGTGGTGCGGCAGGGGAGCCACCAGGCCTTCCACCCTGGCCGCACGGCCGAGTTCACGCTGCGCAGCGGCGAGGTGCTGGGGTACGCCGGCGAACTCCACCCGAAGCTCCTCGCTGCGCAGGACCTGCCCGCCCGCACCGTGGCGCTCGAGATCGACGCGGACCTGCTGTTCGACGCCGCCGCGGACGTCATCGTGGCGCGCCCGCTGTCCACGTATCCGCCCGCGACCCAGGATGTCGCACTCGTCGTCGACGCCGGCGTCGTGGCAGGCGAGGTGCTCGAGACCCTGCGCGAGGGGGCCGGAGAACTCCTCGAGGATGTCGGCCTGTTCGACGTGTACACGGGACAGGGCATCGGGGAAGGGCGGAAGTCGCTGGCGTTCGCCCTGCGGTTCCGGGCGCCCGACCGCACCCTGACCGCGGACGAGGCGAGCGCCGCACGCGACGCCGCCGTGGCCCTCGCCGCCGAACGGTTCGGCGCGGTACAGCGCTAGGCACCACCGGGGCACCGGGGGCGGCAGGACTGCCCCCGGTGCCCCGGTCGGATCCCCGCCCGACCGGCGCCCGAGGCGTTGCTCCGTGGGATGTCCGTCATGAGGGCGTCATGTAGCAGGAGATGGGCGACATACGGATCCCGGCGGGATCCGGAGAAATACAATGGTCGCCTCGACGGCTTCGGCCGCCGGAACGGCAACTTCGGACCTCGGCTCTCCTCTCCTGGCCTCTGCAGCATCGCGGGAGCCGCGGCGTCCCGGCAGGGCACGGCCCTGCCCCTCGACAACCTGCGGTGCGGGCACGATGGGGAGCCCTCCCGCACCGGTACGACCCGTCGGAAGCCGCGCCCATGTCCGGCACCCATCGGTTACTCCGTCGCCTGCCCGCCCTCTGCGTGGCGGTCCTCTGGCTGGCCACCTCATGTACCCCGCCGCCGGTCCGGACGAGCACTCCGGAGGCGCCTCCGCCGACGTCCCGGTCCTTCCCCGGCGGATCCGGACCGGTGGGGAGGACCGGATCCCCGGACGATGGGCCCCGTCCTCCCCGGGCCCTCCGACGTCGAGGGTCCAGCCGCCCGAGACCGGACCGGCGCCCGGCATCCACGGGTGCGACCCGCCGCCCGGCACGTCCTGCCTGCGCCAGATGGACCCGGCCCTGCAGGGAGGCGCTGCGCCCCCCAGCGGCATCCGGTACCCCGCGGCCACCGGCCAGGTACGCGCCTACCTCCTCGCCGTGCTCCGGGCGCTCGATGCGGCCTGGGTCGCCTGGTTCGAGGAGAACGGACTCGGGGAACCCGAGGTGTACTACACCCTCATCCCGCCGGGAAGGACCCACCCCTCGCACTGTGCGGCTCCCGGCAGTACGCACCGCCTCACGGTGGAGCACGACCACCCCAACGCCTACTACTGCCCCGCCGATCCGCACGATCCTGCCGACCCGGAAGGCCCCTCCGGCACGAGCGACTCCGACAACGGCATGATCATTTTGCCCCTGACGACACTCCTGCGCCTGTGGAGCGGCGACCGCTCCACGGGAGGTGACGGCGACCTCGCCGTGGCCCTGGTGCTCGCCCACGAATTCGGCCACCACATCCAGCACGAGCTCGCACTCCACTGGTTCGAGAAGTTCGCCGACCCGATCCCCGCATTCACCGGAGCCAACAGGGAGCTGATCGCCGACTGCCTCGCCGGTACATGGATGGCCGCGCAGTACGCGCCCCGGTATCTGGACGGGAGCGCCGTCGACAGGGCCTTCTCATCCGTGGCGGCGATGGGAGTGCCGCAGCTCGGAGCCGGTCACGGCACGGCGCGGGACAGGCGCGCGGCCTTCCTCCTCGGAACGTCCGGCGGCGGTTCCCGGACCGGACCCGAGGCCTGCCTCGAGGCGTACTGGAAGTGACCGCGCACCCTGCCCCACGAACCGGGCATCAGGGGATCAGGGGATCAGGAGCACCTTGCCGGTGGTCCGGCGCGCCTGCAGGTCCTCGTGCGCCCGGGCTGCGTCGGCCAGCGGGTACCGGGCGCCGATCCTCACGTCGAGCTGTCCCGAGGCGACCGCGCCGAACAGCTCCTCCGACCGCCAGCGCCGTTCCTCGGGGGACAGCAGGTAGTGCACGAGCGTCGGACGGGTGACGAACAGGGAGCCCCCGCTGTTCAGGCGCTGCGGGTCGAAGGGCGGTACCGCCCCGGACGCCGCGCCGTAGAGCACCAGCGTGCCCCGGACGCGGAGTGACCGCAGCGACTCGTCGAACGTCGCCGCGCCGACACCGTCGAACACCGCGTCCACGCCCGTCCCGTCTGTCAGGGTCCGTACCGCGTCGGCGAAGCCCTCGTAGCGCAGGACCTCGTCGGCGCCGGCACCGCGCGCCAGGTCCTCCTTCTCCGCGGTGGACACCGTGGTGATCACGCGCGCGCCCTTCGCCTTGAGCAGCTGGATCAGCAGCAGGCCCACGCCGCCGGCACCCGCGTGGACGAGGAGCGTGTGCTCGGCGCGCACGGGGAAGGTCGAGTTGATCAGGTAGTGGGCGGTCATCCCCTGGAGGGGGAGGGCGGCCGCTGTCTCGAGGTCGACGCCGTCGGGCACCGGCAGGGCGCGGTCCGCGTCCACGAGCGCGTACTCCGCGTAGGTGGCCTTGCCCTCGGCGAACGCGATCCGGTCACCCGGCTCGAATGCCGTGACGCCGTCGCCCAGCGCCTCCACGGTGCCGGCCGCTTCGGCCCCGGGCGTGAAGGGGTGCTCGACGGCGTAGGCACCGCTGCGCTGGTAGGTCTCGATGAAGTTGACGCCGGCGGCCGCGACCTTCACGAGGAGCTGGCCGGGTCCGGGTGCGGGGCGTCCGCTGGTCTCGAGCGTGAGGACCTCTGGTCCGCCGGACTGGCGGACGACGATAGCTGAGGGCATGGTGCTGATCCTTTCGGTGGCGTGTCCTCATGCTATTCCCGGTGTGCGTCCGTCCGAGGACCGCCCTGTGGTCGGCCGTCGCGGGGAGCGCGACCGGCCGGCGTCGGCCGCCCCTCCCGGGGACTCAGTGCACCCAGAAGCCGCCGTCGACGGCGAGCGACTGTCCCACGACGTAGGCCGACGCCGCGCCGGCCAGGAAGACGGCTGCTCCTGCGAAGTCCTCCGGCACACCGTTCCGCCCGATGAGCGTGCGTCTCGCCAGGGCCTCGACGGTGGCCGGGTTCGCACTGAGCCGCCTGTTCAGGGGAGTCCGCACGAACCCGGGCACCAGGACGTTCGCCGTGACAGCGTGCGGCGCCCAGGCCTCGGACTGCGATCGGGCCAGGCCCTGGATGCCCGCTTTCGACACCCCGTAGGCGCCGCTCGACGCGAAGGGACGGTGCGCCTGCTGGGAGCTGATGTGGATCAGCCGTCCGAAACCGCGGTCGGCCATCCCCGGTGCGAGGCGCCGGCCCAGGATGAAGGGCGCCTCGAGATTCACGCGCACGGTCACATCCCAGGTGGCCTCGTCGAGGTCGGGCAACGGCGGGCGGAGGTTGATGCCGGCCGAATTCACCAGGATGTCCACCCGGCCGGCGGTGTCGGCGAGCACATGAGCCCCCTCGCGCGTCGACAGGTCCGCGACGATGCCGGCACCGGAGCCCCCTGCTCCGTGTATCTCCTCGACGGCGGCATCGATCGCCGCGGCAGTCCGTGCAGCGACGAGCACATGTGCGCCCGCTCCCGCGAGCGCGAGGGCGAGGGCGAGGGCCTTGCCGATACCCGAGCTTCCTCCGGTCACGAGTGCCACGCGCCCGTCGAGACCGAACAGCTGCCGGAGGAAGACCGAGCGGTTCTCCGGAGCCACGGCGGCGTGCATAAGTATGTGATGGCATGCATGGAGTTGCTGTAGAGTGGGTCGTATGACGTTCACCGCAGCCGTATCCGGCGCCAGTGGCTACGCCGGAGGGGAACTCCTGCGCCTGCTCGCCAACCATCCGGACATCGAGATCGGGGCGATCACGGCCCACAGCAACGCCGGGTCGCTCCTCGGCGAGCTCCAGCCCCACCTGCACTCCCTGGCCGACCGCGTCCTCCAGGACACCACGCCGGAGGTGCTCGCCGGGCACGACGTCGTCTTCCTCGCCCTTCCGCACGGGGCCAGCGCCGGCATCGCCGCACAGCTCTCACCCGACACCCTCGTCATCGACGCCGGGGCCGACCACCGGCTGCACGACCCCGCCGCCTGGGAGAAGTTCTACGGCTCGTCCCACGCCGGTACCTGGCCGTACGGGTTGCCCGAACTCCCCGGCACCCGGGCGGACCTGGCGGGCGCGCGGCGCATCGCCGTCCCGGGCTGCTACCCCACGAGCGTGCTGCTCGCCCTCACGCCGGGCTTCGCGGCGGGGCTCCTCGAGCCCGACGACGTCGTCGTCGTCTCAGCGTCCGGTACCTCCGGTGCGGGTAAGGCCGCCAAGCCGAACCTGATCGGCTCCGAGGTCATGGGCGGCATGAGCCCCTACGGCGTGGGCGGCGGCCACCGCCACACGCCCGAGATGGAGCAGGGTCTCGGTCTCGCGGCCGGTGAGCCCGTCTCCCTGTCCTTCACCCCGACCCTCGCGCCCATGGCCCGCGGCATCCTGACGACGGCGACGGCGCGCGTGAAGCCCGGTGTCGGGTATGCACAGCTGCGCGAGGCGTGGGAGGCCGCCTACGTGGACGAGCCGTTCGTCCGCGTCCTGCCGGAGGGGCAGTGGCCTGCCACGAAGTCCGTCCTGGGATCGAACCACGCTGCGCTGCAGCTCGCCTTCGACGCCCACGCAGGCCGCGTGATCGTCAGCAGCGCCATCGACAACCTCACCAAGGGGACCGCCGGCGGCGCCGTGCAGTCCATGAACATCGCCCTCGGACTCGACGAGACCGCGGGCCTGACCATCCAGGGGATCGCACCGTGAGCATCACCTATCCGGGCGGGTTCCGGGCCGCCGGCGTCGCCGCGGGCCTCAAGACCACCGGCAAGCCCGACGTCGCCCTCGTCGTCAACGACGGCCCGCTGCACAACGCGGCAGCCGTGTTCACCTCGAACCGCGTGGCCGCGGCCCCCGTGCTCTGGTCACGGCAGGTGGTCACCGACGGGCGCGTCGACGCCGTCGTCCTGAACTCCGGCGGAGCGAACGCCTGCACCGGACCCGAGGGCTTCCAGAACACGCACCGGACGGCCGAGGTGACCGCCGACCTGCTCGGCGTCTCGGCCACCGACGTCTTCGTGTGCTCCACCGGGCTCATCGGGGAGCAGCTGCCCATGGACCGGCTCCTCGCCGGGGTGACCGACGCCGCCGGGGCCCTCGGCCGAGGCGGGGGGCCCGCCGCGGCCGAGGCGATCAGGACCACGGACACCGTGTCGAAGGAGGCGCGCTATCCGGCCACCGCCGACTCCGCGAGCGAGGGCTACGCCATCGGCGGCATGGCCAAGGGCGCCGGCATGCTCGCGCCGGGCCTCGCCACCATGCTCGTGGTCCTGACCACCGACGCCGCCCTGGACCCCGGGGCCCTCGACGCCGCCCTGCGGGAGGCCACGCGCGTGAGCTTCGACCGGACCGACGCGGACGGCTGCATGTCGACCAACGACACCGTGGTCCTGCTCGCCTCCGGCGCCGCGGGCATCGCCCCGGACCAAGCCCAGTTCACCGCGGCCCTCACGCAGGTGTGCCTCGACCTCGCCGCGCAGCTCATCCAGGACGCCGAGGGGGCGAGCCACACCATCGCGGTCACGACCGTGAACGCCGCCTCCGAGCGCGACGCCGAGGTGGTCAGCCGCGCCGTCGCCCGCTCCAACCTCTTCAAGACCGCGATCTTCGGCAACGACCCGAACTGGGGCCGGGTGCTCGCGGCCGTCGGCACCACCGACGCCGTGTTCGAGCCCGACCGGCTCAACGTCGCGATGAACGGCGTGCAGATCTGCCGGAACGGCGGGATCGGGGACCCCCGCGACCTCGTGGACCTCACCGCACGCGACGTCATCGTGGAGATCGACCTCGCCGCCGGGCCCGCGAGCGCCACGATCTGGACCAACGACCTCACGCACGAGTACGTGCACGAGAACTCCGCCTACTCGAGCTGACGGGAGACACGATGGACAGCACCACCGGCACGACGCCGTCGGCCTCCACCCTGAGGGCG
Organism: Arthrobacter ruber; assembly: GCF_002954225.1. Taxonomy (GTDB): domain Bacteria; phylum Actinomycetota; class Actinomycetes; order Actinomycetales; family Micrococcaceae; genus Arthrobacter_D; species Arthrobacter_D ruber. The sequence goes on from NZ_PPTH01000015.1 coordinate 410,101, forward strand.
CAGGACAAGGCGGCCACGCTCATGGAGGCACTGCCCTGGATCCAGCGGTTCGCGGGCACCACGATGGTCATCAAGTACGGTGGCAACGCCATGGTGGACGACGCCATGCGACGGGCTTTCGCCGACGACATCGTCTTCCTCCACCATGTCGGCGTCCGTCCCGTCGTCGTGCACGGCGGTGGGCCGCAGATCAACGCCATGCTCGGGAAGCTCGGCATCGAGTCCGAGTTCAAGGGTGGACTCCGCGTGACCACGCCCGAGGCGATGGACGTGGTGCGGATGGTCCTCACCGGGCAGGTGGGCCGCGAACTCGTGGGCCTGATCAACGCCCACGGGCCCTACGCCGTCGGGCTCTCGGGCGAGGACGGCGGCCTGCTCCGCGCCGTCCGCACCGGCACCGTCGTCGACGGCGAGCCCGTGGACCTCGGCCTGGTCGGCGAGGTGACCGCCGTGCACCCCGGCGCGATCCTCGACATCCTGCAGGCCGGGTGGATCCCGGTCATCTCCACCGTCGCCCCGGAGTACGACGCCGACGGGGAGGCCACGCAGCAGGTGCTCAACGTCAACGCCGACACCGCGGCCGCCGCGCTCGCCGCAGCGCTCGGTGCCTCCAAGCTCGTGATCCTGACCGACGTCGAGGGGCTGTACGCCGCCTGGCCGGACCGCACCTCCCTGATCTCCTCACTTGCCGCGTCGGAGCTCCGTGAGCTCCTGCCGAGCCTGGAGTCGGGGATGATCCCCAAGATGACCGCCTGCCTCCAGGCCGTCGAGGCCGGCGTCGAACGGGCACACATCGTGGACGGCCGACTGTCGCATTCGATGCTGCTCGAGGTCTTCACCACGGCGGGGATCGGCACGCAGATCGTCCCGGACCACCCCACGCAGGACACCGCACCCCAGGGAGCACGCCCGTGAACGAGATCGTCGCAGCAGCCACGGGCCGGAACGCCGCCGTCGCCCCGACGACGGACAGCGCCGAGGTCCTCGCCGGAGCAGGTTCGGGCGCCGACTGGCTCGCGCGCTACGGGGAGGCGCTGATGGGTGTCTTCGGGACACCGCAGCGCGTGCTCGTCCGCGGGTCGGGGTGCTACGTGTGGGATGCCGACGGCAACGAGTACCTCGACCTCCTCGGCGGGATCGCGGTCAATGCCCTGGGGCACGCGCACCCGTTCGTCACCTCGGTCGTCTCCAGCCAGCTCGCCACCCTCGGCCACATCTCGAACTTCTTCACGAGCCCCACACAGGTGGCGCTCGCCGAGAAGCTGCTGGGGCTCGCGCAGGCCCCCGCCGGTTCGCGCGTGTTCTTCACCAACTCCGGCGCCGAGGCCCTCGAGGCCGCCGTGAAGCTGGCGCGCCGCAACAGCACGCCGCAGCGGCACCGGATCCTCGCCCTCGACGGCGCCTTCCACGGCAGGACGATGGGAGCCCTCGCCCTCACCTCGAAGAAGGCCTACCGGGAGCCGTTCGAACCGCTCCCGGGCGGCGTCGAGCACGTGCCCTTCGACGACGTCGACGCCCTCAGGGCCGCCATGGACGAGACGGTGGCCGCCCTGGTCCTCGAACCCATCCAGGGTGAGGCCGGCGTGCGCCCGCTCTCGCCGGAGTACCTCAGCGCCGCCCGCGCGCTCACCCGCGAGCACGGTGCCCTGCTGATCCTCGACGAGGTGCAGACGGGGATCGCGCGGACGGGCCGCTGGTTCGCGCACCAGTGGGTCGACGGCGTCCTCCCGGACGCCATGACCCTCGCCAAGGGACTCGGGGGCGGGTTCCCGGTCGGTGCGCTCGTCACCTTCGGGGAGGACGCCTCGACGCTGATCTCCGCCGGCCAGCACGGCACCACCTTCGGCGGCAACCCGGTGGCGACGGCGGCAGGACTCGCCACGCTCCACGTGCTGGAGACGACCGGGGCGCTGCAGCACGTCTCCGACGTCGGCGCCTACCTGCGGGAGCACCTCTCCGGGCTGCAGGGCGTCACGGCCGTGCGGGGGGAGGGGCTGCTCATCGGGTTCGACCTCGACGGCGGGTACGCACCCGCCGCGGTCCAGGCGGCACTCACCGCAGGCTTCATCATCAATGCGACCGGTCCGGCCACCCTCCGCCTGGCGCCGCCGCTGATCCTCACCACCGGGCAGGCCGCTACCTTCCTGGAAGCCCTGCCCTCCATCCTGACGACCGCCCGGGAGGCAACAGCATGACCCGCCACTTCCTCGTCGACACGGACCTGACACCCGCCGAGCAGGCCGAGGTCCTCGACCTCGCCGCGGAGCTCAAGGCCAGCCCCTACTCCCACGCCCCCTACGCCGGCGAGGGTGCCGGTCGCAGGACCGTCGCCGTGATCTTCGACAAGACCTCCACCCGCACCCGGGTGTCCTTCGCCGCGGGCATCGCCGACCTCGGCGGGGTGCCGCTCATCATCGGGGCCGGCGACTCCCAGCTCGGGCACAAGGAGTCCATCACCGACACCGCGAAGGTGCTGGAGCGCATGGTCGCCACGATCGTCTGGCGCACCTACGCCCAGGCGGGCCTCGAGGAGATGGCCGCTGCCTCGAGCGTCCCGGTCATCAACGCCCTCTCGGACGACTACCACCCGTGCCAGCTGCTGGCGGACCTCCTCACCGTCCGCGAGCACAAGGGGACCCTCGCCGGCCTGACCATGACCTATCTGGGTGACAGCGCCAACAACATGGCCAACTCCTACCTCCTGGCCGGGACGACGGCCGGCATGCACGTGCGCATCGCAGGTCCCGCCGGCTACCTCCCCGACCCCGCGGTGGTGGCCGCGGCGGAGCAGCGGGCCGCCGAGACGGGGGGGTCGGTCCTCGTGACCACGGACCCCGCCGCCGCGCTCGCCGGCGCCGACGTCGTCGCCACGGACACGTGGGTGTCCATGGGCCAGGAGGACGAGAAGGCGGCACGGAAGGACCTCTTCCGCGCCTACGCCGTCGACGCCGCGGCCTTGGCCCTCGCCGCGCCCGACGCCGTCGTGCTCCACTGCCTGCCCGCCTACCGCGGGTACGAGATCAGCGCAGACGTGATCGACGGGCCCCAGTCGATCGTCTGGGACGAGGCGGAGAACCGGCTCCACGCCCAGAAGGCACTCATGACCTGGCTCGTCGCGGCGTCGGGAACGCCGGGCACGGCCGAAGGACCGTCGTGACCGTCCAGCGCGATTCCGCCCGCCCCACCACGAAGACCGCCCGTCATGCCCGGATCACCGACCTGCTGACGGCCCGATCGGTGCGCTCGCAGGTCGAGCTCGCGGCGCTGCTCGCCGCCGACGGCGTGCAGGTGAACCAGGGGACGCTCTCGCGGGACCTCGTGGAGCTCGGCGTCGTCCGCGTCCGCGGGGCCGACGGCGCCCTGATCTACGCGGTCCCGGTCGAGGGGGGAGGGCGTCACGTCCAGAGCGCCGTCTCCCAGGAGATCCTCGACGCCCGCCTCGCGAAGCTCTGCAACGAGCTGCTCGTGACGGCCGAGTCCTCGGGCAACATCGTCATCCTGCGGACGCCGCCGGGCGCGGCGAACTTCCTCGCCCTGGCCATCGACCACTCGGTGATGCCGACGATCCTCGGGACCATCGCCGGGGACGACACCGTGATGCTCGTGAGTCGGGACGCCGACGGCGGTGCCGCCGTCGCCGAACGTTTCCTCGGACTCGCGCAGGAGCCGCAGGGACCCGCCGAACCCACCTGACGCCTGCGCGGCGGTGTTCGACCTGCGCCGGACGGCCGCGCCATGAAAACCTGAACACCCACAGACCCCACGGGCGCCCGCCCGGACCATCGAAGGAGCATTTCCCGTGACTGAACGCATCGTCCTCGCCTACTCGGGCGGACTCGACACCTCCGTCGCCATCGGCTGGATCGCCGAAGCCACCGGAGCCGAGGTGATCGCCGTGGCCGTCGACGTCGGACAGGGCGGCGAGTCGCTCGAGACCATCCGCCAGCGTGCCCTCGGCTGCGGCGCTGTCGAGGCGTACGTCGCCGACGCCCGCGAGGAGTTCGCCACCGAGTACTGCATGCCGGCCCTGAAGGCGAACGCCCTCTACATGGACGCGTACCCGCTCGTCTCGGCGCTGTCGCGCCCCGTCATCGTCAAGCACCTCGTCGCCGCGGCGCGCGAGTTCGGCGCCACGACCGTGTCCCACGGCTGCACCGGCAAGGGCAACGACCAGGTGCGCTTCGAGGTGGGCATCCAGACCCTCGGCCCCGACCTGAAGTGCATCGCCCCGGTGCGCGACCTCGCCCTGACCCGCGACAAGGCCATCGCCTTCGCCGAGGAGAAGGGCCTGCCCATCGAGACCACGAAGAAGAACCCGTTCTCCATCGACCAGAACGTGTGGGGCCGGGCCGTCGAGACGGGCTTCCTCGAGGACATCTGGAACGGTCCCACCAAGGACGTCTACGACTACACGGCGTCGCCCGAGTTCCCGCCCGCCGCGGACGAGGTCACCATCTCCTTCAGGGAGGGCATCCCCGTGGCGATCGACGGTCACGCCGTCACCCCGCTGCAGGCCATCGAGGAGCTCAACCGCCGCGCGGGTGCCCAGGGCATCGGCCGCATCGACATCGTCGAGGACCGCCTCGTGGGCATCAAGAGCCGCGAGATCTACGAGGCCCCCGGCGCCATGGCCCTCATCGCCGCCCACCGCGAACTCGAGAACGTGACCATCGAGCGCGAGCAGGCCCGCTTCAAGAAGACCGTCGACCAGCGCTGGACCGAGCTGGTCTACGACGGCCAGTGGTTCTCCCCGCTGAAGCGCTCGCTCGACACCTTCGTAGACGACACGCAGAAGTACGTCACCGGCGACATCCGCATGGACCTCCACGGTGGCCGCGCGACGGTCACGGGCCGCCGCTCCGACGTCGCGCTCTACGACTTCAACCTCGCCACCTACGACTCCGGCGACACCTTCGACCAGTCGATGGCCCGCGGCTTCATCGAGATCTTCGGCCTGTCCTCCAAGGTGGCCTCGAGCCGGGACCAGCGGGCGGGCGCCTGATGGTCCCAGCGAACGACGAAGCAGTAGGGGGGCGTTCGGTGGGCCCACGTGCGCAGGGGTCCCCGGCCGAGCGGAGCGAGGTAGGGGAGCGTTCGGTGGGCCCACGTGCGCAGGGGTCCCCGGCCGAGCGGAGCGAGGTAGGGGAGCGTTCGGGGACGAATGAGGGCTCGCTGTGGGGCGGCCGCTTCGCCGGCGGCCCCGCCGACGCCCTCGCGGCCCTCAGCAAGTCCACACACTTCGACTGGCGGCTGGCCACCTACGACATCGAGGGCTCCCGAGCCCACGCCCGCGTGCTCCGCCGGGCCGGCCTGCTCGACGACACCGAGCTGGCCGGGATGATCGACGCCCTGGACCGCCTCGACGCCGACGTGCGATCGGGGGCCTACCTGCCCGCGGAGAGCGACGAGGACGTGCACGGATCCCTCGAGCGCGGCCTCATCGAGCGCGCCGGTCCGGCGCTGGGCGGGAGACTGAGGGCCGGACGCTCCCGCAACGACCAGGTGGCGACGCTCGGGCGCATGTACCTGCGGGACCACGCGAGGATCATCGCCCGCGGCGTCCTCGCGACGATCGGCGCGCTCGTCGACCAGGCGGAGGCACACCTCGAGGTGCCGATGCCCGGGCGGACCCACCTGCAGCACGCGCAGCCCGTCCTGCTCAGCCACCACCTGCTGGCCCATGCCTGGGCGCTGCTGCGCGACGTGCAGCGGCTGCAGGACTGGGACCGGCGCGCCGGTGTCTCGCCCTACGGGTCCGGCGCGCTGGCCGGCTCGTCGCTGGGCCTCGACCCCGAGGCGGTGGCCGCGGATCTCGGTTTCTTCTCCGCGACCCACAACTCGATCGACGGCACCGCTTCGCGTGACGTCTACGCGGAGTTCGCCTGGGTGACGGCCATGATCGGCGTCGACCTGTCCCGCGTGAGCGAGGAGATCATCCTCTGGGCCACGAAGGAGTTCTCCTTCGTCACGCTCGACGACGCCTTCTCCACGGGCTCCTCGATCATGCCGCAGAAGAAGAACCCGGACGTCGCCGAACTCGCCCGCGGCAAGGCCGGCCGGCTGATCGGGGACCTGACGGGTCTGCTCGCGACGCTCAAGGGTCTGCCGCTCGCCTACAACCGCGATCTCCAGGAGGACAAGGAGCCGGTGTTCGACGCCGTCGACACCCTCGAGGTCCTCCTGCCCGCGGTCTCCGGCATGATCGCGACGCTCGTCTTCGACACCGGACGGATGGCGGCGCTGGCACCCCAGGGATTCGCCCTGGCCACCGACATCGCCGAGTGGCTCGTCCGGCAGGGTGTCCCGTTCCGCGAGGCCCACGAGCTCTCCGGTGCTGCGGTCCGCGTCGCCGAACAGCGCGGCGTGGAGCTGTGGGACCTGACGGACGAGGAGTTCGCAGGGATCTCCGCGCACCTCACGCCCGCGGTCCGCGAGGTCCTGACCGTCGAGGGGTCCCTGGCCAGCCGCGACGCGCAGGGCGGCACCGCCCCGACCGCCGTGAGGCGTCAGCTCGCCGCCCTGCGCGCCGAGCTCGACGGCGTCGCGGGGTACGCCACGGACTGATACCGATCGGTGTGCGGCTCCTTCCGGGGCCGCGCACCGATCGGTCCGACGCGACGAGTCGTCGCCGACCGGCCGCGAGGGCCACCGCTGACGACGGGGAGTCCGAGGCATGGATCCGGAGCGCGTGCCGGGTCCGGGCACACTCCCGGTCGGTGGTACCGTCGCGGCATGGCGAGGGCGACGGTCGTGGGTGCGGGGATCGCGGGGCTCACCGCCGCGCTCGGGCTGCACCGTGCGGGATGGTCGGTGACGGTCCTGGAGCAGGAGCCGGAGGTACGCACCTCCGGGACGGCGGTCCTGCTGCACCGGGCGACAGTGCGGGGGCTCGGATCCCTCGGCATCGGCCCCGGTCTCGAGGCCCTGGCCGTCCCGCTCACAGGCCTTCAACTCCGTACGCGCAGAGCTCGGCCCATCTCCCCTTCCCGGGCCCCATCCGGCTCCGTGCTGATCGAGCGATCGGACCTCGTCGGCCTGCTCCGCGACTCGCTGCCGGAGAACGCACTCGTCCTCGGTCGCCCTCTGGCGGGAGGCGACCTCCCCGGTGCGCGGGCGGAGGCCGCCCTGGTCGTCGGAGCCGACGGTCTCCACAGCACCCTGCGTCACGCCTTGTTCGGTCCTGCCTACTCCGCAACAGCAGTCGGCACCACCGTGTGGCGCGGGACGGCGGCCGTGACGACGTCGGGCCTGACCGAATACTGGGGCCAGCGACGCCGCTTCGGTATCAGTAGCAGGCCGGGCGGGGGGACGAACTGGTACGCGACGGCAACGGTGGTGCCTGCCGGGCGGGCGTCGCCGCAGCCACACCTCGACGAGCTTCGGAGGCTGTTCGGGCACTGGGACGGGGCGGTGGGCGCCACGATTGCCCGCATCGATGAGGAAAGCATCCTGCGGCATGCAATCCAGCACCTGGCGCGGAGGCTGCCGCGGTACCACCTGGGAAACACGGCGCTCATCGGGGATGCCGCCCATGCCATGACACCGGACCTCGGGCGCGGCGCGAACGAGGCGATCCTCGACGCGCTGTCCCTCGTGGGCGAGCTCCAAGCGCACGACCACGTGGATCGCGCTCTGGCCGCCTACGACAGGTCCCGGCGCCCGACCACGCAGCGGACCGCGACCGGATCGGCCGTCCTTCACACCCTCATCCATCGCGCGCGGTAGGCCGGTCACGGACCTGCACCCCGAGGATCCGGAGAACCCCACGGGGACGAGGAACGAGGCCACCGTCCGTAGGATGTCGTGCATGACATCCGACGAGGAGAAGGACCCTCCCGTACCCGCCTTCCTCGAGGGCATCTCACTGAAGCGGGTCCACGACGGGCAGGGTACGGAGAACCACGACAGCGGTGACACCACGTCCCCGCAGGCGGAGAAACCGGACAGCTGATCGTCTACCCCGCCCGGGCGCCGGCCGCTGGACGCCACCCCGAACCAGGATGCAGGACCCCGCTACGCCCGCCGCGAAGTCCTTTGACAGGCCGCGGTGCCCGGCGCAGTGTGTGTGCATGCAGCCCACCGATCAGCGCGCCACGCTCAGGGAATTCTTCCCCTACCTGCGGGGACACGTCCGCGTGCTCGTGCTGGTCGCCGTCGTCTCCCTGATCTCCACGGGACTCGCGATCGCCCAGCCGCTCATGGTCCAGCAGCTGGTCAACGCCGTGTCGGCGAGCCGGCCGGCCACGACGTTCGTCTGGCTGCTCGTCGCCGTCACCCTGGCCGGTGCCGTGGTGGCGGCTGCCCAGGCCTATCTCCTCCAGAGGACCGCCGAGTCCGTGGTGCTCAGCGTCCGGCGGTCGCTGGTGGGGCAGTTGCTGGCCCTGCCGATCCGTGAGTTCGACCGGCGTCGCGTCGGCGATCTCATCTCCCGCGTCGGCTCGGACACCACCCTGATGCGCAGCGTCATCACGTCCGGCCTGTTCGAGATCGTGTCCTCCGTCCTCATGTTCTGCGCGGCCGTCGTCCTGATGCTGCTGATCGATCCGTTGCTGTTCGGGATCACGCTGTCCGCCGTGCTGCTGGGTGCGGGCGGCGTCCTGTTCCTCGGCCGCATCATCCGCAAGCGGAGCCGCGACGTGCAGGACGCGGTGGGTTCGATGACCGCAGCCGTCGAACGGGGACTGTCGGGCATCCGGACCATCAAGGCCTCCGTCGCCGAGCAGCGCGAAGCCGCGGTCATCGATGTCGAGGCCACCCGCGCCTACCGGGCCGGGATCGCCATGGCGCGCCTCCAGGCGGCCGTGCAGCCGATCATGACGATCTGCATCCAGGGTGCCTTCATCGTGGTGCTCACGGTGGGTGGCATCAGGGTCGCGGCGGGGGAGCTGCTCCTCGGTGACCTCATCGCGTTCATCCTGTACCTGTTCCTGCTCGTCGTACCCATCGGGGAGGCCATGAGCGCCTTCGTGCAGATCCAGTCCGGGCTCGCGGCGCTGGACCGCATCCAGGAGATCGCCCGGCTCGACCCCGAGCGCTCGGACGAGGCGGAGATCCTCACGGCCGGCCCCTCCACCGGGGCCGCCGCGTCGGGTCCGTCGTCCCCGACGGCGGCACGGGCGGTCCCCAGCGGAACGATCGAACTCCGGGACGTGAGTTTCAGGTACGCCGTGGCGGAGGAGGCGCCCCGTGGCGCCGCACCGGTCACGACCGACGAGCCCACCGACGAGGCGCGCGATCAGCAGGGACGGACCGCATCACCGGATGCGGCAGGGGACCAGGGCCTGTTCGAGGGCGACAGCCCGCTGGTCCTGGACGGCGTCAGTTTCACCGTCGCCGCGGGCAGCAGGACGGCGCTCGTCGGGCCGTCGGGCGCCGGCAAGTCCACCGTGCTGGCCCTGCTCGAGCGGTTCTACGAACCGACGGGCGGCAGCATCACGCTCGACGGCACGCCGTTGCCGCAGCTGCCGCGGTCCGGGATCCGCGCACGCATCGGTCTCGTGGAGCAGGAGGCGCCCGTGCTCAGCGGGACCCTCGCGGACAATCTCCGGCTGGCAGCACCCGAGGCGACCGACGACCAGCTCCGGCGGGTGCTCGCCGCCGTCGGACTCGACGACCTCGGGGAACGCTCGGACGACGGCCTGGACCTCAACCTAGGTGAGGACGGTATCCGGCTCTCCGGTGGCCAGCGGCAGCGCCTGGCCTGGGCGCGCGTGATCCTCGCCGATCGTCCGCTGCTCCTGATGGACGAGCCGACGTCGGCCGTCGACTCCCGGACCGAGCAGCTCCTCCAGCAGACGCTGGGGGAGGCCTCGCGTGATCGCACGGTGGTGGTCGTCGCCCACCGCCTCTCGACGATCGCCGACTTCGACCAGATCGTGGTTCTCGACCGCGGCCGGGTCGCGGCGATCGGCACGCACGAGGAGCTCCTGGGCAGCAACGACCTCTACCGCGACATGGCTGCCCGCCAGCGGCTCGTCGCCCACGCCTGAGGTCAGGCCCGGCCGTCCCTGGACGGAAGGGTCAGGGGCTGACCGGGCGGCCCGCTTCGCGGTCGAGCAGCCGCTGCTTGACGGACAGTCCCCAGCGGAACCCGCCGAGCTTGCCGTCCGTCCTGATGATCCTGTGGCAGGGGACGAAGAGGGCGGCGGCGTTCCTGGCGCACGCAGCGGCGGCGGCACGGACCGCGGCGGGATTGCCTGCCCGCTCGGCGTACTGGCGATAGGTGACGGGCGCACCCGGTTGCACCGTGCGCAGGACCTCCCACGCGTGCACCCGGAAGGGGCCCGAGGCCTGCTGCACCCGCACCGACGCGACGGCGTCGAAGTCGCCGTCGTAGTAGCGGGACACGGCATCGAGGATCGGCTGGAGGGAGGAGGCGCCGGGATCGAAGCGGTGGCCGCGGATGCTCGGATGGATCTGCCCCGTGAGCTCGGAGGCGGAATCCGTCCACCCCGAGGACAGCACGGCGCCTTCGGCCTCGATCACGGTGAAGGCCCCGTCCGGCGTGTCGATGGTGGTGGTGGTGGCGCCGTGCAGCGTCGCCGGCGAGGTCGGTGTTGCGGTCATGGCGGTCGATCCCTTCGATGGTCACAGGGTACGGGGTGCCGGGTCAGGCGACGATGTCAGGCAGTTCCTCGCCGGTTCGCCGGCGGGCGCCCGGTGCAGCGCCCCTCCAGAGGTGCAGGGTCGCGTACGAGCGCCAGGGACGGACGGCGGCCACCGCCTCGTCGAGCGAAGCGCCCGGCGGTCCGCCGCGGGCGCCCGGCGGGCCGGCACCGCGTGTCACGAGGTATCGCCAGCCGCTGCGGACGGCGGCATCGGTGGGCAGATGGACGTCGGGGTGGCCGAGGACGCGCATGGTGACGTAGTCCGCCGTCCACGGACCCACTCCGGGAAGCCGCAGCAGGTCGCCCCGCAACGCCTCGGGGCTGGAGCCCACGCCGATCTCGAGGGTGCCGGAGGCCAGCTGCCGTGCAGCCTCCCGCAGGGCGTCGTCGCGCCGTCGCGGTCCGGGCAGCAGCGGCCCGGGCGCGTCCGCGAGATGCGCTACGGCCGGGAACATCCTGGAGAGGCCGGTGCCAGGAGCATCGATCGCCGGGCCGGCCTGCGCGAGGGTTCCCAGCGCCCTGGTCGCGGCGGCGACGGTCACCTGCTGACCGGCGATCGCCCGGACGAGCGTCTCGGCGGGGTCGACCGAGCCGGGGAGCCGCATGCCGGGCACGGCGGTGGCCGCCCTGGCGAGGAACGCGTTCCGCGCCAGGGAGGCATCGATGGCCACCGGATCGGCGTCGAGATCGAACAGCCGCCGGATGCGGCTCAGCAGCGCCGGGAGGTCGGCGAGTCCTGCGACCGAGACCGTCACGGGCAGGGCGCCCTGCCCCGTGCCGCGCGACTCGGCGATGCCCGCCCTGAACCAGGCCGGACCGGCGGGCAGGTCCACGAGCCGCTCGTAGCCGGCGGGTGTCGCCCGTTCGACCCCGTCGACCGCCCGCGCCGCGAGGAAGCCGAAGATGCCGTTGTCGTAGGGCAGCCGCGTGGGCAGGAACAGGGAGATCCGGAGGGGGCCGCCGGGGGACCCGTCGGCGACGCCGTCGCGCTGCTGTCGCGACGCGTCCCGCAGCTGCCTCGGCGTGAGGTCGAAGACCTGCTGCACCGTGTCGTTGAACTGGCGGACGCTGCCGAAACCGGCGGCGAAGGCCACGTCCGCGACCCGCAGGGTCGAGGCGGTGAGCAGGGTCCGGGCCGTCTGGGCGCGGTGCGCGCGGGCCAGCGCGAGCGCACCCGCGCCCAGTTCGTCCCGAAGGATGCGGTTGAGGTGGCGGGTCGAGTAGCCGAGCCGGGCCGCGAGGCCGGCCACCCCCGACCGGTCCACCTCGCCGTCGGCGATGAGCCGCATGGCACGGGCAGCGGCGTCGCTGCGGAGGTTCCACTCCGGGTCTCCCGGGACGGCCTCGGGCAGGCACCTCTTGCAGGCGCGGTAACCGGCCTCGTGCGCGGCGGCCGACGTCCGGTAGAAGGTGACATTGGAGGGTTTCGGGGTGCGTGCGGGGCAGGATGGCCGGCAGTAGATGCCCGTGCTCGAGACGGCGGTGACGAACTGACCGTCGAAGCGCACGTCACGGGCGTCGATCGCCCGGTACTGCTGCCAGAAGTCCATGGCTCCATCCTTCCACCCGGCACGGGCGGCAACTGGCGGGTTTCGGACATCGCTGCGGGACGTCGTCCAGGCGGTCTTGCTACGGTCGATGGGTGGCGGATCGAAGCGTAACGGCAGGGGACATGCGGGACCAGCTGGGCGGCAGTGCCCTCGACGTCGCACCCCGGCTCCTCGGAGCCCACCTGAGCCACAGGGACGACGACGGCGAGGTCACCGTACGCATCTCCGAGGTGGAGGCGTACCTCGGCCCCGACGACCCCGGCTCGCATGCGTTCCGTGGGAGGACCGCGCGGAACGCGACCATGTTCGGCCCGGCGGGTCACCTCTACGTCTACTTCACCTACGGCATGCACTACTGCGCCAACATCGTGTGCGGGACCGACGGGTGGGCCACGGGTGTGCTGCTGCGCGCGGGGGAGATCGTCGGGGGCACGGCGATCGCCAGTGCTCGGCGCAACCATCCCGCGTCGGAACTGGACCTCGCCCGGGGGCCGGCGCGGCTCGCGCAGGCGCTGGGTCTCGACCGTCGGTGCGACGGCGCCGACGTCCTCGGGGAGCCCTTCCGCCTCGTGCTGCCGGATGCTGCGCCGGCGGTGATCGGCCGCGGGCCGCGCGTCGGTGTGAGCGGTGTCGGCGGGACAGCGGAGTACCCGTGGCGCTTCTGGCTGCCGGGGGATCCGACGGTCTCGCGCTACCGTCCCGGCAAGCCCCCCGCAGCCCGTAGTGTTGATGCGTGACAATCAGCGGAGCGGACGCCGGCGGTACCCCGGCCACAGCAGCAGGACCATCCCGGCTCGCGGCGCGCGCCACGGACGCCATCGACCGGCTGTGCGCCGTCGTCCCCGACTTCCCGTCCCCGGGCATCATGTTCCGTGACCTCACCCCCGTCTTCTCCGACGCCGAGGCCTTCCGGGCCGTCGTCGACGCCGTCTCCGAACCCTTCGCCGGATCGTTCGACGCCGTGGCCGGCGTCGAGGCCCGCGGCTTCCTCCTCGCCGCCGCCGTCGCCTACGCGACCGGTACCGGCGTCGTCACCGTGCGTAAGGCGGGCAAGCTGCCCCGCGCCGTCTACAGCGAGTCCTACGACCTCGAGTACGGGCAGGCGACGCTCGAGATCCACCAGGCCGACCTGCCCGAGGGCGCGCGGGTCCTGGTGCTCGACGACGTCCTCGCCACGGGTGGAACGCTCGTCGCGGCATGCGCGTTGCTCGAAAAGGCGGGAGCCGTCGTCGTCGGCGCCGGGGTGGTGCTCGAGCTCGGCGGTCTGGAAGGCCGGACGAGCCTGGCGGGCCGGAGGGTCCACACACTGAAGACCGTGTGATCCGCGGCGCGCTAGAATTGACGGTCCGTCTTTGAAGGAAGGTAGTGTCCGATGCACGAGACGTCCCACGCCAAGGCGGAGCTGGACCACGAGCGCCGCTACGTCGACGGCCTGTACCGCCGTCTCGACGAACTCCGTGCCGAGAAGGTCCAGCAGCTCGCCGAGGTCCGGCGCACGCAGGCGGCCGGGTCGCATCAGAACCGCTCCGAGCGGGATGCCTTCGCCACGATGTACGAGGACCGTCTGGCCCAGCTGAACGCCGTCGACGACCGGCTCGTCTTCGGGCGCCTGGACCTCGACAGCGGCGACGAGCGGTACATCGGCCGCATCGGACTCTCCGACGACGACCTCCGGCAGCTCATGGTGGACTGGCGCGCCCCCGAGGCGGGCACGTTCTACCAGGCCACGGCCTTCGAACGCATGGGCGTCCGCCGACGCCGCCACCTCATCCTGTCCCGGCGCGACGTCGTCGCCATCGAGGACGACGTCCTCGACGCGGACCTGCTCGGCGACGACGACTCCCTGCAGGGCGAGGGCGCCCTGCTCGCCGCCCTGAACACACGGCGTACCGGCCAGATGTCGGACATCGTCGGCACCATCCAGGCCGAGCAGGACCGCATCATCCGCGCCCCGCTCCCCGGGGTCACCGTGGTCCAGGGCGGACCGGGCACCGGCAAGACGGCCGTGGCCCTCCACCGTGCCGCCTACCTGCTCTACACCCACCGGGAGCGGCTGAAGTCCGCCGGCGTGCTGCTGGTCGGGCCGACCGACGCCTTCATGAAGTACATCGAGCGCGTGCTGCCGTCCCTCGGGGAGACCGGCGTGGTCATGGCCGGCATCGGCACGCTGATGCCCGGTGTGTCCACGGTGCAGGAGACCAGCGAGGAGGCCGCAGCACTCAAGGGCCGGCTGGAGATGGCGCAGGTCATCCGGAACGCCGTCGCCAACCGGGAGCGGGTACCCGCCGAGAACAAGCGGCTCAATGTCGAGGGAACCCTGTTGACGCTCGCGCCCCGCCAGGTGGCGCGCGCCCGTGAGCGCGCCCGTGCCACCGGCAAGCCCCACAACGAGGCACGCGTCACCTTCGTCAAGATCCTCCTGCGGGAGCTCACCGAGCAGCTGCTGGACAAGCTCGAGGAATCATCGGGCGGAGGCAACAACGCCGACCGGTCCTACCTCGCCGAGGACGTCCGCAGTTCCCGGGACGTGAGGATCGCGCTGAACCTCGCCTGGATGCCCCTCACGCCCCAGAAGCTCGTCTCGGAACTGTTCGCGCGGCCCGAGCTGCTGCGGGCGGCGGCCCCCGATCTGACCGATGACGAACTCGCCGTGCTCGCCCGGCCCGCCGATGCTCCGTGGACCGAGGCGGACGTGCCCCTGCTGGACGAGGCCGCCGAACTGCTCGGTGAGCTCGACGCGTCGGCCGGCAGGGACAGCTCCGCGCGCGAACAGGAGCAGAAGCGGGACCTCGCCAATGCCGAGCGGGCCCTCGAGAACGTCAACGCCTCGCTGGAGGACGCGGGCGTGAACGGTGTCCTCACGGCCGAGGAGCTCGCCCAGCACAACGCGGTGTCCACCACCCGCCTGTCCGCGGCCGAGCGCGCGTCCGGCGACCGCACGTGGGCGTACGGGCACATCGTCGTCGACGAGGCGCAGGAGCTCTCGGCGATGCAGTGGCGCCTGCTGATGCGACGCTGTCCCGTGAAGTCGTTCACCATCGTGGGCGACATCGCGCAGACGAGCTCCGCGGCCGGCTCGAGGTCCTGGCAGCAGGCGCTCGAGCCGTTCGTGGGTGAGCGCTGGCAGCTGGAGGAGCTGACGGTCAACTACCGCACGCCCTCGCAGATCGCCGAGGCCGCGGTGCGCATGGCGAACGCCGCAGGGCTCGTCGTCTCCGCGCCCAAGGCCGTGCGCGAGGGCCGCTTCCCGCCCGTCCTCGATACCGTCCGGGAGCTCGTACCGTCCCTCGTGCGCGCGATGCCCGAGGAGCTCGCGGCGATCGACGGCGGCCTGCTCGCCGTCATCGCCCCCGAGCACCTCGTGCCGGAGGTCCGCGCGGCACTGGTTCCCGTGTACGGCAGCCGCGTGGGCTCCGGTGCGGGCGGTCCGGGCCAGGACATCGTGGTGATCGGACCCCGGGAGTCGAAGGGACTGGAGTTCGACGGCGTCGTCATCCTCGAACCGCACGAGATGCTCGATTCCGCGACGGCGCGCGTCGGTGATCTCTACGTCGCCATGACGCGCCCCACCCAGCGGCTCCGCGTCATCTCGACGGGCCGGATTCCTGCGGGTATCGCCGACTGATAATTTGGAGGGGTGTCCCAGCAAACAGATACCCCGGTCAGTGGCCTCCGAGGCCAGCGCAACGATCCCTCGTTCGGCAACGTCTATGACGAGCTGGTGTGGCGTGGGCTGATCCACGTGTCCACCGATGAGGGTGAGCTGAGGGAGCTGCTGGCGGGTGCTCCGATCACGTTCTACTGCGGGTTCGACCCGACGGCGCCCAGCCTGCACCTGGGCAACCTCGTCCAGCTCCTCCTGATGCGCCGGCTGCAGCTCGCCGGGCACCGGCCCCTGGGGCTGGTGGGCGGATCCACCGGTCTCGTCGGCGATCCGCGGCCGACGGCCGAGCGCACCATGAACACCAAGGAGACCGTCGCCGAATGGGTGGCGTCCCTCCAGGGGCAGGTGCAGAGGTTCCTCGACTTCGAAGGGGACGGCGCCGCCCGAATGGTGAACAACCTCGACTGGACCGGTCCGATGAGTGTCATCGACTTCCTGCGCGATGTCGGCAAGTACTTCCGCGTGGGCACCATGGTCAAGAAGGAGACCGTCGCCAAGCGCCTGAACTCCGACGAGGGCATCAGCTACACCGAGTTCAGCTACCAGATCCTGCAGGGCATGGACTACCTGCAGTTGTTCCGTGACTACGGCTGTGTCCTGCAGACCGGCGGCTCGGACCAGTGGGGGAACCTCACCAGCGGCACGGACCTGGTGCGCAAGGTCGAGGGCACAGGGGTCCATGCGATCGGTACGCCACTGATCACGAACTCGGACGGCACGAAGTTCGGCAAGAGCGAGGGCAACGCGATCTGGCTCGACGCCGCGATGACGAGCCCGTACGCCATGTTCCAGTTCTGGCTGAACACCTCGGACGCCGATGTCGCCGAGCGCCTGCGCATCTTCACCTTCCGTAGCCGGGAGGAGATCGAGGAGCTCGAGCGCGCGACGGCGGAACGGCCCCACGAGCGGGCGGCGCAGCGCGCACTGGCCTACGACGTCACCTCCCTCGTGCACGGGGTCGACGCGACCGAGAAGGTCATCGCCGCGTCGGCCGCCCTCTTCGGTCAGGGCGACCTCGGAGCACTCGACCTCCCGACCCTCCAGGCAGCGACGGCGGAACTGTCGTCGGTCGCGGTTCCGAGGGACGGGCTGGGGATCGTCGACCTGCTGGTCGCATCGGGCCTGTCCGCCAGCAACTCCGCAGCGCGCCGGACGGTCGCGGAGGGCGGGGCCTACGTCAACAACGCGAAGATCGCCGACGCGGACCACGCCGTCGCCGTCGATGATCTGCTCCACGGCCGCTACCTCCTGATCCGCCGTGGCAAGCGCAACCTCGCGATGGTCGACGTCGGCTGAGGACCTCCTGCCCGGCGACGACGGGAGCCGGCACACCCCCGAGCGGGTGTGTCGGCTCCCGTCGTCCATGCCCCACACCGCCCTGTGGGGAAGGGCCCCGAGCCGATTTGGTTCTCGTGGTGGGGTGCTCGTATAGTTATGGAGTTGCCCCGGTGTGGGTGACAATCCCCCCTTGATGAAGATTCGAGTTCTTCGGTCGC